>NZ_JACHDM010000001.1:0-1077654 GCF_014201065.1 Paraburkholderia sp. Cpub6
GTCGAAAAGCAATGGCTCAAGCTCGGCCTCATGACTTGGCGACGTTCAAATTGCTGACACGCTGCCGAATTCGCGGCTTGTTCAGCGTAGCCTTAACCCCATTCCGTGGGGCGAAGGATTTTCTTGGAATCGCGACCTCTCGACGGTAGCCGCCCAATGGCTAGGCTTCATGCGAGTGTTTCACCCGAATGAGCCGAGCGGTCTTTCACGACGCGAAATGCGTTCGGCCTTTCGAGCGATGTCTGACGACACTCGAAACCGGTTCATATCCCTGGTTGGGCCTGGTTGGACAAAAAAATGACAACGGCTGGGCCAAACACGTCATCCCTCTAATCAACGAGGACTGGCCGAGAGAGCGCCGATACAGGACCTCTGCATCGATGCGGGTATGGATCGGCCTGCTTGATGACACCGGCGATAGCTTCCCGGCCGTCTACGACGCGCTGAAAAAGTTCTTGGTGCCGGTGGAGACAAATGACCATCCGTTCTACCGGTTCACCCGAGAGATCAATGAGGAACAGCCGATCGCTGCTCTATTCCCTGAAGCGACGCTGGATTTGATGAACAGAACTACACCTCAGGTTCTCACCCGTCCGCCGTACGAGTTACCGAAGGTGCTAGCACTGATTGCGGAAACCGAACCTGATTTGACATCAGATCCACGCTATTTGCGCCTTATAGATCTTGTTGAGCGAAGCTAGATCTCGGTCTTTATGAAGGACAATTCAGTGAATCCCTCCGATTCTGCTAGACACTCAATTACCGCTATTGGGCGACTACGGCCTGTCCGCAATCGGTCTTCCCCGGAAATCCGCGAAGAACCTTTTTTTGCCCAGGAGAGTTCACGACCATCGCGCACGCCTCGGCGTTTCGGAGTTGTCTGAAGCCTGCTCTCGGCACACACACCTAGCATTGAACCGTCGCCACCCGGTATGTCATTCCCGCTGAGGTGGCGGCTCTATTGGCTCTTTTTCTGTGATGCAAAGGTTTTGCGCGCCCTTGAGGCGCGTTTTTTTGTCCAGGCGAAAGAGGCGGCAATTCCGGAATCGACCTGTAGCGCGCCAGCGGCCCGCGCGGTTACGGTCAAGGTTCACCAACGGGAGGAGCCTATGCAGGACGTAATGACCTACAGCCAGCGCAATCAGGAGGCGTGAAACATGGCTTACTTCGGCAAATTTCTCGTGGACAACGCGCCGCTGTCACCGCTCACCATTAATGGCATCGGCACATTCGACGCCTATTCCGGCAACGGTCAATACCGCAATCGGGGCGGCTGCACAATGGTCCCCAATAACGGGCCGATCCCCGCTGGCAAGTACTGGATCGTCCCGCGCCCTACTGGCGGCGTGCGCTCTGCGGTAGAAACGTGGTTAAAAGATGAGTTCAATTACTACTCGTCGCACCCGACCGATCACAGTGAATGGTTTGCACTGTATCGTGATGATGGGCTAATCGACGATTACACATGGATCAACGGCGTGCGGCGTGGAAACTTCAGGTTGCATCCGGCAGGTGGTCGGGGTGTTTCGCTTGGCTGCATTACCCTGCCGAGCCGTACGGATTTCCTGAGAATCCGCAACTCACTCCTGCACACCATGACGATCCCTGCCGGCAATTCGGGGCTTCGCGCCTACGGAACAATTGAGGTCGTCACATATGGCAACACCTGTCCGAAGGGTGCTTAAAGTCCTGCTGTTTATAGGTCTGTACCTTCTGTCATTTCGATTTGTCCGACCGTACGACGATGGGTGGACCGAGTCCGAGATGCGTGCATGGATGCACGCTTCGGAGGTGCTAGGTATCGGCGATCCCGAAAACCTGTATATCGGCCTGTGGATGACTATCGAACTGCTCGTGGCGGTGCTGGCGTATGTGGCGATCATGAAGCTATGGCGGTGGTACCGCACGAAGTAGACGAAAGCCCTGGGGAGGGGGCTTTTCTATTTTTGCTCAGGAGAGTTGACGACCATCGCGCACGCCCCGGCTTTTCGGAGTTGTCTGAAGCCTGCGCCCGGCACATACACCTAGCATTGAATCGTCGCAACCCGGTATCGCTTTCTCGCTGAGGTGGCGGTTCGGTTAGCTCTTTTATCTGTGATGCAAATTTTTGCGCGCCCTTGTGGCGCGCTTTTTTTGCCTAGGCGAAGGAGGCGGCAAATCGGGAATCGACCTGTAGCGCGCCAGGGGCACGCGCGCTTACGGGCAAGGTTCCCCGACGGGAGGACCCTGTGCAGGACGCAATGACCTACAGCCAGCGTAATCAGGATGTGTGACATATGGCCTGCACCGGCAAATTCCTCGTGAATAACGAGCCACTATCACCGCTCACCATTTCTGGCATCGGCACCTTTGACGCTTATTCTGGCGACCGGCAATACCGCAATCGGGGCGGCTGCACGGCTGTGCCTAGCAAGGGGTCGATTCCCGCCGGCAAATACTGGATCGTCGACCGTCCGACTGGTGGCATCCGTTCACAGGCTTACGCATTGGGAAAAGACGCGTTGAATGCCGTTTTCGGCCATCCGTCGAATCACGGTGACTGGTTCGCCATGTATCGGGATGATGGACTAGTCGATGATTTCACTTGGGTCAATGGTGTCAAGCGTGGGCAGTTCCGGTTGCATCCAGCAGGCGGGCACGGCGCATCACTTGGTTGCTGACGATCCCTGCCGGCATTTCGGGGCTTCGGGCCTACGGAACAATTGAGGTCATCACATATGGCAACACTTGCCCGTAGACTGTTCAAGGTCACGTTGTTTCTGGCGCTGTTTGTTCTCTCTGTTCTTTATGTCCGGCCGTATCCGTACGAGTGGACAGAAAGCGAGTCGAATGCATATTGGGCGGCTTCCGATTGGCTCGGTGTGCGTGACCCTGATGACCTGTATTACATGGTGTGGGTGACTATCGAACTGATCGTGGCGGCGCTGGTGTATGTGGCGATCCTGAAGCTATGGCGGTGGTATCGCACGAGGTAGACGAAAGCCCCGGCGACGGGGCTTTTGTTTATCCCGTGCATTGATGAATTTGGAGGAATCTCGTGCAGAGAGGATTTATTGCTACATTTCGAGCCGAGTGAGCCGATTTCAGCCTTTGTCGCTTCTGCTTACCGCTTCCCCCTCCTCACCACCATCCACCGCGGCGACTTGAACCGCACGATGCTCACGTAAAGCCACACATAAGTCGCCGCGAACACCACGACGAAGCAGAACAGATGCAGCGTGTGCCGCCAGAACAGCGTCGCCGGCACGACCGCAATCAGGCACAGCAGCCACAGATACGGCGACGTCAGCGAGTTGCGGCGCGTCAGTTCGCGCGCGGTGCGCGCGCCGACCGCCCAGCGCATCAGCCGCTTGTAGACCAGCATATGCAGATGCACGCCATCCGGAATGCCCGGCGACATGCCGCGAATGAACTTCTTGCGGTAGATCGAGAAGCAGGTCTCGAAGATCGGGTACATGAAGAGCAGCACCGGATACCACGCGGATACGTCGCGATTGCGCATCACGAGCAGGATCGACAGCTCGGCGAGCATGAAGCCGATGAAGTAAGCACCGCCGTCGCCGAGAAAAATCAGCCCGGCCGGGAAGTTCCAGATGAAGAAGCCGAGCACCGCGCCCATCATCATGAACGACGCGGACAGCACGACCGGGTCGTGCACCTGGAACGCCACATACGCGAGCGACGCGAACATCATGAACGCGACCATCGACGCGAGGCCGTTGAAGCCGTCGATGATATTGATCGCGTTGGCGAGCGCCGCGACCGCGAGCACCGTGACCACGAACGAGATCGCCGCATATGACAGCAGAAAGTCGAGCGGCGGCACGCTGATGCGGGTGACCGCGATGTCGAGAAAGAACCAGGCGAGCGCGGCGGCCGCCATCGTGCAGATCAGGCGTGCGAGCGGCGACACGCGCTTGGTCAGATCCTCGACGAGCCCCGAGCCGAACGCCGGCATGCCGCACGCGATCAACCCGAGAATGCTGCCCGATACGGCCGGATACGCGCGATGCAACTGCACCGCGGAGACGATCAGCCCGACCAGAATCCCAGTCCCGCCGATGCGCGGCACCGGCCGCACGTGGAATTTCTGGACGCCGGCCAGATCGGTGTCGGTCGAGAACTTTTCATGCAGATGCGCATAGCGCACGATCAACAGCGTGATCAGCAGAGAGACGAGAAAGCCGAGCGCAAAACTAAGCATGAAAGTGGGCCTGAGCGAAGACGCGGAATTATACAAACGAAACGTGCGGCGGCCGGCGCGCGGCACGGGCGCGAAGCCTTCATCCAGGCCGGCAAAAAATCCCAGATAGCGAGACCGAAGCGACCCGCACAGGCCCGTGAGCGCTCGCTCCTCATGGATTCCCCCTATGCGGCGCGCGCGCGCCGCAACCGTAAACCTGGATGCGACGAAGTGTAAGTCGCGCGCAACAAAGGCGTTCCGGAGACCCAATGCTTAATAACATCACAATTCGTGGCGGACTGACGCTCGTGATCAGCGTATTCGTCGCCTTCCTTCTGACGGTGATCGCTGTCGGCTACGGCGCGCTGAAGCTCGCCAACGACAGCCTCGACGACACGCAGCGCAGTGCGGTCGCGCTGTCGCATCTGAAGGCGAGTTCCGAGAAGCTTCTGCAGGTGCAGCTCGCATTGGGCACCTATCAGACGTTGTTCAGCGTCGGCAAGCAGACCGACGATCTGCTGCCGGCCGCGCACAAGGTGCTGCTCGAATCGAACAACGACTTCCGCAACTACATGGCCGGCCCGTTCGCGAGCGACGCAGAGCGCAAGCTTGCGCAGAGCGTCGGCGACGCGCGCGCGGCGCTCGTCGACAAGGCGATCGAACCGGAATTCAAGGCATTGACCGACTTCGACTTCAACACCTTCCGCAACATCCAGGGCGACACGGCGAACAGCCTGTACGCGTCCTACTCGAAAGCGATCGACGCGCTCGAAAAAGCGCAGATGGACAATCAGCATCAGCAGGCCGCGACCGGCGCGCGACGCTTCCAGCTCGCGACAGTGCTGTTCGGCGCGATCGCGGTGATCGCGCTCGTGATCGCGGTGGGCGCTCGGGTCGCGTTGTCGTCGGCGCTGATCAAGCCGGTCAACGCGACGGTCAAGCACTTCGAGCGCATCGCGGCCGGCGACCTGAGCGTCGCGATCAAGGTGAAATCGCGCAACGAGATGGGCCAGCTGCTCGGCGCGCTGACGCGGATGCGCGACGGCCTCGTCGAAACGGTCGGCAAGGTGCGCGGCAGCACGAGCGCGATCACGCAGGGCGCGAACGAAATCGCGTCGGGCAATGCCGATCTGTCGGCGCGCACCGAGCAGCAGGCGGCCGCGCTGCAGCAGACCGCGGCGAGCATGGAGCAGCTGTCGGCGACCGTGAAACAGAACGCCGACAACGCCAGGCAGGCGAACCGCCTCGCGCACGGCGCGCTCGATACGGTCACGCGCGGCGGCAAGGTGGTGTCGCGCGTGACGGAGACGATGGACGGCATCAGCGAGTCGTCGCGCAAGGTCACGGAGATCATCGGCATGATCGAGGGGATCGCGTTCCAGACCAACATTCTCGCGTTGAACGCGGCCGTCGAAGCGGCGCGCGCGGGCGAGCAGGGACGCGGCTTCGCGGTGGTCGCCTCGGAAGTGCGCAGCCTCGCGCAGCGCTCGGGCGCGGCGGCCAAGGAGATCAAGGAGCTGATCGGCGAGTCGGCGGCGAAGGTCGAGGAGGGTGCCTCGCTGGTGTCGGATGCGCAGAAGACGATTCAGGAAGCGCTGAAGGCCGTCGAGCGCGTGACCGGCGTGATGAGCGAGATCGAGGCGTCGGCGCTCGAACAGAGCGACGGCATCGAGCAGGTCAACAAGGCGGTGTCGCAGATCGACGAGGTCACGCAGCACAACGCGGCGCTCGTCGAGCAGGCGGCGGCCGCGGCGAAGTCGCTGGAGGAGCATGCGATGGCGTTGCGTGATGCGGTCGCGGTGTTCCAGCTGGAAGGGGCAACGGCGTAACGCGTTCAGCAGCCACGGCGCTCACCGTTCTGACGAGGTGAGCGCCAAAGCAAACGGCGGCGGCATCCGCGCTGCGCGAATGCCGCCGCCATTTTTTTAACGGGATGCGCTGGTGCCGAAGCGCTTTATGCAAACCCCTGCGGATTCGTCGACTGCCAGCGCCAGTGGTCCGCGCACATGCGCTCGATGCCGAACTGCGCGCGCCAGCCGATGATTTTCTCGGCCGCGCTCGGGTCCGCGAAACACTGCGCGACGTCGCCCGGGCGGCGCGCGACGATCTCGTACGGCACCGGCCGCCCCGACGCCTTCTCGAACGAGCGCACCACGTCGAGCACGCTATAGCCCTGGCCCGTGCCGAGATTGACGACGAAGCTCGCATCGCGCTCGACGAGCGCATCGAGCGCGGCGAGATGCCCGCGCGCGAGATCGACCACGTGGATGTAGTCGCGCACGCCGGTGCCGTCGGGCGTCTCGTAGTCGCCGCCGAACACGCGCAGCTTGTCGAGCTTGCCGACCGCGACCTGTGCGACGTACGGCATCAGGTTGTTCGGAATGCCGGCCGGATCTTCGCCGATCAGGCCACTTTCATGCGCGCCGACCGGATTGAAGTAGCGCAGCGTCGCGATGCGCCACGATGGGTCCGACACTTCGAGATCGCGCAGGATCTGCTCGGCGATCAGCTTCGATTGACCATACGGATTGGTCGCCGACAGCGGGAACGATTCGTCGATAGGCGAGCTCTTCGGCACGCCGTACACCGTTGCCGACGAACTGAACACGAACTGCTTGACGTTGCGATCGCGCATCACGCCGAGTAGCGTCAGCAGGCTGCCGACGTTGTTCGCGTAGTACTCGATCGGCTTCGCGACCGACTCGCCGACCGCTTTCAGCGCCGCGAAATGAATCGCGCCGGTGATCGGATGCGCATCGAAAATCCGCTGCAGCGCGGCCGCGTCGCGCGCGTCGTCGTCGTAGAAGCTCACCGCACGGCCGGTTATTTTCTCGATGCGCCGCAACGATTCGCGCTTGCTGTTCACGAGGTTGTCGATCACCACGACGTCGTAGCCGCCGTTCAGCAGTTCGACGCAGGTGTGCGAGCCGATGAAGCCCGCGCCGCCCGTTACCAGAATCGTGCCCTTCGTGGTCATGCTGTTGCTCCCATTAAAGTAAAACACCCGTGATTTTTTGCACCAGGTCTTTGTACGTTTCGACGACCATGCGTTCGTCGAATTCGGTTGCGACTTTCTGCCGGCCGCGTTCCGCCATCGCGCGCCGCTCCGCGCCGCTCATCTCGAGCATGCGCGCGAGACTCGCGGCGAGGCTCTGCGCATTGCGCGCTTCGCACAACAAGCCGTTGACGCCGTCGGCCACCACCTCGCGGCAGCCGGGCACGTCGGTCGCGACGATCGGCCGGCCCATCGCCGACGCTTCCATCAGCGTGCGCGGCACGCCTTCGCGATACGACGGCAGCACCACGCAATCGGCATCGGCGATGAACGGCCGCACGTCGTGCGCCTCGCCCAGATATTCGATCACGCCTTCCTGTTCCCACGCGGCGACTTCCTCGCGCGTGATCGCGCTCGGATTGTCGACGCCGACCGGCCCGAGCAGCTGGAAGCGCGCGTGGCGGTAGCGCGCGCGCAATTGCCGCGCGGCCTCGACGTATTCGCCGACACCTTTGTCCCACAGCAGCCGCCCGATCAGCACGAAGCGAAATTCCGCGCGCTCGCGCAGCGGCGTGAACGCGAACTGCTCGAGATCGACGCCCTCGCCGTGCAACAGCCGCGCGCGCTCCGGATGCACGAGCAGCTTGCCGTCGATGAACGCGGCCTGATCGTCGCGATTCAGGAACCACACTTCACGCGGAAAGCGGAACGCAAAACGATACAGCCTTTTGGCGATCTGCGCCGCGCGGCTGTGCTGGATGAACACATAGCCGAGCCCGGTGGTGACCGCCACCGACTGCACGCCAGCCAGCTTCGCCGCGATCGAGCCGTAGATGTTCGGCTTGATCGTGTAGTGAAACACGACATGCGGACGGATGGTCCTGTACTGCCGATACAGCGCGACGAGCGTGCGCAGATCTTCGCCCGGACTGGTGCCTTTCGACGCCATCGGCAGCTCGATGCAACGGCAGCCCATCGCGGCGAGCAACTCGAACGTGCGGTCGCGCGGCGCGAGCACCGTCACGTCGACGCCGCGCCCGATCAGCGTGCGGATCAGCCCTTGCCGATAGGTATAGATTGCCCAGGCCGTGTTGCAAACGAGTGTAATGCGTAGCGCGGGCGTCGACTTGAAAGAGGGCTTCATGCGAAGAAATGCCGGGCGTTGAATGAAGTGTGGACCATTGATACGGAGACAGCGCCCTACGATGCGGCGCGAACCTCAGCGAATGAAGCGACAACGACAGCGGCAACGACAGCGACAGCGGCAACGACAACGCTCACACGCGGCGCGACTCAACGGTTCGCGCGCGGCGTGAGCAGCGCGCGCTTGACCCGCTGCAACGTGCGATAAGGCAGCATCAGATGCAACAGATTCTTCGCGAGGCCCAACCAGTCGTACGGATTGGCCACGTTGAAGTAGCGCAACTGCAAACGCAGCGTCGAACCGATCTGCCGGCGCCGTTTCGTCGCGCTGATGCCGCCTTCGTTCAGCTCATAGAAAAGGCCGAGTTCCGGCAGATTCGCGCAGTCATAGCGTTCCATCAGACGTACGAACAGATCGAGGTCTTCCGCCGAACGATACGCGGCGCGGTAGTTGCCGACTGTGCGGACGGCATCGATACGCAGCATCATCGACGGATGCGCGAGGCACGAGCGGAAAAAGCGCTCGCGCCGGATCACGTTCGGCTCGGCCGGCGGCGTCAGCATGAAAAGCCGCTCGCCCGCGCGCGTGACGACCTGGGTCCACATGCCGAGGCCCGCCACGTTCGGATGCGCTTCCATGAACGCGCGCTGCTTCGCGAGCCGCCGCGGCACCGCGCGATCGCCCGCGTCGATGCGCGCCGCATAGCGAAAGCCGCGCTGCGCGAGCGCGTCGATGCCGGTTCGCAGCGCACGCTCGATGCCGCCGTTCTGCGCCATGCGCAGCACTTCGATCTTCAGGTTCGGCAGCGTGGGCGCGACGATCGGCGGCGTGCTGCCGTCATCGACGATCAGTACGTGCACCAGCGCACTTTCTTCGAACGACGCGAGCGTAGAATCGACGTCCGCCTGGCCGTTATAGGCGGGTATCAGCACCGCGACGTCGTCGAGCGTGGTTTGCGCGGAGGCGGATGAATTCGTCATGGGCGCAATTTGAAACGGATGTAATAAAGATTGACCGAGACGGCCGCCAGATAGCCGGCCGCGAGGCCGACGAGCGCGCCATACGCGCCGAGCCGCGGGATCGCCAGCAGATTGACCGCGAACGCGACGGCGAGCGCGAGCAGCCACTTGGCGAGCAACACGAACCTGGCCTGATATTTGAGCACGACCAGATTGCCGATCGCCTCGACGCCGGCGGGCACCGACAGCCACACGGCCCAGCGGAAGATTTCGATCGCGCCTTCGAAGTCCGGCCCGAACACACGGCGGATGATGAAGCCCGCGAGCAGATCGAGCACGAACGCGCCGCACACCATCAGCACGGCGCTCAGCGCGGTGAGCCGCCACATGTTGCGGCGCAGTTGCGCGATGCCTTGCACGCGGTAGACGAATGCGGGCGCAATGGTTTGCGCGAGCATCAGCGCGAGCGTGATCCAGTTTTCATTCAACTGCTGGGCGGCCGAGTAGCGACCGAGGTCGGCGAACGAAATCGCGCGTTCGAGCATCAGCCGGTCCAGTTTCAGAAATAGATACATACAGATGAGCCCGAGCCAGAACACGGTGCCCGCGCTCGCGAAGTGCCTGAAGAGCGAACGTTCGACATGCCAGCCCAGCTTGCCGCCATGCCGGCGCATGAAGTAGAGCAACAGCACCGCGCCGATCGCCGCCGATTCGAGCGCCCACAGCCAGCCGAAACGCGCGGGCGCGGCCGTCGCGCGCACCAGCAGATAGACGAGAGCCGCCTTGATCACCGCGGTGCTCATGCTGGTCAGCAATTGCGGCTTGCTGTAGGTCATGCTTTGCAGCCACGCGTTGATCACGCCGACGAACGGCTCGCGAAACAGCATCGTCACCGCGAGGCCGGCGAGCATCGCACCGACGAGCGGTTCGAAGAAGTGCAGCGCAATGCCGAGCCACGTGAGCAGCAGCGCAACGGCCGAGACGGAGAAGCGCAACGCGAACGCGCTGCCGAGGACGGTGCCGAGTTGTTCGGGCGGCCGGTTGACGATGGTCGGTACGAGGATTTCCGCGCCGCAGACCCAGGTGATCGGCGACAGCACCAGCAGCAGCGTATTCGCGTACTGCCATTTGCCGAACGTTTCGGGCCCGAAGTAACGCGCGAGCATGCCGCTGATCACGATTGCGACGCCGATCTGCGTGAGCCGCTCGAGACCCAGCCAGACGATGTTCGTCAAAGCTCGGGTGACGTCGGGATTGGCGAAGCGCTTGACCGTCAGCATCCGTTGGCCGCTCGCCGCTGCGCGTCGGTCAAGCCGCCTCGCACGGCCATGCATGCGGCGCTATGCGCATTCGCCCGCCCGGCCGGCAGCCACGGCAACTTTACAAATGGAGGGCGTCTAAGCATTAGAATGGCGGTATTCAGGCTGGTCAGAAAAACGCAATTATAAGTTGGAACCGGACCGCTTCCGGCAAGGGCGCATCGAGGCGCGGTAACAGGTGTTTTTAACGCGAATTTTTACTGCGTTTTTACCGGTTATCGTATGTGCGCAGGTCAAAACTTTCCATTGCACGCAAGTGAGCCAACATGATCTCCAAATCCATTTTCAAGGCGTATGACATTCGTGGCGTCATTGGCCAGACGCTCGACGCCGACGCCGCGCGTTCCATCGGTCGCGCATTCGGCAGCGAAGTGCGCGCGCAGGGCGGCGACGCGGTCGTGGTCGCGCGCGACGGACGCCTGTCGGGCCCCGAGCTGATCGGGGCGCTGTCCGACGGCCTGCGTGCGGCCGGCGTCGATGTCGTGAACGTGGGCATGGTGCCCACGCCGGTCGGCTACTTCGCGGCGAGCGTACCGTTGAAACTGGCGGGCGGCGAGCGCCGCGTCGACTCGTGCATCGTCGTGACGGGTAGCCATAATCCGCCGGACTACAACGGCTTCAAGATGGTGCTGCGCGGCGCGGCCATTTACGGCGAGCAGATTCTCGCGCTGCATCAGCGCATCGTCGACGAGAACTTCGCCGACGGCAGCGGCAGCTACGCCGAGTACGACATCGCCGACGCGTATCTGGAGCGCATCGCGAGCGACGTGAAGCTCGCGCGTCCGATCAAGATCGTCGTCGATACCGGCAACGGCGTGGCCGGTGGGCTCGCGCCGAAGCTGTTCAGGAAGCTCGGCTGCGAACTCGTCGAACTGTTCACCGAAGTCGACGGCAACTTCCCGAATCACCACCCGGACCCGGCGCACCCGGAGAACCTCGAAGACGTGATTCGCGCGCTGAAGGAAACGGATGCGGAAATCGGCTTCGCGTTCGACGGCGACGGCGACCGCCTCGGCGTCGTCACCAAAGACGGCCAGATCATCTACCCGGACCGTCAGCTGATGCTGTTCGCCGAAGAAGTGCTGTCGCGCAACAAGGGCGCGCAGATCATTTACGACGTGAAGTGCACGCGCAATCTCGCGAAGTGGGTCAAGGACAAGGGCGGCGAGCCGCTGATGTGGAAGACCGGCCACTCGCTCGTGAAGGCGAAGCTGCGCGAAACCGGCGCGCCGCTGGCTGGCGAAATGAGTGGCCACGTGTTCTTCAAGGACCGCTGGTATGGTTTCGACGACGGCCTGTACACGGGAGCGCGTCTGCTCGAGATCCTCACGCGTGTCGCCGACCCGAGCAAGCTGCTGAACTCGCTGCCGAACTCGCACTCCACGCCCGAGCTGCAGCTGAAACTCGAGGAAGGCGAGAACTTCGAGCTGATCGCGCGTATGCAGCAGAACGCGAAGTTCACCGGCGCGGACAACGTCGTGAAGATCGACGGTCTGCGCGTCGAGTATCCGGACGGCTTCGGCCTCGCGCGTTCGTCGAACACGACGCCGGTCGTGGTGATGCGTTTCGAGGCCGACAACGACGCGGCGCTCAAACGCATCCAGGACGACTTCCGCCGCGTGATTCTCGCGGAGAAGGCCGATGCGAAACTGCCGTTCTGACGGCTGATGCGGCGCTGCGCTTCGAAGGTCGTCAAGACGGCTCGAAGCGTCGCCCCTACCGAACGCGGCGCGGGTTGCCTTACCGCGCCGCGTTTTTCATGTCTTTCATGGACGGCGCGCTAGAATTGCGGTCCTTTCAACGCATCTTCGAGCCGGATAGCCGGTTTTCTCACTCTTGAGCGCGCAAAAGATACTGATCGTGAGGGTGTCGTCGCTGGGCGACGTCGTTCACAACATGCCCGTGATCGCCGACATCCGGCGCCGCCATCCCGACGCGCAGATCGACTGGCTCGTCGAGGAAAGCTTCGTCGGGCTCGTGGAACTCGTGGCCGGCGTGCGCCGCGCGATTCCGGTGTCGCTGCGGCGCTGGCGCAAGCGCATCCTGTCCGTCGACAACTGGCGCGAGATCGGCGCGTTTCGCCGCGCGCTCGCCGCCGAGCACTACGATCTGGTGATCGACTGCCAGGGCCTCATCAAGACCGCGTGGCTCGCGAACATGGCGCGCGGACCGCTCGTCGGCCTCGGCAACCGTACCGAAGGCGCCGGCTACGAATGGCCGGTGCGCCTTTTCTACGGGCGCCGCGTGCCGATCGCGCCGCGCACGCACGTGGTCGAACGCACGCGTCAACTGGTGGCCGCGGCGCTGAACGATCCGCCGCCGCAACCCACCGACGACATCGACTTCGGTCTCGACACGGGCCGTGCCGCGCTCGCGCTGTCGCAGGCGAATCTGAATCTGCCGGTGCCGTACGTGGTGTTCGTGCACGCGACTTCGCGCGCCGACAAGCAGTGGCCCGATGCCGCGTGGATCGAACTCGGGCAGGCGCTGGTGCGGCGCGGCGCGTCGATCGTGCTGCCGTGGGGCAGCGACGCCGAGCGCGCGACCAGCGAGCGGCTCGCGAAGGAGTTCGGCGCGGCCGCGATCGTGCCGCCGAAGCTGTCGCTGCCGGCTGTGGTGGGGCTGATCGATGGCGCGGCCGCGACGGTCGGGGTTGACACAGGTCTGGTTCATATCGCGGCGGCGCTGAAGCGGCCCACGGTCGAGTTGTACAATTTCTCGACCGCGTGGCGCACCGGCGGCTACTGGTCGCCGAACGTCGTCAATCTCGGCGCGGCAGGGCAGCCGCCTACGCTGCAGCAGGTGAAGTCGGTGCTTGCCGGCTTCGGGCTGTTGTAACCCGGGCCGGCCGGCATCAGCACCTGCTGCATCCTGTCGGTGCGCTTCGCCTTGCGCACCCTCCGTTCCAAAGGGCGACCATGAACGAAACCCAGATCATCGAAGTAGCGAACGCCGACTGGCACGGCTGCAACCTGTCCGTGCCTCGAGAGACGCTGCTCGCCGGCGTCGAGCGCGGCAAGGTGCTGTACTTCCCGAACCTGCGCTTCGCGATCGACGGTGGCGAGCAGGCGCTGCTCGACCCGGCGCTCGCCGATCCGAACCGCAAGAACATCAGCCTCGAACCGAACGGCGGCGCGCTGCATGGCGTGGCCGGCGATGCGGTCACGCAATCGGCGGTGCGCGCGTTGATCGCGCGTTATCAGGCGAATGCGCGCACGCTCGTCGACGGGCTCTTTCCCGAGTACAGCGGCAAGCTGCGGGTCGCGCCGACGAGCCTGCGGCTGCATCAGGTCGAGACTCGCGAAACCTCGTGGCGCAAGGACGATAGCCGTCTGCACGTCGACGCGTTTCCGTCGCGGCCGAACTACGGCGAGCGCATCCTGCGCGTGTTCACCAACGTCAATCCGCATGGCGTGCCGCGCGTATGGCGCGTCGGCGAGCCGTTCGAGGACATGGCGCAGCGCTTCCTGCCGCGTATCAAGCCGCAGATGCCCGGCTCCGCGTGGCTGCTGAACCTGCTGCACGTGACCAAATCGCTGCGCAGCGAATACGATCATCTGATGCTCAGTCTGCACGACGGCATGAAGGCCGACCTCGACTATCAGAAGACGAGCCCGCAACAGACGATGCCGTTTCCACCGGGCAGCGTGTGGGTGTGCTTCTCCGACCAGACCTCGCATGCGGTGATGTCCGGCCAGTTCATGCTGGAGCAGACTTTCTTCCTGCCGGTGAAGGCGATGGCGCAGCCGGAATGCGCGCCGCTCGGCATTCTCGAGCGCCTGAAGGGCAGGGCGCTGGTTTGAGCGCGGCGGTCGATTCGAGGGCCGGGCAGATGCCGGCCCGCATCGCGCGCGTGAGCGCGCTGCGCTTTGCGAATCACGCGGGGCGCCGATGCTAAGGGCGATCTATCGCGCGCTCTGGTGGCTCATCGCGCCGCTTGCGGTGCTGCGTCTGTTGATCCGTTCGCGTAAGGAGCGCGGTTATCGCGAGCATATCGGCGAGCGCTTCGGTTATTCGCGCGGACGCTTGCCGGAGGACAGCGCGCCGTTGATCTGGGTGCATGCGGTGTCGGTCGGCGAGACGCGCGCCGCGCAGCCGCTGATCGATGCGCTGATGAAGGCGCGCCCCGACGCGCGCATTCTGCTTACGCACATGACGCCGAGCGGCCGCGCGACCGGCATCGAGATTTTCGGCGACCGCGTGTTGCGCAGTTATCTACCGTACGACATGCCGCACGCGGTACGGCGCTTCTTGCGCGGGTGGCGGCCGTCGCTCGGTCTCGTGATGGAAACCGAGGTGTGGCCGACCCTGATCGACGAGTGCCGTCGCGCCGACGTGCCGCTCGTGCTGACCAACGCGCGGATGTCGGCGCGTTCGTTCAAGCGCGCGGCGAAATTCGGCGGCGCGACGAAGGACGTGTTCGGCGGCTTCGCGCGCGTGCTCGCGCAGAGTCCGTCCGATGCCGAGCGGTTGACCTCGCTCGGCGCGCGCAATGTCGCGGTGCTCGGCAATCTGAAGTTCGACATGAGCACGCCGCCCGAACTCGCGGCACGCGGCCACGCGTGGCGCGCGGCGATCGGCACGCGGCCCGTGTGGGTCGCGGCGAGCACGCGCGAGGGCGAAGAAGCGCTCGTGCTCGAGGCGTTCGCGGCGCTCGGCATCGACGATGCGCTGCTGATTCTGGTGCCGCGTCATCCGCAGCGCTTCAATGAAGTCGCGGCGCTCGTCGAGAAAGCGGGGTTGCGGCTCGAACGCCGATCGAGTTGGGCGCCCGATGCGAAGGTCGCGTCGGCGGCGCGCACCGCTGACGATGGCGTGGCGCCGCTGCCTCGCGACGTGAACGTGCTGCTCGGCGATTCGATGGGCGAGTTGGGCGCTTACTACGCGGCGTCGGATCTTGCGTTTATCGGCGGCAGTCTGTTGCCGCTTGGCGGACAGAACCTGATCGAAGCGTGCGCGGTCGGCGTGCCGGTGCTGATCGGGCCGCACGTTTTCAACTTCACGCAAGCCACCGCCGATGCGGTCGCGGCCGGTGCCGCCGTGCAGGTGCAGGACCCGGCCGATCTGGCGCGCGCGCTGCGCGAGCTGTTCGGCGACAAGTCGCGGCGGCTCGCGATGGGCGGTGCGGCTGCCGCGTTTGCGGCGAGGCATCGCGGGGCGACGGCGAGGACGGTGGATGTGTTGGCGGCGTTGTTACCGGAGTAGGGGTGACTGTGGTGCCGCGGTTAGCAAAAAAGGGACGCCCGAGAACGCGGCTGCGCGTTCTTCCTGTTCGGCGCATTGCAGCAGTTTTTCTTTGACGGCAACAAGCGCAAGTCGCGCTTCATGATGAACGGCGTGCTGATGGCAAACGGTATCGATGTGATCAGCGTGCCCGCTCATCGCGCGGCCGACTTCAACGAAAAGATGGTGCGCTTCTATCTATCGAAGGATGGCACCGAATGATGGCATTCCTGCGCGAATGCCATCCTGGCGAGTGAAGCGTCACTTGCTCACACCTTCAACAACCCCTTCTTTTCAATAAACTTCACCACGTCATCAAGACCCTCGAGCGCCTTCAGATTGCACATCACGAAGGGTCGCTCGCCGCGCATCTTCTTCGCGTCCGATGCCATCACATCGAGGTTCGCGCCCACCAGCGGCGCGAGATCGGTCTTGTTGATCACGAGCAGATCCGACTTCGTGATGCCAGGTCCGCCCTTGCGTGGAATCTTCTCGCCGCCCGCGACGTCGATCACGTAGATCGTCAGGTCCGACAGCTCCGGGCTGAAGGTCGCCGCGAGGTTGTCGCCGCCCGATTCGATGAACACGATGTCCGCATCCGGAAAACGCGTGAGCATGCGGTCGACCGCTTCGAGGTTGATCGATGCGTCCTCGCGGATCGCGGTGTGCGGGCAGCCGCCCGTCTCGACGCCCATGATGCGCTCGGCCGGCAGCGCGCCCGCGACGGTCAGCAGACGCTGATCCTCTTTCGTATAGATGTCGTTCGTGATCGCGACGAGGTCGTACTGGTCGCGCATCGCCTTGCACAGCATTTCGAGCAGCGTGGTCTTGCCCGAGCCAACCGGGCCGCCGACGCCCACGCGCAGCGGCGGCAGCTTCTTCGTGCGGATCTGGCTCGCGGTATGGGAAGCGGAATGATGAGATGCGTTCATGATGGATCGTGGGAATCGTGCTACGAGCGGAAGAGCCGCGAATACTGCGACTCGTGGCGCGCCGACAGAATGCCGAGCTGCGGCGCGAACGTGTTGAGGTCGTCACGCGAGGTCGCGAGCGCGCGCGCGACGGCCGCGTCGATCGGCTCACGCAGCGCGACGATGATGCGTTGCCCCGCGAGCTGGCCGAGCGGCACGGCCTTCAACGCGGCGGCGGCCTGGTTCTCGACCCAGCTGAACGCATAGGCGGCGAGCGCGGCATCGACCGGAGCATTGTGCGCGTGAGCGGCGAATGCGAACGCGCTCGGCTGCGCGAGTGGCGTCAGCGACGCGAGCGTTTCGCGCCTCGCCACGTCGCCCCATTCGAGCGACACGCACAGCTGTCGCAGCGACCAGCCCATCTGCTCCGTTTCGCGGCGCAGTTCGGCGGACTCGCGACTCGCGAGGAATTCGGCGTTGGCGTCGGCGAGTTCCACGGCGTCGTGCGTGCGCCAGCGTTCGATCTGCTGCGCGAGGAACGGCAACTCGCCGCGCGCGAGCACGTCGGTCAGGCCGCGTTCGATCCATATGCGCGCGGAGTCGGCATCGGTGATGAGCTGCGCTTCAATCGCCGCTTCGAGACCCTGCGAATAGCTGAACGCGCCAATCGGCAGTGCTGGCGACGCGAGATGCAGCAGCGCGGTGAATTCAGCGATGCGCATGACGATGCGGGTGGTGTCCATGTCCGCACGATTCGTCGTGCACGTGGTCATGGTCATGATCGTGCGAGTGAGAAGAGCCATCATGGGCATGAGCATGCTCATGCCCATGATGCTCACCAAACACCTGCTGCGCGATCGCATAGTCCTCGGCGAACGTCTCGTCGTGCCCATGCTTATGTCCACCGCCATACGCCCCGGCTTCAGGCTGAAACGGCAGCGACACGTGCTCGACCGTCGCGCCGATGCGCTTGAGCATGTCGGCGAGCACCGGATCGTATTCGAGTTTCAGATAATCGGCGCCCACTTCGACCAGCGTATGACGATTGCCGAGGTGATAGGCGGCGCGCGTCAACGTCAACGCGTCCGATGCGCGTACGACAAGCACGGCTTCATCAGCCGCAACGATACGCACGAGCCCGCCATCATCGGCGACGAGCACGTCGCCATCGCGCAGCACGGTGCCGCGCGGCAACAGCAATGCGATTTCCTCGCCGTCATCGAGTGTCGCGGCGAGACGGCTCTTGCGACGTTCATCGAACGCGAGCGTCAAGGTCGGCGCGCGCTTGACGAGTACCGGCGCGATCTTCAGATGCGGCGCGAGAAGTTTGTTCAGTGTACGCATGATCAGAACAGGAAATAGCGTTGCGCCATCGGCAGCACGGTGGCCGGATCGCAGGTCAGCAACTGGCCGTCGGCGATCACCTGATAGGTTTCCGGATCGACGCTGATGTTCGGGCGCCACGCGTTGTGAATCATGTCGGCCTTCGTCACGTTGCGGCAGTTCTTCACCGCGACGATGCGCTTGTGCAAACCATAGCGTTCGGCCACATTCGCATCGGCGGCGAGTTGCGACACGAAGGTCAGCGACGTGCGGCCCAGCGCTCCGCCGCGCGTCGCGAACATCTCGCGATAGTGCACGGGCTGCGGCGTCGGAATCGACGCATTCGGATCGCCCATCTGCGCCATCGCGATCATGCCGCCCTTCAGGATCAGCGACGGCTTGATGCCAAAGAACGCCGGCTCCCAGAACACGAGGTCGGCCCACTTGCCCGGTTCGATCGAACCGACTTCATGCGCGATGCCGTGCGTGATCGCCGGATTGATCGTGTACTTCGCGACATAGCGTTTCGCGCGGAAATTGTCGTGGCGCGCGTTGTCCTCGGGCAGCGCGCCGCGTTGCACCTTCATCTTGTGCGCGGTCTGCCACGTGCGGATGATCACTTCGCCGACGCGGCCCATCGCCTGCGAATCCGAAGAAAGCATCGACAGCGCGCCGAGATCGTGCAGGATGTCCTCGGCGGCGATCGTCTCGCGGCGAATCCGCGATTCGGCGAACGCGATGTCTTCGGCAATCGACGGATCGAGGTGATGGCACACCATCAGCATGTCGAGATGCTCGTCGAGCGTGTTGACCGTGTAGGGCCGCGTCGGATTCGTCGACGACGGCAGCACGTTCGCTTCGCCGCACACCTTGATGATGTCCGGGGCGTGGCCGCCGCCCGCGCCTTCGGTGTGATACGTGTGGATCGTGCGGCCCTTGAACGCGGCGACGGTCGCTTCGACGAAGCCCGCTTCGTTTAGCGTATCCGTGTGGATCGCGACCTGCGTGTCGGTATCGTCGGCGACGCCAAGGCAGTTGTCGATCGCCGCGGGCGTCGTGCCCCAGTCTTCGTGCAGCTTCAAACCGATTGCGCCCGCGGCGATCTGTTCGGTCAGCGGGGCCGGCTGGCTCACGTTGCCCTTGCCGAGAAAGCCGAGGTTCATCGGATAGCCGTCGGCCGCTTGCAGCATGCGTTCGAGATGCCACGGCCCCGGCGTGCAGGTGGTCGCATTCGTGCCGGTCGCGGGGCCGGTGCCGCCGCCGAGCATCGTCGTCACGCCGCTCGCGAGCGCTTCCTCGATCTGCTGCGGGCTGATGAAGTGGATGTGCGTATCGATGCCGCCCGCGGTCACGATCAGCCCTTCGCCCGCGATCACTTCGGTGGCCGCGCCAATCGCGATCGTCACGTTCGGCTGGATGTCGGGATTGCCGGCCTTGCCGATCGCCGCGATGCGGCCGTCCTTGATGCCGATGTCGGCCTTTACGATGCCCCAGTGATCGAGGATCACCGCGTTCGTCACGACGGTATCGACGACCTCGGCATGCACGCGCTGCGACTGGCCCATGCCGTCGCGAATCACCTTGCCGCCGCCGAACTTGACCTCTTCGCCGTAGGTCGTGAAGTCGCGCTCGATCTCGATCAGCAGTTCGGTGTCGGCGAGGCGCACGCGGTCGCCGGTGGTGGGGCCGAACATCTCCGCGTACGCGCGGCGGCCAATGCGTAATGTCATGGTGTGGGTCCGGAATGAGCTACAAGCGAGCGACAGGCAAGGCAAGGCGGAGCAGGGCGGTCGAAACGCCAGGGCGCGGGCAGCGCATCACAGCTTGCCCATCACCTTGCCGTTGAAGCCGTAGACGATGCGCTCGCCAGCCAGCGCGACGAGTTCGACCGTGCGCTCCTGACCGGGCTCGAAGCGCACCGCGGTGCCCGCCGCGATATTCAGGCGAAAGCCGCGCGCCGCTTCGCGATCGAACGACAGCGCGTCGTTCACCTCGTAGAAATGATAATGCGAGCCGATCTGCACGGGACGGTCGCCGGTATTCGACACGACCACCGTGACCGTTGCGCGGCCCGCGTTCAGTTCGTGCTCGCCGTCGTCGATGAGGAGTTCGCCGGGAATCATGGGGCCTGCCTTGACGAAGAGGAGTTCAGGGAATCGGGTGATGGACGGTGACGAGCTTGGTGCCGTCGGGAAACGTCGCTTCGACCTGGATGTCGGGGATCATCTCGGGCACGCCCTCCATCACGTCGGCGCGCGTGAGCAGCGTGGTGCCATAGTGCATCACCTCGGCGACGCTCTTGCCGTCGCGCGCGGCTTCCATCAGCGCGGCGGTGATGAAGGCGACCGCCTCCGGATAGTTCAGCTTGAGGCCGCGCGCGCGGCGCCGTTCGGCGAGCAGCGCGGCGGTGAAGATCAGCAGCTTGTCCTTCTCGCGAGGTGTCAGCTTCATCGGGTGTGGGTCTCGGCGTTTGATGTGTCGTGGCGGCGTCGTGGTCGCGTCGCGGTGACGGGGGCCTGGCGTCGCGCGATCATCCGGCCACGGTATCAAGTCCGGCTAACGGCGCGCTTACAACTACGTTTGCGACCGCGCATGCCACCGCGTTTGCAGAATTACAGGTCGGCGGGCAGCGGTGCGCCGAACCACTTCTTCGACATCGCACCGAGCGTGCCGTCGTGTTTGGCCTCGGCGATCGCGGCATCGACCTTCTGTTGCAGGCGCGGCTCGTTCTTGTTCATGCCGACGAAGCACGGCGAGTTCTTGATCACGAACTTCGGCTCCGGACGGCGCGGCGGATTCTTCGCGAGGATCGCGGCCGCGACGATGTTGCCGGCCGCGATCAGCTGCACCTGGCCGGACAGGAACGCGGCGATCGTCGCGTTGTTGTCCTCGAAGCGCTTGATCGTCGCGTTCGGCGCCATCTGCGTGAGACCGATTTCCTCGAGCGCGCCGCGCGTCGCGCCGACGGTCTTGCCGGTGAGATCGGCGGGACCGCTCACCTTGATGTCGGCGGGACCGAACACGCCCTGGTAGTACGGCGCGTACGCGCTCGAAAAGTCGATCACCTTCTCGCGCTCGGGCGTTTTGCCGAGCGACGAGATCACGAGGTCGACCTTGCCCGTTTGCAGATACGGAATACGGTTCGCGCTGTTGACCGGCACGAGTTCGAGCTTCACGTTCATCGCCTTGGCGAGCAGCGCGGCCGTGTCGATGTCATAGCCCTGCGGCTTCATGTCGGGGCCGACCGAGCCGAACGGCGGATAGTCTTCGGGCACGGCGACCTTCAGCACGCCGGCCTTGGCGATGTTGTCGAGCGTGTCGGCGTGCGCGGGGCCCGCATGAAACGCGAGATCGGCGACGATGGGCAAGGCGAGCAATGCGGCCAGCAAGGCGCGGCGCGCGGAGCGGGAGAGAGTGCGGGTCATGGGCGTGAGCAGTGGTGGTGTCGTGGGTGTCGGGTCGTCGCTGGCTTCATCGTGGCCGGCCGCGAAGTGGCGAGTGCAATGCAAGCTGTGTGCCATCCCTCTGCGGCGTGGCGCGGCGGCGTGCTGCGCCAGTTCGCGCACATGGTTGGGGCGTGCGCGTGCGCCGCCTTGGTGCGCAAAGAGCGTGATGAAGACGAAAGCGGGAAGCCGCGCTGTCAGGTCGACCAGATCCGCAACGGCACCGCCGCGACACCATGCACGACCGGCCGCAATTGCAGCCAACAGCGCGTGAGCGCGTGCTGCAGCGTTTCCATCGAGCGCGACACCGCGCGCACGAGCAGCACGCCGTTCGTCACGCACGAGGCGGCTGCTCGCAACGTGTCGTCGAACGGCAGTTGCGCGCTCAGCGATTCGGCGAGCGCGTCGTCGCAAGCGGCGCCTGCGGCCCACAGCGTGCCGTAGGCCGGAAAGCCGGCGAGCCCCTGCGGCGCGGCGCGCAGCGGATCGTCGGCGGTGAGGCTCGCGCGTTCGAACCACAGCAGCTCGCCATTCGCGCCGACGATGCGCGACACCGCGCGCAAGCTACCCGCCGACCAGCGTTCGCCGGCCGCCTGGCGTCCGAGCTGGGTCGCGTCCCAGCCGATCGCGCTCGCGCCGTCGGCGAGCGTCAGCGAAAAATCGAGGTGCGCGTTCGCGTGATCGAACACGATGTTGTTCTGCGGCAGCCAGTCGAGCTTCGCGTGCTCACCGACACGCAGCGCGATGCGCTGCCGCGCCGCGCGGCCGTTCGACTTGTACCACTTGGTTGCGCCCGGCGTCGTCAGCACCGCATGCGTTTGCGCGGCGAGCGTGATGTCGATGTCGAGCTGATCGCCACCCGCGACGCCGCCGGGCGGATGCACGATCACCGCGTGACAGATCGCCGGGCCTTCCGGATAGAGCGGCCGTTGCACGCGCAGCGGTCCGTCGTGCAGCCGGTGCGCGAGCGTCGTGCGAGCGTCGCCGCCGACGAAGCCGAGTTCGAGTCGCGCGCGCCACGGCGTGTGCGCGGCGGCGAGCGTGGCGTGGTTTTCGTGAAGCGACATGCGGATGGATGGGGGAATCGGCGTGCGACGAGGATAGCACGCGTGTCGAAGCGCGGAAGCCGCGGCAGCGGCTACGACGCGGTACTCTCGGGCGAGGCTTCGGTCACCGACAGCACCTTGATGCCCTCCCACTGCGGATGCAACAGTCGCAGCAACGCAAGGATCGCGCGGGGGGTGTTTTCCTGGACGGTCAACGAGTCGCTGCCTGTCTGGATTGCTTTCTTGCCATGTTGGCAATACTGATATTCGACGAGAACCGTCACGGACATGCTTTTCTCCCTCTATATCGATGTTGTGTCGCCGACCCAGGCCGTATCGCGGCGGCGTCTAGGGTACGAGTGTCGGCTCGGCGTGATCGTCCACGCCCCGTTCCGCGCGATTGATAAATCCGCAGTCGAGCAATAGCTGACAGAAAGCTTCCGGCGAACACGACGGCCCGGTCGTCCCGGCCATTCTCGCGAGAACGTCGGGGAACGACGCGAGCACGTGCCAGCTGTCGTAATACGCGTGCAGCTGCGGCGCGAGTTCGTTGCCGAGCTTCTCCCAGCGCACCGACAGCATGCCGACCGTACCGCCGCTGTCCACTTCGAATAGACCAAAAGTGACCGCCGACACGACGTTCATCACCCTGCAATAGGAGGCTGGGTTTCTGTAAAACTCGCGTCTGACCTGCTTGTTGTCGTCCATGGTGTCCACCTCGTCGAACCGTTGCGGCGTTGCGGCGTTGCCTAGCCTGTGTAACGGTTGCGCGGCGGATAACTTGAGCTCGCTTACACGGCAATCAACCCCCTGACCCCATCCGCATCCATGTTCGCCCCCTCGCCGCCCGCGACGATCTCGCCGCGACTCATCACCCAGTAACGATCGGCGATCGCTTTGGCGAAGTCGTAGTACTGCTCGACCAGCAGCACCGTCATGCCCATGTCCTCGACGAGCTGCCGCAGCGTGCGGCCGATGTCCTGAATGATCGACGGCTGGATGCCCTCGGTCGGCTCATCGAGGATCAGCAGTTGCGGCTCGCTCATCAGCGCGCGGCCGATCGCGAGCTGTTGCTGCTGACCGCCGGAGAGATCGCCGCCGCGCCGGTTGCGCATGTCCTTCAGTACCGGGAAAAGCTCGTAGATGCGCTCGGGGATTTTCTTCGGCGCCTTTCTGCTCGCGGCGCCCACCAGCAGATTTTCCTCGACGGTGAGGCGCGGAAAGATATCGCGGCCCTGCGGCACGTAGGCGAGCCCCTGAGCGACGCGGGCATGGGTCGGCAGTTTCATCAACTGTTCGCCGCGCCATGCGATCGCGCCGCTTTTCGCGGGCACGACGCCCATCAGGCAGCGCAGCAGCGTGGTCTTGCCGACGCCGTTGCGCCCGAGCAGCACCGTCAGCTTGCCGTCGGGCACCGTGAGCTTCACGTCGCGCAGAATATGGCTGCCGCCGTAGTATTGGTTCAGTCGGTCTACTTCGAGCATTGTTCAGTCATCCGGTCGGGTTGACGATGCGGTGCCGCTTCCAGCAGCAATCAGCGGCCTAGATAAGACTCGATCACCGTCTCGTCGCGCTTGACTTCGTCGAGCGTGCCGTGCGCGAGCACGCGGCCTTCGGCCATCACCGTCACCTTGCCTGCGTCGCCCGCGAGCGCCGCGACGAACTCCATGTCGTGCTCGACGACCATCATCGAGCAGGTGCCACGCAGGTGGTTGAGCAATTCGGCGAGTTGCATCGTTTCGTCATCGGTCATGCCGGCCGCCGGTTCGTCGAGCAGCAGCAGCGCCGGTTGCTGCATCAGCAGCATGCCGATCTCGAGGCGCTGCTTCTGGCCGTGCGATAGCTCGCCGGCGAACCTTCGCGCTTCGCTTTCCAGCCCGATCAGCGCGAGCGTTTCCTCGATGCGGGCCTGCGCGTCGCCATCGAGCCGCGCGCGCAGCGACGCCCACCAGCCCTTGTCGGTCTTCATCGCGAGTTCGAGGTTTTCCCACACCGGATGCTGCTCGAACACGGTCGGCTTCTGGAACTTGCGGCCGATGCCGGCGCGCGCGATCGCCGGTTCGTTCATGCGCGTGAGATCGATCGACTGGCCGAGAAACACCTTGCCGTGATCGGGCGCGGTCTTGCCCGTGATCACGTCCATCATCGTCGTCTTGCCCGCGCCGTTCGGGCCGATGATGCAGCGCAGTTCGCCCGCGTCGATCGCGAGCGACAGCGCGTTCAGCGCGCGAAAGCCGTCGAAGCTGACCGTCACGTCTTCGAGGTAGAGGATCGTGCCGTGCGATACGTCGATCTCGCCGGGCACGACCGCGTGTCCCATGCTCGCGACGCCGCTCAGCGAGCGTTCCGGTGGTGCTTCGGGTAAAGCCAGATCGGGAACCATCGGGTTTTCGTTCATCAGCGGTTCCTTTTACGCGTCAGCAGATCGGCGAGCCCCATGATGCCGTTCGGCAGCAGCAGCGGCACCAGCACGAAGATCAGGCCGAGAAAGAACAGCCAGTATTCGGGGAAGTTCGCCGTGAAGAAACTCTTCGCACCGTTCACGGCGAACGCGCCGATGATGGGGCCGATCAGCGTGCCGCGTCCGCCGACCGCCACCCAGATCGCCATTTCGATCGAGTTGCCCGGCGACATCTCGCCCGGATTGATGATGCCGACCTGCGGCACGTACAACGCGCCCGCGATGCCGCACAGCACCGCCGACACGGTCCACACGAACAGCTTGTACGCGAGCGGGCTGTAGCCGAGGAACATCAGCCGCGTTTCGCCGTCGCGCACCGCGGTCACCACGCGGCCGAGCTTCGACGTGACGATCGCACGCGCGCCGATGAACGCGGCGATCAGCACCGCGAACGTAATAAGCAGCAAGGCGGCGCGCGTGCCCTGATGCGTGATCGGAAAACCGCCGATGCGCTTGAAGTCGGTAAAGCCGTTATTGCCGCCGAAGCCCGTCTCGTTGCGAAAGAACAGCAGCATCGCGGCGAAGGTCATGGCCTGCGTGATGATCGACAGATAGACACCCTTCACGCGCGAGCGGAACGTGAAGAAGCCGAACACCCACGCGAGCACGGCGGGTACCAGCACGACGAGCAAGAGCGCGTAGCCGAGATGTTGCGTGCCCTGCCAGTACCACGGCAACTGGTGCCAGTCGAGAAACACCATGAAGTCGGGCAGATCGCTGCCGTACTTGCCGTCGTGGCCGATCGCGCGCATCAGGTACATGCCGATCGCGTAGCCGCCGAGCGCGAAGAACAAAGCGTGACCCAAACTCAGGATGCCGCAGTAGCCCCACACCAGATCGAGTGCGAGCGCGGCGATCGCATAGCACATGAACTTGCCGGTCAGCGTCATCGCATACGCGGACAGATGCAAGGCGCTCGTCTCCGGAATCACCAGCGCGGCGAACGGCACGCCGAGGCCGAACACGATGATCAGCGCGATCAGCGCGAGCCACGCGCGACGCGACAACAGCGCGGGCCGCGGTGGCAGGCCGAGCGCGAAGCCGGTGTTGGACTCGCGCGCGCCGCCAGCGCCAGCGGCACCGGCGCGCGACGACGAAGCGGAAGCGGGGTCTGCCGATGAAGTAGCCGATGTCATCTCATGCCTCCGCGCTACGGCCCTTCAAGGCGAACATGCCCTGCGGACGCTTCTGGATGAACAGCACGATCAGCACGAGCACCGCGATCTTCGCGAGCACCGCGCCCCAGAACGGTTCGATCGCCTTGCTGACGAGTCCCAGCCCGAAGCCGCCGAGCACGGTGCCCGCGAGCTGGCCGACGCCGCCGAGCACGACCGCCATGAACGAATCGATGATGTAGCTCTGGCCGAGGTCCGGCCCGACATTGCCGATCTGCGACAGCGCGCAGCCGCCGAGCCCCGCGATGCCCGCGCCGAACGCGAACGCATACGAATCGACGCGCGCGGTCTTTACGCCGACGCACGCGGCCATGCGACGGTTCTGCGTGACCGCGCGCACGAACAGACCCAGCCGCGTGCGCGTGAGCACGGCCCACGCGATCGCGACGACGATCATCGAGAACGCGAGAATCGCGAGCCGGTTGTACGGCAGGATCAGATTCGGCAGCACGGTAACGCCGCCGCTCATCCACGACGGATTGACGACCTGGACGTTCTGCGCGCCGAACAGCATGCGGGTGGCCTGAATCAGGATCAGGCTCACGCCGAAGGTGGTCAGCAGCGTTTCGAGCGGGCGGCCGTACAGGTGCTTCAGCACGAGCCGTTCGAGCACGATGCCGACCAGCGCCGCCGCGACGAACGCGGCCGGTATCGCAAGCAGCGGATACCAGTCGAACGCATTGGGCGCGAAACGCTGAACGAGGTTCTGCACGACATAGGTCGCGTACGCGCCGATCATCAGGAATTCGCCGTGCGCCATGTTGATCACGCCGATCAGGCCATATGTGATGGCGAGGCCGAGCGCGGCGAGCAGCAGCACGCTGCCGAGCGACAGCCCCGCGAACAGCGTGCCCGCGATCTGGCTGCGGCGCTGTAGCGCATCGAGCTCATCGATGCCGCTTTGCGCGGCCGCGCGCACGCGTTCGCCGGGTTCGGCAAACGTGCCGTCGGCTTTCTTCGCGACCAGCGGGCGCAGCAGTTCATTCATTTCGAGGTCGTGGCGCGCGGCGACCAGTTGCACCGCTTCGAGGCGCTTGGCCGGATCCGGGTCGTGCAATGCGCTCATCGCCCACAGCGTGTCGAGACGTTTCTTCAGAGCGGGATCGGTTTCTTTGGCGCGCGCCGCGTCGACGAGTGGCTTGATCGACGGATCGGGGTTTTGCAGCAGCGCATCGACGGCGGCTGCGCGTGTCGTCTGGTCGGGCGAGGCGAGTTGCAGACCCGACAGCGCGCCCGCCACTTTCGAGCGCAGCAGGTTGTTCAGCGTGACCGGTTGCGCGTCGCTCGTGGCGACGGGCTGGCCGGTGACGGCATCGCGGGTGGCGTCGCCGTCCTGCAGCAGTACCGCGCCTGCGTCGGTGGCGAGCGCGTTGTCGTCGGCGAGCGCCTTGAGCACCGCGAGCGACGCGGCATCGTGCGTCGAGATCAGCTTGTCGATCGCGGCGGACTTCGCCTCGAAGTCGTCGCCCGCGAGCGGCGCGACGTCGGCCTGGGTCAGCGCGAATGCGGCGCCCGGCGCGGCGGCGAGAAGGACCGCGAGCGGCAGCAGGAGCGTCGCGCCGCCTCGTCGTACGGAAGTCGGAAATGAAAACGCCATGATGGCCTTTTGCACTGGGTTGAATCGATGACCCGCTCGAGAGCGCGAGGGCGTCGCGTCAGACGTCGCCGCCGCTTCAGCGGGACGTTGCCGCGCATTGGCGTGCGCGGTCACGCCGCGCGACGCGGCGAACGCGCGGCGGCGGCGCGAAGCGCAGGGCGTCCGGGTCACGCGCGAGCCGCGCGCGCGTCGGCACGCAGGTCGCGCGTCGCGACCGGAGCGGCGATACCCGCGCGGTGACCCGCGCGCGACACCGCCGCCGGCGAGCCGCAACGAGGCTCACGCCGACACGTCATGCGACGCGCGAGCGCCGCAGGAACGCCGGAATCGAGCTGACCACATCCGGCTTGCCAGCATTGCCGGCGATGAACGGGCTCCACGGTTGCGCGCGAATCGGTCCCTTGGTGTGCCACACGACGTTGAACTGGCCATCCGCGCGTACCTCGCCGATCATCACCGGCTTGTGCAGATGGTGGTTGCCGTCCATCTCCAGCGTGAAGCCCGACGGTGCGGCGAAAGTCTGGCCGACCATCGCGACGCGCACCTTGTCGACCTCGGTGCTCTTTGCTTTCTCGACCGCCTGCTTCCACATATGCATGCCGACGAAGGTCGCTTCCATCGGATCGTTGGTCACGCGCTTCGTGCCGCCCGGCAGGTTGTTGTCCTTGACCCACGTGGCCCATTGCTTCTTGAACTTCTCGTTAGTCGGATTGCGCAACGACATGAAGTAGTTCCAGGCCGCGAGATTGCCGACGAGCGGCTTCGTATCGATGCCGCGCAGCTCCTCTTCGCCGACCGAGAACGCGACGACCGGCACATCCGACGCCTTCAGCCCCTGGTTGCCGAGCTCCTTGTAGAACGGCACGTTCGAATCGCCGTTCACGGTCGAAATCACCGCGGTCTTGCCGCCTTGCGAGAAGGTCTTGATGTTCGCGACGATGGTCTGATAGTCGCTGTGGCCGAACGGTGTATAGACCTCCTGAATGTCGGCTTCCTGCACGCCCTTCGATTTGAGGAACGCGCGCAGGATCTTGTTGGTCGTGCGCGGATACACATAGTCGGTGCCGAGCAGGAAGAAGCGCTTCGCGCCGCCGCCTTCGGCGCTCATCAGGTATTCGGTCGCGGGAATCGCCTGCTGGTTCGGCGCAGCGCCCGTATAGAACACGTTGCGCGACATTTCCTCGCCTTCGTACTGCACCGGATAGAACAGCAGGCCGTTCAGTTCCTCGAACACCGGCAGCACCGACTTGCGCGACACCGAGGTCCAGCAGCCGAACACCACCGCGCACTTGTCCTGCGTCAGAAGCTGGCGCGCCTTCTCGGCGAACAGCGGCCAGTTCGACGCGGGGTCGACGACCACCGGCTGGATCTGACGGCCCATCACACCGCCGTTCTTGTTGATGTCGGCGATCGTCATCAACGCGGTGTCTTTCAGCGACGTTTCGGAGATCGCCATCGTGCCGGACAGCGAATGCAGGATGCCCACCTTGATCGGGCCGCTATCGGACTGCGCGTGCGCGAACGGCACACGGCCCGCGAGCGCGAGCGCGCCGGACATGGAGCCGAACTTCAACAGACTGCGACGTTTCATGTGCTTTCCCCTTGTCATTGATGGTCACTGTTTATGAGCGTCGATTTCAGCCAGCCTGGCTGAGCTCGCACGACTAGCCGATCGTCTACTGCAAGGCACATGCCATGTGACACATTCGGTGCGATGCGCGTGCG
The DNA here is from genome assembly GCF_014201065.1 of Paraburkholderia sp. Cpub6. Classification (NCBI taxonomy): domain Bacteria; kingdom Pseudomonadati; phylum Pseudomonadota; class Betaproteobacteria; order Burkholderiales; family Burkholderiaceae; genus Paraburkholderia; species Paraburkholderia sp. Cpub6. The sequence goes on from NZ_JACHDM010000001.1 coordinate 29,505, forward strand.
ATGCCCGTTGCGGCGCGGCTATCGGCGAGAGGGCTGCGCGTCGGGGCATCGATGCCGCGGCGCGAAAGTGGTGCAGTCGCGCGCGCCGCGCCTCGTTCGGGTGCGTGTCGCGCCGCGACGAAGCGCACTTCGCCGCCAGCGAAGCGCCGCTGGCGCGCGCTGGGCATCGGCGGTGCATGGGCGGCATCGGGGCGCCGCGTCTTTGTGCATGACGTGCGCTCTGGCTACATCGGACGACCAGTGTGATGCGGAACAAGGAGGCCCGACATGAGCGAACGGGCGCAGGCCGGGGAAATGGACAATGCTTCTTCGCGGGGCATACCAAGCCGAGCAATGAGATACCGCAAATGCGGCTCCAGCAAATCGCTTTGCACGGTCGATTCGCTGCTTAGCTCCCAGAGACCTGTTTTCCCCATAGCCTTACTGGACTTTCCGGACCGGAGAGTAAATGACTTTCCTTTGACGATGGTTGTGTCGGGGGATATCTGAAAGTACTCGGTCCAGAATTCCGGTGATACGGCATCTCCGGTTATCAGGAAAGATGCTTATGCTCCGGCGTCCGCGCTCGCGTCTGATGCAGAAGTTTGGCTGTGGTGCATAGGCGGTTAATACTTGTACGCTGACTAATCGTGTTGCCGTAGCCAAACCGACTCGCACAGAACGGCTACTTCAGCTCCGCATGAGGGATCAAGTGCGAATAGAGTCGCCTTTCCTGTCAGTATGTCCTGAGTGATGTTTTCTGCCTGCTCCTGAGATACAAGCGCGGGTTTGGAGTCGGTCCAACTACGGATCCATCCGATAATTGTCCTCACATCGCTGACAGAAAATGAATGCTTCGGCGACAGCAATACGCGCGAGACAACATTTTGCTCTGCGAAGTCCAGCATCCGTAGTGAAATCACCTGCTTGAAAAGCAGAACCTCCATTTCACCATTGACACGCTTAAATCCAAGCTCCAACTCGCTCTCATCGCGACGGTGCTCAATCCGAAAGAGCTCCGCGTCGTGGAAGCTGGGGAGATTCTGGAGATCCCGCACGTTTGCGTAATTTGACTTTTCCATTTCATCTCCGTCGATTAGGGGAGCAACGAAAACGGTAGGCCGGGGCCGCGCCTGAGTTTCCCGCTAAGCGGATCGATTGCCCAGTTGTGGGCATGAGGTACGCCCTGACCGTGATCGTGATCAAAGTCGAAGTCAACGACACGTTTGCCGTCGTCTCCAAACATGCGCATTTGCCCGCTACCAGGGTTGGTATACCACGTACCGGGTTCGCCTTCATTGGGTGTTTTGGCGATATCAAAGGAGTCGCCGTTGACAGCATCAGGTGTGTACTCGAAGGGCTGCGCGTCATCAAGCAGCGTTGAGGCCTCGCCCTTGCCCGCGAGCGCATCGACCACGGCGAGCGCCGCGTCGAGCAGGCCGTCGTAGCCGCTGCCTCCAGGCATGGCCGCGGGTGCGGCGAACTTCCGGGCTTGCCGGGCGCCTCGGTCGTACCGGCCGCACAGCATCGGTTCGCCGTTCGGGAGATCGACTGCCCTCGCCGCGAGACTCCTCAACGGCGTGTGGTGGGGTGGCGGAAACAGGTCAGCACGACGACCTTTAACGGCAAGTAGGGAGCCCCGCCGCACTTCAGCGAAAAGCGCACTGATGACCCACCATCCATCGCTGTCGGGTTCATGGTCTCGCAAAGCTTGAAACGCCAGGGAGAGACGCCACCCGATGCTTTTGATCAGCTCCCGGTCCCGTTCCCACTCCCGATGGTTCAGTTCGGCAATGCCCAGAAATTCTCGGGTATCTGCTTTGGCCCTCTCGAGGTCGGCGGCCTTCCTCAGGCACGCCTTGTAATGCCACTCGTCACAGATTACATAACAAGCACCCAAGGGCCTCTAACAGCGCAGCTCCACGGAGTGCATCTCAAACACGGACAAGGACATAGGTATTGTCGACGATCTATATGAAGTCGCTGCCCGGATCGGCAGCGATCAGATAATCACCGTGCGACAGGTTGTCCGTACATGGGCGATGGCCCAAAATTTTGGCTGCTTTCGATGAAACAGAAAAAAAGCGCCCGCGGGGACGTGGCGGTTCAGTTGCGCAATTCAGATGTGCCGATGCACGAATGATGCTTTCGGTTGTCGGTTCGACGGCACACTCGACGGATACGAACCATGAAAACGGCCGACCGTTCGCGCGATACCACAGCCGATTCAGGTAGCTCAGTCGAACGCCTCTGGAGCGACTGTCCCGCCTTCAATCACCAAATGTTTCGCATCGCGTTTCGACTCGAAGAACCGCCAGTTCTCGTGATCCGATTTTATGTCCGGCGCGACGATCAAACGGAACGCTTGCGACAAAGACACGACCAGGCCGCAGTCCGAGTTGGCCGATATGCTCTCGACGATGATGGGTCCATTCCGCGCTAACAATTGCCGCATACGCAGTGCAAACGCGTTAGCCTCCTCGTCGGGACCCCTGAGTGACTCTTCAGTTGCTATGATTTTGCCAGCCTCACTCAGCGTCCAGGCGCACTGGATATGAAGAGCCCATGCGCTGACCTGCCTGGTTACACCATAAAAGCTTTTCGGTCCGTGCTTCGGACCAAAACCCAAGGTAAGCATATCCGCTGCACGACTGACGCTGCTCCATTCCAAGCCGCGAAGTACCGACAAGCGGCGCTCGATTTCTCGCTGATCGTTAATCGTTAAAATTCCTCCTCGAACTGTCTCGTGTCACCGCAGATTGAACATGTCTTTAGCCCGTTCGGATCTCGTGAAATCCCGTGGGAAGCTCACTGCCGAGTTCATAATGAAGCTGCTGGGCTGATTGGATCAGGCGCAAAATCGGAAACAGATCAGCACTGCGACCTTTGATGGCAAGCAGGGCGCCACTGCGCACCTCATCGAGTAGCGCACTGATGATCCACCAGCCATCGGTGTCGGGGTTCCGGTCCTGAACACCATGAAACGTCAATCAGAGACGCTTTTGTAGGCTCGCGATGGACGCGCGAGCTTAGCCAAGAGCAATGATTGAGTCGATCAATTCCGCGCCACCCTCGATGTCTTCGTGGCCAATAAAACGAGACACTTCCATATGCCCATCGCCGAATACATCAATTTCGACGCGCTGGCCGACCACGGTGATGGAAAGAAGCACGCTACCCAGTCGTTGTCGGCTCAAGGAATAGTGAATTTTGGCATCGTCAAGCTTGTCGAGCAGGTCATACAGTGGATGAGGCATGGCTGTCGTCCTATTTCTTGAATCTTCCGTCATTGAGTAGCTTGAGCGCCTTCCGGGCATCTTTTACCCCGTCCTGCGCACCGCTCTGAATATCGTCCAGTGTTGAGTTTAGGTATTGGCCAGGAAACTCACGCAACACGGACCCTTTGCACTCTGCTGAAATGATGTCGCATGCATACATGTCGCCGCGACTGCCAATACCGGCCAGATACGCGGCGTCATCACTCACCGCGTCCTGCCTATACTCGAACGGCTCTGTATCGCCGAGCAGCGTTAAGGGGAGCCCATCATTGGCCAGGCCGCTGCCATTTGCGCTATTCGCGTCACTCTCAGCGGCCGGCGCACCGACCATGTCGACAGCCGCTTCGAGCAGGGCGCCCACGTCGCTGCTACCGACATGCATTGCTGCGCGTGCGGTTGTCAACCCCGTTTGCCGTGTGGCCGGATGATACGGGCCGACCAACATGGGTCCGCCGTTCGTGAGATCGACTGCCCTCGCCGCGAGAGTCCTGATTGGCGTGACGTGTGACTGCGAAAACAGGTCGGCACGACGCCCCTTAATGGCAAGCAGGGAGCCCCTGCGCACCTCGTCGAGAAGCGCACTGATAACCCACCAGCCATCTGTCTCGGGGTTCCGGTCCCGCACATTATGAAACCACAGCCAGCGATGCTTCATGATGCGCTCGACCAGCCCCGGGTCCTCCCCCCAGTCGCGACAGTTCAGTTCGGCAATACCGAGAAATTCCCGCGTATCTACTTTGGCCTTCTCGGCGTCCGCTGCCTTGCGCAGGCACGCCTTGTAGTGCCACTCGTCACAGATCACATATAACATGCACCCAGAGGCCTATGGCAGAACATCTCCAACGAGTGCATCTCGAATACTGACAAGGACATAGGCGTGTTGACGATCTATTTGAAGTCGCTGCCCGGATCGGCAGCGATCAGATAATCACCGCGCGATCGGTTGTCCGTATGTGGGCGACGGCCCAAAACTTCCGCTTGCTTGTGCCAGCGTGCGCAATAGTCATCGGTCGGCAGGGACGTCCACGAACAACCGTTAGTCCCTGCTCAATGACGGGCTGAATGATCGCTCACAAAAAACAAAACACCCCGCAAGCCGTCGATCTTGCGGGGTGTTCGCCACCATTTCTGGCGCAGCACCAAAGACAAACGGCGCAAGGACCGGCAGCCCTTGCGCCGCTTCAACGCGCTACCTTCGCGCCGAATCTCAGTAAGTCGGAACCGACGGATCGACCTGACGCGACCACGCGTCGATCCCGCCTTGCAGATTGAACACGTTGGTGTGTCCGCGCGATTCGAGGAACATCGCGACCTGCGCGCTGCGCGCACCGTGATGGCAGATGCAGACGATCTGCGCGTCGTCATCGAGTTCTTCGCTGCGCGCGGGAATCTCGCGCATCGGAATCGACACGATGCCGGCGATCGACGCCGTTTGCAGTTCCCACGGCTCGCGTACGTCGAGCAGCACGGGTGCGGGGCGTGAGGTATCGGCGAGCCATTCGGCGAGTGCGGGAGCGGTCAGGTTTTGCATCAGCGAGACATCCAGTTCGTGGGACGGCGGCTTACTCGCCGCCCGTCCAGATCAACAATACAGCGCGAAGCGCAGCGAAAAAGAGCCGCTTAGAACCTGAACCGCGCCGGTTGCACCGCGTTGGCGAGCGGCTCGACATAGGTTTCGAACACGTCGGAGATGCGGTATTGCTTCTCGTCGATGCGCGTGATGATTTGCGCCTTCATCACCGGCGCGCTGCCGACGAACGCCGCGAGACGGCCGCCGACCTTCAGCTGTTCGAGGATTTCCTGCGGCAGCACCGGCAGACCGCCCGACACGCAGATCACGTCGTACGGTGCCGCGCCGCTCCAGCCGCGCGCGGCGTCGCCGGTCGCGACTTCGGCGTTCAGCACGCCGTTGGCGATCAGGTTGCTCTTCGCGAACTCGGCCAGTTCCGGTTCGATGTCGACGGTCAACACGTGTTGCGCGCGATGCGCGAGCAGCGCCGCCATGTAACCCGAGCCCGCGCCGATTTCCAGCACGCTTTCGTGCTTCTTCACCGCGAGTTCCTGCAGCACGCGCGCCTCGACGCGCGGCGCCAGCATGTGCTGGCCGGCCGGCAGCGGCACTTCGAAGTCCGCAAAAGCCAGGTCGCGGTAAGCGGCGGGGACGAAATTCTCACGTTTGACGATCGACAGCAGATTCAGCACGTCCTGGTCGAGCACTTCCCAGGGGCGGATCTGCTGTTCGATCATGTTGAAACGCGCTTGCTCGATGTTCATGGTGGATTCGGCGGTTTTGGTTTGGCGAGCGGGCGGCGGCTGCCGCAGACTTTTGTCCTGACCCGGCCCCGGCGGATTGCCGGCGGCCGCGGCTTCGGAGCAAGGTATTCGCATCGCAAGCCGCGTCAGGGGAACTGCGGGATTGTATCAAATGGCGGACTCGCGCCGGCCGCTCGCGGGCAAGCGACAGGCCGGGCGGCCCCCGTGTTAATCCCTAGCGATCCGTCCTTGCGATTCGCATCGCCATCGCCACAAAATGTAATCGATTACATTTCTGCTGCGAGGTCGTGTGTCCCGAACGCCGTCCCGATCGTCGCCGGCCCTGGTGTCCGGCGCGAGCAGTCAACCGCAACCTCAGCCGCAGAGGCGCTCGCCGCGCGCGGCAGACGGCCCGTCGATCGCCGGCGTGGCCGAGCAGGCGAGCGTATCGGTCGCGACGGTGTCGCGCGTGCTGAACGGCCACGAGAACGTGCGGCCCGCTACCCGCGACAGGGTGCTCGCCGCGATCGACGCGAGCGGCTACCGCGTCAACGAACTTGCGCGCAATCTGCGAACCGCCGAAAGCCGCCTGCTGCTAACGATGGTGCCGGACTTCGGCAATCCGTTTTACGCGGAGATCGTGCGCGGTATCGACAGCGTCGCGCGTCAGCACGGCTATTTCATGCTGCTATGCGACACCGGCGCGGACCCGGGGCGTGAGCGCAGCTACTTCGACATGCTGCGGCGGCGCCGCGCGGACGGCGCGATCTGCCTCGATCCGGCGACCATCCAGCAGGCGCTCGGCGAGGCGTCGCAGGCGCTGCCGTGGGTCGCGTGCTGCGAGTTCGATCCGCAGATGGGCGTGCCCTACGTCGGCATCGACAACTACCGCGCGGCCGGCGACGCCGTGCGCCACCTGCTCACGCGCGGCCACCGGCGCATCGGCCTGATCAATTCCGACGTCGACTATCTGTATGCGCGCCAGCGTCAGCAGGGCTACCTCGACGCATTGAGCGACGCGGGCATCGCGCCCGACCCGCGCTGGCGCATGAATCTGAACAGCCTCGATTACGAGGCGGGTGCCTCGGCCGCGGCTGCGTTGATGCGGCAGCCCGATGCGCCGAGCGCGATTTTCGCAGTGTCGGACACGCTCGCGATCGGCGTGATCCACGGCTTGCGCAGCGTCGGCAAGCGCGTGCCCGACGACGTCGCCGTGGCCGGCTTCGACGACATCTCGCTCGCCGCGCAGATCGATCCGCCGCTCACGACGATCGCGCAGCCGATGCGCGAGCTCGGCGAGACCGCCGCGCGTCTGCTGCTGCGACGCCTCGCGAATCCGCAGGCCAACGTGCCGGGCGTGCTGCTGCCGCATCGCCTCGTGATCCGTGGGAGTGCGTGAGCCATGAGCCTCGCGATCCGTTTCGACGACATCCGCAAGGACTTCGGGCCCGTGCGCGTGCTGCACGGCGTGAGCTTCGAACTCGCACCCGGCCGCATCTACGGCCTGCTCGGCGAGAACGGCGCGGGCAAGTCGACGCTGATGAAAATCCTCGCCGGTTATGAAACGGCAACGTCAGGCAGCGTGCTGGTCGACGGCCACGCGCAGCGCTTCGCCGGCTCACGCGACGCCGAGGCGCAGGGCATCGTGCTGATCCACCAGGAGTTCAACCTCGCCGAGCATCTGACGATCGCGCAGAACATGTACCTCGGTCACGAGAAGCGCCGCGGCTGGTTAGTCGACGATGCCGCGATGCGCAGCGACGCCGCGCGCTATCTCGCGCAGGTCGGGCTCGAGCGCGCGCCGGACACGAAGGTGCGCGAGCTGATCGTCGCGGAAAAGCAGATGGTCGAGATCGCGAAGGCGCTGTCGCGCCGCGCGCGTCTCCTGATCATGGACGAGCCGACCGCGACGCTGACGCCCGCCGAGACCGAACGGCTCTTCGCGCTGATGCTGAAGCTAAAGGCCGATGGCGTGACGATCGTCTACATCTCGCACAAGCTCGATGAAGTGGAGCGCATCACCGACGAAGTGATCGTGATGCGCGATGGCCGCTTCGTCGCGCGCGGTGAAACCGCGGGGCTCGCGCGTCAGCAGATGGCGAACCTGATGGTCGGGCGCGACGTGTCCGACATGTTCCCCGACAAACAGACGGTGCCCGCCGACACGCCGATCGCGTTGCGTGTGAACGGCCTGACGGTGCCCGACTGGGTCGAGGATCTGAGCTTCGAGGTGCGCGCGGGCGAAGTGCTGGGCTTCGCGGGCCTCGTCGGCGCGGGCCGCACCGAGGCGTTCGAGGCGATCATCGGCTTGCGCAAACGCACGGGCGGCACGATTGAAATCGCCGGCCGGGCAGTCGATCTGAAGAACCCGCGCGACGCGATGCGCCACGGTCTCACGTATCTGAGCGAGGACCGTAAGGGCAAGGGTCTGCACGTCGACCTGAGCCTGCAGGACAACGTCACGCTGATGACGCTCGAACGCTACGCGCATCCGCTGCTCGACATGAAAGCGGGGCGCGCGGTCTTGCAGAAGGCCGTCGGCGAATTCGGCATTCGTACCGGCGACCTGTCGAGCCGCGCGCGCATGCTGTCGGGCGGCAACCAGCAGAAGCTCGCGCTCGCGAAGTTCCTGCAACCCGACCCGAACGTGATCGTGCTCGACGAGCCGACGCGCGGCGTCGACGTCGGCGCGAAACGCGACATCTACTTCCTGATTCATCGTCTCGCCGCGCAGGGCCGCGCGGTGATCGTCATTTCATCCGAACTGGTCGAGCTGATCGGCTTGTGCCATCGCGTCGCCGTCATGCGCGCGGGACATCTGCAAGCGACGCTGACGCTCGAGCATCTGACTGAAGAGGAGTTGATCGCTCATGCGACCGGCATCCACTGAAGCCGTGCAATCACGGCGCGCGCTGCGCGTCGCGCAGCGGCTCTACACGCTCGGGCCGCTCGCCGGGCTGATCGTGCTGTGCATCGTCGGCACGCTGCTCAATCGCGACTTCGCGACGCTCGACAACCTGATGAACGTGCTCACGCGCACGTCGTTCATCGGCATCATCGCGGTCGGCATGACCTTCGTGATCATCTCGGGCGGCATCGATCTGTCGGTCGGCTCGATGGCCGCGCTGATCGCGGGCATCATGATCTGGCTGATGAACGGGCTCGCGGCGGGCGCCGCCGGTCATGCGTTGCCGCCGCTCGTGATCGTGACGATCGGCATCGTCGCGGCGTTCGTGCTCGGCGCGCTGTTCGGCTGCGCGCATGGGCTGCTGATCACCAAAGGGCGCATCGAGCCGTTCATCGTCACCCTGGGTACGCTCGGGATTTTTCGCGCGGTGCTGACATGGCTCGCCGATGGCGGCGCGCTGACGCTCAATGATTCGCTATCGGACCTCTACGGTCCCGTCTATTACGCGAGCCTGTTCGGCGTGCCGGTGCCGATCTGGGTGTTTCTCGTGGTCGCGGCCGGCGGCGCGCTGATCCTCAATCGCACCGCGTTCGGCCGGCACGTGCAGGCGATCGGCTCGAACGAACAGGTCGCGCGTTATGCGGCGATTCGCGTCGATACGGTGAAGATCGTCACTTATGTGCTGCTGGGGATTTGCGTGGGCGTGGCCACCGTGCTCTACGTGCCGCGCCTCGGCTCCGCCACGCCGACCACGGGCCTGTTGTGGGAGCTCGAAGCGATTGCGTCGGTGGTGGTCGGCGGCACCGCGCTCAAGGGCGGCGAGGGACGCGTGATCGGCACCGTGATCGGCGCGGTCCTGCTGTCGGTGATCGCGAACATCCTGAACCTGACCAGCATCATCAGCGTGTATCTGAACGCGGCGGTGCAGGGCGTCGTGATTATTTTCGTCGCGTTCGTGCAGCGTGGGCGGCGCTAGCGGCGCAGCGAAGAAAACGCAGCAAAGCAGGCGTAGCAAAGCAGGCGCGCTGAACCAACGGCAGGTCCGAAAAATCGAGGCGAGCGAACGCCTCATGATTGGAGACACACACCATGAAGCAAGTCATTCGAGCGATCGGCGCCGGCGTGCTGGCGTTGGGGATACTGGGCACGAGCGGCGCGGCGCGCGCCGACGACAAGGTCACGCTGGGCGTCGCGATTCCGACGGCCGATCACGGCTTCACCGGCGGCATCGTCTGGTGGGCGAACAAGGCGAAGGCGGATCTCGAGAAGGCGCATCCCGATCTGAAAGTGATCGTGAAAACGGCCGCCAACGCGCCCGAGCAGGCGAACCAGTTGCAGGATCTCGTGACGGTCAACAAGATCAACGCGCTCGTGATCTTCCCGTACGAATCGGCGACGCTGACACAGCCGGTCGAGCAGGTGAAGAAGAAAGGCGTGTACGTGACGGTGGTCGATCGCGGCCTGACGAACACGAGCGCGCAGGACGCCTACGTGGCCGGCGACAACACCGCGTTCGGCAAGATTCCGGCCGAGTACCTGGCGAAGGCACTCGACGGCAAGGGCAACGTCGTCGCGCTGCGCGGCATTCCGACCACGCTCGACAACGAGCGCTGGACCGCCTTCACCGGTGTGATGAAAAACTATCCGGACATCAAGATTCTCGACGCGAAATACGCGAACTGGAATCGCGACGACGCGTTCAAGGTGATGCAGGACTACCTGACGCGCTTCAAGCACATCGACGCCGTATGGGCCGCCGACGACGACATGGCGGTCGGCGTGCTGAAGGCGATCGATCAGGCGAAGCGCAACGACATCAAGATCGTGTTCGGCGGCGCGGGCTCGAAGGGGATGGTGAAGAACGTGATGGACGGCGCGCCGATGATCAAGGCCGACGTGTCGTACTCGCCGAAATTCATCTACGACGCGATCAAGCTGACGGCCGAAGCGCGGCTGAAGGGCGACAAGCTGCCGGCCACCACGATCATTCCGTCGGTGCTGATCACCAAGGAAAACGCCCAGCAGTTCTATTTCCCCGACTCGCCGTTCTGAGCGGCGCGCCGAGCATCGTCTAGCACGCGCGGGCGCGGCCCGCGCGCAAAGTTCGAGGAACCGTACGATGAAAACCATCAAAGGGCCGGCGATTTTTCTCGCGCAGTTCGTGGGCGACGACGTGCCGTTCGACAACCTCGGGCATCTCGCGGATTGGGCCGCGGGTCTCGGCTTCAAGGGCATCCAGGTGCCGTGCGACCCGCGCCTGATCGATCTCGACAAGGCGGCCGCGAGCGACGCGTATTGCGACGAACTGCGCGAGAGCGTCGACAACGCGGGCGTCGCGATCACCGAACTATCGACCCATCTGCAAGGGCAACTGGTCGCCGTACATCCGGCTTACGACACGCTGTTCGACGGCTTCGCCGCGCCGCAGGTGCGCGGCAATCCGGCGGCGCGCACCGAATGGGCGATCGCGCAGATGAAGCTCGCGGCGCAGGCGTCGCGTCGTTTGGGCCTGAGCACGCACGTGTCGTTTTCGGGCGCGCTCGCGTGGCCGTATCTGTACCCGTGGCCGCAGCGGCCGGCCGGTCTCGTCGAAGCCGCGTTCGAAGAGCTCGCGCGCCGCTGGACGCCGATTCTCGATGCGTTCGACGCAGCCGGCGTCGATGTCTGCTACGAACTGCATCCGGGCGAAGACCTGCACGACGGCGTGACGTTCGAGCGCTTTCTCGCGGCGGTCGATCAGCATCCGCGCGCGAACATCCTGTACGACCCGAGCCACTTCGTGCTGCAACAGCTCGACTATCTCGCGTTCATCGATATCTACCACGAGCGCATCAAGGCGTTTCATGTGAAGGACGCGGAGTTTCGTCCGACCGGCAAGCAGGGCGTGTACGGCGGCTACAGCGGCTGGGTCGAACGCGCGGGGCGGTTTCGCTCGCTCGGCGATGGGCAGATCGACTTCGGCGCGATCTTCTCGAAGATGGCGCAGTTCGATTTTCCGGGCTGGGCCGTGCTCGAATGGGAATGCGCATTGAAGCATCCGCACGACGGCGCGCGCGAAGGCGCGGAGTTCATTCGCCGGCACATCATCCGCGTGGCCGAGCGTGCGTTCGATGACTTCGCGGGAAGCGGTGTCGATACCGCACAGTTAAAAAGCGTGCTCGGCATCTGACGGCCGGGCGGTGACAGCCGACGCAACACATGGGAGCGCAAACAATGCAGCGAAGAAGGCTCAGGCTGGGGATGGTCGGCGGCGGGCAGGGCGCGTTCATCGGCGCCGTGCATCGGATCGCCGCGCGGCTCGACGATCGTTTCGAACTGGTGGCGGGCGCGTTGTCCTCCGATTCCGAGCGCGCGCGGGCGAGCGCCGTCGAAGCGGGCATCGCGCGCAGCTATGCGGATTGGCGCGAGATGGCGCGCGCCGAGGCCGCGCGGGAGGACGGCATCGACGCGGTCGCGATCGTCACGCCGAATCATCTGCACGCGCCGGTCGCGACGGCGTTTCTCGAAGCCGGCATCCACGTGATCTGCGACAAGCCGCTCGCGGTTTCGCTCGCCGAAGGCGAAGCGCTCGCGAAGCTCGCGCAGTCAAAAAAGCGGCTGTTTGCGTTGACGCATACCTATTCGGGCTACCCGCTCGTGCGGCATGCGCGCGAGCTGGTCGAACATGGCGAACTGGGCGAGATTCGCGTCGTGCAGGTCGAGTATGCGCAGGACTGGCTCGCCGAGCCGGTCGAAACAGGCGGCGCGAACAGGCAGGCGGGCTGGCGCACCGATCCGGCGTTGGCGGGACCGGCCGGGTGCCTCGGCGATATCGGCACGCACGCGTATCAACTGGCCGCTTTCGTGACGGGAATGATGCCGCGCGCGCTGTCGGCCGAGTTGCACACGTTCGTACCGGGGCGTCGTGTCGACGATCACGTGCAGGCGATGCTGCGTTACGCGAACGGCGCGCGCGGCATGTTGTGGGCGAGCCAGGTGGCGAGCGGCGCGGAGAACGCGCTGCGCTTGCGCGTGTATGGCACGAAAGCAGGACTCGCGTTCGATCAGGAGGAGCCGAACGCCTTGTGGTTCACGCCGTTGGGCGGCGCTGCCGAACGATTGACGCGCGCTCGGGTGAATAGTCAGGTTGCCGCGCATGCTACGCGTGTGCCGGCCGGGCATCCGGAAGGCTATCTGGAAGCGTTCGCGCAGTTGTACCAGGATGCGGCGTTGCAGATCGATGCGTTGAACGATGGTCGCGCGCCGCCAGCCGAGAGCCTGCTGTTGACGACGGTCGATGATGGCGTCGACGGTTTGCGGTTTATCGACGCGGTGCTGAAAAGTAGTGCGGCGGATGGGCGGTGGGTGCAGATGGAAGGGGCATGAAGCGTTGCAACAAAACGCCAGGTCGGCGAAGCTGCCGAAGCGTCAACCGCCCTTGCTTTTCCTGATCTGCGCTTCGAACGCGATATCGAGCTTGCTGGCCTTGCGCGGCTTCTGCGGGCCGTACGCGTCGACGAACTTGACGAAGTCGTCGAGCGTCAGCGGGTCGGACACTTTCTGGTCGGCTCCGCTCGATTTGTCGACCAGATAGAACAGGCCGCCCGACAGACTGATCGCGGCGAAGCGCGGGTTGCCGCTGCGCGTTTTCAGGCGCTCGACGGCGTGGATGGCTCGGGTGGTGCGCATGATGGGGACTGCGGCGGCTGATTGACGAGAGCGTTACTTTAACAATTTTGCCGACGGTATGCGGTTGGGGACTACGGACGAAAACACCCGATGAACCACGACCCGCTCAGCGACGGCAAGATCATCGCTTGCTGGCAGCGCAACGCGTCGCTCCGGCTTACTCGCTCAACTCCCGATGCAACGCCCGATACTCCTGCGCCAGCTTATGCCCCGGATCGAGATGAATGACGGGTGTCGCCAGCTGATGCGACTCACGGATCTTCACCGACGATGACAAGCGCGACCCCAGCACCGGCAAGCCTTCGCCGATCAGTTCGTCGACGAGCTTTTGCGGCAGGCTCGCGCGAGGCTGGAACTGGTTGATGACGATGCCTTCCACCTGCAGCGCGTGGTTGTGATCCTGCTGGATCTCCTTGACGTTTTCGAGCAGCGTGTAGAGCGCGCGACGCGAGAAGTCGTCGCAGTCGAACGGAATCAGACAACGCTCGACGGCGATCAGCGCCGAGCGCGTGTAGAAGTTCAGCGCGGGCGGCGTGTCGATGTAAATCGCGTCGTACATGTCGAGTTCGTTCAGCGCGTCGCGCAGCTTGTAGATCTTGTAGCGCGATTCGAGCTTGCCGTGCAGCGTGTCGAGGTCGGGATGGGCGGGCATCACGTCGAGATTCTCGAAGCGCGTCGGATGGATGAACGAGGTCGCTTCCACGGGTTTGAAGCTGAAGCCGAGCGCGGTTTCGAAGAAGCCAGCGACGGTGGGGTGGACTTCGCTCGCCTGCGGGCCGAGCAGATACTGGGTCGAATTCGCCTGAGCGTCGAGGTCGATCACCAGCGTACGCAGACCTTCGCTCGCGCTGATGGCCGCCAGGTTGCAGACGATGGTCGATTTGCCTACGCCACCTTTCTGATTGAATACAACGCGCCGCATGGTCTCCCCTTGAACGGAAGCGGTTACGAAGGGCCCAGCATACCTGAGTCGGGTGACGGCGCTGATTTCGATGGGTTGTTCCGGACCGGGTCAGCGTTGCGCGGTATCCACGTCGACCACCACCTTCACCCGTCCAGTCCCACTGCCGACGAGCTTATAGGCCTTGTCCGCACTGCGTAAATCGAACCGTGTTTCATCGACCACGGGCGCGAGCGCGCCGCTTTCCACGAGCCGCGTCGCTTCGCGCATCATCTCGCCGAAGTGCGCGCGATATCGACCGGTCAGCAACGGATACAGCGTGAAGATCCCTGAATAGCTGGCTTCACGAAACGACAGCGGCGCAAGCGCATGCGTCCCCCAGCCAAGCGCACTGACCACGTGCCCAAAATGCCGGACCGCGGCGAACGACGCATCGAGCGAGGCCCCCCCTACCGTATCGACGACCAGATCGAAGCCTTCGCCATCGGTCAAACTCGCCACATACTGTTCGACCGTCTGCGCGCGGTAGTCGATCGGTGTCGCGCCGAGCCGCCGCACCAGCTCGGCATTGTGTGCGCTCGCGGTTGCATAGACGTCGGCGCCGAGCGCGCGCGCCAGTTGCACGGCGATGTGGCCGACCCCTCCGGCGCCACCCTGGACCAGCACCTTGGTTCCGCCTTGCAGATGCGCGCGATCGACGATACCCGCATACGACGTGATGAACGCGAGCGGCAACGCGGCGGCCTCGCGCATCGACAGATTGCGCGGCGCATGGGCGAGCAGGGCGGCATCGACCGCAGCGTACTCGGCGAGTGACCCCTGGATGCCGCCGACGCCGCCAGTCATGCCATACACGTTGTCGCCGACAGCGAACCCGCCGACGCCATCGCCGAGCGCCTCCACCGTGCCCGCGAGGTCGATACCGAGGACGAGCGGCAACGGGTGTTGCGCATGCCCGGCCTCACCCGCGCGAATCTTGATGTCGAGCGGATTGAGGCCGCTCGCGGCGACGCGCACCAGGACCTGGCCGGCAGCGGGTTCCGGGCGGGGCAGCGGCGTGTATTCGAGCGGGCCGTTGTATTGGCTGAGGATCAGAGCGTGCATGGACATGGCGGTCTCCTTGGTTCGACGCGTTACCGCGCGGCCGCATCGACGAGGGCGGCCACACCGCTCACCGGCTTCATCAAGTCGTCCGGCAGACCATGCCGCTCACGAAGATAGGCCGTCGAGTTGAACGATAGCCACGCACGGCCGTCCGCGTCCTCCCAGACGAGCACCTTCAAAGGAAGATCGAGCGCGGCGGTCGGCGCGAGTTGCATCAACGGTGTACCGGCTTTGGGATTGCCGAAGATCAGGAGCCGGCTGAACGGCATCGCCAGTCCCTCGCGCCCAGCGTCACCGCTGAAATCGATGCACGCGAAAACCGTCAGCCCTCGCTCCAGAATCAAGGTTTGAAGACGCTCGGCGGTCGCGTCGCCCGCATGGGTGCTTGCAACGGTGACGATGCCAGCGCTGGCGTTCTCTGCGATCGAAGCGGTGGCCATCATGCCTCCCGTGCGGATGTTGTGCTCCGGCAGCGTTCGCGTGATCAGGTCTGCCGGACGGGCAACGCGTTGACCGTGACGCAGCATGCGTCGCATGCGTGCAATGCGCCAACGGAGAAGCGGATCCATGCAGTGTAGGCGTTCGCCGGCGCGGTGCGGCCGATCGTGCGGACGCGCTGTAAGGGAAGTTCTACCGAAAGGCGAAAGAAAGCGGATGGGGTGCCCGCTGAACGAACGGCGGCTTGCACATTCGCGAAGCCGCCGTCAGGGGCGCCTGATCGGCGCCCCGATGCCAGATTACTGGCTCAGGTAAACAAACTTGCCATTCTTGATGGTGCCCATCACGCTCGCCCGCTGATCGAGACCGACGTGATCCTTCGGGCTCGTATTGACGACCCCGTTCGGCACCACCAGCTCATGCGCGTGTTCGAGCTCGTCGCGCAATGCGACGCGAAACGCCGGCGTACCCGGCTGCGCGGTCTTCAACGCGCGTGCGACGGCGTCCTGCAGGCGCGGGTACACGCCGGCCGCGTCGCCCGCGAACTGCGTGACGCTGCCGGGGCCGTGCTTCGCCTCGTACGCGTCGACGAACGCGAGCGCCGCCTTCTTCGACGGATGATCGGCCGGCAGCGTGCGCGCGACGACGACCGGTTGCGTCGGGAACAGCGTGCCTTCCACGTCTTTACCGCCGAGCTTGATGAACTCCGGCGTCGCGATGCCATGCGTCTGATAGATCGGGCCCTTGTAGCCGCGCTCGATCAGCGTGCGCTGCGGCAGTACCGTTGGGGTGCCCGCGCCGGCGATCAGGATCGCGTCGGGCTTCGCGGCCATCAGCTTCAGGATCTGGCCGGTCACGCTGGCGTCGGTGCGGTTGTAGCGCTCGGTCGCGACCAGCTGGATATGGCGCAGCGCAGCGAACTTGCTGAACTCGTTGAGCCAGCTTTCGCCGTAGCCATCCGCGAAACCGATGAAACCGACCGTCTTCACGTCGTGGTTCGACATGTAGCGCGTCATCACGTCGGCCATCGCGCTATCGGTCTGCGCCATCTTGTAGGCCCAGATCTTTTTGCCTTCCTGCGGCTCGACGACGATCGCCGAGCCGATCAGCGTGATCATCGGCGTCTGGCTGTCGGCGACCGGATCGAGCGCGGCCATCGCGGCCGGCGTGATGTTCGGGCCGACGACCACGTCGACGTGGTCCTCGTCGATCAGCTTGCGGATGTTGCGCACGGCGTTGCCGGGGTCGGACGCGTCGTCGAGGAAGATGTAGTGGGCTTTCTGGCCGGCGATCGTCTGCGGCCACATCAGCATCGCGTTCTTGCTCGTGATGCCGATCACGGCGGCCGGTCCGGTGTACGACAGATCGATGCCGACTTTCAGGTCGGCGTGCGCCGCGCCGGCGACGAGCAGCGCCGCGGCCGCGAGGCCGCGCAGGGTGTTGCGTACTTTATTGTTATGCAACTTCATCGGAAGGTCTCCGTAGCGAGAGAGCGGTATGGAAGCGGTTCAAAGCTCATAGGTTTCGTGTTCGCCGTTCAGCGCCTGCTCGATCAGCTTGCGGCTCAGGCTCGGCGACAGCAGCTCGACGAGCGTGTACACGTAGCTGCGCAGATACGCGCCCTGTTTCAGCGCGACGCGCGTCACGTTGCTGCCGAACAGATGGCCGACCGGCATCGCGCGCAAATGGCGGTCGCGCTCGGCGTTGAACGCGATGTCGGCCATGATGCCGACGCCGAGGCCCAGCTCGACGTAGGTCTTGATCACGTCGGCGTCGATCGCCTCGAGCACGATGTCCGGATGCAGCCCGCGCAGGCGAAACGCTTCGTTGATCTTGGTGCGGCCGGCGAACGCGTTGTCGTACGTAATCAGCGGGTACTGGGTCAGGTCGTCGAGCGACAGCAGCTTGCGCTCGAGCAGCGGATGGTCGGGCTGCAGCACCGCGACGTGGTGCCACTGGAAGCAGGGCAGCGACACCAGATCCTTGTAGTTCGAGATCGCCTCGGTCGCGATCGCGAGGTCGGCCTGGTCGTGCAGCACCATTTCGGCGACCTGGGTCGGGCTGCCTTGCAGAATTGAAAGGTGAACCTTCGGAAAGCGCTTCTTGAACTCCGCGATCGCTGCGGGCAGCGAGTAGCGCGCCTGCGTGTGGGTCGCGGCGATCGTCAGATTGCCCTGGTCCTGCGCCGCGAAGTCCTTGCCGACCCGCCTCAGGCTTTCCACTTCCTGCAGGATTTTTTCGACCGATTGCAATATGATGCGGCCCGGCTCGGTCAGCGAGCGCACGCGCTTGCCGTGGCGGGTGAAGATTTCGACGCCAAGTTCGTCCTCCAGCTCGATGATCGCCTTCGAGACGCCCGGCTGGCTCGTAAATAACGCCTTGGCCGCTTCGGTGAGGTTGAAGTTCTGCCGCACAGCCTCGCGGACGAAGCGGAATTGGTGCAGGTTCATATATAACCTCGCCGCATATAAAAAGAATTTTTTAGTCGTTTGAAATATAAGGCGAGTTTATTACGATCTCTCCATCTTTTTCAATATGGATATCTGTATTTGTTATAAGCAAATGAGCGATGGGTCTAAACGCTTGCTTGCGATAGCTGACAAAGCCGGTATTCAAGCCGCGGCCGATCCGGACGGTCGCGTGTCACGCAAGTTTCGAAAAAACTGGGGCCCCCGAATGTACCAATACGATCAGTACGACCAGACCATCGTCGATGAACGGGTCGCGCAGTACGCCGATCAGGTTCGCCGCCGCTTGTCGGGCGAATTGAGCGAAGAGGAATTCCGTCCGCTGCGCCTGCAGAACGGTCTGTATTACCAGCGCCACGCGTACATGCACCGCATCGCGATTCCGTACGGCAACCTGCGCAGCGACCAGATGCGCGTGCTCGCGCAGATCGCGCGCGAACACGACCGCGGCTACGGCCATTTCTCGACGCGTTCGAACATCCAGTACAACTGGATCAAGCTCGAAGAAACGCCGGAGATTCTGCGCAAGCTCGCCTCGGTGCAGATGCACGGCATTCAGACCTCGGGCAACTGCATTCGCAACATCACCGCCGATCAATTCGCCGGCGTCGCGCCCGACGAAGTCGTCGATCCGCGTCCGTGGGCCGAAATCCTGCGTCAATGGTCGACGTTCCACCCCGAATTCGCGTGGCTGCCGCGCAAGTTCAAGATCGCGGTGTCGGGTTCGAAGGAAGACCGCGCGGCTGTGCAGATCCACGACATGGGCGTGTATCTGCGCAAGAACGAACAGGGCGAACTGGTGGCCGACATCCTCGCCGGTGGTGGTCTGGGCCGCACGCCGATCGTCGGCGCGGTGATCCGCCGCGATCTGCCGTGGCAGCACCTGCTGACCTATAGCGAAGCCGTGTTGCGTGTGTACAACCGCTACGGCCGCCGCGACAACATGTACAAGGCGCGTATCAAGATTCTGGTGAAGGCGCTGTCGCCGGAGAAGTTCGCCGCGCAGGTCGAAGAAGAGTGGCAGCACCTGAAGGACGGCCCGTCGACGCTCACGCAGGCCGAAGTCGATCGCGTGACGCAATACTTCGCGCCGCCCGCTTACGACAAGCTGCCGGACACCGATGCGCCGTTCGAAAAGCATCTGCTGGAAAACCGCGCGTTCGCGCGCTGGGTCGAGCGTAACGTGCGTCCGCACAAGGTGGCGGGCTACGCGTCGGTCACGCTGTCGCTGAAGCCGACCACGGTTGCGCCGGGCGACGCGACGGACGTGCAGATGGACGCGGTCGCCGACTGGGCCGACGAATACTCGTTCGGCAAGGTCCGCGTGTCGCACGAACAGAACCTGATCCTCGCCGACGTCAGGAAGCGCGACCTGTTCGCGCTGTGGGAAAAGGCCAGGGCGCAGGGTTTCGCGACGCCGAACATCGGCTTGTTGACCGACATCATCTCGTGCCCGGGCGGTGACTTCTGCTCGCTCGCGAATGCGAAGTCGATTCCGATCGCGCTCGCGATCCAGGAACGTTTCAACGATCTCGACTACGTGTACGACCTCGGCGACGTGTCGCTGAACATCTCGGGCTGCATCAACGCGTGCGGTCACCATCACGTCGGCAACATCGGCATTCTGGGCGTCGACAAGGACGGCTCCGAGTGGTACCAGGTGACGCTCGGCGGCGAGCAGGGCACCGGCGCGACCGGGGCTCACCTTGGCCGTGTGATCGGCCCGTCGTTCTCGGCCGAGGAAATGCCCGACGTGATGACGAAGGTGATCGATACGTTCGTGGAAAACCGCCAGGAAGGCGAGCGTTTCATCGATACGTACACCCGCATCGGCATCGCGCCGTTCAAGGAGCGCGTGTACGCCGCGCGTCAACCGGCTCACGCGTAACCGCGAAAGGATACTGAACAGATGGCTTCAATCATCAAGAACCGCGCGATCGTCAACGACGACTGGAGCGTCGTGCGCGCCGCGGAAGACGGCGCTTTGCCGGCAGTGGCTGAACTGCCGCCCGGCAAGGTCATCGTGCCGCTGGCGCTGTGGCAGGCCGAGCGTGAAGCGCTCGTGGCCGCGCGTCAAGCCGCCGACATCGGCGTGTGGCTCGCGCCGGATAACGAACCGGCGGACCTCGTCGGCGACTTCGACAAGCTCGCGCTGATCGCCGTGGACTTCCCGGTGTTCCGCGACGGCCGTGGCTACAGCATCGGCCGTCTGCTGCGCGAGCGCTATGGCTACAAGGGCGAACTGCGCGCGATCGGCGACGTGCTGCGCGACCAGATCGCGTTCATGTTCCGCTGCGGCTTCGACGCGTATGCACTGCGCGCCGACAAGGACATCAACGACGCGTTGAAAGCGTTCGACGACTTTAGCGTGCAGTACCAGGGCGCCGTGGACACGTCGCCGCTGTTCCGCCGCCGTGCCGCGCAGGCTGGCGCCGCCAAGGTCCCGGCATGAGCGCCGCCCAATCGTTGAGCCCGGAGCTCGCAGCGAAGGTCGAGCGTCTCGACGCGCTGCTCGACTCGATCGCTGCGCGTCACGCGAACGTGAAGCTCGCGAGCAGCCTCGCGGCCGAAGACATGCTGCTCACGCATGCGATCCTGTCGCGCGGCGTGAAGATCGGCATCTTTTCGCTGAACACGGGGCGTCTGCATGCGGAAACGCTCGGCATGCTCGACCGCGTGAAAGAGCGCTACGGCTACGACATCGAGCAGTTTCATCCGCAGGCGGCCGCGGTCGAGCAGTATGTGAACGGGCACGGCCTGAACGCATTCTATGAAAGCGTCGAGCTGCGCAAGCGCTGCTGCGAGATCCGCAAGGTCGAGCCGCTCAATCGCGCGCTTGCCGAGGTCAGCGCCTGGGTGACCGGGCAGCGTCGCGAGCAATCGGTCACGCGTGCCGAGCTGCACGAGGAAGAGCACGACGGCGCGCGCAACATCGCCAAGTTCAATCCACTCGCGGACTGGACCGAAGCCGAAGTCTGGGATTATCTTAGTGCGTTCGACGTGCCGGTCAATCCGCTGCATGCGCGCGGTTATCCGAGCATCGGCTGCGAGCCGTGTACGCGTGCGATCCGCCCCGGCGAAGACAGCCGGGCGGGGCGCTGGTGGTGGGAGTCGCGCGATACGAAGGAATGCGGCTTGCATATCACGGCGATTACTCCGATTGCGGTCGAGCGCAACGAAAACGCGTCGGCCTGAGCGCCGCGTACCGAGCTTGCGGCGCATTACCGCCGAAACCGATCTGAATATTTTCGCCCGTGCGAGCAGCGCTTGCCGGGCGAACCAACGAAGGACCCGCTATGAGCACCACGCTCGATTCCACTGTCAACGCTCCGCTTGCCAACACGGTCAACCGGATGGATCACCTCGATTGGCTCGAAGCCGAGTCGATTCACATCCTGCGCGAACTGGTCGCCGAATGCAGCAAGCCGGCGCTGCTGTTTTCGGGCGGCAAGGATTCCGTGGTGGTGCTCGCGCTCGCACTGAAGGCGTTCGGCCTCGGTGCGAACCGCAAAACGCAGCTACCGTTCCCGCTCGTGCATATCGACACGGGCCACAACTACGACGAAGTGATCGACTTCCGCGATCGTCGCGCGCAAGAGATCGGCGCGGAACTGGTGGTCGGCCATGTTGAAGATTCGATCAAGCGCGGCACCGTGCGTCTGCGTCGCGAAACGGATTCGCGCAATGCCGCGCAGGCGGTGACGCTGCTCGAAACCATCGAGCAGTACGGTTACACCGCGATGATCGGCGGCGCGCGCCGCGACGAGGAAAAGGCACGCGCGAAAGAGCGCATCTTCTCGTTCCGTGACGAATTCGGCCAGTGGGACCCGAAGGCGCAGCGCCCGGAACTGTGGAGCCTGTACAACGCGCGTCTGCACAACGGCGAACACATGCGCGTGTTCCCGATCTCGAACTGGACCGAGCTCGACGTGTGGCAGTACATCGCGCGTGAACAGCTCGAACTGCCGTCGATCTACTACGCGCACCAGCGCGAGATCGTGCGCCGCAACGGCCTGCTCGTGCCGGTCACGCCGCTCACGCCGATGCGCGAAGGTGAGACGAGCGAACAGGCGCTCGTGCGTTTCCGCACGGTCGGCGACATCAGCTGCACGTGCCCGGTCGAAAGCGACGCGGACGTCATCGAGAAGATCATCGCCGAGACGGCCGTCACCGAAATCACGGAACGCGGCGCGACGCGGATGGACGACCAGGTGTCGGAAGCGGCGATGGAACAGCGCAAGAAGCAGGGTTATTTCTAAGCACACGACGAAGGCAAAGCAACCATGAGCAGTATTCATCAACCAGAAGACCTCGGCGTGCTGCGTTTCATCACCGCGGGTAGCGTCGACGACGGCAAGAGCACGCTGATCGGCCGCCTGCTGTACGACAGCAAGGCTGTATTGAGCGACCAGCTCTCGGCGCTGTCGCGCGCGAAGAACAAGCGCACCGTCGGCGATGAAATCGATCTGTCGCTGTTGACCGACGGCCTCGAAGCCGAGCGCGAGCAGGGCATCACGATCGACGTCGCCTACCGCTACTTCGCCACCGCCAAGCGTAAGTTCATCATCGCCGATACGCCGGGCCATGAGCAGTACACGCGCAACATGGTGACGGGCGCGTCGACCGCGCATGCGGCGATCATTCTCGTCGACGCGACGCGCGTGACGTTCGAAAACGGCGTCGCGCAACTGCTGCCGCAAACCAAGCGTCATAGCGCGATCGTCAAGCTGCTCGGTCTGCAGCACGTGATCGTCGCGATCAACAAGATGGACCTCGTCGACTACAGCGAAGCGCGCTTCAACGAGATCCGCGACGCCTACGTCGAGCTCGCGCGTCACCTCGGTCTGCAGGACGTGCGCTTCGTGCCGGTGTCGGCGCTGAAGGGCGACAACATCGTCACGGCGAGCGAGCGCATGCCGTGGTACGCGGGCGAGCCGCTACTCGACGTGCTCGAAGCGCTGCCGGTCGAAACCGCGAGCGGCGAGGCGCTGCGCTTTCCAGTGCAGTGGGTCGCGCGCCAGGACGGCAGCCAGGCCGACGATTTCCGTGGCTACATGGGCCGGGTCGAATCGGGCGAAGTGAAGCTCGGCGACACGATCGTCGTGTTGCCGGCCAATCGCGAAGCGACCGTGGCCGAGATCATCGCGCCGGTGGTCGGCGGCACCGCGCAGGTGGACCGTGCGTTCGCCGGTCAGACGGTGACGATCCGTCTCACCGAAGACGTCGACGTGTCGCGCGGCGACACCTTCGTGCTGCGCGAAGCGGCGCCGGAGCCGGCGAAGAAGCTCGAAGCGGACCTCTGCTGGTTCGACGACACGCCGCTGTCGACGCAGCGCAAGTATCTGCTGAAGCAGACCACCAGCACGGTGTTCGCCAAGATCGGCGCGATCAGGGAAGTGCTCGACGTGCATACGCTGTCGCAGGCGACCGATCGCAAGGCACTGGCGATGAACGACATCGGTCGTGTCGCGCTGACCTTGCAGAAGCCGCTCGTGTGCGACGCGTACGACTCGCATCAGGGCACCGGCGCGTTCGTGCTGATCGACGAGGCGACGAACCACACGGTCGCCGCCGGCATGATCCGCGCGTTTTCCGCCTGAGCACGGCAAGGCTGGCAGGCGACGGATGGGCCACACAGGCGGCGCAACGCGCCGCCGCGTACGCTCCAACGAACAGGTTGATGTCAATGGGTAAGGTTTATCTGATCGGCGCGGGACCCGGTGCCGCGGACCTGATTACAGTGCGCGGCGCGCGGCTGCTCGGCGCCGCCGACGTCGTGCTGCACGACGCGCTGGTCGAGCCGGCGATGCTCGACTACGCGCCCGCGCGCGCGAAGCGCATTGCGGTCGGCAAGCGCTGCGGGCAGCTATCGACGGCCCAACAGTTCATCAACAAGCAGATCGTCGATGCGGCTTTGGAGCACGACGTAGTCGTGCGTTTGAAGGGCGGCGATCCGATGCTGTTCGGCCGCGCCGACGAAGAGATGCGCGCGCTCGAAGCCGCGGGCATCGAGTATGAAGTCGTGCCGGGTATCACCGCCGCACTGGCGAGCGCGGCCACGCTGAAGCGTTCGCTGACGCTGCGCGGCGTGTCGCGCAGCGTCGCGCTCGCGACGTTCAGCCGCGCGCCAGGTTCCGATGAGATCCGCGAGCAGGTCAACGCCGATTCGCTGGTGTTCTACATGGGCCGCGACAGCGGCGTCGAAATCGCGCAGCAACTGATCGATGCTGGCAAGCCCGCGACGACGCCCGTGGCGATCGTCGAGGCGTGCAGCACGCCGCGCGAACGCATGCTGACGCTGACGTTGGAAGATCTTGCGGCCGGCGAAGCGCAGCGCTGGGTCGATGCGTCGCAGCCGAGTCTGTTGATGATCGGCGAGGCGTTCGCGGCGCGGCAGACCGAGGCGAAGCGCTCGTCGAACGGGATGCTGGTCGCGGCCTGAATATCCTCGGCAGGGCCGACCCGAGAGCGGCGAATCTGAGCCACCAGAACGAAAAAATCAGAGCTGCCGCAAGCAATACTGCGCGAGCGCATCCAGCACCGAATCATCCTCGCCGACTGCCACCGCGCAGCGAATCTCGACACCGGGATGCGCGGCGCGGCAATGATCGACAATCGCGGGCAAATCCTTGCGGACATGACCGCCTTGCCCGAAGAACACCGGCACCACGGTGATCGCATCGCAGCCTTGCGTGACGAGTTGCGCGACGGCCGTCGGCAGGTCGGGTTCCATCAGTTCGAGAAAGGCGAGCGTAACCGCAGGAGCTTCGCCCGTCGCCGCGCGCGCGGCGCGCAGCTTGTCGGCGAGCCGTTCGAACGGCTCGCGCCAGCGCGCATCGCGCGCGCCGTGGCCAAACAGAATCAGTCCGTGCATAGCCATCGCATCAGCTCCTGACGATGCCCCTCAACGCACTGGCGTTAGTGCCGGTCGACCCACTTCAACCCGACGAGCCCCAGCACCAGGTAGACGAGCCCAGGTGTCGCCGCGGTCAACGGCGCGGGCCACGTATTGAGCGTGCCGATATGCGAGAACAGCGTGTTGAACAGCTGGAAGCTCATGCCGAGCATGATGCCGCCGAACACCTTCACGCCGACCACGCCCGCGCGCGTATGCAGATACGCGAACGGCAGCGACAGCACCAGCATCACGAACACCGCGAACGGATACAGCACCTTGCGCCACAGCGCGATTTCATAGCGCTGCGTGTCCTGATGGTTTTCGGTCAGATGCTGGATATAGCGGAACAGATTGAACATCGACATCCGGTCGGGCGACACCAGCAGCACCGACAGGATCTGCGGCGTCAGCTCCGAGCGCAGCGAATACTCGGGTAGCGTGACCTGCTTCGCGCGATACACCGGATTGAGCGCATCTGCCGGCGTACCCGGAGCGGGGGCCACGTCGAGCAGTTGCGTATCGGTCACGCCGGTCAGCAGCCAGTGGCCCGGCGGCTGATAGCGGCCGCTCTGCGCGATGCGAATGTTCGACAGGCGGAACTTCGAATCGAACTCGTAGATGCGCACGTTGCTGATCGTCGCGTCGGGCTTCAGCTCGCCGACGTTGACGAAGCGCGTGACCTGCTCGCCGTCGGCGCGCTCGGTCAGCGTGTCCTTGACCCACACGCCCGACTCGAAGTTGCTCGACACCGACGAGCCGAGCGCCTCGAGCCGCACGCGCTCGGAGAGCTGATCCGTATACGGGCCGACCACTTCGCCGATCAGATAGGTGACGATCACGAGCGGAATGCCGATCTTCAGCAGCGAGCGCAGCGCCTGATTCGTCGCGAGGCCTGATACGCGGAAGATCGTGTATTCGGAGTTCGCCGCCATCTGCGCGAACACGTAGATCGCGCTGATCAGCGCCGCGACCGGAATGATTTCGTAGAAACGCGACGGCGTTTGCAGCGCGACGCGCAGCACCGCGTACTGAAACTTGTAGTTGCCGTGGCCGACCGAGTTCAGTTCGTTGATCAGGTCGAAGAAGAAGAACAGACCTGAAAATGCAAACAGGATGAACACGAACGTGAGATAGATCTGACGCGCGAAATACCTTTCATAAATGCGCATCGCTCAGGCTCCCTGCGAACGGCTGAACATGGCGCGCGTAAATAGCGGCCGGTTGCGCACCCGCATCCAGAAGATGAACGCGACGATCCCGAGCACGATCACGTGCAGGATCACGAGCCCGACGCCGAACGACATCTTGCCCTGCTCGATCCACGCCTGCACGACGTTCAGCAGATTCGAATAAGTGAGGTAGATCAACACGGCCATCACGAGGTTGATCGTGCGGCTGCGCCGCGGGTTCTGGTGCGCGAGCGGAATGGCGAGCAGCATCAGGTTGATCGCGATCAACGGAAGACCCGCGCGCCACGCGAATTCGGCGAGGTTCTCTTTAGTGGGATTGCGCAGCAGCGTGAGCGTCGGCAAGCCGGTGGTGGTCGGCGTATTGACGACCGGCTGGCTCTGGATCTTCACGCCGTAGCGCGCGAACTCCATGATGCGGAAATCGGGGTGGCCCGGTTCGCCGTCGTAGCGGCGGCCGTTTTCCAGCACGACGAAGCGGTCGCCGTTCTTGTGCGTCTCGATGTGGCCGTTCTTCGACACCACGACGTTGACCTTGCCGCCCTCGGTGCTCGTCACGAACACGTTTTCCACATGCCCCTGGTCGGGCGACATCTTCTCGATGAAGAACACGCGGTGCGTGGTCGGCGATTCGCGGAACTGCCCCGGCGCGAGCAGTGAGACCTCGTCGCGCTGCTGGAAGCGCGCGCGGATCAGCTTGCTCTGCTGGTTCGACCACGGCCAGCCGACGAACACGAAGAACATGATCAGGATGATGATCGGCGTGGCGAAAATGCCGATCGGCTTGATGAATTGCGTGAGACTGACGCCCGAGGACAGCCACACGACCATCTCGGAGTCCTTGTACCAGCGCGTGAGCACGAACAGGATTGACACGAACAGCGTCGCGACGAGCATGATGGCCAGATAGCCGATCACGGTGAGGCCGATCAGGACCAGCACGTCGCGCGGGTCGACCTCGCCCGAGGCCGCGAAGCCGACGATGCGGATCATCATCGTCGTCAGCACGAGCGTGAGGAGAACCATGAACACGGCGCCAGCCGTGTACGCGAGCTCGCGCTGGAGGGAGCGTTCAAAGATCATTGTTGATGACGAGAGGGGGCGCTCACGGCGACGCGGGGGTGTTCGTTCCCGTCACGCCTCCGGTGCAGCCGCCGCGGGAAAAATAGCGGATAATTGCGGCTTTCATCTTAAGCCCAGATTTTATCCGAGGACAAGCGCGATGGACTTTAGCATAAAAGCCTGTGATTGGACCAAAGGCTCGACGAACGGTTTCCTGACCGGGAAATCCGATTGCATCGTGATCGGTGTGTTCGAGTCGCAAACGCTGTCGGGCGCCGCGCTGGAGATCGACGCGGCCACCAAGGGCCTGCTCACGCGCGTCATCAAGGCGGGCGACATGGACGGCAAGGCGGGTACCACGCTGTTCCTGCACGAGGTGTCGGGCATCGGCGCGTCGCGCGTGCTGCTCGTCGGGCTCGGCAAACAGGACGCTTTCAGTCAGAAAGCCTACGGCGAGGCGGTCCGCGCCGCATGGCGCGCGCTGCTCGGCACGAAGATCGTGCAGGTCACGTTCACGCTCGCGCAACTGCCGGTGCTCGAACGCACGGCCGACTGGTGCGTGCGCGCCGCGATCCTCGCGCTGCGCGAGCTGACCTACCGCTTCACGCAACTGAAGAGCAAGCCGGACAACACGCCGCGCGCGTTGAAGCGCATCGTGTTCAGCGTCAACACTGGTGACGAGAAGGCCGCCAAGCTCGCCGCCAGGCAGGGCGGCGCGCTCGCCAACGGCATGGACCTGACGCGCGAGCTCGGCAATCTGCCGAGCAACGTCTGCACGCCGACCTATCTGGCGAACACCGCGAAGAAGCTCGCGAAAGACTGGAAGCTGAAGGTCGAGGTGCTCGGCGAGAAACAGTGTGAAGCGCTGAAGATGGGCTCGTTCCTGTCGGTCACCGCGGGCGCGGTCGAACCGGCGCAGTTCATCGTGCTGCAGTACCAGGGCGCCGCCGCGAAGGCCGCGCCGGTCGTGCTGGTCGGCAAAGGCGTCACGTTCGACACGGGCGGCATCTCGCTGAAGCCGGGCGAGGGCATGGACGAGATGAAATACGACATGTGCGGCGCGGGCTCGGTGCTCGGCACGCTGCGCGCGGTCGCCGAGATGGGCCTGAAGATCAACGTGGTCGGCATCATTCCGGCCGTCGAGAACATGCCGTCGGGCACGGCCACCAAGCCGGGCGACATCGTCACCAGCATGAAGGGCCTCACGATCGAGGTGCTGAACACCGACGCCGAGGGCCGCCTGATTCTGTGCGACGCGCTCACCTACGCGGAGCGCTTCAAGCCGGCCGCGGTCATCGACATCGCGACGCTGACGGGCGCCTGCATCATCGCGCTCGGCCATCACAACAGCGGCCTGTTCTCGAAGGACGACGCGCTCGCGGGCGAACTGCTCGACGCGTCGCGCGAAGCGGCCGACCCGGCATGGCGCCTGCCGCTCGACGACGAGTACCAGGACCAGTTGAAGTCGAACTTCGCGGACGTCGCGAATATCGGCGGGCGTCCGGCGGGCAGCGTGACGGCCGCGTGCTTCCTGTCGCGTTTCACGGATTCGTACCCGTGGGCGCATCTCGACATCGCCGGCACCGCGTGGAAGAGCGGCACCGCGAAGGGCGCGACGGGCCGTCCGGTGCCGCTGCTCGCGCAGTTCCTGATCGACCGCGCCGGCCAATGACGCAGTGCGGTAAGCGCGCGCACGGCGCGCGGCAAGCGGGGCGGAGCGGCCGATGACGAGAATCGACTTTCACTCGAACGTCGGCGATTCGCTGCTGTACGCGTGCCGCCTCGTGCGCAAGGCGTATCTGGCGGGCCAGCCGCTCGTCGTGCTGGCCGAGCCCGCGCGCCTGCGCGCCTTCGACGAAATGCTGTGGACCTTCTCGCCGCTCGACTTCGTGCCGCACTGCATGGCGGGCACGCCGCTTGCCACCGACACGCCCGTCGTGCTGGCCACGAATCTCGACGACGTGCCGCATCATCAGGTGCTGCTCAATCTGGGCGCAACGGTGCCGGCGCAGTTCGCGCGCTTCGAAAGATTGCTCGAAGTGGTCGGTAACGCACACGAGGAACTCGCTGCGGGCCGCGAGCGCTATCGCTTCTATCGCGATCGCGGCTATGCTTTGAACAACTACAAGCAGGGCGGCTAGTTCGTTGCGCTGCGCGTCATGGCCGCGAGGAACGCGGCATGCGGACCGCCTGCCCTGGCTTCGACTCAAACACGGAGAGCGCACGTGTCCGATCCCCACGACAATTCGATTCCGGTCCTGAACGAGGTCCTCGTGCCGGGCCGCGCGCGCGAGCCGCGCGAGGCGTCGACCGATACCGCCGCGCCTGCATCCCAGCCGGGCGCCGAGCCCGCAAGCCCAGCCGTCGCGCAACCGGCGGCGGTGCCCGAGCCCGCTTCCCGCACGGAGCCCGCGTTCGTGCCACCGCCCGCGCATCGAGCCGACCCGACGCTGGCGCCCGAGCCGGTACTCGCGCCCCAACCGGTGCCCACGCCCGAGCAACTGAGTTCGCCGGAGCCCGTGCTCGTGCCGGAGCCGATGCCGACGCGAGAAGCCCCGCATGCGGCGGAGCATGAGCCTCTCGCGCAGACCGAGCTTCATCAGCCGCACGTGGCCGATCACACGCACCCGAGAAAACACGCACGGCCGCATCACGGCATTCATGTGCGACATGGGCATGACGACTTGCATGAGGACGTGGAGGTGTCGCCCGGCGTGTTCGATCGTACCGAGCCCTTCATACCGCTCGAAGCCGGCGCGACCGTGCCGCCGGATATCGACCATGAAGGCGCGCACGAAGCCGCTCCCGCTCGGCCGACACTCGATGCCGACGCGCTCGCCGCACGTTTGCACGGACGCTTCCAGCGTTTTCTGACGGGCGAGGGGCGCGGCATCATCGAGGCGCGCTGCCGCGATGCAGTGCAGCAGCACACCAGTCTGCTCGTGAGCCAGATCACGCGCGAGGTCGCGCAGACGCTCGAAGCCGAGATGACCGACTGGGTACGTGAAGCGGTGGAAGAAGAAATCGCGCGGCGCTCGCGTTGACGCCGCGGTGACCTGAGAGCGCCGTTATTTGAGCGTCAGCACCCAAGCCGCCAGCGTGGCCGCCTGATCGGGCGTCAGTTGCGTGTTCGCGGGCATCGGCACGGTTCCCCATACTCCGGTGCCGCCATCGAGGATCTTGCGCTTCAGATAGGAGGCGGCGTCGTTGCGGCCCGCATAGCGGGCTGCAACGTCGTGCAGCGCCGGCCCCATGAACGGGCGAGTGACCGAGTGGCAGCTCATGCAGTTCTTCTGCTGGGCGAGCGCGAGCCCGGCTGTTTCGGCTCGGGCTGCGGGACTGGCGGCGCTCAATGCGGCGGCGAGCGCAACAGTGGCTGCCACGGCTGCGTACGACATCGATTTCATTATGGTCTCCGCCAGTGCAGATGCCCGGCTCGTGGTGCACGCATTATAAGAGCAAAGGGGCGCACGGATTTTCGTGCGCCCCTTGCGTTTTCGCGTAACGTGGCGGCGGGTTATCCCTGTCGGGGCGGGCCACGCCGGCCGCGGTCATTACCCCGTCACCGCCCCTCGATTCGCCGGCTGCGCGAGCGCGAAATACTTGGCCATCACGCCGCGTGTGTAGCGCGGCTCCGGCGCCTGCCATGCGGCGCGGCGGCGCTGCAGCTCGGCATCGTCGATGTTCAGTTGCAGCAGCAGCTGGTGCGCGTCGATCGTGATCGAATCGCCCTCCTGCACGAGCGCGATCGTGCCGCCGACGAACGCCTCCGGTGCGACGTGCCCAACCACCATGCCCCAGGTGCCGCCCGAGAAGCGGCCGTCGGTGATGAGCCCGACCGATTCGCCGAGCCCCTTGCCGATGATCGCCGAGGTCGGCGCGAGCATTTCCGGCATGCCGGGGCCGCCCTTCGGGCCAAGGTAGCGCAGCACGACGACGTCGCCGGCGACGATCTTGTCGGCGAGGATCGCTTCGAGCGCGCTCTGCTCGTCGTCGAACACGCGCGCCGGGCCCGTGATGACGGGGTTCTTGAGCCCGGTGATCTTGGCGACCGCGCCGTCTTCGGCCAGATTGCCCTTCAGGATCGCGAGATGGCCTTCGGCGTAAAGCGCCTTGTCGATCGGGAAGATTACCTGCTGATCGCTGCGCGGCTTGGCTGGTACGTCCTTCAACTCCTCGGCGATCGTTTTGCCGGTGATCGTCATGCAATCGCCGTGCAGAAGCCCGGCGTCGAGCAGGATCTTCAGCACCTGCGGAATGCCGCCCGCCTTGTGCAGATCGGTGGCAACGTACTGGCCCGACGGCTTCAGGTTGCAGATCACCGGCACTTTTTTGCGCATGCGCTCGAAGTCCTCGATCGTCCATTCGATCTCGGCCGCGTGCGCGATCGCCAGGTAGTGCAGCACCGCGTTGGTCGAGCCGCCGGTCGCCATGATCAAGGCAACCGCGTTTTCGATCGACTGCTTCGTGATGATGTCGCGCGGCTTCAGATCCTTCTTGACGGCTTCGACGAGCACACGCGCCGATTCGGCGGCCGAGTCGACCTTCTCCTGGTCGGGATTCGCCATCGTCGACGAATACATGAGCGACATGCCGAGCGCCTCGAACGACGAGCTCATCGTATTGGCCGTGTACATGCCGCCGCACGAACCGGTCGACGGACACGCATTTTTCTCGATGCCCTCGAAATCCTCCTGCGACATGCGGCCCGCCGTGAATTCGCCGACCGCCTCGAACGACGACACGATCGTCAGATCAGTGCCTTTCCAGTTGCCCGGACGGATCGTGCCGCCATACACATAGATGCCCGGCACGTTCATGCGCGCGAGGCCGATCATGCCGCCCGGCATGTTCTTGTCGCAGCCGCCGATCACGACCACGCCGTCCATCCATTGCCCTTGCACGCAAGTCTCGATGCAATCGGCGATCACCTCGCGCGACACGAGCGAGTACTTCATGCCCTCGGTGCCCATCGACATGCCGTCCGAGATCGTCGGCGTGCCGAAGGTCTGCGGGTTCGCGTCGGCGCGCCTGATCGCGGTGACGGCCGCGTCGGCGAGACGCTGCAGGCCGGCGTTGCACGGCGTAATCGTCGAGTGGCCATTGGCGACGCCGATCATCGGTTTGTCGAAATCCTCTTTCTGGTAGCCGAGCGCGTAGTACATCGAGCGATTCGGTGAACGCGCGATGCCTTGCGTGATGTTCTTCGAACGACGGTTGTAGGCCATGGGGAGCTCCAGTCTGGCTGTTCTGATGAAAGCGCGCGGCGGCGTCCGCGCGCGCATCCGTTCAGTGTAGTTCCGCCAGACCGTGCAAGCCGGCGGTTTTGCGTGACACGCGTCGTGTGTATTATTCGCGGTTGTTCAGGTCGTAAAATATATTAATCATGCTGCCGACGATCCCCGACCTGCGTCAGTTGCGCTATTTCGTCACCGTCGCCGAGGAAAAGCACTTCGGGCGCGCGGCCGCGCGTCTGTCGATGACGCAGCCGCCGCTGTCGCAGGCGATCCGCGCGCTCGAGGAGACGCTCGGCGTCGAGCTGTTCGCGCGCACCAAGCGCTCGGTCGAGTTGACGGCGGTCGGCGCCGATCTGTTGCCGGAGGTGCAGCGGCTGCTCGCGGCCGCGGAAGGGCTCAGGCCGCTCGCGCAGAGCCTCGCGCGCGGCGAGGCGGGCGTGCTGTCGCTCGCGTTCGTGTCGACTGCGGATTACGGCCTGCTGCCGCTGCTGCTGCGCGATTTCGGCGCGCGGCATCCGCGCGTGCGGCTCGAACTGGCCGAGGCGACCAGCGACGTGCAGGTCGAGGAACTGGTGGCCGGGCGTATCGACGCGGGTCTGGTGATCGCGCCGCTGCCGTCGCGGCATGCGGCGCAGCTGTCGTGGCTGCCGATCGCGCGCGAGCCGCTCGTGATCGCGATGTCGACGGAGATGGCGCAAGGCTTGCGGGGCAGCGTGAACGCAAACGGCAAGGGCAGCGCCGCCGAAGACCCCGCCGCCGAATGGCTCGACATGCCCGTCAGCCTGCGCGATGTCGCCGACGCGCCGCTCGTGATCTTCCCAAGGCGTCTCGCGCCAGGCTTTTATGACATCATTATGGATTGCTACGGCGTTGCGGGCCTCGCGCCACGGATCGGCCAGGAGGCGATCCAGATGCAGACCATCGTGAGTCTCGTGTCGGCCGGCATGGGCGTCGCGCTGGTGCCGCAATCGTTGCGTAACCTGCGGCGCACGGGCGTCGTGTACCGGCCGCTGTCCGAGTCGGTGCCCGCGATCGAGACGGGCCTCGTCTGGCGCAGCGACGAGGTCAGCCCGGTGCTGGCGGGCTTCATCGACATCGTGCGCGCGCATGCGGCGAGCGTCGCGTCGCGTGTCTAGATCCCGCTTCTGATTCCCTGTAAAAACTGCTTTCGAACCTGAACTGCCCATAACTACACGATGCTCATTCACCCCAATTTCGACCCTGTCGCCATTCATCTGGGGCCGCTCGCCGTGCGCTGGTATGGCTTGATGTACCTCGTCGCGTTCGTCGCGGCGATCGTCGTCGCCCGGCTGCGGCTGCGGCTGCCGTACGTCGCCGCGCAAGGCTGGACCGCGAAGGATATCGACGACATGCTGTTCTACGGCGTGCTAGGTACGATCCTCGGCGGCCGGCTCGGCTATGTGCTGTTCTACAAGGCGAGCTTTTATTTCGCGCATCCGCTCGACATCTTCAAGGTCTGGCAAGGCGGCATGTCGTTTCACGGCGGCTTTCTCGGCGTGACGATCGCGATGATGCTGTTCGCTTATCAGCGCAAGCGCTCGTGGCTGCAAGTCACCGACTTCGTCGCGCCGATGGTGCCCACGGGCCTCGCGGCGGGGCGCCTCGGCAACTTCATTAACGGCGAGCTGTGGGGCCGCGTGACCGAGCCGTCCGCGCCGTGGGCGATGCTGTTTCCCGGCGCCGCGCCTGACGACGCCACATGGCTCGCCGCGCATCCGCAACTGGCCGCGCAATGGCATCTGAACGAAGTGTTCGCGCAATATCACATGCTGCCGCGACATCCGTCGGAGCTGTACGAGATCGCGCTCGAAGGCGTGGCGCTGTTCTTCGTGCTGATCTTTTTCTCGCGCAAACCGAAGCCGCTCGGCGCGATTTCCGCAATGTTCCTGATCGGCTACGGCCTGGCGCGCTTCACGGTCGAATTCGCGCGCGAGCCGGACGATTTCCTCGGCCTGCTCGCGATGGGACTGTCGATGGGTCAATGGCTGTCGCTGCCCATGATTCTCGCGGGCATCGGCCTGATGGTGTGGGCGTATCGCCGTGGGCGTCGCGAGCAGGCGCAGGCGGTTGGCGCGAACTGAGCGGCGCTCGGCTAGCGTAGCGAGCGTTGCATGAAAAAACGCCACGGCATCGATGGATGCCGTGGCGTTTTCAGTTTGGGCTTGCGCTTGCGCGTCACTTCATCTGCACCGACCCCGACACGTTGACCGTCACCGTCGACGTGCCGCCTTCGAGCGACAGCGGCGCGCTCTTCGCGTCGGCGCCCATCGCGCGTGCGCTCATCATCATCATCGGACGCGGCATCACGCCGCTGTGATTCACGTTGACCTCGCGGATCGAATAGCCGCTAAAGCCGAACGCCTGCGAGGCCGCCGCGGCCTGCTCGCGAAACGATTTGATCGCCTCGCCGCTGAGCCGCTGTTCGGCCGCGCGCTGCGCTTGCGGCGACAGCGAGAAACGCACGTTGCCAACCTGCATGATCGATGCCATCTGTCCGGCGAGCTTCGATGCCGCGGCAAAGTCGCGCGATTCGAGCACGACTTCCGTGC
Source organism: Paraburkholderia sp. Cpub6 (assembly GCF_014201065.1). Taxonomy (NCBI): domain Bacteria; kingdom Pseudomonadati; phylum Pseudomonadota; class Betaproteobacteria; order Burkholderiales; family Burkholderiaceae; genus Paraburkholderia; species Paraburkholderia sp. Cpub6. The sequence continues at coordinate 64,456 of NZ_JACHDM010000001.1, forward strand.
GGCCGCGCCACGTCGAGATGCGTCCGTCGCGATCCGTCGACGGGAAGATCGAGAACGCGCCCGAGCGCGCGGTCACGCCGCTGACGCCGCGCGCTTTCTGCAATGCCGCGTCGGCGCGTTCATTCAGCGTCGACGTCAGCGACGACGGCTCGCTCGCTTCCTGCTCGTAAAACAGCGTGATTTCGACTTCGTCCTGCGGGACTTCCGCGCTCGCCTGCGCATTCAGCGACAGCACGCCCGAAGGCTGCGGCATCATGGTCTGCGCTCGAGCGGGTGCAGGGTTCAGTGCGAGTGCCACAGGCGCGCCCAAGGCGAGCGCAAGTGCGAGGGACCGTGCGGTTTTTGTCGTCATGACTGGAATCCTTGTTTGAACAGGTTGTGCACGTTCGACGCGAGCGCCGGGTGTGGCGCGCGGTTTGACGGATGCGCTGGCGAATGCATCGGCTTGCCGTCGAGCGGCCGGTTCGAGTTCACGCTTTCGTCGACCGATTAGGCGCGTTTTACCGACGCTTGGTTCCCCAATTAATGCTTCGCCGCCGCATCGGAAACGATGACCTGGATGCGATCACGACAGGTGCCGCGTCGCGCGTTCGCCCTTAAACCAGCTGTTTGGTGATGAAGCGCCATTCGGCTTCGGTCACCGGCGTGATCGACAGGCGATTGCCTTTGGCGAGCACGCGCATGTCCTGCAATTCGGCATGCTCGCGCAGCGCGGCAAGCGGAATCAGCCCGATTTTCTTCTTGAACACGACGTCGACGAGCATCCAGCGCGGCGTTTCCGGCGACGATTTCGCGTCGTAGTACGGACTCTTTTTATCGAACTGCGTAGGGTCCGGATACGCGGTCGACGAGACCTCCGCGATGCCCGCGATGCCGGGCTCCGGACAGCTCGAATGATAGAAGAGCACGCCGTCGCCGACCTGCATCACGTCGCGCATGAAGTTGCGCGCCTGATAGTTGCGTACGCCGGTCCACGGCAAGGTGCGATGAGGAGCGTTGGCGAGGTCGTCGATGCTTGCTTCGTCCGGTTCGGACTTCATCAGCCAGTAGCGCATGAATCGGAGTGAGCGTGTGAGATTGAACGAAGCGCTACAACAGCAGGCGCGTACGGAAAAGCCCCTGAAAAAGGCGCTCAAACGAAAAAACGACGACCAAAGAAAAACGGCATCGAACCGAAGTCCGATGCCGTTCCAGATAAGGTCCCCGCCTTAGCCGCTAGGCCGGCATCCTGAACCGAGGGTTCAGAATTGGTCGCAGTTAGCAACACTTCGGGTACATCAGACTGAGTGACGCGCACACCCGTGCTACAAATTTCCGCAACCGTGCACATGGCATTGGTTCAAGGAATGTATGACCTTGGCGAACCAGGCAGGGAAGCTAAACCGATGAAGCTACAACCCAAACCGTTCAACACGTGACCGGTTCGAAACCGGCCCACTACTGCTTACTGCAAGCTGTACTGCTCGATCACAGTACCTAGCTGTTCGTTCATTTGCTGCATTGTACGCCGGATTTCTTCAGCAGGAAATGCTTCTCCGTGTCGCACGCTGCTTTGCAGCTTAAGCAGTTCCGATGCCAGCGACAGCGCAGCCATCACCGCGATGCGATCGGTGCCGCGCACGTTGCTGCCGCTGCGGATTTTCTGCATCTCGGCGTCGACGCGCGCGACCGCCTCGAGCAGCGCGCCTTCCGTTTCCGGCGAACAGGCGAGACGATAGGGTACTTCGAGAATCGATACTTCGATCTGCTTGGTGGTCATGCGCTTTCTCCGTGTCGGCTCACGTCGCTTTCCGCTTCCTCGTGTTCGGGCTGGGCGGACTCGAGCAGATCGAGCTGGTTATCCGGTTCGCTGCTCGCGCGTGCGCGCGGCAATTTTTCGAGAATCGCATTCAGGCGCACCTGAGCGTCGTCGATCTTGGCGGACAGCGCGTCGCGTTCCGCCTGCAGTGCGTCGCGCTCTTCGCGCAATTGCGCGAGTTCCGCATGCGTGGCTTGCACTTCGGCACGCGTTTGCGCGAGCTGCTCTTCGAGCGCGAGCCGCGCTTCGTTGTGGCGCTGGCTGATCGCAATCAGCTTGCCGATGTTCTGGGAGAGTGATTCGAGTTCGGTGAGCATGTGCTGCGTCCTCTAAAGACATCGCATTTTAGCGCGGAATATTACAGGTTCCGACAATTGTCTCGTTTCGAGACGTAACAGCATCGCTTCGTGCACGTTCGTTGGGTGTCGCGTCGTCGACCATAAGATAAAAACCGGCAATCCATCCGACAATAACCTGCATTCAACAGAACCGATTGCGCTCCGGTCGACCTTTCTTGACGCCCCGCGAGGCCGCTCCTAAACTTCCCGCACTCTGGTGCCCGCGCGCGCTTTTCGGCGCGCGCAGTTAAACGGGAAGCAGGGCGCGCGCGGTGCCAAAACCGGATGCGCGAACCTGCGCTGCCCCCGCAACGGTAAGCGACCGCATGTGATGTGCTCATGCAGGTCGGTCCTGGTCGCAAGGTTGGAAGTTCAACGTGCGAGTGTGCCACTGCGCGTCACGCGTGGGAAGGCGGATCGATGTGTCGTAGCCCGGATACCGGCCAGAAAAGAGGGACGTCCCCCCGCGAAAACGCTAAACAAGGGGGCGCCTCGTGACGCGACGGCCTGCGGGGAAGCAGGCCGCGCACGCTATCCACAGGAATGTCATCCCATGCTGTCCCCCATCGCCCGCGCAACGCTGCTCGCGTTCGCGAGCCTGCCGCTCGTCGTGCATGCGCAAAGCGCCGAGCCTGCGTCTTCATCGTCCGCGACGGATGCAACCGCTGCGAGCGCCGCAAACGTTGCCGACGCGGCCAATCTCACTTCCACCGATGCGTCGGGCAACCTGCTGTCGCCGATCGTCGTGACCGCGCAACGCGGACCGCAAGCGTTGCGCGATGCGATCCCGCAGACCACGCGGTTCGATCAGCAGGACATCGCCGACACGACCGCGACCGATCTGCCCGGCCTGCTGCAACTCGCGCCAGGCGCGCAAATCTCGCGCACGGGTGGCCCCGGTTCGACCACGAGCCTCTTTCTGCGCGGCGCATCGTCGACGCAATCGCTGCTGCTGATCGACGGCGTGCGCGTCGATTCGGTGAGTCTCGGCTCAGCTCAACTCGCACAGATTCCGCTCGATCAGGTCGATCACGTCGAAGTGGTGAACGGCAACGTGTCGGCGTTGTATGGCTCGGGCGCAATCGGCGGCGTCGTGCAGGTGTTCACGAAAGACGGCGGCGATCATCCGCCGCGTTTCAATTTTTCGGTCGGCTACGGCAGCTATCGCACGCAGACGCAAACGGCCGGCGTGAACGGCGCGCTCGATCAGGACGGCCGCACGACTTTCAATATTTCGCTCGCGCGCACGAAGGACGACGGCTTTTCGTCGCTCAATCCGCTCGAGGCGCCGAACGCGAATCCGAACGCGAACGGCAATCTGAACGAGAGCATCAGCGCGTCGCTGCGTCACAAGTTCACCGACAGGTGGGACGCGGGCGTCAGCTACTTCCAGTCGAACAACGACAACAGCTACGACAATGCGTACGGCGAGCCCACCGATCTGAACAATCTCTATAGCAAGGTGCGTCAGGTGTCGGTATTCGCGAACGGCAAGCTGACCGACTGGTGGACCACCCACGTCACGCTCGCCGAGGGCGACGACCGCAGCGTGTCGAACACCAATGGCATCTACAACGGCCGCTTCGATACCGACAATCGCCAGTACACGTGGCAGAACGATTTCGCGCTCGCCGCGAACCAGAAGCTGCAACTCGGCTACGAGCATCTCGACCAGACGCTCGACTCCGACACGTTCGCCGCGCCCGACCGTCACGTCGATTCGGTCTTCGCGGGCTACAGCGCGCGCTTCGGCCGCAACCAGTTTCAGGCCAACGTGCGACGCGACCAGTACTCCGATTTCGGTGGAGCGAACAGTTACTATCTCGGCTACGGATTCGACATCACGTCGCGCTGGAAGGTAACCGCAAGCTATTCGGATGCGTTTCGCGCGCCGAGCTTCGACGATCTGTACTATCCGATCAGCGGCAATCCGTCGATCCAGCCCGAGCGCAGTCATTCGGTCGAAGCCGGTTTGCAGTACGCGACCGATGCGCTCGGCGTGATGCGTCTGAACGCATTTCAGACGCGCTATACGAATCTGATCGACTACGTGCAGACGATCCCCGGCATCTACCTCGCGGAGAACGTCGGCCGTGCGAAGGTGCAGGGACTCGAGGGATCGTGGAGCGGTCATGTCGGTAAGACCGACGTGCGCGCAACGGTGACGCTGCAGAACCCGGTCGATCTCGACAACGGTACCGACCTCGTGCGGCGCGCGCGTCGGTTCGGGTCGTTCGCGATGAATCGCAGCATCGGTGGATGGCGGGTTGGCGGCGAGTGGATCGTCAGCGGTCCGCGCACCGATAGCACGGGCAACCTCGGCGGTTATGGCATCGTGAATCTGTCGGCGCGCTACAACGTCACCAAAGCGTGGTACGTCAGTGCGCAAATCGACAATCTGTTCAACAAGGATTATGAAACGGCCTACTCGTATAACTCGCCGCGACGCGGTGCGTATGTCACGCTCGGCTGGCAGCAGCAGTGACGCGCGCGCCGGGTTGGCCGCATGCGTGAGCGCACGCGGATGAGTCGCGCGTCCGCTTCGCTGCGCGCCGCGATGGCGACGCCGCGCCCGATGAACGCGAAACGCGCGGCCGCGATCTGGCTCGGGCTCGCGCTCGCCGCCGTCGCGGTGCTCGGCGCGTCGCTGGTGCTCGGCAGCGTGCCGCTCGCGCCGTCGCGCGTGCTTGCGGCGCTCGTGCCGACGCACACGTTCGGCGGCACGGGCAGCGACGATCTCGCCGGCGAAATCGTGCGTACGTTGCGTTTGCCGCGCGCGCTCGCGGGCTTCGCGTGCGGCGCGTTGCTCGCGCTCGCCGGCGCGCTGCTGCAGGTGCTGCTGCGCAATCCGCTGGCCGAGCCATACGTGCTCGGCGTGTCGGGCGGCGCGGCGACGTTCGCGCTCGTTGCGATGATCGCGGGCGGCGCATGGTGGATCGTCGATGCGAGTGCGTTCGCGGGTGCGTTCGTGTCGATCCTGCTGGTGCTCGGCCTCGCGCGTCGCGAGCTATGGCGCGGCGAGCCGCAGGACACGTCGCCCCGTTTGCTATTGACCGGCGCGGTGATCGCGGCCGGGTGGGGCGCGCTGATCACGCTGCTGCTCAATCTCGCGCCCGACAGCCGTCTGCGCGGCATGCTGTTCTGGCTCACCGGCGACCTCAACGGCGGCGCGCTGCCGTGGACCGCGCTGATGGCGCTCGCGCTCGTGCTGCTTGCGATCGTGCCGGCCGCGCCGCGTCTGAACGTGTTGCTGCGCGGCGACGCGGCCGCGCAGGCGTTGGGCGTCGCCGTGATGCCGCTGCGTTTGCGTGTGTACCTGGTCGCGTCGCTGGCGGCGGCCGCGGCGGTGACGACCGCGGGCACGATCGGCTTCGTCGGTCTCGTCGTGCCGCACATGCTGCGGCTCGCGTTCGGCAACGATCAGCGCATGCTGCTGCCGGCGGCCGCGCTCGGCGGCGGTGTCGCGGTGATGGGCGCGGACCTGATCGCGCGGACCGTGATCGCGCCCGCGCAATTGCCGGTCGGCGTGATCACGTCGCTGGTCGGCGTACCGGTGTTCCTGTGGATGCTGCTCAAACGCCGCCGATGATACGAGCCAAACCCAGCCCCACCTGTTCGATGCTGAGCACGCAGCGCCTGACGTTGCGCGCCGGCGCGCGCACCTTGCTCGAGGCGTTCACGCACACGTTCCAGGCGGGCGAAATCTGGTGCATCGCCGGGCCGAACGGCGCGGGCAAGACCACCTTGCTATCGACGCTGGCGGGGCTGTTGCATCCGGCGGCGGGCCATGTCGAACTCGATGGCGTGCGCGTGGCCGACTGGCAGCCGCTGCCGCTCGCACGGCGCCGCGCGCTGATGCCGCAAAGCGCGGCCGATGCGTTCAACGCAAGCGTGCTCGACATCGTGCTGCTGAACCGCTTCCCGCATCTGGGCGGCTGGGGCTGGGAGCGCGACGAGGATCGCGCGGCCGCGCGAGCGGCGCTCGAACGGCTCGGCCTTGCGGACTTTGCGACGCGCGACGTGCTGTCACTATCGGGCGGCGAGCGTCAGCGCGTTGCCCTCGCGGCGGTGCTGTGCCAGGACGCGCCGCTGTTGCTGCTCGACGAACCGTTGTCGCATCTCGACCTGCATCATCAGGTCGACTGTCTCGAAGCGCTCGTCGCATGGACGCGCGAACCGCGCCGTAGTGTGCTGTTCTCGTGCCACGACCTGAACCTCGCGCGCCGCTTCGCGACGCACGCGTTGCTGCTCGACGGCGCGGGCGGCGCGTATGCGGGCCCGGTGCGCGACGTGCTGACGCCCGCGTTGACGAGCCGCGCGTTCGGCTATCCGCTGATTCTGATTCGCGACGGCGAGCACGAGGCGCTGATACCCGCGCCGCGCGCGCGTCACGAATCGCCTGCCGGCCATGACGCACAGTCAGGCTGATATTTATTCCTATCCCTTGTTTCGATCACACCTATGACTCGCATCCCACACCCAGCCGGTTTGCCCGAAGTCGCGCCGCTCGATCAGACGCTGCGCGCCGAGCTGCAGCGGATCATCGATACGCGCACCAAACCGCCCGGCAGCCTCGGCCGGCTCGAAACGCTCGCGCGCCAGATGGGCCTGATCCAGCGTAGTACGCGTCCCACCGTGCAGCGTCCCGCGATGATCGTTTTCGCGGGCGACCACGGCATCGCCGCCGAAGGCGTGAGCCCCTATCCGCAAGCGGTGACCGCGCAGATGGTCGCGAACTTCATCGCGGGCGGCGCGGCGATCAACGCGCTCAGTCGCGTCGCGGGTCTCGAACTCGAAGTGGTCAACGCGGGCATCGCGACGCCGCTGCCGTCCACGGACCGACTCGTCGACATTCCGGTCGGGCCCGGCACGCGCAACTTCGCACACGAAGCCGCGATGACGCACGCCGAAGCGCTCGCCGCGATGCAGGCGGGCGCCGCGCGCGTGCGTCATCACGCGGCGCTCGGCACGAACGTGATCGGCTTCGGCGAGATGGGCATCGCGAACACCTCGGCGGCCGCGTGTCTGATGAGCCGCCTGTGCGGTGTGCCGATCGACGACTGCGTCGGCCGCGGCACGGGTCTCGACAATGCCGGACTCGCGAAGAAGCGCAACGTGCTCGCGGCGGCGCTCGCGCGCCATGCGGATGCACGCGCGCCGCTCGACGTGCTCGCGACCTTCGGCGGTTTCGAAATCGCGATGATGGCGGGCGCGTATCTGGCGGCCGCCGAGGCGCGCATGACCATCCTCGTCGATGGCTTCATCGCGACGTCCGCGCTGCTGGTCGCCGATGCGTTCTCGCCCGACGTACGCGAGTACTGCGTGTTCGCGCATGCGTCGAACGAGGCCGGGCATCGGCGCATGCTCGGTCATTTCGGCGCGCAGCCGCTGCTGTCGCTCGACATGCGGCTCGGCGAAGGCACGGGCGCCGCGCTCGCGGTGCCGTTGCTGCGCGCGGCGGTGGCGTTCGTCAACGAGATGGCCAGCTTCGATTCGGCGGGCGTCGCCGATCGCGAACCGTGAAGCGCACGAGCACGCGCTTCGCGATAACGCGAAGCTCGGCCCGCAGCGCCGTGAAGCTGCACTTGCCACGTTCATGAACCCGCTCGCGGAACTGCGCTATTTCTTCACGGCGCTCGGTTACTTCACGCGCGTGCCCGTGCCGCGCTGGGTCGGTTTCGAGCCGCATTATCTGAACGCCGCGGCGCGCTATTTTCCGCTCGTCGGCGTGTTGGTCGGCGGCTTCAGCGCGCTCGTCTATCTGGCCGCGCTGCGCGTGTTTCCGGCGAGTGTCGCGGTGCTGCTGTCGATGGCCGCGTCGCTCGTGGTCACGGGCGCATTTCACGAGGACGGTCTCGCCGATTGCATCGATGCGTTCGGTGGCGCCTATACGCGCGACGATGCGCTGCGCATCATGCACGACTCGCGCATCGGTGCTTTTGGTGCCATCGCGCTCGTGATCGCCCTGGCGATCAAGTGGCAAACGCTCGCGGCGTTGCCACCGCTGCGCGCCGCAAGCCTGATGCTTGCGGCGCATGGCGCGAGCCGCGCGTGCGCGATCAGTTACCTGGCCACGCTCGACTATGTGCGCGCGGCCGGCAAAGCCAAGCCGGTCGCGCAGCGTTTGAGCGGGCCGGCGCTGTTGTGCGCCGCGCTGTTCGGGCTGCCGTGGCTGCTGTGGCCGAACGGCCCCGGCGTGCCCGACTGGCGTTTCGCCGCGCTCACGTGTGCTGTGCTGTTCGCGCTGCGCTTTGCGGTGGGCCGTTATTTCGTCAGACGCATCGGCGGCTATACCGGCGACTGCCTCGGCTTCGCGCAGCAGATCTTCGAATTGAGCATCTACCTGGTGGGGCTTGCATGGATATCGTCCTGATTCGACATCCCGCTGTCGCGCTCGAGGCGGGGATTTGTTACGGCCATAGTGATGTCGCGTTGGCGGAAAGCGCCGAGGTGACGTCCAATGCGTTGGCGGTGAAGCTCGCGAGCTTGCAGGTGCCGGCGCCGCGTGTGCTGATCACGAGTCCGCTTACGCGCTGCGCCGCGCTAGCGACCGAGATCGCGAACGACTTCGGCTGCGTGGTCAGCCACGACGAGCGCTTGAAGGAAATGGATTTCGGCGAGTGGGAAGCGCAGCGCTGGGATACGATCGATCGCGCGCTGCTCGACGACTGGGCCGCCAATTTCGAACATGCGCGCGCGCACGGCGGCGAGAGCGTCGCGCAATTCGTCGCGCGTGTGCGAGCGTGGTTCGATGCGTTCGCGCTGACGCGCGAGCTGTCGCCCGCATACGTGGTCACGCACGCGGGCGTGATGCGCGCGATCGCGTCGTGGGTGCTGGAGGTGCCGCTCGCGCATTGCCTGCAGTGGTCGCTAGATATGACGGGGATCGTCTGGTTGCGACGTAACGACGAGACGTTGCAGTGGTCGCTCGTGCGATGGAATGCGTGACCCGCGTGGTCATCCGGAAAACCGATCCTTTTTTCTCGCCACGCGCGGCGCCGTCATGGCGCGGGCTGCTTGCTGCGCGAGCGCGCCAGTTCGAGGTCCTCGCACAGTTGCCGCGCGCCTTGCGCGATGCGCGGCGCGGGGCGATTGATCAGATCGCCGTCGATCGCAAACAGGTTGTTGTTCGCGACGGCCGCGAGGCCCGGCCATGCGCGCCATGTGTCGAGTTGCGGCAGCATCGTGTCGGGCCGCGTCGCGCCGGGCGCGGCGGTGACGATCGCCTGTGGATTCGCCGCGAGCACCGCTTCGATCGACACGGTCGGCACGAGCGGCTGCAGGTCCGCGAACACATTGCGGCCGCCGCATAGCGTGATCACGTCGCTGATCATGTGCTCGCCGTTGAGCGTCATCAGCGGCCGGTCCCATACCTGATAGAAGACGCTGACGGCCGGGCGGTTCGCATACCGCGCGCGCAGACGGGCGATGTCGTCGCGGAAGGCGGCCGCCGCCGCATCCGCGCTCGCCGATGTGCCGAGCAGCCGGCCGAGCCTGGTCAGCGACACGGCGATATCGTCGAGACGGCGCGGCTCGCTGAAAAAGAGCGGCACGTGTAGCTCGCGCAAGCGTTCGAGCTGGCGCTGCGCGTTGCCATGCCGCCATACGACGATCAGGTCCGGTTTCAGCGCGACGATGCGTTCGAGGTCGAGCGCCTTGTTGTCGCCGACGCGCGGGAGTTGCTTCGCTTCGGGCGGATAGTCGCTGTACGACACCGCGCCGACCATCTTCGGGCCGCCGCCCGCGGCGTACAGCAATTCGGTCACGTGCGGGGCGAGGCTGATCACGCGCCGCGCGGGCGCGGCGAGCGTGACGGTCGCGCCGCTGTCGTCGGTGACGGTGATCGCGGCGTGCGCGCTCAGTGCGGTCAGCGCGAGCGCTGCGGCGCCGAACCAATGGATGAAGCCATGCGCGGGCGGGGCAAAGCGGATGGAACGTGCAAAGCGGATCATCGGAGGAGGGCGGATCACGAAGCGTTGAGCGGCTTGGGTGCGAAGGTCACTGCGCTAACTCGACCGCGCGGTATCGATCGAGTCAACCGCCTGTTGCAACTGTTGCTCGAAGCGGGTCCATTCGGCTTCGTCGCCCGGCAGCCCGAAGCGCACACTGGCCGATGGCACCCGAAGCGATGGCGGAAAAAGACGCGTCCACACGCCGCGCCACGCGAGCGCTTCATGCAACGCGGCGGCGCGCGCATCGTCGGTCCATGCGAAAAGCGGCGTGCCGCGTGTCGCGAAACCGTGCGCATGCAACAGCCCGGCAAGCCGCGCGCTGTCGCCGATGAGCCGCTCACGCATGCGCGTTTGCCACGCGGCATCGTCGAACGCGGCGCTCACCGCATGACGCGCGGGACCGCTGACGGTCCACGCCCCCAGCCTGTCGTGCAAATCGGCGAGCAATGCGGGCGCGCCCAGCACGAAGCCGGCGCGCACACCCGCGAGTCCGAAGAACTTGCCGGGCGAGCGCAACACGACGAGCCCGTCCCGGTGCGTATGCGCCGCCAGCGACGCGACCCGCGCGGCCGGCAGCGTATCGGCGAACGCTTCGTCGACGAGCAGCGTGCCGCCGCGTTCGCGCAACTGCGCGTGCCAGTACAGCAGCCTGGCGGCATCGATATGCGTGGCGGTCGGATTGTCGGGGTTGACGATCGCGACGTGCGTGAGCGCGGCGGGCAGCGTGTCGCGATGCACGTCGAGCGGCGCGACCGCGTGTCCGGCGCGCGCGAACGCGGGCGCGTACTCGCCGTAGGTCAGCGGCGCGATGCCGACCGTCGCAGGCGACAGCAACGCGGGCAGCGCGCGAATCGCCGCCTGGCTGCCGGCGACGGGCAGCACGTGCGCGGCATCGGGCGCGCCGTAGTAGCGCGCGGCCCGCTCGGCGAAGCCGTCGCCTTCGTCGGGCAAACGGCGCCACGCGTCGGCGGGCAGCGGCGGCACCGGATAGCCGTGCGGATTGATGCCGGTCGACAGATCGAGCCACTGCGCGTACGCAATGCCGTAGCGCGCCGCCGCTTCGTGCAGGTTGCCGCCGTGCGCGATCGGGCCGCTTGCGGCGTGCTCGCGCGGTTGCGTCCAGTCGGTCATGCGCTCATCCCATCGCTACGCGCGTCGTTCCGCTCAGCCATGAAACGGCACGCTCAACAACGCCAGCACGATCAGCACGGCCAGCCAGAGAATCACCGTGCGTTCGACCAGCATCAACGCGGCGCCCACATGACGCGCCTCGGCGGGACGCCCGAAGCCCAGCGTCGGCCGATGCTCGAGCGTGCCGTGATACACGGCCGGCCCGCCGATCAGCACGTTCAGGCTGCCGGCGCCGGCGGCCATCACCGGGCCCGCGTTCGGGCTGTCCCAGCGCGGCGCCTGGTCGCGCCAGCAGCGCCAGGCGGTCAGCGTGTCGCCGAGCAGCGCGTAGCTCGTGGCAGTCAGCCGCGCGGGAATCCAGTTCAGCATGTCGTCGATGCGCGCGGCGGCCCAGCCGAAGCGCAGATAGCGCGGCGTGCGATAACCCCACATCGCGTCGAGCGTATTGGCGAGGCGAAAGCCGAGCGCGCCAGGCCCGCCCGCGAGCGCGAACCAGAACAGCGCGCCGAAGATCGCGTCGTTGCCGTTTTCGAGCGCCGATTCGACCGCGGCGCGCGCGAGCGCGGCCTCGTCCGACTGCTCGGTGTCGCGCGAGACGATCCGTGCGGTCAACTCACGTGCCGTGGCCAGATCGCGTTGGCCGAGCGCCCGCGCGATCGGCGCGATGTGATCGCGCAGGCTGCGCGCGCCGAGCGCGAACCACAGCAGCGCGACATGCAGCGCGCAGGCCGCGAACAACGGCAGCACGGCGACGAGCCACCACGCGATCAACACCGGCGGCAGAACCGCGAGCGCCCATGCGAGCAGGCCCTTGAGCCGCAGACGCCGGTCGTGATTGAAGCGCGCCTCGATACGCGCCGCCCAGTTGCCGAACCCGATCAGCGGATGCTGGCGGCTCGGCTCGCCGAACCAGCGGTCGACGGCGACGCCCGCGACCGCGAGCGTCGCGACCAGCGGCATGGTCAGCGGCGGCATCACGCGCCGCTCGCGCTTTTCAGCGCGAGCGGCAGTCCCGCGACCATCAGCGCGGCCGCGCTGCTCAACGCGGCGATGCGCTGATTGAGGCGGCCGAGTTCGTCGACGTAAAGACGCGTGGCTTCGCCGAGCGGCACGACGCCGAGGCCGATCTCGTTGCTGACGACGATGATCTTGCCGCGCGCGCCGGCGAGCGCCGCTTCGAACGCGGCGGCCTTCTCGTAGTAGTGCGACAGCGGCGGCGCCGCGCCGTCGGCGGGACATAGCAGGTTTGCGAGCCACAGCGTCAGGCAGTCGATCAGCAGACACTGGCCCGGCGCGTCGTGTTGCGCGAGCGCGCCGGCCAGGTCGTCGTCCGCTTCGACGAGCCCCCAATGCGTGGGCCGTCGCTCGCGATGATGCGCAATGCGCGCGTTGAATTCGGCGTCGTCGGTGACGCGGGCGGTGGCGATGTAGGTGACGGGGAAGGCGCTGTCGCTGGCGAGCCGCTCGGCATGCGCGCTCTTGCCCGAGCGGGCGCCGCCGAGGACGAAGGTGAGGTCGCGGGGAGTCATCCTATGATTGTACCGGCGCGATGGGATAATGCCGCTCGATTGCATTGCAACGCCACTGTCCATCTTCCACCTGCACCGCCGTGACCCGAATGACCATTCCTCCCGACACCCTGCCCGTGCCGCGCGGCACGCTGATGATCCAGGGCACCACGTCCGACGCGGGCAAGAGCACGCTGGTTGCGGGACTGTGCCGCCTCGCGCGGCGCGCGGGTGCGCGGGTCGCGCCGTTCAAGCCGCAGAACATGGCGTTGAACAGCGCGGTGACCGTCGACGGCGGCGAGATCGGCCGCGCGCAGGCATTGCAGGCGCTCGCCGCGGGCATCGACGCGCACACCGATCTGAACCCGGTGCTGCTGAAGCCGACCAGCGATCGCGGCGCGCAGGTGATCATCCACGGCAAGGCGCGCATCAATCTCGACGCGCGCGCGTATCACGACTACAAGCCGGTCGCGTTCGAGGCGGTGCTGGAGTCGTATGCGCGGCTGCGCGCGTCGTACGACACGATTTTCGTCGAAGGCGCGGGCAGTCCGGCCGAGATCAATCTGCGCGAGCGCGACATCGCGAACATGGGTTTCGCGGAGGCGGTCGACTGCCCGGTCGTGCTGGTCGCCGACATCGATCGCGGCGGCGTGTTCGCGCATCTGACCGGCACGCTCGCGTGTCTGTCCGACAGCGAGCAGGCGCGCGTGCGCGGCTTCATCATCAACCGCTTTCGCGGCGACATCGGTCTGCTGAAGCCCGGGCTCGACTGGCTGGAAGCGAAGACCGGCAAGCCGGTGCTCGGCGTCGTGCCGTATCTGCATGGCCTGACGCTCGACGCCGAGGACATGCTGCCGCCCGAGCTGCGCGCGGCGGCGAGCGTTGATTCGCGCCGTCTGCTGCGCGTGGTCGTGCCGGTGCTGCCGCACATCAGCAATCACACCGACTTCGACGCGTTGCGCGCGCATCCGCAGGTCGATTTTCACTATGTGCGCGCGGGTACGCCGCCGCCGGCCGCCGATCTGATCATCCTGCCGGGCTCGAAGAACGTGCCGGACGACCTCGCGTTTCTGCGCGCACAGGGTTGGGACGACGTGCTCGCGCGGCATCTGCGCTACGGCGGCCGCGTGATCGGCATCTGCGGCGGCATGCAGATGCTGGGCCGCGAGATCGCCGATCCACATGGCGTCGAGGGCGCACCCGGCACCTTCGCGGGCTTCGGCTGGCTCGACTATGCGACGGTGCTCACGCGCGACAAGACGCTGAAGAATGTGACCGGGCGCCTCGCGCTGCCCGGCACGCCGGACGTCGCCGGCTACGAGATTCATATGGGCGAGACGCGCGGGCCGGCATTGGACACGCCGGCGCTGCGACTCGACCACGCTGGCCCGCACGAGGGCGGCGCGGACTTTGGCCGTCCCGATGGCGCGATGTCCGCCGATGGCCAGATTCTCACGACCTACGTGCATGGCCTGTTCGACACGCCGGCCGCGTGCGCGGCGCTGCTCGCATGGGCGGGTTTGAGCGATGCCGAAGCGCTCGACTATCCGGCGTTGCGCGAGGCGTCGCTGGAGCGGCTGGCCGATACGCTGGCCGGGCACGTCGATATGCGCAGGCTGTTCGCGGCGCTGGGGTGACACGCTTTGCGCCGGCCTCCTTCATCGGCTTGAACGCAATTGCTGCGCGGGCGGTTCGCTCAGTACAACACCATCTGCGTGCAACGAAACAGCGCGATGGTCTTATCATCCGGACCGGTGACCGTCGCGTCCCAGACCTGCGTGCTGCGCCCAAGGTGCACACCCTTCGCGACCGCGCGGATCGTGCCCTGCGTCGCGGTGCCGAGGAAGTTGCTCTTCAGCTCGATCGTCGTGAAGTTGCGCGAGTTTTCGGGCAGATGCGCGATGCACGCGTAGCCGCACGCGGTGTCGGCGAGGCCGATCACCGTGGCCGCGTGCAGGAAGCCGTTCGGCGCGAGCAGCGCCTCGCGCACGGTCAGTTCGGCGACCAGCGTGCCCTGGTCCACGGTCAGCACGCGCAGGCCCAGCAGGTCCGGCAGCGTGCCCTTCTGGCGCTCCAGCAGGCGTTCGACGGTGTATTCCGGGCGCAGTTTGCTCATGAGATTCAGGTCCTTGTCGAAAAAAACGGCGGGTTGGAGCGGCCGATTCGCGATGCGGGGGCTTCGGCCGCGCTGAATTTGTCGATATTATCAACGCCTGGACCGGCGGGCGTCCCTGGAAACCGAACTTCGAACGGCAGCGATCGTGGAGCCCGCCGGCGCCGGTCACAGCGGATCGGCGGGGACGGAGCAATAGCGCGGCAAACCGGCTGGCGGTGTCCAGCCTTCTTTCCGGGAGATTTCATGTCGGTGATCGTGGTGGCGAATCCGAAGGGCGGCGTGGGCAAGAGCACAATATCGACCAATCTGGCCGGCTATTTCGCCGCGGCGGGCGAATGGGTCGCGCTGGCCGACCTCGACAAGCAGCACTCCGCGCATGCGTGGCTCGAATTACGGCCCGCCACGCTGCCGAACATCGAAACCTGGGAGGTCAATCCCGACACGCCGGCCAAGCCGCCGAAAGGCCTCGAGCACGCGGTCGTCGACACGCCGGCCGGCCTGCACGGCAATCGCCTGAACATCGCGCTCGATCTCGCCGACAAGGTGATCGTGCCGTTGCAGCCGTCGCTGTTCGATATTCTCGCGACCCAGGAATTTCTCGAGCGGCTGGCGAAGGAAAAGGCGGTCAGGAAGGGCGCGATCGAGGTCGGCGTGGTCGGCATGCGCGTCGATGCGCGCACGCGCTCGGCCGAGCAGCTGCATCGCTTCGTCGAGGGATTGAAGCTGCCGGTGCTCGGTTTTCTGCGCGACACGCAGAACTACGTGCAGCTCGCGGCGCACGGCCTGACGCTGTGGGACGTCGCGAAAAGCCGTGTGGAGAAGGATCTGGAGCAGTGGCAGCCGATCGTCGAGTGGACGAACGGCGCGGGGAAGAAGGGCTGAGGCGGGGGCTGCCCGCCATCAGTCAAGCGTCAAGCCGAGCTTCGCTCAGCTCCAGGCCTGCGTGGGCACGTGGTCGCGGCTGCCCTTGATCTTGTTGTTTTCATCGACGAACACGAGGTCCGGCTTCCAGCCCGCCTTCAACTCCGCCTCGTCGACCACCGCGAACGCCGCGATGATGACCAGATCGCCGAGCTGCGCGCGACGCGCGGCCGAGCCGTTCAGCGAAATCATGCCGCTGCCGCGCTCGCCCTTGATCGCGTACGTCGAGAAGCGCTCGCCGTTGTTGATGTTCCAGATGTCGATACGCTCGTTTTCGACGATGTTCGCCGCTTCGAGCAGATCTTCGTCGATCGCGCACGAGCCCTCGTAGTGGAGCTCGCAGTGCGTGACTGCGACGCGGTGAATCTTCGACTTCAGCATATTGCGTTGCATGATCAATCCAATCCTGTGTGACTGCGCAGTGTAACTGTGTTCGCGCGGGCGGTTGCGGCGTCAGATTTCGAGGTTGTCGATGAGCCGGGTCGCGCCGAGCTTCGCGGCGGCCAGCACCACGAGCGGTGCGCTGGCGTCCTGCGCGCCGGGCGCGATCAGGTTCGAGCGCTTGCGGATCGCGATGTAATCGGGATTCCAGCCGCGCGCCGCGAGCGTCGCTTTGGCCGACTCTTCGAGCTTCGCGAAGTCGCGCTCGCCCGCGAGCACCGCGTCGCGCACCCGATTGAGTTCGGCGGCCAGCATCGGCGCCTCGGCGCGTTCGGCGGCCGAAAGGAACCGGTTGCGCGAGCTGAGCGCGAGGCCGTCGGTGTCGCGCACGGTTTCGGCGGCGACGATGTCGGTCGGCAGCGCGAACTGGTGGCACATCTGGCGCACGATCATCAGCTGCTGGTAATCCTTCTTGCCGAACACCGCGACACGCGGCTGCACGCACGACATCAGCTTCATCACGACCGTGCACACACCGTGGAAGAAGCCGGGGCGGAATTCGCCCTCGAGGATGTCGCCGAGATCGTGCGGCGGATGCACGCGGTATTCCTGCGGCTCCGGATACATGTCCCTTTCGGTCGGCGCGAACAGCACGTAGACACCTTCCTTCTGCAGCTTCTCGATGTCGGCTTCGAGCGTGCGCGGATATTTGTCGAAATCCTCGTTCGGGCCGAACTGCAGGCGGTTGACGAAGATGCTCGCCACGACCGGGTCGCCGTGCTGGCGCGCGAGGCGCATCAGCGACAGATGGCCCTCGTGCAGGTTGCCCATCGTCGGCACGAAGGCCGTGCGATTCTGGCCGCGCAACTGGTCGCGCAATTCATGGATCGAGCTGATGACTTTCATGATCGGACAGGGATAGGCTCGCGCGGCGCGCGATCCGGTTGGCGCGACACCTGGCGGAATCGCGCGGGTCATCGCCTCACCGGCAAATGACGGGTTCGGAGCGCGGATTGTAGTGGATTTGGGCAGCGGACGCACCCAAACGCGGCGGCACTTCCGAGCGGCGCGCGACGAGCTTGCCGCGCACTCCCCGCTGAGGCCTGCCAAGCTTCGCTGCGACGGTGTTCGTAGCGAGATTTCCACGGTCCGGCCGCGGTCCGGCCGTCAAGCGGCCGTCATTCGGCGCTCAGGCCGGCAGATACGCCAGCCGCACGTAAATCGGCGCGAACGGCTCCGCCTGGGTGATTTCGACGAGCGATTCACGGCACAGCTCGAGCACGGCGATGAAATTCACGATGACGACCGGCACGCCGCGGCTCGTGTCGAACAGATCGGAAAACTCGATGAAGCGCGCATTCTGCAACTGCCGCAGGATCAGGCTCATGTGCTCGCGCACCGACAACTCCTCGCGCGAAATCTTGTGATGCTGGACCAGCTTCGCGCGCTTGATCACGTCGGCCCACGCGGCGCGCAGGTCGTCGCTGTTCACGTCCGGGAAGCGCGGGGCGACACTCTGCTCGATGTAGACCTCGGCGCGCAGGAAATCGCGCCCAAGCTGCGGCAACTGGTCGATGCGTTGCGCGGCGAGCTTCATCTGCTCGTATTCGAGCAGGCGGCGCACCAGTTCGGCGCGCGGGTCTTCGGCTTCCTCGCCGGTGTCGGCCTTCTTGACCGGCAGCAGCATGCGCGACTTGATTTCGATCAGCATCGCGGCCATCAGCAGATACTCGGACGCGAGTTCGAGATTGGTCTTGCGCAGTTGCTCGACGTAGCCGAGATATTGCACGGTGACATCCGCCATCGGGATGTCGAGCACGTTGAAGTTCTGCTTGCGGATCAGGTACAGCAGCAGGTCGAGCGGCCCCTCGAAGGTCTCGAGGAATACCTCGAGCGCGTCCGGAGGGATGTACAGGTCGTTCGGCAGCTTGAACAGCGGCTCGCCGTACAGACGCGCGAACGCGACGCCGTCGACCGTGTCGGGCGTCGAATCGGTGGCGGGCGTGGAAAGCGCGGTGTCGGACGGTGCCGGCGCTGGGCCGTGAACCGGGCCGTGTATCGGGCCGTGAACCGGACCGTGAACCGGACCATGCACCTCGTCAGCGTGACTCATCGTCGGCGTGACTGGGGAGCTTAGAAATTCTGGTAGTACGAGTAAGGCGTCTGCTGCACGCGCGAAGTTTTCTGCTCGGCGCGCTCTTCCAGATCGATCGGCTGTTTGTCCCACAGCAGTGCGCGGCCTTTGCGTTGCTCGGCCTCCAGATTGGGCTTCTGTTGCTTGAGCTGGTTCAGGAACTGGGTGATGTCCGATTGATACATGGCTCGACGTCCGTGGTGGGTAGGGTGGCGGCTCTCGGGCTGGCCGCTGCGCGGTGCCGCGGGGAGGGCGCCGTCGTCCGCGATTTTACCGCATGCGTCGCGGGCGGTCGAAAATCGCCGCGGGCCGCCCATTTTTGAGATGAAGCGCGGAGCTCCGCCAGGGGCACGAGACAGGCCGATCGGGGTCGCGTTGTGGTCAAATAGCATGCCTCGATCGCATGCGCGGCCGGGGCGCGAGAATTCACTCATTGAGGCCGGAGGTCCTGTTTGGCGGGAGGTACGATCGACATGCCGCGTGCGTTGCGCGGCGAGACCGGCCAGGCGCGCGGGCGCGCGCGTGAGCGCGAGGCGCTCGCGCGGTGGTGGCTGCGTGTGTCGCTCGCCATCGGCCTCGGCCTCCTGATGTTGCTGCTCGCCGCGGGCAAGGCTCACGCGGCGAGCAAGGCACCGAGCTACAAGGTCGAGGTGGTCGCCGAGCCGCGCGCGCTGCGCCGGCTGCTCGAACAGCACCTCGATATCTCGCGTTTCGCGAAGCGGCCCGACGTCACCGACGACCAGTTCTCGTTCCTGATCACCGCGACGCCACAGCAGGTGCGCGATCTCGCCGCGACGCAGGGCTATTTCTCGCCGCTCGTCAGCACCGACGTGCGCACCGTCGACAACCTGCGGCAGGTCACCGTGCGCGTGGAGCCGGGCCCGCAGACCAAAGTCACGTCGGTCGATCTGTCGTTTCGCGGCGCGGTGCTGACCGAAGACCCATCGCGCGAAAACGCGACGCGCTTCGCGTTCTCGCTGCACGAGGGCCAGCCGTTCTCGCAGGGCGCCTGGGACGACGCGAAGAACGCGTCGCTGCGCGAGCTGCAATCGCGCCGCTACCTCGCCGCGAAGATCTACCACTCGGAGGCGCTGATCGATCCGCGCACGAACACGGCGAAGCTGTCGGTGATCTACGACAGCGGGCCGACCTTCACGATGGGCCAACTCGACGTGCAGGGCACGAAGCGCTATCCGGAGCGCATCGTCCACAACGTCAATCCGATCTCGCCGGGCGACATCTACGACACGCGCACTGTCGCCGAACTGCAGCGGCAACTGCAGAACACGCCGTACTTCGCGAGCGTCGCGATCGACCTCGACAACGACCCCGCCAAGCCGCTCGACACGCCGGTGCACGTGAAGGTGTCGGAGTTTCCGTATCACAGCTTCCGCGGCGGCGTCGGCTATTCGACCGACAACGGCCCGCTCGTGCAGGGCGGCTACACGTATCTGAACACGTTCGGCGCGGCGTGGCCGTTCACGGTCGAGGGCCGCGCCGACAAGACGCAGCAATACGGGCAGATCCAGCTGTCGATGCCGCCGGGCCAGCACGGGTGGACCAATAGCGTGCTCGCGTCGTACACGACCACCGACGTCTCCGACACGCGCATCTACAGCATCCGCGGCGGCGTGCAGCGCTCGCGCACGTCGCAGTTCCTCGACTACAGCTATTCGCTGCTGTTCTACGACGATAAGCTCGACCAGAACGCGGCGCCGCCGACCCGCGCGCACGCGCTGGTGCCGGGGTGGTCGTGGACGCGGCGCGACACCGACGACCCGCTGTTCCCGCGCCGCGGCAACCTGATCCACGTCGAGGCGGGCTTCGCGGTGAAAAGTCTGCTCGCCGACCAGTCGTTCATCCGCGGCTACGCGCGCGGCCAGCAGTATTTCCCGATCGGCGTCGACGACATCGTGCTGATCCGCGCCGAACTCGGCGGCGTATTCACGAGCGGCAGCTCGAGGGGCATTCCGGCGTCGCTGCTGTTCCGCGCGGGCGGCTCGAACTCGGTGCGCGGCTACGGCTTCCAGAGCATCGGTAACAACGTCGCCGGCTCGATCCTGCCGACCAAGTACCTGGTGACGAGCGCGGCCGAATACCAGCACTGGTTCTCGCACAACTGGGGCGCGGCCGTGTTCTTCGACGTCGGCACCGCGACCGACACCTGGGGCGAAAAAGTTTTCTATCCGGGCGCCGGCGTCGGCGCGCGCTGGCGCAGCCCGGTCGGCCCGGTCAATCTCGATGTCGCTTACGGGATCCGCGATAACCGGGTGCGGCCGTATATCACACTCGGCATCGCGTTCTGACGTTTTGACGACAACCCACTACCTTATTTGCCACCGTATTCACGCATGACCACCGACGTCACCGCCCCGCCCCCCGCGCAGCCGCCCGGCGCCATGCCGCCAGGACCGCCGGATGGGCAGCAGCCGCCCGACACGCCGCCGCCGAAACGGCGCTGGGGCCGGCTGCTGCTGAAGTCGGTCGTGGGCACGGTGGTCATGCTGGTACTGCTCGCCGCACTCGCGCTCGGTCTGCTGTACGGGGCGCTGACGACCGAGCGCGGCACCGCGTACGCGTGGCACGCGGCCGTGAAGCTGCTCGGCGGCCGGCTCGCCGGCACGCTCGACGGCGGCACGCTCGCGCGCGGCGTGCAACTGCGCGACGTGCGCTGGCGCAGCCTCGACGGCAGCGGCACCGACATCGAGATCGACCGCGTCGCGGGCCGCTGGGTGCTCGCGCGCGAGCCGTGGCGGTTCACGATCGACTACCTGCACGTCGGCACGATCGAGGCGCGCGTCGGCCCGTCGTCGGCGAGCACCAGCGAGCCGCTGAGCTTGCCGCAGGATCTGCAGCTACCGATGCAGCTGGAGATCCGCGACGTGCAGGTCGAGCGGCTGCTGCTGCACCAGGGCGCGTCGACGACGGAGCTGTCCAGCTTCGCGTTTCATGGGCGCAGCGACGGGCGTCATCACGAGGCCGCGATCGATCGGCTCGATACGCCGTTCGGGGCGCTGACGGCAGCGGCGAAACTCGATGGCGTGCGGCCGTTTCCGCTCACCGGCGAAGTCGGTTATGCGGGCAAGGTCAACGATGAAGCGGTGCAGGTGGCCGGCCACCTGAGCGGCACGCTCGAGCAGCTCGTCGCCGAGCTCGATGCGAGCGGCATGAAGCTCGCCGGCCACGCGCGGCTCGAAGCGGCGCCGTTCGCCGCGGTGCCGTTGCAGCGCGCGACGCTGAGCTTCGATCATGTGAATCCGCAGGCTTTCGCGCCGGGTGCGCCGCTGGCCGATCTGGCGGTGCGCGCGGAGCTGCAGCCGGTCGAGCAGGGCGCGGCGACCGCGCCTGGCACAGCCAGCGCGGCGAAACCGTCGGCCGCCAACCATCCGCACCACATCTTCGGCGACCACCACGCGCCGGCCAAACCGGCGGCGGGTTTCGCCGTCGCCGGCCATGTCTCGATCGTCAACGCGAAACCCGGCGCAATCGACCAGAAACTGCTGCCGCTGATCGATGCGAACGCCGACGTGCGCCTCGACGCCCACACGCAGAGCATCTCGAACCTGAACGTGCGGCTCGTGCGCAACGCGACGCTCACCGGCGGCGGTGCGCTGAGCGGCCGGTACGGCCGGCTCGATCTGAGCGTCGCGCGGCTCGACCTGAACGCGCTGCAGGCGACCGTGCGGCCGACGCAACTGTCCGGCCCGATCGGCATCCGCCTAAACGACGACATCCAGACCCTGACGCTCGATCTCGCCGACCCCGCCGCCGCGCTGCGCGCCCAGGGCAAGATTACGTTCGACCCCGCACGCATCAGCTTTAACGACGTGCGCGTCACGTCGGGCCGTGGCCGCATCGATCTATCGGGCGCGCTGAAGCACGATGAGAACTCGACCTACAACCTGAAGGCGCAACTGACCGATTTCGATCCGCTGTCGCTGACCTCGCAGATGCCCGCCCGCACGCCTGTCACGACATCCGGCGCGTCCGCCGCGAGCGGCGCGCAACGCGAGCGGCAAGCGCAAGCCGCGGCGCTCGTGGGCAGCACCGCCGGCGCGAAGAGCGCGGCGCCCGGCGATCAGGCCGCCGCCATCGTGAAGAACACCGCGCAGGCCGCGGCGCAGACCGAAGTGCTCGAGCGCAGGACGCCACCGCCCGCGCATCGCGCGGGCCCTGCGCCACGCGCAGCCGCGCATGCAGGTCCGCCAGCGCGCAGGATCGAGGCGCGCGTGAACGCCACGGTCACGGCAGCAGGTGTGCTCGCGCCGGTCTTCACGACGCGCGCCGAATTCACGCTCGGTCCGAGCGTCTACAACGACCTGCCGCTCACGGGCGGCGGCATGATCCAGCTGGCCGGCTCGCGAATCCTGCCGAGCCACGCGAATCTTTCGGTGGCGGGCAACCGGGTGAATCTGCAAGGCAGCTTCGGCGCGGCCGGCGACCGGCTGCGCTTCGGCATCGACGCGCCGCAGCTCGATCGGCTGGGCTTCGGCCTCGCGGGCGCGGTCGCCGCGGACGGCGACATTACCGGCTCGTTCGCGCATCCGAACGTCACGCTGAATTACAAGGCCGACAGCGTCGTGTTCGCGAGCAACCGCATCGGCCATGCGGAAGGCCACGCCGAGTTGCGCGACGGCGCGAACGGCGCGCTCGCGTTCACGACCGACGCGCGCAATGTCAACGCGGGCGGCGTCGACCTCGCCACGCTGACCGCCCGCCTGTCCGGCACACGCGCGAACCACACGCTCGAAGCCGCCGCGACCGGCAAGCTGCAGGACCGACCGCTCGATCTGACGCTCGCCGCCAACGGCAAGCTGACCGACACGCGCGACGGTTCGCGCTGGGACGGCACCGTCACGCGTCTGCAAAATCGCGGCACGCCGGCGCTCAATCTCGAATCGCCGCTCGCGCTCAGCGCCGGGCCGGGGCACCTCACGCTCGGCGCGACGCGCCTGACGATCGAAGGCTCGGTGCTGAGCCTGAAGTCATTCGCGTTCGATCACGGCCGCATCCAGTCGGCCGGCAGCCTGACCGATGTGTCGCTCGCGCACTTGCAGGAGCTGCGTCACCAGATCACCGGCGAGCCGCCCGCCGTGCGCACCGACCTCGTGTTCGACGGCGACTGGGACTTCTCGCTCGGCGCGACGGCGAGCGGCCACATCGAGCTGCGCCGGCGCAGCGGCGACGTGACGGTCGAGATCGGCCGCGGGCTCTCGTCGATGGGCATTGGCGACATCCGCGCGCGCGCCGAATTCACCGGCGGCAACCGGCTCAATGCGACCGTGCATGCGCAGGCGAGCCGCGTCGGCGTGATCGATGCCGACGCGCACACGCCGCTCGTGCTGCGCGACGGCATGTTGAGCGTCGATCCGCAAAGCGCGCTGTCGGGCAACGTGAACGCGAACGTGCCGTCGCTGCGCACGACGGGCGGCCTGCTCGGCCCCAGCTATCTGCTCGACGGCCGTCTCGCGCTGAAGCTCGCGCTCGGCGGCACGGTCGCGAAACCGAACGTGACCGGCTCGCTGACCGGCGACGGTCTGTCCGCGACGGTCGTGAGCCAGGGCGTGCAACTGAAGGACGGGGTCGTGCGCATCGCGCTGTCGCAGAACACTGTGGACTTCCAGCAGGTCGAGTTCCACGGCGCGAGCGGCACGCTGCGCGCGACTGGGCGCGTGCGTCTCGACAGCTCGGAGCCCGACATGGCCGCGAGCATCGTCGCGGACAAGCTCGATGTGTTCGCGTCGCCGGACCGCCATCTGTCGCTGTCGGGCAGAGCGAACATCTCGAACGGCGGCGTGGAGCGCGGCCCCGTGATCGACGGCAAGTTCGTGGTCGACAGCGCGCGGTTCGATCTGCCCGAGCAGGCCGCGCCGAGCCTCGGCGACGACGTCGTGATCATCCGCCCGGACGGCACGCGCTCGGGCGGCCGGCCGCGTCCGAGCGAAGGCGGCCAGCCGCCGGCGAGCCCGTTCGCGCCACGCGCGAACATCGAGATCGGCCTCGGCAACGACTTCCGCTTCCGTGGGAAGGGCGCCGATCTCGGCCTCGCCGGCACGATCACCGCGACGAGCGCGCCGAATACGCCGCTGCGCGCGGTCGGCAACGTGCGCGTCACGCCGGGTTCGACCTACACCGAATTCGGCCGCAAGCTCGCAATCGAGAACGGCTTCTTCACGTTCAACGGGCCGGTCACGAATCCGGGCATCAACATTCTCGCGATGCGCCGCAACCAGCAGGTCGAGGCCGGCGTACAGGTAACGGGCACGCTGCAGGCGCCGGTCGCGCGGCTCGTGTCGGAGCCAAGCGTGCCGGACAACGAAAAACTGTCGTGGCTGCTGTTCGGCCACGGCACCGACCAGGGCAACAACCTCGGCCAGCAGAGCACGATGACGACCGCGCTCGCGCTGCTCGGCAGCGCGACGGGTCAGCGGATCGCGCAGACCGTCGGGCTCGACGAGTTTTCGATCGGCCGCAGCGACGTCGGCCTGACCGATCCGCAAGTCGTGATGGTGTCGAAGGCGATCAACGAGCGGCTCGTGATCGGCTACGAGCAGGGGTTGCAGTCGGCGAGCAATGCGATCAAGGCGACGATCAATCTGACGCGATACTGGTCGCTGGTCGTGTATGGCGGCACGTTCTATGGCGCCGACGTGCTGTACACGCGGCGCTTCGACCGGATCTCGTGGTGACGCGGGCAACATAAAAAAAACGGCACGCCTGGAAGCGTGCCGTTTTCGTCATACCTGCCTGCGGCGAGGTGGGGCGAGGCGCCCAAAGGCGCCGCGCGTTACTTCACGCGCATGCCGGGCTTCGCGCCGCTATGCGGCTCAAGCACGTAGAGGCCCGGTTCGACCTTCTCGTCCGCCGCCGATGCCGCCAGCACCATGCCCTCGGACATGCCGAACTTCATCTTGCGCGGCGCCAGATTCGCGACCATCACGGTCAGCTTGCCGATCAGCTGCTCCGGCTGATACGCGGACTTGATGCCCGAGAACACGTTGCGGGTTTTCTCTTCGCCGACGTCGAGCGTCAGTTGCAGCAGCTTGTCCGAGCCTTCCACCGCCTTGCAGTCGACGATCTTCGCGATGCGCAGATCGACCTTCGCGAAGTCGTCGATCGTGATGATGCCGGCCTCTTCTTCCTTCGCGGCGACGGCCTTGGCGTGGGCCTTCGCCTTGGCCTTCGCGTCGGCCGGCGCCGCTTCCGGCGTGGCCTGCAGCGAGTCGCGATTGGCCGCGAGCAGCGCCTCGATCTGCTTCGGATCGACGCGCGTCATCAGATGCTTGTACGCGTTGATCGGGCGCGCCGAGCTGAGCGGCACGGTGGCGTCGGCCCACACGAGCGGCTCGATGCCGAGGAAAGCCTCGACCGCTTCGGCGAGCTTCGGCAGCACCGGCTTCAGGGCCAGCGACAGCAGACGGAACGCCTCGATGCTGACGCTGCAGGTCTCGTGCAGCGCGACCGCGTTGGCCGGGTCTTTCGCCTGATCCCAGGGCTTGGCGGTATCGACGTAGGCGTTGACCGAGTCGGCGAGCTCCATGGTCTGACGCAGCGCGCGGCTGTACTCGCGCGCCTCGTAGTGCGCGGCGATCTGCGGCAGCGCCGCGCGCAGCGTGCCGAGCAGCGGATGATGCATCGCGCTGTCCTGCACGCGGCCGTCGAAGCGCTTGATCAGGAAGCCGGCCGCGCGGCTCGCGATGTTCACGTACTTGCCGACCAGATCGCTGTTCACGCGCGCCTGGAAGTCGTCGAGATTCAGGTCGAGGTCTTCCATCGTGCCGTTCAGCTTGGCCGCGAAGTAGTAGCGCAGCCATTCCGGATTCAGGCCGGTGTCGATCACGCTTTGCGCGGTGATGAAGGTGCCGCGCGACTTCGACATCTTCGCGCCGTCGACCGTCAAAAAGCCGTGCGCGAACACGTTGGTCGGCGTGCGATGGCCCGAGAACTCGAGCATCGCGGGCCAGAACAGCGTGTGGAAATACAGGATGTCCTTGCCGATGAAGTGGTACTGCTCGGCCGTCGAGCCCTTGCGGACCCACGCGTCGAAGTCGAGGCCGCGCTTTTCGGCGAGGTTCCTGAAGCTCGCGTAGTAGCCGACCGGCGCGTCGAGCCACACGTAGAAATACTTACCGGGCGCGCCCGGAATCTCGAAGCCGAAGTACGGCGCGTCGCGCGAGATGTCCCAGTCGGCGAGCTTGGCTTCGCCGGCGTCGCCGAGCCATTCGCGCATCTTGTTGGTCGCTTCCGGCTGCGCGAGGCCGCCGACCCAGGCGCGCAGAAAGTTCTCGCAGCGCGGATCGGACAGGCGGAAGAAGTAGTGCGTCGAGGTCTTGCGAATCGGCGTCGCGCCCGAGACGACCGAGTACGGATTGACGAGCTCGGTGGGCTGGTAGGTCGAGCCGCAGACCTCGCAGCTGTCGCCGTACTGGTCTTTGGCGCCGCATTTGGGGCACTCGCCCTTGATGAAGCGGTCCGGCAGGAACATTTCCTTGACCGGGTCGTACGCCTGTTCGATCTCGCGCGCGTCGATCAGCCCCGCTTCCTTCAGCGCGAGGTAGACGTTTTCGCTGAGCACGCGGTTTTCGTCGGAGTCGGTCGAGTAGTAGTTGTCGAACGAAATGCCGAAGCTGTCGAAGTCGCGCTTGTGTTCCAGCCAGACGCGATCGATCAGCTGTTTCGGCGTCAGACCTTCCTGTTCCGCGCGCAGCATCACCGGCGTGCCGTGCGTGTCGTCTGCGCCGACGTAGTAGACCTCGTGGCCGTGCATTCGCAGCGCCCGGACCCAGATGTCCGTCTGGATATATTCGACCAGATGGCCGATATGAATCTGCCCGTTCGCGTAAGGAAGGGCCGACGTGACGAGAATCTGACGGCGGCCGGGCGGCGCGCCTGCTGGGAGGTCGGTGGCGGGTGCTGACATAAGGATCGGGGGTGCCTGCGGTGGGACGAAACGGTGATTTTAGCAGGGCGCACGCCGCACGCGGACCGGGCGCGGCGGGCTGGACGCGCGGAACAGAGGGGGATGGGGGCGGGCGCTGCGGTGGGGGACAGCCAGGAACGATGCCTGGCGAAGCGGGGTGCAAAACCGCGCGGGCAAAAAAAAACCGGGGTCGATAAACCCCGGAGCAACAACGACAAGAGGAGAATGGTGACGTGATGGCTTCGCCAGCCACGTACCGTAAAGACAGACCGCGGATTTTCCGCAGAGTTCGAAATTTTTTTCGATCCGTCGACAAACCGGTCCGGCGCCTCGTCCCGCCCGCAAGCCGGGCGCGTGCGGCTGAGACGCCCGGCCGGCCCGGCGGCGCCTTCTCCTTGAGACTTGCCCTTATTGGGTCGCGTGCTGGGCCGTGGCGCGCAGATAGATCTCGACGCGACGGTTGGCCGCACGGCCGGCTTCAGTGTTGTTGTCGGCGATCGGCTGGTTCGGGCCCATGCCGGTGGCCGACAGGCGCTGCGGCGCGATGCCGCGTTGCGCCAGATAGCCGGTCACGCTCTGCGCGCGATTGACCGACAGTGTCTCGTTGTATTGCAGCGAGCCGGTGCTGTCCGTATGGCCGACGACCGACGCGACGACTTCCGGATTCTGCTGCAGCGTCTGCGCGAGCTGGTCGAGCACCGGTGCGAACGACGGCTTGATCGCGTAGCTGCTGGTGTCGAACGTGACCGAACTCGGGATGTTCAGCTTGAGCGAGCCATCCGGTTGCTCGGTGATCTGCGTGCCGGTGCCCTTGGTCGCGCCCGACATGCGGTTGCGGATGTTGTCCCAGTTGTAGCCGGTGATGCCGCCCACCGCGGCGCCGGTGGCCGCGCCGATCGCCGCGCCCTTGCCGCCGCCGAAGATCGCGCCGATCGCCGCGCCGGCACCAGCGCCCACGCCGGTGCCGACTGCTGTGTTGGTGCCCTGTTGGGTTGCGCAGCCTGCCACCAGCGAGCCGGCCACGGCGAATACGGCCACGCGAGTCATGATTCTTGCATTCATTTTGGTTTCCTTTCGAGTGCGAATAAGCCAGCGGGTAGCGGTCAGTCTATGCA
The DNA here is from genome assembly GCF_014201065.1 of Paraburkholderia sp. Cpub6. Taxonomy (NCBI): domain Bacteria; kingdom Pseudomonadati; phylum Pseudomonadota; class Betaproteobacteria; order Burkholderiales; family Burkholderiaceae; genus Paraburkholderia; species Paraburkholderia sp. Cpub6. The sequence continues at coordinate 92,770 of NZ_JACHDM010000001.1, forward strand.
GCGAACATTACGGCAATGCACCGACCACTCAGAAAGTTCGGGAACGATTCCTGCGCCTTGCTTCGCGCGGTCCTACAGCGAAGAAGGGTCTTCGGGCACCGTGTGCCGTCAGACACTACAATAGTGCCTGAAACACACAGCGATGCGACCCTACGGCGTCCCGCGTGCCCCGAAGGGTGCCCGGCACATTCGATTTTCGCAATGCCGCATAACAATTTCTTGCAAATTCCGCTGCGTGGCCGATCGGTCCATCTCGCCGCGCCGCACCTCTTCCCCACGGAGTATCAATGAGTATCGATCGGGCTTTGGTCGACGCCGCCGTCGCGGCCGTCACTGACCCCAACACGGGCGCGCCGTACGCGGCCGCGAAGAGCATCCGCAACGTGGTTGTGGAGGGCGACGCGGTCAACCTTCAGGTGACGCTCGGCTACCCGGCGAAAAGCCAGTTCGACGCGATCCGCCAGCGGTTCGCCGACGCGTTGCGCGCGGTGCCCGGCGTCGCGAACGTGCGCGTCGAGGTTTCGCAACAGATTGCCGCGCACACCGTGCAGCGCGGCGTGAAACTGCTGCCCGGCGTGAAGAACATCGTCGCGGTTGCCTCGGGCAAGGGCGGCGTCGGCAAGAGCACGACCGCCGTGAATCTCGCGCTCGCGCTCGCGAGCGAGGGCGCGGCGGTCGGCATTCTCGATGCCGACATCTACGGCCCGTCGCTGCCCACCATGCTCGGCATCGAGGGTCGCCCCGAATCGCCCGACGACAAATCGATGAACCCGATGACCGGCCACGGCGTGCAGGCCAGCTCGATAGGTTTCCTGATCGAGGCGGACAACCCGATGGTGTGGCGCGGCCCGATGGCGACCTCGGCGCTCGAACAGCTGCTGCGCCAGACCAATTGGCACGAACTCGACTATTTGATCGTCGACATGCCGCCGGGCACCGGCGACATCCAGCTGACGCTCGCGCAGCGCGTGCCGGTTACGGGAGCCGTGATCGTCACGACGCCGCAGGACATCGCGCTGCTCGACGCGAAGAAGGGCCTCAAGATGTTCGAAAAGGTCGGCATCCCGATTCTCGGCATCGTCGAGAACATGGGCCTGCACATCTGTTCGAATTGCGGGCACGAGGAGCACATCTTCGGCGCCGGCGGCGGCGAGCGCATGGGCAAGGAGTATGGCGTCGACGTGCTCGGCAGCCTGCCGCTCGACATCACGATCCGCGAGCAGGCCGACTCGGGCCGTCCCACGGTCGTCGCGGACCCGAACGGGCGCATTGCGGAGCTCTATCGCTCGATCGCGCGCAAGGTCGCGGTGCATATCGCCGAACGCGCGCGCGACATGAGCTCGAAGTTTCCGAACATCGTCGTGCAGAACACCTGAGCGGCCGTTCGGGCGAGGGATTAGGGGCGATCTCGATCCCTATTTTCACGAGCTCTCGCGGTATCATGTCGACTTCACGAGTTCGGCTCGGCGGCCGCAGGGGCGGCCGCCAGGCCGACAAGAGGATCGCATGGGAAAACGAATCGACGGGCACGCGGTACATGCGTTCATCGTCCTGACTGCCGGCTGTGTGCTGTTGAGCGGCTGTGGCGTATTCCTGAGACCACAGGAAAAGCGCGCCGACGCGCAACTGCTGCCCACCGTGGGCAATCAGGCGCACGGTCTCGTGACCTTTATCGAGCGCTCGGACGGCGTCCAGGTCACCTACAATCTCACGGGCTTGCCGCCCAATAGCGACCACGCGCTGCAGGTGCACGAGCGCGGCGACTGCAACGCCGCCGACGGCTCCAGCGCCGGTCCGGTGTTTTCGCCGGCGGCCGAACGGCTCAAGGCCGGCGCGCGCGTCGAGGGCGATCTCGGCAACATCCATGCGGACGCGAACGGCGTGGCCACCGGCTTCATCGTTGCGCCGGACGTGTCGCTCGACGGCATCCGCTCGGTGCTGCAGCGCGCGGTACTGCTCCATCGCGATGCGACCGATCCCTACGCTTACCCTCAGCATGGCGCGGGCGCGGCGATCGCCTGCGGCGTGATTCGCCAGCAGTGAAGCGCGAGCGCGCTTTCGCCGCGCCCGTCCCGCAACGGCGTCGTGCCAGTCGGCGGACCCCCTTCATCGGGCGCGCCTCGCGCTATCTGCGGCAGCGTCTCCGTGATCGCGTAAAATAAGCGGCCTTTCCCGGCTGGGCGCCGAAGCGCCGCCGGCCGTTTTCATCTATCTTTCGTCACACCTGATATTCACGTCGAGCAGCTCTCACCTATGACCATCAAATCCGACAAGTGGATCCGGCGCATGGCCGAGTCGCACAAGATGATCGAGCCGTTTGCGCCCGATCAGGTTCGCGTCTCCGAAGACGGCCGGAAGATTGTCAGCTACGGCACCTCGAGCTACGGCTACGACATCCGCTGCGCCGACGAATTCAAGATCTTCACCAACATCAACTCGACGATCGTCGATCCGAAGAACTTCGACGAGAAGTCGTTTGTCGATTTCAAGGGCGACGTCTGCATCATCCCGCCGAACTCGTTCGCGCTCGCGCGCACGGTCGAGTATTTCCGTATTCCGCGCAGCGTGCTGACCGTGTGCCTCGGCAAATCGACCTACGCGCGCTGCGGGATCATCGTCAACGTGACGCCGTTCGAGCCGGAATGGGAAGGCCACGTCACGCTCGAATTCTCGAATACGACACCTTTGCCTGCGAAAATTTACGCGAACGAAGGCGTCGCCCAGGTGCTGTTTTTCGAAAGCGACGAGATTTGTGAAACGTCGTACGCGGATCGCGGCGGCAAGTATCAAGGTCAGCACGGCGTCACGTTGCCGAAAACGTGACGCCGGCAGCGTCTTGACCCACCAGTTATTCGGGTGACCGCTGCGCTTTTTACGTAACGCAGCGGTCGTTTTCTTTTTGGAGAATCGCCCATGAAGTTCCGTTTCCCCGTCGTCATCATCGACGAAGATTTCCGCTCCGAGAACATCTCGGGTTCCGGCATCCGGGCGTTGGCCGAAGCCATCGAGAAAGAAGGCGCGGAAGTGCTCGGGTTGACGAGCTACGGCGATCTGACCTCGTTCGCGCAGCAGTCGAGCCGCGCGTCGTGCTTCATCCTGTCGATCGACGACGACGAGCTGCTGCCGTACGTCGATAACGTAGTCGTCGAAGGCGAGACGCCCGAGCTTGCCGCCGCGATCGTCGCGCTGCGCGCGTTCGTGACCGAAGTGCGCCGCCGCAACGCCGATATTCCGATCTTCCTGTACGGCGAAACGCGCACTTCGCGCCATCTGCCGAACGACATCCTGCGCGAGCTGCACGGCTTCATCCATATGTTCGAGGACACGCCGGAGTTCGTCGCGCGCCATATCATCCGCGAGGCGAAGGTGTATCTCGACTCGCTGGCGCCGCCGTTCTTCAAGGAACTGGTGCAGTACGCGGAAGAAGGTTCGTACTCGTGGCACTGCCCGGGTCACTCGGGCGGCGTCGCGTTCCTGAAGAGCCCGCTCGGCCAGATGTTCCACCAGTTCTTCGGCGAGAACATGCTGCGCGCCGACGTCTGCAACGCGGTCGACGAACTGGGCCAGCTGCTCGACCATACCGGTCCGGTCGCGGCCTCGGAGCGCAACGCCGCGCGCATCTTCAGCGCCGACCACGTGTTCTTCGTGACCAACGGCACCTCCACCTCGAACAAGATCGTCTGGCACGGCACGGTGGCGCCGGGCGACATCGTGCTGGTCGACCGCAACTGCCACAAGTCGATCCTGCACGCGATCACGATGACCGGCGCGATCCCGGTGTTCCTGAGGCCGACCCGCAACAACTTCGGCATCATCGGCCCGATTCCGCGCAGCGAGTTCGAACCGGAGAACATCCGCAAGAAGATCGAGGCGAACCCGTTCGCGCGCGAAGCGCTCGCGAAGAACCCGAACCTGAAGCCGCGCATTCTGACGATCACGCAAAGCACCTACGACGGCGTGATCTACAACGTCGAGATGATCAAGGAGATGTTGGGCGAATGGCTCGACACGCTGCACTTCGACGAAGCGTGGCTGCCGCACGCCGAATTCCACGAGTTCTATCAGGACATGCACGCCATCGGCGCGGGCCGTCCGCGCATCGGCGCGATGGTGTACGCGACGCACTCCACGCACAAGCTGCTCGCCGGCATCTCGCAGGCGTCGCAGATCGTCGTGCAGGATTCGAAGAACAGCCGCTTCGACAAGCATCGCTTCAACGAGGCGTATCTGATGCATACGTCGACGAGCCCGCAGTACGCGATCATCGCGTCGTGCGACGTGGCCGCGGCGATGATGGAAGCGCCGGGCGGCACCGCGCTCGTCGAGGAGTCGATCGCTGAAGCGCTCGACTTCCGTCGCGCGATGACCAAGGTCGACACCGAATACGGCGACGACTGGTTCTTCAAGGTGTGGGGCCCGGACCAGTTCGCCGAGGAAGGCATCGGCTCGCGCGACGACTGGATGCTGCGTCCCAACGACGCATGGCACGGCTTCGGCCCGCTCGCCGAAGGCTTCAACATGCTCGACCCGATCAAGGCGACGATCGTCACGCCGGGTCTCGACATGGACGGCGGCTTCGGCGAAACCGGTATTCCGGCCGCGATCGTCACGAAGTATTTGGCCGAGCACGGCATCATCGTCGAGAAGACGGGCCTGTACTCGTTCTTCATCATGTTTACGATCGGCATCACGAAGGGCCGCTGGAACTCGATGGTGACCGAGCTGCAGCAGTTCAAGGACGACTACGACAACAACCAGCCGCTGTGGCGTGTGCTGCCCGAGTTCGTGCAGCATCATCCGATGTACGAGCGTGTCGGCCTGCGCGACCTGTGCCAGCAGATCCACAGCGTGTATCGCGCGAACGACATCGCGCGTCTGACGACCGAGATGTACCTGTCGAGCATGGAGCCGGCGATGAAGCCCTCCGACGCGTTCGCGAAGCTCGCGCACCGCGACATCGATCGGGTACCGATCGACGAGCTCGAAGGCCGTGTCACGTCGATCCTGTTGACGCCGTATCCGCCGGGCATTCCGCTGCTGATTCCGGGCGAGCGTTTCAACAGGACCATCGTCAACTATCTGCGTTTCGCGCGCGAGTTCAACGAGCGCTTCCCGGGCTTCCATACGGATATCCACGGGCTCGTCGGCGAAATGGTCAACGGGCGCATCGAATACTTCGTCGATTGCGTGCGCATCTGACGATGGGGTGGGTGACGTTTCTGCCGGGCCTGGCAGCGATCGGCCGCTGGCGGCGCGGGGCCGGCGTGCTGGCCTTCGCGCTGGCGGCCGGCACGGCGGTGTTCGGCGGCATCGCGAGTCCGGCGGCGCATGCCGAGGTGGCCGCCGCCGATCCGATCGACGCGTCGATGCGCGCGTGTCTCGCGCGCGCCGACATGTCGACGACGATGGGGCAGGTGCAGTGCATGGACGCTGCGCGCATCGGCTGGAAGGTCGCGGTCGACAACGCGTACCAGCAGTTGCTCGCGAAGCTGCCGCCCGCGTCGCGCAGGCTGTGGGAAAGGAGCCAGTCGAGCTGGCTCGCGTCGCGCGATGCCGAGAAGCAGTTGCTTGTCGCGGTCTTCGCCACGACCCGAGGTTCGACGTACGTGCTTTCCGAAGCCGACATGCAGTTGCAGCCGGTGCGCGACCGCGCGCTCGCGCTGCGCAGCGCGCTCGCCGATGCGAACGGTCCGGCGCCGCGCCGGCCGCGCGCCTGCAACGCCGACGCGCGTTGCGAACACGCGATGTTCGATCTGAAGCGCTACTATCGTGTGCTCGAATCGAAGATGCCGGCGCAATCGCGGCCGACGCTCGTGCACGCACAACGCGCGTGGAGCGCGTATCTGAGGGCGTCGACGCGGCTCGTCGACGAGCACGGGCGTATCGACATCATCGGCGCGCGCGTCGCGACGATCAAACGGCTCTCCGAAACGGCCGGCAACCACTGACGGCCGCCGACCGGCGCGGCCCACCGCGCATTCAATCCCATTGATAACGGTCTTCGCGCGGCTGCGGCGGCGCGAGCGCCGGCTCGCCGAGCAGATCGCGCATGGCATCCTCGATCATCGCGGACATCGTGTTGAGCGCGAGGTCATTGTCGTCGGTGCCGAACGGTTCTTCGAGCTGCGACGCGATCGCTTCGTGCGCCATGAACGTGTACGCGACGAACACCGCGAACACCGGCGTGAAAATGCCGATGCTATTGACGAGTCCGAATGGCAGCGACGCGCAGAAGAAGTACACGGTGCGGTGGATCATCACCGAATACGCGAACGGCAGTGGCGTCGACGCGATGCGCTCGCACCCGCCGATCACATCCGACAGCCCGCTCAGATTGCGGTCGAACGCGAGCACCGCGATCGGATCGAGCGCCCCCGCGCGTGCCGAGCGCTGCACCCATTCGCCGAGGCACAGCAACAGCGCGGCTGGCTTGTAGCGCGATCCAATCACACGTTCAAACAGTGCGCGGGGCAGCCGCGCGGCAAGGTCGTCGCGCGGTTCGGTCTTGCGCAACTGATGACGCAGCGCATGCGGGAGCGCGCTCAGTATCGCCAGAAACGCGGCGGCTTCTTCTTTGGGCAACTCGCGCGACGGCAGCGTCAGCGCCTGGCGCGTCAGCGAGCGCGACTCATTGAGCAACTGCCCCCACAGCTTGCGCGCCTCCCACCAGCGGTCGTAGCTCGCGTTGTTGCGAAAGGCGAGAAACACCGCGAGCGCAATGCCGACCAGCGAGAACGGCGCGATCGAGTTCAGGTTCAGGCTGACGGGCAGCAGATGATCGTGTGCGGCGAGCGCAATGATCGAGATGAAGAAGATCAGCAGGAGCCGCGGCAGCAACTGCGGCAGCACGGAGCCGCGCCACGCGAGCAGCATGTGAAACCAGTGGAGATGCGGGCGGATGATCATGGCAAAGCGCTTCGGCCAGGAGATAGAGCGCCTATTATCGGTCGCTTTTCGCGTCCCCAAACAGGAAAACCCGCGGCGGGCGCATCGAAGACGATGCACACGCCGCGGATTCGTTCACTGCAAGCGGCTCGGGACAGCCGCTAACGGAGGCTCAGTCGCGCGCCGACGAAGCAGCGCCGTGACTGAGCCAGTCGAGCACGGCCGTCGCGTCGTCGTCGGCGCCTTCGCGCGCTTTCTCGACCGTCTCGGCGACGTCGTCGCTCGGCACCGCGCGCCGAATCGCCACACCGACCGCGAGAATGTCGATCATCACGAGGTGCAGGATGCGCGAGATCATCGACAGTTGCGACTCGCGAATCTCGATGTGATCGGTTTCCAGCGCGACCGTCGCACGCTTCGCGAGCGGGGTGTTGCTCGACGTGATCGCGATCACCTGCGCGCCGGCCTGCATCGCGACGTCGAGCACGCGCAGCAGCTCGGGCGCGCGCCCCGACTTCGACACCGCGACGATCACGTCGCCCTTGCCGAGCAGCGCGGCCGAGGCCGCCTGCATGTACAGGTCACCGTACGCGATGGTCGGAATGCCGAAGCGGAAGAACTTGTAGTGCGCGTCCTGCGCGACGATGTTCGAATTGCCGAGTCCGTAGAACTCGATGCGCCGCGCGCCGTTCAGCAGGTCGATGGCGCGTTCCACGTGCTCGAAGTTCAGATGCTCGCGCAATTGCAGAATCGCGGACACGGTGTTGTCGAGCACCTTCGCGCCGAAGTCGGTCGCGGTGTCGCCGAGATGCACCTGGCTGTGGCTGACCGGAATCGTGCCGGTCAAACCGGTCGCGAGCTTGAGCTTGAAGTCCGACAGCCCCTGGCAGCCGAGCGAGCGGCAGAAGCGGATCACGGTCGGCTGACTGACGTCGGCCTTGCGCGCGATGTCGACGATCGGATCGTTGATGATCGAACGCGGGTGGTTCAGCGCGAGTTCGGCGACGCGGCGCTCGGCCGGCGTCAGCGCGTCGCGCATCTGGCGAATCCGCTCGAACACCGCCGACGAGCTGCCGCCCGCGCGGTTCGACAGCTGCTCCGCCAGAATCGCCGATACGCCGAGGAACGCCGGGTATTCGGCGGTAATCACATAGGTCGGCACGTTCTGCAGATACGCCTCGAAGCGGCCCTTCGCCTCGAAGCGCTGGCGGAACGACGAACGCGCGAAGAACTCGCCGAGGCGTGGCACGACGCCGCCGCCGATATAGATGCCGCCGAGCGCGCCGAGCGTCACCGCGATATTGCCGGCGAAGGTGCCGAGAATGCCGCAGAACACGTCGACCGATTCGGCCGCGAGCGGCTCGCCTTCGAGCGCGCGCTTGACCACATCGGCCGTATTGACGCTGGCCGGCACGCGCTTCTTGTCGCGGCCCGCGAGCGCGCGATAGATCACCTCGATGCCGGGACCCGCGGCCACGCGTTCGAACGACACGTGCGACCACTTCTTGCGCGCGTACTGCAGCACGATATCTTCACGCTCGTCGGCGGGCGCGAAGGTGGCGTGGCCGCCTTCGCTGCCGAGCGCGATCCAGCGGTCGTCGGCGGGGATCAGGCCCGACACGCCCATGCCGGTGCCGGGGCCGAGCAGGCCGATCACGCTGTTCGGCCGGCGCTGGCCACCGCCCACCTGCACGCGCTGCATGTCGGTGAGGCCGGGCAGCGCCATCGCGAGCGCGGTGAAGTCGTTGACGACGAGCAGCGTGTCGAAGCCGAGCGCGCGGCGCGTCGCTTCGATCGAAAAGGTCCAGTCGTGATTGGTCATGCTGACCTGGTCGCCGTCGACCGGGTTCGCAATCGCGATCGCCGCGTGATTGACGCGGCCGATCTTCGTGTCCTTCAGATACTTCTTGATGACGTCGGCGACACTCGGGTAGTCGGCGCAAGGATAGATCTGCACCGAGCCGATTTCGCCGGGGCCCGTCTCGAGCGCGAAACGCGCATTGGTACCGCCGATGTCGGCCAGCAGCCTCGGTCCATCGGCGTGCTGGACCGCGCCCGGCACAGCTTTAGTTTGCACACCAGTAGACATCGAGTCTCACTCCCTTGTCGTTTGCCAGCTGCGAGATGGCATTTTTTTGTAGCGCGGCGGACGCGGCGTTGAGCACGTCCATCTTGCGCGGCCCTGCGATCAGCAGAAACAGATGCTTCACGTCCTTCAGCGCGGACAGCGACCAGCTCACGCGCGCGTGCGGCGCCGCGCCCGGATGCACGGCGACGAAACGCTCGGTCGTGTTGATCGCGTGATCCCATTCGGGCGCATCGGCGAAGATCGACGCGGTGTGGCCGTCTTCGCCCATGCCCAGCACCGCGACGTCGGGCGCCGTGGCGAAGCGCGCGTCCGCGTTCAGCGCGGCGACGTGCGAATGCAGATCCTGGGTGGTGTCGACGAGCGGCCAGAAGGTCGCGTGTTGCGCCGCGTTCTGCAGCAACGTGGCGCGCGCGAGCTGCGCGTTGCTCGCGCTATCGGTCTCCGGCACCCAGCGGTCGTCGACCAGCGTGATCGCGATGCGGGGCCAGTCGAACGTCTGCGTCGACAACGTTTGCAGGAACGGACGCGGGCTGCTGCCGCCGGACACCGCCAGCATGGCCGGGCGCGCGAGCGGGGTTGACGTGCCGGTGCCGGCCGCCTGTGCGGCAAGCGACGCATGTAACGCGTCGCCCACCGCTTTCGCCAGCGCGTCGGATTGGGCGCGCTGGTCGTCGAAAGCGTGAAGCTCGATCACTTCTCCTCCGTGCTGCTTTCTTGTTAGGTCTGCGGAATCAGCCTGACTGCTCTCGCACGATGCCTGCAAGGCGGGTGGCCTGCAAACGCATGACGCGATACCGGCGCGACTCCGTTCAGTTCGTCGGTGGTGTTGCCGGCGCCCGCGCGCCAAGGTGTTCATCGCGCGCGGCGCCGTCCATCAATTCATCAAACTCAATTCTCTTCCTCGAGCCAGCAGGTGCCGTGCTGGGCGAGCATCGCGCTCGCCGCGGCCGGTCCCCACGTGCCTGCCGCGTACGGCTTGGGCGGCTTGGGCGACGCCTTCCATTCGTTCAGGATGGGTTCGACCCAGCGCCATGCGGCTTCCTGTTCGTCGCGCCGCACGAACAGCGCGAGGCGCCCGTTGATCACGTCGAGCAGCAGCCGCTGATACGCCTCCATCTGGCCTTCGCGGAAGAACCGGTCGAACGCGAGATCGAGGTACACGCTCGCGAGGTTCATACCCTCGCCGGGCTGCTTCGCGAGACAGTACAGACGAATCGTCTCGTTCGGCTGCAGACGGATCACGAGGCGGTTCGCGCCCGCGCGCAGCGCCGACGCGCCAAGCGCCGAATGCGGCACCGCACGGAAATTCACGACGATCTCGGCGACGCGATCGGCGAGCCGCTTGCCCGTGCGCAGGAAAAACGGCACGCCGGCCCAGCGCCAGTTCTCGATCTCGACCTTCAGCGCGACGAAGGTCTCGGTCGAGCTATCGGGCTTCACGCCGTGCTCGGTGGCGTAGGCCGGGACCGTGTTGCCGCGAATGACGCCCGAATGATACTGGCCGCGCACCGCGACCTTGCCGATTTCCTGCGGCTCGACCGGTTTGAGCGCGCGCAGCACGCGCAGCTTTTCGTCGCGCACCGAGTCGGAATCCATCGAGTGGGGCGGCTCCATCGCGACGATCGACAGCAACTGCAACAGGTGGTTCTGCACCATGTCGCGCAGCGCGCCGGTATTGTCGTAAAAATCGCCGCGCGCTTCGACGCCGAGTTCCTCGGCGATCGTGATCTGGATGCTTTCGACCCACTCGCGGCGCCACAGCGGCTCGAACAGCGCATTGCCGAAGCGCAGCGCGAGCAGGTTCTGCACCGGCTCCTTGCCGAGGTAATGGTCGATCCGGTAGATCTGCTCTTCCGCGAAGATTTCGCCGACCGCATCATTAATTGCGTTCGACGACTTCAGGTCGTAGCCGAGCGGCTTCTCGAGCACGATGCGCGCGTTATGGTTCAGGCCCACCGCGGCGAGCGCATGGCAGATCGGCACGAACAGCGACGGACCCGTCGCCAGATAGAACACGCGGATGCCGGGCATCTCCTGGATCGCGTCGCGCAATTGCGCGAAGTCATCCGGATTGCCGAGATCGATCTTCACGAACTCGATGCGCGCGAGGAAGCTCGTCCACGCGGCTTCGTCGAGGCCGTTCTTCGACACATGCGGCTTGACGTGCCCGTCGACCCACTGCAGATACTCGCTGCGATCCTCGACGTGCCGCGCGAGCGCGACGATCTTGCCGCTGTCGGCGAGCATGCCGCCCGCGCGGTGCGCCTCGAACAGCGCGGGCAGGATCTTGCGCATCGACAGATCGCCGGTTCCGCCGAAGAGAACGAAGGTGAAGCTTGAGTCGGTATGCATGAGTCTCCGTCGATGTCCTGAAGGGCCGCCGCGCTGATCGGACACTGCACGCGCAGCGCCCCGGAAGAGCGACCGTAGTCCGATAAAATATTTTTTGACACTGAATTGTAGTTTAACTACAATCCAAATCAAGAGGTAGCGTTAATTCGATGAAAAAAGCGTGCGCTGTACTGACGGAATGCACGCTTTTTGCGAATCGGCGGGCGTCCCCGGCACGCTAACGGACAATGGGACAACGCCTTCCGGTACGCGCCAGCAGGGTGCCGGCGGACCTTACGGAAAGCCGGGGAGTCGACGGGCTTGCGGGGTCGTTGCCCGCAGCCGACGTCAGGCTGGCGTCGAGTTGGCGTATGAGGTACCTCGAGTCTGCAGCGCGATGCGGGCAGGCAAAAATCAAAAGAGGAGACAGTCAGTTGCATCCCGAACCACTCACCTCTTGAGCGTCCAGCGGCCGGACATCGGTCCGCCGGCACATGCCCTCGCGCATGCGCCCGACCGTGCTCGATCGCCAGTGTTTTGCCTGTTTGAACCAACCACAGCACCCTGGCGACATCAGGGGCCATTCGTTTTTTTGTTCAGGTGTCTGGAGGAGATAAGCAATGAAATTTCGCGCGATCATGGGCGCTCTGTGCGCTGCGGGTCTGATGTGTGGCGTGTCGGCCGTGCAGGCCGCCGAGTCGATCGAAGTGCTGCACTGGTGGACTTCGGGCGGCGAATCCAAGGCCGTCGGCGTCCTCAAGGACGACATGACGAAGCAGGGCTACACGTGGAAGGACTTCGCGGTCGCGGGCGGCGCTGGCGCGGCTGCCATGACGGCACTGAAGACGCAGGTGATCTCGGGCAACGCACCGAGCGCCGCGCAGATCAAGGGTCCGCTGATCCAGGAGTGGGCTTCGCAGGGCGTGCTGGTGCCAATCGACTCGGTCGCGGGCGACTGGAAGAAGAATCTGCCGCCGCAAATCGACAAGATCATCCAGGCGGACGGCCACTACGTGGCCGCGCCTTTCTCGGTGCACCGCGTGAACTGGCTGTACATCAACAAGGCAGCGCTGGACAAGGCAGGCGGCAAGGTGCCGACCACGTGGCCTGAGTTCTTCGCGGTGGCCGACAAGATGAAGGCCGCGGGCATTCAGCCGATCGCAATGGGCGGCCAGCCGTGGCAAGACCTGACGCTGTGGGAAGACGTCGTGCTGTCGGAAGGCGCGGACTTCTACAAGAAGGCGCTCGTCGACCTCGACGAGAAGACGCTGACCTCGGAAAAGATGGTTCAGGTGTTCGACACGGTCCGCAAGATCCAGGGCTACTTCGACGCGGGCCGTACGGGCCGTGACTGGAACCTCGCCACGGCCATGGTCATCAACGGCAAGGCCGGCATGCAGTTCATGGGCGACTGGGCGAAGGGCGAGTTCACCAACGCTGGCAAGAAGTCGGGCACGGACTACATCTGCGCGGTGGTGCCGAACACCGACAAGGCTTATACGTTCAACGTCGACTCGTTCGTGTTCTTCCAGCAGAAGGGCCAGAAGGCCGCGACGCCGGGCCAGCTCGCGCTCGCGAAGACGATCATGTCGCCGGCGTTCCAGGAGCAGTTCAGCCTGTACAAGGGCTCGATCCCTGTGCGTCTCGGCGTGCCGATGGACAAGTTCGACGACTGCGCGAAGAAGTCGTACGCGGATGAGCAGATTGCGATCAAGGCCGGCGGTTATGTGCCGTCGCTCGCTCACGGTATGGCTCAGCCGGATGCCGCGGCAGGCGCGATCTCCGACGTCGTCACGAAGTTCATGAACTCGCAGGAAGATTCGAAGACCGCGGTTCAGGCTCTCGCGAAGGCAGCGAAGACCAAGTAAGCGTAAGTACGAAGTGTTGCGCCCGGCGGCTTGCATCCGAAGCACCGGGCGCGCCCTTCGGGCCGTGTGGGATCGGACCTCGCTGCTTTCGTTCGCAGCGCAGTCCGGCGCCACCCGGCTCACCCTGGTTTCATGGAGTCACACCCAGGCCGTCGCGGTTCCGCGCCATGCGCGCACGGGCCGCCCGACGGTACAGTTTCAGCAGGAGTCGAGTAGTGACTGCTTCCATCAGCGGGAACGGGAAAACGGCCACCGTCACCCGCCGCACGTCGCCCATGGCGGCCCTCGCCGATCGCTGGATTCCGAAGCTGGTGCTCGCACCCAGCGTCGTGATCAGCCTGATCTTCGTGTATGGCTTTATCGCAATCACCGGCTATCTGTCGCTGTCTACTTCGCGGCTGATGCCTCGTTGGGAGTTCGCGGGTCTCGACCGCTATCGCGAACTGTTCCAGAACGACGTGTTCTGGACTTCGGCCGCGAATCTCGGCTGGTTCGGCATTCCGTTCATCGGTATCTGCATCGGTCTGGGTCTGTTGCTCGCGATCCTGCTCGATCAGCAGATCCGCAACGAAGGCGCGCTGCGCGCCGTGTTCCTGTATCCGATGGCGCTGTCGTTCATCGTGACCGGCACCGCGTGGCAATGGATTCTGACGCCGAGCATCGGCATCGAGAAGGTGTTTCACGACTGGGGCTGGACGAGCTTCTCGTTCAACTGGCTCGGCGACCCGGACAGGGCGATCTTCTGTATCGTGATCGCGGCGGTCTGGCAGTCCACCGGCTTCGTGATGGCGCTGTTCCTCGCCGGCTTGCGCGGCGTCGACAGCGAGATCTTCAAGGCCGCGCAGATGGACGGCGCGAACCTGCCGACCATCTACCGCAAGATCGTGATACCGAGCATGCGGCCGGTGTTCTTCTCCGTGCTGCTGATCCTTTGTCACATCACCATCAAGACGTTCGACCTGGTCGTCGCGCTGACCGCCGGCGGTCCGGGCACGTCGTCGTCGCTGCCGGCCATTTTCATGTACACGTTTTCGTTCAACCGTGGGCAGCTCGGCGTCGGCGCGGCATCGTCGATCATGATGCTCGCTACCGTAGTGGCCGTGCTCGTGCCGCTGATGTATCTGGAATCGAGGAGCACCCGCAATGCAGCCTAAGATGACGATTAGCCGTGCCGTCATTTACGCGGCCCTGGTTCTGTTTGCGCTGTACTTCCTGTTCCCGCTGTATGTGATGCTGTCGACGTCGTTCAAGGACATCGACCAGTTGCGCACCGGCAACCTGCTGACGCCGCCGACGAGCTGGAGCTTCGCGCCGTGGCTCAAGGCGTGGAGCGGCGCGTGTACGGGGGTGCGTTGCGACGGCATGCAGCCGTTCTTCATGAACTCGGTGCGCATGGTGATTCCGGCCGTGCTGATCTCGTCGATCATCGGCGCGTTCAACGGCTACGTGCTCACGCACTGGCGGTTCCGCGGCGCCGATCTGATCTTCACGATGCTGCTGGTCGGCTGCTTCATTCCGTTCCAGGCGATCCTGCTGCCGATGGCGCGCCTCGAAGGCATCCTCGGCCTGGCGAACACGGTGAGCGGCCTCGTGCTCGTGCACGTGATCTACGGTATCGCGTTCACGACGATGTTCTTCCGCAACTTCTACGTGAGCGTGCCGGCTGAGCTCGTGAAGGCCGCGCGGATCGACGGTGCGGGTTTCTTCACGATCTTCACGAAGATCCTGCTGCCGGTGTCGCTGCCGATCTTCATGGTGTGCCTGATCTGGCAATTCACGCAGATCTGGAACGACTTCCTGTTCGGTATCGTGTTCTCCGGCGTCGATTCGATGCCGATCACCGTGGCGCTGAACAACCTCGTCAACACCTCGACCGGCGTGAAGGAATACAACGTGGACATGGCCGGCGCGATCATCGCGGCGCTGCCCACGCTGCTCGTCTACATCATCGCCGGACGTTACTTCGTGCGCGGCCTGACCGCGGGCGCGGTGAAGGGCTAAATCACCCTGGAGCGACGGCGTTTCACCGAACGCGTGCCGTCGTCGCCTGACAAGACGTTTTCAAGCAGTACCAGAGACTAGAGGATTCACAGCATGGCAAGCCTTTCCATCCGTGACGTGTACAAGACCTACCCGAACGGGGTGCCGGTTCTGAAGGGTGTCAACATCGACATCGAAGACGGCCAGTTCCTGATTCTGGTCGGCGGCTCAGGCTGCGGTAAGTCGACGCTGCTCAACATGATTGCCGGTCTCGAAACCGTGACCAAGGGCGAGATCCAGATCGACGGCAAGACGGTCAACAACCTGTCGCCGAAAGATCGCGACATCGCGATGGTGTTCCAGTCGTACGCGCTCTATCCGTCGATGACGGTGCGCGACAACATCTCGTTCGGCCTGAACATCCGCAAGGTGCCGAAGCAGGAGCAGACGCAGATTGTCGAGCGTGTGTCGAACACGCTGCAGATCAAGCATCTGCTCGATCGCAAGCCGGGTCAGCTGTCGGGCGGCCAGCGTCAGCGCGTCGCGATGGGCCGCGCGCTCGCGCGCGATCCGGTGATGTTCCTGTTCGACGAGCCGCTGTCGAACCTCGACGCGAAGCTGCGCATCGAGATGCGCTCGGAAATCAAGCTGCTGCATCAACGCCTCGGCACGACGATCGTCTACGTGACGCACGACCAGATCGAAGCGATGACGCTCGGCGACCGCATCGCGGTGATGAAGGACGGCATCGTTCAGCAGTTCGGCGCGCCGCAGGAAATCTACGACTCGCCGTCGAACCTGTTCGTCGCGGGTTTCATCGGCGCACCGCCGATGAACTTCATCGAAGGCAAGCTGGTCGAGCAGGGCTCGGGCGTCGGCATCGAACTCGATACGGGCGTCGCGCGCAAGGTGCTGGTGCTGCCGTTCGATTCGGCGAAGGTGCGCTCGTACGTCGGCAACAACGTGATTCTCGGCCTGCGTCCGGAACGCATCACCGATGCGCGCGGCGCGCACGGCGACGACTCGAAGCTGCAGCCGGTCGAAGTGAAGGTCGACGTGATCGAGCCGACCGGTCCGGACACGCTGGTGTTCGCGCAGATCAACGGCAAGCGCGTGGTGAGCCGCGTGCACCCGGCGTCGAACCCGCAACCGGAGAACAATGCGACGCTGCTGTTCGATACGTCGAAGGCGGTGTTGTTCGATCCGGCGAATGAAGAGCGGATTGCGTAATTCGTCGTCTAAGCGCTGATTCCGTCGCTACAGAAAAGCCCCATGCGTTGAATTGCGCATGGGGCTTCTGTTCTTTTGCAGCCGTTACGCCGCCTCGGGCAAACGCAAGTCCGGATTGCTGCGCGCGAGCTCGCTGACCCAGTCGATAAACGCGCGCAGCCGCGAACTCAGATTGCGGCGATGCGCATACAGAATCGACAGCGGTGTACCGGGGCTCGCGTAGTTGCCGAGAATCTCCGTGAGCGCGCCTTGCTCGATCAGCTCGGCGACCATGAAGCGCGACGGCTGGATGATGCCGTGGCCCAACACACCCGCCGTGATGTACACCGAGCCGTCGTTGACGGCGAGCGTGCTATCCATCGCGACGCGCTCGATTTCGCCGTCCACTTCGTATTCGAACGGGAAGGTCCTGCCGCTGCGCGCGGACACGTAGTTGACCGCGCGATGCTCGCCGAGGTCCGCCAGTGTGGTCGGCGTGCCGAACTTGCGCAGATACGCGGGCGATGCGCACGTGACGATGCGCGCAAGCCCGATGCGCTTCGCAACGAGGCTCGATTCTTCGGGCGTGCCCATGCGGATGACGCAATCGACGGCGTCCTGGATCAGATCGATGTTGCGGTCCGCGAGACCGAGGCGCACGTCGATCGCGGGGTATTGCGCGTAGAAGTCGTCGAGCGCGGGCAGCAGCAGCGAGCGCGCGAGCGTGCCGGAGGTGTCGACGCGGATCGTCCCGGCCGGATTCTCGCGCTTGCTCGACAGCGACGACTCGGCATCGGCGACATCGGCGAGAATGCGCACGCAGCGCTCGTAGAACGATGCGCCGTCTTCGGTCACGCTGACCTGGCGCGTCGAGCGGTTCAGGAGCCGCACGCCGACGTGTTCCTCGAGCGCCTGGATCGTGCGGCTGACCTTCGCGCGCGGCAGATCGAGCGATTCCGAAACCTTGGTGAAGCTGTTCGCTTCGACCACGCGCGTGAAGATCTCCATCGCTTCGAAACGGTCCATGGTGTGCCTTGTGAGTGGTGAGCCAGAAGAAGGGCGGGGCAGGTTTGCGACACGACAGGAAGTCTACAGCCAGCAAAACTGGTTGTCTGCCGCGCCTCGTTCGCGCGCAACTGCCACCGCCGCTCGTGGCTCAATCCCGCTCCGGCGCGCCCAGCGGAAATAGCGGCCGGTAGGGCCGCGCCTCGTCGACCGCGCGTGCGAACGAGGGCCGCGCGAGCAGCCGCTGCCGGTACGCGCGCACGTGCGCGAACGCGGGGTCGATCGGGTGCGTCCAGTCGGCGTAGAACAGGAACGGGGCGGCGCCGCAGTCGGCGAGGCTGAAGCTGTCGCCGGCGGCCCATTCGCGCTCGGCCATGTGACGGTCGAGCCATGCGTACGAAGTGTCGAGCAGCGCGCGCGCATCGGCGACGCCACGCCGGTCGCGCTCGGCTTCGGGACGCAGGCTATCGAACACGACTTTTTGCTGTGGAGTCGAAATGTAGTTGTCGAAGAAGCGGTCCATCGTGCGCACCTCGAGCGCGGCGCGCGGATCGGCGGGCAACAGCGTGACGGGCCCCGGATAATGCAGGCCCAGATATTCGATGATGATGCTCGCCTCGACCACCGTGCGCCCGCCGTCGACGAGCACCGGGAAGCGCCTGATCGGCCACAGCGCGGCCAATTCGGCCATGACCTTCGGGTCGTCATGCGCGAGCACGCGCATCTCGAACGGCGTACCGTTTTCGTACAGCGCGGTCAGGGCCTTCTGGCAGTAGGACGAGAACGGATGGGCATAAAGCAGCACGGGCATCGCGATCACCTTTGACGGTTGCACAGCACGAGTACGCGGTGACGACGAAAGCCACACCGCGCGACGGCCGGGCTGGCCGTTTACCCCACGACGAACGACGGCCGAAAAAATCGACCTCAGACCTTCGCGCTCGCCCCATGCGGCGGCAACGCCCCCGGCTGCAACAGCACGACCACCGCACCGGCGCCGCCGTCATGTGGGCGCGCCTGACAGAACGCGATCACTTCGGATTTCTGCACGAGCCACGCGCGCACCTTGCCCTTCAGCACCGGCTCCTTGCCGATCGACCCCAGACCCTTGCCGTGAATCACGCGCAGGCAGCGCAGGCCGCGTTTGGCCGATTCGCGGATGAATTCCGCGAGCGCCTCGCGTGCCTCTTCGCGCCGCATGCCGTGCAGGTCGATCTGCGCCTGCACGATCCAGTCGCCGCGCCGCAGCTTGCGCACTACGTCGCGGCTCAAGCCGGGGCGGCAATACGACAGCGTTTCGTCGGTTTCGAGCAGCACTTCGGGGTCGAATTCGTCGGAGATCGCTTCGTGCAGCACCGCCTCCTCGTCGAGCAGCGTCTGCACCGGCAGCGGCGGCGGGGGATTGCGCGTGAGCGTCGCGCGCGGCGGAATCGCGAGCGGCGCGACTTCGCCGATCTCGCGGCGGAACAGATCGGCGTCGGCGGCCGCTTCGCGCTGCGCCGCGCGCGTCGCCGCCTGTTCGCGCTCGCGCCGCTCGGCTTCGCCCTTCAACGCTTCACGCAACGCACCGAGTCCGGCGAGCCCCGATGCGCGATCGAGCTTCGGTGCGACGGCGGGCGCAGCCGTTGCGGGCGCGGGACGCGTGGCGGCTTGCGGGCGTTTCGGTTCGTTCGGATGGGGCTGATTCTTCGGCATGTCGGCAATACAGGCGGAAAGGTCGGTCGGTGGTGCTGCCAACGCGCTCGACGCACATTGACAAAGCGGCAAAAACGACAAAGGCCGCCGGCATTTCAGCCGCGGCCTTCGTGAGCCAATGACAGCAGCGCTGCGCCACCGTCATTTTACTGTCGCGCCCGTTTGTCGGGACTTCGTCTCGACATAAGGCATCGCGCTGCGGATCAGCGGTCCGCTTCCGCGCTCATCGCGTGCTCGCCGGCCATCTCGTTGATGGTCTCGAGATAGCGCTGCGCGTCGAGCGCGGCCATACAGCCGGTGCCCGCGCTGGTGATCGCCTGGCGATAGATGTGGTCCTGCACGTCGCCCGCGGCGAACACGCCCGGCACGCTGGTCGCGGTCGCGAAACCGTTCAGGCCGCCCTTCGTGATAATGTAGCCGTTCTTCATCTCGAGCTGGCCTTCGAAGATGTCCGTGTTCGGCTTGTGGCCGATCGCGACGAACAGGCCCTGCAGCGCGATGTCGGTGGTCTCGCCACTCTGCGTGTGCTTGATGCGCAGGCCGGTCACGCCGGAGTTGTCGCCGGTTACTTCTTCGAGCACATGGTTCCACTTGATCTCGACGACGCCTTCCTTCTCCTTCGCGAGCAGACGGTCGATCAGGATCGGCTCGGCGCGGAACTTGTCGCGGCGATGGATCACGGTCACCTTCTTCGCGATGCCGGCGAGGTACAGCGCCTCTTCGACGGCCGTATTGCCGCCGCCGATCACGGCGACGTGCTGCTGCTTGTAGAAGAAGCCGTCGCAGGTCGCGCAGGCCGACACGCCCTTGCCCATGAACGCCTCTTCGGACGGCAGGCCGAGATACTGCGCCGATGCGCCCGTCGAGATGATCAGCGAATCGCACGTGTATTCGCCCGAATCGCCGATCAGGCGAATCGGCTTCTCATCGAGCTTCGCCGTGTGGATGTGGTCGAAGATGATCTCTGTATTGAAGCGCTCGGCGTGCTCGAGGAAGCGCGCCATCAGTTCCGGGCCTTGCACGCCGTTGGCGTCGGCGGGCCAGTTTTCGACGTCGGTCGTGGTCATCAGCTGGCCGCCTTGCGCGATGCCGGTGACGAGCACCGGCGCGAGGTTGGCGCGCGCCGCGTAAACCGCCGCCGTGTAGCCGGCGGGACCGGAACCGAGAATCAGAACCTTGGCGTGTTTCGTTGCAGTTGCGGGCATGATCGAATCCTTGTACGGCGCGCGGCTCGCCGCTGCGTAGCCGTGCGTTTTTGAGCTGAAACTGTAGATGGGTATCAGTCGGGCATTATAAAGGGCGGGGCGTGCCGCTGCGCCATCAAGCTTTCTGATCGCCGCGATAGCGTGGCGGCGTGGGCGCTCGGGGCGAGCCCGCGGCGCGATACGGCGAATTCAACGCGCCTCGCGCATGCATCTGTGGTCAAACAGCCAGGTTACCGTCATTTACAGCCTCGCGCGGGACACAGCGTTTACAATAGCCCGGATCGAAGTTTCCGTTAGCCGGGATCGGGCCCGAAGCCGTGCGCGGCGAGGCTCGGGCCGCGTTCCCGGCGGCAGTTTCAGCCTGAACCGGCTACCCCAGGCAACAGGATCAATGGCAAAAGCTCCCTATACCGCGAGCGCGCAGGCATTGCCGCACCGCATGTCGCGCCTCTTCACCGAAATCCGCTGGATTCTGCAGGTGGCCCTCGGCGTGTTCCTGCTGATGTCGCTCGTCAGCTACAGCAGGCACGACCCGAGCTGGACCCATGCCGCGCAGGTCGACCATATCTCGAACTGGGCGGGCCGCGTCGGCGCGTGGACTTCCGACATCCTGCTGCTGCTGTTCGGCCTGTCCGCCTACTGGTGGATCGTGCTGCTCGGCCGCCACATCTCCGCGAACTACAAGCGCATCACCCGCAACGAAGAGCCGCAGGACGACGACGCGCCGCGCGGCGTCAGCTGGCTCGCGGACGCGTTCGCGTTCATGCTCGTGCTGCTGTCGTGCAACGGCCTCGAGGCGCTGCGCATGTGGTCGCTGAAGGTGCAGTTGCCGCGCGCGCCTGGCGGCGTGATCGGCGAGGCTGTCGCGCGCGGCATCTCGCATGCGCTCGGCTTCACCGGTGGCACGCTCGCGCTGCTGCTCGGTCTCGGGATCGGGCTGTCGCTGTACTTCCGTTTTTCTTGGCTGTCGGTCGCGGAGAAGGTCGGCGAATCGATCATTTCCGCGGTGACGTTCGCGAAGCTGCGCCGCGAGGCCGGGCTCGATCGCAAGCTCGGCGAAGCGGCCGCCGTGAAGCGCGAAGGCAAGGTCGAGAAGGGCCGCGTGCGCATCGAGGAGCACGAGCCCGTAGTGATCGTGCCGCCGCTCGCCACGCCGGCGAAGTCGGAGCGTGTCGAGAAGGAACGCCAGGTGCCGCTCTTTACCGATCTGCCCGGCGACTCCACGCTGCCGCCCATCGCGCTGCTCGATCCCGCGCCAGCCGCGCAGGAAACCATTTCCGCGGACACGCTCGAATTCACGTCGCGCCTGATCGAGAAGAAGCTGAAGGACTTCGGTGTCGACGTGAGCGTGGTCGCCGCGTATCCGGGGCCCGTCGTCACGCGCTATGAAATCGAGCCGGCCACGGGCGTGAAGGGCAGTCAGATCGTTAATCTCGCGAAGGATCTCGCGCGCTCGCTGTCCCTCGTGTCGATTCGCGTCGTCGAAACGATTCCGGGCAAGAACTACATGGCGTTGGAGCTGCCGAACCAGCGCCGTCAGACCGTGAGCCTGTCCGAAATTCTCGGCTCGGCCGTGTATGCGGATGCCGCGTCGCCGCTCACGATGGGTCTCGGCAAGGACATCGGCGGCAAGCCCGTGTGCGCGGATCTCGCGAAGATGCCGCATTTGCTCGTCGCCGGCACGACTGGTTCGGGCAAGTCCGTGGGTATCAACGCGATGATCCTGTCGCTGCTGTACAAGGCGAGCGCCGAGCAGGTGCGCATGATCCTGATCGATCCGAAGATGCTCGAAATGAGCGTCTACGAAGGCATTCCGCACCTGCTGTGTCCGGTCGTCACCGACATGCGCCAGGCGGGCCACGCGCTGAACTGGGCGGTCGCCGAAATGGAGCGCCGCTACAAGCTGATGAGCAAGGTCGGCGTGCGTAACCTCGCCGGCTACAACAACAAGATCGACGAAGCGGCCAAGCGCGAAGAGAAGCTGCCGAATCCGTTCAGCCTGACGCCGGACGATCCGGAACCGCTGACGCGTTTGCCGAACATCGTGATCGTCATCGACGAACTGGCCGACCTGATGATGGTCGTCGGCAAGAAGGTCGAAGAGCTGATCGCGCGGATCGCGCAGAAGGCGCGCGCGGCCGGCATCCATCTGATTCTCGCTACGCAGCGTCCGTCGGTCGACGTGATCACCGGCCTGATCAAGGCCAACGTGCCGACCCGTATGGCGTTCCAGGTGTCGTCGAAGATCGACTCGCGCACGATTCTCGACCAGCAGGGCGCCGAGTCGCTGCTCGGCATGGGTGACATGCTCTATCTGCCGCCAGGCAGCGGTTTGCCGGTGCGGGTGCACGGCGCGTTCGTGTCGGATGATGAAGTGCATCGCGTCGTCGACAAGCTCAAGGAGCAGGGCGAGCCGAACTATATCGAGGGCATTCTCGAAGGCGGCGTGAGCGGCGAGGGCGACGAAGGCTCGGCGGGAACCGCGTCCACCGAAGGCGAGTCGGACCCGTTATACGATCAGGCGGTCGACGTCGTGCTGAAGAATCGCCGCGCGTCGATTTCACTCGTGCAGCGGCATCTGCGGATCGGCTACAACCGGGCGGCGCGTCTACTCGAACAGATGGAGAATTCGGGCGTGGTGTCGGCGATGTCGTCGAACGGCAATCGCGAGATCCTGGCGCCGGCGCGCGAGGCGGAATAGCCGCAACGAGCCATGGCGGCCATCGCGAGCGACGCCGCGCGCACCGTCGGGTGCGCCATTGCGGCTCGACGCCGGGCCGGTCACGCTGTGTTCAGCGAGTGCATCGAGCCGGCGCAGCCCATCACCGAATTCATTCAAGGGAGAAAAACCTATGCAAGCAATCGCGCAGCAGGATGCCCGACAGCGGCGAGCGGGGCGCCTCGGCGAGCGCGTGTCCCGCGGCATGCGCAAGATCGCGCGCGCCGTGGGCAGTGTCGCGATCGGTGCGTCGCTGCTCGTCGCCTCGCACGCGTTCGCGAGCGGCACCGAGCAACTGAAGGCATTCATCGCGCAGGTCCATTCGGCGCGCGGCACCTTCGTGCAGCAGGAAGTGCGCGCGCCGAGCAAGGCGCAGGGCGCGAGCGGCGCGCTGTCCACCGCGAACCCGGCCAAGCCGACCACGTCGAGCGGCACGTTCATGTTCGCGCGGCCCGGCAAGTTCATCTGGCAATACGAGAAGCCCTACTCGCAATTGCTGCAGGCGGACGGCGACAAGCTCTACGTCTACGACAAGGATCTGAACCAGGTGACGGTGCGCCCGCTCGGCAACGCGCTCGGCGCAAGCCCGGCGGCGATCCTGTTCGGCAGCAACGATCTGGACAAGAACTTCTCGCTGCGCGACGCGGGCGTGAAGGCCGGCATCGACTGGCTCGAACTGACGCCGAAGGCGAAGGACACGCAGTTCGAGCGCGTCGGCATCGGTTTCAAGGACGGTAATCTCGAAGCGATGGAATTGCACGACGTGTTCGGTAACGTGACGCTGCTCACGTTCTCGAACATCCAGAAAAATCCGCAACTGCCGCCCGATGCATTCAAGTTCACGGTGCCGAAGGGCGCGGATGTGATCAACGGATAAACCGCGCGGTAGGCGCCGACACGTCGCGCCTGTGCAAACGCCCGCGAAGCCGCGCTTGTCGGGCGCGGCTTTTTATTTCACGCGGTGCGTGGATTGCTTAGGGATGCGCGCCCGGCGCCGCGACGAACATTAAATCGTCGTACAGGCAGACGTAATGATTTAGTGCGAGACTGGAAAGAGCGGCATTGCTCATGGGCTGGAGTTCGCGCGTCCGATCATTTTCCGGGATTGGGTACGCAATCTCTAACAATTTTTTGCTGCAACGCAACAAAATAACGCCTAAACTGATCGAATCTGGTTGTCGCTTCAGATGTCTGGAAAGGTGAGGCATGTCATGAGATTGTCTTCTTCACACGATTCACGCTTGTCCCCATCCCTCCATGTGTTCCAGCAGGAGGGCGGGTGGCATTGGGGAATAACGGTGCCGCGCGCGGCCGGAAGTGGTTTCAAGGTCGTTGCATATAGTGAAAAAACCTTTATCGATGAGGCCGAAGCCCATCGGGAAGGCAATCGCGCGCTTGAGCGTTTCGCCGATACGCCGGCGGTTCGGCTTGAACGGCAGTAAGGCAGTCAGGTTATCTAACGTATCCGGCAGCCCGTTATTTGGGTTTTCGAGCGGGAAACGCAAGAATTACCGCCGGTGATAATTTAATATGCAACCAATTGCATATTTTTTTGACTTCCGAAAAATCGTAGCGATAATGTCTCGTTTCGAGATATCGCATTTATTTTGACTTTCGCGGAATATGAAACCACCCACGCGCTAAGCGTGGAACTGGACGGCGTAAACTACGCCGGAACGTATCGCGTCATGACGGGCACCGTCGTCGTCCATTTCGCGAACGAGAGCAAATTCGCCTCGTACGCGCCGAATCGGCCGGAGACCGTCGCCCGTTGGCTGCTCACGGATCTGTGTCGCAAGGCCGAATCGCGTCGGCGCAAAGCGGCGAAAAAATAGCCCGCGGCGCGCACTGTGATTGGCCGTTCGACGGTCACAAAAAAAGACCTGCATTTGGATTGCAGGTCTTTTTTATTTTGTGACAGCTGCGTCTAATGCAACGCGCTGAGGGTGACGCGCTCACGCATACGCGGTCTTGCGCGCCGATACGAACGCGTAATAGCACACCGCGCCGATCGCAAGCGACGGTAGCGTCGCGCCGACATTCGGTAGCCATTGGTTGATCACCTGGTACGAGGCGATGCCGATCGCCCAGGCGACGAACGCGCTCAGGTGCCAGCCGCCCGAAAAGCCGTAGCGGCCGCGCACATCGGCGAGCACCGCGGCGTCGACGCGACGCTTGCGCACGATGAAGTGATCCATCAGCACAACGCCGAACAGCGGCGCGAATACCGAGCCGATCAGCAGCAGGAAGTTCTGGTACTTCGCCATCGGCACGAGCAGCGCGATCAGCGTGCACAGCGCACCGAACGCGGCCGACAGCAACGGCACGCTCGCGCGCGTCCAGAACGTGCCGGTCGATACCGCGGCCGAGTGGATGTCGGCGAACGCATTGTCGATTTCGTCGATCAGAATCAGCAGCAGCGCAAACCCGCCGCCCGCTTGCGCGAGCGCGCCGGTCAGCAATGCATTGCCGCCGCCGGCCGCGAGCCCGTAGACCGCGCCGAGCGCATAGAACCAGATGTTCGCGATGCCATAGCCGTATAGCGTGCCGCGGAACGTCTCGCCGGCGCGGCGGCCGAAGCGCGTGTAGTCGGCGATCAGCGGCAGCCATGACAGCGGCATCGCGACCACGAGGTCGACCGCGCCGCCGAACGACATCTCGCCGGTGCCGGGACGACGCATCAGGTCCGCGAGATTGTGGCGCGCGAGCAGGTTCCACGTGAGCCACGCGGCGCCCGCGAGCAGCAGCCAGATCCCCCACTTGCGCAGAAAGCGCCGCACGAACGACAGCGGGCCGCTGATCGCGAGCAGCGTCGCGAGCACGCCGAAGATCACGGTCCACACGAGCGGCATCGACAGGCCGAACGCCTGTTTCGCGAGCGCATCGGCGGAATCGCGCATCACGATCACCTCGAACGAGCCCCAGCCGACCAGTTGCACCATGTTCAGCACGGCCGGCACCGACGCGCCGCGCACGCCGAGCGTCGGACGCAGCGACGACATCGCCGCGAGCCCGGTGTCGGTGCCGATCACGCCCGCGAGCGCGAGCAGAACGACGCCGATCACGCTGCCGAGCACGATCGCGACGAGCGCATGCTGCAGCGACAGTCCCGGCACCAGCAGCGCGCCCGCCTGGGCGACGAGCAGGCCGATGCCGAGTGAGAACCACAGCGCGAACGCGTCGCCGGTGCGAAACGCGCGGCGCGCGTCGGGCACCGGCGTGAGCGGCGCGTAGGTGGAGCCGGCGTCGCCGGCGACGGAATCTTGAGCCATCTGATGTTCGTTCCTGTTGGTGGTGCTGTGATTCTTTGCGTTGCCGGCGCCCCAGGTCGGCCATCGCCTGGCCGCCGTCACTGTCATAATGCAGGACGTTGCCCGCGTTCGTGCCTGTGTTTCCGGCCGGACGCGGGCTTTGCGCTTGTCCCGCGAGGCGCTGCTCCGAAGCGGTGCGTGCCCCGGAAAGCCGAGATTATCCCCAAAACGTCATGTTTGAAGAAACCCGTGCCAATGTTCCGCTCGCCGAACGCCTGCGGCCACGCAATATCGACGAAGTGATCGGCCAGTCGCATCTGCTCGGTCCGAACAAGCCGCTCAGGGTCGCGTTCGAATCGGGCGAGGCCCATTCGATGATCCTGTGGGGCCCGCCGGGCGTCGGCAAGACCACGCTCGCGCGGCTGATGGCCGATGCGTTTCACGCGCAGTTCATCGCGTTGTCGGCGGTGCTGTCGGGCGTGAAGGATATCCGCGAGGCGGTCGAAACCGCGCAGATCCATCGCGCGAACGGCCATCAGACGCTGGTGTTCGTTGACGAAGTGCATCGCTTCAACAAGAGCCAGCAAGACGCGTTCTTGCCGCACGTCGAGTCGGGCCTGTTCGTGTTCGTCGGCGCGACGACCGAGAATCCGTCGTTCGAGGTCAATAGCGCGTTGCTGTCGCGCGCCGCCGTCTACGTGCTGAAGAGCCTGACCGACGACGAACAGCGCGAGCTGCTCGAGCGCGCGCGGAAGGAACTCGGCGGCCTCACGTTCACCGACGAAGCGCGCGCCGCGCTGATCGGATCCGCCGACGGCGACGGCCGCAAGCTGCTGAACAACCTCGAGATCGTCGCGCGCGCGGCCGCCCGGCAGAAGACCACTGAAATCGACGGCGCGTTATTGGGCAGCGCGCTCGCGGAGAATCTGCGACGCTTCGACAAGGGCGGCGACGCCTTCTACGACCAGATCAGCGCGCTGCATAAATCCGTGCGCGGCAGCAACCCGGACGGCGCGCTGTACTGGTTCTGCCGCATGCTCGACGGCGGCGCGGACCCGCGCTATCTCGCGCGTCGCATCGTGCGCATGGCGTGGGAAGACATCGGCCTCGCGGACCCGCGCGCCGCGCGCATCACGCTCGACGCCGCCGAAACCTACGAGCGTCTCGGTTCGCCCGAAGGTGAGCTCGCGCTTGCGCAGGCGATCATCTATCTGGCGGTCGCGCCGAAATCGAATGCCGGGTACAACGCGTACAACGAGGCGCGGCGCTTCGTCGGCAAGGACCAGTCGCGCGCGGTGCCGGTGCATCTGCGCAACGCGCCGACGAAGCTGATGAAGGAACTCGGCTACGGCCACGACTACCGCTACGCGCACGACGAACCCGATGCGTACGCGGCGGGCGAAACCTATCTGCCCGACGGCATGCGCGAGCCGCATTGGTACGAGCCGACACCGCGTGGTCTCGAAGGCAAGATCGGCGAGAAGCTCGCGCGCCTTGGCGAGCTCGATGCGCGGTGGCGCGCCGAGAACAAGCCGAAGAAGGCTTGAGGCGTTTCACCTTTGCCGGTGCGCTAAAATCGCGTTTTCATACAACGAACATCCGTCCCATCCCATGCTCGACATCCAGTTGCTGCGCAAAGACCTCGACGGCGTCGCAAAGCGCCTCGCCGACCGCGGCTATACCCTCGACGTCGCGGCCTTCACCGCGCTCGAAGCGGAACGCCGCGATACCCAGACCCGTACCGAAGAACTGCAGGCGCGCCGCAACAGCCTGTCGAAGCAGATCGGCGCGATGAAAGGACGCGGCGAAGACACGTCGGCGGTGATGGCCGAAGTCGGCGGCATCGGCGACGAGATGAAGGCGTCGGCGGTCAAGCTCGAAGACATCCAGAAGCGTCTGTCCGATCTGCTGCTCGACGTGCCGAATCTTGCGCACGAAAGCGTGCCGGTCGGCAACGACGAAGCCGGCAACGTCGAAGTGCGCCGCTGGGGCACGCCGCGCCAGTTCGACTTCGAGGTCAAGGATCACGTTGACGTCGGCACGCCGCTCGGCCTCGACTTCGAGACCGGCGCGAAGCTGTCGGGCGCGCGCTTCACGATGCTGCGCGGCCAGATTGCGCGGCTGCATCGCGCGCTCGCGCAGTTCATGATCGACACGCACACGCAGCAGCACGGCTATACGGAGATCTACACGCCGTACATCGTCAATCCCGACATCCTGTACGGCACGGGCCAGCTGCCGAAGTTCGCGGACGATATGTTCCGCGTCGAAAAGGGCGGCGGTGAACACACGGTCACGCAGTACCTGATCTCGACCTCGGAAATTTCGCTGACGAACACGGTGCGTGAGAGCATCGTCGAAGCGGACGCGCTTCCGATCAGGCTGACCGCGCACTCGCCGTGCTTCCGCTCGGAAGCGGGCTCGTATGGCCGCGACACGCGCGGCATGATCCGCCAGCATCAGTTCGACAAGGTCGAGATGGTGCAGGTCGTAGCGCCAGGCGCATCGTACGACGCGCTCGAGCAGATGGTCGGCCATGCGGAGGCGATTCTGCAAAAGCTCGAACTGCCGTATCGCGTGATCACGCTGTGCACCGGCGACATGGGCTTTTCCGCAGCGAAGACCTACGACCTGGAAGTGTGGCTGCCCGCGCAGAACACCTATCGTGAGATTTCGAGTTGCTCGAATACCGAGTCGTTCCAGGCGCGACGCATGCAGGCACGCTTCCGCAACGCGCAGGGCAAGCCGGAGCTCGTGCATACGCTCAACGGCTCGGGTCTCGCGGTGGGCCGCACGCTCGTCGCGGTGCTCGAGAACTTCCAGAACGCCGATGGCTCGGTGACGGTGCCTACGGCACTACGGCCTTACCTCGGCGGCGTCGAGCGGCTGCAAGTGCCGGGGGCCTGATGAGCGTCGCCGATGCGCGCGCAGGCGCGGTGTCGTCGCGTGTCTGACGATGGATGCCGCGAACGGCATCGAGGTCCCGCGAAAATTTTTTAGAAATTTTTTGGACGAGGGGGCTTGGAAAACTGATTCGAGCTGTTCTATAATCTTTTTCTCCCAAGCAACGGCCCGCTTGGATCCGACGATGCAGTAGCGAGTTGGAATACCCGGAAAGGTGGCAGAGTGGTCGAATGTACCTGACTCGAAATCAGGCGTACGGTTTCCCCGTACCGTGGGTTCGAATCCCACCCTTTCCGCCAAATTCTGAAACCCCTTGATTTCACCGAGATCAAGGGGTTTTTGCTTTGAGTTCTCGAATGGCTTTGCCAAGGCAATTCGAAATTATTCAAGCATCATTTCTATTTTGGCGAAATCCTTTGTTTCAATTTTTTACATAAGCCATTCGTTGCTCGTGGTCTTTTTCATCTCATTTCCATACAAATATCTTAAGTCATCCGTGCTGCACTGTCCCCTAATTCATATACGGGACATATTCGGGGCGTGGCTATTGCACGCTATAAGGGGTCGAAGTCAGAAAATTTGCGGGCGACCCGCCCCCCGATCGACTTCTGAAAGTGCGAATCTTCGCCGACCCCACGGATCTCCGCAAGATCTGCCCTTTTTTACAAATAAATACGATTTTTGGTTGGGCTCGGTCATTCGTTCAGGGTACGATTTACGCCGTCAGAAGCTTTTACAGGAAGAATTTTCCTGAAAATGAAAGCTTCGGCAATTGATCAGTAAGACGTTTGCACCGCAAACGTTTGCGAACCAACGCGCACCCAGCCCTGTCAATCTGAACCACCGCGAGGAGCACCTTCGCGCGCCTCGGTTCAATCGGACAACACAGACGTGCGTTCAAAGCACTTCGGGACAATAGTCTTTAAGGCCTGCAAATTCATTTGCATCGAATCCTTATTCATTGTCCGTCGAATCACAGCGAATCCACCTTTTGGTCTTTTTATCGGGAATTTTCCCGACATTTGGAATTACTCCGCGATGATAAAACGACGTCAATTCATTGGGGGCCTGACGGCCCTGAGCGCAAGTTATCTTTTGACCGCGTGTGGTGGGGGCAGTGGGTCATCGAACGCGAGTGGCAAGGCAGCCGCTGCGACCGGTGCTTCCGGTGCCGCGGCAGCTTCGGGTGCGTCCGCTACCTCCAGCACCGCGGACAATACGTCGCCGGTCGCGAAGGCGAGTGTCCCGAACATGTCGCCCGATGGCACCTCACTGCCTTCCGCGCCGTACATCATCGACCAGTTCGGCGCGACGTGGACGCTCTCCAACGGCGTCATCTATCGCAACGGCGCGACGTTCGGCATCACGTACAACGTGTCGCTCGTGTTGTTCTACGGCGGCAAGATCTGGCATTGCGGCACGGGGGGCGAGTTCTACGTCACTGCGGACGTCCCCAACCTATGGCTGCATTGCAACGATCCGCGCATCGCGATCACACCGCAGGCCGGCATGTTCTATGGCATGAACGGCCACTTCGACTACACGTACACGCCCCAGCAGATCGTCTCGATCCTGAAGGGCATGGGCTGCACGAGCTATCGCGTCGGCGTCAACAACAATGCGACCCAGCTGAACGCGGCGATCGGGCTCGCACAGGCTTTCCAGGCGGCGGGCATGACGTTGGTCGCGCTGATCGACCAGGGCGTCTACGACTCCAGCGGCAACCTGCTGGCTGGCGAGAATGCCGCTTACAGCCAGGGTTACGCGGTAGCGCAGTCGGTCGCGAACGCACTGAAACCTTATGGCGTGACCATTTACGAATGCGGCAACGAGTTGACGCGCACGAACGCCACCGTGCTCGACTTCAACGCTGCGGGCACGAAGGCAGCGGACTTCAACAACGCGAACTGGCCGGTGATGCGCGGCGTGATGCGCGGGATGATCGACGGCGTGAAAGCGGTTCAGTCGAACGCGAAGTGCGGCATCAATTTCTGCGTGAACGATGTCGGCGCGGCGGACGCGCTGTGGGACGGTAATCAGCCGGATGGCAGCGGCGGTCACCCGACCGTGCGCTGGGACATCACCACGTGGCACAACTACGAGGTGTATGGCGATGTGTTCTCCCTCGGTGCGGACGGCGCCCAACCTGGCTTCGATCTGCCGATCTATTGCAAGGCCCGGTATGGCGTGCCGTTCATCATCACCGAGTGGAACACCGGACCGGAGCAAAACGAGACCTATCGTGGGAACTACATCACGACGAAGCTCGGCGAGTTCTATCAGAACCGCAAGACGCACAATATCCAGGCCGTCATGTATTACGTGCTCGATAGCGGCAACGAGACCTTCGGCATCATGATGAACGGCTCGCCGTTGAATCCGTCGTACAGTGCGTTCCAAAGCTTCACGGCGGCCCATCCCGACAACTGAGCCGCGGATATCGACGTAAGCAGGCCCGCACGTCTGTGGTCGATGCCGCCCGGTGTCAAGGGCAGCACGTCGCCGGGCCTGACAGCGGCGCCCAACCCTTGCCTTCAGCGTATCGAGGCGAGGGGACGGGCGTCTCATCCCACCTGAAACCCTTCCATCACCTCCCTCAACGCCCGCGCCTGTTCCGCGAGCGACGCGGCGGCCGCCGCGCTTTCCTCGACGAGCGCCGCATGCTGCTGCGCGACCTCGTCCATCTGCGTGATCGCGATGCCCACCTGCTGAATCGCATCGCTCCGCTCACGCGACGCCTGCGCAATGTCACCGACGATGCTGGTCACGCGCGCGATCGCCGCTTCGATCTGCTGCATCGTGCCGCCCGCGTCTTCGACGAGTCCCGCGCCGCGTTCGACGCTTGACGTCGAATCGGCGATCAGCGCGCCAATCGTCGAGCTGGTCGGCGATACGCCGATCGGGCATCTGACCTTCTATCGCATGTACCTTGCGAGCGTCGCGCTGCGCGATCCGCGGCGGCGTCTGATCGAAATCGCCGAGAGCGTCGGTTATGCGTCGGAGAAGGCATTCATTCGCGCGTTCCGGCGCTGGTCGGCAATGGCGCCGAAGCAGTACGCCCGCAATCAGCGTGATCCGTACGATATGGCGAGGGGCGAAACGGAGCGGGCGGCATGACGGGACGCCCGAATTTTAGTTCGGGAAACTGAACGATCACGATGTCCGGCTCGATGATCGTTCGAGTCCCTTTGCCGCCAGTCCATCTGAACGAGCAGGCCCGCAAGCTGGCCGAGCAAAAGCCCGTCATTATGATTCGGGCGCGCGCCACGGCATAGCTCCGCTAGCGCCACCGCCTTCTCCCGCGCACCGCTTCAGCCGATTTGCGCGGGGTCCATCCGCGATCCTCTGTACAATTGCCCGAAATCGCCCAATCGAGCGGCGGTTGCGGGCCGCCGGGCTTTCGGGCGCGGCGGGTCATCTCGCGCTTGACCCGCGACTTACATCGACTGAATTCATGGCCATTACCTACAAGACTCCCGACGATATCGCGAAGCTGCGCATTGCGGGCCGCCTCGCGGCCGATGTGCTGGCAATGATCGGCGAGCACGTCAAGGCAGGCGTCTCCACCGACGACCTCGACGCGCTGTGCAACGACTACATTGTCCACACGCAGAAAGCGATTCCGGCCAATGTCGGCTATCTGGGCTTTCCGAAGACCGTCTGCACGTCGGTCAATCATGTCGTGTGTCACGGCATCCCGAATCGCAACGAGATCCTGAAGGACGGCGACATCATCAACATCGACGTCGCGATCATCAAGGACGGCTATTTCGGCGACACGAGCCGCATGTACTGCGTCGGCCAGTCGAGCACGGTCGCGCGTGCGCTGATCGACACGACCTACGAGGCGATGGTGGCCGGCATCCGCGAGGTGAAGCCGGGCGCGGCGCTCGGCGACGTCGGCCACGCGATCCAGAAGGTCGCGCAGCGCGAGGGCTTCTCGATCGTGCGCGACTACTGCGGGCACGGCATCGGCAAGGTCTATCACGAGGACCCGCAGGTGCTGCACTATGGGCAGCCGGGGCAGGGGGTGCGCCTGAAGCCGGGCATGGTCTTCACGATCGAGCCGATGATCAACGCGGGCCGCGCCGGCACGTCGGTACAGCGCGACGGCTGGACCGTGATCACGAAGGACCGCTCGCTGTCGGCGCAATGGGAGCACATGGTCGCCGTGACCGACGACGGCTATGAACTGCTGACGCCGTGGCCGGACGGCACGGGCGACTACGACGCGCCGTGAGCGGGACCGCATATTCCGGTCAATAATAAATTTGACTCGCCGGCCGGTTCGGTTAAAGCTACGCGTTAGGGTTTCCAGGGGTTTCGTCTGCATGAGTCCGTCATTGACCGTTCGCCGCATCACTGCTGATCAGGGCGCCGTTTTTCGCGAACTCCGCACTGCCTCGCTGCGGGAGGCGCCGTACGCCTTCGGCGCGACGCTCGAGGACGCGTTGTCGGCCGATGCCGCCAGTTTCGACGCGACCGCGGCGAATCACGCGGTTTCGCAGTCCGTCGGTGCATTCCTGCTCTATACCGAGGGTCATCCGGCCGGGCTGATCGAGGCGCATTTCGACGACACCGCGGCGCGCCGCGCGTTCGTCTGCGAGTTGTGGGTGGCGCCGGCCGTGCGCCATCTGCGCGGCGGCGAGCTGCTCGTCGATACCGCGAGCAGCTGGCTCGCGAATGCGGGCGCCACGGAAATCTACGCGTGGGTGGCCGACGCGAACCGCAACGCGATGCGCTTTTACGAAGCGCTCGGCTTTGGCCCGACCGGCGAGCACCGGCGCGTCGAGCGCGCACCCGAGCAGGTCGAAAGTCTGCTGGTGCGGCACGTGCCGACTACTTCGCAGGTGTTACAGCAGTGATCGCCCAAGCGGCGCGTCGCGCGCGCCGCTCGTCTTCGCCGTCCCTTCATCACGGTCTTTTTCCCGCCAACGTTTCTTTCGCACCGTCGCGCGTCGATCGCATCGACGACACGCGTTGCGCTCGCGCGCGCGAGCACCGATTCTCCCGGGAAAAATAGTGGCCGCGCGCTTGTACGCCTGTAAAATACGCAAAATTTTTCGCCGAACGCTATGTCGCCCAAGAAATCGCCCTTTTTCGAACTGCGCAGCGGCTCTGTCGACACGCTGATGTTCGTGGTCAAAACGACCGACCTCGATGCGATGCGTGCCGAGCTGACGCGACGCTTCGAGGCGACCCCCGAATTCTTCGCTAACGACGTCGTCGCGATCGACGTGCGGCGTCTCGCCGGCAACGAGCGCGTGCCGCTCGCCGACATCGCGCAACTGCTCGACAGCGTGCGCATGCGTCCGGTCGGCGTGGTCGCGAATGCGGAGCAACAGTGGGTGACGGAGTCGGGATTGCCGTTGCTCGAAGCGCGCGATCGCCGCGGCGCGCCGGCGAAGCAGGCCGATGAGGACAGCACGGCAAACGCGGCAGCAGGCACCGAGGCAAGCGCGGGCACGAGCGCGGCCGCCAGCTCTGCATCCGCAACCGCCAGCGCGGCCACGGGCACGGCCGCTGCCTCCGCCGTCGAACCCACGCCCGCCGCCGAGCCGGTGCGTCTTGCCACGTCGCCGCAAACGACGGTGGTCGACAAGCCGTTGCGCTCGGGTCAGCGTATTTACGCAAAAGGCGATCTGGTCGTGCTCGGTCTGGTCAGCTATGGCGCCGAGGTGATCGCGGAAGGCAACATCCACATTTACGCGCCGCTGCGCGGCCGGGCGTTGGCCGGCGTGCAGGGCAATCACGACGCGCGCATCTTCTGCACGTGTCTCGAACCGGAACTGATCTCGATCGCGGGCATCTATCGAACGACCGAGAACCCGCTGCCGGCCGACGTGCTCGGCAAGCCGGTGCAGATCTGGCTCGAAGAAGAAAAGCTGATGATCGAACCGCTGCGGCTCACGTAAAGCGCCGCGAAACGCGCGCTGCCCCGAGCGATTGCGGCACGCGGCGTTTCACGGCGAGGCGGGCCGCGCACCAATTGACGCATTTGACGAACACAAGGTAAGGGTAATGGCAAAAATCATTGTGGTGACTTCGGGCAAGGGTGGCGTGGGCAAGACGACCACGAGCGCGAGCTTTGCGTCGGCCCTCGCGTTGCGCGGCAGCAAGACCGCCGTGATCGACTTCGACGTCGGCCTGCGCAACCTCGACCTCATCATGGGCTGCGAGCGCCGCGTCGTGTACGACCTGATCAACGTGATCCAGGGCGAAGCGAATCTGAATCAGGCGCTGATCAAAGACAAGAAATGCGAGAACCTGTTCATCCTCCCGGCCTCGCAAACGCGCGATAAAGACGCGCTGACGATGGAAGGTGTCGAGAAGGTCATCAACGATCTGATCGCGATGGACTTCGAATACATCGTCTGCGATTCGCCGGCCGGTATCGAGTCGGGCGCGCTGCTTGCGATGCACTTCGCCGACGAAGCGCTGATCGTGACGAACCCGGAAGTGTCGTCGGTGCGCGACTCCGATCGCATTCTCGGCATCCTGTCGTCGAAGACCAAGCGCGCGATCGAAAGCAAGGAGCCGATCAAGGAGCACCTGCTGATCACCCGCTACAACCCGAAGCGCGTCAGCGAAGGCGAAATGTTGTCGCTGACCGACATCCAGGAAATTCTGCGCATCGATCTGATCGGCGTGATTCCGGAATCGGAAGCGGTGCTGCACGCGTCGAACCAGGGTCTGCCGGCCGTGCATATGGACGGCACCGATGTGGCCGAAGCCTATAAGGACGTCGTGTCGCGTTTCCTCGGCGAGCAGAAATCGCTTCGCTTTGTCGATTACCAGAAGCCCGGGCTGCTGCAGCGCCTCTTCGGCACCAAGTAAGGGGAGCGCACGTAATGTCGATTCTTTCGTTTTTGCTGGGCGAGAAAAAGAAGTCCGCGTCGGTAGCGAAGGAACGCCTGCAGTTGATCATCGCGCACGAGCGCGCCGGCGGCCATGCGCCCGCCGATTATCTGCCTGCGTTGCAACGCGAACTGGTGGCCGTGATCTCGAAGTACGTGAAGATTTCCGACGACGACATACGCGTGAGTCTCGAGCGTCAGGACGATCTCGAAGTGCTCGAAGTCAAGATCGAAATACCCCAGGCCTGAGCTTCGGATGGACCGCGGTCCATCTCGCATCATGTGCAGGACGTCGCAGGGCGTCGCGTCGCAGCGACGTGATGCGGTGCGACGTTCGGCTCGTCGTCTGGCTTCTGTCTGAAGCCGTCTCTTCGCATCTCCACGGCGCTCGCCATTTCCCGGTCGAAATGAACCGTTGCACTCCAGCGGTGCCGTTACCCGCGCAACGTCAGCCTCGCGTCGCCCTCGCGCATCTACTGACGCGGCGAGTCGGAGGTATCCGTCGTGATGTCGTCTGCGGCATCGTCGGCGCTCGGCTCGCCGTCCTCGCTTTCCACTTCCGGCACCTCGACCTCGGGCACTTCCGGCACTGGCGCAGGCGTGGGCTGCGGCAGCGGCGCCACGTAGCGCTCGGCGAGCGACTCATAGAGCGGCGGCGCGAACAGGCGGGACACTCGGCTCGCGATCAACGCGGTGGCCATCAGCGAAATCACGAGAGCGTGGCCGTCGATCATCTCCATCACGATTACGAACGAAGTGATCGGCGACTGCGTGACCGCGGCCAGATAGCCGACCATCGCGAGCGCGATCAGCATCGGCAATTGCATCGAATCGAACACCATGTGCAGCAGATTGCCGAAGCCCGCGCCGATCGACAGCGACGGCGCGAAGATGCCGCCCGGAATGCCCGGCAGGTATGAGCCGACCATCGCGATCATCTTCAGGAACGGATAGAACACCGACAACTGCTCGTGTCCCTCGAGCAGGCCGCGCGCTTCCGTATAGCCGCTGCCGAACGTCGTGCCGCCCGAGATCACGCCGACCACCGCGATCGCGAAGCCGCACAGCGCGGCGAACGCGACCGGCCGCTCGCCGTGCAACTGACGCAGCGGCTCCGGAATCCAGCGCGCGGTATTGAGCAGCAGCCAGCAGAAGATACCGCCTGCGATTCCCGTGACGATCGCGGTGAGCACCACCGCGACGGCGAGCAGATCAGGAAAATGCGCGCCGATCTGGATCGTGCCGAAATACGTGTAGTTGCCGTTCAGGCCCAGTGCGACGACACCCGCGATGATGATCGCCGTGATCAGCACGCCACTCGTGCGCGCCTCGAAGCTGCGCGTCAATTCCTCGATTGCGAATACGACGCCCGCGAGCGGTGTATTGAACGCCGCCGACAAACCCGCTGCCGCGCCCGCCAACGCGAGCTGCCGTTCGATCTGCGCATTCGAGCGCGGATAGAACCGGCGCAGATTGAACATCAGCGCGGCGCCGACCTGCACGGTCGGTCCTTCACGGCCGATCGTAAAGCCGCCGAGAATCGCGAGAAACGACACGCCGATTTTGCCGAGCAGAATTCGCAGCGACAGCAGCCGCGTGCCGTATCCGCGCTGTTTCGTGTGCAGCGTTGCGATGACCTGCGGGATGCCGCTGCCCTCGGAGCCGCGAAAGAACTTGCGCGTGAGCCAGACCGCGAGTGCGGCAACCGCGGGCGTGATCACGAGCGGCGCCCACACATACCGCTGCCGGACATCGAGAAACGCGTCATACCCCCAGTCGATCAGACGCGCGTACAGCACCGCGACCAGGCCGACGGCGATGGCACCGAGCCAGAAGATGCCGTATTGCCGCCACAGGCGTTTCGCGCGACGCATGACAGCTGGCGAACGGGAAGGGAAGGGCCGGGACATGAATTAGATTCGTGCAAAGGGGCAAGTATAAAGCGCGCGGGACCGACAAGAATACGTGAAAGATGTTTGAAATAATGAAGTGAAGTGAATCATCAGGCGGATATTTTTTGCTGTAACGTGCCGTATTGAGAATCGCACCGCGCGCAACGGCCGTTTGGCCGGGGATCGGTAAAGACGTCAGCTAGAATAGTTCAACTTCGAACAACGAACAGACCCTCAATGAAGCGAATACTTATCGTCAAGGTCACGTCACTAGGCGATATCGTGCAGGCGTTGCCAGTCGTCGCCGACATCAAACGCGCATTTCCTGGCGTTCAGGTGGATTGGGCGGCGGACGAAGCATTCGCGCAGGTCGTGCATTGGAGCCAGGGCGTCGATCGCGTGCTGTGCGCGCCGCTGCGCCGCTTCAAGAAGGCGCGTCGCTGGAGTGATCTGAAGGCGATCTGGGCATCCATCGCCGAGCTGCGCGCGTATCGCTACGACTACATCATCGACATTCACGGCGTCTACAAGAGCGCGATCATCGCCTTCCTCGCGCGCTCGTCGCGGCGCATCGGCTATCAATCCCTGGATCTGGGCGAGCGTGGCGCGGCGTTCGCCTACACCGGGCGTTTCGGCCCACGTCCGCAAGGCAGCGCGTGGCACGGCATGCGCATCAGCGCCAGCGAGGCGCTCGGCTACGAAGTGGAAGGGCCGCCCATCTACGACCTGCAGCTACCCGAAACCGTCCCGCAGCCGTTCGCGACGCAGGACGCGCCTGTCGCGGCGCTTTTTCACGCCACCTCGAAAGCCGACAAGAAATGGCCGCTCACGCACTGGGCGGCGCTTGGACGCGAGTTGAGCGAGCGCGGTTTCCGTGTGGTGCTGCCGTGGGGTTCGGACGGTGAGCTTGCCGAAGCCGGGCAGATCGCCGCGCAGGTGCCAGGCGCGACCGTGCTGCCGCCATTGAGTGTGACCGAAGTTGCGCAGATGATCGGCGCGTGCGCGCTCGTGGTCGGTACCGATACGGGTTTCGTGCACCTCGCGCATGCGCTGCAGAAGCGCACCGTGATGATCTTCGTCGCGACGTCGCCATCGCATTGCGGCGTCGAGGCGCCGTATCGCTCGACCTCGATCGGCGACGGCGACTCGGTGCCGCCCATCAGCGCGGCGCTCGAAGCGATCGACTACGTGTACGCGGCAGAGCCGGTGCTCGCGATGCAGCAAGGATCAGCCGCCGCCTGAGTTCGTTCGCGCGCTCGCGCAATCGTTTGCGCAAAAGAAAAGAGGCGCGATGCGTAGTCCACCCTTGCTGGCGGGGACTGCATCGTCGCGCCTCAAAGAACGCCCGTGTCGGGGAACAGCGGGCGGAGAGGAATCGATTACATGTCTGTTAAAACTGTCGCTTTTCGTTGGACGCCGAAGCGTCCGATGCGCGGGCGCCTGGGCGGCAAGCTGATACGCCGCGGTGCGTCGAGGCTCGCACGGCGCGCGTCGAACCGCTCGATTGCGGCGACGCTGGCGCGGCCAGCAAGGTTTCTATCGCGACAGTGCGCTCAACGGAGTATAGCCGGTGTTTTCCGCCATGGTGGCGCGATCTGGCGGCAGCGGGGCGGTCGATCGAACGCGCCGATCCAGCGCGCCGGTCCTGTAACAGCTCGGTGATGTTCCCTTACAAATGGCAACGTTCGCTGCGGCGCGCATCGTGTCCAATCGGGTCATTCGGGGTTTGCGCTCGAATCAATCTGACTCGATGGAGAACAACATGAAACGCTTGATCCTGACTCTCGTGGCCGGCACGCTGCTCGCATCGGCACTCGGCGGCTGCGTTATCGCGCCGGCGCCGGGCTATTACTACGGCGGCGGTGGCTACTACCATCACGGCTACTACTACCGCTAAGCCGCGCGCCGTGCTCAGGCCCGGAGCACCAGCCTCAGGCGACCAGCATTTCGAACGCGACCACCGCGGCAATGGCCGCGGCGTTCGCGGCCAGCGCCTCGACGACGATGGATCTCCATGTCGTCGGCCGGAAGCGCAGCGCGAGCAGCAGCGAGCCGAGCAAGGCCAGCGCGATGATCGTCACGATATCGGCATTGTGAAGATGGACGTTCATGCGGATCTCCCCGTTTTTTATAGGGTTATGTCAGGGAGTATAGGCAAGTCAAAAGGACCCGCAAGGCGGGGGTTTTACCCGGGCCGGGCCGCGGAAACAGCGAGGAAATAATGCTCTCTGCATGCTGCCGCAGACGCGTAAAAACTGCGCGGGTGCAGCATCGATCGAATCTCGGCAAACGCGCATCGACGAAAGCGTTGTTCCGTCGATGCGCGTTGCGTCATTTCATCAAACTCTCATCACGCGTCTCGCGCATGCACAGCACGCCGACAAGGCTCACGGCCGCGGCGACCGACACGTACGCGCCGACCCACGCCAAGCCGCCGTGCGCGGCGAGCACCTGCGCGATATACGGTGCGACCGACGCGCCGAGAATCCCGCCGAGGTTGTA
The DNA here is from genome assembly GCF_014201065.1 of Paraburkholderia sp. Cpub6. Taxonomy (NCBI): domain Bacteria; kingdom Pseudomonadati; phylum Pseudomonadota; class Betaproteobacteria; order Burkholderiales; family Burkholderiaceae; genus Paraburkholderia; species Paraburkholderia sp. Cpub6. Next base: position 133,162 of record NZ_JACHDM010000001.1, read on the forward strand.
CGCGACGCCGGCGCCCGTATAGCGCACGTTGGTCGGAAACAGTTCCGGCAGCAGCGCGCCCATCGGCGCGAACGTCACGCCCATCAGGAACAGCTGGATCACGAGAAACAGCAGCACGAGCAACGGCTCGCCGCTGCCGAGCAGCGGCGCCATCGTGAAGCCCGACAGGATCGCCGCGATGATGCCGACGATCAGCACCGGCTTACGCCCGAAGCGATCGCTCGCACGGGCCGACAGCGGCGTCGCGATTGCCATGAACACGACCGCGATGCATAGCAGGCCGAGGAACGTCTGCCGCGGAATATGCAGCGACCCGACGCCGTACGACAGCGAGAACGTCGTCGCGTTGTAGAACAGCGTGTAGCAGACCACCATCGCGAGCGCGCCGAGCACGGTTGGCCGCCAGTGCTGCGAGAACAGCGTCGCGATCGGCACGCGCACGCGCTCCTTGCGCTCGATCGCTACCTGGAACGCGGGCGTTTCGGCAATCTTCAGCCGCACGTACAGCCCGAGCGCGACGAGCACCGAGCTGACGATGAACGGCACGCGCCAGCCCCAGCTGCGGAACTGCTCGTCGGAGAGCGACATTGCGAGCGCGAAGAACAGACCGTTGGCCGCGAGAAAGCCGATCGAGGGCCCGAGCTGCGGGAACATGCCGAACCAGCCGCGTTTGCCGGCCGGCGCGTTTTCGGTGGCGAGCAGTGCGGCGCCGCCCCATTCGCCGCCGAGGCCGATACCCTGGCCGAAACGCAGCACGCACAGCAGGATCGGCGCGACGCTGCCGATCGCGTCGTAGCCCGGCACGAAGCCGATCAGCGTGGTCGACAGGCCCATCACGAGCAGCGACGCAACCAGAGTCGATTTGCGGCCGATGCGGTCGCCGAAGTGGCCGAACAGGAACGAGCCGATCGGTCGCGCGACGAACGCGATGCCAAACGTGACGAACGCCGACAGCGCCTGCGCGGTGGCCGAACCATGCGGGAAGAATACCGGTCCGATCACGAGCGCCGCGGCGGTCGCGTAGACATAGAAATCGTAGAACTCGATCGCGGTGCCGATGAAGCTCGCGAAGATGATCCGCGCCCTACTGTTTTGCCCGCTTGCGGGCTGAGCGGCGGAAATCGGCGAAGTGGACATGCAGGGTCTCCAATTGTATGAGGCCGCGGCGCGCTGAGCCGTGCTTCGCAGACAGGCGGCGCGCAAGGGCGGCATTCTCGTTGAGGTATAGGTTTGGGCGCCGCACGCGGGGTGGCGGCGCGGCACTGCAGTCGGCTCATGCGCCGCGCCGGCGGGTGTGCGGACGGCGTGAGCCATGCCGGAAGGCTCCGGCGCGGGGAATCGGAAAATTATAGCGAGCGCGCTCGTCGCGCAGCAATGGCGGCGTAAGTTTGCGCGGCAACGAGGGCGGCTTTATGAGTTATGCGCGATGACTCGGGTAGCTCGCGCGTGGCCGACCCATGCGCGGATGCGCTGGGCGGTGCGTGTCAGCGCACGCGCCAACCGCGCTCAGTCGTACGTTTCCGCTTGCGGCGAAGCGAGCTCGCGCAGCTGGAATTTGCCGTTGTCGTTGAACAGCCAGTCTTCGAACAGCTCGAGCTGGCCGCGGCCGTTCAGCAGCTTGCCGGGCGGTAGCGGCAGCGGCGCCGAGCGGCGCAGCGTCGCGAGCGCGGTGCTTTCGGCTTCGTCGTCGCCGTTCGTGCGATACACCGACGACTCGACGATGTGTCCATAACGATCGACCGTGAACGACACCACCACCAGCGAGCGCAGCATCGGCTGAGGCCTGCCCTGGAGCACATACGACGGATTGCGCTCGACGATCCGTCGTGCGACCGCGTCGCGATATTGATCGAGCGTCGCGCTGTTGATCGCGGCCACCGGTGTGCTGACGGTTTCGTGCGGCGTCAGCGGTGTGATCGTGCAACCGGCCACGGCGACAACACCGAGCGCGGCGAGCGATAGCCGATGCATGCGAGCGGCCGTGAAGGAGCGCAGAGCCACACGGTGAGAAACAGGAGGGGGAGAAGTGCGAGAGAGCATCGTCGACGAACCGCGAGGAGAACCTGATTGAATGGTAGTCAAAAACTGCCGGGATTCAATTGGCGTTCGCCCGCCGGATGTCATCGTGCGTGCCCCGCTGAGGCGCTTTGCTTTCCGCTGTAATGGCCGGAAATGTGCGCGCATTGGTCGGCGAGCGAAACCCGCCTACACTTTGATGGCCTCTTGCTGAGGTATCGGTGGAAGTCTTTTCAGCCCGCTTCTGGCGGGCTTTCTTTTGCCTTCGATTCGCCATTCAAACGCGGCAATAAAAAAGGCGAACCCGCCAAACGGGTCCGCCTTTTCGATCCGGTTCAACCAGCCACGCCGCAAGCTGAGGCTCACGGCGCTGCCCGGGCGTCGATTACTTCAACGTCGCACGCGCCGCTTTCACCGCGGCCAGCACCTGCTCGGGCGCGGTGCCGCCCGGATGATTGCGGCTCGCCACCGAGCCCTCGAGCGTCAGATACGAGAACACGTCGTCGCCGATCAGATGCGCGACGTTCGGCAGTTCGCCGCGCATTTCGTCGAGCGTCAGGTCCGCGAGATCGCAGCCGCGATCGGCGCACACGCGCACCGCGAGCGCGACTGCTTCGTGCGCGTCGCGGAACGGCAGGCCGCGCTTGACGAGATAGTCGGCGAGGTCCGTCGCGGTCGAGAAGCCTTGCAGCGCGGCGTCGCGCATCGCCTGCGGCTTGACCGTGATGCCGGCGACCATTTCGGCGAAGATGCGCAGCGTGTCGGCGACCGTATCGACGGTGTCGAACAGCGGCTCCTTGTCTTCCTGGTTGTCCTTGTTGTACGCGAGCGGTTGGCCCTTCATCAGCGTGAGCAGCGCCATCAGATGGCCGTTCACGCGGCCGGTCTTGCCGCGCGCGAGTTCGGGCACGTCCGGGTTCTTCTTCTGCGGCATGATCGACGAGCCGGTGCAGAAACGGTCGGCCAGATCGATGAAGCCGACGCGCGGGCTCATCCACAGCACCAGTTCTTCGGAGAAGCGCGACACGTGCGTCATGACGAGCGCGGAGGCGGCCGTGAATTCGATCGCGAAGTCGCGGTCGGAGACTGCGTCGAGCGAGTTCGCGCAGATGCCGTCGAAGCCGAGCGTCTTCGCCACGGCGTGACGGTCGATCGGATAGCTGGTGCCGGCGAGCGCGGCCGCGCCGAGCGGCAGACGGTTCACGCGCTTGCGGCAGTCGATCATGCGCTCGGCGTCGCGCGAGAACATTTCGACGTACGCGAGCAGATGGTGGCCGAACGTGACGGGCTGGGCGACCTGCAGGTGCGTGAAGCCCGGCATGATGGTCGCGGCGTTCTTCTCCGCGATCTCGAGCAGCGCCACGCGCAGTTCGGTGAGCAGCTCGCCGATGCGGTCGATCTCGCCGCGCAGCCACAGGCGGATGTCGGTCGCGACCTGGTCGTTGCGTGAGCGGCCGGTGTGCAGGCGCTTGCCGGCGTCGCCGATCAGCGCGGTCAGGCGCGCTTCGATGTTCAGGTGCACGTCTTCGAGATCGAGCTGCCATTCGAACTCGCCGCGCTCGATTTCACCTTTGATCTGCGCCATGCCGCGCTGGATCGCGGCGAGGTCGTCGGCGGAAATGATCTTCTGCGCGGCGAGCATCGACGCGTGCGCGAGCGACCCTTCGATGTCGACGAACGCCAGACGCTTGTCGAAGAAAACCGACGACGTGTAGCGTTTGACGAGTTCCGACATCGGCTCCGAGAAGCGGGCCGACCAGGCTTCGCCTTTTTTGTGCAGTTGGGACGTCATGGTGTTGGGCGGTAAAAACGAGCGGTGAAGAGGCTGGCAACGCGAGTGCGCGAATCGTGCAAGAGCGCCGCCGCAGCGAAGAAAGACGAAGATTTTAACACCGGGTGAGGGCGGCCAAAGCGCTGCCGCCCATCGCGGGCCTATTCGCGCACCAGCACCACGAGCTTCAGATCCTCGCGATGCGCGGGCTTGAACGTGATCTGGTCACACACGATGCGCCCGTCGCGCGGATGGTTGAACTCGCGCCTGCCACCTTCGCGCCCGCCGACGTCCTGGGAGGCCCAGTAGCGTGCGAACTCGTCGCTCGCGGCCGACAGCGAATCGATCAGCCCACGTGTGGGCGCATCGTTCAGATGGCGGATCGAGTCGGCGCGGAATTCGGCGGCGAGCCGCCGCGCGCGCGTTTCCCAATCGACGATCAACGCGCGCGCGGCCGGCTCGGTGAACGTGTAGCGCAGCAGGTTGCGGTCGTGCGCGCCGTCGAGCCAGCCGACGAACAGATCGGCCGCGCGCTCGTTCCACGCAAGCGCATTCCACTGCCGGTCGAGCACGTAGGCGGGCGTGTCGATGAGCTGCACGGTTTGCAGCAGCGTAGCGGGCGCATCGGCGGCGGCCGGGTCGGGCTCGGCCGGATCGCGTTGCGCGGCCAGCTCGAACAGATACGCGCGCTCGGCGCGCGACAGCTGCAACGCGACCGCGATGCGCGCGAGCGCATCGGCGGAAGCGGACACTGGCCGGCCCTGCTCGATCCACGTGTACCAGGTCGGGCTCACGCCGCACAGCTGCGCGACTTCCTCGCGCCGCAGACCGGGCGTGCGGCGACGCGGCCCCGGCGGCAACCCGACCGCCTGCGGCGACAGCCGCTCGCGATGGGCGCGGATGAAGTCGCCGAGCGCGCGGGCCGGGGTGGCGTCGAGCGGCGGCGGGTGATCGGCGGAAGACGGCGTCGTCATGCTATCGGCTGCGCGTGGAGGGGGTAATAGAGATACCAGAATAATTGCCGGACTTGTACTGGTACATGGCGGGCTCTATTGTAGCGGCAGGGTTCGCGCAATGAGAAAAGCCGGGTGTGACCTGCGTCGGCCACCCCCGGCTTTTGTCTGCCAATGCGGCAACCTCAACCGGTATTGCGCAACCCCGCCGCGATCCCGTTGATGCTCAAATGAATGCCGCGCCGCACGCGCGCATTCGTGTCGCCCGCGCGATAGCGTTTGAGCAGTTCGACCTGCAGGTGATTGAGCGGATCGAGGTACGGGAAGCGATTCTTGATCGAGCGCGCGAGCAGCGGATTCTCGGCGAGCCGGTCGCTCTTGCCGGTGATCTCCGACAACACCTTCGACGTGCGCTCCCACTCGGCGACGATGCGCTCGAACACATGCTTGCGCAGCTTCTTGTCGGTCACGAGCGCGGCATAACGCGACGCGACCGCGAGGTCGGTCTTCGCGATGACCATGTCCATGTTCGACATCAGGTTCGAAAAGAACGGCCAGCTCTTGTGCATCTTCTGCAGCAGCGCGAGACGGCGCGCGCGTTCGGCGTCGGACGGCGCGCTGTCGAGGTGCTCGGCGACCGCGCTGCCGAAGCCGTACCAGCCGGTCAGCAGCAGCCGGCATTGACCCCACGAGAAGCCCCACGGAATCGCGCGCAGATCCTCGATCTTGCGTTGCTTCGGATCCTGCAGCTTGCGCGACGCGGGGCGGCTGCCGATGTTCAGCTCGGCGATCTCCGCGATCGGTGTGGACTCGAAGAAATACTCCTTGAAGCCCGGCGTTTCGTAGACGAGCGCGCGATACGCGGCCATCGCCGTATCGGACAGCTGCTGCATCGTTTCCTCGTACACCGGCAGCTCGGCCAACGTGTGGTCGTGCGGCAGCAGCGACGCTTCGAGCGTCGCGGCCACGACGGTTTCCAGATTGCGCCGGCCGATTTCCGGATTCGCGAACTTGCTCGCGATCACTTCGCCCTGCTCGGTCAAACGGATCTGACCGTCGACGGTGCCCGGCGGCTGCGACAGGATCGCCTGGTAGGTCGGGCCGCCGCCGCGCCCGACGGTGCCGCCGCGCCCATGGAACAGACGCAGCGTCACGCCGCGTTCGTTGAACAGCGACACGAGCGCAAGCTCCGCGCGATACAGCTCCCAGTTCGACGTCAGGAAGCCGCCGTCCTTGTTGCTGTCCGAGTAGCCGAGCATCACTTCCTGCTCGTTGCCCTGATGTTCGATCAGCGCGCTAATGCCCGGCAGCGCGATCAGATCGCGCATGATGTGCGGCGCGTTGCGCAGGTCGGGGATCGTCTCGAACAGCGGGATCACCATCAGGCCGGCGCGCGCGGGGTCGTGCTCGTCGCCGAGGCGTCCGCGCAACAGGCCGGTTTCCTTCTGCAGCAGCATCACCTCGACCAGATCGGTGACGGTCTCCGTGTGCGAAATGATGTAGTTGCGCACCGCGCGCGCGCCGAACTTCTCGCGCGTCATGCGCGCTTCCTCGAGCACCGCGAGTTCGCTTTTCACGAGCTCGGAGTAGTCGGCGGAGGGCACGCGCAGCGCGCGCGGCTGCGCGAGCTCGGCGAGCAGCACGTTCAGCTTGTCGGCTTCCGGCAACGCCGCGTAATCGTCCTCGACACCGGCGCGCTTGAGCAGCTCGGCGATCACCGCTTCGTGGATGTCGGAGCTTTGCCGCAGATCGATGCTCGCGAGATGGAAGCCGAACACTTCGGCCGCGCGCGCGAGCGGCGCGAGACGCGGCGCGGCGAGCGGCGCGCCGTGATGCTCGGCGAGCGAATCCATCAGCACGTGGAGGTCGCGCACGAACTCGGCGGCGTCGTCGTAGGGGATCGCGCGGACCGGCGCGACGCCGCGGCCGGCGCTGCGCAGCGGCACGCTGCCTTCGCCGAGGCGCACGCGCGCGCTTGCCGCGAGCCGCGTGTAGATGCCGATCAGCGCGCGACGATACGGCTCGTCGGTGCGATGCGGCGAATGGTCGGGCGAGATGGCCGCGAGCTCATTCAGCGCATCGCTCGCGCCGACGAGCACATTCGACATCGATAGCTCCTCGCCGAGCTTGTGCACCTGCTCCAGGTAGTGCTCGAAGATCACCGCGGCCTGACGCGTGATCGCGTTTTCGAGCGTTTCGGCGGTGACGTTCGGATTGCCGTCGCGATCGCCGCCGATCCAGCTGCCCATCTGGAAGAACGGCGGCAGGCGCGCTTCGAGACCATGCTCCTTCAGCGCCTCCTCGATGTCGGCGTACAGCGCCGGCAGTTCTTCGAGGAAGGTGCTGCGGTAGTACGACAGCGCGTTTTCGATTTCGTCGGCGACCGTCAGACGCGAGTCGCGCAGCATGCGCGTTTGCCACAGCGACGTGACGCGCGCGCGCAGCATCGCTTCGTTGTGCGCGCGCTCGCGGTTCGTCAGCGGCTGGTCGCGCTCGGCGAGCAGCCGCGCGATGTCGTGCTGCGCGTCGAGAATGCTCTTGCGCTGCACTTCGGTCGGGTGCGCGGTCAGCACCGGCATGATCAGCGCGTCGTCGAAAAACCGCTGCAGCACCGGTGTCGCGGCGGCACCAGCCGCGGCGAGCCGCTCGAGCGCATGGGCGATCGTGCCCGGCTGCGAGGCCGAGCCCGCGAGCGCGTGAATTCGGTGACGGCGGTTGCGGTGACGGTCCTCGGCGATGTTCGCGAGATGCGAAAAGTAGCTGAACGCGCGCACGACGCTGACGGTCTGCTCGGGCGTCAGCGTGCGCAGCTTCTTGTCGAGCGTCTGCGCGGCGGCGCTGTCGTCCTCGCGACGGAAACGCACTGCCGTCTGCCGGATCGTCTCGACGATGTCGAACACCGCCTCGCCTTCCTGCTCGCGCAGCACGTCGCCGAGCAGACGCCCGAGATAGCGGATGTCCTGGAACAGCGGGTGGTCCTTGTCCTCGCGCGTGCGGCCGCCGCTCTTCGCGGTGGTCGCGGCGGCGGACTCAGCCGGCGGCAGGTCCTTCGGTTTCAACGGTTTCGCGGCGCGCGGGGGTGTTGCGTCGCCATCGACCTTGGCCTTGGCCGGCTTGCGCGCGGTGGCCGACGTCGCGGCCTGTTCAGCCTTGCTGGCCTTGCCGGCTTTCGACGCTTTTTGCGCCTTGTCCTGCTTGACGGGCACCGAGGTCTGCGCGGCCTTCGGGGCTTTGGTGGCGCGAGCGGCGAGGGCGCGGCGCCTGGCGCGCTGGTCGGCGCGCGTGTCGCCATGTTGACCGACGCTCGACGAGATGGCGTGCGCGGCAACGTCGGACAGGGCGTCAGGCGCCGCGGCGTCGGCCGGGCGAGCGGTGGGCGAGGCAGTGTTGCGGCGGGCGGGGCGCGCCGATCCGGAAGACGTCACGATGAGTTTCCTCGGGGAAGCCAGGGTCTGTTGATTGATGAACTGCGACTGCGGAACTGCAACCAGCAAGTGCAACGTGAACTGCGTGCAACAGGGACTACGCAACGGACTACAAGACGGACTGCTAGTGCAACTGCAACGGAGACTTGAAACGGCGACTGTACACGGCGATTGCTCGACCCACTGGAAGCGGGGCCCGCGCGTGCCGCACCGCGTACGCGGAACGACACGAGCGCTGCCGAATCGCGCGACGCCGACGAGGGAGAGAGGAGCCACGGGCTGCCAGCCCGCGCTGGGACCGAACACGCGTCAGGCATCGCCTCAGCATGTTCGCCGCATTGCATCATCCCGCAAGCCGCCGCGCAGTGCGCGAACGACCGTACGTGACAACGCGCAATGGGGGCCTTCGCGCATGACGCGAAGCCCGTCTCCTCCGTCGATGCCGCTTGCGCACGGCGCTTCGCCGTGCCTTGGAACCAAAGGGCGCGAACGAGGGCGCGTGCTAACATTGATTGTTATTCCATCCCGACATCCAGCAGCAAGCTAATGAACACCGAGACGTTTTCCACGCCACCCCACACGCTTGTGATTGCGTCGCGAGAGAGCCGCCTTGCCATGTGGCAAGCCGAGCATGTGCGATGTGCGCTGCACAAATTATATCCATCTTGTGACGTAAAAATCCTCGGAATGACGACACGCGGTGATCAGATTCTCGATCGCACGCTGTCGAAGGTGGGCGGCAAGGGGCTCTTCGTGAAGGAGCTCGAAGCCGCGCTCGCCGATGGCCGCGCCGACCTCGCGGTGCATTCACTGAAAGACGTGCCGATGGAGTTGCCCGCCGGTTTCGCGCTGTCCACCATCATGGAGCGCGAGGACCCACGCGACGCGTTCGTGTCCAATCAGTACGACTCGCTCGCCGCGCTGCCGGCCGGTGCCGTGGTCGGCACCTCGAGTCTGCGGCGTGAGGCGATGCTGCGCATGCGCTATGCGCATCTCGACGTGCGGCCGTTGCGCGGCAATCTCGATACCCGACTCGCCAAGCTCGATCGCGGCGATTACGCGGCGATCATTCTGGCCGCGGCCGGGCTGAAGCGGCTGGGTCTCGCCGATCGCATCCGCGCGCTGCTCGATCCCGAGGACAGTCTGCCCGCGGCGGGCCAGGGCGCACTCGGCATCGAGATTCGCTCCGATCGCGCGGACCTCGCCGCATGGCTCACGCCGCTGCATCATCCGCACACGGCGGCGGCCGTCGAAGCGGAGCGCATGGTATCGCGCGTGCTCGGCGGCAGCTGCGAGGTGCCGCTCGCCGCCTACGCAACCTGGGGCGATGGCGCGCTGCATCTGCGCGGCATCGTCGCGACGCCGGACGGCCAGCGCGTGCTGAGCGCGCAGGCGTCGGCGCCGGCGCCCACCGTCGAGCGCGCGCTCGCGCTCGGCGAGGAAGTGGCGCACTCGCTCGTGCAGCAGGGCGCCCTCGACATCGTCCGCGCGCTCAGTACGGCGAGCGGTCCCGCGGCCGCGCCCGGCGCGGCGGCCAGCGAGTGATGGCCGCCGTCTCGCCCGAGAAGGCGCCCTTCACGGTCGTGATCACGCGGCCGGCCGGCCAGTCGAGCGAACTCGTCGAACAGCTCGAAGCAGCCGGACTCGCGTCGCTCGACTTCCCGCTGATCGACATCGCGCCCGTCATCGACGACGCGCCGTTGTGCGCCGCGCTCGCGTCGCTCGAACGCTACGCGCTCGTCGTGTTCGTGTCGCCGAACGCAGTCGATCACGCGTTCGCGCGCCAGGACGATATCTGGCCGCATGCGCTGCCGATCGGCGTGGTCGGCCCGGGCAGCGTGCAAGCGCTCGCGCGCCACGGCGTCAGCGCGCCCGAGCATCGCGTGATCAGCCCCGCGGCGGGCGCCGACGACGAATCGACGAGCTTCGACTCCGAGAGCCTGTTTGCCGCGCTGGAGGCGCAACTCGGTGCCGCGGGCCTCGAAGGCAAGCGCGTGCTGATCGTGCGCGGCGACGGCGGCCGCGAATGGCTGAGCGAGCGCCTGCGTGAAGCCGGCGCCGAAGTCGACGCGGTGGCCGCTTACCGGCGCATCGTGCCGGAGCCGTCGATCGGCGCATGGGCGCGCGTGCACGAACTGCTCGCGGGCACGCCGCACGCATGGCTTCTGACCAGCTCCGAAGGCGTACGCAATCTGCACGAACTCGCGCACGAACATCTGACCGCCGGCGAGATCGAGCAGCTCAAACACGCGCCCCTCGTCACGCCGCATCCGCGCATCGCGCAGACCGCGCGGGCATTGGGTTTTGATAGGATTACGGTGTCCGGCGCGGGCGACGAGCGCATAGTCCGAGCCCTCGTTGCCGCGGCCGCCGTGCCTCCCGTTGTCCAACCGGTATCGTCCAACCCGGCTCAACCACGCATGACTGAAACGAACGCATCCACGAACGCCTCACCTCAGCCGCCAGCAAGCGCCGCCTTGCCGCCGAACCCACCCTTCACGCCGTACGAAGCGCAAAAGCGCCGCAGCGCGAGCGGACCGCTGCTGTGGTTGGTCATCGTGGTCATCGCGTGCGCGGCGGGCGTGGGCGGCTTCGCGATGAACCGCAAGCTGGTGCGCACCGAGCAGGAACTCGCGCAGCGTCAGCAGGCCAACGACACGCAGACCAACGAGCTGCGCATCAAGATCGACCAGGCGCTCGCCACCGTGCATCAATCGGACTCGCAGGTCGCGCAGCTCGAAGGCAAGCTCGCCGATGCGCAGGCCGCGCAGCAGGCGCTGCAACAGCAATACGCGGATCTCGCGCGCAATCGCGACGACTGGACGCTCGCCGAAGTCGGGCAGATGCTGTCGGCGGCGAGCCAGCAGTTGCAGCTGACCGGCAATACGCAGCTCGCGCTGTTCGCGTTGCAAAGCGCCGATACGCGCCTCGCGGCGTCGGACAGTCCGCAGGCGGTCGCGGTGCGCAAGGCGATCGCGCAGGACATCGACAAGCTGAAGGCCGCGCCGTCCACCGATCTGACCGGCCTCGCGATCAAGCTCGACAACGCGATCGATCACGTGAACGGCCTGCCGCTGTCGGGTGAAGCACCGATTCCGCGTGCCACGCCGCATGCGGCCACGTGGGCCGACACCGCGAAGGTGGCCGCGGCCACCGGCAAGCCGCGCTGGGAAGTGTGGATCGACGAGGTCACGCACGGCATCGCCGAACAGCTGACGAGCCTTGTGCAGGTGCGCCGTATCGACAACGCCGACGCGATGCTGGTCACGCCGGATCAAGGCTACTTCGTGCGCGAGAACCTGAAGCTGCGTCTGCTGTCGGCGCGTCTCGCGCTGCTGTCGCGCAACCAGACCACGCTGAAGTCCGACCTGCAGGCGGCGCAGTCCGCGTTGACGCGCTACTTCGACGCGTCGTCGAAAGACACGCAGACGGTCATCGATCTGGTCAAGCAGGTGGACGCCGGTTCGGCCGCGGTCGAGCTGCCGAACCTCGATACGAGCCTGCAGGCCGTCAATCAATACCGGAACCGGGGTTAATCATGGCGATCCGGGGACTCCTATGGCTCGCGGCGCTGTTCGCCGTCGCGGTCGTGCTCGCGGTGGGCGGGCGCTTCGACGCTGGGCAAGTGCTGCTGATCTATCCGCCGTACCGCGTCGACATGTCGCTGAACCTGTTCGTCGTCGGGCTGGTGGTGCTGTTCATCCTGCTCTATGCGCTGTTGCGCATCATCCGCAATATCTGGCGCATGCCGCAGCGCGTCTCCGCGTACCGCGCACGCGCGCGTGTCGCGAAGGCGCACGCGGCGTTGCGCGATGCGATCGGCAACCTGTACGCGGGGCGTTTCTCGCGCGCGGAAAAGGCCGCCAAGGACGCGCTCACGAATGGCGACAACAAGGGCGCGGCCGGTTTGATCGCGGCGACCGCCGCGCATCGCATGCATGAGTACGCGCGGCGCGACGAATGGCTCGCGCAGATCGACGAAGCCGACTGGCAGGACGCGCGCCTGATGGCCACCGCCGACATGCGCGCCGACGGCCGCGATGCCGACGGCGCGCTCAATGCGCTGACCGAGATGCAATCGCAGGGCGCGCGGCGCATTCACGCGCAGCAAATCATGCTGCGTGCGCAGCAGCAGCTGAAGAACTGGGGCGAAGTGCTGAAGCTCGTGAAGACGCTGGAGAAGCGCGAGGCGATCCATCCGGCGGTCGCGGTGCGGCTGCGTCAACTGGCGGCGGAAAATCTGCTGCGCGATCGTCGCCACAATGCGGACGCGCTGCTCGAACTGTGGAACTCGCTGTCGGCGACCGAGCGTCATTCGCCGCGCCTCGCCGACACCGCCGCCGAACTGCTGGTCGCGCTGAACCGGCCGCAGGAGGCGCGCAAGATCGTCGAGGAGGCGCTCGCGCAGAACTGGGATGCGCGCCTGTTGCGACGCTATCCGGACACGGCCGGCGGCGACGCGTTGCCGCTGATCCAGAAGGCCGAGGCGTGGCAGAAGGATCGGCCGGAAGACGCGGACCTGATGTTCGCGCTGGGGCGTCTATGTCTGCATCAGCAGTTGTGGGGCAAGGCGCAGTCGTTCCTCGAACGCGCGCTGAAGCTTGCCGACAACGAGACGCTGAAGATCCGCTCGCATCGCGCGCTCGCGCGTCTGCACGAGCAGCTGGGCGATACCGACAAGGCGAGCCAGCACTATCGCGAGAGTGCGTTGGCGATGAACGTGACTTGAGTTCGGCGTTTTCGGCCATGCGCTAATGCGCGCAAGCCTCGGAAACCGCTACCTGATGGCCGCAGCCCGCGCTGCGGCCATTTGTTTTTCCGGCGGCCGAGCGTGCGCTGGACTCGCGCGCAATTCGTAGATCCCCAGCTCGAATCGTCGGGACTGCGCTTTGCTTCACCACCTCACTGGATGTGCAACCTCGGAGGTGTTCAAAGTGGCCAGCGACGCTGTGACGGTGCAAACCGAGACCCGCAGCGGCGACGTCGAGCGCAAGGGCGTCGTCGTCATTACAGGGGCAAGTGCCGGCGTGGGGCGCGCGAGCGCGTCCGAATTCGCGCGGCAGGGCTATGACGTTGGGCTCATCGCGCGCGAGCCGCGACGGCTCGCTCGTGCCGCCGAGGAGATCGCCGCGTCCTATGGCGTGCGCGCACTCGCCATTCCGGCCGATGTCGCCGATGCCGACGCGATCGAGCGCGCGGCGCAGCGCGTGAAGCGCGAGTGGGGCGGCATCGACGTCTGGGTCAACGTCGCGATGGCGACCGCGTTTGCGCCGGTGTCGGCGCTCAGCGCGCGCGATGTCGAGCGCGGCACGCAGGTGACCTATCTGGGGCAGGTCAACGGCATGCTGGCGGCGCTCCCCGTGATGCGCGCGTGCGGGCACGGGACGATCGTCAATGTCGGCTCGGCGCTCGGGTACCGGTCGGTGCCGTTGCAGGCGATCTATTGCGGCGCGAAGTTTGCCGTGCGCGGCTTCACCGATTCGTTGCGTTCCGAGTTGCTGCACGACGGAGTCGATATCCATCTGACGATGGTCGATCTGCCCGCGGTCAATACGCCGCAATTCGACTGGGCGCTCAATCGCACGGGGCGCAGGGCACGGCCGGTGGCGCCGGTGTTTCAGCCGGAAGTGGCGGCACGGGCGATCTACTTTGCGGCCACCCATCGACGGCGGCAGGTGTGGGTCGGGTGGTCGACGGTCAAGGCGATCCTCGCGAACCGGATCGCGCCGGCGCTGCTCGATCGCTATCTCGCGCGGGCGGGTTACGACGGTCAATTGACCGATGAACCGTTGCCCGCCGATGCGCCCGCGAATCTCTACGAGCCGGTGCCGGGCCACTACACTTCGCATGGTCGATTCGATGATGAAGCGCGTGCGTACTGCGGGCAGATGTTCACCGATCGGCATCGCAATGCGGTGTACGGCGCAGCAGTGATGGCGCTGGCGGGGGGCGTCGCGTGGCTGCTGAGGCGCAAGCGCCCCTGATGCGCGGCCGGTGGGCCTCATCCCTGTCGCCGACGGGATGTCTGGACTATCCTTCGAATGACGGTACCGCCCACAAACCGTGGTGCGGCGTCCTCGACTACGAACATTCCAAAAATGGAAGCGAACAGGCCAGTTCCTCACAAAGAACAGACTGCTGTAAGCAGCGCGCGCCGCTGGATGCGCTGGCTGCCGGGACTGACGGTGCTCAAGACGTACCGGCTGAGCTGGTTGCCGAACGATCTGACGGCGGGACTGGTACTGACCACGATGCTGGTGCCGGTTGGGATCGCTTACGCGGCGGCATCCGGCGTCCCTGGCGTGTACGGCCTCTACGCGACGATCGTTCCGCTGTTGGCCTATGCGCTGTTCGGTCCGAGCCGGATTCTCGTGCTCGGTCCCGACTCCGCGCTCGCCGCTCCGATTCTGGCGGTCGTGGTGCAAATCGCTGCGGGCGACCCGTCGCGCGCGATTGCGGCGGCCAGCATGATGGCGATCGTGTCCGGCCTGTTCTGTATCGTGATGGGCTTGCTGCGGCTGGGATTCATCACTGAATTGTTGTCGAAACCCATTCGATACGGCTATATGAACGGCATTGCGCTCGCCGTGCTGATCAGTCAGCTGCCCAAACTGTTTGCCATCTCAATCGAAGAGCGCGGGCCATTGCGGGACATCGTGAGCCTCGTGCAGGCCATCGCCGACGGCAAATCCAACTGGTATAGCTTCGCGGTGGGCGCTGGAAGCCTCGTGCTGATCCTGTTTCTCAAGCGCTTCGAAAAGCTGCCGGGCATCCTGATCGCCGTAATCGTCGCGACGTTGTGCGTAACCGCATTGCACCTCGATAGCCTCGGTGTGAAAGTGCTCGGCAAGATTCCTCAAGGCCTGCCGACCTTTGCGCTGCCGTGGGTCACCGACGCCGATCTGGTCAAGATTCTGCTCGGCGGCTGCGCGGTCGCGCTGATCTCGTTCGCGGATACCAGCGTGCTGTCGCGAACTTTCGCGGCACGTTTTCGCAGCCGCGTCGACCCCAATCAGGAGATGGTCGGGCTCGGCGCGGCCAATCTTGCGGCCGGCCTGTTCCACGGCTTCCCGATCAGCAGCAGTTCGTCGCGCACGCCGGTCGCCGAGGCGGCGGGTGCGAAGACGCAACTGACGGGCGTCGTCGGCGCGCTGGCGGTCGCGGCGCTGCTGATGGCCGCGCCCAATCTGATGCGCTACCTGCCCAACAGTGCGCTCGCCGCGGTCGTCATCGCAGCGGCGATCGGTCTGTTCGAGATCACGGACCTGAAGCGGATTTTCCGCATCCAGCAATGGGAGTTCTGGCTGTCGATGGCCTGCTTTGCCGGCGTCGCGGTGTTCGGTGCGATTCCCGGCATCTGCTTCGCGGTGGTGATCGCGGTCATCGAATTTCTGTGGGACGGCTGGCGACCGCACTACGCGGTGCTGGGAAGCGTTGAAGGTTTGCGCGGCTATCACGACTTGCAGCGCTATCCGCATGCCCAGCGAATCCCCGGGCTCGTGCTGTTTCGCTGGGATGCACCGCTGTTCTTTGCGAATGCCGAGCAGTTTCAGGAGCGCCTGCTGGAAGCCGTCGCCGAATCGCCGGCACCGGTGCGGCGTGTGGTGGTGGCGGCCGAACCGGTGACGAGCGTGGACGTCACCTCCGCCGACATGCTGCGGGAACTGACGCGCACGCTCGACGAGCGCGGGATTGCGCTGCACTTTGCAGAGGTGAAGGATCCGGTTCGCGACAAGCTCAGACGCTTCGAGTTGACGGATCTGATTGGCGATGCGTGCTTTCATCCGACGGTGAGCAGTGCGGTTGATAGCTATGTCGAGGGGGTTGGGAAGGAATAGTATTTGGACCTGGAGCTGGATCACCGGAGAGCCGGCATGCGCCTGCCGTCCGCTTCTAAAACGCCTGCGAAAACGGTTTGGGACCGCGTCAGTTCACGTCCGCGGCATACCGTGATCCTGTGTTTCGGCGTGGTATTCGTTGTCACGTTGATTCTTGCTGTACACCAATATTTTCTCGTACGTGCCCGGGAGCTCGATAACCGTTCGCATCGGCTCGAGATTCAGGCCAGGGTTCTCGATGTCGCGGTCCGCAATAACAGGCAGCACTTGCAGTTTCTTCGCGAGAGTGCCGAGCGGCTCCTTGCGGACCGGACAGCACAGCTCGATCGAACACCGGATGCCTCGCTCCAGGCAGTACTCCGGGCGCAGGACGAGCGCGTCTGGAATCTTCAAGTCCGCGATATCGACGCCCCCATTCGGGGTATCGGCACACAGCAACTCGCGGTGACTCCTGGTTTGCACCGTGACGAACCCACATTTGTCGAGGACCTGCGGCTCGCCCAAATGATGAGCCGGCTGTTTGCTGTGCAATTCCAGATGGGCACGGGTCTCGAACGCGCGGTATATGTCTCGCCGACCGGTATCGTGGTCGCTCACCCAACCATTGACGACGACGAGGTAGTCCGGCTGTTGCAAATGTACGGCAGCTCGCGCCTGTTACAGCTGGCCAACCAGAACCCGCTCGACTATGACGTCACGTTCGATCCGGTTCGCGGGCGCAAGAACCCGGCAGGACCTCGCCTGCTGTTTGGGACAGCGGTGATGAGTAATGACGTGGTTCGCGGCCTCATATTCTTCGTGGTCCCGCAACGCATCGTTCAGGACTATCTGTGGAACAACACCACAGCGGATGAAACTCACGCTCTGATAGACCCGAGCGGGATGCCAATTGCAACGAGCGGAAGTACTTTCTCGGTCAATGATGAGAATTGGCTGAAGACTCTGCCGGCGCAGTGGAACACGCTCTCTGCTTCCACGCTGTTTCGGACACCCAGCGGAACGTTGAGTGCGGGACAGGACTTCCTGCTCTTCAGAAAGCTGGATACGGCGGATCTCGTATTGACCGATTACGTATCCGCTGCGACCGTATTCTTCTCGGTCGTTCGCTTGAGCAGCGCGCTGTTTGCCGGGGTGTGGATACTGATGGCATTGCTTCTCTGGGCCACTCTTTTTGTCGTCGACCAGCTTCTTTCCACGCAGATGGCACTCAACGGGCGGCTGCGGGAATTGTCGCTCGCGGACCCCCTGACCGGTCTCGCGAACCGCCGCCGTTTGAATGAGGAATTCGACGCACTTTCACGGCGCAACGACGAGCGCCGCATCGCGCTGCTGATGATCGATATCGACCATTTCAAGGTGATCAACGACAACTGGGGGCACACTGCCGGCGACGAGACCCTGAAGCACCTGGCCAACGTGGTCAGGATTGCCGTGCGCCCGGGGGATCTGATGGCACGTCTGGGTGGCGAGGAGTTCTGTGTGCTGCTGCCCGATACGACCGCGGACGACGCGGCCCGGATTGCGGAGCGCGTGCGCGAGGCCGTCGCCCGCAACGCCTGCGTCCTTCAGGAGACGCAATTAACCCGCACCGCGCCGGGCCGTGAGATATGGTTCACGATATCGATCGGGGTGGCGGAGAGTGTTTCGGATAACTGCTTTGACCTCGAGGGGTTGATTGCGGTCGCGGACCAGCGACTGTACGCCGCGAAGGCGGGTGGGCGAAACAGGGTGGTGGCAAGCGAGTCCATGCAAAGCTGAAAATGCGGATGTCGTCTCTGTACATGCGGCGCTTTGCCACCTGCTGTTCAAGACGGGCTCTATTCACGGTGTTGCCGTTTCAATGCGGAGTAGCCACGTTTGAGGAGAACGTCCATCAGGACCGGCGTTTTGGGTTCGTCCGGCGCCGGATCGTTCGGGTCGGGGTCGCCGAAAGCAAATTCGACGTCCACCGGAAACCGGCTCGTTGACAGATTCGAAGCACGATAGCGATAGCCATGCAGCCGAATCTGCGGTGGCGTCGTTCCCATATCGTTGCCGGGCCACCGCTCGCCGTTGCCGTCGACCCAGTAGCCGATATCGACCTGGAGGAGATCTTCCAGCGTCGAGCGGCTAATGTCTGTAAATAGTGGATTGAAACGGATCGTGAAGTGCGTCGCGACTTGCTTGACTTTCGTGCGGTCGGCGGAGGGGTCGAGCGGATCGGGTATCACAAATACGATGATGACCGTCCGCGGGAAAGCCGGATTCACGAAGGAATACTCGGTACCACCAACTTTACCGCGCAGGGGATCAGCCGCAAGAATGCGGCCGAATATCGTATGTGCGGGATCGAAGGGCTGGTCGTCCCGCAGGATCGCCATTGCCGTGGTCAATATCCTGAAGGCCATGTCGCGCTGGGCGTCGGTCACAGTCGGTCTCATCTCAGTTCCTGGCCCCGACGGTCCTGAGAGCGTCGGTGTACTGAGCCGTGCATGTACCGGGATTGCGAACGAGAGGATCACCAGGATTGCGCCAGTAGGCCTGAACCACTTCCGCGCGCCGTGGCGCTTTGCCACCTGCTGTTCAAGACGGGCTTCATTCACGGTGTTGCCGTTTCAACGCGGAATAGTCACGATTGAGGCGAACGTCCATCAGGACCGGCGTTTTGGGTTCGTCCGGAGCTGGATTCTTTGGGCCGGGGTCGCCGAAAGCAAATTCGACATCCACCGGAAATCGGCTCGTTGGCAGATCCGAAGCACGATAGCGATAGTGATGCAGACGAATCTGTGGAGGCACGGTTCCCATATCATTGCCGGGCCGCCGCTCGCCTTTGCCGTCGATCCAGTAGCCGATATCGACCTGGAGGAGATCTTCCAGCGTCGAGCGGTTGATGTCCGTCAATAGTGGATTGAAGCGGATCGTGAAGCGCCTCACGACCTGCTTGATTTTCGTGCGGTCGGCCGAGGGGTCGAGCGGATCGGGTACCACAACTACGATGATTTGCGTGTCCGGCAACACCGGATTCACGAAGGAATACTCCGTAACGCCTACCACGCCGTGCTCAGGCCGCGCCGCAAGAATGCAGCCGAATATCGTATGTGCGGGATCGAAGGGCTGGTCGTCCCGCAGGATCGTCATTGCCGTGGTCAATATTCTGAAGGCCATGTCGCGCTGGGCATCGGTCACAGTCGGTCTCATCTCAGCTCCTGGCCCCGACTGTTCTGAGGGCGTCGGCGTACTGGGCCGTGCATGTACCGGGATTGCGAACGAGAGGATCACCAGGATTGCGCCAGTAGGCCTGAACCACTTCCGCGCGCCGTGGCGCTTTGCCACCTGCTGTTCAAGTCGGGCTCTATTCACGGTGTTGCCGTTTCATCGCGGAATAGCCGCGTTTGAGGAGAACGTCCATCAGGACCGGCGTTTTCGATTCGTCCGGCGCTGGATTCTTCGGGTCGGGGTCGCCGAAAGCAAATTCGACATCCACCGGAAATCGGCTCGTCGGCAGATTCGAAGCACGATAGCGATAGCTATGCAGCCGAATCTGCGGTGGCGCCGTTCCCATATCATTGCCGGGCCACCGCTCGCCGTTGCCGTCGACCCAGTAACCGATATCGACCTGGAGGAGATCTTCCAGCGTCGAGCGGCTAATGTCTGTCAATAGCGGACTGAAACGGATCGTGAAGTTCAGCACGACTTGCTTGACCTTCGTGCGGTCGACCGAGGGGTCGAGCGGATCGGGGATCACAACTACGGTGATGTCAGTCCGTGGGAATGCCGAATTCTCGAAGGAATACTCCGTAACACCAACCACGCCGCGCTCAGGCCGCGCCGCAAGAATGCGGCCGAAAATCGTATGCGCGGGATCGAAGGGCTGGTCGTCCCGCAGGATCGCCATTGCCGTGGTCAATATCCTGAAGGCCATGTCGCGCTGGGCGTCGGTCACAGTCGGTCTCATCTCAGCTCCTGGCCCCGACGGTCCTGAGAGCGTCGGCGTACTGAGCCGTGCATGTACCGGGGTTGCGAACGAGAGGATCACCAGGATTGCGCCAGTAGGCCTGAACCACTTCCGCACAGGCGTAGGCATCTTCCTCATGAAGTTGGCTCCTATAGCCGGTTTCGAATTGCGCCATTTTTTGTGCTGTTTCAGCAGAGACGTTCAGCAGTTCACATACCTTCCTTTCAGCACTCGGGAGATCTCGCCTGACGTACTCCCAGCCCCGCTTGTCCTGCATGTAGGAAATCAGCCAGTAGTAATGGAATACAAGCATCCTGTGCAGACCGATGTGAACGCGATGATCGTCGGGTAGCGGCGTGATTCCTGTCACTTCAAAGACTTCGCTCAGCATCGTCGACCGATACAACGTTTGGATATTCGGCAGGTCTCTGTAGTCGTCCGGAAAGTGCTGAAGCAAAGAAGCCATCCAGAAGTACTGTTGGCAGTGGCGAGACTCGTGATATAGCGTGTCGGCGAATGCCCTGAGACGGTTATCCAGCGAGGCCGGCTGGTCCCTGAGTTCGACGATGTGCGCGATCTCGCTCTCGTTGACGGCGATAACCCAGTACTGCCCGATGAACGCGGCGCTGACATCCTGTCGTAAGGCGTACTCCGTCGCCCGCTGTGGATCGACAATGACAAGCTTTGGCATGGCACCACCTTTTTCCGAGTTGGCGGCATCGCGTCGTGGCAATCCAAAGGGCCCGGCACCAAGCGCGATTTCCAGTTGCGGCGTGACCGCGTTTTGAATCGTCTCTATCGAACTGGAAGTCAACGGCCACCTTACCCCGGCCCAATCGATTCCCTGCAACGCGGTTTTAATCGCAGCCGTATAAGCCTTGGTCACCGGATATTCAACATCCTTGCGCATCGACATACCAGCCGGCGCATCAGCCTCGGTCGCACCGTTGATGAAGTGATGAAAGCGCAGACCGAAGTTCATCGGATCGCATGAAACGAATTCGGGCGGCTTGTCTTCCGTCGTCGCGCTTTGATTGGGAGAGGCCACGGCCTTTCCTGCGACCCTGGCGGTGCGTTTCTCGGCGTTGGGCACTGCGCCCGCAAACGGCTTGTTCGTCTCCCTGATCACCGCGCCTCTGCTCACCGCAATAACCTTGTCCGGTTCACTCGCGGCGAACAGTTCAACCGTCGCGAATGCAAGCAGATTGCTCGTGACGAGACTCGTTTCTCCACGCGCATTGGTCACGCCCTGAATCACCTGACCATCGTCGAGCGTGATCCGGTACGGCTGGTTCGGCAGTGCAAAGCCCGTATCGTGTTCGATCAGAACATGATGCGCGGCCAGCTTGCCCGGCTTTCCGGGCGTTACCGGCACATTGACAGGCCGCGCCGCTGGCCTGTCAGTTTGATGACCACGCGCATGGACCCGATGCTCTCCATCCGTATAGACCCGGTACCCCTCCGAATTGATGACCACCTTCGTGCTTCCCGCATGGAGCACGATCTCTTTGCTGGCCATCAGATTGATCGAATCGGTTCTACTGATGATGCTGACGACCCGCTGCGCGATGACCTCGACATCATCGCTCTGCGCGTCGATTCGCACCTTGCCTGACGCGGCCTTGAGCCTGATGCCGAGATTCTGCGTGAACACCCGCACGCCGTTGACCGCCGACGCCAGCAGCGATTTCGCCGCCGCCATGCTGACGTGACCGCCCGCTGTGAGCGCGATGTGTTCGATACTCGCCACGTGCGTGCTTTGCGCTGCGGTGAGACCGACCCCCGCCGCGCTGGCCAGCACCATGTCGGGCGCGCCCAGTTGCGGGAAGGGAAGGTCCGCACGCGCCGCGACGCCGCGTATCGCCTCGTTCTGCGCCTTGATGGCTCGCGATACGTCGCTTTGACTGGTCTGTTGCTCCTGTGCCTCATACTGCCGCGCGAGACCCGCGAGGTTCTCGTGGATATCGCGTGCCTGCGTGAGGCGCGCCACGGTCTCGCCGAGATCCTTTGCCGGCTCGGTCGCGCCGCGACGCGCCTCCGTGGTGATCAGCATGCCTCTGTTGGCGCGCGCGACACCCCATGCGTCGGTGGCCAGTTCCCAGCCTTCGCCGCGTGCCTGCTGTCGGCCGGCCTCGCGCACGACCCGCGTGTTGTAGCCCAGCACGAGGCGCGAGCGTGCGTGATCGCTGGCGAGCTGTGCCTGGAGTTGGCCCGGCGTGTCATCCAGTACGACGTGATTGGTCTGGCCGTCGCAGCCACCTTTGAGCTCACTGCTCAAGACGCCTGAAAGTGCCTGGTTATCCGGTAGCTTCCAGGGCGGCTGGTTCCAGCCATTGATCATCCGGCCCGATACGTACGGCTTGTCCGGGTCCTCTTCGTGGTAGCTGACCATGACCTCCTGACCGACACGCGGCGGATAGATCGCGCCGAAGCCATTGCCTTGCCACGGCGACGACACGCGCACCCAGCAACTGGCGTTCTCGTTTTTCGGGCCAAGCCGGTCCCACACGAAACGCACCTTGGCGCGCGCGTATCCATCGACCCAGATCGGCTGGTGCTCGGGCCCAACCACGATCGCCGTTTCCGCCGCGCAGCGCGGCTTTTTCTTCGGGCGGTTTCTGAAGAATGTATTGGCAGGCTGAAGCACGAAGCTGGTCACGCACTGGCGCAACGCGTCGTTCGTGTCGTTACCGGACGGCTGTGTGTTCTGCGGCGCGTTGCGAATGTCGAGTGTGGTCGATACCGCCAGGTACTCGGCGTTGATGTCGCATTGCGGATGGTTGTCGAGCCAGAATGTCTTCCCGCTTGTCAGGCCGCGCAGATTCCCTCGGCCCTTCAGACGTAGCCGGTGGCAGCGCATTGCGTCGACGCGCACGCTCGCGAGGTGTTCGGCTTCATTGCGGAAGTTGTTTCGCCTACCCGACAATCCCGTCGCGCCGGCGAGCGGTTGCGAGTAGTCGCCCCAGCCGTGTTGCTCGATGTTGTCGAAGGCCCGTTCGCTGAAGCTCTCGTACTCGCCCTCGAAGTGCATGCCGGGGCGCGTGTAGTCGTAGTCGATCAGACTGACCTTGCCCGTCGTGATCCGACGCGAGACCTCGAGCGTGTGAATGTGTTCTTCGTCGACGTGCCGGCTGTCAGGCGCGTGATAGCGGATAGTGTCGTAGCCGTTGTCGTGCTGTTTGTGCGAGCCGGGCGAATCGCACAGTACCAGCGTCATTCCGTCGAACAGATAGTAGATTCCCCATTCTCTCCAGATCCGCGTGAGGAATTCGAAATCGGATTCCCACATCTGCCGGACATGGTCCCGCTTTGGGTAGCCTTCGCACAGACCGGTCGCGCCCAACTCCATCACGACCGGAAAGTGATAACGCTCCTTGAGTATCCGGTCGGTGATGTCCACCACGCTCGCGTCCTGAAAGATCCTGCTCTCGCGGTTCTTCGTGGCCAGCCACAGCCAGGGGCGCACGACGAAGCGGTAATGGGCGCGCCGGTCGTCGGTGCCGGTCTGTTTCATGCCTGTGACGAGGCCCGAAATCGTGCGGGGGCCCGCGCCCGCGTGTGCCACGTCACCGGATTCCAACTCCTGTTGACCGAACAATCCGTTCCCGTCGAACGCGATCGAAATGTCGATGACTTTGCCAATCAGGTTATCGGGTACGACCAGTTCCTGTGCTTGCCACAATCCGAGCGTCGGACTTTCGATCGTCGCCACATCGAGCGTGTATCGATAGAGCTTGCCCAGGGATTCGGTGCCGCGCAGGCGCAGCGGAGCCAGCAAAGGCTCATTGCCCCACGTGGGTAGTGCGTCACTGGAAAGACCTAGCGTGCGGTCCTGTGCGGGTTCGACCATGCGTGCAAGGAGCTCGGTGTTTCGTGGCAATCGGGAAGCGATCATGAAGCGATCAGGATCGCGCCGCAGCCCGTCCTGTCGCCGCCTTGGCTGACCCGCTTGCCGTTGTGGGTTCGCTGGCCGGTCGCGATGATCGGATAGACACCGCCACACCTCGGACACTCGACGCCGTGTCCATCGAGTGCAACCGGGATGCCCATGTGCATGAGGTCTGTCGCGGCCTCGATGACCGTGCCGTCGTGCGTCGTCTTGTCTGCGAGCCGGATCATCGGCTGGCCGTTGCCGTTCTTCATCGGTCATCCCCTGTTATGTGCAAACGACAGTATCGGGAGCGGGGCAACCAGGAGCATTCGGAATTGGATGAATTTTTAGCCTATATAGGCAATTTGTTTGATTTGTCGGGCGAACGAGATCTGACAGCTTCCAGAAGAAGCATCCCCACTATGTACACGCACTCCTATTCAATTGACGCCGAGAACGACGCAAAAGGCGAGTCGCTAGTTGAAGTGCTTTCGTGGGTTCGCGAGCGGATGCTTCCGGCTTTAGAAAGACTGATGACGGAATGCGGCTTTGGGGGAGAAGTCGAGGCGGGCTGAGGTCTGAGGGGACTTCGTGATTTCGCATCGATTGATGCAGCCGGAGCGGCCACCACGCCGCACGGCTGCATTCTTCGGCACGCGCCGTCCATAGACGACGCGCCCTTCGCTTAAAAGAATCCCAGCGCCTCCGCCTGATAGCTGACCAGCAGACACTTCGTCTGCTGATAGTTCGACAACGCCATCTTGTGTGTTTCGCGCCCGATCCCCGACTGCTTGTAGCCACCGAAGGCCGCATGCGCCGGATACAGGTGATAGCAGTTGGTCCACACGCGTCCCGCCTCGATCTCGCGTCCCATCTTGTAAGCGCGGGTACCGTCGCGAGTCCACACGCCCGCGCCCAGGCCATAGTACGTTTCGTTCGCGAGTTCGATCGCTTGCTGTTCGTCCTTGAACGTCATCACCGAGGCGACCGGCCCGAAGATCTCCTCCTGGAACACACGCATATCGTTGTTGCCGAACAGCATCGTCGGCTTCACGTAGAAACCCTCGCCGAGGCCGGCGCCAGGCGTTGCGCGCTCGCCGCCGACGAGGCACCGCGCCCCTTCGTCCCGGCCGATGTCGATATACGACAGGATCTTGTCGAGCTGCTGCTGCGATGCCTGCGCACCGATCATCGTTTCGAGGTTCAGCGGATGGCCAGCCTTGATGCGTTCCACCCGGGCGATCGCCTTCTCGATGAAGCGCTCGTAAATCGACTCCTGAACCAGCACGCGCGACGGGCACGTGCACACTTCGCCCTGATTCAGCGCGAACATCGCGAGACCTTCGAGCGCCTTGTCGAGGAACGCGTCGTCGCGATCGAGCACGTCGGCGAAGAAGATGTTCGGGCTCTTGCCGCCGAGTTCGACCGTCGACGGGATCAGGTTGTCCGCGGCTGCGTGCAGGATGCGCTTGCCGACCGGCGTCGAGCCGGTGAACGCGATCTTCGCGATGCGCTTGCTGGTGGCGAGCGCTTCGCCCGCTTCCTTGCCGAAGCCGTTGACGATGTTGATGACCCCGGCGGGGAACAGGTCGCCGATCAGTTCGATCAGCACGAGTATCGAAGCCGGCGTCTGCTCGGCCGGCTTCATCACGACGCAGCAGCCGGCCGCGAGCGCGGGCGCGAGCTTCCATGCGGCCATCAGCAGCGGAAAATTCCACGGGATGATCTGACCGACCACCCCAGCCGGCTCGTGAAAGTGATAAGCGACCGTGTTGTCGTCGATCTCCGAGATGCCGCCTTCCTGCGCGCGGATGCAGCCCGCGAAATAGCGGAAATGATCGACGGCGAGCGGCAGGTCCGCGGCCATCGTTTCGCGCAGCGGCTTGCCGTTGTCGATCGTCTCGGCCACCGCTAGCAGCTTCAGATTCTTCTCCATGCGCTCGGCCACCGCCAGCAGCAGGTTCGCGCGCTCTGTCACCGACGTCTTCGCCCATTTGCGGCGCGCTGCGTGCGCGGCGTCGATGGCGAGGTCGATATCGGCAGCGTTCGAACGAGGCACGCGACAAAACGGCTGCCCGTTGATCGGCGACACGTTGTCGAAATAGTCGCCGCCGACCGGCGGTACCCACTTGCCGCCGATGTAGTTTTCGTAACGCTGGCGATAGGGATACTCGATGTCGATGCCGAGGGCTTTCAGGTCAAATGGATTCATCACTTGTCTCCGTTTTGTGATGGTGATCGGGTGACTGCGCGGGACCACATCAGGCACGAACCGTACCAATGCATCGAAGTGGGATATTTCAGGGATTGCGGTGAGCTGCATGGCGGAAGTGTTCAGTTTCGGAACAGTTGCGCGGGCTGCCGGTGTTCAGAAACGCCGCAGATCCGGCCGACGCTGACGCAGATCAAGGATGCGGGCCCGCGCGGGGTCGCCGCACGCGTCGGGCGGACTGGCAAAGGGAGTATTCTGTTGACACGCATCAAAGCGTCCGGCACGACCCGGGCGCATTCAGGAGGAGACAATGCGCGACGACGTTCATCCGCTCAGCGTGGCGGCGGCTAACCGCTCCAAAGGTTGGCCCGCACCGGCGATCCAGAAAGCCCACGAACGCTCCGAGACGTTCGGCCTGCGCGCATCGATCCGGCCGGATTACGACATCCTGTCCGACACGGGACTCGCGCTGAAGCGCGAACAGAACCTGGTGCTGTGCGCGCATGCGATGCCGGTCATGGAGACGCTGCGCGAGCAGATCGTCAACACGCAAAGCATGATCGTGCTGACCAACGCCGAAGGGTTGATCCTGCATTCGATCGGCGACGACGACTTTCTGCATCGCGCGGAAAAAGTGGCGTTGCGGCCTGGCGCGAACTGGGCCGAGGATCGTCAGGGGACCAACGCGATCGGTACCTCGCTGGCCGAGGGGTGTGCGATGGTCGTTCATGGCGATCAGCACTATCTGGCGGCGAACCGCTTCCTGACCTGTTCGAGTGTGCCGATTCTCGATCCGTACGGCGATCTGATCGGCGTGCTCGACGTGACGGGCGACCACCGCAGCTATCACCAGCACACGACGGCACTCGCGAAGATGTCGGTGCAGATGATCGAAAACCATCTGTTTTCGACTGCGTTTCGCGATGTCCTGCAAGTGTCTTTCCACGGCCGGCCGGAATTTCTCGGCACGCTGATGGAAGGGATCATTGCGTTTACCGATGATGGTCGCTTTCTGTCTGCCAATCGGAGTGCGCAGTTTCAGTTGGGCTTGTCGCTTGCTGCGTTGCGCGCGCATACGCTGTCGTCGCTATTTCAGATCTCGTATGCGCAATTGATCGACCGGTTGACGCATGGCGTCGCGCCGCATCTGATGCTGAATCTGCACAACGGTGCGGTGGTTTGCGCGCGCGGGCAGTTCAGGCGGGCGTCGTTTGGGCTGGGGCGTGGGGCGGTGGATGTGCAAGGTGTCGCCGCACCGCGACCGGTATGTGCAAACGCGCGTCAGCCGGCTGCGGGACTGTCGCGGCTCAGCGATCTCGATACTGGCGATGCTCGTGTGTCCGCACTGATCGCGAAGGTTCGCAAGGTGCTCGGCAAGGATATTCCGATTCTGATCACCGGCGAGACCGGTACCGGCAAGGAGTTGCTCGCGCAGGCGATTCATAACGATTCGCCGCGAGGTGATGGGCCGTTTGTTGCGGTTAACTGTGCTTCGATTCCGGAGTCGCTGATCGAATCTGAGCTATTCGGGCATGAAGAGGGTGCGTTTACCGGCGCGCGGCGTAAAGGGGCGATCGGCAAGCTGATGCAGGCGAATGGAGGCACGCTGTTTCTCGATGAGATCGGGGATATGCCGTATTCGTTGCAGGTGCGGTTGCTGCGTGTTTTGCAGGAGCGGGTTGTGACGCCGCTTGGGGCGACGCGGGCGGTTTCTGTCGATGTCTCCATTATTTGCGCGACCCACCGCAACTTGCGCGAGATGATCGCGCAGAACCAGTTTCGTGAGGATCTTTACTATCGGATCAACGGGCTTGCGGTTCGGTTGCCGGCGTTGCGTGAGCGGAGCGATCTCGCGGTCGTCGTTCAAAAGATGTTGCGGTGGGAATCAGTCGAAAGCGGGGGGCGCCAGGCGCTCAGCGTTGCGGCTGATGTGATGGCGGTGTTCGGGCGACATGCGTGGCCGGGTAACTGTCGGCAACTGGCTAATCTGCTGCGGACTGCGGCGGCGATGGTGGATGAGGATGGGCTGATTCGGTGGGAGCATTTGCCGGATGATTTTTTGGATGATGTGGGGGGCGCGGGTTGCGGCGATGGCGAGGTTGGACAGGGCGACTCTGCTGCGTCGGCCGCTTCGAGCTCTTCAGCCATTTCGGCCGGTTCGGCTGCGGATGCCCCTGCTGCTGGCGATGCGTCGCTGCCCGACGGTGCTCGGCTGCAGGAGGTTGCCACCTCTGTGGTTGCGATGACGCTGGCGCGCCACGGCGGAAACGTGTCTGCCGCGGCGCGTGCGCTCGGGGTCTCGCGGAACACGATCTATCGCAGGATGCCGGCTGTGCAGCCGGGGCGGGTGGCGGAAAAGGATTGACGCGGGAGTTTTCGCAGGACCAATCGATAATGGCCGCGGTGACCGGCCAGTTTTCCCTATGAGTCGAGTCACATGGGTGACGAAGGCTGCGGCGCCCGATGGCCGCCCGCCCGCCGCGCGCGTCGCGTGATGATCATGGACGTAGCCCCCATTACTTCACGAGCTCCCGCAGACTGTCAACGACCTCCGGGTTAGCCAGCGTGGATACGTCTCCGGGGTCTTGATGGTTTGAAAGTGCTGCGAGCACGCGCCGCATGATCTTGCCCGACCGGGTCTTGGGCATGTCCGGAACAATGACCACCCGGTGCGGCTTCGCGATGGCTCCGATCCGATCGACCACCGAGTTTGTGACCCGCTTTGCAAGCTCCTCCGAAGCTTCCACTCCGGGCTTTAACGAAACATACAGTTCGGGCACTCTGCCCTTGATCTCGTCGGCGACCGGCACGACAGCCGCTTCGACGACTTCGGGGACAAGCAGGGCGGCTGACTCGATTTCTTTGGTACCGAGGCGATGGCCGGCGACGTTGATCACGTCGTCGATACGACCGAGAATCCGGAAGTAGCCGTCCGCAGCGTCGACAGCACCGTCTCCCGCCATGTAGGGCCAGTCGCGCCAGTCCTTGCTCTTGGGATCCCGGCAGTAGCGGGCATAGTACGTTTTCACGTAGCGCTCCGGGGCTCTCCAAATGGTCTGAAACGCGCCGGGCCACGGATTGAGAATACAGATGTTGCCCGCCTTGCCGGAACCGCTTGCAAGTTCATTACCGGCGTCGTCGTAAATCACCGGATGAATGCCAGGTATTCCCGGACCGGTACTGCCGGGCTTCATCTTGTGCAACGCCGGCACCGTGCTGCAAAGGAACCCGCCCGTTTCAGTTTGCCACCACGTGTCGGCAATGACGGCCTCGCCCTTCCCGACAGACCGGTGATACCACTTCCAGACTTCGGGCTCGATGGGTTCGCCCACGGTCGTCATGTGCTTGAAGTGATAGCTGTACTTCGCGGGTTCGTCCGGTCCGCTGCGCCGCAGTGCGCGGATCGCAGTCGGCGACGTGTGGAAGATATTGACGCCGAGGTTTTCGGCAATTCGCCAAGGTCGCCCGGCATCGGGGTAGACGGGCACGCCTTCGTACACGACCGACGAGGCCGCGAGCGCGAGCGGGCCGTAGACAATGTAGGAGTGACCGGTAATCCAGCCGATGTCGGCCATGCACCAATACACGTCCTCGGGGTGGATGTCCTGGATGTATTTCGATGTCCAGGCGACGTAGGCGAGATAGCCTCCAATGGAATGCTGGCACCCCTTGGGGCGGCCCGTGGTACCGCTCGAATACATGAGGAATAGCGGTGCCTCAGCGGGCATCTGCACGGGCTCGACACGTTTGCCGCGGAACGCCTTGAGGGCGTCGTTGACGATGACATCGCGTTCTTCCACCAGCGGCGTCGGACTCGAATACTTGCCCGGATACCGCTGCCAGATCAGAACCTTCTCGGCCTGGTGACCCTTCCCCGCAGCTTCGGCGAACGCGGTGTCGGCTTTTTCCTTGTGATCGATCAACTTGCCGCCACGCCAGTAAGCGTCCATCGTAATCAGCAGACGGCTCTCGGAATCCAGGATGCGGTCGGCGCAGGCCGCGCCGCTGAAGCCGCTAAATACCTGCGAGTGAATCACCCCGAGCCGGGCGCAGGCGAGCATCGTGATGGGCAGCTCCGCCACCATAGGCATATGGAGAGTAACCCGGTCACCGGCTTTTAGACCGCAGAAGTCGCGTAGCATGGCCGCGAACTCGCTTACGCGGACATAAAGTTCCTGGTAGGTGACATGCTGGACCGTCTCGTCCTCGGGCTCTGGCACGAAATGGATCGCGGCCTTGTTCCGGTAGGCGGCGAGGTGACGATCCACGCAGTTGTAGCAGGCATTGATCCGACCACCGACGAACCAGCGCCAGAACGGAGGATTGCTCGCGTCGAACATCGTGTCCCAGTACCTGTACCAGTCGAGAAGGTCCGCGAACTCCTTGAAGCACTCGGGGAATTTGTCGAGAGAGAAACGTGCGAACACTCCCGCGTCTGTCAGATTGGCTTGGGCGATGAACGAGGCGGGCGGCGGGAAATATTCCTCTTCAGGCCAGTGCACGGCGATTTGCGCCTCGGAAACCTCGGCCGCTTGTTGCTCTGCGGAAGCGCGGCGCGATGACTTGTCTCGTGACATGACAGTTCCTCCTTGCTTCTAGGTGCCCAAGGACACGAAGTGTCCCACGCTACCCGCGGCAGCGCGTCTTTCGACTTGTCTCATGGGTCTGGACACCAGGCGCGACAGTCCGTGCGCTGCATAACGAATTTAAGGCCAGGGCGGATGCAATGCCAAGCAACGTATTCCCTGTCAAAGAGCTGCATCCCGAGGGCCAATGGTGTTAGCGCGACGACGAGCGTTGACTTGCCGGTCGGTCAACCCTGAACTAAATTTTCATTGGGGTTCATCAAACGGGAGAGGCGCCATGGATCTGCTCGTTGAACGTGTCGATGTATGGGCGGCCACAATCGAGGACAGGCCCGGCGGTCTCGCCGAAGTGTTAAGTGTCCTGCGAGATGCCGGAGCGAACCTGCAATTCATCATCTCCCGTCGAACTGAGGAAGCACCGGGGAAGGCAGTCGTGTTTCTCGCGCCGCTTCAGAACGACCGAGAAATTCGTGCCGCCTCGCAGGTGGGGTTCAACGTCCTCCCGAGTCTTCACTCGGTGCGGGTGATGGGCCCCGACCGGCCGGGCATCATTGCAGAGTTGACCCAAAAGTTGGCTACCGGGGGAATCAACCTTCGCGGCGTTTCGGCTGCCGCTATCGGCACACAGTTCGTTGCCTACCTGGCAATGGACGCGCTGGGCGACACGATTCGTGCAATGGAGATTTTGCAGCAGGCGTAGGACGTTGCGCCGCCGCGACAGCAGCGGGTGCCGCAATGCCGTGTGCTCGGCATGGCCCACTTCTCAGACAAGACGAAGGCGACATGCTGCCGACGCCCCGAATTTGTTCACCGGCCCCGATATACCAGCGCTGGTATCTTGCTGTGTGTTAGCACCTTTTGCGTTTCGTTGCCAAAAGGAGTGCTTGCGTGCCGCGCCGGCCGTGGGACGCTATTAGAGCAGCGCCCTGACACGTTTACGACGTCGTAGAGCCGGCCAGTGATCACGCCCGCCGATAGCGCGAATTGTCAGGGGTATTCGTTCGAACATCAGAGTACCTCCATCGAACGGCGATCCATCGCCTCGACTCAGACTTGGTCTCCGTCTCCATGGAGCACCGCAGGCCTGACTGGCCGGCGCGCTTGCTGCACGCCGGCCGACCCGCGCCGAGTGGCTAGGCCGCTCGCGGATGGGCTTGTGCCCAGTCGTGTGTCGGAAGCACGGTGTGTCCGAAGCTTTCGTTGATCACCATCGCCGCCGAAGCATAGAACGCCAGTAGAGCGGTAATCAAGCCTACATAGCCGCCGGCCCGCGTGGCAACGCCCATACCTGTCCATGCGCCGATCGCCAACAGTAGAAAAGTGATCCACAGCGAGAGAAACACCAGTTGCACAGACGTACTCGTGTGCAGCGAGCCGAACCACATGTAGAACGTGAAGACCCCCCACACAAACAGATACCAGCCGATGAAGGCCTCAGGCACCTTGGTGCCCAGGAACGCGACAAACAGCGCAAAGGACCACCAGAAGGCGCCGTAACTGAGGAACGCCACTGTGCCTAGCGTATTGCCGCGTGGAAATTCGAGCACGCCCGCGATCATCTGCGCCGTGCCGCCGAAAGCGAACGCTAGCGCCAGCACGAGCCCCAAGGCATCCTTGTCGAACCAGCCGGCGTTCACCATGCTGAGCATCCATGTGGTGAATGCGAATCCAGCGAGCCCGAGCGGCGCCGGGTTGGCTAACTTACTGTTCATAAACCGCCTCCTTGGTGGTTAGCCTCTGAGACATATCCGGAGGCGATACCAATCCCTCGGTCGCCGCCGAACGCGACCGCGCCATGCTCGCTATCGATGGCCATCAGCGCAATATGCGTTCGGCCCAATTTGTGGCGCAGCCACGTGCAAGCCTGCGCGGTTCAACTTAAGTGTAGGATGCGTTGCGCCGCTCGCCGAATCGGATGGTACTGATCTGGCTGGAGGATGACCGCCAGATAGACGCAGCGTGTCGCTACCCGTATGAACGTGATCGAAAGCGGGTCAATGGCGTTCGAGCGTCGGTTGGGCACTCAAAAGCGGCCTCTTGGCCGCACCCGTGCCAACCGGCCGGATCGGGGTCGACTTGCGACGATCATTCGCTGCGGGCCGGCAAGCGGTTCTCAATTCAGCTATCGGACCGGGTTCGGCCATGAAGGGACAGTCGCGAACCGCAGGCGAATCGCCTTTGATTTCGCCATACCGGCCGGTCGCGGACGGCGGCCAAAGGTTGCTCAGCGCCGCGGCCCACGCGGCCACTTCCCAGAGCTCCGCCATGGGAGGGCCGGGCGTCAATGTGACTCCCGGAAGCCTTGAAGAAAGTGATGGGATTCGACTCGCGCACCGTCGCCCGTTTGGACTCACCTAACACCTGCTTGACCGGGAGCCTCGATTTCAATCGGATCAAGGTGGACGGCGGGTGCTCAGCGGTACCGGCAACGTTCTTGCGCGAAGGCTGCCGATACAGGGATACGAAAGCATGATCCCGCGTGCACATCTCCCCGCGCGGGGGGAGATGTGTCTAGCGCGCCGCGATCCCTTGTGCCCCCGGCGGTACGCCGGTGACTGAGCCAACTGGCTCGAGTGTTCCGTCTGGCATCACGCGAAAGCCACCTACAGCGCCGTTACCTTCACGAACGTAGAGGAATTTGCTGTGACCACTGAGCGCCATGTCAAGGGGAGCGCTGAGTGTGCCTGCAGTCGGATTGAGCAAGCGCACTGTACCGTCCGCCGCGATCCGCAGACTGCTGATCGAGTCGCTCCCGGCATTGGCCGTGTAGGCAAAACGTCCATCGCCCGTGGTGACAAGCCAGCAAGGGGCGCTCTGGCCCAAGGGAATTGCTGCACTGATCGAAGTCAGATGTTTGCTGTCCTCGACCTCATATGAGGAAACAGAACCAGACCCGGCCTCTGAGACGATCGCGTAACCCCGGGTCGTGATGGAAAACCCGAACGGCGTGACGCCGTTTGACGCATGGGGGGTTGGAGTCTTCGAGGCGTAGCCGGTGAAGCCGACATAATACGTGTCAATGAGTTGTGTGCCCTTTTCGGTCACGAGCAGTTCGTTGCCTTCCGGCGCAAACTTCACTTGCGCGGGCTGGGCGGAGTTTCCGCCGGCAAGTGGTCGTTGTGAGCCTGGTAATGGAACGAGACGCTTGCCGAGCGCGTCGACGATAAAGCCATTGATGTTCGGTGTGCCTCCGGCATTGAGCACATACGCGATGGGCCCCTTCACTGTCACGCTGACGGGCATTTGACCGCCCGATGGTTTTCTGTCGAGCAGCGTCAGTTTGCTGCCGTCGACCGCGAACAGCGAAACATCATTGCTGCCCGGATTCACGGCGAAGAGAAAGCCCGCTGCCAACGTTAGGGAACCCTGCGAGCCTAGTGGATCGGCTCCCGTGCCTGCTCCTTTACCGCCAGTTGAGTACGTGGCCTCGTAGTTCAGTATTCCGTTGGCAGCGCGCGAATAGACAAGAACCGAGTTCCCGGACGGCTGGTTTGACAGAACGTAAACCGCTCCTGGCGGATCGACCTCCGAATCGGCTTGCGCAATGCTGATTGAAGCGAATCCTAACGCCGTCGCGAACGCGATGATTCGCAATAGAAACGTTAAACGGCACGTGATAAATGACATGGCGTACTCCTTGCGTGAGCGACGAGCGAATGGGTGACGTCGGATGGACGAGTGGGCAGAGCAGGTAGCTGTACGTTACCTCCTTGATAAATTGGTCTACAGGCAGACCTGCAAGAGCGTTACCCAGTTCGCGAGCTGTTTCATTACTTCACCCCTTGTCGCGTTTACTACACGGTGGTTAAGGAGGTCGAACAGGGAACATCGGGCAGCGGTGGATTGGCCGGGAGCGCATCGCCCCCGGCAATGACGCTAACGCTGCGATCCACTGACCGGTCTATGTGGGAAAAGACGGGTCGCGACTATTCGGCGTCGTACATCTCCGTTCGGCTTGACTGCGGCTCTCGCGGACCTGAGTCAAGGGCGGTTTTCGTTGGACGTACAGCCATTCGCCGCCCCTCGTTTGTATATAGTCCATCTGGGCCGCTTGACCATGAACATTTTTTGACGGGTGCTCCCGATGCCGTTAAATCCCGGCAAGGTATGACTGATCCGCCAATAAGTGCTGCCAATCGCTGCCGGGCTGCAGCCGGGGAACGAGCGACACTCGCGGACCTGCAACAAACGACCGCGGTTCTCATGAAGCGGACCTTGCATCTAAACGCGGTA
Organism: Paraburkholderia sp. Cpub6; assembly: GCF_014201065.1. Taxonomy (NCBI): domain Bacteria; kingdom Pseudomonadati; phylum Pseudomonadota; class Betaproteobacteria; order Burkholderiales; family Burkholderiaceae; genus Paraburkholderia; species Paraburkholderia sp. Cpub6. The sequence goes on from NZ_JACHDM010000001.1 coordinate 168,001, forward strand.
GCTTTCACGACGTGATCGACTCCTCATCACGCTGGCCGCGCCGGGGCAGTACACTACCGGTCTCGGCAAAAGCCAGGTAATCCCATCCACGTCAGACAGTTTATGGACTACTTCGCCGCAGTACGGGCCTTCGTTTGCGCAGCGGAACTGCAGAGCTTCAGCAAGACGGCCAATGCACTGTCAGTCAAGACCTCGACTGTCTCCCGCTACGTAAGCGAACTCGAAAGAGATCTGGGCATCGCCCTATTCAACCGGTCGACGCGCGGCCTCGTCCTGACAGAAGGCGGCCGGCTGTTTCGTGAACACGCATTGTTAGCGTTGCAAGCACTCGATGACGCGCGCGAAGTGACGTCGTCGCTAAATCGCACGCCACAAGGCGTGCTGCGCGTGACAATGCCACCGGCATTCGGCCGCCTGCACATCGTGCCGCATCTGCCGGCCTTCATGGCGCGCTATCCTGATATCGACCTCGACATCGTCTCTACGGACGAAACGCTCAACATGATCGATGCGGGCATTGATGTGGCGATCCGTACCGGCGTGCTGCCCGATTCGTCATTGATGGCGAGGCGCCTGGCACCGCATCGTCGTATCGTCTGTGGCAGCCCGGCGTATTTCGCGCGTAGCGGCACACCGCGTGTGCCTGGCGATCTGGCCGCGCGCGATGCGCTTCGCGTGTCCCTGGTCCCGGACGACAAATGGTATTTCACGCTGGTCACCGCGGACGCGCGGGCGTCGCAAGAACAGGAGCAGGTGCTGGTGGAGTTGCAGGGGCGCTTGCGCGCTGACGACTCCGAAGCCGTGCTCGCGCTCGCCGTGGCCGGTTGTGGCGTGGCGCTCCTGCCGACATGGCTCGCCTCTACGGCCCTGCGCGGAGGACGCTTGCAGCACGTGCTACCGGAATGGGAAGCACGCACCGGACGAGCCGAACCCGCGGTCTGGGCGGTCTACCCACCGAAGAAGATCGTCTCGTCGAAGGTGCGCGCCTTCGTGGATTTCTATGCCGAGGCGTTTGGCGAGCCGCCGTACTGGGACGACGGACTCGCACTGGAGCGTCAGCCTTGATGGGCGAAGCGGATGTCTAGCGTGCGCAGGTAAGTCTGCAAGCCTGCATCCTGGATCGGAATCACATAGGCGTTTTCGTTCGTTTCGTTGAAATGCGCATGCCAGTGTCCCGGCGGCGTGACGAATGCCATCCCCGTTTTCCAATCGACGCGGGTCGGGTTCACGATATTGCCATCCCTGTCCAGTTCCGTTCCGACCAGCGTATAGACACCCGGCTTGCCGCTGGCGATGAAGTCGAGTGCAATCGACTGGTGCCGGTGCGGCTTCTGCACCGAGTTGGGCGGCACGATGCCGAACATCGCCCACAACACATGCGTGACCGTGCGCGTCTGCGGAAAGTTGGTGTTGCCCATTAGTACGCTGATGCGGTTGCGACGATCCGCGTTCGCTTGTTCCGCGACCGCGCGCAGTGCTGCCTGCGCCTCGGCGGCCGGATAGCGTGTCGGCGCAAAGCGCGCATGTACCCCGGTGGTACCAAGATAGGTGAGCAGTGGCGCGTCATTGACGTAATAGAGCGTGGCCGTCGCAGCAGCGGACAGCACCGTGGCATGGCCGCCTGGGAGCGTGAAGAAATCGCCCATCGAAAAGGGGAAGCTCGTTTCGGACTGCTGCACGCTACCCGCTCCGCTAATGACGTAGCAGACCTGCGAGGTCGCATTGGGATCGAGTGTCAACGCGTCGCCCGCATTGATGCGCAGGAAGTTGGCGCTCAAGCCGGGACCGGTCGCGGGACCCGGGCAGCCCAACTCCGCAGACAGGTCAAGCGGCACGACTCGGGTTGCGCCGTCTGCATAAAGCGAAGGCGAGAAGCTGCAGAACGGCACACGCGAGATGAGCTTCGCACCAATCGGATTGGCGGACGAAGTGTATTCGAAGTATTGCGCGTCTTCCGTGGCGACATTCGGTTTGGTGAGAAGCGCGGAGGATGTCCTGGTCAGCATGGTTTTGCTCCTTTTGAGTTTTGAGGGGGCTTCGCGCGGTTCCATTTGTGAGGATCCGCATCCGAAGGCTGACCTGACTTTAGGCGCGGGGCGTTGGCGCCGGAAGTGCCGGACATCGAAATCACCTTTGCGCAAAAGGAACACCGTGCCACGACGGTTTCGAGGCGCGGCGGGTTGTTCATGCCGGGCCGCTATGCAGTTCATCATCGGCCAAGGTTCGGCCAGGAGGCAATGTTCAACGAGGTTGTGTTGATGGGTCGAAATCGTACCGACAGCGGACGTTTGATTTCGGACACTGATCGAGCGCTTCACGCCTTGAGGCGGTCCGTCAAGGTTTTAGAAGGGGGAAGCATGAGGTTTGCAAGAAGGGGCGAGCCTCGCTTCCTCAATGCGTTTAGATAGACGCTTTCGTCGTATCGTGTCCCAGTCTGGCCAGCAGCGGTAGAGGATGCGTATCCATTTCAACACCAGCCATTTCTCTTGAGGCCGGTCTAGCGGCGTAAGCACTCATGCTGGCAGGCCGTCCTGTTCATGGATTTAGGGACTTCCCAGGCAGCCACAGGCCTGGGTAAACCAGAGATCCGGGGCCGACGACATTGGTTCGACATGTTGTTAAGTGCCGCGCTAACAGGACCTTTCAAGCCGCCTCTGGTTCCATCGCGAGAATATGCCCGGCACGATCAATTCGATGCTGACGTGACATGGCTTAGCTCCCTAAGCATTGGAAACGTTTCGGGTCTTAACGTTTCCTTCAGATCGGTCTAGTACGATCTTGTGCAACATGGGTTTCACCGTATTCGAGCACATGCTGCGCATCCCGTCGCGTTGGTACGCTGACGGCAGTTCCTCCTGCGGGCGGTTACGCATCGAGGCGCCAATTGAAGCATCGGAAGGTTTGAATAGATCCGGGGCGGACTGAAGTTGCCTTCAATCGTCGCCACCATGATCCATGGCGATCATGGTGCGGGCCGCGATCGTCGTTCACGTTGCGTCTTAAAGTAACTGCAGAAAGCTGGTTACGCGAACCTTTCGCCACACTGCTGCGCGAGGGCGAAAATGAGATCGATGACTTCTGGACTCAGGGTGACAGGGAGACGGTGCGGAGCCGCCGCAATCACGGCGTTCACTTTTTCGGGCGCATATGCCGGCGGGATCGATCATGAAGTCGCGCTGGATCAGAGCGGCATATGGAACCGCAATGTTCAGCTCGCACTTGAATACGCCGTGATAGCCACGACGGCGGGTGGGGCTCTGTGGCTTGGGAACGACAACGAACTGGGCCATACATTCTGGCAAACGGCCGACGCTACGGCGATATCGGCGGTCGCTGCTCAAGGCATGAAGTATGCGTTCGGTCGTCAGCGGCCCAGCGCTGGCCAGGGACCGAACCAATGGTTCAGCGGCGGAAAGAGTTTTCCCAGTGGTGAAGTCACCCTTCAGGCGAGCTTCGTAACGCCGTTCATCGTCAACTATGGTCGGCGTGATCCGTGGGTTTGGGCACTCGAGGTGTTGCCGCTCTATGATTCGATCGCACGCGTGAAAAGCCAGGCGCATTGGCAGACCGACGTCCTCGCCGGTTGGGCGCTGGGCACGGCGGTAGGATACTTGAGCACGACATGGCAGACACCCCTGTTCGTGCAGATTCTCCCGCACGGTTTTACGGTAGGCTTCGCGAAGCGGTTCTAGGTCTGGTTGCGAAACGGACGTGACTGGTGTGCAGGTGGCGGCGCGGCGACGTCCTGACCTCGTTTGAACAACGCTCCGTAAGTTCGACGCGCAGAGTTGCTCGCCACCACCGTATCCAGCATCGCGAACCGTCATCGCGATGGAATGGCCGATGAAGCGACCGCCATCCCTACGATCTAATGGCTGCTTCCTGGGCGCAGTGGAAGCCTGAGTGTCCGAGCTGGTTACCGAAGATTGATTGTTGGCCGATCACCACAGGTGCCGCTGCTCGTGTACGGCTATAGCTTTCGGTTGGGAGCTCACACGCGAGGCACTAACCCGAGTCATTGCTCCAAATGCCAACGCGCCCAACACTGGGGGGACGCTTTTGAAGTAAGTCGAGCGAAGCTCGCCCGCCAATTTGACAGCGACTGATTTTGCGTCTGCTTCGCTAAGGTCATATAAACCCGACCTCGTCGGTGGCATTCCGCGAAGGCGGGCAATCACTCTTTCTGCAACATTCAGCAGCGACTCCAATCACTTATTAACCATCCTCGCCGGCACACTAATAGCAAGCAAACCGCCCAGCACCATAAACGCCGCCAACATATACATCCCCGAATCGTTCGCCGCAGTAACCTCCTTCAACCACCCCACAGCATAAGGACTAAGGAAACCGGCAAGGTTGCCAATCGAATTAATCATCGCAATCCCGGCAGCGGCGCCGGTGCCTGCCAGAATCGCGGTAGGCAAACTCCAAAACAACGGCAGTGTAGTGAGGATGCCCATAGTAGCCAGCGTCAACCCAGTCATGGCAAGCAGGGTGTTATGCGCCCAAACGACGGAAAGCACGAGCCCCACAGCACCAAGAAACGCCGGCAACGCAATATGCCATCTCCGTTCCCTCGACCGATCCGCACTCCGCGCTACAAACACCATCGCCACAACAGCCGCCGCAAACGGCACCGCCGATAGCAGCCCAATCAAAAACGCATCGGTAACGCCGGTCGATTTGATAATCGTCGGCAACCAGAAGCTCACCCCATAAAGCCCCATCACAAACGAGAAGTAGGTGAGGCTCAACATCAACACCCGCCCGCTAGTGAGTACCTGCCGAATCGGCATATCGTGCTTGGTCGCTTCCTCAGCCGACACCTGACTCTCAAGCAACTGCTGCTCTTCCCGGGTCAGCCACTTAGCCTTCGAAATCCGATCATCGAGCATCACGAACACGATGATCCCAACCAGCACCGACGGAACCCCCTCGAGCAGAAACAGCCACTGCCACCCGTGCCACCCGTTCACGCCGTTGAAGTTCTTCAGGATGTACCCAGACACCGGCCCACCAATCACCCCCGACAACGCAATCGCCGTCATAAACCAGGTCGTCATCCGTCCACGCCGATGCGCCGGATACCAGTAGGTGAGATACAAAATAATCCCTGGAAAGAACCCCGCCTCAGCAAGTCCAAGCAAAAAGCGCATCACATAAAACATCGTCGGCGTGGTGACTAACATCGTCAGCATGGATATCACGCCCCACGAAATCATGATCCGCGCGATCCAGACACGCGCGCCGACCTTATGCAGGATCACGTTGCTCGGCACTTCGAAGATGAAATAGCCGAGGAAGAAAATCCCCGCGCCGAAACCATACACCGCATCGCTCAAGCCAAGATCGGTGCTCATCCCCAGCTTCGCGAAGCCGACGTTCACACGGTCCAGATAGGCAACGATGTAGCAGAGCATCAATAGCGGCGCGAGCCGCCAGGTAACCTTGCGATAAGTCGCCTCTTCGAACGTCGAAGGCGGCGCGCCAGCGCCGGGATGGTGAAGCGGATCTGCAGGACTAGCCATGACTATGTCTCCTCTTTTTTATGGAATTGAAGTGCCGCCGCCGAACGATTCTATCCGCGCCAGGTCTTTTGCAGGACGAATCGATATCGGGGGAAAACACTGACTGCGCACGCAGTGCGTGCGCAGCGCTTCACCTACCGCTACACGCAGCGCCCCCCATCCACTTCGAGGCACACGCCGGTAATAAACTCCGCCTCATCCGAAGCCAGATACAGCGCCGCATTCGCAATATCCTGCGGCGTCGAAAACCGCCCGAGAGGAATCCCTGCCAGGAACTTCTGCCGGTTCTGCGGCGTATCCTCGACCCCCATGAACTCGGACAACAGCGCGGTCTCACCGATCACCGGATTCACGCAGTTCACGCGAATCCGGTCCGGCCCCAGCTCAACGGCGAGCGACTTGCTAGCGACGATCACCGCGCCCTTGCTGCCGTTGTACCAGACGAGCCCGGGCCGCGGCCGCACGCCCGCCGTCGACGCGATATTGATGAAGCTGCCGCCGCCTTGCTCGCGAAAATACGGCACGAACTCCTGCACGCTCCAGTAGATGCTCTTCACGTTCACCGCATAGACGCGGTCGAACTCGGCCTCGGTCACTTCGAGTACCGGCTTGTTGCGATGCGTGGTGCCTGCGTTGTTGACGACGATCTGCACGCTGCCGAAGTCTTCCAGCGCGGCCTCGCGCAGCGTGCGCCAGTCGTCGCGTTGCGCGACGTTGCCGGGTACCGCGATCGCCTTGCCGCCCGCAATCGCGATCTCACTCGCGACGCGTTCGGCGGCCGGCCCGTTGAGGTCGTTGACCACGACGTTCGCGCCTTCGCGCGCAAAGGTCTTTGCGATGCCTTCGCCGAAACCCGAACCGCCGCCCGTGACGATGGCCGTTTTACCTGTCAACCGCATGATGTCTCCGTTGTTTGTGATGGATAGAGCGATGCGTTGTTGTGTGTAACGTGCTGCTCGCGCCGATCGCGAGCGAGCCCTACGGCACCCGCTAGCCGTGCCGGATCGCGATCGTCTTCAGCACCGTAAAGCCATACAGCGCCTCGAAGCCTTTCTCGCGGCCATGTCCCGAATGCTTGACGCCGCCGAACGGCAATTCGACGCCGCCGCCCGCGCCATAGTTGTTGATGAACACCTGGCCCGAGCGCACGCGTCGGGCGAGGCGCATCTGGCGCGCGCCATCGCGTGTCCAGATGCCGGCGACGAGCCCGAACTGCGTGCCGTTCGCGAGCGCGAGCGCTTCGGCTTCGTCGCGGAACGACATCGCGGCGAGCACCGGACCGAACACTTCGTCGCGCGCGAGGCGGTGGCTCGCGGGCACGTCGCGCAGCAAGGTCGGGGCCTGATAGAAGCCGCTTTCAGGCGCTTCGGGAATCACCTCGCCGTGCGCGGCCATCGCGATGCCGTCGTGTTGCGCGTCCGACAGAAAGTCCCACACGCGTTGCTGCTGTTTCGCGCTGATCAGCGGTCCGCAGTCGAGGTCGGCATTCGACGGCCCGACGCGCAACGCCTGAAAGGCGCTGCTGAGTCTGTCGAGCAGCGGCTCGTAAATCGCCTGCTCGATCAGCACGCGACTGCCCGCCGAGCAGGTTTGCCCGGCGTTCTGCACGATCGCGGAGATCAGCACCGGCAGCGCGGCGTCGAGATCGGCGTCGGCGAACACGAGTTGCGGCGACTTGCCGCCGAGTTCGAGCGTGACCGGCACGTGGTTTTCGGCGGCCATCTGCGTGACGAGCTTGCCGGTTTCGGGCGAGCCCGTGAAGGAGATGTGATCGATGCCCGGATGACGCGCGAGCGCGGCGCCCGCTTCGTGCCCATAGCCGGTCACGATGTTCAGCGCACCGGCCGGCAAGCCGGCCTCGGCGGCGAGCTCTGCGACCCTCAGCACGGAAAGGCACGCGTCCTCGGCCGGTTTGACGACGCACGCATTGCCGGTCGCGAGCGCCGCGCCGACGCTGCGCCCGAAGATCTGCATCGGGTAATTCCACGGCACGATGTGGCCGGTCACGCCGTGCGGCTCGCGGATCGTCAGCACCGTGTAGCCGGATTGGTAGGGCAGGGTTTCGCCGTGCAGCTTGTCGGCCGCGCCGGCGTAGAACTCGAAGTAGCGGGTCAGGGCGGCGGCGTCGGCGCGCGCCTGCTTGAGCGGTTTGCCGGTGTCGCGCGCTTCGAGCCGTGCAAGGTCTTCCTGGCGCGCTGCCACCAGCAGCGACAGCCGGTACAGCACGCGGCCGCGCTCGGCGGCGCTCAGCGCGCCCCATGTGCCGTCGAACGCTGCGCGCGCGGCGTGCACGGCGGTGTCGATATCGGCCTCGGTGCCGCGCGCGATGCGCGTGAACGGCTGGCCGTCCGAGGGATCGAGTACGGCGATCGATTCGCCGCCGGAAGCGGCGCACCACTCGCCGCCGATGAAATGCCGTGCTTCTTCCATGCATGCTCCTTGATGACGTGCGGCCGGCGTGCGGCGGCGCGGGTTCGAAGGGGAGACACAAAACGGTAGAGACGCGAAGCGAGACTCGCCAGACGATTATCGCGCCGATCCGACCGCGGATGCCACCTGCCGATTGGCTATAATGGCGCATTCCGTACGGTCCGGTGCGCGGCCCCGTCGTTCGGGGCGAGAGGGTTTCAGTGCCCGACGTTCGCGGTTCGCACACAGTTCGCACCGCATCGGCAGCTCGCGCGCCGTTCGCCGCCTTCCGATTTCCATCCCCTTCAGAGAGCGCTCATGAGCTTCAATCACGTTCCCGCAGGCAATGACCTTCCGCACGATTTCAACGTCATCATCGAAATCCCGGCGCAAAGCGACCCGGTGAAGTACGAAGCCGACAAGGACCTGGGCCTGCTCGTCGTCGACCGTTTTATCGGCACCGGCATGCGCTATCCGGCCAACTACGGCTTCATTCCGCAGACGCTGTCGGGCGACGGCGACCCGGTCGACGTGCTGGTGATCACGCCGTTCCCGCTGCTGGCAGGCTCGGTCGTGCGTGCCCGCGCGCTCGGCATGCTGCAGATGACTGATGAGTCCGGTGTCGACGCGAAGCTGATCGCCGTGCCGCACGACAAGATCTGCCCGATGACGGCGAACCTGAAGTCGGTCGACGACGTGCCGGCTTACCTGAAGGACCAGATCAAGCACTTCTTCGAGCAATACAAGGCGCTGGAGAAGGGCAAGTGGGTCAAGGTCGAAGGCTGGGCCGACGTCGATGCTGCCCACAAGGAAATCAGCGAAGGCGTGGCGAACTACAAGAAGTAGAGCAGGGTAATCGCGAAGTGAAAGATTGACCTCGCTTTGCGAACACTCAGTAGGTCTTTAAGGGGCAATCCACAACGGTTTGCCTCTTTGCGTTTGTTCGGCTGAATTTCGGCGGTGAGACCCTGCGCGCCTTTGGTTTTAAAGATAGAGAAAATTTCTCAAAGGTTTTCCGAGGCGCCCAGCAGCGCGCTGAGGCCAATCACGCATGCCGCACAAATCTTCGTGCAAGATTGCGTAGTTCTTTGAATTTCTTGAATTTTGTGTTTTTTCGCATAGAGTTCTCCGGGGTAATTGGTTTTCGACCGGAGATTGCCTGTGGACTTCTCGGCACTTACTGCAGTTGGCATCATCGTAGACTCCGAACGTGACCGACGCGCGTTGGAGTTTCTGGTCACTGTCTGCGGTACCGAAGTTGTCGTGCGCGGGCGCACGGAATTGCCCGAGCGGACTCGTCCCTATGTTTCCAACATTGCTAAGGCGCTCGGTGTCGTGATTCCCGATGAAGTTGTTATCACGCCACGAGGCAGGCCGATCACGATCGCACACTCTTGAGCACCGTACGCAGCGTTTCGGCGTCAACTACACCATCGACCTTCACCACCGCCCGGCCAATTCGAACTTCAATCGTGCCGATGGTCCTGGTTGGCTTCACCATCTCCTGTTCGACCGAAGATGTCGGCGTGTTGGCAACCGGCGCGTCGCTCACGACCATCACCGGAACAAGCCCGGTCGTCCCGGCAGCTTGCTCTGCACGATAACGCCGCGGCCACTTGAACAACATGTTCGCGTTGATGCCATGTTCCCTGGCGAGTTTCGAAACAGAGACGCCTGGTTCACATGCAGCCGCGGCCAGGCGACGTCGAAACTCTGGGCTATGTTCGGGCTGCCTTTACGTGTTCCCGACGCTGGCTTCTCTTCTGATCCCAAAATGGTTCCCGCTACTCGAAATGGTGGGAACCACTTTGGCCTCTCCGATTGCACAGATCAAGACGGCCGTGCCGCGGCGCTTACTGACAACCCACCCGGGATGTGAAATCAGACGCCTGTGTTTCAATGCGAGTTGTCCGCCATTGTGACCAACGACGCGCTCTCGCTATGTTTGCCGCATCTTCCGTTTAGGACTGGAGACTTTGTGAAATCAATCGGTTGCGCCGGGTTCGACGTGGCGGCTATTGTGTGCAGGGTGGTTACGGCGGGACCGCCGCTAAATGTCCTCTGGGTCGACCTTAATCACCCGACCGACTGACTTTAGCCGCTCGCGTAGAACTGTTTTGGGATAGAACTTGCCCTCTCCCGCTCATCACTGAGGGCTCGTTTCTGCATCTTCGAGCGACAGCATGCGCCCGGATTCGCTCAGCAACCCCGAGGTCCTCGTCAAGTTCGTCCCAGTGTAGTCCGCTCGGCGTGAGGCTCATCGCAGGACGCTGTTCTGGCACGGCTGCCAGCAGTTTCGATGAAATATCCAGTGGCACATTCAACTGCCGACCGTCGGTCGATTCGACGGTGAAGGCGTTCTCGGCGAACGTTATCACAATGAGATGTGGCAACAATTTACGCTCCCTAATGTGAAGTGAGTGTCGCTCAATGACACGACCAGCCACGGACGAAGCGCCCGATACCGAATCTCACCGCGGCTGCGTCCACTCCCCATTCGGCGAGGATGTATGCCCTAAAACTCCTCGACCCAGGGCCGCAGTTCGACTTCCCATGTCCACGCACTGCGGTGCTGACGATGAACGTGCAGATATTCGCTGGCTATGGCGTCTGGGTCCAGCCATTTGTCGTCAGTGCTGCCGTCATCCGGTTGCGCCCGACCACTGGCGATGCCGCCGTCGATGACAAAATGCGCCACATGAATATTTTTTGGTGCGAGCTCTCGCGCCATGCATTGGGCCATTCCTCGCAAGGCGAACTTGCCCATTGCAAATGGCGTCGAACCGGGTAGACCTTTTACGCTCGCCGTAGCGCCGGTCAGGAGGATGGTGCCGTTGCCGCGTGCCAGCATTGGAACAGCCGCTGCTTGGGCAACGAGAAAGCCACCGAAGGCGGTCACTTTGAAGGCATCCTCAAGTTTCTCCGCCTCGACATCTTCGACAGCCGCGCGATAGCGGCCACTCGCGTTGTAAACAACGAGGTCAGGAGCGCCGAATGCGTCTTCTACGTGGTCAAAGAGTGCCTTGACCTCGTCCGCTCGACTGGCGTCGCAACTCAAGGCGAGAGCGCCGGTCTCGTCGACGAGGTGTGTCAGCTTGCTGGTGTCGCGGGCAGCGAGTGCAACCTGCATACCCTCGGCCGCAAACAGTCGCGCGAGGGAGGCACTCAATCCCTTTCCCGCACCCACAATCAAAGCGGTCTCAATTCGACTCATGGTTCCTCCTGCTTCAACAGGGACTTGAGTAGCTACGTATGCCGTGCCGTCAGTCCGTTTCCGCACACCCTAACTTTTTAGGGGAGCGGATTGCGGGGTGGACGCTTCGTCATATTGTCCGCCGGCAACATGCCCGGCAGGGCATCCACAAAGAAATCTGCTTGCAATGCAGCCCCAGCCTGCACGTCGTACTGTGCAAAGTCGCGCACACCGGCTGCCAGAAGAACCTCGTCGTCGAGGAAGAAGTTTCCCGAACACTCCCTGGCTTGGCGCGTCAGGATATAGTGGGCCGCGTCGGCAACTATCTCAGGCTTGCGACACGCTGCAATCATGTCCTTACCACCAATCTCATTTCGCACAGCCGCGGTCGCGATAGCTGTTCGAGGCCACAGCGAATTGACTGCGACACCTCGGTCTTTGAACTCCCCGGCAAGCGCTAAGGTGAACAGGCTCATCGTGTATTTTGCAATGGCGTATGCCGCAAAGTCGCTAAACCATTTTGCGTCGTGGACCAACGGAGGTGACAGCGTGAGGATGTGCGGGTTCGGCGAATTGAGGAGATGCGGCAGGCACGCTTGCGCGCACACGAACGTGCCTCTGCCATTGACCCCATGCATCAGGTCGTACCGTTTGACGGGTGTATCTAGCGTGCCAGTCAGTCGAATGGCGCTGGCATTGTTCACGAGGATATCGATGCCACCGAACATCTCAACGGTCTCGGCAACCGCGGCTTTCACGCGTTCTTCGTCGCGAATATCCACAACAAGCGGGAGCGCCCTGCCGCCAGCAGCTTCAACAGCCGCCGCTGCCGTATAAATCGTGCCCTCGAGACGCGGGTCCGGGTCGCCGGTCTTCGCCGCAATCACGATATTGGCTCCGTCACGTGCGGCTCTGAGTGCAATGGCGAGTCCGATGCCGCGACTGCCACCAGACATGAATATGGTCTTGCCGGCAAGGGTCATGGTTGTCTCCTGAACACTCCCTGTAGCATACGCTGCTGCCGTCATTACGCCGTTGCCGATGTAGCCGTTACTCGTGAAGGGGATAGCGTACGTTGTCGCCGACGACTTTCTGACGGCGTCGTATTCATCGTGAAAGCCGACATGACCGGCGGGGGGCTGCCGGCCAGAATGCGCGTTTCGGCTTTACCTGGTCCGGCGAGCCACCCGTACAGCCCCAGCCGCTCCCTCTTGTCATGTACCCGCCAGCAGTAAGCGGGACAGGAGAACTGTATGAAACGCGCCAGCCTTTTACTGGCAGTGGGCACTACTGCCCTGTTTTTGCCGGCATAACATCGTCGTCCGGCGACATACTGTGCATGCCTGTATCGGTCGAGCCAGTGTTCTTTGTCATTTTGCCCGGTCTCGCGTTCCACGGGCTCGAGACAGGCTCGCTGTGGTATGTCATCCCTGCTGTTGCGGCACCGTGAGCACCACCGCCCCCACTTCCACCGTTCCCATTCCCTCCACCCTGCGCAAACGTCGCGCTCGAGGCGTAGAGCGAGACGACAGCGACGCACGCCAGCACGACTTTCCGCGTTGCCTTTTCCATCACATTTCTCCTGCGATTTCGGCGCGTGCTGTAGCAGCGTCGAAGTTTCATGCACCGCTAACGCCTGACCGTTGGATGGCTGATTGCACAGCGGCGAAGCGCAAGCAGCCGCTCGGGCCAGAACAGGGCAGACATTTGCCTTATCCGGACGTCAGGCATGCAGGTAAGTCGTGGTTCGGCGCCGAAAATGACAGAGCCGGGCTGGATTCGAACATTTTGACCGTGCGCGCCGGTCCTGCTACTTCGGCATCGGTATCTTGTCGACCATCATGACTACGCCGTTACTCTGAATGACGTCGTAGGCCGAGATGTCTGCCGTGTGCCCCCGCAGCGTCCAATAGCACGATGTTGTGTGGTCCGTCCGGAAACGTGAGCGTCTCGCCGTTCACGGTTTTAAGTTCCACCTTGCCGTCACCTTCCCTGATGGGCTGGTCGAGCTTCTAAAAATCGTAACGCCCCGGGATAACGTGACAGGAAAGGATACAGGTCAGCATCGGCTTGTTTTCTGGTTTGATGAGGCTGTCGACCGTGGCCGGCGGCAATGCTGCAAATGCTTCATTGGTTGGTGCGAAAACGATAAAGCGCGCAACACGCTTCTGCGTACCCACGAGGCCTACCGCCTTAACTGCGACGACGGGCGTGGTGTGGTCCGTCGAATTCATCGCGATGTCCACAATGTCTTCGACGGGATACGTCGCCGGACCGTCCACCGTGACGGTATCGCTAGCCGCGAAAACCCGGACCCTGCGGCTGACAACGCGGCAGCAACGAGAAAAGCGGTGTGTTTCATGAGAGGTTTCCTCATGACGGGACGCCGGATTGCGCTGCGTTGACTGCATATACGGGGGCCTCGGGTAGCTGGATGCGGGGGGGGGGGGACAGGTGTGTCGCTGCTTCCGATGGCAGTGCGAGCGACCAGGAGCGACTGTCGCCCCTGACTTGCCGATTGTCAATTCCGCTGTCAATCACGACCTTGGCGTTCTATAACATAAACGCAGCAGCGGTCTTATTGGTCAATGGGCGTACAACGTCCTGTCACCGGCGCACTCATTGCGCATACTTCTGCCCCGCCCGGTACCAGCCTCGCGTCATTACCCAGGTAGTCATCGGATAAGTCCGGCTTTGTGCACAAACGGTGCAACAAGCCAACTTCGCATTTGCTCGGCTAAATGGCGTCGGAGACGACGCTGTATGGCATTTGGTGGAGCGAAAGCAAGAATCAGCAAGGCGCGAGAAAAGGTCTTATGCAAGCATCGCGCGCTCGTGGGGATGCCAATCCCCTTGTTATTCCGGGGTCGTGGTATTCGCAACCCGTTGACGAAAATGAGGTGACGAGATGAAAGTGCAACTTTTAGCTGTAGTCAGTGCAGTATCCCTGCTCGCTGCGACCGGCGCCGCCCACTCGCAGCAAATGCAACCGTCGGGCACAACTGACCCGTCGTCTGCCCAGCAGCCCATGACAACTGCTCAGCCGGCCACGACTATGGACCGCACCCCTGACCTGGGATACGGACCGCAGCCCGGCGGAAGCAGCGGCAGCGGCAAAGCTAGAAACGGTGCCGCGTGCACGGTGGGCCTGTCCTGCGATATCTATCAGGGCAGCTAGCCACGCATGCCCGAAGTGGGCTTCGCACCTCCGAAATTCCCATGTGGATTTCGAGTTCGGAGCACGCGAATAGCGAATCTCATGCGTGGAAAACTCAACGTAGATTAAAGGAGCCAACGTGAAATCATCACTGATGGTCGCTTCTGCTGCCGGGTTGTTTGTCATGGCCGGGTTTGCGCATTCGCAAGGCGCGCCCCAAGTCCCTCAACCCGCCCCACAGGAAAACGCCGCGACTCAAGCCACCGACCCCAGTGCGGGGATGGAGGCATATGGCGGTATGCCCGACACGAAGGTACAAAGCGGCGTAAAACATGCCAGGCCGTGCAGGGTAGACCCACAATGCAACGTTTTTTTCGGAGGGAGCTAAACAACGGACTGACGGTGGGCGGGCCAGGAACGGAAAGCGCTGGGTGCCGCGTCGCGAGGGGGAACGACATCCTTGGTCGGGCCGGGTTCCCTTTCACTCTTTAAGGGTCGGGCGCGTCCTGATAGGGGAGGCGCCTCGACATGCGAAACGCGCGCCGGCTTCAAGAGGGAGCGGAATGGAGGTCACTACGAGAGTTTGAGCGCCGGGGCGCCTTGAGTTCGGAATAGACGCCACGAATTGCATGCGTCATGACGTAGACCTCGACTCGGCCCAGGGCCAACCGCTTTTCTTATGCGCATCCCCCTGAACGGGCGGCGCGGCCGTGACCGATGCCTCGACCGGACCCGCTTCCTCCACTGCATCGTGCAACGATTCGGCCCCCGCCTCCTTCCTCACCCCGGGAAGCCCAGTCACGAACCACTTCTCCTTCTTCTGGACGTGAGCGGCGTACGCCTTCCAACCGTCATGGTTGCCCTCAAAAAGGTCCTGCTGAACGGTTGACGCAAGCGCATTGCGGTTGGGCTCAGTATCAAACAGCTCCTTTGGCCACAGGAAGAACGCGCTGGCGATGCGTGCACTAAACTCGACCCCCTTCATCTTGGGCGCAAGCGCCCGGAGGAACTCGAAGTCCTGCAACGAATCCTCTTCCTGCGCAAGCTGCGTCACCGGCGCGTTCGCGCCGACTTGTCCTGGCTAAACAGTTCAACGCTTCGAGAATGTCCCCGAGATGAAGCAGCAGTTGCCGTCTATCAAATCGGTCGTCCATTGCCTTACCTCCGTTCATTGCGTTCTTGATACAGTCTGGCCCCTGAGGGGCAAGCGACGCGCAAATGCCGGGAGAAGCGATGGTCCGCACACGACAGGCCCATTTTTGCGGCGCTTGTCGTATCTGGCAGCGTCAGGATTAAGGAAACGTCTGCTGGAGGTACAGTTGCCCCAAGGCACTTGGGTCGCGCGCCAGAATCCGGTTCGTCCGGCCGGGCTGCGCACAAAGCAGGGCCGCAGTGTTATATCGGCGAAGCGCGGCGGCTGAGCCAACTTATGGGCGCTGCATCGGGCGCGAGGAACTGCAAGTTTCGCCCTCGCGCCGCTACCGCCTTCTACTCCTGGCTGCGGCAGACCTTGCGATAAGGTGAGAAGCGCCAGTGACCGGTAGGGTCCTTGACTGCAACCGCGCCGAAGTCGTACAAGACCTCGCGAACGGCTGCCGCTCGCAGGCCGCGTATGTCTCCGACCACCAGAAGCGTGCGCGTCGGCGTCTCGATGCCTGGTCCGGTATCGGGCAGCGAATTGCGCTCGTCTGCGCTGCTGTATCGAATTGCCGAACCGGCGAGGCCCAACCGTTCGCCGTGCGCGGCATACTCCGCGTACTCCTGCGCGCGCAAATCCGCAACTAAAGCATCCTCGGCAAAAGTGGAGTCGAGTTCTCGTCGCTCCGTTTGGTACAGGTGTCCGTAGTCGGGGGATAAACCCATTGCCTGCAACGCTCGGAGCGCCTCATCGCCGTCGAGAAACGAGTTAAAAAGCCCGACGATGACTTGCGGCATGATTCCTCCGTGCGCCCCATCTGATATGTGCCGCGGTGCGGCTGGCGGCAAACGGCCGCTCCCAGTCGCGCCAGGTGCCGTTATCAATTTCTCTATGAGGGAGCTTCCCTTTCTGCGCAATGAGCATGCCATGACGAAAGGTTGGCAAGGATTTCGCGCTTCGCTTGCGTTTCCCTACGCGACTACCCTGCGGTCGGCTGTTGCGGTTCAGTTGTACGGAACGACCCGAGGGTCTCGTGCCCAGCCCGGGCTAACTCGCGCAGCACATTTACACACTAATGAAAATTCGGCGGCTTTCCTCGCCATCTGTCACAGCACTCCGGTGGCTTCGTTATTAGCCGCAGAAAGCTTACGCGTCTTGTGCCGGTTGAAAACGCGGCGATCGCAGACCGCAGCGTAATTGAGTGGGACAAAGACGACCTTGAGTCATTGGGTCTGCTTAAGATAGATGTCCTTGCGCTCGGCATGCTCTCAGCTATTCGCCGCACATTCGACCTCGTTTCCGAACAGCGCGGCGAACGCTTTGAAATGCAGGACATCCCCGCCGAGGACCCGAAAACGTACGAGATGATTTCCGCTGCGGACACAGTCGGCGTTTTCCAGATTGAATCTCGTGCCCAGATGTCGATGTTGCCGCGCATGCAACCACGAACGTTTTACGACCTGGTTATCGAGGTCGCCATTGTCCGGCCGGGGCCAATTCAAGGTGGTGCGGTCCATCCATATCTGCAGCGTCGACAGGGATTCGAGGCGGTCTCATACCCGAGTGATGCACTGAAAACGGCGCTGGGCCGTACGCTCGGCGTGCCCATTTTTTCAGGAACAGGTGATGCAAGTTGCCATACTCGCCGCGGGATTCACTGCCGGCGAGGCCGATGCATTGCGACGTGCCATGGCCGCATGGAAGCGCAAAGGCGGTCTTGAAAAATACTACGACCGCATTGTGAATGGTATGTTGGAGCGCGGCTATGACCAAGGTTTCGCCGATGGTATTTTTGAGCAAATCAAAGGCTTTGGTGAATACGGCTTCCCCGAAAGTCATGCGGCCAGCTTCGCGTTGCTCGTATACGCGAGTAGCTGGCTGAAGTGCCATGAACCAGAAGCGTTCCTTGCTGCCATGCTCAACAGCCAGCCGATGGGATTCTATTCGCCGTCGCAGCTTGTGCAGGACGCACAGCGCCATGGCGTGAACGTGCTGCCAGTTGACGTTGCTGTCAGCGGCTGGGACTCTGCTCTGGTGAGGCTGGCAGACAACGACCGCCCGGCTGTCCGACTCGGCATGTCGCTCCTGCGCGGCATGAAGGACGGCGCCGCAGAGCGGATTGAAAATACCAGAGCCGTGCGTCTGTTCGAAACCGTCGCTGACCTTGCCCGCAGAGCGCAGCTTGACCGCAAAGACCTGCATGTCCTTGCCGATGCTAATGCCTTGGCATCCGTTGCCGGCAATCGTCGCGAAGCGCTTTGGCAATCTGTCGCCGCTGTGCCGGACAAAGACATGCTTGCGATAGCGGCCATCGAGGACGAGACTCCTGAACTGGGCGCGCCGACGGAGGCGCACGACATCGTCGTGGACTATCGGTCGGTCTCACACTAGGTCGACATCCGCTCGAGCTGCTGCGGTCGCAACTGCTCGCAAATCGCCTGATGCCAGCGTCGACGCTGCGCACCTATCGCGACGGGCGCCTGGCTCGTGGGTGCGGACTTGTTACAGTACGGCAACGGCCGGGCACTGCGAAGGGGGTCATGCTTGTGACGCTTGAAGACGAGACCGGCAACGTGAATGTAATCGTGTGGCCGAGCCTGCTCGAAAAGCAGAGAAAGGAAGCGCTCGGCGCATCGCTACTTGCCGTGTACGGAACATGGCAATGCCAGGGTGAGGTTCGACATCTGGTCGCGCAGCGCCTTATCGATATGTCTCATCTGCTTGGTGGCCTGACTACTGCGAGCAGAAATTTTTGCTGACTTGCCATTTGCCCCTGGAAGCGGCATTTCCTTTCAACAGCCATATTTCGATTGGCCTCGTCAGCACAAGAGGCGGCTTTTCGACTAGGTTGGCTTGCCGCGCTGTTGCTCTCGATGGGTTATGTGGTCCGCCAGCAAGCGACGCATTGTGGTCAGTAAAATTTGCCCATCTACAGGCTTGCGGAGAAAGCCGTCGTAGCTTACGAAGGCTGGTGGGCTGGGCTCCCCTGAAACCAGAATGAATGTGACGTCAGCTAATCCGGGACGTGTTCGCAAACGGTGACAGAGCTCGCTTCCCGACATCACCGGCATGCGCCAGTCGGCAACCACTATGTCGACAGGGGATTCGATGAACATCTTCAATGCCGCCTGGCCGTCGCTCGCGCTTCTTACTTCAAATCCGTCAGCGGCGCAACAGGCGCCCCACGCGGCCAAAGCCTCCGCATCATCGTCTACCAGCAGTACGCTTGCCATACACAAATGTCCGAGTGGCCCCACGTGCTTTGGCAGCTTGATGCAGGCCAAAGTTCACGGGGCCATTTATCGACGCCGCATATTCGTCGCGGTCGCGTCGTTCGAGAGAGTGCGTATCATGGGAGCATGAAACGGAGACATCGATGTGCTACTCGGCTCAAATCCAGGCGGACTACCGGAAATTTGTGCGCACCTTTGGCGCACTGATGGACATACACGAGTTCGTGCGTCTGTTTTTCGAGCGCGCCGAGGGCATCAGCAAGGCGAAAATACCGAAGGCAATGGAAGACGCTTTTGTCGAACCACAGAATGAAGCGGAGCGCGGAATCAACGCTCTCATCAACCAGTTCACTGCCGGACAGGCAACGAAGCTCGAACAGGACCTGTTTAAACAGCGCAAGCGCCTAGCGGATGCGGAACGGTCACTGCAGACAAAGATAACTAAAGCAGCAACCGAAAGTTAGCGCATCTCTACCGATCAGATTGCCTCGATACGAGGGAAGCTTGACGACTTGCAGCGAACCGAGCCGAAGCCGCGGAACTCCCGGATTTTTCCGGGACACCAGGCGCCCGTGCTAGTCATCGAAGACGGGCAGCGCATCGTGAAGCCAATGCGTTATCAATGTCGCATTGCCGGAAAACCCGCCTTCTACGATGTCAAATACCCTGGAACTTACAATGCGCGCCGGGATAGTCTCGAAGGTTTCTGGGCACCATGCTTTGGACGCACGCATGGCGTCTTGCTTGTTGAAGTGTTCTACGAGAATGTGAGCAAGGCGAAGTTCGAGGGAACGTTACTGGAGACTCATGAGCGAGATGAGAATGTTGTTCTGGAATTTCGTCCGAGCAATGGCCAACTGATGCTGGTCGCCTGCCTCTGGTCTCGATGGAGCGCCCCGGGTGAGCCGGACTTGCTGTCGTTTGCGGCAATTACGGATGAGCCGCCGCCAGAGGTCGCGGCGGCAGGACACGACCGATGCATCGTACCTATCAAGCCTGAAAACGTCGATGCGTGGTTGAACCCGGATGCGTCAGACCTGGCGGCACTGTACGCGATACCTGGTGACAGGGACCGGCCGTACTACGAGCACCGGCTGGCTGCATAGGGAAGACGCCTGATTTGACGGCAGGACTGGCGGCTTAGTGATTATAGAAGTCGACGATGCGCTCCCAATGCCGCTTCAGGTTGCTCCTCTCGGTTGATTGAATGTATAACTGCATTGCTTGGGTCCGCGCCTGTGCCGGTGCATCCGGGGCGTTGGCGTGAACCCCTGCGGTATCCATCGCAAGGTCCATGAATCGCACGAAGTCGCTCTGGTTGCCAAACTCGTTCTTTCGCGTGTCCCATGTCCATTTGTAGTTGACTCCATCGAAGTCGTAGTCGTTGCCATGGTAATCGGCGTAGCGATACGTCACCCAGCTCTCGAATATTGCTTGAGGAATAAGTCCCTCGCGAAAGTACAGATACTGCTCGTGCTGAAGATTCCACAGCTTTATGAACAGGCTGTGCGCCCGACTTTTGATGACAGGCAAGGGCATCAGAGGAGGTTGGTTTGCGGCTTGGGCGGCTTGGACAGGGCCTTGAAGTCCGTACGCTTCGCGAAGCTCGAACAGTTCGCTGAAAATGTCTCCATAAGTCTTGTGGCAGTTCGCGACGATATTCACGCGTGCAATGCTCCAGTTGCGCCAAACGGTCAGAATGGAGAGCAAGACCGCGAACACTGATACCAGGAGTGACAGGAGCGCGAGCGCACTGGCGACCATCCACCCATATCTTTTCCCCAACTGTTCCTCTTCCACCACCGGAGGGGTACTGGCTGGGGACGAACCGCTGGCAGCAGGATTACTATGGGGGCTTGGTGTGCTTGCAGCCGAGCCACTGGTTGTGGGGGCTGCCGATGTTCCGACCTGAGGCGGGGCAGAGCTTGCTGAACTAGCAGCGAGACTTGACGCGGCTTGCGCTGCCGGAGGCTGTGAGGAGGGCTGCTTTGCTGATGCAGTCGATGTCGGCTTCGGAGGAAGTTGTGCTGTAGAGGGTTGTGAGAGGCTTGAGGCGGCGAGTGCAACAGCGACTATCAGATAGGCGGCTCTCACACGAGACCACAGATATCGCCTTCTGGCGAGAGAGCGCATGCTGTTCAGAACCTGCCGCAATGATTCCATGGCGAACTCGAGTGCGTTAAATCCCGCGCGATTTTGCGCCTCTTCTCGTGCTTGTTGCCCAGACTCAACGCAAAGTCTTCATCCGAGAGAGATTCGAGCGGCGCGAACTTTGCCGTACCTGCGGCGCAAATCACGGCGTCCACGGTTCCAGGTTTCTGGTACATGGACACGATGGACGCTTTGTCAGCGAGGCCCACGGACAGGTCCGAGCCATTGCGGCTTGCGCCAATGACCTGGAGTTCGGACGAGAGCAGGCGCGCGTTCGCGTTGCCGAGCGCTCCGGTTGCGCTGACTATCAGTACGCGCATGCGGGCCTCCTGCGTCCGGAAGGGTCACGCCAGCGCGGCGTGACCCTTCACGCCTGGCGGGAGGGGAAAAGGAAGAACGAATATCGTACTACCCCGTGACGTGACGTGCATTCCACACCTCACGCGCGCCGTGGGCGGTCTAATTTTGCTCGTTGGCTCACTCATTTGATTGCCTGGTCCGGTTTCCGTCGGAGCTGGTGACGTCGACATCGAGACTTGCCTACGACGCGTTCAGTGCTGCCTGCACCTGTACGGGGGCGCCGGGCTTGCCCGAAACTTGCGGCGCAATCATAAGGTAGCGGTGCCTGTCGCCAGCAGGCTCCATACCTGGCGTGACCAACTGGCGAATCTGACCAAGCGCATTCACAATCGCCGAGCCGGCCGGATTGGTCATGAAGTTCGCTAGCGCCTCTACCTTGCCGCTGCCATCAGGATTGTCTGCAAGGCACAGTACATACGGCTGCTTCGGTTGCAGACCGGTGACGGCCGCCTGAAGGACCTGCAGGAGACCCTGGTCAAACAACGCCACAGTCGTGGGGGCACTACTGGCATCGGCCGGCTTGCCCGACCCCACGGGGACCAGCACCAGGTGAATGCTCTGCCCGGCGAGTCCGAGCGGCTGCGTGTTTTGCGTGCCGTCTCCTTCCGGGACCGCATTCGGTACGTAGGCTACGGCCTGCGGCGCCTGTCCAATGGGTACGGTCGCAATGACCTTGTTTGTCAGCGTGTCGATGGCGGTCATCGCGTCTGCGTTTTCAAGGCCGACGTAGATGCGGCTGCCGTCACCGGACGGCCATAGACCATGCGGCAGACTGCCGACAGGAATTGTCGCGACCTGCGAGAAGTCGTTGGTCCGGAACACCTTGAGCTGATTCAGGCCTCCAACGGTCACATAGGCGAACGTACCGTTGGTGTTATGCACGATGTTCACGTGATTCGTAATCGGGCCTGTGTCGAGCGTTTTGATAAGTGCGAATGGCGGCCGCGCGTCGAAGACCTGAGTCTTGCCCACATCCTTGAGCGTCAACCACACCTGCTTGCCGTCCGGGGTCGCAGCGATGTTCGGGCAGAACGGGCTCGCCTGCTTCACCGTGCCGACAATCTTGTGGTCGGCGACCGAAATGACCTTCGTCTCGGGATTGAACGAAGAGCACACGTAGCCATACTTTCCATCCGGCGAGAAGATTTGCATGCCCGGGCCGGCGGGCACAGTAATCCGGGTCTTTTCTTCAAAGGTTGTACCGTCCAACACGGAAACATAGTTTTCACCGCGCACGGTCACCCAGACCTCCTTCCCGTCGGGTGTAAAGAAGGCCTCGTGAGGCGACCGGCCCACGTACGTAACATGCTTGACCGCATTCGTCTGAGTATCGATGAACGAGACCGAGTTCGAGCCGATGGATACGACTGCAATTGTCCGGTGGTCGGGCGAAAAACCCATGCCGTGCACCAGCAACTGGCCTTTGTACAATGGGCTGAAGTTGCCCGGCGATGGGTCGCCCAGACGAATCAGCCCGACCATCTTGTTGTCCGCCGGGTCAACGACGGAGACGGTATTCGAGAATTGCTCGGCCGCATAGACCCGGTCGCGGTGACTCACGGCAATGTCTGGGTCGGACGACGAACCGGGTACCTGTCCGGCCCACGCGAACTGCGCTGCAGTCAGTGCCGCTGTGGTCAGGGCGGTGGTGAGAAGCGGCGTGCGTTTCATTTGGGCTCCTGTTGCGTGTGATTCGGCATGTTCATCTGCCTGCCAGGGTTGGACATCGAATGTGTGTGGTCTGCGGATGACGGGACGCGCTGCTGCTGGTCTGGAGCGGGTGCCGAAGGGGGCAGGGGCTGCCCAAGGGCGAGGCGCATGGCAACGATTTCCTGCTGTTGCTCGACGACGATTTCCTGGGCGAGACGACGCAATTGCTCGTTATCTCCATAGCGTAATTCGGCCTGCGCCATGTCGATGGCTCCCTGATGATGAGGCACCATCATGGCGACGAAGTCCCGGTCGACATCGCCAGTCGGCTTGATGGACATGTCTGTCATCATCTTCGTCATTGCCGCATCGTTTTCATGCAGGAAGGGCGCTTCGTTTGAGTTTGTGCCCTGTGCACCAGCAGCGGATGCAGGCGGTGCGCCAAGTCCCGATATGGAAAGCGCGACGGCTACCGACAGTACCAGTGGTCCAGACGGACGGATTGGGATGCGCATACAGGTTCCCTTTTCTCTTTTGGATTGCAGTCTCTCGGCAGGCCGGAGGCACACAGGCGAGACCTTGGCAGCGCTTCGCGGGCAACGCCAGACTGAATACAGTCGACCGTCAAAAGCGCGTCGCAGTGAAAAACGTAAGATTGGCGACGGGGGCGAAGACCTATACTGAGCGCGGAATGACAATGAAATCAATATCTTGTGAGAATCTTTCGCGATTTTCTAGCCGCGGAGCGCTACTAAGCGCGCCGCCGTTCATCCGCTTGCTGCATGCAGTACGAAAACCGCGCGAGTCCGCAAGGACCGCGCGGTTTTTTCATCTGATTTGCGCGGCATTCGACTACCGTGCAAAAACGCCGCGATCTTCGTCTCGCACGCGTCGTCTCGCACGCATAACCTGAACGCATCGCTCCGATGAACGGAACGCATTTTTATATTTAGGTGTAAACCCTTATCATTCGCCGCACGACCTCGCGCGCGAACTCACGGCATCAACGCGCGTTTCCATCACTTCAAGAACCACGGTCCGGATGATGAACCGCAGCAAGTCCCATTCGACATCGCCGCGCTGGTCGACCCGGCTGCATTCGGTCGTCACCGCGATCTATCGCAAGCGGCCGGTCTGGATGGTGTCGTTCGCGGCGAGCGAGGCGAATCTGTCGGAGGGCTTGAGGGCGGCGTGCGCATCGACGGCGATGCTTGCGCTCGGCAACGTGCTGCACGATCCGGTGTTTGCGTGGGCGGCGATCGGCGCGTTCTGGACCTGCCTCGCCGATGCCGCCGGCTCGAACCGCGCGCGCTTCATGTCGATGATGAGCTTCGCGCTGCTGTCGACGCTGTGCGGCGGCATGACCGCGTTCGCGTCCGCCTCGGGTGCCGCGTGGGCCGCGCTCGCGGTGCTCGCGTTCACGACGCTCGGCGCGTTCGGCCGCATCTGGGGCGCGGCCACGTCGCAGGTAACGATCCTCGCGGCGACCGCCTGCGTCGTGATGGTCGATCGGCCGATGCACGACGCGCGCGCGGGTGTCGCGTTTCTCGGCGTCTATCTGGTCGGCTGCCTGTTCGCGATCGTGCTGAGCTTGACGGTGTGGCGCATTCATCCATTCGGCGCGAGCCGCGCGTCGTTGCGCGCGGTGTATCTGCGCCTCGCCGATGTCGCATTCGATAGCGCGCGGCTTGTCGACGCACATGCCGCGCCGCGCGAATGGGCCACGCATGCCGCGCGCTTTCGCGCCGATGCGCGCGCGTCGCTCGAACGTTCGCGCGATGCGCTGGCGAACGTGCCCGCCTCGAAAGCGGGCGGCGCGGCCGTCTACGACACGTTGCTCGGCTTGCTGACCGATGGCGAAGCGTTGTTCGCGTATCTGATCGCGGTGTCGGGCGCGGGCGCGAAAGTGCCCGACGATCCGCGCCGCACGCAACGCGCGGTGCGCTCGCTCAATGCGATCGGCGAAGTGCTCAGCGACATCGGCAGCGCGACCGGCGACGCGCGCTGGGAACGTCTCGCGGACCCGCAGGCGCGTCTGCGGCGTCTCGCGCATCGGCTCGAAAGCGTGTTGCTCGAACCGGTGAAGCTGCAATCCGGTTTCGAGCTCGTCGATTTCGCGCCGCGTGAGGTGCACGTGGAGCCGTGGAGCGCGTGCATCGCGCGTTATACGGCGCGCGCGTGGTCGACGCTGAAGGCCAATCTGTCGTGGCAGTCGGTCGGCTTGCGCCATGCGGCGCGTGTCGGCGTGACGACGACGGCGGGCTTCGTCGTGATTCGCGCGCTCGGTCTGCCGTTCGGCTATTGGGCCACGATGGCCACGCTGCTGATCCTGCAGCCGTCGATCGCCGCGACCTGGCCGCGCAGCATCGAACGCGCGACGGGCAGTATCGTCGGCGGCGTGCTCGCGGCGGCGATCGGCTATGCGATTCATTCGCCGCTCGGCATCTCGCTCGCGGTGTTCCCGCTGGTGATGGCGACGATGGCGCTGCGCCCCGTCAGTTACAGCCTGTTCGTGCTGTTTCTGACGCCGACCTTCGTGCTGGTCGCCGACTTCGCGACGCCGGGCGCCAACGAGTTGGCGTTCGCGCTGACGCGGCTCGGCAACAACGTGCTCGGCTGCGTGCTCGCGCTGCTCGCGACGTTCCTTCTATGGCCGACGCGCGAGAAGCTCGATGTGCGCGTCTATCTCGGCGACGCGGTGCGCGCGAATCTCGCGTATCTGCGCGCGTCGCTCGACGCGCCTCGGCATGGCGGCAAGGAGATCGAGCAATTGCGCCGCGCCGCGGGCCTCACCAGCAACAACGCGGAAGAAGCGATTGGCCGCGTGCGGCTCGAAAAGCTCGAGGACTCGATGGCCGATACCGTCACGCTGACGGTGCTGAGCCTGCTGCGACGGATGGCCGGCACCGCGACGCAGTTGCGCCTCACCGCGAACCGTCGCGACATGCATAGCGAACTCGACCAATGGGTCGAGGCGATCAGCGCGGCGATCGAGGCCGCGCTGAATCGCACGTTACGGCCGGTGCGGCTCGAGTTACCCGCTCGCGAGCAGTTGACGTCGCTGGAAGCAGATGTGGTAGGCGAGCTGGCGCGGGTGCATCGGCTGTTGACGGAGAGGATGCGGGAGGCGAGGGGGTAGCTCGACTCAGCCGTCGGAACGCTCGCCGTCTTCCGCGACGTCATTCACCGCTGCCACCGGCAACACCGACTGCAGCGTGAACACCCCGGCCGCCAGCGCCCGTTTATCGGCCGCCGTGAGCCGCTTGACCCAATACTCGGCGCTCGACGCGCTCGACCGGTCCGCCAGCTCGAACGACGCCAGCACCCGCACCGGCTTGCGCGAGCGCGTATAACGCGCGCCCGTGCCGCTCAGATGTTTGTCGAAGCGAGCAGCGACATCGGTCGCGATGCCGGTATAGACGCTGCCGTCCGAGCATTCGAGCAGATAGAGAAACCACGCCATAACCGCGCTTCTAGCCTTTGAACGGATTGTGTTCGCGCAGCTCGTCCACGTACGCGTGGATGCTGTTTTTTTCGTTATCGAGAAAATGGCCGACCGCATCGGCGAACGCCGGATGCGCGAGCCAATGCGTCGAGCGCGTGACCGTGGGCAGAAAGCCGCGCGCCATCTTGTGCTCGCCCTGCGCGCCGCCTTCGAATGCGCCGAGCTTTTCTTCGATGCAGAATTCGAGCGGCTGATAGTACGCGGTTTCGAAGTGCAGGCACGGCACGTGTTCGAGCGCGCCCCAGTAGCGGCCATACAAGGTGCCGCCGGTTTTCTCGTCGCGCTGATAGACGACGAGCGAGCTCGCGATCGGCTTGCCTTCATATTCGGCGATCACGAGCAGCAGATTCTCCGGCATCGACGCGCCGATCATCCGGAAGAAATCGAGGTTCAGATACGGACTCGAAAAATGCTCGCGATAGGTTTGCCGATAGCACTTGCTGAAGAAGCGCCAGTCGGCATCCTCGATGTCTGCGCCGCGGATCCTTCGCATCGTGATGCCGGCCTCGTGCACCTTGCGCCGTTCGGCGCGGATGTTCTTGCGCTTCTTCTGTTCGAGCGTCGACAGAAAGTCTTCGAAGTCGCGATAGCCGTCGTTGAGCCAGTGAAACTGCACGCCTTCGCGCTGCATCATGCCGATATCGGTGAGGGCGTCCGCTTCGCTCTGCGTCGGAAACAGCACATGGAGCGACGACACCTCGGCCTGCTCGGCGAACGCCATCAACGTGGCCGCGAGATGGCGCAACGCATGCTCGTTCGCCGACAGCAGCCGGTTGCCCTGTACCGGCGTGAAGGGCACCGCGCACAGCAGCTTCGGGTAATAGGGCAGGCCGTTGCGCTTGTACGCGTCGGCCCAGGCCCAGTCGAACACGTACTCGCCGTACGAGTGTCCCTTCAGATAGACGGGCGCCGCCGCCGCGAGCATGCCCGTGCGCGCGTCGGTCAGCGTGACGAATTGCGGCGCCCAACCGGTGTCGGGAACCGCGCATTGCGTCGCGTTGAGCGCGCTCAGAAACTCGTGCCGCAAAAACGGCGTGGGCTGCGGCTGCGCGGCGAGGAGGGCGTTCCACTCGGCGGCGTCCACCTCGGAGGGCGAGGCCAGAATGCCCGTGCGATAATCGATACGTTGCTGGTTCAATCTGAGTGACTGTATGCAATGACCGGCGCGGCGCTCTGAAACTGAAGCTGCCACGTCGTTCGTTGAGTTCGTTTATCCGGTTTGTTCAATCCCGTCGAGCCATCGAGCCGCGGTACCGCGAGCCGTGAAGGCTTGCCTGTCGATCCTGCCATGAAGACCCGAATCGCTCTTGCTCAAATCAATGTCACCGTCGGCGACTTCGCCGGCAACGTCGCGAAGATCGTCGCCGCCGCGCGCGCCGCGCACAGCGATGGTGCGAAGCTGCTGGTCGCGCCTGAACTCGCGCTGTCGGGTTATCCGCCCGAAGACCTGCTGCTGCGCCCCGCGTTCTACACCGCCAGCGCGGCCGCGTTGGCCGATCTCGCCGCACAGTTGAAGCCGTTCACCGGTCTGCATGTGATCGTCGGCCATCCGCTGCGCGACGGGTCGGACAACCTCGCGCCCCGCCCGGCGAACGGCCATGGTAATGCAAACGCGCCGATCGAGCGCGGCGTGCCGCCAGTCGATACGTTCAATGCGGCGTCGCTGATCGTCGACGGCGAAGTGAAGGGCACCTATCGCAAGCAGGATCTGCCGAACACCGAAGTGTTCGACGAGAAACGCTACTTCGCCTCCGATCCGCAGCCGTTCGTGTTCGAACTCGACGGCGTCAAGTACGGTGTCGTGATCTGCGAGGACGCGTGGCATGCGTCGGCCGCGCAGATGGCAAAGGCCGCGGGCGCGCAGGTGCTGCTGATTCCGAACGGCTCGCCGTACCACCTGAACAAGGAAGCGGTCCGCTTCGACATCCTGCGCGCGCGCATTCGCGAAACCGGTATTCCGATGGTCTACGTGAACATGGTCGGCGGCCAGGACGAACTCGTGTTCGATGGCGGTTCGTTCGTGCTCGACGCGCGGGGCGAACTCGTCGCGAAGCTCGCGCAGTTCGAGGAAGCCACGGCTGTCGTGGAGTTCGACGCTGGCACGCCGCTGCCGGCCGCGATCGCGCCGGAGCAGTCGATCGAAGCGCAGGTCTACGCGGCGCTCGTGATGGGCGTGCGCGACTACATCGGCAAGAACGGTTTTCCTGGTGTTTTGATCGGTCTGTCGGGCGGCGTCGATTCGGCGCTCGTGCTGGCCGTTGCATGCGATGCGCTCGGCGCCGACAAGGTACGCGCGGTGATGATGCCGTCGCGCTACACGGCCGATATCTCGACCAGCGACGCCGCCGAGATGGCGCGCCGCGTCGGCGTGCGCTACGATGAGATCGCGATCGCGCCGATGTTCGACGCGTTCCGCGGCTCGCTCGCCAAGGAGTTCGCGGGCCGCGCCGAAGATGCGACCGAAGAGAACATTCAGGCGCGCATTCGCGGCACGCTGCTGATGGCGCTGTCGAACAAGTTCGGCTCGATCGTGCTGACCACCGGCAACAAGAGCGAGATGGCGGTCGGCTATTGCACGCTGTACGGCGACATGGCCGGCGGCTTCGCGGTGATCAAGGACATCGCGAAGACGCTCGTGTACCGGCTGTGCCGCTATCGCAACGCGGCCACCACGTTTGCGACGCGCGACGTGATTCCGGAGCGGATTCTGACGCGCGCGCCGTCCGCTGAGCTGCGCGAGAACCAGACCGACCAGGACAGCCTGCCCGAATACGAAGTACTCGACGCGATCATGCGCATGTATATGGAGGAGGACCGTTCGCTCGCGGAGATCATCGCGGCGGGTTATCAGGTCGACGACGTGAAGCGCGTCACGCGCCTGATCAAGATCAACGAGTACAAGCGCCGTCAGGCGCCGATCGGCATTCGCGTCACGCATCGCGCGTTCGGCCGCGACTGGCGTTATCCGATCACGTCGCGCTACACCGAACCGGTGGAGTGAAAGACGACACCCGCGCGCGGATGCCGCAATGCATCCGGCGCGGCGTAGAATAAAAATCATCCTTTTCCTTTCCACTCTTCCCATCAAGAGACGAGGTTCGCCATGAAGCGCATCACCGCAGTCATCAAACCGTTCAAACTCGACGAAGTGCGCGAGGCCCTCGCGGAAGTCGGCCTCACCGGCCTGACCGTTACCGAGGTCAAGGGGTTCGGCCGCCAGAAAGGGCATACCGAGCTCTATCGTGGTGCGGAATACGTGGTCGACTTTCTGCCGAAAGTGAAGATCGAAGTCGTGGTCGCGGACAGCCAGTGCGATCAGGTCATCGACGCGATCATCGGCGCGGCGCGTACCGGCAAGATCGGCGACGGCAAGATCTTCGTCGCGGACGTCGAGCGCGTGATCCGAATCCGTACCGGCGAAGAGAACGAAGCAGCGGTATAAGCCGACGCAATCACGCACCGGCCCGGTGCGCGCAACGGCAAAAACCGTGCGCCGAATAAAAAACGGTGCAATACCCTTGCGGATATCGCACCGATACGCGCCTCTCGCAGCAGCGTGAAAAAGATTCTCTCGAAGAAACTCGTGTTACACCCCGAGGGATGACCCTCGGGGCGGACCGTTCGATTAGAACGAGTGCTGGATACCTGCGTACACGCCGGTTTGCTGGCGGCCTTGCAACGGGTTGTCCGTTGCAGCGGCGAAGCCCGCATTGTTCGCGTTCAGACCGAAGTTAGCATTACGGCTGTTGCGCACCGTCGCGGCCTGCAGGTCGAGCAGCGTGCGCTTCGACAGGTTGTACGAACCGCCAACCGTGTAGATCGTCGCATTGCCCGCGCCGTTGTTGCCGTTCACGTGGTAGACCGCCGCGATCAGCGCTGCAGCCGGCGTTGCCTGCCACGTCACACCGCCCCATTCGTGATCGAGCGTGGTCGGCTGACCGGGCAGAACGCCCGTTGCGCCTGCCGAACGGACCGCCTGGTAAGCGGCCTGAATCTTGAACTGGCCGAGGAACACGTTCAGCAGAGCCGAGTACTCGCGCGATGCCGCGAACACGCCGTTGGCCAGGTTATCCGTATTGATGCCGTTGTTGTGAACCGGCCCGCCCCACAACCCACCGGTCGTCGGGTTGCGGATTTCGTCGTACAGACCGCGGATCTGGAACAGCGAGGTGGTGTAGGTGACCTGCGCGCCAGCTTCGCGACCTTGCGGCGTCGAGCCGTTACCGTTCCAGCTCGTCGCGTTCGACAGCGCGTACTGACCGTAGAAGTCAAAGCCTGCGATCTTCGGCGACTGGTACGCGAAGTTGTTGCTCGACTGCGGCCAGTTGCGGCCACGCACCAGCGATGCCGACGACCAGTTCGACTGACCGAACGGGTCGAAGTCCCACACGCCGTTGGAGATGAAGAGCATGCGGCCCATCGTGAACGTACCGTACTGGTTGTTCGAAATACCGACCGTTGCCCAGCGATTGAAGAGACCGCCGCCGCCAGGACCTGCGCCCGTCATCGTGTTGAACGAGCCTTCCAACTGGAACAGGATCTTGTTGCCGGCGCCGATGTCCTCGACACCCTTCATGCCCCACAGGCTGGTGCCCCAGTCGCCGCTTTCCGCCTTGAAGCGGTTCGAGCTGGTGTTGGCCGCGCCGTTGGCGTTAGCGCCGGTCGGGACGCCCGACATGTACTCGAGACCTGCATCCAAACGGCCATACAGCGTGACGCTGCTCTGAGCGTGTGCAACAACGCCGGCCGACATCAGCGCAGCGACGAGCAAAGCTTTCTTCATCTTCTCCTCCATACCCTGTCAAAAAAAAGAAACCCAGTACTGCGAGTGGTGTTCGGACGCGATAAGCACCGAACAGAAAGCGGTACCAGGGGAGAGTGGCGGGTGGATAGGGATTCTCCTGCCATGACATGTAGCGTCGAGCTATCTTTGCGTCATGCCGATCCCACGCCGACCGGTTCTCCTCTGTGTTTTGAAGTGAAACTACTTTTAATCAACTTTGTTTTGGTACTTTGGTTACCAATTTATCAAAAATAACTTTAACTGGGAGAAGAAATTAGTACCGCCAACAGGGGGTGTCGCCAAATTGCAATACGAATGTGGGCTGGGACCCGAAGGAGTTCCTCGGGAAAAGGCGCAAAGCCTTGTCCGGCAAGGGAATCGCGGCTTGGAAGGGGTCGTATTAAGGATTGTCACTATTGACGAGTCAAAAGTGGCAGGTTAGGGCGAAAACTCGGCCTGAACGGCCCGTTTTGTGGGATTTTCGGCGCTTTTTCGTCGTTCGAATGGCCGGGCGGAAGGACATGGTGAAAACGAAAAAGGCGCTCGTAAGCGCCTTGTAAAACTACATTGACTACATTTTCCATGCCATTCGCATCATAAGTCGCGAGTAATTTTATTACTTGAGACTGCCCGACAGGAATTGCTTCAGACGTTCGCTCTTCGTGTTCCTGAACACTTCGTCGGGATGGCCTTCTTCCTCGACGCGGCCCTGGTGCAGAAACATCACGTGGTTCGACACGTTGCGCGCGAAGCCCATTTCGTGCGTGACGACGATCATCGTGCGGCCCTCCTCGGCGAGCTTCTGCATTACCTTCAGCACTTCGCCGACGAGCTCCGGGTCGAGCGCGGAGGTCGGCTCGTCGAACAGCATCACGTCGGGGTGCATCGCCAGCGCCCGCGCAATCGCGACACGCTGCTGCTGGCCGCCCGACAGATGCGACGGATACTGCTTCTCGAGACGCGGCGCGAGCCCGACCTTCTCCAGATACTCGCGCGCTCGGTCCTCGGCCTCCTTGCGCTTCAGACCGAGCACATGCACCGGCGCCTCGATGATGTTCTCGAGCACGTTCATGTGCGACCACAGGTTGAAGTGCTGGAACACCATCGAAAGCTTGGTGCGCACACGCTGCAACTGCTTCGGGTCCGACACGCGCAACGCGCCGTCCCTGGCGGTCTGCGTGCGCACTTCCTCGCCGTCGACGAAAATGCGCCCCGCGTTCGGCTGTTCGAGAAAGTTGATGCAGCGGAGCATCGTGCTCTTGCCCGAACCGGACGAACCGATCACGCTGATCACGTCGCCGGCATTGGCTTTCAGCGACACGCCCTTGAGGACTTCGTTGTCGCCGTACTTTTTGTGAAGCTCGTCGACGAAGAGCTTCTGCTTCTTGGAGTTCATCAGGATCCTTAACGAGCTTGCTTGTCCAGGGACGCGCAGTTACTTGCCTTGCGGCCGCAGGTAAGCGAGCCAGCGACGCTCGGCGCGGCGGAACAGCCACACGAGCGCGAAAGAAATACACAGATACAGCAGCGCGGCGATGCCGAACGCATTGAACGACTGGTACGTCGCGGAGTTCACGTCGCGCGCGATCTTCAGGATGTCCGGCACCGTGGCCGTGAACGCGACGGTCGTCGCGTGCAGCATCAGGATCACTTCGTTGCTGTAGTAGGGCAGTGCGCGGCGCAGCGCCGACGGCAGAATCACGCGCCGGTACAGCGTGAACGACGACATGCCGTACGCGCGCGCCGCTTCGATCTCGCCGTAGGGCGTCGCCTTGATCGCGCCCGCGAAGATTTCGGTCGTGTACGCGCAGGTATTCAGCGTGAACGCGAGCAGCGTGCAGTGCATGCCGTCGCGAAAGAACGCGTTGGTCAGCTCGTTGTTGCGGATGATCTCGAGGCTGTAGAGACCCGTGTAGCACAGCAGCAGCTGCACGTAGAGCGGCGTGCCGCGGAAGATATACGTATAGAGCCACACGAGGCCCGCGAGCCATTTCTTCTTCGACACGCGCGCGACCGCGAGCGGCACCGACAGGCAGAAGCCGAGGCCGATCGACACGACCAGCAGCCACAACGTGATTGCGACGCCGGTGAAGCGATAGCCGTCGGTGAACAGATAGTTGCGCCAGTATTGCTGAATGATCTCGATCATAGATCCGCCTTTCGCACGCCGGTCGAGTAACGCTTTTCGAGGTACATCAGCACGAAGTTCGACACGGTGGTGATGACGAGATAGATCGCCCCCGCGAGCAGGGTAAAGAAGAAGAACCGCAAGGTACCCTTGCCGGCGTCCTGCGAGGCCTTGACGACGTCGGCGAGACCGATGATCGACACGAGCGCGGTCGCCTTGACCATCACCTGCCAGTTATTGCCGATGCCCGGAAGCGCGAAGCGCATCATTTGCGGGAACATCACGCGCGAGAACACCTGCCAGCTCGTCATGCCGTAGGCGGCGCCCGCTTCGAGCTGGCCGCGCGGCACCGCGATAAACGCGCCGCGGAACGTCTCGGTGAAGTACGCGCCGTAGATGAAGCCGAGCACCGCGACGCCGGCCACGAACGGGTCGATGTCGATCTGCTCCCAGCCGAGCGCGTCGGTCAGGTTGTTCAGCCAGATCTGGATGCTATAGAACAGCAGCAGCATCAGCACGAGATCGGGCACGCCGCGCACGAGCGTCGTATACACCGTGCCGATGCCGTTCGACAGACGGTTCTTCGACAATTTCGCCGCCGCGCCGAGCAGGCCGAGCACGAACGCGAGCGCGAGCGAGAACACCGCCAGCCTGACGGTTTGCCAGGTGCCGCTGAGAAGCAGCGGGCCGTAGCCTTGAAGGAACATAGGTAGTCCACGACGATGCGCTACGCGCACCGCGAAAGACGCGGTCCGCGTAGCGCCGCGTCGGGGACGAGCGCCTGGCTCGCCGTGATCCGCGGCGCACAGCGTGCCGCTGTGCAAATCATGCTGCAGAAACGTTGGTGCTCCTGCAGCGCGCTTGTGGGACTTTCGTCTCGGATTGTTTTGAATCTACTGCCTGGTGTCGCCACCTTCGTTGCCGCTTTCACCGCCACCGGCACGAGCCGGCTTACCACGCAGTATCCTGCCTGTTTCGCTCAACGGCCAGGATAAATGTCGAAATCGAAGTACTGCTTTTCGAGCTTCTTGAACGTGCCGTCCTGATGAACCTCGGCGAGCGCCTGATTGAACTTCGCCTTCAGTTCGACATCGCCCTTGCGCAGACCGATCGCGGTGCCTTCGCCGATCGTCTGCGGATCCTTCACTTCCGGACCGGCCCAGGAGAACCCTTTGCCGCGCGGCGTCTTCAGAAAGCCGGCGTCGGCCTGCACTTCGTCCTGCAGCGCGGCGTCGAGGCGCCCCGACGCGAGATCCGCGTACACCTGGTCCTGATTCTGGTACGACACGACGAGCACGCCCTTCGACTCCCACCAGGCCTTCGCGTACTGTTCCTGCGTCGAACCCTGCTCGACGCCGACGTGCTTGCCTTTCAGCGATTCAGGGGTGGGCCGAAGCGGCGAACCGGTTTTCGCAATCATGCGGGCGGGCGCGTCGAACATCCTGTCGGAGAAGTCGATCTGCTCGCGGCGCTTGTCGGTGACGCTCAGCGAGGAAATGATCGCGTCGAACTTGCGAGCTTTCAGCGCCGGGATGATGCCATCGAGATCCTGCGCGACCCACACGCACTTCACGTTCATCTTCGCGCACAGCGCGCGGGTCAGATCGGCATCGAAACCGACGATGTCGCCATCAGGCGCCTTCGATTCGAATGGCGGATAACTGGCGTCGACCCCGATGCGCACCGTTTTCCATTCTTTCGCCATCGCGCCGGTGGCCATGACTGCCAGAGCCACGCACAGTGCGAACTTCTTCATGTTTCTCCTGAATCAAACTGATCGTCGTAATGACACGACTCGACGAGCACCGGCCGAGGGCCGACGGTCGCTATTCTAGGCGGTCAAAATTGCCGTGCCGCGCCGGTCCGGCGCGTTCGGTGCTTATCCGGCGTGGCTCGCACGGTTTGGTGCCGAGTCGAAGCCCGTCGCGCACCGGTTGCGGCCCGCCCGCCGAGGCTTGCCGGCGCGGCCTGCACGTCCCGCGGGACGTCCACGCGGCTTGAAAAGCGCGGTATTTTACCCGAAGAGCGGCAAGCTGCCAGCGCAGCGCGGCATCGAGCGGCAAGACGCCGTGCAACGCGTTGTGCGTGCGCGACGCCGGCGCGGTTTTGCGGGCGCCGGGCTGCCGGGCCCCGGGCATCCGGGCGCCGGGCTTTCCGCGCGATGGGCTCGCCGGTCGCGCGATTGCATGCAGCGATGGAACGCTGCGGTGCGGTTGCGCACGATTGTTATGGGGGGGCGCAACCCCTACATTCCCAACATCGCTCTGATTGACTACTTACCGGGAGACTTTCCATGATCGAGATTCGCCGCTCCGCAGAACGCGGTCACGCCAACCACGGCTGGCTCGACTCGTATCACAGCTTCTCGTTTGCCGATTACCGCGACCCCGAGCACGTGCACTTCGGGCCGCTGCGCGTGATCAACGAAGACCGCATCGCCGGCGGTCAGGGTTTCGGCGCGCACGGGCATCGCGACATGGAGATCGTCACGTATGTGCTCGAAGGCGCGCTCGCGCATCGCGACAGCATGGGCAATGGCTCGACGATCCGTCCCGGCGACGTGCAGCGCATGAGCGCGGGCACCGGCGTGCAGCATAGCGAGTTCAACGCGTCGCGCGACGAACTCGCGCACTTGCTGCAGATCTGGATCATCCCGCGCCGCGCGGGCGACCAGCCCGGCTACGAGGAAAAGCGCTTCGACGCCGACAGCAAGCGCGGCCGCCTGCGCGTGATCGCGTCGCCCGACGGCCGTGACGGCTCGGTGACGATCCATGCGGACGCGTCGATCTACGCGGGACTGTTCGACGGCGCCGAACACGCGACGTTCGCGCTGCCGGCGGGGCGCCTCGCCTATCTGCACGTCGCGCGCGGCACGCTGAGCGTGAACGGCACGGTGCTCGAGGCGGGCGATGCCGCGAAGCTCAGCGACGTCGACACGGTGACGCTGGAAAAGGGCGACGACGCGGAAGTGCTGCTGTTCGATCTGGGTCAGTTGAACGGCTGATTCAAGCAGTTGATTCGCGCGGGCCGCCGATCGAGCGGCGAGCAGCGCCAAACAGCAACGCCACGGAAAACCTCTTCCGTGGCGTTTTTCTATTAGCGAGGCGCCCTCCCTGGTCCGCCTCGCGAATGCGCCGCTTATTGATTGGCGGCCGGCGCCGACGCGGCACCCTTGTGATGCTCCCAGCGCTCGCGCATCTTCTCGTGACGCTGCTCCATCCGCGCGAAGCGCTGCTTCAGCGCCGTGCTGACGGTGGTCTTCTGCTGGTCGTTCAGGCCGTTATAGAACTTCAGCCACGCGTCGGTGGTTTGCTGACGCAGTTGCGCGTCCTTCTGCTCGATCTGCTGATGCGTCGCGGCCATCGCGTTCAGATCGAGGATCGGCTGTTGCTGTGCGGCCTTGAACTGGTCTTGAACCTGCTTGTGGTTGGCGCGCATCGCTTCGTGGTTCTGCTTCATCGTATCGAGCGCGTTTTGCCACAGCTTTTCCTGATCCGCGTTCAGCTTCAACTGGTCGTGGAGTTGGGTCAGTTCCTTCATGAAGTGGCCATGCCAGCCGCCGGGCCCGCCGTGCGCCTGCTCGGCGGGTTGGGCGGCGTAAGCGGCGCCCGCGCCGATGGCGAGAGCGGTGGCAGCAACGGCGAGAACGCGCGACATCTTTTTGGTGGACATATGAGGCTCCTTGTAATGGAATAGCCGACGAAGCAACCGGTCTTTGGACTGCCTGCACTCGGTAAGGCACAGCGTAGAGAACCGGGTGCGCCGCTGTGTTACGCGCCCGGACGCCGCTATTACCAGCAATTACGTGTGGCTTTCACCGTAACACCCGGTAACCCTTCAGACCGTTTGGAAAACGAAATCCCTTTTGGCTGCGCGTTAAACTTCATTCCATGGCTACTCAAATCCTGGTCGTCGACGACGACGTCGAACTGCGCGATCTGTTGCGCGACTATCTCGCCCGTCAGGGCATCGAAGTTTCGGTGCTGCACGACGCGGGCTCGCTCGAACGGCGCCTCGAGCGCGAGCGCCCCGACCTCATCGTGCTGGACCTGATGATGCCCGGCGTGGACGGCCTCACCGCGCTGCGCAAGCTGCGTGCGTCGGGCGACGATATCCCCGTCATCATGCTGACCGCGCGTGCGGACGACGTCGATCGTATCGTCGGGCTCGAACTCGGCGCGGACGATTACCTCGGCAAACCGTTCAATCCGCGCGAACTGCTCGCGCGCGTGCAGGCGGTGCTGCGGCGGCGCCGCACGCTGCCGTCGGCGGCCGCGCCCGAGCAGCGCGAGCCGTTCAGCTTCGGCCGCTTCACGCTGGATTTCCAGTCGCGTACGCTGCATCTCGAAGACAAGCCGCTCGCGCTGTCGGGCAGCGAGTTCGCGCTGCTGAAGATTTTCGTCAATCACCCCATGCGCACGCTCACGCGCGAGCGCCTGCTGGAACTGCTGCACGGTCCCGAGTACGACGGCACCGACCGCGGCATCGACGTGCAGGTGTGGCGCCTGCGTCGCATTCTCGAAACCGATCCATCCACGCCGCGCTTCATCCAGACCGTGCGCGGCCGCGGTTACGTGTTCGTGCCGGACGGCGAGCAGCATGCGTCGGCCCATTGATTCGCTGTTCGGGCGGCTCGCGCTGCTCGTCGTCGCGGTGCTGTTGCTGTCGCATTTCGCGTGGTATGCGCTGATGCGACTCGAACGTTCGCAACTGCAAACGCGCTACGCGGTCGAGGAAGCGACCTTCCTCGTCGACGCGGTGCGTCAGCACGTCGCCCGCACACCGGATCAACCGCTGCCGTCGCGTGTGAAGCTGGTCGACCCGGCGAGCCCGGACGTGCCGGCGGCCAGCGCGAACATGCCGCCGCCGCTCGCGCGTTTCGTCGAGGACGTGCGCGACCGCATGCCGGCCGACACCCAGGTGCGCGTCGGT
Source organism: Paraburkholderia sp. Cpub6 (assembly GCF_014201065.1). Lineage (NCBI taxonomy): Bacteria > Pseudomonadati > Pseudomonadota > Betaproteobacteria > Burkholderiales > Burkholderiaceae > Paraburkholderia > Paraburkholderia sp. Cpub6. The sequence goes on from NZ_JACHDM010000001.1 coordinate 206,168, forward strand.
CCACCCGGCGCTCCGCCCATGCTATGGGTGCGCGCCGTGACCGATCAGAACTGGATCGTCGTGCCGGTGCAGCCGCTGCGCATGCCGCGCTCGCTCGACCGCACGGTCTTGTGGCTCGTCATCATTTTCTCGTTTGCGGTGATGGCGGCGCTGTTCGCTGCTTGGGCGCTACAGCGGCCGCTGCGCTTGCTCGCGCAGGCGGTGGCGCGCTTCGGTCGCGGGCTGCCGGTGCCGCCGGTGCCCGAGCGCGGGCCGCGCGAGTTGCGGCAACTCACCCATGGCTTCAATCAGATGGTGCAGGAAGTCGCGCGCACCGAGAACGATCGCGCGGTGATGCTTGCCGGTGTCGCGCATGACCTGAAGACGCCGCTCGCGCGTCTGCGGCTGCGCGCCGAAATGATGGACGACGCGAAGACGCGCGACGGCGTCGTGCGCGACGTCGATTCGATGACGCATATCGTCGAGCAGTTCCTGCTGTTCGCGCACGACGGCGCGGACCGCAGCGAACCCGTGGAAGTGGATGCGCAGTGCGAGCGTGTCGTGCGCAGCTATCGGGCGGTGGCCACCAGTGCGCCGACCGTGCACACGGAACTGAACGCCGGGCCGTCATTTCTGCTGCCGGCGGCCACGCTCGACCGGATTCTGTCGAATCTGATCGACAACGCGCATGCGTATGGGGCGCCGCCGGTGGTCGTCGCGACCGCGCGCACGCCGCAGAGCTTTACGCTATCAATTAGCGACAACGGCACGGGCATCGCCGCCCAGGACCTGATCAACGCGAGCCGGCCGTTCGTGCGGCTCGATCCGGCGCGAGGCGGCAACGGCCATAGCGGGCTGGGCCTTGCGATCGTCGAGCGGCTCGTGCGGCGCGCGGGCGGTGAATGGGAAATCGGCAATCATGGCGGCCGCGGTTTGCGGGTGTTGATGAGTTTTCCGTTCGACGTGCTGCCGCGGGTCGCGACCGCCTCGGAAAACGCCTGGTAGAAGCAGGGTGTTGGAGTCGCGATGCGCGCGCGAGGCGTCGGCATCGCGAGCGGCGAGAGCTCAGTCCGAAAACAGCGTATTCAACGCGTTCGCCGTTTCGCTATCGACGGTATTCCACGTCACCGATTCCGCCTCGAAAATATAGTGCGTCGTATATTTGCCGAGGCGCGCGAGTATTTCCTCCTGAATCAGTTCCGGCGCAACCTCCAGTTTCAGATACCACGCGGTCGACGACAGACGCGTCTGGAACGCGCCGTATTCGGCGAGCAGATGGTCGAAAGCATCAGCGTCGTGATCGCGACAGACGATCACCAGATTTCCCTTCATGCGAATCTCCCGTTAGTGCGGTAGTGACAATCCGATATCAGGATTGATGATACCTGCTTCGTTGCGGGAGGCTCGGCGTCGTTTTCAGCGCGGGGCAGGGTGTCGGCGTGGGTTGGCTGAGCGGAGAGGGCGATACCGTCGCGTGCTGAATATTTCGGCGAGCGTCAGGCATTCACCAGGCATTCACCGCGGTGCGCGTAGGCGGCGCCGTATCGTCGGGCGGCAGTGCTTCGGTGCGGTCGCGCCCGCCGGTCTTCGCCGCATACAGCGCGGTATCGGCGCGGCTCATGAGACGCTCGGGCAGATCGTCGGGCGACAGTTCGGTGATGCCGATGCTCACGCTCAGCCCCGCCGAGGCCGGCAGCTTCGGCGAGGGCACCGCTTTCAACCGCAGCCGCAGACGCTCGACGACTTCGCGCCCGCCCGTCAGATCGGTGGCCGGCAGCAGCAGGCCGAACTCTTCGCCGCCGAGCCGGCCGACCGCGTCGGAGCCACGCAGCTCGGCGCGACACGTATCGACGAAATGTTCGAGCGCGCGGTCGCCGGCGGCGTGGCCGAAGCGGTCGTTGATCTGCTTGAAGTGGTCGAGATCGGCGATCGCCATGCACAGCGGCTCGCGCCCCGCATGCGCGCGATCGATCTCGTGGCGTAGCAGGTCGAGGAAATAGCGCCGCGACAGCGCGCCGGTCAACGCATCGTGCCGCGCCTCCGCCGACAGCAGCGTATTGGCCGACTGCAACTGCTCGGCGAGATCGCGTGTCGCGCGATGGTGGCGCCGCTCGCGCACGTAGGACACGGTGATCACCCACGCGAGCGCGACGGTGCCGGCCAATGTCAGGAACACCAGCAGGTGGTCGCGCTTGTGGTTGCGCAGCAGTTCCGGCCACGCGGCGAGCGGATCGACCAGGTGCGCGGAGAGCCCCGAGTTCAGGCCGCCGCGGTTCTGATAGAGCGCCGGGGCCGGCTGTTCGATCATGCCGAACAGCTGCGCGGCGACCGACGCCGGCACCCACGGCGCCTGCTCACGCACTTGCGTGTCTTCGCGGATCAGCATGTCGGGGAACGTGTCCCGGCGGTAGATGATGCGCCGCTCGGCGGGGCTCATCAGCGTGACGCGCGAGTTCGGCAACGCGTGGCCTTCGAGCGCGCTGTTGTGCGCCATGATGATGACGCCGTTGTCGTCGGACACGAAGGTGCCCGCGTGCGCGACCCAGTGGCGCAACCGCGCGATGCCGACCTTCGCGACCACCGCGCCGACCAGCAGCCCGTCCGCGTACACCGGCGCGGCGATGAAGATGCCCGGCTCGCCGCTCGCGCGACCCACGCCGTAGGCTTCGGAGAATGCGCCGAGCAGCGCGTTGGTCAGATAGCCGCGCGCGCGCATGTCCACGCCGACGAACGATTGCTGGGCACCCTCGGGGTTCGACATCGTGCCGCTCGACGCAACACAGATGCCGTTCGCGTTGACGATCCAGACCTGATCGAGCCCGGAGAAGCCCTGCGCTTCGTGCAGGAACCTGCTGACCCCGGCCATCTTCGGATCCTTGAGCAAGGCGGTTCGCAAGGCGGGTTCCGCCGCCTCGCTGTTCACGGCATAATTCTGCGATTGCACGAGGGCACGCTGGACCACGTCCATTTCGGCCATGGTTGCGGGAATGGCGCGGGACATCGCGAGGTCGCTGGCAATCACTTCAGCCATGTTGTCGACGATCGACGTGGACATTTGCCGCTGCGTGTGCAACGCCGCGTCCAGCTCTTGCTGTACCATCCGGTCCGCGACCATGCCAGCCACGAACCAGCAGACGAGTACGATCAGCACGAAGCTGACCGGCCCGGCTACCTGGCGCAAGGTTGTCCTGTTCATCGACCCTCTGATCCGTCTGGCTGTGACATGCAACTTGCTCGTTCGTGGGCAGCGCGCTCTCAACGCTGTGTCGTTATCTGCATCAGCTGCGGTTTCGTCCCGTCGCGAGCGAGGTGCGCTGCGCCGTCGCCATGTCCGGGATGAACCGCTGATAAACAGGTACGCCGTTTCCCGATTTTAACCGTCGCGGAGCACGATGCCACCGTTATTGCTGGGATGCCGCCTGCATATGCCGCGCCGATCAGATTCTTAACGGCAGCCGCGCCGCTTTCTTGATAGCTGTGCGGGCCAATGAAGCGATCGAGCGACGACGGCCGGGGCGACGCGCCGATGTGGCTTGCGCGCCACGCCGCGAGACGGCCTCGCGACGTGTCACGCTGAAGCACGCGGCAGCAGAGTACAGTGCGGCGCGGCGACGCGTGCCGGGGCTTGCTGAAGCCTTACGCCACGGCCTCGCGAGGCCGTATCGCAATTTGCGGCGAAAGGTTGTGCCTGAAACATAGGATGGTGTAGTGTCGTGCCGTCCAAAACGAGGAAAGCCCGCCAGCCCTCGGGCGGCGCCCGCGGCGACAGGAGTTCGGCGTGATGGTGGTGGTCGTGGGCGACGCGTTCACGAAGCTGTCCATTGCCGGCCCATGTGTCTCCAACGCTAACGATTTACCACGCACGCGCGTTTTGCCATGCCTGATTTCCGCTTTCCGGACCGACCCATAGACCGCCGCGGAGCAGCCGCGGCCTCCTTCGAGCGTTCGAATGCCTGTTTGAAGAGGGAGGGCATCTGATGGATTTCAGCTTCAACCTGAACCGCACCGCCAATGCATCGGCATGGCGCGTGTTGCCCAACCGCTGGGACTTCGTCGCGTTCCCGCTGATCATCTGCCTGATCGCGATGGCGTCGATCGGCTTTCACGAGACGCTCGCGCCGATGTCGACGCTAAAGACGCAGGCGATCTCGCTCGATCCGGCCAACCTGCCCGAGTACGCGATGCGCACCACGCTGCGCATGCTCGCGGCGATGGTCGCGTCGCTGATCTTCACGCTGGTCTACGGGACGCTGGCCGCCAAGAGCCGCCGCGCCGGTCTCGTGCTGGTGCCGATCCTCGACATCCTGCAGTCGGTGCCGGTGCTCGGCTACATCTCGTTCACGGTGACGTTCTTCCTCGCGATGTTCCCGGGCCGCGTGCTCGGCGCCGAACTCGCCGCGATCTTCGCGATCTTCACGAGCCAGGCGTGGAACATGACGTTCAGCTTCTATCAGTCGCTGCGCACGGTGCCGCGCGACCTCGACGAAGTCTCGCGCGGCTTTCATCTGACTTCATGGCAGCGCTTCTGGAAACTCGAAGTGCCGTTCTCGATGCCCGGCCTGATCTGGAACATGATGATGTCGATGTCTGGCGGCTGGTTCTTCGTCGTGGCTTCCGAAGCGATCACGGTCGGCAATCATACAGTTACGCTGCCGGGCATCGGCGCCTACCTGGCGCAGGCGATCAGCGACAAGAACCTGCACGCGATCGGCTGGGTCATCCTCGCGATGACGGTCGTGATTCTCGCCTACGACCAGTTGCTGTTCCGTCCGCTCGTCGCGTGGGCGGACAAGTTCCGCATGGAGTTCACGAGTTCGGGCGATGCGCCGCAATCGTGGCTGCTCGACCTGATCCGCCGCACGCGGCTGATTCACCGGTTGCTCGTGCCGCTCGGCTGGATGTTCGCGCGCGCGGCTCGGGTGCGCTTCCAACTGCCGGCGTTCAGCGCGCCGCGCTTTCACATCCCGCAGCGCGAGAAGAACTCGAAGCTCGGCGACTTCATCTGGGCGGCGATCGTGCTGCTCGCCACGGTGTATGTGGTGTACCGCGTGTTCCTGTATGTACGGACCGGCGTGACGCTCGACGAGATCGGCCACGTGTTCGTGCTGGGCCTGATCACGCTCCTGCGCGTGGTCGTGCTGATCGCGATCGCTTCCGTGATCTGGGTGCCCGTTGGCGTGCTGATTGGCCTGCGCCCCGCGCTCGCGGAAAAGATGCAGCCACTCGCGCAGTTCCTCGCGGCGTTCCCGGCGAATTTGCTGTTCCCGGTATTCGTGATCGCGATCGTGCGCTTTCACCTGAATCCGGACATCTGGCTGTCGCCGCTGATCGTGCTCGGCACGCAGTGGTATATCCTGTTCAACGTGATTGCAGGTGCAAGCTCGTATCCGAACGACTACCGCGAGGCGGCCAAGAATTTCCACATTCGCGGCTGGCAGTGGTGGCGTCAGGCGATGCTGCCGGGCATTTTTCCGTACTACGTGACCGGTGCGATCACCGCGTCGGGCGGCGCGTGGAACGCGAGCATCGTTGCCGAGTTCGTGCAGTGGGGCGATACCAAGGTCGCCGCGCATGGCCTCGGCGCCTATATCGCGCAGACTACCGCGGCGGGCGACTATCCGAAGATCATCGTGGGCATCGCCGTGATGTCCCTGTTCGTGACCCTGTTCAACCGTCTGCTGTGGCGTCCGATGTACGCCTACGCCGAAGGCAAGCTCCGTCTAGATTGAGAAATGAAGGCTTAACGCGATGCAAAATCCTAAAGCTGCTATGACCGCCGCGCCGATCCAGACGCCGCCGAAGCCCCCGCGCCTCGGTGAGGAAATTCTGCGCGTGAAGGACGTGTGCCGCGGCTTCAACAAGACGCAGGGCGAACTGCTCGTCCTCGACGACGCGAATCTGTCGCTGCGCGAGGGCGAGATCGTCGGTCTGCTTGGCCGTTCGGGCTCGGGCAAGTCGACGCTGTTGCGCATCATCGCCGGTCTGATCGAGCCGACCGACGGCGAAGTCACGTACATGGGCAAGCCGCTCGCAGGTCCGGCCAAGGGTGTCGCGATGGTGTTCCAGACCTTCGCGCTGTTTCCGTGGCTGACCGTGCTGCAGAACGTGGAAGCCGGTCTCGAGGCGCAGGGCGTCGGTGCGTCGGAGCGGCGCACGCGCGCGCTCGCCGCGATCGACCTGATCGGCCTCGACGGCTTCGAAAACGCGTATCCCCGCGAGCTGTCGGGCGGTATGCGCCAGCGCGTCGGCTTTGCGCGCGCGCTCGTCGTCGATCCGACGCTGCTGCTGATGGACGAGCCGTTCTCCGCGCTCGACGTGCTGACCGCCGAAACGCTGCGTACCGACCTGCTCGATCTGTGGACGCAGGGGCGCATGCCGATCAAGGCGGTGCTGATCGTGACGCACAACATCGAGGAAGCGGTGTTCATGTGCGACCGCATTCTGGTGCTGTCGTCGAACCCGGGCCGCGTGATCGCCGAGATCAAGGTGCCGTTCAAGCATCCGCGCAACCGTCTGGACCCGGCATTTCGCCGCCTCGTCGACGAGATCTACGCGAAGATGACCGCGCGTCAGACCGACGAAAAGACCAAGAAGGGGCTGGAGCTCGGTAGCTGGCTGCCGCACGTGTCGACCAACCTGATGGCCGGTCTGATCGAAACGCTCGCCGCCGCGCCGTATCACGGCCGCGCGGACATGCCGGAAATCGCGCGCTCGCTGCATCTGGAGGTCGACGATCTGTTTCCGATCGCCGAAGTGCTGCAGCACCTCGGTTTCGCCGACGTGCGCGAGGGCGACATTTTCCTGACGCCGCCGGCGCGCGTGTTCTCCGAGTTCGGCACGCAGGAACGGAAGATGATGTTCGCCGAGCATCTGCTGCGGCACGTGCCGCTCGCGGCGCGGATCAAGAAGGTGTTGAACGAGCGGCCCGGACATCGCGCGCCGCGCGTGCGTTTCGAGCAGGAGCTCGAGGACTTCCTGTCGGACAGCGCGGCGGAAGAGACGCTCGACGCGGTCATCAACTGGGGCCGTTACGGCGAGATCTTTTCGTATAACGACCAGACCGAAATCTTCAGTCTGGAAGACGTGGAGTCTTAAGCCTGGGTTGCCGCGGAAACGACTGCGGTTCAGACAAAAAAGCGGCGAGGAAAACCTCGCCGCTTTTATTGCAGATTGCCCCAGCGTGTAACCGCCGGCTCGGCCGTGGCCCACTTCCAACCCTTGTCCTGCTGGCACGCGCTCGCGGTGAACCACCTCTCGGGCGCATTCGGGCCGTCGCCGTCCTGCACCGAGAACACGAAATCCTTGCACAGCGCGAGCGCCGAGCTGAACGCGCGGGTCACGCGCACCTCGCCGTGGCCGTTTTCGATCGGCAAGGTGTGCTTGACCGACCACGGTTTCGCTTCGCCGACCGGCATCGTGCCGACCAGCGCCGCCATCAGATCCTGCTGATCCTTGTGCATGCTGCGCATGTAGCGCGCGACCGCTTCGTCGGTCGCGGCCTGCACGGCCACGCCGACGCCGAGCGCGACGGCCGGATTGCTGGTCACGAGGCCCGACGCGACACCCGCCGCCGCGCCGCTCGCCGCGCCGATCGACGCGCAGCCGCTCGCCAGCAGGCTCGCGCCGACGCATAGCGCGGCGGCCGCGATGAGCCGCATCCGATCACCCATCGGAACGCCAAGCGAACGCAATTTCATTGCAGCGCACCCCAGCGCTCGGTGGCGGGTTCGGCCGATGCCCAACGCCAGTCCTTACCATCACGGCAAACCGATGCGATGTAGAACGCGCTGCTCGCGGGCTTGTCGCGCGTTGCGTTTTGATCGACGGAAAAGACGATTTCCTTGCAGTCGAGCGGGCCGGTGCTGATCAGACGGCTGACGGTCACGCGGCCGTGTTCGTCGTCTTCGATTGGGAAAGAGTGGGTGATGCTCCACGGGGCGACCGTGCCGACCTCGAGCGGACCGGCCGCCTGCGCGATGCTGTTCTGCGTATTCGTGTGAACCACGCGCTCCGAGTACTGCACACCGGCGCGCGCGGCGGCGACCGCGCCAAGACCGATACCGGTCGCGACCGCCGCATTGCTGGTGACCTTGTTGGCGACCGCGGCGCCCGCGACACCGGCGCCCGCGACCGCGCCTTCCGTGTACAACGAACTGCAGCCGCTCAATGCCGACGAAACCGCCAGCGCCAGCGCGATCAGCGCTGTTACGTGGGGGCGTTCGCCAGCGACAACGGACTTCGCGTTGACAGCCCACACCATGTTCTTTTGCATTTCTCCCGTCCCCGCCCGTACAGGTGCCTGCGTTCACGCTTCGCGCGTGTAAACGAAGGACACGTCGTTCATTACGCAGCCGCATTGTGCAGGATGCGTTTTGTAATTGGCAGCGAAAAAATGCAAGAAATTGCAAAACATCGTGCGCTGCGATGTTTTCTGTCGCATGGGCGGGCTTACCTGGCTCTGCCAGGTATTGGGGACATCAGGTGAATTTGCCGTCGGCGTGAGACGTTGAGCAGGTGAATTCGGTGCCGCGAAACGCGCGGCGAAAGGATCATGACGAATAGCGCAACAGCTGGCCGCCGCCATCGGCGGACGGCTCGCGTTGCACCGTGCCTATGAGTCGGCTTCGTCTTCCCCGCTTTCGTCGCCGTATGCGCTCAGCCGGTTGTACAGCGTTTTGAGGCTCACGCCGAGCGCTTTGGCAGCGCGTCGCTTGTCGCCGCCGCAGTACTTGAGGGTGCCGAGAATGATCTGCTTCTGCGCATCGGCGAGCGGCGTGCCGATCCACACGCTCATCGCGTCGCCTTGCGTGACCGCTTTCTTGACTCGCGACGCAAGATGCGGATGCGGCAATTCAACCGTCTTTTCCGCGAGAATGAACGCGCGATATACGGCGTTCTTCAACTCGCGCACGTTGCCCGGCCACGACCATGAACGCAGCGTTTCGATCGAGCGTTTGCTGAAGCTCTTGTTGGTGCCTTCCTGCTGATTCAATTGCGCGAGGAAGTGTTGCGCGAGCAGCTCGCGATCGTTTTCGCGCTCGCGCAGCGGCGGCGCGCGCAGCGGAAATACCGCGAGCCGGTACATCAGATCCTCGCGCAAGCCGTTTTCCTTGACGGCTACCGCGGGGTCGCGATTGGTCGCGGCGATCACGCGCACGTTGCCGCTGATCAACTCGTTGCCGCCGACGCGATAGAACGTGCCGGTTTCGAGCGCGCGCAGCAGCTTGACCTGGCGCACCGGCGCCATTTCGGTGATTTCGTCCAGAAACAGCGTGCCGCCGTTCGCATGTTCGAAGTAGCCGACGCGGCCCTGGACCGCACCGGTGAAGCTGCCTTTTTCGTGGCCGAACAGTTCGGCTTCGATCAGCTCGTCGGGAATCGCGCCGCAATTCACGGCGACGAACGCGCCGTCCTTGCGGCCGCTGCGCTCGTGGATGGTGCGGGCGATCAGTTCCTTGCCGGTGCCCGATTCGCCGATGATCAGCGCGGTCGCGTCGGTATCGGCGACGCGTTCGATCTGTTCGTACAGATCGAGCATTACCGGTGACGAGCCGTACAGCAGCCCGTACGATTTCAGTCCCGCGACGGCGTCCGCGACGCGCTGCTTCGCTTGTGGCGAAGCATTGCCACCGGCTGACACGGTGCGCGAGTCCAGATCGATTGACGCCATAAAAAGGGAAGTCCTGTGCAAATGGAGTTCGTGTTGCGGCGCGCAGGCCTTGAATGCGATAGACCATACAGCCACTATCTCATAAAAGACGATTTAACCACTTCGACACTGATTCCGGCAATCGAACTGGGAGCCGCTGAAATAGCCGTGCGCGCAATCGGTCGAAAGTGCGCGAGATTGGCTTTATCAGCGCGTTGGAGCGGTAAATATACCGGGCACATGCATTGCCTCATTGACCGTTTGATCGAGTCGTGCGAGGTTTGACGGCTACGTCGCAGCGCCGCCGGCCAGCGCAAACCGGCGAGCCGCATCGTGCGCCCGAAGCCCGAACTGTTGCACCGGTCGACGCACCGATTCCGCGGCAACGCACGAACGCCGAATCAGACGAGGAGTGAACGATGACTGACACCACACAACAACTTGCACTCGGCGGACAGAAGATCGTCGAGGATCTTCGGGTGCTGCTGAGGGACTCGGAGGAAATGCTGCGGCTCGCCGCCAACGTGCCGGGCGAAGGCGTCGACGTCTTGCGCGGCCGGCTCGGCACGCACGTGGAAACGCTGCAATCGGCGCTCGGCGATGCGCAACGCAACGTGCATCGCCGGTATCGCGGGGCGGCGGTCAGCGCCGAGCACTATGTGCGCCATAACCCGTGGCGCTCGCTCGCGCTCGCGGCGGGCACCGGTTTTCTGCTCGGCGTGCTGGTCGCGCGTTAGACGCGGCGCAGCGAGCGGCGCTCGCATCGGCTCGCCGGAAGGCATGGCGCACGCTTGGCACGGCTGCATTCATCCGCATCACGATCCAAGGAGTTCATGATGACACGACCCACAATTGGTTTTTTTGGCGCATTGATGGCAATCGGCGGCTTCCTGGCGGTTCGCTACGTGCAACACAAGCGCACGGGCCAGGTCTCACCGGCGCGCGAGCTGAGCCGCTGGGAAAACGAGGGCGGCGCGGTGGCGGCGCCGGCGACTTTGTCGACCGAGCTGGCGCCCGCCTCGCACAGCGGCAACGGCTCGGGGCAGGTCAACGGCGAACACCGCGCATGGCCGTTTCCGCGCGGCTGACGCGGTTCGCTCGAATGCAACGGGGCCTGCGGCCGGCGCCTGGAACGGGATTGTTAAATGAATCTTATAAAGCCGTATAATAGGTAAATAGGCAACAATGACACGGAAGTTGGCGCGAATTTGGCCGTCATTGTTGCAATTTTTAATCAAATTGTCGGCGGAACGGAACGCAGTCGATTCCGCGTCATGCAGCCGACCGGACCCAGCCGCATGCCCATTGGCATGTTCCGCATATTTTCTGACCCACGCTTGCAGGCTTTCGAAACGCGATGCCACATGTACTCATTGTCGATGACGACGCAGGTACCCGCGAGGCACTTTCCGCCGTCATCGGGGAAGACGGGCTGACCACCGCCACCGCGGGCGATCTGCGCGAAGCGCGTATTCAACTGATCCGGCAGATGCCGGACGTCGTTTTCACCGACCTGAAGCTGCCCGACGGCAGCGGGGTCGATCTGTTCGAAGATCTCGATCCGCGCTCCGGCGTCGAAGTGATCGTGATCACCGGCCACGCGACGGTCGAGTCGGCGGTCAGCGCACTGAAAATGGGCGCGGCCGACTACCTCGTGAAGCCGATCAACATGCAGCGCGTGAAGTCGATCCTGTCGCGCCTGCCGCGCGCCGGCGACCTGAAGGCCGAAATCGGCACGCTGCGCGGCGAGTTGCGCCGCATGGGCCGCTTCGGTCTGATGCTCGGCAATTCACCGGCGATGCAGGAGGTCTACGACCAGATCAGCCGCGTCGCGCCGACGGCGGCCTCGGTGATGCTCGTCGGCGAATCGGGCACCGGCAAGGAAGTTGCCGCGCAGACGCTGCACGAGCTGAGCCTGCGCCGCAAGCACGCGTTCCTCGCGGTCAACTGCGGCGCAATTTCGCCGAATCTGATCGAATCGGAAATGTTCGGCCACGAGCGCGGTTCGTTCACCGGCGCGGACCGGCAGCACAAGGGCTATTTCGAGCGCGCGAACGGCGGCACGCTGTTCCTCGACGAAATCACCGAGATGCCGATCGAGTTGCAGGTAAAGCTGCTGCGCGTGCTCGAGACCGGCATGTTCATGCGCGTCGGCACGACCAAGGAAATCGAAACCGACGTGCGTCTGATCGCGGCCACCAATCGCGATCCCGAGCAGGCGGTGCTCGAAGGCAAGCTGCGGCTCGATCTGTACCACCGGCTGAACGTGTTTCCGATCAGCCTGCCGCCGCTGCGCGAGCGCGGCAAGGACGTCGAGCTGCTCGCGCAATCGTTCCTCGATGAACTCAACGAGCGTCACGGCACGAAGAAGCATTTCCCTGTCGCGGTGAAGGACATGCTGCTGTCGTATCCGTGGCCGGGCAATGTGCGCGAGCTGAAGAACTACGTGCAGCGCGCGCACATCATGTCGAGCGGGGATTCGGATAGCACGGCGACGGTGCCGTTGCAAATCACGCTGTCGAAGCCCGCGGCCGGCACCGCGATCACGATCCCGTTCGGCACCTCGCTCGCGGAAGCCGACCGTCAGTTGATTCTTGCGACGCTCGAGCAATGCGGCGGCGTGAAGACACGCGCCGCGGAAATTCTCGGCATCAGCCTGAAGACGCTGTACAACCGGCTCGTCGAGTACGGCAACGATGCGCGCGACGACGGCGATCCCACCGACGAATCACGCGCACTCGGCGGCGCGGACGCCTGATCCGCGCCTCGTTCGCACGTCATCCGCGTCACCCAGTATCCGCCCGCCCGGGCTTCCGGGCGGGCACCCGAACGGCACGAGCCTTGCTGCGCTCCGGTGGAACGCAAAACGAGGTCACCGACATGCCGCACCTGCCGCCGCACCTGTCGCATTACGCTGCCGTTTCCGCGCCGTCCAGGCCGTTGCACGCTCATCGGCCCGAACCGGTCGAGCCGCCCACTGCACCTCCCATCGCGCCGCCGGACCCGGCCGAACCCGACACGATCCCCGGCCCGACACCCGATCCGATCGAACCCGTCGAACCGGTCACGCCGCCGATCGGCGATCCGCCGCCGCAGCCAACGCAAACGCCTCAGGCCGCCGACCGTCTGTCGGGACCGCGGCAATGTTGATACGCCCGTCGATGTCGGCGCCCTGTCGCGCACTCGATGGAACCACATCCCGCACTGCAAGGCGTCATGCCCTGGGTCGGTGCAGAGCATTGCTGTACTTGTTACAAAGCCGGCGCATGTTTTACCGGCAATTTACGGTTTCGCCCCCTAGACTGTAGGGATGCCGCGACAAGCGGCAGGCTTCCCCCGGAGGCACGATCATGAGACACCCCGCATTGCGACGTTCCGCGCGGCACTCCAAGCGCGGGCCACGGCCGGCCGAGGTCGAGACTGAGCCGGTGGTGTCGCCGGACCCGGCCGCGCAGAATCGGATCGCCCCGCATACGCCGCCGGACGGCGAGCACAACCAGGGCGGGGTGCGTCAGGAAGGCCTCGAATACCAGCGCGATCTGGGCTCGGAGCAGGATGCCTGAGGCAGCGTAGCACCCGGGCGGGGGTATCCCGGCGACCGGGATACCGGTAAGAAAGACCTCCGCATTCGTCGGATTTAACAGAAAAATTTTCTTCGCCATCCGTGATGATTGCGGGGATTCGCGCGTTTGTCACATTTTCATACAACTTTATTTCTGATATCTCATATATCGGCACGATGATTGCGTGCACCGTTTTGGCGCAATTCCGCATACAACGAAACAATGGAGCACTAATGAGCAGATTGATCGTGGTATCGAATCGTGTCGCACCGATTCAGGAAGCGCGTCCGGCAGCGGGCGGGCTCGCGATCGGCGTACTGGACGCACTGAAGGAGACCGGCGGCGTCTGGTTCGGCTGGAGCGGCGAAACGGTCAGCGAGCCATCCGCGCCCGTGATCGAGAAGCAGGGCAACGTCACCTACGCGACTGTGGGCCTCACCAAGCGCGATTACGACGAGTACTACCGCGGTTTTTCGAACACCACGTTGTGGCCGACCTTCCACTATCGCAACGACCTGTCCCGCTACGACCGCGAGGACTACGCGGGCTACCAGCGCGTCAACGCGACGCTCGCGAAGCAGCTCAAGGAACTGCTCAAGCCCAGCGACATCATCTGGGTGCACGACTACCATCTGCTGCCGTTCGCGCGCTGCCTGCGCGAGCTCGGCGTGAAGAACCCGATCGGCTTTTTCCTGCACATTCCGTTTCCGGTGCCCGAAGTGTTGCGCACGATTCCGCCGCATGAAGAACTCGTCAAGGCGATGTGCAGCTACGACGTGATCGGCTTTCAGACCGAGGCGGATCGCCAGTCGTTCGTCGACTATATCGAGCGCGGTCACCATGGCACGTCGAGTGAAGACGGCATGGTGCACGCGTACAACCGCTTCCTGAAGGTCGGCGCGTACCCGATCGGCATCTATCCCGACGCGATCGCGAAGGCCGCCGAGCAGTTCACCGACCGCAAGGCGGTGCGCAGCCTGCGCGACGGCATGCGCGGGCGCAAGCTGATCATGAGCGTCGACCGGCTCGATTATTCGAAGGGGCTGGTCGAGCGCTTCCAGGCATTCGAGCGGCTGTTGCAGAACGCGCCCGGCTGGCACGGCCGCGTGTCGCTCGTGCAGATCGCGCCGCCGACCCGCGCCGACGTGCAGACCTATCAGCGCATCCGGCATACGCTCGAAGGCGAGGCGGGCCGCATCAACGGCCGGTTCGCGCAGCTCGACTGGACGCCGATCCAGTATCTGAACCGCAAGTACGAGCGCAATCTGCTGATGGCGCTGTTCCGCCAGTCGCAGGTCGGCTATGTGACGCCGCTGCGCGACGGCATGAATCTGGTGGCCAAGGAGTACGTCGCGTCGCAGGATCCGGCCGATCCGGGCGTGCTCGTGCTGTCGCAATTCGCGGGCGCGGCCGAGCAGCTGCCGGGCGCGCTGGTCGTCAATCCGTTCGATCTGTCGCAGATGGCCGAAGCGCTCGAGCGCGCATTAGCGATGCCGCTCGCCGAACGTCAGGCGCGTCATGCGGACATGATGGAGCCGATGCGCGAGAGCAACCTGTCGGTGTGGCGTGATACGTTGCTCGATGATCTGCGCCACGTCGCGACCGCGTCTTCGGTGACGGCCAAAGCGGTAAAGCTCGCTGACGTGACGGCATCACCCTGAGCCGACAGGCGCGGCCCGCGCGGGCGGGCGGCGCGTGTGTGCCGCTCACGTCGTGCATGGAGTGACAGGGAAGATCAAGGCGAAAAGGCGTGCATCGCCTCGTGCGATGCGCGCCTTTTATCGTGCATGTCTTGCGCGCGTAACGGTCACAGCCCTCAGGCCGGCTGCGCCGCCTTCTGCATGACCCGCATCGTGCTGACGACCGCCGCGAGCGCCGAGAACCCCGCGGCCACATACAGCGCGATGATCGTCCCGCTCTGCGGCGCGACGCCGAAGATCAGCGCGACCAGCGCCGCGCCGAGCGTTTGCCCGGTCAGGCGCGCGGTGCCGAGCATGCCGCTCGCGCCGCCGCTGCGTTCGCGCGGCGCGGACGACAGCATCGTGCGATTGTTCGGCGACTGAAAGATGCCGAAGCCCGCGCCGCACAGCGCCATGCGCCACGAAATCTGCAGCGCGTCCGGGTGAGGCCCGAGCGTCGCGAGCAGCAGCAGGCCGACCGTCATCGCGGCGAGCCCGACGCCGCCGAGCCAGCCGGCCGATATCCTGTCCGACAGCACGCCGGCAATGGGCGCCGCGATGATGATGATCGCGGGCCACGGCGTCATCAAAAGACCCGTTTCGACCTGCGACATGCCGAGCGTTTCCTGCAGCAGGAACGGCAGCGACACGAACGCGAGCATCTGCGCGCAGAACGAGCAGACCGACGTGCCGACCGACAGCGCGAACACCGGAATCCGCAGCAGGTCGATCGGCAGCAGCGGGGCGGGCCGCGTCAGCTGGCGACGCACGAAGAAGTAGCCGATGACCAGCGCTCCGAGCGCCTCGAGCGTCACGTAGCCGAAACGCTCGCCGTGGCCGAGGCCATCGACCGCGAAAATCAGCAGACCGAACACGAACGCGTTCATCACCGCGCTCAGATAGTCATACGGGGATTCGTGGCCGGGGTTCATCGGCAGCGCCTTGAAGCCGCCGACGATCGCCGCGATTCCGATCGGCACGTTGATCGCGAACAGCCACGGCCAGGTCGCGATCGCGAGCACGCCCGAGGCGACCGTCGGCCCGACCGCCGACGACACCGCCACCACCATCGCGTTGATCGAGACGCCGCGCCCGAGCTGGTTAGGCGGATAGATCATGCGCACGATCGCGGTGTTCACGCTCATGATGCCGGCCGCGCCGAAGCCCTGGACCACTCGCGCGAGCGCGAGCGTCGCCAGCGAGTTCGACAGCGCGCAACCGAACGACGCGACCGTGAACAGGATCAGGCCCGACAGATAAATGCGCCGGTAGCCGATGCGGTCGCCGAGCGACGCGAGCGGCAGCAGCGAGATCGTGATCGCGAGCTGATACGCGTTGACGACCCAGATCGACGCGGCGGCGCTCGCATTGAGGTTGCGCGCGATCGTCGGCAGCGCGACGTTGGCGATCGCGCTGTCGAGCACCGCGAGCGTCAGCGAGAGCGCGATGACGAGCATCGCCCAGTAGCGTTGTGGAACCGGTAGGCCCAGTTCCTTGCCTTCGAAGCGGGAAGTGGAGGGCGTCGAGCCGTCCGTGCGCGGGGAGGGTGCGTGCATCGATTGTTTGATTTGTCGGAGATGTTGGCGCGCCTGTGCGCGGCTCACGCGCTGGCCGCTGCGGGCGTATCGGTCGGCGCGGCGCCGGCGTTACCGGGCGCCGGCGCCGCGCGTGCGTTATTTGAGTTCGTAAAGGCCCGTGTGGGTCGTCGAATCGATTTCGTTCAGGTGCGTCATGAAGCGCGCGACCGCGTTGGTGGTTTCCGCGCTGACCGGCAGATGCGGCACTTTCAGCGCATGCAGCCGGAAGATATAGCGATGCGTGCGATCGCCGCGCGGCGGCGCGGCGCCGCCGAAGCCGACCGTCCCATAGTCGTTGCGCACCTGCATCGCGCCCTGCGGCAGCAGCGAGCCGTCGGCCTTGCCGGCGTTGCGCGGCAGCGAGCGCGCGTCGGCCGGAATGTTCACGACGACCCAATGCCAGAAGCCGCTGCCGGTCGGCGCGTCGGGATCGTGAACGGTGAGCGCGAAGCTTTGCGTGTCCGCAGGCGGCGCTTCCCATTGCAGCGACGGCGAGATGTTTTCGCCGTCGCCGCCGAACGCCTTGTCGTTGTACTCGTGGGCTCTCGGCATGAAGCCGTTGGTGGGAAAATCGTCGGACCAGAGACGGAAGTCAGCCATGATGTGCCTCCCTTGTTGATTGGTTCTGGGATCGTCGGAGTTCGCGATGTCGCGGCGGGCGAGGCGCATCTCGTGGCATGCCGAAGCGCGTGAGGACGTGCCGCGAAAGCGCCTGGAAGCACCCGGAAAACGCCGCCGAAGCATGCCTCGAAGGCATCTCGAAAGCGCGCCGGGTGAGCCTTTCGAGTGTAGCACCAGCGGCGCGAGACTCGCGCGAGCCGGGCAGGTCGCGCGCGGTTTTCAGCCGCGTTCCTCGAACTCCGGCGCGTCGCTTCTGATCCACGCGACGAGCCGCTCGATCACGCCCGCGATATCGCGATTCGCGCCCCGCAAAGCGCATTCCCACACGACCGCGACGCGCCAGCCGCTCGCGAGCAGCGCGGCGCGCACCTTGTCGTCGTTGCTGCGATTGCGGCCGATCTTGTCGCGCCAGAAGTCGGGCCGCGTCTGTGGCCATTTGAACAGATGACAGTCGTGGCCATGCCAGAAGCAGCCATGCACGAGCACCACCGCGCGATAGCGGGGCAGCACGATGTCGGGGCGGCCGGGCAGATCGCGCGCGTCGAGCCGGAAGCGCAGGCCCCGCCGATGCAGCAGGCTGCGGATCAGGATCTCCGGCTTGGTGTTGCGGCCGCGAATGCCGGACATCATCCGGCTGCGCGTCGCGCTATCGACGATATCGACCATCGTCAGCGGGCCAACGGGTCGCGCGGCCGCTCACGCGTAGAGCGGCAGGGAGTGTTTCGACGCATCGCGGGTCGGGTGGGCAAGCAGGGTTTGCACATGCGGCAGCATGATACGCGCCACTTCGCGCATCACCGGCATCACGACGCTATTGCCGAACTGCCGGTAGGCCTGCGTATCGCTGACCGGAATCCTGAAGGTGTCGGGAAAGCCCATCAGTCGCGCGCATTCGCGCGGCGTCAGGCGACGCGGGCGCAGCGCCTCGCCCTGATAGACGAGAATTTCGGAGCCGTCCTTGTGATAGCGCGCCGACAGCGTGCGCGTCACGCTGTCCGGATAGGCGATGCCGAAACCGAAGCCGTTGCCCGCCGCACGATGCTTGGCCGCGTAGTTTTGCAGATACGCCCACAGCTTCGGGGTGAGCGTGTACTTCGGCTGCACGCGGCGCGCGGCGTGGTCGAAGAAGCGCTCGTGGTCCCACGGCAGCACCGGTTCCGTGCCGTCCGTGCGATGCAGGATCGCGCCGAGCCGAGGACCCTGTTCGGGCAGGCGC
Source organism: Paraburkholderia sp. Cpub6 (assembly GCF_014201065.1). Lineage (NCBI taxonomy): Bacteria > Pseudomonadati > Pseudomonadota > Betaproteobacteria > Burkholderiales > Burkholderiaceae > Paraburkholderia > Paraburkholderia sp. Cpub6. Next base: position 224,452 of record NZ_JACHDM010000001.1, read on the forward strand.
AGGTCGTCCCATGTGAACCCGGTCTTGCCGCGAAAGCCCACCATGATGATGCGCTCGCGATGCTGAGGCGTGAAATGCTGGCCATCGATCACGCGGTAGTGCACCTCGTAGCCGAGCTCGTCGCGCAGCGTTTGCAGGATCACGTCGAAGGTGCGGCCCTTGTCGTGCGACAGCAGGTTCTTTACGTTTTCGAGCAGGAACGCGGCGGGGCGCTTCGCGGCGATGATGCGCGCGACGTCGAAAAACAGCGTGCCCTGGGTCGTGCATTCGAAGCCGTGCGGCCGGCCAAGCGCGTTTTTCTTGCTGACGCCGGCGATCGAAAACGGCTGGCACGGAAAGCCGCCGAGCAGCACGTCGTGGCTCGGCACGTCCTCGGCGGGAAACGTGACGATGTCGCCGATCAGCGCGTGCGCGCCGCCGCTCGCGGAGTTGTCGCCGTGGTTCTCGCGATAAGTCCGCGTCGAGAACTCGTTCCACTCGCTGGTGAACACGCATTCGCCGCCGTGCGCCTCGAAGCCCATGCGAATGCCGCCGATACCCGCGAACAGATCGATGAAGCGGAAGCGCGCCGCGTCGCCCGCGTGTTGCGCCTCACGCGCGCCTTGCCGCAGCAGATCGCGCAACGCGGGTTCCAGCATCGCGGGACAAGGCGTTTCACCTTTTTCCCAGCGACGCACCGTCTTGATGTCCTTGCCGACATGGGCTGCGATTTCGCGTTGGGTAAAACGGGCGCGCGCCTGCTTGAGCAGGTCGAAGGGGGCGGCGAGGGTCACGTGGCGTCCTTGCTGGGAATTTTTGCGGACATTATGACCTAAGGTCGTCCCCTTTCCCTATTGTCGGCGCCGATTGATCAGGAATTTTTCGCGATACGTCGCGCCGCTGCGTTTGTTTGCGGCGAAACATGCCTGTGACGAATGCGGATATACGCCTGTCCCGTGACGCTGGCTTCCGGCGTTGCGACGCGTATTGGCGGCCGCGACCTCGTGCCCGGCCGCTTTTTTTGCGGCGCGCAAGACGAGTGGCGTGCCGGCTTGGCGCCACGCGTGCGGGTGCAGCGGGTGGGGCGGATGCGGACGCGGTCAGGCCGACTTCACCTTCTTCACCGGGTCAGCCCGCTCGAATCGCGAGGTCGGCGCGGGCGCGAAGCGTTCCCATTCGGGCAGCGGCGTCGAGGCCAGCCGATCGAGTTGCAGCAGCAGGCTGTCGACTTTGTCCAATTGGGCGGTAGAAAGCTGGCCGCTGTCGACCAGCGCGGTCAGTCGTTTGCGCCAATAGGTGGCTGGCAGGATCGGACCGCCGAAATCGCCGCGCAGCGATACGTGCATCACCCGCGCAATGTGCGCGATGTCGTGGTCGATCAACGCAGCTTGCGATGATCCCGAAATCGTAGTCTCCGTGCGGTCCATGACTCCTCCCTGAGCGCATTTACGGCGGTGCGCGGCGAGACTTTAGGCCTTTGCATAAAAAATTTGCCCGATCGCGCGTCGGCGTTCGTCGGTGCCGCGGCCCGGCGCGCGGAGCAGCTCCCGGGAACAGCCGTTGCTGCTTCCCACACACCGGCGGAATACCGCGCCGGCATTTCCGTCGACTACGCATATGGGAGCCGAGCATGAACAAGGATCAAGTGAAGGGCGTTGGCGAGCAGGTCAAGGGCAAGGTCAACGAGGCCGTCGGCAAGGCCACGAACGACCCTGCAAAGGAACTCAAGGGCGACCTGCAGCAGGGCGCCGGCAAGGTGCAGAAGGCCTATGGCGATGCGAAGGAAGACGCCAAGGACGATGCAAAGCGCGGTCGTCACTGAACCCGTTCGGTGCAGGTTGCCGTAACGGCGGAGGCGTCGCGATCGTCGCGGCGCCTTTGTTTTTTGTACGGCGCAGGTCGGACACGACGCGTCCGATTTCACCAGTTGGGTCACGGCTGACGTTGGCGCGGCGGCCGGCCTGGGAGTAACCCGTGATCGCGATGATCGGCATTCCGCGCGCGCTGCGAGCCCTTTAGACTTGGCGCAATCCCATCAGGAGGTCGCGCCAATGACACCCGAAAAGATACTTTCGATGTTCGAACGGCAGTATTTGGAAGGCAAGGCGCCGCCCGATCTCGAAGCGACCTGCGCGAACTTCGCGACGTGGCTCGCGGCCGCGTGGGAACTGCTCGACAGCACCGAAAAGACGCTGCTGCTGACGGTCGGCGCGGCGCTGTGGCGCGAGGGCTTCAACGTGCGCGCGGGTACGGCGACGAAGGACTTGTGGTGAACCGCCGATTGCGAACGGCGCTGTTGCCGCAGCGTTTGTAGGGTCTTCGCGCGGCCTCGCACGCGTTGTGTCGAGTCGGTTTATATTGGGCGGTCTTGCAATTTCTGTCCCATAGGGCGACCCGAACCCATGACCGATTTATCCGCTTTCGCGATCACGAAGAAATGGCCGGCCGAGCATCCGGACCGGATTCAGCTCTATTCGCTGCCGACGCCCAATGGCGTAAAAATCTCGATCATGCTCGAGGAAACCGGCTTGCCGTACGAGCCACATCTGGTGCGCTTCGATACCAACGATCAGATGACGCCGGCGTTTCTGTCGTTGAACCCGAACAACAAGATTCCGGCGATCCTCGATCCGAACGGTCCCGACGGCAAACCGCTGCCGCTGTTCGAATCGGGCGCGATCCTGATTTATCTCGCCGACAAAAGCGGCCGGCTGATCCCGCGGGACGCCGCCGGGCGCTACGAGACGATCCAGTGGGTGATGTTCCAGATGGGCGGCATCGGTCCGATGTTCGGCCAGGTCGGCTTCTTCCACAAATTCGCCGGCAGGGAGTACGAGGACAAGCGTCCGCGCGATCGCTACATCGCCGAATCGAAGCGGCTGCTCGGCGTGCTGGAGCAGCGCCTGGAAGGACGCACATGGGTGATGGGCGATCAGTATTCGATCGCCGATATCGCGATCTTCCCGTGGGTGCGCAATCTGGTCGGCTTCTATGAGGCGGGAGAACTGGTCGGCATTCAGGACTTCCCGAACGTGCGGCGCGTGCTGGCGGCGTTCGTCGAGCGTCCGGCGGTGGTGCGCGGCCTGAATATTCCGCAGCGGCCGGCTTGATGGCCTGTTGCGCGCGCTCGCCGCGCTGGGCGTCGTCGCGTTTCATACCGACGGCATCGTTGCCGCGCATGGCTGGCTCGTCCATGTTTTTCCGCGCGTGAGCGCCTGGCATGCGCTGTCGTCGTTTCTGGTGCTTCGACGGTTTTTCGTGTCCTTGAAATTAATACCGCTGAGCGCGTATAACCTTTGAGGTGAGTAAAGTTCTTACCGGCTTATCGGGCGAGAATCGCGCGACAGCGCTGTGACGCGACCGGACGAAAAGGTGAAGCAATGAGCGCCGTTACATTGTTCGCGTGGTCCGTTCCGGCGTATTTCCAGGATTCCGTGGTCGACCATACATGGGTGACGACCTACGACAGCCGCGTGAAGATTTACCCAGCGCTGGCGGACGTCCTGATCGCGGGCGAGCACTATTGGTACAGCTGGGGCAGCTTCCACGCCCGAGGTGGGACGCCGGTCAGTGCGGATGGTTTTTTGGCTTCCGGCGCGGCAAATCTGCTTTATGCTAGTTGTCTATGTAAGCCCGATGTGGACTCGAACATCGATCCGGCCGCTCGTGGAACGATATTCAGCTATGGTCGCGATGGTGTATGCCATCAGCTGTCAAACCAGATTCTTTGGGCGACCGGCAGCGGTGGAGCGGCTCCAGCTACCGTCCGCATGTCCAGGGGCTACTGGTTGAGCATCGCGATCTTCGGAACATACGGTAAGCAGCATGCTGCATGGGCGAGCAAGAAGATTCAGTGCTCGACACCAAGCGGGAGTGACGCGATGAAGCCAGGACATCAGGAATCCGATGTCGACGATTTTCAGGAGCATCTTCAGGCGACTTTGAAGGGTCCCGACGCGGATGCGAAAATCAAGTCGTTGATGAATCATCGACGCGCATTTATGGTGCGGGTCGAGCGTTTGCAACATGCCCCGCAGGGCGGCGATGTTCCGTCCGCCTCGGAGCTGAACCAGGCCTATTCGTCTTTTCTCCACGACGCTGCTGACATTCTGGGTCCCGAGGACTTCGAGCGAGTTTTTGGTGAACGCCCAAAGGATCAGATGAACGTCGTCGATCCGTCGATATACGAGCAAAGTGTCCGTCGGCCGATGCAAAAATAATGGAGCCGCTGGACTGGCGTCGTCTCAAACGCGTTTCGCGATCACCGTCGTCGAACTCGCAATGTCGAGATTCTTTTTTGCGCTTAGCTGCTTCACAAACGATCGATCCAGCAACGTCGGCGGTCCTTGCAGAATTTCTTCGACCGTGAGCGCCTTGAATTCCTTCAGCGCATTCTCGTCGAGACCATCGGCCCATTCGCTCATGATCCAGTAAATCGACCAGATGGCCGTTGTCGATTCCGGTACGTACACACGTTCGACATTGATCGTAGATCCGAAGAGGTTGAGAATCCCCTCGGCTGTCATGTTGTAGTAGTGATGCGGGTAGCCGTGAGTGGGTTGAGTGAGCGGAACCACCACGACCAGATCGCCTCCCGGCTTCAGCACGCGAAGAATCTCTTTGGCGGCAGTGAATGGGTCCTTCACATGTTCGAGGACATTCAACGACAGAAGGCCATCGAACGATGCATCTTTGAATGGCAGAACTTCGCCGACACCTCGCACATCGGTGGATGGATAGTTGGTGATGTCGAAATTGATCACGTTTTCGTAGATCGCGGGACGGCTGCCGGCCCCACAATCCAGAATAATCCCCGACGGATGGCGCTCGATCATACTCAGTGCATCCTGATCGTACAGATTGCTTCCGGCCAGGTCCGAGTCGTAAATGTCGAACTGGGAGCGCAGATCGGGCGACAAAAAATCGAAAAATTTTCCGTCGTCACTAAATGGCATATCAGTGCGAAGGACAGACGCTATTCTTTTTCTTCGTTCCTGCCTGGATTGGGCCGCCACCTGTGCATCTTGCCTGCGATGACTTTCGGCGCTTCCGAAAACTTCGAAATGCGATCTTCCCGATCGTAATGCGCCGAGCCTGACAGCCTCAGCGACGTCCGGATTTGCGGCGAGATAGGCCTGCTCACAAAAATTCAACGCGGTAACGCATTCAAGCGCTTGATCCATGTCGGTCCTCGGAAACGTTTCGAAGTCGGCTCGCAGATTATAGCGATCCGAGATTTCCGGGAGCGCCTGATTTTCCGGGGTTGTCGAACGGGTGGTCGCCTGGAGGGCGGATCGGCAACAAAAAGCACCGCAGCGCAAGGTGTGCGGGGCTGACAGAATTCATACGGCTGGCGGTGTTTGCGGGGAGTTTTCGATTTTTTGTGCCCCCCACCTGTGCCCCTAGAATCGGTCTCCTGAGGAAAAACGCGTGCGATTTCTGTGTGACCTGGATGCGGCGCAATCGATCGCCGGGGCGATTGATTTGCTTGTATAGCCCCCTAAAGCGGGGCCGCTTCAGATCCCGCGTCACATAAGGGAGTAGTTTTTCGCCGCTTCACCGCCTCAGTGCTGCTCCGCATTCAGCAGCATCTAGACTCGTCTCCTCCTTTCAGGGATCCTTGCAAGTCCGGTTTTTCGTCCGGCCTTTTCGGCGCTTCGGCGCGCGCACGGTCGTGCGTGGTGACGCATGGCGGACCGGCGCAGGGACGAGTGTCAACGATTGTGTCGGATCTGTCGCTCCGTTCCCGGCTTTGTGCTACATAGCCTCTTCAAATCGCTTTTGGAGGAGGCACAAGTTGATGGGATTACAGACTGATGGCGATTGACTTCGACGTCGGAACGCATCGGCGCTGCACGCTCTACACGCGACATGAGTATCACGGTAATGCCCTGAGCAACGAGGCGCGCGCCGGCCGCCAGCTCATTACCTCGGCAGGATTGCGGGAACTCACGCGCGACACACGTCAGCTGGCGCGGCTCGTCGAATTCATGCGCAACGCGCGCAGTGGCGCATACGCGAGTAGCGCTGCTCCAGAGCAGACCGCCCGGGCGCTACAGAACGCCGTCGAACGTGGCGATGTGATCGCAGTCGTGCCCACGCCGCGTACGTCGCGCGGAGGCGGTGCGCCTATTGAGCAGAAGATCCGGCCGTACTACGCGATCGTCACGCCGTCGCAGCTATTCAGGCGCGCGCTGCCTGTCGTGAGTGCCGGGCGTTCATTCCAGCGTCCAGTACTTCCGCGACTGGCCGCCGACGATGATCTCGCCATCTGGTTCGCCCGCCCCGGTGACGTGCTTCCGGATGGAACCATCGCTACGCCGGTATCAACGCCGCTGGGCGATGCGCAGGCGTTCGACTATCAGCACGACATGCCGGGTGGCGCAGCAGATGAAGTTGCCGGGATGCCGTTCAAAGGCACGCCGGGGACGTGGATCTCCAGTATGCCTGGGACGATGCCGCAGTTGCGTCAGTTCGGGCCGAATGGCACGCCGCTAGCGGACTTTGACCTTGAAGCGCACCACGGCAATCCAAATCCGCACGCGCACAATTGGGACGGCTACATCCGCGACGAGGGCGCGCCGGTCTCCTTGCTCCCTTGGTAAATCGATATGACGGATGAAATATTGAAGGCGTGGGGCTATTTCCACGATTGGTATCTGGACAGCGTGGTCATTGGCCCGAATACCGAGCCCCGGACGCTGACGCTAGGTCTGTACCTTGCCAACAGGCGCGCGTTGGTCACGTTCAACGGCGTGACGTGTGTTTCGGTTGAGCATCTTGGCTTGCTGAATATCGTCTACGGCATTCACATCGTTGCCCCGGACGACGCGAAGCACGCGCGGGCCAGTGCTGTGCTCGAAGCTGGAGAGCGACTTACCGACAAGAAAGCCGCACTGCTTGCTTTCATCTATTCCACTCTGGGTGCCGAACTCGCGATTGAGTGTGACTCGCTTGAGGTCCATGAGACCGACGGCGGAACATGTGGCCCTCGGCTCCCGTGATCGCAAAACGAAAGCGGGACCGCCTCGCTGGCGAGCGTGGTTGCTTCGTTCAGAAGTACGCGCGTAAGGCGCACGCCCGGCATAATCGGAACAACCGCCGATACGACCGGGAGATCGAGAAAGCGATGCGGGCGGTACGCGCAGACGAGCTTTCCGAACTGCTGTCCGGCGACGGCAACGAGGACGAACTGCCAGAAGCGCTGAGCGGTACGGTGGAGATTGACGAGTACCGCTAGAGCGGGCACGAATGGAGGGGCTAGTGGCAATCGAAATCCAGGCGAGAGCCGGCAACCTTTGTGTGGTCTATGCTCGAGCGGAATATTGCGGCGACGCCGGGAGTAGAGAGGTACGCGCTGGCCGCAAACGCATCGTCACTGCCAGCCCGACCACTTTGGCGAGGGACGAACCGCAACAGGTGAAGCTCGCTAAATTTCTGCGCGATGCCTCCGCACCGTCTCACGTTCGCGGCGACTCGTCAGTGCAGATTGGGCCCATGTTCAATACTTTTCTGGGCAACGCCGGGAAGCTATCTGGTCCCCCTGACAGGAATCGAACCTGTATCTAGCGCTTAGGAGGCACTTGTTCTATCCATTGAACTACAGGGAGAGGACCGGGCCGGACAGATCGGCGAGCGCAGAGTATATCAAACCGGCGCGGGCAAAAGGAGAGCCAAGCCCCAGCAGCCGCCCGCGCCTCGCACAAATCCCGCAAAAACAAACGGCCCCGCAGACATCGCCTGCCGGGGCCGCGCAAACCACCTGAGCATCTGGCGAAGCGCACGCAACCGCGCCTATCGCCCCAAGCTCATCTCACTGTCAAAACTCCACCACCGCGAACTCCGCCTTGCCCACGTCGCACAGCGGGCAGCGCCAGTCTTCCGGAATGTCGGCGAAACGCGTGCCCGGTGCGATGCCTTCTTCGGGCAGACCGTCTTCCTCGTTGTAGATCCAACCGCAAATCAGGCAGACCCAGCTCTTGAATTCCGTCACTTCGATTACTTCGCTCACGACACGCTCTCTCGTTTAATGCAATGGCCGGCTTGCTCTGCCCCTTTATGGGGCGGCGCGGCGACCCGCAATATTACCGGAATTTGTCAAATCAGCCGCAGACGACCGATGCGACGCCGCCCCAACGCCTCTGCGGCGAGCCCGGGTTCGCGCGACGGGCCTCGTCACACAAGCCGTGTACGCTTTGACCTGCAAGCTATTTGATTGGACAGATGTGGCGCTCGCTTCGCACGTATTGCGACGATCGGTCTCGGGCGAGGCCGCTGGCGGCGCCGCATCGCCGGGTTTCGTTTCCAAAGGAGAAAACGATGTTTATAAACAGATGGTTGGTCGGCGTCGCGGCGGCTGGGCTACTCGCCGGGTCGGGCGTGGCGCAGGCGGCGGGCGTGACCTTCGTGCAACCGGCGGACGGCGCGACCGTCACCAATCCGGTGCACGTCGTGTTTGGCCTCGACGGCATGAAGATCGCGCCCGCCGGCACGCTGACTGACGGCACCGGGCATCATCATCTGCTGATCGACGGCAAGCCGCTGCCGAAGGGCGAGGTCGTCCCCGCGACCGACAAGTCGCTGCACTTCGGCAAAGGCCAGACTGAAGCCGATCTGACGCTGCCGCCGGGCGACCATACGCTGACGCTGCAATTCGGCGACGGCGCGCATCGCTCGTATGGGCCGGAGATGAGCAAGACGATCACGGTGCACGTCAAGTAAGCAACTGCTTGAAAGGCCGGCCCGGCGCGCGCGTCGCCGGCCCGCGCCGATCGCGTTGCACGCTGTGTCGCGCGCTTCATCGCATGGATGTTCCCGCCCGGCATACCTGCGCCCGGTACAATGAGCAGTTCCGACTCATCGCTGTCTTCTCCCATTCCCATGTCGCTTTACACCATTACCGGAGCGCAGCTCGCGTTCGGTCACGTCGCGCTGCTCGACCACGCGGATTTCTCGCTCGAAGCGGGCGAGCACGTCGGGCTGATCGGGCGCAACGGCGCGGGCAAGTCGTCGCTGTTGAAAATCGTCGCCGATCTGGCCAAACCCGACGACGGCCTCGTCACGCGTCAGCAGCATCTGAGCACGGTCTACGTGCCGCAGGAGCCCGAGTTCAACGCCGACGACACCGTGTTCGACGCGGTCGCCGCCGGACTCACCGAGGCGCGCGCGCTGCTCGACGAATACGACGCGGTCGCGCATCAGCTCGCCGACACGCCTGAGGGCGCCGAACACGACGCGCTGCTCGCGCGCATGAACACGCTGCAATCGTCGTTGGACGCCGCGGACGCATGGAATTGGAGCACGCGCGTCGCGACCACGCTGCAGCAGATCGGCCTGAACGGCGAAGCCCGTGTCGGCTCGCTGTCGGGCGGCATGCAGAAGCGCGCCGCGCTCGCGCGCGCGCTCGTCGTGCAGCCCGACGTGCTGCTGCTCGACGAGCCGACCAACCATCTCGACTTCGACGGCATCCGCTGGCTCGAAGATCTTCTTGTGTCGCTGCGCGCTGGGCTGCTGTTCATCACACACGATCGCGCGTTTCTCGACCGCGTCGCGACGCGCATCGTCGAGCTCGATCGCGGGCGGCTGCTGTCGTATCCGGGCAATTTCTCCGCGTACCAGACGCGCAAGGCGCAGCAGCTCGAAGTCGAGCGCATCGAGAGCGAGAAGTTCGACAAACTGCTCGCGCAGGAAGAAGTGTGGATTCGCAAGGGCGTCGAGGCACGCCGCACGCGCAGCGTTGGCCGCATCGCGCGCCTCGTGCAGATGCGCAACGAGCGCGCCGAGCGCCGCAACGTGCAGGGCAACGTGAAGCTCGACGTCGGTCAGGGCGAGAAGTCCGGCAAGATCGTGGCGGAACTGACGGACGTGACGAAGCGCTATGGCGAGCGCGCGGTGGTGGACCGCTTCACGGCCACGGTGATGCGCGGCGACAAGATCGGCTTCGTCGGTCCGAACGGCGCGGGCAAGACCACGCTGCTGAAGCTGATCCTCGGTGAACTCGCGCCGGACGAGGGCAACGTGCGCGTCGGCACGAATCCGCAGGTCGCGTATTTCGATCAGATGCGCGCGGCGCTCGATCTGGAAAAGAGTCTCGCGGACACGATCAGCCCCGGCAGCGAGTGGGTCGAAATCAACGGCCAGAAGAAGCACGTGATGAGCTATCTCGGCGACTTCCTGTTCGCGCCGGAGCGCGCGCGTTCGCCGGTCAAGTCGCTGTCGGGCGGCGAGCGCAACCGGCTGTTGCTCGCGCGCCTGTTCGCGCGCCCGGCCAACGTGCTGGTGCTCGATGAACCGACCAACGACCTCGACATTCCGACGCTCGAACTGCTCGAAGAACTGCTGATCGACTACGACGGCACGGTGCTGCTCGTCAGCCACGACCGCGCCTTTCTCGATAACGTCGTGACGTCGGTGATCGCATCGGAAGGCGGCGGCAAGTGGCGCGAATACGTCGGCGGCTTCACGGACTGGCAGACGCAGCGCGATCGCTCGGAGCAACTCGCGCTCGAAGCGCAGAAAGAATCGAGCAAGGAAGCGCCGAAAGAAGCGGCGCCGAAGGACAGCGCGTCGGGCCGCAATGCGCAGCGCAGCGCGAAGCTGTCGTTCAAGGAGCAGCGCGAACTGGAGGCGCTACCGAAAATGATTGCCGACCTCGAGGCCGAACAGAAGGCAATCGGCGCGCAGCTCGAAGACGGCTCGGTGTTCGGGAAAGATGCACGCGAAGGCGCGCGTCTGACCGAGCGCTATGCCGAGATCGATGAGGAGTTGATGCTCGCGCTCGAACGTTGGGACGAGCTGGAAAACCGCGTCAAGTAACGCGGCGTGCGCGGCCGGCACAAAAACAACAGAAAGCGCCGCCGCGCACGGCACCGAAATTCAGCCGGCGCGCGCCCGTGCATTTTCCGCCGATACCTATCGCGCCGCCGTCCTGCGAGCCGTCCATCCTCCATTGCATGTCCCCCAACGCCCGCCGCGCCTTATCCAGTCGGCCAATTCAGCGCGGGGTCAATTGCCGCCGTGATCGAAATCAGTACAATACCCCGCGAACAGGCTTCCCCGGCGGGCTGTGCGTCCATGTCCGGCATGCGAGCGCGCCAACGGAAGCCGCGCGACAAAACAGCTTGCCCGCATCGCGGGCGCTCCACCTAACCCCGTTGTTTCGTTTCGCTTTTTTTGAATACTCAACGCATTGTCCACGGCCCTGTCCACAGGACCTGTGGACAACGATGAACCGACGCACCGAGTCAATCATGTCTACGAAAAAGCCAAACGCCGCGTATAGCGAAGCGTCGATCAAGGTGTTGAAGGGTCTGGAGCCGGTCAAGCAACGACCCGGCATGTACACCCGCACCGAGAATCCGCTGCACATCATTCAGGAAGTCATCGACAACGCATCGGACGAGGCCCTCGGCGGCTACGGCCGGCAAATCACGGTCACGCTGCACGCGGACCATTCGGTCTCGGTCGACGACGACGGCCGCGGCATTCCGTTCGGCCTGCACCCCGACGAAGGCGTACCGGTCGTCGAAATCGTTTTCACGCGCTTGCACGCGGGCGGCAAGTTCGACAAGGCCGCCGGCGGCGCCTATACGTTCTCGGGCGGTCTGCACGGCGTCGGCGTGTCGGTCACCAACGCGCTGTCCACGCGGCTCGACGTCACCGTGTGGCGCGACGGCAAGGTCGCCGAACTGAGCTTCGCGCACGGCGACGTCGCGAAGCCGCTCGAAGTGCGTGCCGCCACCAGGGCCGACAAGAAATCCGGCACGCGCGTGACCGCGTGGGCCGATCCAAAGTACTTCGATTCGCCGAACCTGCCGCTCGGCGAATTGCAGCGTCTGTTGCGCTCAAAAGCGGTGCTGCTGCCGGGCGTCGAGGTCACGCTCGTCAACGAGAAAACCGGCGAGCGGCAAAGCTGGAAATACGAAGACGGCCTGCGCGGCTATCTGCTCGAAGGCATGAACGGCAGCGATCTGCTGATTCCGCTGTTCGAGGGCGAGCGCTACGCGGAAAGCTCGCGTTCGAGCGAAGAGACGTTCGCCGAAGGCGAGGGCGCGGCGTGGGTCGTCGCGTGGAGCGAGGAAGGGCCGCTCACGCGCGAGTCCTACGTGAACCTGATTCCTACGCCTGCGGGCGGCACCCATGAGTCGGGCTTGCGCGACGGTCTTTATCAGGCGGTCAAGAGCTTCGTCGAGTTGCACAACCTGCAGCCGAAGGGCGTGAAACTGCTCGCCGAAGACGTGTTCGCGCGGGTGTCGTTCGTGCTGTCGGCGAAGGTGCTCGATCCGCAGTTTCAAGGGCAGATCAAGGAGCGCCTGAATAGCCGCGATGCGGTCAAGCTCGTGTCGTCGTTCGCTCGGCCGGCGCTCGAACTGTGGTTGAACCAGCACGTCGAGCATGGCAAGAAACTCGCGGACCTCGTGATCAAGCAGGCGCAGGCGCGCACGCGTGCGGGGCAGAAGGTCGAGAAGCGCAAGAGCTCGGGCGTTGCCGTGCTGCCCGGCAAGCTGACCGATTGCGAATCGACGGAGATCGGCCGCAACGAGCTGTTCCTCGTCGAGGGCGACTCGGCGGGCGGCTCCGCGAAGATGGGCCGCGACAAGGAATACCAGGCGATCCTGCCGCTGCGCGGCAAGGTGCTGAACACATGGGAAACCGAACGTGATCGCCTGTTCGCGAACAACGAGGTGCACGACATTTCAGTGGCGATCGGCGTCGATCCGCATAATCCGGACGACAAGATCGATCTGTCGAATCTGCGCTACGGCAAGATCTGCATTTTGTCGGATGCGGACGTCGACGGCTCGCATATCCAGGTGCTGCTGCTCACGCTGTTCTTCAAGCATTTCCCGCAACTGATCGAGCGCGGTCATGTGTGCGTCGCGCGTCCGCCGTTGTTTCGCGTCGATGCGCCCGCGCGCGGCAAGAAGCCCGCGCAGAAGCTCTATGCGCTCGACGAAGGCGAGCTCGAGGCGATTCTCGACAAGCTGCGCAAGGACGGCGTGCGCGACAACCAGTGGTCGATCAGCCGCTTCAAGGGTCTCGGTGAAATGAGCGCCGAGCAGCTGTGGGACACGACGATGAATCCCGACACGCGCCGCCTGCAGCCGGTCGCGCTCGGCGAACTCGACTACGATGCGACCGTCGCGCGCATGACGATGCTGATGGGCAAGGGCGAAGCGGCGTCACGCCGCAGCTGGCTCGAAGAGAAGGGCAACGAAGTGGAAGCGGACATCTGAGCGCATTGCGCCTCAATGCGGCATATGACACTGCAAGCCAAACACGGACACGGAATCTAGATGGACGACGATAACACTCTCGACCTTTTCAACGAGCCGCCGTCGGACAGCGACGTGCTGACGCTCGGCAACTACGCGGAGCGCGCGTACCTCGAGTATGCGGTCAGCGTGGTCAAGGGCCGCGCGCTGCCCGATGTTTGCGATGGGCAGAAGCCGGTGCAGCGCCGCATCCTGTTCGCGATGAACGAGATGGGCCTCGGCGACAACGCGAAGCCGGTCAAATCGGCGCGGGTGGTCGGCGACGTGCTCGGTAAGTATCACCCGCACGGCGACCAGTCCGCGTACGACGCGCTCGTGCGTCTCGCGCAAGACTTTTCGATGCGCTATCCGCTGATCGACGGCCAGGGCAACTTCGGCTCGCGCGACGGCGACGGCGCGGCGGCGATGCGTTACACCGAAGCGCGCCTGACGCCGATCGCAAAGCTGCTGCTCGCCGAAATCGACCAGGGCACGGTCGACTTCATGCCGAACTACGACGGCTCGTTCGAAGAGCCGAAGGTGCTGCCGGCGCGTCTGCCGTTCGTGCTGCTCAATGGCGCATCGGGCATCGCCGTCGGCCTCGCGACGGAAATTCCGTCGCACAACCTGCGCGAAGTCGCAGGAGCGGCGGTCGCGCTGATCCGCAATCCGAAGCTCTCGCATGCGGAGCTGATGCAGCATGTGCCCGGTCCGGACTTCCCCGGCGGCGGCCAGATCATTTCGAGCGAGGCGGAAATCGCCGCCGCGTACGAAACCGGCCGCGGCAGCCTGAAGGTGCGCGCGCGCTGGAAGATCGAGGATCTCGCGCGCGGCCAGTGGCAACTCGTGATCACCGAACTGCCGCCGAATACGGCCGCGCAGAAGGTGCTCGAGGAAATCGAAGAACAGACCAACCCGAAAATCAAGCTCGGCAAGAAGACGCTGACGCCCGAGCAGTTGCAGACGCGGCAGACGCTGCTCGGGCTCGTCGACGCGGTGCGCGACGAATCGGGCAAGGACGCGCCGGTGCGTCTCGTGTTCGAGCCGAAGTCGAGCCGCATCGATCAGACCGACTTCGTCAACACGCTGCTCGCGCATACGAGCCTCGAATCGAACGCACCGCTGAACATGGTGATGGTCGGCGGCGATGGCCGGCCGCGTCAGAAGGGCTTGAGCGAAATCCTGCACGAGTGGATCGCGTTCCGTTTCGCGACGGTGACGCGCCGCACGCGGCATCGTCTGTCGAAGGTCGACGACCGCATCCATATTCTCGAAGGCCGGATGATCGTCTTCCTGAATATCGACGAAGTCATCCGCATCATTCGCGAATCGGACGAGCCGAAGGTCGCGCTGATGGCCGCGTTCGGTCTCACGGATCGCCAGGCCGAGGACATCCTCGAAATCCGGCTGCGTCAGTTGGCGCGCCTCGAGAAGATCAAGATCGAGAAGGAACTGGCCGAGCTGCGCGACGAGAAGGCCAAGCTCGAAGAGCTGCTCGGCAGCGAACCGGCGATGAAGCGCCTGCTGATCAAGGAAATCGAAGCCGACGCGAAACAGTATGGCGACGAGCGCCGCACGCTGATCCAGCAGGAAAAGCGCGCGACGTTCGAAGCGCGCGTGGTCGACGAGCCGGTCACCGTCGTGGTGTCGCAGAAGGGCTGGGTGCGCGCGCTGAAGGGCCACGGGCTCGATACGGCCGGCTTCAGCTTCAAGGCCGGCGACGGCCTCTACGCGGCGTTCCAATGCCGCACGCCCGATACGCTGATCGCGTGGGGTAGCAACGGGCGCGTCTATTCGGTCGCGGTGGCTCAGCTGCCGGGCGGACGCGGCGACGGCGTGCCGGTCACGTCGCTGATCGAGCTCGAATCGGGCAGTCATTTGATGCACTACTACGCGGCGTCGGCGGAACAGGCGCTGCTGCTCGCGTCGAGCAACGGCTTCGGCTTCATCGCGAAGGTCGGCGATATGGTGAGCCGCGTGAAGGCCGGCAAGTCGTTCATGACGATCGACGCCGACGCCGCGCCGCTCGCGCCGATGCCGATGCTGCCGGACGCGGCGCAGGTCGCGTGTCTGTCGTCGGGCGGACGTCTGCTCGTGTTCGGCCTGGACGAGATGAAGACGCTGTCGGGCGGCGGCCGTGGCGTCACACTGATGGCGCTCGACGACAACGAAACGCTCGTGCAGGCGCTCGCGATCAATCAAGCAGGCGTGATGCTGATCGGCACGCGTCGTGGCGGCCGCGTCGACGAGGAGAAGCTGGCCGGCGCCGAGCTTGCGGCGCATGTCGGCAAGCGTGCGCGCAAGGGACGCGCGCCCGCCAGCAAGCTGAAGCTCGACGGCATGCGTCCGGTGCTGCCGGCTTAGTGGAGTCGATTTAACGAAGTTTGACGCTGTAGAACCGTGAGCGCCTGCTAGCATGCGGGGCGCTCGCGGTCTGTCGCAGCAAGGTCCATCGCGCGAAGGGCGTGGAAGCAAACGGGGCGCGGCGGCGTCGCGGCCGGATGAACGTGCCGCGATCACAACGACAAAACACGACGCAATAGACGTCGATACCCGGAACTGCCTGCATCACGTATGGTCGAACGCGCTCAGTTGGTGCTGAGCGGGATCGCGTGTCCTAAACGGTGTGGCGTCGTCGGGAGAGGAAAACTACATGAACAAGGCTATCGAAGTCGCGCTTTTTCTGCATCTGCTCGGGGTGGCGGTGTGGGTCGGCGGTATGGTGTTCGCGCATTTCTGCCTGCGTCCTGCGCTCGGCGATCTGTCGCCGCAACTGCGCCTGCCGCTGTGGGAGTCGGTATTTGGCCGCTTCTTCAACTGGGTCGGGGTGTCGGTGCTCGTGATCCTGATCAGCGGCGGCTTCCTGCTGATGCAATTCGGCGGCGCTCATGCTAGCTGGCCGCTGCATGCGATGGCCGGTCTCGGCATCGTGATGATGCTGATCTTTGGGCATATCCGCTTCGCCGTATATCCGCGCATTCGCCGCGCGGTTCAGGCGCAGAAGTGGCCCGATGGCGCGCAGGCGGTCGGCACGGTCCGCCGTCTCGTGCTGATCAATCTCGTGCTGGGCATCGTGACGATCGGCTTCGCTGTGCTGTCGCGCGGGTTCTGATCGGCGGACCGCCGGACCGCCGGACCGCCGGATCGCCAACGGCGCAGCAGGCTTCGTGCGGCCCGCGACGCATCACGTCGCGGCGCCGTACGCGAACCACAAACCGCACGCCACCGCCACCGTTCCATACACGGCATACACCGGCACCTTCAGCTTCGCGAAGCACATCGCGGAGAACGTCGCGGTCAGCAGATAGATCGGCTCCAGCGGTACGTGCACGGCAATGCGCAGTACCGCGACCGCGAGAAACGCGGTCGTGACCGCGCGCAGAATCCTCATGCCGTGCTCGAAGCGCGGGTTCACCTTCAACTGATGCAGATGCCGCTGCGCGAGCACGACGAGGCAGCCTGACGGCACGAATAGCGCGAGCGTCGCGATCAGCGCGCCGAGCCAGCCATCGACGAGATAACCGAAGAACGGAACCACGTTCAGCAGGGGTCCCGGGGACAACGGCGACAGCGTAAACGCGAGCGTGAAGTCGTTATCGGACACGCCGACCGCCGGCGTGACGAACAGCGTCTTCAGCACCGGCAACGCCGAGAAGCCACCGCCGAACAGCGTCATGCCGGCGCCCGCGAGGCGCGGCCACAGCAGCGCGAGGTCATAGCGGTGCGGCAGCGGCAGCGCAAACAGCACGAGCAGCACGCCGAGCGCGGCCAGCAGCCGACAGTCGCCGCACTGGAGCGACACGGCGAGTCGCGAGTCGCGCTCCCGACTCGCGAACCAGCCGGCGCCGAAGGCCGCGCTGAGCATCACCACATACGCCGCGGCGCTGTGCGCATAGAGCAGCGCGATGCTGCCGAGCAACGCCGCCGTCCATTCGAGCTTGCCGCGCACCAGCGCGCGGGTTTGCTTGTACCAGGTGACCGCGATCAGCGTCGCGAGCACGACGCTGAAGTGATGCAGCAGGGTTTGCGACGCGATCGTGTGCGCGATGGGCGTGCGATAGAAGATCGCGAACAGCGTCATCAGCGTGAAGAAGGGCAGGACGCTCGCCACCCCGGCGACCCATGCGCCCGCGCGTCCGCGCAGCGCGTGCCCGAGCTGCACGGCGACGTTGCAGCCGACGGGTCCCGGCACCATCCACGCGAGCGCGATCAGGTCCGAGAACGCCACGCGCGAGAGCCGCCCCTCGCGTTCCACGTAATGATGCTCGAGCTGCGCCATCAACGCGAGACCGCCCCACGACAGCGCCGACAGGCCGCACACGACCCGGAACAGCGTCCATAGCGGTTCCCGTTGCCCGCGGCGGGCAGCCTCATCGCTCGTGATGGTCTGCATCGGCGCTGCACGGGCCCCGCCGTGCGGGCGCCCGTCCTTTAATTGTTGCTCGATAGGCTGCTTGCGCTGTGGGCTTCGTGCGCGACGCGGCGGCCGCCGACGCTGTTCATGCCGCATACCCCGAAGCGCTCGAGCAGTGCCGGGATCGCCTCCACTGGCACCGGCCGCGAGAACAGGAAGCCCTGTGCCTCGATATGGCCGAGCGCGGCCAGCCACGCAATCTGCTCTTCGGTCTCCGTGCCTTCGACCACCACCGTGAGCCCGAGCGAGCGCGCGAGGTTGACGATCGCGGTGACCATTACGCAGACGCTGCGGTCGCCCGGAATCGCCTGGACGAACGAGCGGTCCACCTTCAGCGTATCGACGGCAAAGCGGTTGAGATAGGACAGCGAAGAGTAGCCGGTGCCGAAATCGTCGAGCGCGATGCGTACGCCGAGACGCTTCAGTGCGAAGATTTTTTCGGAGACCACTTCCGGAAATTCCATCATCGTCGTTTCGGTGATTTCGAGTTCGAGGCGACGCGCGGAGATGCCGCTTTCCTCGATCGCGCGCGAGACCGTTTCGAGCAGGTCGCCGCGCCAGAACTGCACCGCCGAAATGTTCACCGCGAGCGATAGCGTGTCGTAGCCCTGCTGCTGCCATTGCGCGAGCTGACGGCATGCGGTCTCGATCACGAAGTCGCCGATCGGCACGATCAGGCCGGTCGACTCGGCCACGGGGATGAACTCGTTGGCCGCGATCAGTCCGTGCTGCGGATGGTTCCAGCGCACGAGCGCTTCGAAGCCGGTGATGCAGCGGCGCTTCAGATCGATCTTCGGCTGATAGGCGAGGAACAGTTGCCCCTCGGCCAGCGCGACGCGCAACTGCTGCTCCCACTTCATCAGATGGTCCGCGCGATGCGACAGATGCGGCGAATAGAACTGGTAGCAGTTCTTGCCGGCGTCCTTCGCGCTGTACATCGCGAGGTCGGCTTTCTTCAGCAGGTCGATCTCGCTTTCGTTGGCGACCGAGTACAGCGCGATGCCGATGCTCGCATGCAGCACGAACGCGCTGCCGCGCACCTCGAACGGCTTCGAGAACGCTTCGCCGGCGGCTTCGGCGAGCGCGACCGCGCGCTTTTCGACATCGTCGCCCTTGATCACGACGACGAACTCGTCCCCGCCGATGCGGCTCAGCGCGCCGTCGTCACCGACCGCGGTGGCGAGGCGCGAGGCTGTCATCTGCAGCACGATGTCGCCGGCGTTGTGGCCGAGCGTGTCGTTGACGGTCTTGAAGTTGTCGAGGTCGATAAAAAGAATCGCGAGGCGACCCAGGTTGAACGGCTGCGCGACGTCATGGCGCAGCGCCTGCAGCGTCGCGTAGCGATTGCGCAGGCCGGTCAACAGATCGTATTCGACGAGTTGCGTCATCTCGCGCTCGCGGCCCAGCAGTTTGCCTATCAGGCCGGTCGCGACCGCGAAGAAGCTGAGCATCGCGAGCGAGATGAAGCCCGCCATCAACAGATAGACGTTGCGCGTGTGGTTGTAATCGGCGAATTCTTCGCCCTGCGAAAGACCGACGAGCACGCCGAGCGGATAGCCGTCGATGTGCCGGTACGACACGATGCGCGTGACGTTGTCGATCGAATCGACGTAGGTGCCCGACACATGCTCCGAGGTCGGATACGTGCCGCTCGCGGTGAACGTGCTGCTCGTCCTGCTGGCGTTGCCGGTGCGGCGCGCGAGCACGGTGCCGCTGTCCGAGATCACCGCGATCACGCCTTCGCGGCCGATCGCCGCGTTGTTGTAGAAGTCCGACGTAAAGTAGCTCGGGTCTTCGGAGACCACGATGACGCCCGCGAACGAGCCGTCCGGATGATTGAGACGCCGCGTCATCTGCAGCGTCCAGTGACGCGACACGCGGCCGAGCACGGGCTTGCTGATGTACAGCTGGTCGTCGTTTTCGTGCTCGTGGACCTTGAAGTGCTCGCGGTCCGACAAGTCGATGTGAGCGGGGTTGAGTTCGGCCGTATTGGCGATCAGTCTGCCGTGCTCGTCGATTATCGACACCTGCACGAGCGTTTCGCTTTGCACGACGCCTTTTTCGACCGTGCTCGCGAGATCGAAATGATTGGGCGTCTTTTCGAACTCGTACTTGACGAAGCGCGTGATCTGATCGACCTGGTGAATCGCCTTGATGGTGTGCTGCTCGAGCGCCGCGGAAAGTATGGCGGAAGACGCCATCGCTTCGCGGTACGTCGCGTCCCTTTCTACCGACAGCCGCGCGAAGATCACGGTCCACAGCAGGATCAGTACGAGTACCCCGAGGGCGGGAATGACGAGCAATGCGCGCCGGCGCGTGACCAATGGATCGCGTCGCGGCCTGGCTTCGCGCGGCTCGGAGAAGCGGGACTGAGTCATCGCGCGGGCCTTGGCTGGGTGCGGGCCACTTGCAAACGCATGGGCATCGACTGCGCGAAATAGATGGATGGCTGCATGGTGACCAAGATGCCAAAGCTGCTGCGCAGGAGGAGAGGGTGTGGCGCCGCGCCGGACCGTCCGCAGGTCATCGGATACGGTTCGATATTACTGAATGCCACTGGATTAAGGAAGCTTCCGGGCATGGGGTATACGCTCGCGCGGCGGGCGCCCACGTGCGGCTGTTCACGTGACCTGCATCGCCGGTCTTATGACGCGGCCGGTCCGTGGTTTGTCGAAGACTTCATCGGCAACGGTGCCTGCCACTCGGCAGTTTCTGGCAGGGCTTTTGCAATCCGGCCACGATGAATTCGGAGAACCAGGTATGGCGACGCCATCGCGCTGCGGCTTTTTGTGGTGTGAAGCGGCGGCATGTGGCGTGTCGCCGTGGCGTGCGCGCGAAGCCGCAGCTCGCTTACGCGAGCCGGCACGTGCCGTCGACGATCGTCACCGAAGGCCCGCCGATCCAGATCTTGCCGCGCGCATCGTCGTAGTGGACCGACACGTGGCCCGCGCGCCCGAGCGCGGTGCCCTGACGCGCCGTGTAGCGCGCGGCGGGACGACGGTGCTGCAGGTTCAGCAGACCCGCGAGCGCGGCATTGGCGCTGCCCGTCACCGGGTCTTCGCCGACACCGAAGCCGCCGCCCGCCATCAGGCAACGGACCTCGAACGTCGCGGGGCCGTCGGCGTCGTGCGGTCCATACACGGCGACGCCGTGCGTGTCGACCGAATGCACGAGCTCGGCGAGCGCCGCCGCGTCGGGTTCGAGCGCGAGGCAGGCGCGTGCCGAATCGACCCGCACGACGAGCCACGGCGCACCGTTGTCGACCGCGCATGGCGGCGCGCTGAAGTCGATCGCCTGACTACGTAAAGCCGTAGACAGCGCTTCGTAACGATGCTCGGCGAGCGGTGTCACGCGCGCGGGCGGCGCGGCGAACGCCCATGCGCCGTGCATGTTGTCGCCGCCGTCAAGCGCTTCGAGTTCGACGAGACCCACGCCGCATTGCTGGATCAGCTTGCCGGCCTGCTTCGGCTGGTAGCCGCTTTCGCGCAAAGCATGCGCGGTGCCCAAGGTCGGATGACCCGCGAACGGCAACTCGCCCCCCGGCGTGAAGATGCGCACGCGATAGTCGGCGGCCGCGTCGGTCGGCTTTAGCAGAAACGTGGTCTCGGACAGATTGGTCCAGCGTGCAATGGCCTGCATTTGCGCGGTATCGAGCGCGTCGGCATCGAACACGACGGCAAGCGGATTGCCCTTGAACGGTGTCGACGTAAACACGTCGACCTGTTTGAAACGAACGGTGTGAGCGGACATCGACAGGCCCCGGCGAAATGGACGTTGAGGGAGTTCGCGGATTCTATCCGCCTGCGCGGCGGCGATCCACCGTCGCCATAAAACAAAAACGCGCCGCCGGTGCGTGACACCGGTCGGCGCGTTTCAATCGCAATGCGGCGTGAATCAGGTGCCGATCTCGCGCGACACCGCACGCATTGTCACATCGCGTCGATGCTATTGGACCTCGGCGATCAGCTCGATCTCCACGCACGCGCCGAGCGGAATCTGCGCGACGCCGAACGCCGAGCGCGCGTGCTTGCCGCGCTCGCCGAACACGTCGGCGATCAGCTCGGACGCGCCGTTCGTGACCAGATGCTGCTCGGTGAACTCGAGTGTCGAGTTGACGAGGCTCATCAGCTTGACGATGCGCGTGACGCGATTCAGGTCGCCGACGTGCGCATGCAAGGTGGCGAGCAGATCGATCGCGATCGAGCGCGCGGCGGCCTTGCCTTCGTCGGTGGAGAGCGTCGCACCGAGCTTGCCGACCCACACCTTACCGTCCTTCCTGGCGATGTGGCCCGACAGGTACACTGTGTTGCCGCTTTGTGCGCTCATCACATAGGCCGCTGCCGGCGCACCCGCCGCCGGCAATTCGATGCCGAGTTCCTTGAGCTTGTCGTACACATTCGATTGAGCCATGTCGTGTCCTCGTTTCGGTGAGATTGCATGAATGCAGGCGGGGCGAAGTCCGCACGCAACGCGCGTGCAAGCTTCGCCCCGATGGCAGTGCGGCTAACGCCGTTCAGATTTTCGCGCGCACGAGTGCGGCGAGACGCGCCACGCCTTCGTCGATTTTAGCCGGTGGCACCGTGACGAACGACAGACGCAGCGTGTTGTGCTGGGCTTCGCTCGCGAAGAACGGAGCGCCCGGCACGAACGCGACGTTCTGCGCGACGGCTTCCTCGAGCAGCTTCATCGTGTCGATGCCCGCCGGCAGATTGACCCAGATGAACATGCCGCCTTCCGGACGGTTCCAGCTGACGCCTTCGGGCATATAGCGTTCGAGCGCGGTGAGCATCGCGTCGCACTGGTTGCGATACAGCTCGCGGATCGTCGGCACGTGCGTGTCGAGGAAGCCGTCCTTGACCACTTCGTGCACGATGCGCTGCGTGAAGCTCGGCGTGTGCAGGTCGGTGGCCTGCTTGGCCTGCACGAGTTTGAAGATCAGTTCCTCGGGCGCGATGATGAAACCGACGCGCAGACCCGGCGCGAGCACCTTCGAGAACGAGCCGAGATAGACGATGTGATCGGGCGCCATCGACAACATCGTCGGCAGCGGTTCGCCCGCGTAGTCGAGCGCGCCGTACGGGTCGTCCTCGATCACCGGGAACGGCGCGGTCTTCGCGAACTCGGCGAGCGCGCGGCGGCGTTCGACCGGCAGACGGCGGCCCGTCGGATTCTGGAAATTCGGCTGCGCGTACAGCAGACGCGCGCCATTGGTCAGTTCCGGCTTCAGACCCTCGGGGATCAGGCCCTGCTCGTCGGTCGGCACCTGCACGTAGTGCGGCTCGTACATCGAGAACGATTGCAGCGCGCCGAGGTAGGTCGGCGTTTCGACCAGCACCGGGCTATCGACGCAGATCAGCACCTTGCCGAGCAGGTCGAGCGCCTGTTGCGAGCCGGTCGTGATCAGCACCTGCGACGCACGGATCTGCGCGCCGTTGATCGAGTAGCGCTGCGCGACCCATTCGCGCAGCGGCAGATAACCTTCGGTCGCGCTGTACTGCAGCGCCGCGGCGGGCGTGTCGCGCAGGATGCGGTCGGACGCCTCGCGCATGCGCTCGGCCGGGAAGGTGGCAGGCGAGGGCAGGCCGCCGGCGAAGGAGATGACTTCGGGCCGTTCCGTGACCTTCAGGATCTCGCGGATCGCGGAGCTCGTGAGCTTGCGCGCGCGTTCGGACAATTGCCACGTCGGGGCTTTCAGGTCGCTTTGGTCCATGATCTCCTCTGCTGGTATTTCTGGAACCGGTCAAAACTTCAATTATCGCGCGACTGGCCAACCATTGCCGCTGGGGTGCCACCGGGGTTGCCACGGGGATTGCACAATCACGCGCTGTTTATCCGAGGGTTCGAGAACCCTCGGGTGTTTCGAATTCGGCGACGAGCGCCGCCGCGCCGTCGGTCGGCTGTACGTCGAGCAGGTGCGCGGCGCCGAGCCAGTGCAGTTGCTCGCCAATCAGCTCTGGCCGCGGATGCACGGCTTTCAACGCTTTCAGCGCGAGGTTGGTCGGCGCCAGCGACTGCGACGGATGCCGCGTCGAGTCCCACTGGATCAGCGAGGGCAGCACGCCGTCGCCGGCGCCTTGCCACGCGGGAAACGACCCGTCGTCGGGCACAGTCAGGCCCCACGTGAAATCGCCGCGCGTCATCGGCACGACCGGCGCGATGCGCTGCGGATACTGCGCTTGCCACGTCGCCAGATGCTTCGGCCGCTCGACGCGCGCGACCCAATGCGACAGATACGGCCCGTTTTCCAGTCGCGCCCGCGTCGCCGGGTCGTCGAGCGCGAACAGGCGCGGGCGCGGCGCGGTGCCATCGGTTGCGTCGGCCGCGGCGTGCGGATCGATGGCGATCACTTCCAGGTAGACGCCGCCCCACAGGCCGAGCAGGCGATTGTGGGTCCGCATCAGCGGATGCGCGCCGCCGCCGGCCGGCGCGATGCCGAGCGTATCGGCGACGTACTGGACGCCTTCGTCCAGGGTGCGCGCGGAGACGACGAGGTGATCGAGACTGAGCGATTGGGCTGTCAGGGTGGTCATGGCGGATCGACGGAAAACGCTGTTCTTCGCAAGGGCCAGTTGCGCGCCACGCCTGAAGGCTGCGCTGCCGGGGCCGTAAGCATAACCGTTTGCCGGATCGGCGGGCCATGCGGATGGATTTACATGGTGTCACCAGCCTCGCGGGATTCAAATGTAACGGCCGTGACCTGCACAGTAACGGTACAATCGGCGCGATACTGTTCGGTACAGTTGGAGTCCGTCATGTCCGTCCCGCTTACCCAGATTCCCGCCCCGCACGACACCGCGTCGTTGACGCTAGTCGAACAGCTGGTCCAATGGGCGCGGCGCCGCATCGAGGAGCGCGTGTTCCGCCCCGGCATGCGCATGCCGTCGATCCGCAAGCTCGCGCTCGACAAGGGCGTGTCGCGCTTCACGGTGGTCGAAGCGTACGAGCGGCTCGTTGCGCAGGGTTTTCTGGAGTCGCGGCGCGGCTCCGGCTTCTATGTGCGCGAGCGCCAGGGCGGCGCGGCGACGGTCTCCGAGCTGCACCCGCGCGCCGAGACGCTGCCCGCGCCGGCCAATATCGACGTCGTCTGGCTGCTGCGCAACATGCTGCACACCGGCGCGCGGCCCGAGCGCAGCCCGGGCCTCGGCTATCTGCCGGCCCGCTGGCTCGACGGCGACCTGATCACCAACGCGCTGCGCACGCTCGGCCGGCAAAGCGGCATGCAGATGCTCGGCATCGGCACCGCGCAAGGTTTCCTGCCGCTGCGTCAGCAGTTGCAGACGCGGCTCGAGGAGCTGGAGATCGGCGCGTCGCCCGAGCAGATCGTGATGGTGTCGGGCATCACCCAGGCGATCGACCTCATTTCGCGCATCTACGTGAAGCCGGGCGATGCGGTGATCGTCGGCGATCCGGCGTGGTTCCAGATGTTCGGCTGCTTTGCGTCGCAGGGCGCGCGGCTCGTCGGCATGCCGTACACGCCGGACGGCCCCGATCTCGACGCGCTCGAAGCGCTGGTCCAGGAATGGCGCCCCAAAATGCTGGTGATCAACTCGGTGCTGCAGAACCCGACCGGCACCTCGCTGAGCGCCGCGCAGGCGTTCCGCATCCTGCGGCTTGCCGAGGCGTACGACTTCATCGTCGTCGAGGACGACATCTACGGCGACCTGTGCCCGCCCAGCTACCCGGGCACGCGGCTCGCAAGCCTCGATCAGTTGAAGCGCGTGATCTACCTGGGAAGCTTT
This sequence comes from Paraburkholderia sp. Cpub6, assembly GCF_014201065.1. Classification (NCBI taxonomy): domain Bacteria; kingdom Pseudomonadati; phylum Pseudomonadota; class Betaproteobacteria; order Burkholderiales; family Burkholderiaceae; genus Paraburkholderia; species Paraburkholderia sp. Cpub6. Next base: position 249,837 of record NZ_JACHDM010000001.1, read on the forward strand.
TCGAAGACGCTTGCGCCGAATCTGCGCGTCGGTTTCATCGCATGCGCGGCGGAGGTCGCGATGGTGGTCGCCAATCAGAAGATGCTGGTCGGCATGACGAGCCCTGAGTTGAACGAGCGCGTGATCTACAAGATCCTGACCGAGGGCCACTACCGGCGGCACGTCGAGCGCATTCGCGCACGGCTCGACGGCGTGCGCGAGAAGGCCGTGCGGATGATCGAGAAGACCGGCATGAAGCTGTTTCTGACGCCGACGGCCGGGATGTTCCTGTGGGCCGACACCGGCGTCGACGCAGGCGCACTCGCCGCCGCCGGGCACGAAGCTGGCTATCTGCTGACGCCGGGCGGGCTGTTTTCGCCGCAGCAGTCGCCAAGCACGTGGATGCGCTTCAATATCGCCAATTGCGGCGATCCCGAATTACCGGCGTTCCTAAGTCGTTATCTCGACGGCGTCGCGCGTCGCGCCTCTTGAAACCGCGCCGGAGCGTCCCCATTTGCGCGGACGATCCGGCGGTCCAGCGCTCCGGCACGGCGGGCCCGAACCGCGGTTGAAATCCGCTTCGGCCGCCGCTCATCCCCTAATTCGCAACAGAGAGGAAGTCCGACCATGGCACAAGAAACCATGAGCTTTCAGGCAGAAGTGAAGCAACTTCTGCAACTGATGATCCATTCGCTGTACAGCAACAAGGAAATCTTTCTGCGCGAGCTGATTTCGAACGCGTCCGACGCGGCCGACAAACTGCGCTTCGAGGCGATCGAAAACAGCGCGCTGTACGAGAACGATCCGAACCTGCGGATTCGCGTGTCGTACGACAAGGCCGCGCGCACCGTCACGATCGACGACAACGGCATCGGCATGAGCCGCGACGAGACGATCGCGCACCTCGGCACGATCGCGCGTTCGGGCACCAAGGAGTTCTTCGGCAAGCTGTCGGGCGACCAGCAGAAGGACGCGGCGCTGATCGGCCAGTTTGGCGTGGGCTTCTACTCGGGGTTCATCGTCGCGGACAAGATCACCGTCGAGACGCGCCGCGCCGGTTTGCCGGCCTCGGAAGGCGTGCGCTGGGAAAGCGCGGGCGAAGGCGATTTCGCGGTCGAGACGATCGAGCGCGCCGCGCGCGGCACGACCATCACGCTGCATCTGCGTGCCGATGAGGACGAACTGCTGTCGTCGTATCGGCTGAAGTCGATCATCCAGAAGTACTCGGACCACGTCGCGCTGCCGATCCTGATGAAGAAGGAAGAGTGGGACGCGGAAAAGAGCGAGATGGTCACGAAGGACGAGGACGAGACCGTCAACCAGGCGAGCGCGCTGTGGACCCGTCCGAAGAACGACATCATCGACGATCAATACAAGCAGTTCTACCAGCACATCTCGCACGATCATCAAGATCCGCTGACGTGGACGCATAACCGCGTCGAAGGCCGCAGCGAGTACACGCAACTGCTGTACGTGCCGGCGCACGCGCCGTTCGATCTGTGGAACCGCGAGCAGCGCGGCGGCCTGAAGCTGTACGTGAAGCGCGTGTTCATCATGGACGACGCCGAGCAACTGCTGCCCACGTACCTGCGCTTCGTGAAGGGCGTGGTCGATTCGGCCGATCTGCCGCTCAACGTGTCGCGCGAAATCCTGCAGGAAAGCCGCGACGTGAAGGCGATCCGCGAAGGCGTGACGAAGCGCGCGCTGTCGATGCTGGAAGAACTGGCCAACGCGGACAACGACGCCGATAAGGAAAAGTACGCGGGCTTCTGGAAGGAATTCGGCCAGGTGCTGAAGGAAGGCATCGGCGAGGACTTCGCCAATCGCGAGCGCGTCGCGAAGCTCGTGCGCTTTGCGACGACGCATACGGGCACGGCCGAGCAGACCGTGTCGCTGGCCGACTACGTCGCTCGCATGAAGCCCGAGCAGACGAAGATCTACTACGTGACCGCCGACACGTGGCAGGCCGCGTCGAACAGCCCGCATCTCGAAGTGTTCCGCAAGAAGGGCGTCGAAGTGCTGTTGCTGACCGATCGCGTCGATGAATGGATGCTGTCGTTCCTCAACGAATTCGACGGCAAGCCGCTGCAAAGCGTCGCGCGCGGCGACCTCGATCTCGGCGCGCTGAACGACGAGGAAAAACAGGCGCAGGAGAAGATCGGCGAAGCGTTCAAGCCGCTCGTCGAGAAGATGAAGGAAGCGTTGAAGGACAAGGCGAAGGACGTGCGTCTGACGTTCCGCCTGACCGACTCGCCGTCGTGCCTCGTTGCCGACGACGGCGAAATGAGCGGCTACCTGCAGCGCATGCTGAAGGCCGCGGGCCAGCAGGCGCCTGAGTTCCATCCGATTCTCGAAGTGAATCCGGAGCACGCCCTCGTGAAGGGTCTGCATGCCGATAGCGCGAATTTCGATGACTGGTGCCATCTGCTGTTCGATCAGGCACTGCTCGCCGAAGGCGGCGCGCTGGAAGATCCGGCGAGCTTCGTGAAGCGGACCAATGCGTTGCTGCTGTCGCGCGCGGGTTGAGCGTGAGCCGAAAGCGTTGATGTCGTTGCTGGATTGACGCACGGTAGTTGAGAAATGCGCTGCTTCGGCAGCGCATTTTTTTTTGCCTTCTGGTTTGCGTCGGCTGCCCTGGCTGAAGGAGCGCGCACGATCGCCGCGGTCGTCGCGGCGAAAAATTACCGTCGGAGCACGCCGCTATAATCCGACACCATGCCTATCCGTTTCGATCCCGCCGACGCCCACTGGCGCGTCGCGCCTTTGGCCACTTTCAGCGCCGCCCAGAAAGACTGGCTGACCCGCGGCGGTTCACTGACCGCGCACCTGCGCGCGCTCGGCGCGGTCGCGGTGCGCGTGACTCGCGAAGCCGTCGCGCTGCCGTGGCCCGACGAAGCCGCCGCGCTCGAACTCGCGCCGCGCGCGCCGGTGTGGGTGCGCGAAGTGGTGCTGTCGGTCGATGGCGTGCCGTTCGTCGCCGCGCATAGCGTGACGCCGCGTGCCGCGAGCGTCGGCATCTGGCAGGCGACGCGCCGGCTGCGCACCCGGCCGCTCGCGGAGTTGCTGTATAGCGATAGCAGCGTCGCGCGTTCGTCGCTGGTGAGCCGCAGGGTGGGGCAGCGGCATCCGTTGTATCGGTTGGCCGCGCATGAAATCGACGGCGGCGATCGGTATGCGCCGCATGCGCTGGTGGCGCGTCGCTCGGTGTTCGAGCGGCATGGCGCGCCTTTGATGGTGACCGAATGCATGTTGCCGGCACTGTGGGAGCATTTGCGTGCGTTGGACGCGGCCGCTCGCGCGCACGCTGCCGCGTCAGGCACCGGCGCGGCGCATATCGCGCACGCGCGGGTGCGCGAGCACGGTCGTCCGCTCGATCACACCGCGTCGCGCGCGCACAGCGTGCCGCGCAGCGCCGACGAGCGGAGCCGCTGATGTCGTTCAAGCGTTGCTTTGCGCCTGTCGTCGACGCCGATACGCGGGTCTTGATCCTCGGTAGCTTGCCGGGCGAGGTGTCGTTGGCTCACGGCCAATACTACGCACACCCGCAGAACAAATTCTGGTTACTGGTCGGTGAAGCGATAGAACGGGATCTGGTTGGTATGGACTATTCGACGCGTCTCGAGGCGTTGCTCGAACACCATATCGGACTATGGGACGTCGTTGCCGAGGCTCGTCGAGCAGGAAGCCTGGATAGCCGGATTCGCGACCATGCCAGCAACGATCTGATTGCTCTGATCGATACGCTGCCGAAGCTGGCTACCATCGCCTTCAACGGGGGGACGGCGGCCAAAATCGGGATGAAAGCGTTGGGCGAGCGGGGCGAGCAATATCGGCTTGTCCGTTTGCCGTCGAGCAGTCCCGCCCATGCCTCGGTTTCATACGCTCAAAAGCTGGATATATGGCGACGGCTAACCTGCGTCTGATCGACCGACGGGATGCCATTCGCGGTCATAGATCGAGCGCAAGAAACCGTGTGCCTTCGACTGGATTCTCGTAGTAGGGCGCGGTTTCGACGAACCCTAACCGCTCGTAGATGCGCTGTGCAAAACGGGTTTGCGGAACCGAGTCGAGAACCAGCGTCGAGAATCCCAATGTCTTCGCTTTCCCGATCACCGATGTGACCAGCGCTTCGCCAAGCGACAACCCTCTGAATGCTTCACGAACATAGAGCCGTTTGATTTCCGCAGTCTCCGCCGTATGACGAAGCAGCCCCGCGCAACCGGCGAGCTCGCCGCCGGCGTCGGCGACGAAGAACATGCCCGATGGCAGCGTATAAACGTGTTCGAACGCGTCCATTTCTGCATCGAATCCACGGTACGACAGATCCATACCCAGCCAGCGGACATACTCGCGGATCACGGCGACGAGGTTGTGCGTGTCGGCGGGGAAAACGGCTTCGCGAACGATCGGCCGCGGCGTTTGCATGGCGGCTCTCAGATCCATACGTCGTTGTCGGCCGTTCTTTCGTTGGTCGTATCGCCGGTATTGACGACGCCGCGCGGTTCGATGAGCAGCAGCTTCACCTCGGACTCGGCATACGGCTTGTGCTCGACTCCCTTTGGTACCACCGCCATTTCTCCGGGAAACAGTTCGATCGAGCGGTCGCGGAAGTCGATGCGCAACCGGCCTGCGAGGACGATGAACGTCTCGTCGGTATCGGCATGCCGATGCCAGACGAAATCGCCGGCTATCTTTACGACCTTGAACTGATAGTCATTCATTTCAGCCACGACGCGCGGCTGCCAGTGGTCGTCGATCTGACTGATCTTGTCGAGCAGGTTGATGGTCTTGTATTGGCCGCGTTGCTCGGGTGTCGGCTGGGAATCGCTTTGCATGGTGGCTCCATTCGGGTGATACCTGGAACAGAGCATAGTCCCGCCGCCCGCGAGTGTCTTGAACGATCGTGCAAGCTTGCGCTAGGCGGCGTGCCGATCGCTCGTCATCGCGAGCCAACGTGCGGGAGGGATTCCGTATGCGTGGCGAAAATGTCGGGTCATGTGGCTCTGGTCGGCGAAGCCGGCGGCGGCCGCGGTGTCCACGAGGGAAACGCCGCGCAGCATCATTGCGCGCGCGGCTTCGAGCCGGCGCATGACCAGGTAGTGATAGGGACTGGTGCCGTAAAAGGTTCGGAAATCGCGCGACAGGCTCCAACGGTCCTGTCCGCTGACGGCGGCAAGTTCATCGAGCGTGACGGTGTGCGTGCACGATGCGTGCAGATATTCCCGTGCTCGCTGCGCTGCCGCGAAATCCGCGGACTTGCGCGTCTGCCGCGCGCCCGAGGCGTTATCCAGCGCGAGCGCGAGACCGGCGAGCGCGTCGTCACGTTCGAGCGGCTCCGCGTCGCCACGCATCTGGCGCAGCGCTGTCTGCGTGGCTTCGAACAGGCGCGGATCGGTCGTGACGCCGCCTTCGACGAACGGCAGGGGGCGGCCGCCGAGGACTTCCTGGATTGCAGCGGGTTGCACGTAAATCATCTGATAACGAAATCCCTCGTTCGTGCCGGCCTGACCGTCGTGCACTTCGTCGGGATGCAGGACCATCGTCTGTCCAGGTAGGCTGGTGCGCAAACCGCGCCGGTAATGGAAGCACTGAACGCCGGCGAGGGTCAGGCCGATCGCGTAGGTGTCATGCCGATGCATGGAGTACGCGTTGCCGTGGAAAAACGCTTCGATGCGTTCGACTCCGTGGGTGGATTCCGAACGGGAAATCCAGTCGGATTGGGCTTTGCTGGTATCGCCGTCCATCACACGCTCCGGCTTGGTTTGGCAGATCTGCGGGAACATCGATATCGGAGGATTGTACCGGTGCGAATGTTCGCACGCTTGGCATGCGTGGTAGTGCGGCTGACGTCTGTTTCTCATTGCGCGACGTTGTTGCCGGCCGCTCCGATAACTGTGCCACGAGCTGTGACTTGTCTGCGCGGGGCGGCCCGGTTATCAGACCCTTGAGGCAGTCAGCCTCCCGGGCAGACCGCTTGGTCTAGATCTCAAATTGATCAAAACGCCAATCAGTTCTGGCGCCTGCCAGGCGTGGTGCCCGACGAGCCTCCTTTTTTGACCCGTCCTGAGCAATTGCCTACTGACTCAGTAGCCGTTTTACTTCATCAAGGAAAGAATCCGCCGTGTAGCCCCACAAAACAGGATCGAACTGGCGGCCAAACCGCTGCTTAAACTCCGACTCGAGCGTATCTGGATAGTGCGCTTTGAATGAATCTATGTCAGATATGAGCGTGTCAATGTCACTCTTTGACATTTTCTCGGTGTACGAAGAAACGAGTTCTTCTAATGAGTTTCCGAAAAGGTCAAAATCTTCGTGGAAGCGAGAGCGGATCAACCCCGTCAGATCGCCATATTCCTCATCGTCAACCATACGATAAGCCCTCAGTCCAAGTACGATGTCACGATATAGTACGGCATCCCGTTGTATGTCTGATGCCGGAGGATGACTACAACCTTCTGGGCCTCAACTCTTTTGCCCGTACTCCGGGCAATCGCAAAACCAACATTTTTCCCGACGCTCTTTACCAAGTCCAAGTCTCGTACCGGCGCCTTTGCCCACGCGCTTATCCTCAGTGCGTTTTCCCTCATCGTCTCGGATATTGCCCATTCGGCGGCGTTCAGATCGTAGAAGGTGGACACTGTCATCCGTCTTGGCTCGTCGATCAGACGCTGCCGCAACTGCGCCTCCGTCCGTCCAACATGCTTCAGGATCGTGTGCCCGCCAACCCCGCGAGGCGTCTTCGCTTCATGCATGTTCAGGTTGATCTCGCCCATCGTGATACGCGCAGCCCGCACCGCCTTGATTGACCCGGCAAAGCTGAACGGCACGACCATGTCAAGTGACAGGCCGATATTGTTGGCCATGTCAGGACTAGCCTTCATCGCCTCGGCCAGCTTCGTCGTGCCCTGCTGGGTCAATGTGGCCGTATCCTGGCCCGTCCAGACCTGACGTAAACCAGCCGCCGCCGTATCAGAACCATGTACACCGAACACGACACACCCTGCCTTGGTGAGCATGGTCGGTTCCGGGATCACACACAACGCACTTGCGCCGACCATTTCCAGCACGCCACCGACGATTTGCAGCCCGCCCCATAGCCGGTTGGAAAGCAATTCGGTCTGGCTGATTGACTGCCTTGCCAGTACCGCCGCCAATTGCGGCGCACTGAGCACGAGGCGCACGCCGTCCGCGTCCTGTTGATACGACATTCCGAACTTCTCCGTAGCTGTTGGGACTGCCACGCTAGCAGGCGACAACAGGCAGAGGAATGGGCGGTGGATGAAAATTGCGAATCTGCATTTTTCAGGCGTACTGTTGTCTTTCTCCTACTTCAGACATGGGACGCGCTGCGGTCGCGGTTCGAACAATGAGAAATTCGGAATACCGTGAGCTAAATCAACTATTTGGTGTTTATTTGAATCAGGATTTCGACATATGGGGTGAGACCATTCCCGCTATTGTTTCCTGCTACAAGAGAGATAGCCCGGTGGCTGACCACAAATCAATGCTTGCAGAGACGGAAAGGTTCGAGAAAAAGCACCAGCATGATCTGGATGTCGCGTTCGATCAGATGTACGGGCACGAGTTTTCTCCCGTACCGTGGGGGCACACGACCGCATCATTTTTTGAGAAATTGAAGCGGCTGCTGAGTGAGTAGTCAACTCCTGATCGCGGCGCATGAGGGCTCTTTTATTGCCACTGCGGGGCGAACTGAATCATCGGGCCATCAGCGCCCCAGATCGCTCAGCCCATCCTTTCGTTCAGCGAACGCAGCACATCGAGCGCGCGACCCGGTAGACCCAGACCTATGCGTGGATCGACCGCACATTCGCGTGGATTGATCCGAACGACGCGCGGTCCAAATCGCTCGCTTTGGTTACGAACGGTCGGTATCGCGCCGCCCGCGCCGAGTTCGATGACGACAGCTTGCTCGACGCTCGACAGCCACGCCTCGTACCGCATCCGTTGATGCCTCGTGCGAGTTTCAACCCAATGCCAGTCGTCAAACATCAGAATTGCCGGTCGAGCGACGCAGCCGCAGTTCGGGCACTTCGGCAACGGCGATAGCAGTGCACAGCGATTCACGTCCACCTCTGGCTGGAAACCATCAGCCGACCATATCTGATGCGTGCAGGACTGTCCGCATTGCAGGAAATGGATCGATCCGTGACATTCGAACAGGCGATCGTCGGCGAAGCCGGCCTTCTGGAACTGGCCATCCACATTGCTGGTGAACACGAACCCGCCGCTTCTTTTCGCCGATGCCCAGCCGCGCAAGATCTCGAAACCCGCGTGCGGGACGGTGCGCCGGTACAGGTTGAGCCGATGGCCGTAGAAACCCCATGCGCGGACCGGATCACGCAGGAAGGCGGTTCCATTGGCAATGTCATGGAAATTGATTCCGCCGGTCTTCAACGCCGGATAAGCCGCCCAGAATCCGTGATCGCCTCGAAAGTCGGGTAACCCGGAATCGACGCCCATGCCTGCGCCCGCCGCGATCAGAATGCCGTCGGCTTCGCGTATCCAGTCAGCCGCGATCGTCATTTGCTCTGCCGTGTCCATGCGTGCTCCCGTTGTTCACATACCGAATTCTCCTCGCAGCCCCAAAATGAGGCAGAATCCAAACGTGCGACCCGCTGCGCGACGCAGTCCGCCGTGTTCGCTTAATCGTTCCGCTTTGGCGTTCCAGGGCTCCGCATCGCCATCCGCCACGCACAGCGTTTGTGTCCTAGCGTTGCCGTTTTCCTGATCGACGTTTGCGCATCCTGCCCGTATCACGTGCGAGATGCCTCTCAACCGCCCGCCCAGAGCCTAGCAATGACGACCCAGCAACCGACCATCATCTACACCCTCACCGACGAGGCCCCGCTGCTTGCGACGGCCGCGTTCCTGCCGATCATCCGGACCTTCACCAGGCCGGCCGGCATCGAGGTCGAGACCAGCGACATCTCGGTCGCGGGCCGCATCCTCGGTGAGTTCCCCGAGTTTCTGACCGAAGCGCAGCGGGTGCCCGACAACCTCGCGGAACTCGGTCGCCTGACCTCGTTACCCGACACCAACATCATCAAGCTGCCCAACATCAGCGCATCGGTGCCGCAACTGACGAGCGCGATCAGGGAACTGCAGGCGAAGGGCTACAAGGTGCCCGACTATCCGGAAGATCCGAAGACCGACGAACAGAAGGCGATCCGTCAGCGCTACTCGAAGTGTCTCGGCAGCGCGGTGAACCCGGTGCTGCGCGAGGGCAACTCGGACCGTCGCGCGCCGGCCGCGGTGAAGAACTACGCCCGCAAGCACCCGCACAGCATGGCCGAATGGAGCATGGCGTCGCGCACGCACGTCGCGCACATGCGGCACGGCGACTTCTATCACGGCGAAAAATCGATGACGCTCGATCGCGCGCGCGACGTAAAGATGGAACTCGTCACGAAGAACGGCAAGACGATCGTGCTGAAGCCGAAGGTCGCGCTGCAGGACGGCGAGATCATCGACAGCATGTTCATGAGCAGGAAGGCGCTCCTAGCGTTCTATGAAGACCAGATGGAAGATGCGCGCAAGACCGGCATGATGCTGTCGCTGCACGTGAAGGCGACGATGATGAAGATTTCGCACCCGATCGTCTTCGGCCACGCGGTGAAAGTGTTCTACAAGGACGCGTTCGCGAAGCACGGCAAGCTGTTCGAGGAACTTGGCGTGAACGTCAACAACGGCCTCGTCAATCTGTACGAGAAGCTCGAGACGCTGCCGGAATCGCAGCGCGAGGAGGTGATCCGCGACCTGCACGCATGCCACGAGCATCGTCCGGAACTGGCGATGGTCGATTCGGCGAAGGGCATCTCGAACCTGCACGCGCCGAACGACGTGATCGTCGACGCGTCGATGCCGGCGATGATTCGCCTCGGAGGCAAGATGTGGGGCGCCGACGGCCGTCCGAAAGACACCAAGGCGGTGATCCCGGAGAGCACGTTCGCGCGCATCTACCAGGAGATCATCAACTTCTGCAAGACCAACGGCGCGTTCGATCCGGTCACGATGGGCACCGTGCCGAACGTCGGCCTGATGGCGCAGAAGGCGGAAGAATACGGCTCGCACGACAAGACCTTCGAAGTGCCGGAAGACGGCGAGGCGCGCATCGTCGATCTAGCCAACGGCGAGGTGCTGCTCACGCAGAACGTCGAGCAGGGCGACATCTGGCGCATGTGCGAGGTGAAGGACGCGGCGATCCGCGATTGGGTCAAGCTCGCGGTCACGCGTGTGCGCAATTCCGGCATGCCCGCGGTGTTCTGGCTCGACCCGTATCGCCCGCACGAAGCGGAACTGATCAGGAAGGTCGAGGCCTACCTGAAGGATTACGACACCACGGGCCTTGACATCCAGATCATGTCGCAGGTGCGCGCGATGCGTTACACGCTCGAGCGCGTCGTGCGCGGGCTCGATACGATCTCGGTCACCGGCAACATCCTGCGCGATTATCTGACCGACCTGTTCCCGATCATGGAGCTGGGCACGAGCGCGAAGATGCTGTCGATCGTGCCGTTGATGGCGGGCGGCGGCATGTACGAGACCGGCGCGGGTGGTTCGGCGCCGAAGCATGTGAAGCAGCTCGTCGAAGAGAACCATCTGCGTTGGGACTCGCTCGGCGAGTTCCTCGCGCTCGCGGCGTCGCTCGAAGAACTGGGCATCAAGACCGGCAACAACCGGGCGAAGATCCTCGCGAAGACGCTCGACACCGCAACCGGCAAGCTGCTCGACAACAATCGCAGCCCGAGCCCGAAGACGGGCGAGCTCGACAATCGCGGCAGCCAGTTCTATCTGGCGATGTACTGGGCGCAGGAGCTGGCCGCGCAAACGGACGACGCCGCGCTCGCCGCGCAGTTCGCGCCGCTCGCGACGCAGCTGACCGCCAACGAGCAGGTGATCGTGGCGGAGCTCGCGTCGGTGCAGGGCGCGCCGGCGGACATCGGCGGCTATTACAAGCCGGACTTCAACAAGCTCGAAGAGGTGATGCGGCCGAGCCGCACGCTGAACGAGGCGCTCGGGGCGGTACGCGTCGAATGACGTGATGCGTGAAGTGAGGTGATGTGAAGACGAGCCGCCGGCGGGCGGCTCGTAGCAGGGAAGGGCGGCCAATGCTACCGGCGAACGCGTTCAATACTGCACGGCGATCGCGACCCGCCGGTTGGCCGCTCTTGCCGCCGCGTCATTGCCGGCGACCAGCGGAAAATCGTCCGCCCGTCCGATCGCGGCCAGCCGATGCGGCTCGATCCCGCGCTCGACCAGATACCTGACCACGGCCCCCGCGCGAGCCGAGGACAGCTCCCAGTTGGACGCATACTTCGCGGTCGAAATCGGCACACTGTCGGTATGCCCTTCGACGAGCACATTCCCCGTCGCATCCTTTTGCAGTCCCTGCGCGATCTGATTGAGTACATCGAACGAATCGACGACCTTCTTGTCGTCGCAGCGAGTGGTAAGTTCGACCTTGCCTTCCGTGATCAGAAAGACCACGGGCTCACCCGAGTGGCCCTCGGAATAGAGGATCTCGCCGGGCGCTGCACCAGGAGGAAATGCGCTGCAAGCTGCGGACGGTGACGGAGAACGGCGATAAAGCGCCACGTGAATCGTTTGCGCGTGCCGTAATGGCGCAGGTTGGTCGCGACCCAGCGGCCGCAAAAGTGAGTTCGTTGAAAGCAGTTTGTGAGCGGTTGGTTTGAATGAGCGAACCGCAGCGAATGCTATGCTCTCGTTCGACCAAAAATATTGCGCCTGTCGCGCGACATCCCTACATGACGAATCTGATCAAGCGCGCTTCGGCCGAGGCGCGCGCTTTCCGTAACCGCGACGCCCAAGCCATCGGCGGTAAACAGAAAATGGCCCACAAAAAGGCAGCCAAATCCACGCGCAACGCGAGCGGCGCCGTCGAGCACGACGCACACGACGCGCCGCAAATCGAAGCGCCGCGCAAGCCGCGCTTCGCACCGGTGACGTTCTCCGAAGAGGGCGGCGTGCGCTACCTGCATTTCGGCACGGAATGGGTGCAAGGCGCGATGCGTCTACGCAAGCCCGATCACATCGAACTCGAATACGCGCAGCAGATGATGGCCTGGCTGCTATTCCTCGAAACGCCGAAGCGCATCGTGCAGCTCGGGCTCGGCGCCGCGTCGCTGACCAAGTTCGCGCACCGCTTCCTGAAGAGCGCGAAGGTCGAGGCCGTCGAACTGAATCCGGCGGTCGTCGTGGCCGCGCGCACGATGTTCGAACTGCCGCCCGACGACGCGCGTCTGAGCGTGCATGAAAGCGACGCGTGGGACTTCGTCAACGAGAGCGCGAACCATGGCACCATCGGCGCGCTGCAGATCGACGTCTACGACGCGACCGCGCGCGGCCCAGTACTCGACAGCGTCGGCTTTTACCGTGCGGCACGTGCGTGTCTGACCGACGCGGGCATCGTCACGGTGAATCTGTTCGGCGATCATCCGAGCTTCGTGCGCAACATGAAGCGTCTGAACGAAGCCTTCGACGGTCGCGTCGTCGCGCTGCCCGAAGTGCACGACGGCAACCGTATCGCGATCGCCTTCTCGGGCCCCGCGCTCGACGTGCCGTTCACCGCGCTAGAGGCGCGCGCGAAGCTGATCGAAGCCGAGCTCGGCTTGCCGGCGCGCAAATGGATCAAGGGCCTGCGCGAATCGACGGGGCAGACGGGCGCATCGTTTGCGATCTGATCAGCGCACGGAGAATGAAGCGGCCGTACCGGCGTATCGGTCGGCACGGCCGCTTTGCTTCCGGTATTTTTTTCACGTCTACGCTGCAACGTCATCCAGCCTGCATCGTTGGCGCTTCCGTCGCGTTGTTGGACGCCGACGCGCCTCGGGTCGTCCCTGCTTGACCGGGAGTTCGCCACTCCTATACTCTTTCGAAGCTTTCGGGGAGCCCGTGGCTGACCGCGGGACGACCACCCGCTGAGTTCCACCTCCCGTCGACCGCGGGCAGATAAATTCTAAATAGGAAACAGGAGACGTCATGGCTCACGACGCCGACGTGAAGAAAGCCAGCAAGCACTGGCTCTGGCTATTGCTGCTACCGTGGATCGCGATGATCTGGGTGCCGTCCTACAACCGGATCGAGCCGCAGCTGTTCGATTTCCCGTTCTTCTACTGGTATCAGCTGCTGTGGGTGCTGATCAGCGCGGTCATCACCGCGTTCGTCTATTCGAAGACCAAGTCCCGCTATACGGGTCGCACGAACGGGGGCGCGCAACGATGAACCCCATTGCAACATTCGTCTTCGTTCTGTTTTTCATCGGCGTCACGATTCTCGGCTTCGTCGCGGCCCACTGGCGGCGCGGCGATCTCGCGCATATCGAAGAGTGGGGTCTCGGCGGCCGGCGCTTCGGCACGATCGTCACGTGGTTCCTGCTCGGCGGCGACCTGTACACCGCCTACACGTTCATCGCGGTGCCGGCGCTCGTGTTCGGTGCGGGCGCAACGGGCTTCTTCGCGCTGCCGTACACGATCCTGATCTATCCGTTCGCGTTCGTCGTGTTCCCGAAGCTGTGGAGCGTCGCGAAGCGGCACGGCTATGTGACCTCGGCGGACTTCGTGTCGGCCCGCTACGGCAGCCGCATGCTCGCGCTCGCCGTCGCGGTGACCGGCATCGTCGCGACGATGCCGTACATCGCGCTGCAACTGGTCGGTATCGAAGTGGTGATCGGCGCGCTCGGTTTCGACACGACCGGCTTCGTCGGCGATCTGCCGCTGATCATCGCATTCGCGATCCTCGCGGCCTACACGTACACGTCGGGCCTGCGCGCGCCGGCCATGATCGCGGTCGTCAAGGACATCCTGATCTACGTGACGATCTTCGCCGCGATCATCGTGATTCCGCCGCAGCTGGGCGGCTTCGGCCATATCTTCGGCGCGGTCCCGCCGGCCAAGCTGCTGCTGAAGTCGCCGGACGTGTCGAGCCTGAACGGCTATAGCGCGTACGCGACGCTCGCGGTGGGTTCGGCGCTCGCGCTGTTCCTGTATCCGCACTCGATCACCGCGGTGCTGTCGTCGAAGTCGGGCAACACGATCCGCCGCAACATGGCGTTGCTGCCGGCGTATTCGCTGGTGCTCGGCCTGCTCGCGCTGCTCGGCTTCATGGCGCTCGCGGCCGGCGTGAAGGACATGCCGGAGTTCGCGCCGTACTTCAAGGCCTTCGGCCCGAACTTCGCAGTGCCGGCGCTGTTCCTGCACTTCTTCCCGTCGTGGTTCGTCGGCGTCGCGTTCGCGGCGATCGGTATCGGCGCGCTGGTGCCGGCGGCGATCATGTCGATCGCGGCGGCGAATCTGTACACGCGCAACGTGCACAAGGAGTTCGTCAACCGCAACATGACGCACGAGCAGGAGACCAACGTCGCGAAGCTGGTGTCGCTGATCGTCAAGGTCGGCGCGGTGGCGTTCATTCTCGGTCTGCCGCTCACGTACGCGATCCAGTTGCAACTGCTCGGCGGGATCTGGATCATCCAGACGCTGCCGGCGATCGTGCTGGGTCTCTACACGCGCGTGCTCGACTACCGGGGTCTGTTGCTCGGCTGGGCGGCAGGTATCGCGACCGGCACGTGGATGGCGATTTCGTTGAACCTCGCGAGCTCGATCTTCACGATCCATCTGTTCGGCATCGCGATTCCGGGCTATGCGGCCGTGTGGTCGCTGGTCGTGAACCTCGTGGTGTCGGTCGTCGTGAGCCTGGTCGTGCGCGCGGTGGGCATGCAGCGCGCCGAGGACCGCACGCGTCCGGAGGACTATCTGGACGTCGTCGAAGGCTGATCCGGCTGCAACTTCACACGCTGAAAAACGCAACGCCCGCCTACGAAAGTTGGCGGGCGTTTGTGTTTGCGGGGCACTCCAGGGCAGGATAGCGGAACCGTCCTTTCACGCGTTCGCCGCGCGCCGCCATGGCTGCTGCAGATACTCCCACCGTGATCTCCCGCCGCGCGGCACTCAGCCGGATGGTGCGCGCGGTCACGTCGCCGTATTACCGCTACCGGCACGCGAAGGTACTGCATAGCCTGCGCGTCGGCCTCGCGATGCTGGTGTCGATTCTCGCGACGACCGGCATCGATATTCCGCACGGCATCTGGTCGTCGGTGACGTTGCTGGTCGTGATCGGCGGCTTGCAGCATCACGGCAATATCCGCAAGAAAGCGGCCGAACGCGCGGCCGGCACGCTGCTCGGGGCATCGATCGGGCTCCTGCTGATCGTGCAACAGCACTTCATCGGTTCGCTGCCGCTCACCTATGGGCTGATGGCGATCATCGCGTCGATCTGCGCGTGGTTCGCGA
This sequence comes from Paraburkholderia sp. Cpub6, assembly GCF_014201065.1. NCBI lineage: Bacteria > Pseudomonadati > Pseudomonadota > Betaproteobacteria > Burkholderiales > Burkholderiaceae > Paraburkholderia > Paraburkholderia sp. Cpub6. Next base: position 265,142 of record NZ_JACHDM010000001.1, read on the forward strand.
TTGGCTCGTCCGGCTATATCGGGCTCCTGACCGCCATCACGATGTGCATCGTCGCGGGCCACGGCGACAATCTGATCGACGTCGGCCTCTGGCGCACGCTGAACGTGCTGATCGGTATCGTCATCGCGCTGGCGTTTTCGTTCGCGTTTCCGCTGCACGCGACGTATTCGTGGCGCTACGGCCTCGCCGCCAATCTGCGCGAATGCGCGGGCATCTACGCGCGGCTGCTCGACGGCGAAACGATCACCGAGGAGGAGCAGATCAAGCGCTTCCTGCGGATCAACAAGCGGCTCGTGCAACTGCGCTCGCTGATGCCGTCGGTCGCGAAGGAAATCGACGTGCCGCAGTCGAGGCTCGAGGAGATCCAGCGGCTGCATCGCTCGGTGCTCAGCTCGCTGGAACTGCTTGCCACGGGTCCGCTGATGAACGCCGATGCCGCCGCGCGCACCGCCTATGCAGCGCATTGCGGCGCCGAGGTGCGCGCCGTGCGGGCGATCCTGTTGTCCACCGCGCGCGGGCTGCGTTTTGGCCGTCCGTCGCGCTTTGGCATTCCGGCCGCGGCGCCGCCCGCGAAGGGGCACGGCGACGTGGCCACCGCGTTGCTGCCCGACTGGCAAGGGCCGTACTGGCTCGGTCAGCGGCTCGCGGAGCAGGTAGACCGGTTGCGCGCGCTATTGCTGGAGACCGAGCCGAACTGGAACATCGAGCGGCACGAGCGGGCGACGCGTGGTAGGTAGGTGCTAGCGCTGGCCTGCCCCTAAGCCTCAAACCTGCGGCGGCAGCGTGACCATCCACATCATGCCGAAGCGGTCCACCACCATTCCGAAGCCCTTGCTCCAGAACGTTTGCTGGAACGGCATCACGACCTGGCCGCCATCGGCGAGCGCGTTGAAGCATTTTTCCGCCGACGCGCCGTCATCGACGGTCAGCGACAGACTGAAGCCGTTGAACGGGCCGGCCGCCGGATCGCAGTTGCCGTCGGAAGCCATCCACGTGCTCGAGCCCAGCTGCACGCTCGCGTGCATGATCTTGTCGGCGAGTTCGGGGCGTGGCGGATTGTGCGCGTCCGGCGGCGCTTCCTTGAACAGCATCTTGAAGGTCACCTGGGCGCCGAGCTTGTCGGTGTAGTAATCGAGCGCTTCCTGGCAACGGCCGTTGAAGAACACATAGGGCTGAACGTACATGATCGTCTCCATGGTCAGGCGTTGGGCGGGCGCCGTCGTTCCTCGCCAGCGGCGGTGGGGAGAGGCGTGGAGTCGATTGTAGTCGGTGGCGGCGCGTCGATTGTGACGCTATGTCGCCGGTGGCGACGCAGCGTAAACGAAAAGCGGCGCCGAACCGTGAGGTCCAGCGCCGCCTGTCATGGATGGCATTCGCGCGGAGCCGCGCGGCGAGCGTGAGCGTCACTCAGCCAGCCACGCCCGCCGCCTCCGGCGCCTCAGCGCAGCGTGTCGATCAGCTTTTCCAGCTTCACCGCGTCCGCGGCGAACGTGCGGATGCCTTCGGAGAGCTTCTCGGTCGCCATCGCTTCGTCGTTGAGGAGGAAGCGGAACGACTTCTCGTCGACCGGCACGCGCTCGATGTCCGCGTCGTGCGATGTCTCCGGCGACAGCTTGCGTTCGACCTTGTCGGTGCTCTCGTGCAGTTTCTGCAGCAGGTCGGGGCTGATCGTCAACAGATCGCAGCCGGCCAGTTCCAGAATCTGCGAGGTCGTGCGAAAGCTCGCGCCCATCACCTCGGTCTTGTAGCCGAACTTCTTGTAGTACGCGTAGATGCGGCGCACCGACTTGACGCCCGGGTCGTTGGCGCCGCCGTCTTTCGCTTCGTCCCACGCGCTGCCGGCGTTCTTCTTGTACCAGTCGTAGATGCGGCCGACGAACGGCGAGACCAACTGCGCGCCAGCTTCCGCGGCGGCGGCGGCCTGCACGAGCGAAAACAGCAGCGTCATGTTGCAGTGGATGCCTTCCTTCTGCAGCGCCTCGGCCGCGCGCACGCCTTCCCACGTCGACGCAAGCTTGATCAGCACGCGGTCGCGCTCGATGCCGTGTTCCTTGTACAGCGCGATCAGCTCGCGGCCTTTCGCGATCGAGCCTTCGACGTCGAACGACAGGCGCGCGTCGACTTCGGTCGACACCCGCCCCGGGATGATCTTCAGGATTTCGGTGCCGAAGGCGATCAGCAATTGGTCGATGATCGCGCCGGCCGGCTTCGACGCATGCGCCTTCACGGTCTTTTCGAGCAGCGGCCGGTAGTCGTCTTTCTGCACGGCCTTCAGAATCAGCGACGGATTGGTGGTCGCATCGCGCGGCTTGTACTGCGCGAGCTGCTGGAAGTCGCCGGTGTCGGCCACCACGGTGGTGTATTGCTTGAGTTGGTCGAGTGCGGTTGTCATGTTCGGGCCTTCAGGGCGCGTCTGCGCCATGGTTCAGGAGAAGTGAGGACGCCGCCGCGCCGGCAGGAGGAATCAGCCGGCGCCGGCGGCCGCGGGTCAAGCCGCAGCGCGTCCCACGATGGCTTGGGAAACGCTGCCGGATACATCTATTCTATGGCGGATCGCCGAGGACGGTATGAACACCGGGTATGGACAGCCGGGCGTGGCGATCCGTTCACACGCGCCGCGCGTTCAGCACGACTTGCGTCACCACGCCGGCGACGAGCCCCCAGAACGCCGAGCCGATCGACAGCAGCGTGAGTCCCGAGGCGGTCACCATGAACGTGACGAGCGCCGCCTCCCGCTGCCTCGTATCCTGCATCGCATTGGCGAGCCCGCTCATGATCGAGCCGAACAGCGCGAGCGCCGCGACCGACACGACCAACTCCTTCGGGAACGCCGCGAACAGCGCGGCGATCGTCGCGCCGAACACGCCCGCGAGCAGATAGAAAATGCCGCCCCATACGGCCGCTGTGTAGCGCCTGGCGGGGTTTTCGTGCGCTTCGGGGCCGGTGCAGATCGCCGCCGTGATCGCCGCAAGATTGATGCCGTGCGAGCCAAACGGCGCGAGTAGCAGCGACGCGACGCCGGTCGTCGCGATCAGCGGCGCGGACGGGGTCGTATAGCCGTCGGCGCGCAGCACCGCGATGCCCGGCACGTTCTGCGAGGCCATCGCGACCACGAACAGCGGAATGCCGATGCTCACGCAAGCCGCCACTGAAAACGACGGCATCGTCAGCACCGGGTGCGCGAGCGCGACGTGAAAGTGGCTGAAGTCGAGCAGCCCGAGGCCGCCGGCGGCTGCGGTGCCGGCCACGAGCGTGGTCGGAATCGCATAACGCGGCACGAACCGTTTGACGATCAGGTAGGTAAAGAACATCGTCAGCACGAGTGCGGTCTGGTACTGCGCGGCACGGAAAATCTCGATGCCGATCTCGAACAGGATGCCCGCGAGCAGCGCTGCCGCAAGGCCGGACGGAATCCGCTTCATCAGCGCGTCGAACCAGCCGGTGACGCCGACCAGCGTCAGCAGCGCCGCGCAGAAGATGAATGCGCCGATCGCCTGCGCATACTCGACATGCGGCAGCGACGACACCAGCAGCGCCGCGCCCGGCGTCGACCACGCGATCACGATCGGCGCGCGAAAGCGCAGCGACAGGCCGATCGTGCACAGGCCCATGCCGATCGACAGCGCCCAGATCCACGACGAAATCTGCGCGTCGCTCAGATGCGCGGCCTGGCCCGCCTGAAACATCAGCACGAGCGAGCTCGTGTAGCCGGTCATCGCCGCGACGAAGCCCGCGACGATCGTCGACAGCGACGTATCGGCAAGCGGATTGAAGCGCCTGGGCGACGTGGCGGCGCGGGACAGCTGGGGCGACGGGGACGAACTCATGCGAAGGCTTTCTTGTTGTGGAAGTTGAAGCGTCGGGACGTGGATTCTGGAACGGCGGGCGTTACTTGCTCAGCACCCGCATGGCCGTCTCGAGGCCCGCGAGCGTCAGCGGATACATGCGGTGGCCCAGCACTTCGCGGATCGCGCTGACCGACTGCCGGTACGGCCACAGCGCTTCCGGCTCCGGGTTCAGCCACGCGAAGTGCGGGAAGTGATCGGCGAGCCGGCGCAACCATACCGCGCCGGCCTCGGCGTTGTTGTACTCGACCGAGCCGCCGGGCTGCAACACTTCGTACGGGCTCATCGTCGCGTCGCCGACGAAGATCAGCTTGTAGTCGGGCGTGAACTTGTGCAGCACGTCCCACGTCGGTGTGCGCTCGGCGTGGCGGCGGCGGTTGTGCTTCCACAGGAAGTCGTACACGCAGTTGTGGAAGTAGTAGAACTCGAGGTGCTTGAACTCGGCTTTCGCGGCGGAGAACAGCTCCTCGGTGCGCTTCACGTGATCGTCCATCGAGCCGCCGACGTCGAGCAGCATCAGCACCTTCACGTTGTTGTGCCGCTCGGGCACCATCTTCAGATCGAGCCAGCCGGCGTTCGCGGCGGTGCTGCGGATCGTGTCGGGCAAATCGAGTTCTTCCGCCGCGCCTTCGCGGGCGAAACGGCGCAACCGTCGCAGCGCGACCTTGATGTTGCGCGTGCCGATTTCGACCTGGTCGTCGTAGTCGCGATACGCGCGCGCTTCCCATACCTTGACGGCCGTGCGATTGCCGGCCGCGTCGCCGCCGATGCGCACGCCTTCGGGGTTATAGCCGCCGTGACCGAACGGCGACGTGCCGCCCGTCCCGATCCACTTGTTGCCGCCCTCGTGGCGCTCTTTCTGCTCGTCGAACAGTTCCTTCAGGCGCTCCATCAGCTTGTCGATGCCGCCCATCGCCTCGATCTGCGCCTTTTCCTCGGGCGACAGATCGCGTTGCAGCTTCTTCTTCAGCCAGTCGGGCGGAATCTCGAACGCGAGCTCCGAGGTCGCCGCGACACCGTTGAAAAAGGCGCCGAACGCCTGGTCGAACTTGTCGAAGTACTGCTCGTCCTTCACGAGCGTGATGCGCGAGAGGTAGTAGAACTCGTCGAGCGACGGCGCGATCACGTTGGCCTTCAGCGCTTCGAGCAGCGTCAGGTATTCCTTCACCGAGACCGGCAGGCGGGCGGCGCGCAGCGAGTAGAAAAAGTCGATCAGCATGCTGGATGTCCTGCGGCGCGGCGCCCGCTCAACGGTTGTTGCGGTTCATGAACAGCAGCCGCTCGAACAGGCTCACGTCCTGTTCGTTCTTCAGCAGCGCGCCGTGCAGGGGCGGCACGATCTGCTTCTGATCGGCCGAGCGCAGTGCTTCGGGCGGAATGTCTTCGGCGAGCAGCAGCTTGAGCCAGTCGAGCAGTTCGGAGGTGGACGGCTTCTTCTTCAGCCCCGCGACGTTGCGCAGCTCGAAGAAGCTCTGCAGCGCCGCGGCGAGCAGATCCTTCTTGATGCCGGGGTAATGCACGTCGACGATCTGCTGCATCGTCGTCGCATCCGGAAACCTGATGTAGTGGAAGAAGCAGCGGCGCAGGAACGCGTCGGGCAACTCCTTCTCGTTGTTCGACGTGATGATCACGAGCGGGCGATGTCTGGCGCGCACCAGCTCGCGCGTCTCGTACACGTAGAACTCCATGCGGTCGAGTTCGCGCAGCAGGTCGTTCGGGAATTCGATGTCGGCTTTGTCGATCTCGTCGATCAGCAGCACGCTCTGCTCGTCCGATTCGAACGCCTGCCACAGCACGCCCTTGACGATGTAGTTGCGGATGTCCTTCACGCGCTCGTCGCCGAGCTGCGAATCGCGCAGACGCGACACCGCGTCGTATTCGTACAGCCCCTGCTGTGCCTTGGTGGTCGACTTGATGTGCCATTGCAAGAGCGGCATGCCGAGCGCGGCGGCGACTTCCTCGGCGAGCATGGTCTTGCCGGTGCCGGGTTCGCCCTTGATCAGCAGCGGACGCTTGAGCGTCATCGCGGCGTTGACCGCGAGCTTGAGGTCGTCGGTGGCGACGTACTGCGATGAGCCTTCGAAACGCATGACGAGATGCTCTTGTGCGGGAAAAAACCCAGTATAAGTCAGAAGGCCTGTTGGCCTGAAACCGGCTCACGTATGGTGTCAGCCGCGCAGTGACGCGGCGGCGGTGCCGCTGTGGCGTCGTTGCGAAGCCGCCGCGGTCATGGCGTGGGGACCGTCCCGGCGGGCGTTGCGCGGCCCCCGTGTCTGGTGGACGTTCGGCGCGGCGGCGCGGTACAATGAGCCCGATTTTTTTGGCCTGCGCGGCTGCCCTACAAGAAGAACGGCGCGGACCGCTGCCTTTGTGGGCACCCGTTTCCCCTCAAGCCAGGTTACATCTATGAATAAATTCGTCGGCAAACACGTCGTGATCGTAGCGCTGTCGGTGCTCGCGGGGTATGCGGCCAATGCGCAGGCAGCGGATGTCGTAGGCAACGCCAAGGCGGGCCAGGACAAGGTCGCGATGTGTATCGGCTGCCACGGCATCCCTGAGTACCGCACGGCTTATCCAGAGGTTTTCCGCGTGCCGAAGCTCGGTGGCCAGAATCAGGCGTACCTCGAAAACGCGCTGCGCGCCTACAAGAAGGGCGACCGCCATTTCGCCACGATGCACGCGATCGCGGTGACGCTGTCGGATCAGGACATTGCCGATGTCGCCGCGTACTACGCAGCGCAAACTGCCGCTTCGAAAAACAATCCCGACAAGTGATCGGCGTCGGTCACCAGCACATCCAATTCGCGGGATAGGAGATTTCATGATCAAGCCCCAACAGGCACTCCACACGGTATTCAAGGCGGTCGGCGCGGCGGCGGTAATCGGTCTGGCCGCGGCGAACGCAGCCCACGCGGCCGACGCCGGCAAGGGTAAGGTGCTCGCCGACAGCCACAACTGCGCGGCCTGCCACGGCCCCAACCTGAACAAGCCGGTGAGCCCGGAGTATCCGAAGCTGGCCGGTCAGTACGCCGACTATGTCTTCTGGGCGCTGCGTCAGTACCAGATGGGTACTGGCAATCCACACCTCGGCCGCAACAACGCGATCATGCAGGCACAGGTGCAGAGCCTGTCGCTAGGCGACATGAAGGACATCGCCGCCTACATCGAATCGCTGCCAGGCGACCTCGTGCAGAAGAAGTAAGCGTCGGGCGCCGGTTTCGCGCCGAAGCTTCAAAAGCAAAACACCCCGCCTTGGCGGGGTGTTTTGCTTTGAGGGCGTCGTACCTCGGCGTGCTGGCGTCGTGCCGCGCCGGAGTTTCCAGTCGCCTCAGTCGCGCGTCGCGCGCCGTTCGATGCGCTGCAGATACGCGTCCGTGTCCGGCGGCGTGCCGGTGCGCTGCGCTTCCCAGATGGTTTCGCCGAGGCAGTCCATGATCGCGTGCTGCGCCTCGTGCGTCGAGCCGAGGCGCGCGGCGAGCCGCTCATGCGCGGCTCGAATGCCGGGCGGCTGATCGATCGACAACTGCTCGGAGATCGCCAGGTGCATCGACAGGTGCAGGAACGGATTGGTCTGGCCGCGCTCCGGCGAATAGTCCTGCGCCTGGGCGGCGGGACCATCGGCGAGATCGGCGTGATATTCGGGATGCTCGACGATCCAGTCGGCGGCGATCGCCTCGAGCGGTGTCAAAATCTCGCCCTGGCGCTGTTTGCGCCAGGTGTCGGTGAAAAAGAGGCGAACTTCGTCGCGGCTGGGATTGAACATCGTGGAACCGGTGCGTGGGAGTGGAGGCGCGGAGCGCGACGGTGCGGGTCCGCAGTGCGCGCTGCGCCGTAAGACACTATTTTACGCGGCGGCCGCGTGGGCTGCAGGCGCGCTGCACGGCCTCGGGTCTCGAACTGGCCCGGCCTTATAGATCGGGTGGCGGGGTCTTCGGCCGGAACTCGCACAGCGGTTCGATCGCGCAATGCCAGCATTCGGGGCGGCGCGCCTTGCACACGTAGCGTCCATGCAGGATCAGCCAGTGGTGCGCATCCTGCCTGAATTCGGCGGGCGTGAATTTTTCGAGTGCCGCTTCGACCGCGCGCACGTCCTTGCCGGGCGCGAGGCCGGTGCGGTTGGCGACGCGGAAAATGTGGGTGTCGACCGCGATGGTCGGATGGCCGAATGCGGTGTTCAGGATCACGTTGGCCGTTTTGCGGCCGACACCGGGCAGCCCTTCGAGTGCCTCGCGATCCTCGGGCACCTCGCCGCCGTACCGGTCGAGCAGAATGCGGCAGGTCGCGATCACGTTCTTCGCCTTCGTGCGATACAGACCGATCGTCCTGATATAGCTCGCGACGCCTTCCTCGCCGAGGTCGAACACCTTCTGCGGCGTGTTCGCGACCGGAAACATCCTGCGCATCGCCTTGTTGACCGACACGTCGGTCGCCTGCGCCGACAACAGCACCGCGATCAGCAGTTCGAACGGCGTCGTGTACTCGAGCTCGGTGGTTGGATGCGGATTGAGGCTCTGAAGCGTTTCGTAGATCGCGCGGCGTTTGTTCGCGTTCATGCGGAGCGGGTCCGTGTGAGTGGGCCGGGTTGCGCCGGCATGGTCAGCGCGCGGTTGGCGGCGAGTTGCACGGCGAGTTGGACGGCGGATTGGACTCGTTTGACTCATTTGACTCATTTGACTCGTCGGACTGCTGCTCCGAGCCGGGCGTGTCGCCACCGCTGGCAAGACCGAGACGGCGGCGGCGCGCTTCGGCGGCGTCGATCTGTGCCTGCACGTCGGCGCTGACGTTCTCGGTGTTCAGCGGTCCCTCGCCTTTCGCGGCCAAGTCTTCCTTCTTCTTGCGCGCGCGTTCGAGCGCGGCCTGGATGATCGCGCGTTTCTTCGCTTCCGCGTCGTCCGCAATCGGGGCGGCGGGAGCCTCGGACGGCACTGTCGCGCCGCTTGCCGCAACCGCGTCCGGCGCAGCCGGCGGCGCGCTTGCGGCTCGCCGCGCCGCAGCGCGCGCTTCGGCGGCGTCGCGCTCGCGCGCGAGACGGGTCTGGTGGCGGTTATGACGCGCCCGCGCCGCGTCCGCGTGGCTTTGGCTCCATGCATCCCAGCCGGTGGCCTCGCCGGTCACGGGGAGCATCGTGATGCAGTCGACCGGGCAGGGCGGCACGCACAGGTCGCAGCCGGTGCATAGCTCGGCGACCACGGTGTGCATCTGTTTCGGTGCGCCAACTATCGCGTCGACCGGACACGCCTGCATGCACAGCGTGCAGCCGATGCACACCTGTTCGTCGATAACCGCCAACGGACGCGGACGTTCGACGCCATTGGCCGAATTGAGCGGAATCACCGGTTTGCCGAGCAGCGCGGCGAGGCGCGCGATGCCCTCGGCGCCGCCGGGCGGGCACTGGTTATAGTTCGCCTCGCCATTGGCGACGGCTTCGGCATACGGACGGCATGCGGGATAACCGCACTTCGTGCATTGCGTTTGGGGCAGCAGATCTTCGATGCGATCCGCGAGGGTTTTGACGTCTGTCACGGTTGCGGCGCGGGGGTTTGCCGTGCGATCGCACGACCTGAACTAAATAGCACATTATCGCCGATTTCCCGGATTGCCATTCGCAATCCATGTGCCATAATCGAAGCGCTTCATTCGAAAGACCGCAGAAAAGGGTGTGTTTCCCAACCACGACGCGCCCGCTAAACGCCGCCACAAAAAGGCTCGAGGAGAGGCCGGCGGCGCGATCCGGAGAACGCGGCTCACGAAGACGATGCCACCATGAATCAGCCGAAAATCAAAAGAGATCCTGAAGGCACGAGGCGCCGCATCTTGCTCGCGGCGGCGGAAGAGTTTGCAAATGGAGGGCTGTTCGGCGCGCGAGTCGATCAGATCGCTCGCCGCGCGGAAACCAATGAACGAATGCTCTATTACTACTTCGGTAGCAAGGAGCAGCTATTCACCGCGGTACTCGAGCACGCGTTCAGCGCGCTCAACGAAGCGGAACGCACGCTCGAACTCAACGGAATCGCGCCGGTCGAGGCGGTTACGCGTCTCGCGCATTTCGTGTGGGACTACTACCGCGATCATCCCGAGTTGTTGAGGCTCATCAACAACGAGAATCTGCATGAAGCACGCTATATGCAGAAGTCCACGCGCATACGCGAAATGATTTCGCCGATCGTCGCCACGCTCGGCGGCATTCTCGAACGTGGGCAGCGCGCGGGGCTGTTTCGCACGAACATCGACCCGCTGCGCTTTTACGTGACGCTCTCGGGCATGGGCTACTACATCGTGTCGAACCGTTTCACGCTCGAGGCGACGCTCGGCCGCGATTTCAGCAGCGCCGCCGAACGCAGCGAGGTGATTCAGATGAATACCGAACTGCTGCTCGCGTATTTGTTGAGAAAGTAACGGGCAGTGCCGCGGTGATCATGGCCGTGGCAAAAAATCAGTATCACGAACAAAGCGCGATAAAAAAGCCAACGGCCTCGAACGGGACCGTTGGCTTTTTATATGCTAATGCAAGTTTGATGCTCAGGCTTCGACTTTTTCTTTCGCCGTTTTTGCTGCCTTGTTGTGCTCGAGAATGAAGTCGCGCAATTGCGGGTAAATGATCGTGCGCCAGCGGCGGCCCGAGAAAATGCCGTAGTGGCCGCATTTCTCCGCAGTGAAGTGACGCTTGTTCTTCGCCGGAATGCCGCTGCACAAGTCGTGCGCCGCGTAAGTCTGGCCGTCGCCGGAAATGTCGTCGAGTTCACCTTCGATCGTAAACAGCGCGGTCGTCGTGATGTCCTGCGGCCGCACCGGTTCGCCGTTGACGACCCACGTGCCCTCGGCAAGACGGAACTCCTGGAACACGACGCGGATCGTGTCGAGGTAATAATCGGCATCCATGTCGAGCACCGCGTTGTACTCGTCGTAGAACCGGCGGTGCGCTTCGGCGTCGTCCTCGTCGCCGCGCAGCAGGCTCTGGTAGAAATCCCAGTGCGACGCCGCGTGACGCTCCGGATTCATCGCGACGAAACCGGTGTGCTGCAGGAAGCCGGGATAGACCTTGCGGCCCGCGCCGGGATAGTTCGGCGGCACCGTGAAGATCACGTTGTTCTCGAACCACTCGTACGAGTGCTGCGTGGCCAGCGAATTGACCGAGGTCGGGCTCTTTCGTGCGTCGATCGGGCCGCCCATCATCGTCATCGTGCGCGGCGTGTCCTCGCCGCGGCTCGCCATCAGCGAAATGGCGGCGAGCACCGGCACGGTCGGCTGGCACACCGAGATCACGTGCAGATTCTTCGCGCCGATATGGCGAATGAATTCCTGGATATACGCGATGTAGTCGTTCAGACCGAACCAGCCGGCTTCTAGCGGCACCATGCGCGCGTCGAGCCAGTCGGTGATGTAGACCTTGTGGTCTTGCAGCAACGTGCGCACGGTATCGCGTAGCAGTGTGGCGTGGTGTCCTGACAACGGTGCGCAGACGAGCACGACCGGTTCGTCTTTCAATTGGCTGACAGCTTCGCTGTCGTCCGCGAAGCGCTTGAAGCGCATCAGACGGCAGAACGGCTTTTCGATGAACGTCTGCTCGACGATCGGAATGTTATGGCCGTCTTTGACAATCTGGTGAATATTGAACTCGGGCTTTTCGTAGTCCTTGCCGAGCCGGTAAAGCAGTTCGTAGCCGGCGGAAAGGCGCGTGGCGCCCGGCACATAGGCTAGCGGACTGGCCGGATTCGCAAATGATTTCGATGCGGCCTGAGCCCAGGCGGTGAGGGGGCTCAACATCGCCCGCTGGAATTCGTGAAATTGATAGAGCATGTTTGCTCCGTTTTAAGCGGTTCGCATGGGGCTTCGCAAACACGCATGAGGCGTTGCGGCGGGCCATTGTGGTTGTAGGCACATTATTGTCGGCCGACAGTCATATCGATAATATCGAACAAGGCAGATTTGTGCAATGCAACAATATTCGCATTCAGTGTACGCAAATTGTCACTGCGTCATGCTAATGGCGATGCTGCTCCGCCGCTATCAGGGCTTGCCTGATCCTCAAGCTCCCTCGCGCGGATGCCGTTATGCGCCGGATGGCCGGTCGCCTGCGCCATCTCCTGCTCGTGCTTCATCAGGTTCAGTCCGGTGTGCACGAGCGCCACGTGGGAGAACGCCTGCGGAAAATTGCCGACGAGACGTTTATCGACCGGGTCGTACTCCTCGGACAGCAGGCCGACGTCGTTGCACAGCGCGAGCAGCCGCTCGTACATCTCGATTGCTTCCTGCACGCGTCCCTGCAGCGCAAGGTTATCCACCATCCAGAACGAACACGCAAGAAAGGTGCCTTCCCCCGGTGGCAAGCCGTCGTCGTATTCCGTGGTGCGGTAGCGCAGCACGAAGCCGCCGTGCATCAGGTCCCGCTCGATCGCCTCGACCGTGCCCTTGATGCGCGGATCCTGCGGCGGCAGGAACGCGACCAGCGGCATCAGAAGCACGCTCGCGTCGAGCTGATCGCTGCCGTAGTACTGCGAGAACGCGTTGAGCTGCGGATTCCACGCCTTCTCGCAGACCTCGGCGTGGATCGTGTCGCGCGTCGCGCGCCATTCGTCGAGGGGGCCGTCGAGCTTGAACATTTCGGCCGAGCGGATCGCGCGGTCGAACGCGACCCACGCCATCACCTTCGAGAACGTGAAATGCTCGGGGCCGCCGCGCGTCTCCCAGATGCCTTCGTCGGGTTCGCGCCAGATCGTGCTCAGGTGCTCGAGCATCGCGCGCTGCACGCTCCACGCGGTGACGTCCGCCTGCAGGCCGCCGACGCGCGCCAGATGCAGCGCGTTCATCACCTCGCCGTAAACGTCGAGCTGACGCTGCCCGACCGCGTTGTTGCCGATGCGCACCGGTTTCGCGCCCTCGTAGCCGGGCAGCCAGTCGATTTCGGATTCGGGCAGGCGCCGCTCGCCGCCGATGCCGTACATGATCTGCAACTGGTCCGGCGCGCCCGCCATCACGCGGCCGAGCCAGCTGCGCCAGGCGCGCGCTTCGTCGTAGTAGCCGCCGCGCATCATCGCGAGCAGCGTGATGGTCGCGTCGCGCAGCCAGCAGTAGCGGTAGTCCCAGTTGCGCGTGCCGCCGAGCCGCTCGGGCAGCGACGTGGTGGGCGCCGCGACGATGCCGCCGGTCGGCTCGTAGGCGAGCGCGCGCAGCGTGATCAGCGAGCGGCGGATCGGCCCGGCCCAGCGTCCTTCGACGGTGCCGCGCGCCGCCCATTCGAGCCAGTGGTTCTCGGTGCGCGCGAGCGACGTGTGCGGATCGCGCGCGGGCGGAATGCGCAGATGCGACGCCCCGTACGCGAGCGAGAACGGCACGCGCTCGCCCTCGGTTACCGTGAATTCCGCGACGGTCTTCATGTCTTCGCCATGCAACTCGACCGGCGTGCGCAGCACCGCGTTGTCGGGGCCGACGATCGCCTTGATGCCGCTGTCGTGCTTGAGCTTGTCGACCCACGGAATCGAGAAGCCGTAGTCGAAGCGCAGCACGAGTTCCATCTTCATGCGCACGGTGCCGCGCTTGCCGACGACGATGCGGATCAGCTCCGACCAGCCGTTGCCGGGCGGCATGAAATCGATCAGCGTGACGGCGCCGTCGGGCGTTTCGAAGTCGGTTTCGAGGATCAGCGTTTCGCCGCGATAGCGCCGCGTGATGGTGGGCGCGCCGTGCTCGCCGTCGGTAGCGGGGGCGATTAGCCAACGGCCGTTGTCGGGCGAGCCGAGCAGCGCGGCGAAGCAGGCGCCCGAGTCGAAGCGCGGCCAGCAGAGCCAGTCGACGGAACCCTCGCGGGAGATGAGCGCGGCGGTATGGCCATCGCCGATGAGTGCGTAGTCTTCGATGTGTGCAGGCATGGAAAGCGTGTCGGAAAACGAGTCGTTATTACGGACGGCGACAGCAGCCGCGCTTCGAGTGGGTGTTATTACCGGACCACGATCGGCAGTGTTTGGTTCACCGCACAGTGCGGCAAAACGCGGGTTGGAAAATTGTCAAATCCATGCATACAATCAAATTTCATGCCGATGTCCGGCGACCTGCCGGACTGCGAATCGGCCTTGCTCATGGCGGTTGCAGACGCCGTTTCCGAGGACGAAAGCCATGCTGAACCCTTCGAAATCCGATTGCATCACGATTCTCTCGGCCGCCAGCCAGCTTGCCGGCGACTCCATGTTGCCACTCGATCACGGCCGGCTCGGCCTGAGCCGCAACGGCATGCTGGCTGCCGCCTCCTTCCTGGTCGAGCGGGCCTGCTTCCGGCGCTATCAGCAGGATGCCGATCATTATGCGGTCGGCGCGCTGTCGTTGCAGGGGCGCCTGCGGCTCGAACAGCTGGCGAACGGTTGAGCGGTAGGGCCGAGCGTTCGTAGCGCAGGTTCCTGGCGTATCCGCGCCGGCCATTCGCCGCATCCCTCCGTACCGCGCCTTCGCATTTCCTATCCGTATCTTCACGCCGCGTCGCGTCAGGTCGATCGTTCGCGTGGCGCGGGCGGTCGCGCGCGTCCATCTTGCGCGCGATGCCCGCTTCCCGCATATATCACGGCGTGACATTTGCCGCGCTCTCACACGGGCGAGTGGCGCTGGCACCCAGCGAACCTTCCCTTCGTGCGAAACCACCTCGATACCGGACGCAAATCTCACGCCCGGCGTCGCGGCGCCTGTCGCTCACAGATGCGACGAGCCCACGCCGAAGATCCCGATGATGCCGATGATGATCAGGTAAAGCGCGACGATGTAGTTCAACAGGCGCGGCATGATCAGGATCAGGATGCCGGCGATCAGCGAAACGAGCGGGCCGAGGCTGAGAGTGACGTTCATGGAGACTCCGTGGTTGAGACGCGTGATGCGCGATTGAGAAAACGATTGAAAAACGTCCCGCCGCGCGGGACCCAAGCCGCTGGCGCAGACCGTGCCGCAGCGGTGGATTCACTGCATGATCCCACCTGACGCTCTTATACTGACTTCGACAACAACAACGTGGAACGACGCTCGATTCGCGGCGCGGCAGACCAGACACCGTTACAACCGCTCGTACCCCGGCTCATACGCGAGCCCGTACCGGACAACCGATGTCGAGGAGGTCTCATGCTTCACAGTCGCCGTGCCGTCGGGCGTGTTGCCGTGCGCCCAGTTCCGACTTCCGTTTTTACTTCTGTTCTTGCCGGTGTTGCATTTCAGGGTTCCCGTCCGCGTGGCGCTGACCGCGCCGCTCCATCTGCCGCGGATTGCACGGCGGAAAGCACCGCCCGGCGCGCAACGCGGCCAGTGCCGTTGCGGGCCGCCCGCTCGATAATAAGGGGTTTCGCGCTCATGGTTTCGATTGTTGCTTCGCACGCGTCTGCGCAAGATTCTGGCCCGGTCCCCGCGGACGGCGTCTATACGATGCTGGTCGGTACTTACACCAGCGGCAAGAGCGAGGGCATCTACGTCTTTCGCTTCGATACGAAGACGGGCGCGGCGACCCAGGTGTCGGTCGCGCAGACGGTCAACCCGTCGTTTCTGGTCGTGAGCCGCGACCGCCGCTTCGTCTATTCGGTCAACGAACTGCCCGGTGACAACGGCCCGGCCACGCAGCGCGGCGGCATCAGCGCGTTCGGCTTCGATGCCGCGCGCGGGCAGCTGACGTTTCTGAACAAGGTGTCGTCGGACGGCAATGATCCGTGCTATCTGAGCATCTCGGCGGACGGCAAGTATCTGCTGAGCGCGAACTATTCGGTCGCGCCCGATCCGGGCGGCAGTTTCGCGGTGTTTCCGCTGCAGGCGAACGGCCAGGTCGGCACCTCGGTGCAGACCGTGCATCACGAGGGCGGCGGTCCGGTGAAAGGGCGGCAGGACAACTCGCACGTGCATTCGACCGTGTTCTCGCCTGACGGCCGCTATCTGTTCGCGCAGGACCTCGGCGCCGACAAGCTGTACTCGTACCGCTACGCGCCGCAGAGCAGCGCCGGCGCGGGTCCATTCATCGCGACGGACTGGGGCTACACGCAGCAGAAGGCCGGCACGGGTCCGCGCCATCTGATCTTTGGCGCGGACGGCAAGCACGCGTATCTGACGAGCGAACTCGCGGCGACCGTCAGCACGTTCGACTACCACGACGGCAGGCTGAAGCTCGTGCAGACACTGCCATTGAGCGAGCCTGACTTCAAGGGGAAGGTGGGCGCCGCGGCGATCCATATGTCGCCGGACGGACGCTTCGTGTATGCGTCCAATCGCGGCGACGCGAACGAGATCGTGATCTTCTCGGTCGATCCCGCCACTGGACACCTGAAGCAGATCGGCCGGCAGTCGAGCCTCGGCAAATCGCCGCGCGAGTTCACCATCGATCCGACCGGCAACTGGCTGATCGTCGGCAATCAGCTGAGCGACACGGTCTATGTGTTCAAGCGCGATCCGCAGACGGGGCTGCTCGATCCGAATCCGAAGCAGCATTTCGATCTCGGCTCGCCGGTCGACTTCAAGCTGGTATCACCGTCGTGATGCGCGGCACGCGCGGGTAAATGAAAAACGGACAGCTCACATCCTGAGGCTGTCCGTTTTTTCTTCCGGATCATCGCCGACCCGCTTAGCGATTCACCGGGCGCTCATTCCGCCGGCCCCGGCGCCAGCACTTCGCGGCTGCCGTTGATGCTCATCGCCGACACGAGGCCGGCCGTCTCCATCTGCTCGACGAGCCGCGCCGCGCGGTTATAGCCGATGCGCAACTGCCGCTGCACCGACGAGATCGACGCGCGGCGCGTGCGTACGACGAACGCGACCGCTTCGTCGTACAGCGGATCGGCTTCCGCATCCGGCGCTTCGCCGAACAGGTCCTGGGCCGCGCCGCCATCGGCGGCCGGGCCGTCGAGAATGCCTTCCTCGTATTGTGGCTCGCCGAACTGCTTCAGATATTCGACGATCGCATGCACTTCCTCGTCGGCGACGAACGCGCCGTGCACGCGCTGCGGGTAGCCGGTGCCCGGCGGCAGGAACAGCATGTCGCCCTGGCCGAGCAGCGACTCGGCGCCCATCTGGTCGAGAATCGTGCGCGAGTCGATCTTCGACGACACCTGGAACGCGACGCGCGTCGGAATGTTCGCCTTGATGAGACCGGTGATGACGTCGACGGACGGCCGCTGCGTCGCGAGGATCAGGTGGATGCCGGCCGCACGCGCCTTCTGCGCGAGGCGCGCGATCAGCTCCTCGATCTTCTTGCCCGCGACCATCATCAGGTCGGCGAGCTCGTCGATGACGACGACGATCAGCGGCAGCGGCGCCAGCGGCTCGGGCGCATCGGGCGTCAGCGAGAACGGGTTGCCGAGCTTCTTGCCCTTCGCCTCGGTGTCGCGGATCTTCTGGTTGAAGCCGGCGAGATTGCGCACGCCGACGGCCGACATCAGCCGGTAGCGCTTTTCCATTTCGCCGACGCACCAGTTCAGCGCATTGGCCGCGAGCTTCATGTCGGTGACGACCGGCGCGAGCAGATGCGGAATCCCTTCGTAAACCGAAAGTTCGAGCATCTTCGGGTCGATCATGATCAGGCGCACTTCCTCTGGCGTCGCCTTGAACAGCAGCGAGCAGATCATCGCGTTGATCGCGACCGATTTGCCCGAGCCGGTCGTGCCGGCCACCAGCATGTGCGGCGCCTTCGCGAGATCGGCGACGACGGGATGGCCGGTGATGTCCTTGCCCATCGCAAGCGTGAGTCGCGAGTGCGAGTTCTGGTAGACGCTCGCCTCGAGAATTTCCGAGAGGCGGATCGTTTGGCGCTTCGCGTTCGGCAGTTCGAGGCCCATGCAGGTCTTGCCCGGAATCGTTTCGACCACGCGGATCGACGTGAGACCGAGACCGCGCGACAGGTCCTTCATCAGACCGACGATCTGGCTGCCGCGCACGCCGAGCGCCGGTTCGACTTCGAAGCGTGTGATGACCGGACCCGCCGATGCGCCGACCACCGTCACCGGCACCTTGAATTCCTGCAGGCGCTGCTCGATCAGCAGGCCGGTTTCGCGGAGCTTTTCATCCGGGATCGGTTCAATGTCGGCATCGGCGGGGGCGAGCAGATCGAGCGTCGGCAGTTCGACCATCGATGCGGCGGGCGCGTGGAACTCGAAGCCGTTGACCGGCGCGTGGCCGCGCAGCGGCGGGCGGCCGGCGGGCTCGGTAGGGGGTTGGTCGGCGGATTGGGCCTGCGGTTGCGGTGTTAGCGCGGGTGAAGACGACGGTGCGGGCGAAGGTTCTGCGGCCGGCGTGTTCGCGACAGGCGTTGCGCTTGCGCCGACCGAAGGCTCGATGCTGGTCGCCGGCGCGGCGAAGCCCGGGAGGACTACGTTCGAGACGACGGCCGGTGCGGTTGCCGGCATAGCGAGGTTCGCCGCACTCGTCGAAGTCGACGACGGCGAGTCGTTTGCGGGGGTGTTCGCGGGCTCGTTCACAGCGGGCAGGGCAGGGGCGTGCGACGTCGCGGGCTCACCTGACTGCGCACGTTCGCTGGCGAGTTCCGAGACCGTCGCGCCGGACCACGGCGGCACGCTTGCGCTCGACGGCGCCGCGGCCTCCGTCTGCGGCGAGTCCGCTGACGCGGCCGCGCGTTGAGCCGCGGCGGGGCCGAGCTTGCTCTCCCAAGGCACGAGCGTCTCGTGGATAACGATTTCGGCTGCCGGAGCCAGCGCTTGCGGAGGCGTCGCGGTGTCGGCGGTGGCCGGTTCGACGGTTCGCGCGGATTCCTCCCTCTGCGATGCCGGGACGCTGGTGTTTGTTGCTGTCTGCGTCGAATCGTTTTGGACCGCCGGTGCGTCTTCTTGCGAAGCATCGTCCCGTAGGCTGGCTGCGAAGCGCTCGAATGGCGTCGCCGTCGGCGACTCATGTTGCGGCGCGCTTGCGGCGGGTTCGGTGGCGGCAGACTCAGCCACAGCGGATGCCGATGGCTCGACAACCGCGGATTCGACAGCCGCAGCAGCCACGGCGGCCACCGACTCGATTGCAGTCGTCGTCTGCGGCGCAACCGTAAGCGGCGCATGAATGACGGGCGGTTCGGTCGGCCATTGCGCAACCGCTTCGTTGCCGCCCTCGACCGACGTCTCGGACTCGGCCACCGCACGCTCAGCCGGCATCTCGACCGATGCGGTTTCTTGCTGCGACTGCGCCGGCGACACCATCCGCGCCGAACTCTCCACGCTCTGCGCCTGCGGCGCCGCAACCGTCTCGCCGTTTTCGACAGGTAGCACGTCCCGCTGCGCCGGTGGCACATCGAACGTCGTCGACGCACGCTCTGCATCGTCAATCTTCGCGCTATCGGCGCCACGGCTGCGCGCCAGACTCACGCCGGCCATGTCGGTCCAGCGCGCGGCGTTTTCCGCGATGCTGCGCAGCGTTTCCTCGACGCTCGCGGGCGGCGCGACCGTCGACGCGTTCGTCATCGTTCGCGTGAAGTTCGGTGTATGCCGGTGCACGGTCGACGGCGAGGTCACGCCGTTGGCGCGCGAAGCGGCCGGGAACGGTTGACGCGGCGTCGCGCTGCCGTCGGCCGGACGTGACAGCGACGACGGGCGGCTTGCGCGGCCCGCGGCATTCAACGATCCCGCTGTGATGCCGATACCGGCGCCCGAGGCGGCGGCGCGGCCCGCCATCGCCTGTGCCGCTCGCGCCGACACGCCGGCCGCGTTGGCGGCCGTCGCCGCCAACGCGGCACTGGAGCCGAACGATGCAGCCGCACGCTGATCTCCGACTGAGCGCCGCCCGACCTGCGCAGCACCATCACGAGCCGACATGCCCGATGCGGCCGATGCACCCGCCGCACCCAGCGATGCCGCCGCCGTCGCCGCGCGCGGCTCCGTGGTGCGCAGCCAGCCGGCCGGCGCGACCGGCTCGGTCGGCACGAATGGTGCGGCGGATCTGTCCGCAGCCTTGTCCGCATGCAGCGCCTGCGTTGCCGTCGACGTCGCCGCGCTCGACCCCGTGCGTAGCACCGGCTCGGTCTGCTTGACCGGCCCGCGCGCCGCGTCGGCGGCCGCATCGGCTCGCCAGCTTGCGCCGGCGCCACGGGCGGAAGCGTCCTTGCTACCCGCGATGCCAGCCGCCGCGGTGCCGGCAGCAGCGGCGGAGCCCGCGCCGCGCCCGCTCGCGGGCGGACGCCACACCGTCGGCCGCGCGTAGCGACCCTTGCTATTGCGCGGCGCCATCGTGTTGGTAGCAGGCGACAGATGCGACGGCGCGCCGTCGTCGACGCTGCGGTGGCGGCGCGCATCCTCGTCGCGCTTCGCGAGTCCCCGCGACAGACCGAGGCCGAACGCGCCGTCGGCCCAAACGGCGACGTCGCTCCAGCGGAAGTCGACGAGCCACGGCAGGCTGATCACGAGCAGCGCGAGCGCCGCGAGCGGCGTGCCGACATGGCCGAGCAGATGTCCAAGCCCCGCGGCGAGCGCATGACCGAAACCATTGATGCCGGCAATGCCGATCAGCGAGCCCTCGAGCGTGCAACTCGCGATCAGCACGCAGACGAAACCGAGCCACAGCCGGATCGTGCCGGGGCCGCGCAGACCCGCGCCGCCCGGCAGCATCGACTTCACGAGGCGCCACAAAAGAGGAATGAACCAGACGGCCGACCCGCCGAACCAGCCGAAAACTACCGTGTGCATACCAGACATCTACGAATGACGGAGCGCGCGAGAAGCGCAATCCGTCGAGTTTAAACGGCGCAGCGCGCGGCTTCGAAGGCCGGCGCGAATCCCGAACGCGGCGCAAACTCGCATCACTTGTCGCTGCGATCGAACATCAGGGTGTCGCCGTTGTCGAGGATCAGCTGCATCTGCTGCGGCGCTCGCATCTGCACGCCGGTGCGATCGATCCGCTCGAGCGCATCGAGGAACGGCTTCTCGATGTCGCCGCCGGGCGAGACGCACGCCATGCGTGTGCCGGCGAGGGAACCGAAGCTCAGCTTGCCGTCCTTCAGCATGTACGAACCCATGAAGCGGTTGCAGCCGGAAAAGCCGCTCGCGTGACGCCGGCCGCCTTCGGTCGACAACGTCAGCGTGAGCGGTTTCTGATCCTTCGACGGCACCGCGCGCGCCGTGCCGTCGGCGTTCTTCCACGAGCTCAGCACCCAACTGGTGTCGTCGAGCAGTTGCGCGGCGGCGGGATTGAACGGATCAGGCGGCGGCGCCGACGAGTCCGGATGCTTCGGGATCGCGCAGGCACCGAGCAGCGCGGCGATGCTCAACGCGGCGACGGCCGTGCGCAGGCACGGAATGATGCGCGCAAGAGGTCGCGGGCGGGAGCGGATGAGCATGGCGTCGTTCCTGTTCAAACTGGCGAAGGCGTAAGGGTAACGTACTAAGCTTGTCGTGCGCGAGCGATGCTCGCGGTGACGTGATCGCGGCTGCGAACGTCGACGCGGCGGCACGGTTCCGCTCGACCCCCACGGCCTCGCGAGCGCACCCAAAGCGCACCCAAAGCGCACCCAAAGCGCACCCTGAGCGCCGCGCGGCAAGGGGCCCGCATGTTAACATCGCGGTCTATCCAATCCCACCCTCATCCCGACTTTTATCTGGAGTTCCCATGCAGATCGGCCAACGGATCGGCACGCCCCTTTCTGAATCCGCGACGCGCGTGATGCTGCTCGGCGCCGGCGAGCTCGGCAAGGAAGTGATCATCGCGCTGCAACGGCTGGGCGTCGAAGTGATCGCCGTCGACCGTTACCCGAACGCGCCGGGCCATCAGGTCGCGCATCGCGCGCATGTGATCGACATGACCGACCGCGCCGCGCTGCGCGCGCTGGTCGAGCAGGAGCGCCCGCATCTGATCGTCCCCGAAATCGAGGCGATCGCCACCGACGAGCTCGCCGCGATTGAAACCGAGGCGCTCGCCGAGGTGATCCCGACCGCGCGTGCCACCCAACTGACGATGAACCGCGAAGGCATCCGCCGCCTCGCTGCGGAAGAGCTTGGTCTACCGACCTCGCCGTACGCATTCGCCGATTCGCTCGACGAGCTGCGCGCGGGCATCGCGAAGGTCGGCTATCCGTGCGTCGTGAAACCGGTGATGTCGTCGTCGGGCAAGGGGCAGTCGGTGCTGCGCAGCGACGCCGACGTCGAAGCCGCCTGGCAGTACGCGATGGCGGGCGGCCGCGTGAATTTCGGGCGCGTGATCGTCGAGGGTTTCATCGACTTCGAATACGAAATCACGCAGCTCACCGTGCGCGCGATCGACCCGGCGAGCGGCGCGGTCGGCACGTATTTCTGCGATCCGATCGGCCACGTGCAGGTCGCGGGCGACTATGTCGAATCGTGGCAGCCGCAGCCGATGAGCCCGCGCGCGCTCGAGCGTTCGCGCGAGATCGCGCACAAGGTGACGGCGGCGCTCGGCGGCCGCGGCCTGTTTGGCGTGGAACTTTTCGTGCGCGGCGACGACGTATGGTTTTCGGAAGTCAGCCCGCGTCCGCACGACACGGGGCTCGTCACGCTGTGCTCGCAGCGCTTCTCGGAGTTCGAACTGCATGCGCGCGCGATCCTCGGCCTGCCGGTCGATACGTCGCTGCGTGCGGCGGGCGCGTCGGCGGTGATCTACGGCGGTCGCGACGAGGCCGGCATCGCGTTCGAAGGCGTCGCGGCCGCACTTGCGGTGCCCAATGCGGATCTGCGCCTGTTCGGAAAGCCGGAAAGCTTCGTCAAACGTCGCATGGGCGTCGCGCTCGCGACCGGCGAGAACATCGGGGAAGCGCGCTCGCGTGCCAGCCAGGCGGCGGCCGCGGTGCGGCCGGTGTCGGCGAAGTAACGGGCAGGCGGCGAGGCGCGGCGCAAAAGTGTGCGGGACGCACACGAAAGAGCCCACCGCATTCGTTTCTGGCTTATCGAAGCAAAGAGATCGGAGTAGAGGATCGTATGGCGCTTGAATCTCGCAGCAATCCATGGCGCGGCGCGCTTCGCCGGGTCGGCGCACTCGGCGTGGCGTTCGCGCTGTGCGCCGGCATCAGCGGCTGCGGGCTCGCGGCTGCGCCGTGCCGGATCGCTTCGGCGGGACTGAAGATCGTGCCGGTGGTCGGCCACGTCGCCGCTGCGCCGACCGACGCGTGTGCCGGCGTGATCGATCCTTGAAGCGTCGTTGAGCTGTCCGTGAATCGCCCATGAGCTGCCTGTGACTCGGCCGTGACTCGGCTGTGACCGGCGTCGCGGCCGGTGTTGCCCTCCCTGCCTGACCCCCGCAACAATCGAGGTGTTCGATGAAGACATGGCGTGTTGCAATCCTCACGACAGCAGCATGGACGGTGGCCTGGCTGGCGGCATCTTCCGGCGGCGCATCGGCCGCGCCATTGCAATTCAAGCACTTCGAGGGCAAGAACCATCAGACGCGCAAATACACCTGCGCGACCGGCAAGATCCTGCAAGTCACCTACTGGAACGCGCAGAACGGCCAGAGCTTCGCCGTGCTGCCGGTGAAAGGCGCGTCGATGCTGTTCGTCAACACGATCTCGGCGTCCGGTGCGAAGTACCAGGCTGGCAGCTATACGTGGTGGACCAAGGGTCCGCGCGCCAACCTGTACGACCTGACGAGCGGCGAGAACGCGCCGCCGATTCTCTCCGACTGCGTGACCGTGATTCGCTGATTTGCTGATCGGCGCACACGTGCACCGCATGCGGCGGCTTCATCCCCGACCGCCGCCTGCTTCTTCTCGCGCCTGGCTTCCTGTCCCCCGCGCCGCCTCGTGCGCTCGCGCGCATCGTTTCCGTTCGAGTAGTAAGCTGTCCGGCATGGCGTTCGCCATGCCGTTTGCCATGCCGCGCGCGCGGAGCGGTGTTTCGCGCAGCCGTCGTTGTCGTCTTCGATTGTCCGTTCCCCGAGTCATCAAGCGAGACCCTCAATGAAAGCATCGGACCTGTTCGTCAAATCGCTGGAAGCCGAAGGTGTCGAGTATGTGTTTGGCATCCCCGGTGAAGAAAATCTCGATCTGCTGGAGTCGCTGCGCCGCTCGAAAATCCGTCTGATCCTCACGCGCCACGAGCAGGCGGCCGGCTTCATGGCCGCCACCTACGGGCGGCTCACCGGCCGCACGGGAGTATGTCTGGCGACGCTCGGCCCCGGCGCGACCAACTTCGTGACCGCGGCCGCCTACGCGCAGCTGGGCGGGATGCCGATGCTGATGGTCACGGGCCAGAAGCCGATCAAATCGAGCAAGCAGGGGCACTTCCAGATCGTCGACGTGGTGCGGATGATGGAGCCGCTCACCAAGTACACACGGCAGATCGTGTCGATCGGCAATATTCCGGCGACGGTGCGCGAGGCGGTGCGCCGCGCCGAGGAGGAACGCCCGGGCGCCACCCACCTCGAATTGCCCGAGGACGTCGCGCACGAAGAGGGCGACGGCAAGCCGATTCCGAAGAGCTACAGCCGCCGTCCGGTCGCCGAGGAAAAGGCGGTCGCGCGCGCGGTCGAGGCGATCACCGCCGCGAAGCATCCGCTGCTGATGATCGGCGCGGGCGGCAACCGCAAAACCACCACGAAGATGCTGCGCGAGTTCGTCGACCAGATCGGCATTCCGTTTTTCACCACGCAGATGGGCAAGGGCGTGATCGACGAATCGCATCCGATGTGGCTCGGCAACGCGACGCTGTCCGACGGCGACTTCGTGCACCGCGCGATCGAGCTCGCGGACTGCATCATCAACGTCGGTCACGACGTGATCGAAAAGCCGCCGTTTTTCATGCGCAGCGGCGAAGCGGGCGAGAAGACCGTGATCCACGTGAACTTCCTCGGCGCCGAAGTCGATCCGGTGTATTTCCCGCAGATCGAAGTGGTCGGCGATATCGCCAACGCGGTGTGGCAGCTCAAGGAAAGCCTGAAGACGCGTCAGGAGCATTGGGACTTCGCGCGCTTCAAGGAGATCAAGGAGCACTTCGAGGCGCATCTGGTGAAGGGCCAGCACGACGATCGCTTCCCGATGTACCCGGTGCGGATCGTCAACGACGTGTACGAGACCACGCCGGTCGACGGCATCGTGTGTCTGGATAACGGCATGTACAAGATCTGGTTCGCGCGCTACTACCGCGCGCACGAGCCGAATTCGCTGCTGCTCGACAACGCGCTGGCGTCGATGGGCGCGGGGCTGCCGTCGGCGATCGCGAGCAAGATCGTGCATCCGGAGCGCAAGGTGATCGCCGTGTGCGGCGACGGCGGCTTCATGATGAACTCGCAGGAGCTCGAAACGGCGGTGCGGCTGAAGCTCGATCTGGTGATCCTGATTCTGCGCGACGACGCGTTCGGCATGATCCGTTGGAAGCAGGAGAACATGAACTTCCCGGACTACGGCATGACGCTTGCGAACCCGGATTTCGTCGCCTATGCGCAGAGTTATGGCGCGCAGGGGCATCGGATCGAGGCGGCCGAGCAGTTCGCGCCGCTGTTGCGCGAGTGCTTCGCGACGCCCGGCGTGCACGTGATCGACGTGCCGATCGACTATTCGGACAACGAGCGCGTGCTCAATCGCGAGATCAAGCGGCTGTCCGCGCGGCTTTGAGCCTCTGCATCGAATCTAGGAGAACGCGACATGTTGCAGAAAACCTATCCGTACTACCTCGCCAACGAGCCGGTGGCCGCCAACACCGATCTCGAAGTCACCGACAAATTCAGCGGCGAAGTCGCCACGCGCGTCGCAATGGCCGACGCGGCCGCGATCGACAAGGCGATCGGCCTGGCGGTCGATGCGATGCCCGCCATGCGCGCCTACCCGCCGTTCAAGCGCCAGGCGGTGCTCGAACATTGCGTCAAGCGCTTTCGCGAGCGCTACGACGAACTCGCGCTCGCGCTGTGCATCGAGGCGGGCAAGCCGATCAACGATTCGAAGGGCGAAGTCACGCGCCTGATCGATACGTTCAAGGTCGCCGCGGAGGAGAGCGTGCGGATCGACGGCGAGATCATCAATCTGCAGATTTCGCCGCGCGCGAACGGGTATCACGGCTATGTGAAGCGCGTGCCGATCGGGCCGTGCTCGTTCATCTCGCCGTTCAATTTTCCATTGAACCTGACCGCCCACAAGGTCGCGCCGGCGATCGCGGCCGGCGTGCCGTTCGTGCTGAAACCGGCGAGCCGCACACCGGTCGGCGCGCTGATCATGGGCGAAATTCTCGCGGAAACCGATCTGCCGAAGGGCGCGTTCTCGATTTTGCCCGCGCATCGCGACGGCGCCGACCTGTTCACGACCGACGAGCGCTTCAAGCTGCTGTCGTTCACCGGGTCGCCCGCGGTCGGCTGGGAGTTGAAGCGCAAAGCCGGCAAGAAGAAGGTGATTCTGGAGCTGGGCGGCAACGCGGCGGCGATCGTCGACGCTGACCAGGGCGGCAAGCTCGACTACGTGGTCGACCGGCTCGCGTTCGGCGCGTTCTATCAGTCGGGGCAGAGCTGCATCGGCGTGCAGCGGATTCTCGCGCACACGAGCGTCTACGACGCGCTGCGCGAGAAGCTGATCGCGAAGACGAAGTCGCTCGTGATGGGCGATCCGAAGAACGAAAAGACCTTCGTCGGGCCGATGATCTCCGAATCGGAAGCGAAGCGGCTCGCTGGCTGGATGGAGGGGGCGGTGCAGGCGGGCGCGCAGATCGTCGCGGGCGGCAAGGTCGACGGCGCGATGTTCGAGGCGACGCTGCTGGAAGGCGTGAAGCGCGACACCGATCTGTATCGCAAGGAGGCGTTCGGACCGGTTGCGATACTCGAGCGCTTCGACGATTTCGAGGCGGCGCTCGCGCAGGTCAACGACAGCGACTTCGGCCTGCAGGCCGGCGTGTTCACCGATTCGCTCGCGCATGCGCATCGCGCGTGGGATGCGCTCGAAGTGGGCGGCGTCGTGATCAACGACGTGCCGTCGTTTCGCGTCGACAACATGCCGTATGGCGGCGTCAAGGATTCGGGGCTCGGGCGCGAGGGCGTGCGCTACGCGATCGAGGACATGACCGAGATGCGGCTGATGGTGATGCGCGAGACGTGGTGAGGGGCGATCTGACGTGAGCGGGGGCGGGCGACCGTTCGCAATGGGGCCAGTGCGGGCGCGGGGACGGCTGACGAACGCCGCGCGCCGCCCGCCGAAGTGCCCGGCTGTCACGCCACTGTCGTCTGTGCGCACTACGCTGCGACCGAAGCAACGGCCGCGAGCCGCCGGCCAGCCAGCCGTCACGAGCGTTTTTGCTGAAGTGCTACAATGCTCGGCTTTCGGCGGATGCTTCCGCCAGCCGGAGCCGGCCGCATTATCCGAACTCAGACGGGTCTCGCGCGGAACGACGTGGCTCCGCCTTCATCCTGATGCCCTCCGCGGTCCCGACCGCTGTCGCGCGCATCGCGCCACGCGCCTTTTTAGCGAAAGCCACCATGTCCGACACAGCCGTCACGCCCAGCACCGAGACTTTTGATCAATTCGGCCTCGCGCCCGACATCCTGAAGGCCATCAAGGAATCGGGCTACACGTCGCCCACGCCGATCCAGGCGAAGGCGATCCCGGTCGTGCTGGCGGGCCGTGACGTGATGGGCGCCGCGCAGACCGGCACCGGCAAGACCGCGAGCTTCTCGCTGCCGATCATCCAGCGCCTGCTGCCGCAGGCCAGTACGAGCGCGTCGCCGGCGCGTCATCCGGTCCGCGCGCTGATCCTCACGCCGACCCGCGAACTGGCCGACCAGGTCGCCGCGAATGTGCAGGCGTACGCGAAGCACACGGCGCTGCGCAGCGCGGTCGTGTTCGGTGGCGTCGACATGAATCCGCAGTCCGAGCAGCTGCGCCGCGGCGTTGAAATCCTGATCGCGACGCCAGGTCGTCTGCTCGATCACGTGCAGCAGAAAACCGCGAACCTGGGCCAGGTGCAGATGCTCGTGCTCGACGAAGCCGACCGCATGCTCGATATGGGCTTCCTGCCCGACCTGCAGCGCATCCTGAACCTGCTGCCGAAAGAGCGCCAGACGCTGCTCTTTTCCGCGACGTTCTCGGGCGAAATCAAGAAGCTCGCCGCGACGTATCTGCGCAACCCGCAGACCATCGAAGTGGCGCGCAGCAACTCGACCGCGACCAATGTCACCCAGATCGTCTACGAAGTCGCCGAGGGCGACAAGACCGGCGCGGTCGTGCAGCTGATCCGCGAGCGTGGCCTGAAGCAGGTGCTCGTGTTCTGCAACAGCAAGATCGGCGCGAGCCGGCTCGCGCGCAGTCTCGAACGCGACGGCGTGGTCGCGACCGCGATTCACGGCGACCGCACGCAGAGCGAGCGCATGCAGGCGCTCGATGCGTTCAAGCGCGGCGAAGTCGAGGCGCTTGTCGCGACGGATGTCGCCGCACGCGGTCTCGACATCGTCGAACTGCCGACCGTGATCAACTTCGACCTGCCGTTCAACGCCGAAGACTACGTGCACCGGATCGGCCGCACGGGCCGCGCGGGCGCATCGGGCGACGCGCTGTCGCTGTGCAGCCCGAACGAGCGCAAGCAACTGGCCGACATCGAGAAGCTGATCAAGCGTCCGCTCGACTTGCAGCGCCTGACCGTCGAGGCGCCGGTGCGCCATCATCACGAGGACCGTCCGCCGCGCCGCGATCGCAGCGAATCGCGCGACGAGCGCAGCCGCCGTCGCACGGGCGGGGCGTCGGGTTCGTATGACCGTCCGCATCATCATCGCGCGCAACCGGTCGACGATTTCTTCCTGAAGCCGTACGAGCCGTCGCCGGCATCGGTGCGCACGATCGAGGAGACGGCCGCGTCGAACTCCGCGCCGCAAAAGACGGCGCCGAAGCGGCAACTGGCCGCGTTGCTCGGTGGCTTCGGAATGCCGAGGAAGACGCCTTCGTCGTCGTAAGACGGGCTGTCGGGTTCAGAGCTCGGGGTGCAACGCCTCGAGCGTAAAAACGGTGGGGCCGAGCGGTTCGAAGTCTCGGAAAACGCAGCAGGCTTCACGCGTGCGCATCATCTGGATGCGCGAATGTTCATCCGTTTTGCCCAGGCCGCGGTCGCGGCGCTGTAGAACTGCTCCAGCGTCGTGGGCGGCTCGCTTCCCAACTTCAGTCCCAGATGCCGTGCCGCCGCGCCTAGTGCTTCGAGCGGCTTGTCGCTATCGAGCGCGGTCGCGCCGTTCTGCTTGCTGAGTTTCTCGCCGTGCTCGTTCGTGACGACCGGCACATGCAGATACTCGGGCGTTGCCACACCCAGACAACGCTGCAGATAAATCTGCCGCGCCGTCGAATCCATCAGATCCGCGCCGCGCACGATGTGCGTGATGCCCGCGTCCGCATCGTCCACTACCACCGCCAGCTGATATGCCCACTGATCGTCCGCGCGGCGCAGCACGAAATCGCCGACCTCGGTCGCGAGATTTTGCGTCTGCGGACCCTGCCAGCGGTCGTCGAACGTGATCACGGCGGGCTCGCCGTCGGGTACGCGCAGGCGCCACGCGCGCGCCGGCTTGCCATGCAGACCCGTGCGGCAGGTGCCGGGGTAGGCGAGTGTCGTGTTGCGCGCGTGCGCGTGCAGCAGCGAATCGGCGATTTCCTTGCGCGTGCAGCCGCACGGATAGACCAGACCGGCCGATTTCAACTGCTCCAGCGCGTGCTGATAGCGCGCCATGCGCTGGCTTTGCCAGACCGGCGTTTCGTCCGCGCGCATGCCGAAGCGTTCGAGGGTCGCGAGGATGTCCTCGGCGGCACCGGGCATCGTGCGCGGTCCGTCGATATCTTCGACGCGCACGAGCCACGCGCCGCGCTGCGCGCGCGCGTCGAGCCAGCTCGCGAGCGCGCTGACCAGCGAGCCGAAATGCAGCGGGCCGGTCGGCGACGGCGCGAAGCGTCCGCGATAGGTCATGGTTTGGGGGCGACAGGCGAGGCGCCCGCGTCGCGGGGCACCCCGGCTGTCATTACGCGGCGCACCCGGCCTTGCTGTCCGGATGGCACGCCGGACAGGTCTTGCCCGCGACGTACATCGGCGATTGCTGTTGCTCGGGCGTGACCACCGCGCGGCAGCCGAAGCATTGCGCGGTCGCGGTCGGTTCGAGTTGCGGATTCAGCGCGGTGCGGTAGTCGAACACGAAGCAGTCGCCGTGATAATGCGCGCCGCCCACTTCCTCGAAGTATTTGAGGATGCCGCCTTCGAGCTGGTACACGTTCTCGAAGCCGACCTCCTTCATATGGATCGCGGCCTTCTCGCAGCGGATGCCGCCCGTGCAGAACGACACCACTGTCTTGTCCTGGAGATCGGCACGGTTGTTCTCGATTACCTCGGGGAATTCGCTGAACTTCGTGATCCGATAGTCGAGCGCGTTGTCGAACGTGCCGACGTCGACTTCGAACGCGTTGCGCGTGTCGAGCATCACGACCGGACGGCCTTCGTCGTCGTGACCGCGGTCGAGCCAGCTCTTCAGCGTCGGCGCGTCGACGAACGGTGCGCGGCCGAGCTCGGGGCGGATCGCCGGCTTTTTCATCGTGATGATTTCGCGCTTGAGCTTGACCAGCATGCGCGTGAAGGGCTGCTTGTCCGACAGGCTTTCCTTGAACTGCAGATTCGCGAACTTGCCTTCGAACAGCGCGTCGTGGCGAATGTAGTCGATGAATGCGTCGGTGTTCTCGCGCGTGCCGGCGATGAACAGGTTGATGCCTTCCGGCGCGAGCAGGATGGTGCCGCGCAGGCCGAGCGCATTGCAGCGTTCGGTGACGAACGGGCGCCAGGCGGCGGTGTCTTCGATGGTCGCGAATTGATACGCGGCGAGATTGACGATACTCATGTGTGTTCTGCGGTAAAGATGGCCGGCGTGGCGAGGGGCGGCGGGATGTGCCGCCGCTGTTGCGCCCCTATGAGACCCGGGGTTTGACGCGCGGGTTCGCGCGCGTTTGCCGCGCGTTTGCCGGTTAAATGGCCACGTCGAGAGAGGCGAAACCGCTATTATCCCTCAACCCGGCATTTTCCCCGACCTGGCCGAATGGCTAACGAGTTGCGCTAGCGCAAACAGCGCTCGCTCCGACCTCGTCCTGGCCGGATGGCCAACGCGCCGTTTTGACCTGAAATCCGCGGAAGGGTGGAGTTACAATGTCGCCCATGTCAGATCCCCGCTTCGTTCATCTCCGCGTTCACTCCGAATTCTCGATTGCCGACGGCATCGTGCGTCTCGACGACATCGTCGCGGCGGCGGCCAAAGACGGTCAGGGCGCGCTCGCGCTTACCGACCTCGGCAACGCGTTCGGCCTCGTCCGTTTCTACCAGGAAGCGCGTGGCAAAGGGATCAAACCCATTGCCGGCTGCGACGTCTGGATCACCAATCCTGACGACCGCGACAAGCCTTCCCGCCTGCTGCTGCTGGTCAAGGACCGCCGCGGTTACCTGAACCTCTGCGAATTGCTCAGCAAGGCCTCGCTGACGAACCAGTATCGCGGCCGCGCGGAAATCGAAGCCGGCTGGCTCGAATCCGGTCTGGGCGAAGGGCTGCTCGCGCTGTCGGGCGCGCAGCAGGGCGACATCGGTCTCGCGCTGGCGGCCGGCAACGAAGAGGCGGCGAAGCGCCACGCGCAGCATTGGGCGAAGGTGTTCCCAGGCGGCTTCTATATCGAGCTGCAGCGCTACGGCCAGCCTGGCGGCGAGCAGTACGTGCAGCAGGCGGTCGCGCTCGCGGCATCGCTGAAACTGCCGGTCGTCGCGTCGCACCCGATGCAGTTCATGACGCCGGACGACTTCACCGCGCACGAAGCGCGCGTGTGTATTTCCGAAGGCGACATTCTCGCGAATCCGCGTCGCCAGAAGCGCTTCACGGCCGAGCAGTATTTCCGCACGCAACAGGAAATGGCCACGCTGTTCGCGGACATTCCTTCGGCGCTAGCGAACACGGTGCAGATCGCCAAGCGCTGCAATCTGACGCTCGAACTCGGCAAGCCGAAGCTGCCGCTCTTTCCGACGCCCGACGGCATGTCGCTCGACGACTACCTGGTGCAGCTGTCGAAAGAGGGCCTGGAAAAGCGGCTCGAACAGTTGTATCCGGACGAGGCCGAGCGCGACGCGCAACGCCCGACGTACTACCAGCGCCTCGAATTCGAATGCGGCACGATCATCAAGATGGGCTTTCCGGGCTACTTCCTGATCGTCGCGGACTTCATCAACTGGGCCAAGAACAACGGCGTGCCGGTCGGGCCGGGCCGGGGTTCGGGCGCGGGTTCGCTGGTCGCCTATGCGCTCGGCGTGACCGATCTCGATCCGCTGCGCTACAACCTGCTGTTCGAGCGTTTCCTGAATCCGGAGCGGGTGTCGATGCCCGACTTCGATATCGACTTCTGCCAGCACGGCCGCGATCGCGTGATCCAGTACGTGAAGGAGAAATACGGCGCGAACGCGGTGTCGCAGATCGCGACGTTCGGCACGATGGCGGCGAAGGCGGCGGTGCGCGACATCGGCCGCGTGCTCGATCTCGGCTACATGTTCACGGACGGCATCGCGAAGTTGATCCCGTTCAAGCCGGGCAAGCACGTGACGATCGCCGACGCGATGAAGGAAGAGCCGCTGTTGCAGGAGCGCTTCGACAACGAAGACGAAGTGCACCAACTGCTCGAACTCGCGCAGCGCGTCGAAGGCTTGACGCGTAACGTCGGCATGCACGCGGGCGGCGTGCTGATCGCGCCGGGCAAGCTGACCGATTTCTGCCCCTTGTACACGCAGGGCGACGAAAGCGGCGTCGTCAGCCAGTACGACAAGGACGACGTCGAAGCAGTCGGCCTCGTGAAGTTCGACTTTCTGGGCCTGACCACGCTGACCATTCTGGATTGGGCCGAGCGCTACATCCGCCGCCTCGATCCGTCGAAGCAGGACTGGTCGCTCGCCCAGGTGCCGCTCGACGATCCGGCGTCGTTCTCGATCCTGAAGAAAGCGAATACGGTCGCCGTGTTCCAGCTGGAAAGCCGCGGCATGCAGGGCATGCTGAAGGACGCGCAGCCCGACCGCTTCGAAGACATCATCGCGCTCGTCGCGTTGTACCGCCCGGGTCCGATGGACCTGATCCCGAGCTTCTGTGCGCGTAAGCACGGCCGCGAGGTGGTGGAATATCCGGACCCGCGCGTCGAACCTGTTCTGAAAGAGACCTACGGCATCATGGTCTACCAGGAGCAGGTGATGCAAATGGCGCAGATCATCGGCGGCTACTCGCTGGGCGGTGCCGACCTGCTGCGTCGCGCGATGGGTAAGAAAAAGCCCGAGGAAATGGCCAAGCACCGCGAAATTTTCGCGGAAGGCGCGGCCACCAACGGCCTCACGCGCGAGAAGTCCGACGAAATCTTCGACCTGATGGAGAAGTTCGCGGGCTACGGCTTCAACAAGTCGCACGCGGCCGCCTACGCGCTGCTTGCGTACTACACCGCGTGGCTGAAGGCGCACCATCCGGCCGAATTCATGGCGGCCAACATGTCGCTCGCGATGGACGACACGGACAAGGTCAAGATCCTGTTCGAAGACTGCCTCGCGAACAGGATGGCCGTGCTGCCGCCGGACGTGAACCTGTCCGCGTATCGCTTCGAGCCGGTCGCCGAAGCCGACGGCAAGCGCTCGCGCACGATCCGCTACGGTCTCGGCGCGATCAAGGGCAGCGGCCAGAACGCGATCGAAGAAATCCTGCGCGCACGCGAGGAAGGCCGCTTCATCGACATCTTCGATTTCTGCAACCGCGTCGATCGGCGCATCGTCAATCGTCGCACGATCGAGGCGCTGATTCGCGCCGGCGCGTTCGACACGCTGCATCTGAACCGCGCGCAGCTGATCGCGTCGGTGTCGCTCGCGATGGAAGCGGCCGAGCAGGCGGCGGCCAACGCGATGCAAGCCGGGCTGTTCGACATGGGCGACGCGCCGTCGCAAGGCCACGAACTCGTCGACGAACCGGAGTGGCCGGAAAAGCGCAAGCTGCAGGAAGAAAAGGCCGCGCTCGGTTTCTACCTGTCGGGCCATCTGTTCGATGCATACAAGGACGAAGTGCGTCGCTTCGTGCGCCAGAAGATCGGCGAGCTGAAGGAAGGGCGCGACAAGCTGGTCGCGGGCGTGATCGTGTCGCTGCGCACGCAGATGACCCAGCGCGGCAAGATGCTGATCGCGCTGCTCGACGACGGCACCGGCCAGTGCGAAGTGACGGTGTTCAACGAGGTCTTCGAAGAGCACAAGCAGTTGTTCAAGGAAGACGAGCTGCTGGTCGTGCAGGGCCAGGCGCGCAACGACGCGTTCACGGGCGGCATCCGCTTCACGGTCGAAACGGTGATGGATCTCGGCCGCGCGCGCTGCCGTTACGCGGACTCGCTGAAGGTGCAGATGAACGGCAACGCGGACGCGCAGGCATTGCGCCGGGTGCTCGAAGCGCACACCGCCGGCAAGGACGAGCCGTCCGCCACAGCCGCGCCGGCGGCCGCGCCGCGCGGCAATGGCGGTGGGCGTGGCGGCTTCGGCGGCGATGGCGGCCGTCAGCGTCAAGCGGTGCAGATTCCGAACGGGCTCGCGGTGCAGGTCGTTTATCGCAGCGAGCATGCGCAAGGCGAAATGCGTCTGGGCGACGCGTGGCGCGTGAAGCCGACCGATGAACTGCTCGCCGCGCTGCGCGGCGAGTTTGCGGGAAGCTCGATCGAGATCGTGTATTGAGCGAGGTCCGCGGTGTGGATGGGCCGGTGCCGCGTGTACCGGCTAACTTTAGCGCCCGCCCGTTTTTTCCAGGCGTGCCAGCTTCAGAAACCGGTAGTACACCGTCTCCGCATTGAACAGCGCGATCATCAGCCCGGTGCGGCCATCCAGAAAACCGCGCCGCAGCAGATAAGTCCGCACGAACGCCCACAGGCCGCGCCCGAGCGCGAGTCGAATGCTGCCTTTCTGCCCGGCCTCGTAACGCTGCCGCGCGCCGGCCGTCGAATACGCGTCGAGCTTGCGCAGCACACCCTCGTAGTCCTCGTACGAGTAGTGCATCAGCTTGCCGGTCAGGCGTTGCGCGGGCGTGTCGAACACGAGGCGCTCGTGCACGAGGTCGTCGGAGAAGCGCGCGGTGCCGCGTTTGAAGAGGCGCGGAATCCAGTCCGGATACCAGCCGCTGTGATGGACCCAGTGGCCGCAGAAACTCGACAGACGGTCCACCGCATAGACGTCGGCGGCGGGCGCGGCGAGCGTCGCGCGAATCGATGCGGCAAGTTCCGGTGTGACGATTTCGTCGGCGTCGAGCGACAGGATCCAGCTTGTCGTCAGGGCATCGACCGCGCGGTTCTTTTGCGGGCCGAAGCCCGGCCAGTCCGTCTGTTCGATGACGCGAGCGCCGTTCGCGCGAGCAATGTCGGCGGTGCCGTCGGTGCTGCCGCCGTCGACCACGACGATCTGGTCGGCAA
This sequence comes from Paraburkholderia sp. Cpub6, assembly GCF_014201065.1. Classification (NCBI taxonomy): domain Bacteria; kingdom Pseudomonadati; phylum Pseudomonadota; class Betaproteobacteria; order Burkholderiales; family Burkholderiaceae; genus Paraburkholderia; species Paraburkholderia sp. Cpub6. The sequence goes on from NZ_JACHDM010000001.1 coordinate 300,299, forward strand.
AGGCCACGGCCTGCAGGCATTCGGCCAGCCGCGCCGCTGCGTTCCGGGTGATGATGGCAACGCCAAGAGTGGTTTCTTGCATACCTGAGTTGCGTGGAGGACGAAGTGACGGAGCGGGTCGCGACCCGGCAATCGAGCAGCGAGTATACACATCTCATCCGGCCCCACACCACGGCGCCGATCCGCCATGTGTTGCGCGCATGCCGTCGCGCGCCGAGCGCCGGCCGTCATCTGCAACCGATTACAATGCTCTTTTTTGATATTTCACGCGGCCGGCCAATCATGCGCCGCGTGCTCGCCGTTCCGCATTTCCAGAGGATTCCTTGAGCGCGAAGCCAACGTTAAGCAAACCCATGGGTGCAGGCGATGCGTCGTCGCCGGCCGTCGTCCTGCGGCGCCTGTGGCCCTTCATCAAGCCGCTGCTGTGGGTCGTGGTCGGCGCGATCATCGCGATGGCGGTGAGCGCCGGCACCGACGCCGCCATTCCCGCGCTGCTCAAGCCGCTGCTCGACAAGGGCTTCGGCTCGCACGCAGTCGACAAGACCAAGTGGCTCGTGCCGATCGCGGTGATCGGCCTCGCGCTGATTCGCGGCGTGTCGCAGTACGCGTCCGGCTATCTGCTCGCGTACGTGTCGAACAAGATCCTGCTCGAGTTGCGTCTGAAGATGTTCGACCGCATGATCCACACGAGCGTCGCGTTCTTCCAGCGCGAAACCGCGAGCACGGTGATCAACGCGATCGTCTTCGAGGTCAACCAGATCCTGAACGTGCTGCTGAGCGTGATGGTCACGCTCGTGCGCGACTCGCTGACGGTGGTCTTCCTGCTCGGCTATCTGTTCTATCTGAACTGGCGCCTGACGTTGATCGTCGCGGTGCTGCTGCCAGGCATCGGCTGGCTGGTCGGCAAGATCAATCGCCGGCTGCGGCGACTGAACCGCGAGCATCAGCTGCTCACCAACGAGCTGTCGTATATCGTCGAAGAAACGGTGGGCGGCTACAAGGTCGTCAAGGTGCATAACGGCGAGCAATACGAGACGGACCGCTTCACCGCGATGAGCCGGCGCCTGCGCGGCTACGCGATGCGCATGACGGTCTCCGGTGGCCTCGCGCAGCCGTTGACGCAGTTCCTGGCGTCGATCGCGCTCGCGGTCGTGATCACGATCGCGGTGGTGCAGTCGTCGTCGGATCAGACGACGGTCGGCGGCTTCGTCGCGTTCGTCACGTCGATGCTCCTGATCATCTCGCCGCTCAAGCATCTGATGGACGTGAACCAGCCGTTGCAGCGCGGCATGACCGCGGCCGAGCTGATCTTCGGCCTGATCGACGAGCCGGCCGAGCCGGAAGGCGGCGGCAAGCCGCTCGCTCACGCGCGCGGCGAGGTCGAGTTCCGCGACGTGTCGTTCATCTACGGCACGAACTCCACGCACAACCGCCATACGCTCGACCAGGTGTCGTTCAAGATCGCGCCGGGCGAGATGGTCGCGCTCGCGGGGCCGTCGGGCAGCGGCAAGACCACGCTCGTGAACCTGTTGCCGCGCTTCTTCGATCCGACCGGGGGCGCGATTCTGGTCGACGGCGTCGCGCTGCCCGAGTACGACCTGCACGCGCTGCGCAGCCAGATCGCGATGGTGAGCCAGGACGTCGTGCTGTTCAACGACACCATCGCGCACAACGTCGCGTACGGTCAGGAAGTCGATGCCGAGAAGGTCAAGGCGGCGTTGCGCGCGGCGAACCTGTGGGACACCGTGCAGGCGATGCCGCAGGGCATCGAGACGCTCGTCGGCGACAACGGCATGATGCTGTCGGGCGGCCAACGCCAGCGTCTCGCGATCGCGCGCGCGATCTACAAGAACGCGCCGATCCTGATTCTCGACGAAGCGACATCGGCGCTCGATTCCGAGTCCGAGCGCCACGTGCAGGCGGCGCTCGAAACGCTGATGAAAGGCCGCACCACGCTCGTGATCGCGCATCGCCTGTCGACGATCGAGCGCGCCGACCGCATCCTCGTGATGGAGGCGGGGCGGATCGTCGAGCGCGGCAGCCATCGCGAGTTGCTCGAGCACGACGGCTTGTACGCCCATCTGCATCGTATCCAGTTCCAGCAAAGCCCGGTTTGATCCGGCACATTGCGAACGGGAGCGCGGGCCGGTGTTGTGTTTAAGTCTCAATTCATTGCGCTTGTTCGGCGCCGAGCTGCCCGTCGATGCGCGTCACGACATGTATGCGTTTTCGCGCGGTGTCGCGAGCTGGCGCGGCGCATTCGAGTTCGTGATGATCAGCCACACCGGCGAGATCTTCGCGCGCTCGGCGAAGATGCTGCGGCGCTTGCGCGTGAGCGTGCTGAGCTTCGGCGTCGAGGTGCGGCGCGCGGACTTTCGTGACCGATGTGGCGTCGCCAGGCACCGCGAGATCCTATCGTCGTCTTCAGGCCTTTCTGCCCCGCACGACCCGCTTGATCCAGATGCCCGGCGCGTAGACCATCGGGCAACTCGCATACAGGAACATCCGAATCCGCAGCCCGAGCTTCACGCCGGCGCTGCGCGTCACCAGCCCGAGGCGTTCGCCGAGGCTGCCCGCTTCGAACATCGCATGGATGAACTGCGCGCGCGCGAGCTTCGGCGCCATCGCCGCGCGCATGCGTTCGCCCACACCGGCGATCTGAGCGTCGCGCTGCAGTTGCGCGAGCTCCGCGAGTCCGTAGCGATTGCTTTGCCGCATCCGCGCGATCAGCTCGTCGACCGACTGGTAGCGGCGCTTGCGCGAAAGTCCGCCGCGCCGATAGCGCACCAGCGGCTCGTGCAGACTGATCGCGCCGCCCGACAGGATCGCGCGCAGCACCATGATCTGATCCTCGGCCGCGGCGCCCGGCAGCATCGGCCCAAAGCGCTCGATCAGGCGTCGCGACCACGTATGTGCCGCGCCGATCAGCCATGGACGCTCGACGAGCCAGTCGTCGAAGCTGCGATAGCGATCGAGTTCGGTCGGGCTCACGCGCTCGTGCACGTGACCCGCTTCGTCCATGTCGGCGAGATCGGTGGCGATCAGGTCGGGGCGGCGCCCATGCGCGAGCCAGCAGTCGACGACGCGCTCGCAGCGCGCGGGCGCCGACATGTCGTCGCCGGCGGCGACGAACAGCAGTTCGCCGTGCGCGAGCTGCGCGAGTTGCGACAGGTGCGCGCTGATGCCCTGGTTCACGGTATTGCGCCGTGCGATCACGCGATGCGGGCCCGCGTAGCCGGCGAGCGCCGCTTCGATCGCGGCGTAGGTGGCGTCGCTGGACGCGTCGTCGGAGACGATGATTTCGAGCGGCTCGTAGGTTTGCGCGAGCGCGCTGCGCACGGCGTCGCCGATCTGCTCTGCCTGGTTGTAGGCGATCAGCAGCATCGAGACGAGCGGACGGGCGGTGTCGGCGGTTGCGGCGGACGGCGGACTATCGGTCATGGAGTCGGGACGAAGGCGATTGGCCTAGATTCTAGCCGCTGACGGCCGCGCCGCGCGACGCACGCGGCAAACCCGGGCACCCCGAGCTGAGCCCGGCGAAACCCATCCTTTACAATTGCCGCTGCCCCGAAACTGCGCACCCACGGCCTCGCCCGCGCGTGCGCCTCACCGAGACCGATCCTTGTCAGAGCCAAACCGCGACGCAGCCCTCGACCCGAACCGCCGCCCCCTCACCGACATCGCGCTGACCGCCCAGGCGCTGAAGAACAGCGGCGGCGCCGAGCGTTACACGCGCGACGTGATCGCCGGCCTGCATCGCATGGGTTTGCGCCCGACGCTGTACGCGCGCGAGATCGACCGCGCGCTGCCCGAGGCCGCGTGGATCGATGCGCAGCCGCTCGACGTACGCTGGGCGCCGCGCAAGCTGCGCAACCTCGCGTTCGACTGGCGTCTGAAGCAGCGGTTGAAGCGGCATCGTCCGGCGTGCGTGTTCTCGATCAATCACTCGACGCATGCCGACGTCGCGTTGTGCGGCGGCACGCATCCGGGTTCGCTCGAAGCCGCGGGCCGCGCGCCGCGCCGCAGCGACGAATGGCAGATCGAGCTCGAGCGGCGCGTCTACACGCGGGCGCGCTCGATCGTCGCGCATTCGCAATTGATGAGCCGCGAGTTGCAGCGTTTTTATGACGTGCCGGCCGCGCGGATCGACGTGCTCTATCCGCCCGTCGAGACCGCACGCTTCCGGCCGCTCGACCCCGCCGCGCGCGCGGCCGTGCGCCGCCAGCTCGGCGTGCCCGACGATCGCGTGATGTTCGTGTTCTCGTCGACGAGTCACGAGCGCAAGGGCTATCCGCTGCTCGAAGCGTTTTTCTCGCGCACGACGCTGCCGGTCTGCCTCGTCGTCGCGGGACGCCCGGTGCCGAAAACCGGCGACACAATTCGTTACGCGGGTTACAGCAAGGAGATCGAAAAACTGTTCGCGGCCGCCGATTTCACGGTCGTCGCGTCGGCGTACGAGCCGTTCGGGCTCGTCGGCGTGGAGTCGGTGATGTGCGGCACGCCGCTCGTGATCGCCGACAACGTCGGCTCGGCGGAGACGGTGACCGGTGCCGCGAAGATCGAGTTCTCGCGGCAGACCGCGGGCAGTTTCGAGCGCGCGATCGAGCAGGCGGTCGAGCGCGTGAAGAGCGGCGCCGCGCGCATCGCGACGCCGCGCGACAGCCTCGTGTACGACCCGAGCGTCGACGCGCACGTCGCGGCGCTTTACGAGGTGTTCACGCGGGGATGAGGGCGGCGCTCCGCGCTCGGGTTGCCGCTTCTCGTCAAATCAAAATCAATCGCGCGGCTGCGTCTCGCGCACGACCGCGGCTGGCGCCGGCGTGGTCCGCGCTTCGCTTCGCAACTCGCGCTTGCGTGCATCGATCACCGCCAGCAGCGTCGCCACCAGCGAGGCGAGCAGCACCGCCACCATCATCGGCACCAGCACGTCGATAGTGAGCCCGAAGATCACCGTGCTCGCCGCGACCGCGAGACCCGCGTACGACGCGGCGCGAATCGCCGGATCGGTCTCATGCCGGTGTCGCCAGAAATACACCGTGATCCCGTAGTAGAACAGCAACAGGCAGATCACGCCGACCGCGCCCATCTCGGCGAGCGTCGAGAAAAAGTCGCTATGCGCGCGCTCGTTGACGATCTCGGCCTTCACTTCGCCGCGCTTCGCCATCACGCCGAGCTCGTCGACCAGATGGCCTTTGCCGACGCCCCACACCGGATGCCGCTCGAACATCATCCGCGACGCGTTCCACAGTTGCAGGCGCAGGCCGGTGGCCGTGTCGTCCTCGCCCTTGCGCATCATCGACACGTCGTTCGGCACCTCGGCAAAGCGCTTCTGAACCCGTTCGGTCGACAACAGACCGCCCGCCCCGATCACGATGACGAGCGTCGCGATCAGCAGGCGCTTCTTGTGCGTGAACCAGTGGTACTGCATGCCGAGCAGCACGACGAACACCGGCACGGCGATCCAGCCGCCGCGCGAGCCCGACAGAAACGATGCATAGCCGCCCGACACCAGCGCGAGCACGCGCGGCACCAGCACGCGCCAGTCGCGCGGATTGTCCCAGCCAAGCGTGAACACCGACAGGAACCCGAGCAGCAGCGCGGTATCGCCGAACGGAATCGCGTTCGTGTACGAGTTGTTCAGGCGGTTCGCGTCGGTCCAGCCGCCGGGCGGCTGATCGATGAACGCCCATGCGCCGACCGCGAGCGCGCCGGCCGCGCAGCCCCAGCCGATCAAGCGCAGATTGCGCGACGGCAATTGCCGCAGCAGCAGGAACACCAGAAGCGCGAGCACGAAACGCGACGCATTGTCGAACTCGCGTGGCAGCCAGAAGCCGAGCACCAACTGCTGCGCGCCGATCCCGACGACGAACGCGAGCATGCCGATCGTGAACCAGCGGTAGGTCCGCAACGCGGAGAAATAGCCCGGCATGCGCCGGTTGACGATGGCCGCGCCGAGCGCGAGCGCGACGAGCGCGAAAAAGCAGTAGCCGGTGCCGCCGCGCCACATCAGATTGACCGCGGGCGCGAGAAACAGCAGAGCCGACGTGAGCCAGATCAGACTGGAAGCAAAAATCATAGGTCTACGTTATCGATGAACACACTACCGTTCCGGTGGTGAAATTGCAGGGGTGCCGGACCATTTGAGTTTTTCAAGACGGTAGAGCGATCCGGATTATAACCATGCGCTTCCTTGCGAAATGCTTGCTGCCGCACGCGGGAAGGTTCCGCTGGTCCGCGGCATGCGGGTGGGGCGGGCGCGGGCGGCGTCTGTCGTGCGAGCAGGCGGGGGCGGTACAATCGCGCGACATTCATGGCCGGGGCGCGGCGCATGCCGCGCCCCGCGCCCAGCTCAACGGACCGACTCGATGTTCTCAATCATCATCCCGACCTGGAACAACCTGCCTTATCTGCGCCTCGTGATCAAAAGCCTGCGCCGTCATTCGACGCATCCGCACCAGCTCATCGTGCACGTGAACGACGGTTCGGACGGCACGCTCGCGTGGGTGCGCGACGAGGGCATCGAGCACACGGCGTCGCCCGGCAATATCGGCATCTGCCACGCGGTCAATATCGCGGCGGCGCGCGCGACGCAGGACTACATCGTCTACATGAACGACGACATGTACTGCTGCCCCGGCTGGGACGACGCGCTCGTCAAGCGTCTCGCGCAGATGCCGGCCGACAACCTGTTCATGTTGTCGGGCACGATGATCGAGCCGGTGGATTCGGGCAATCCATGCGTGGTCGTGCGTGACTTCGGCCGCGACGCGCAGGCGTTTCGCGCCGACGAGCTGGTCGCCGCCGCGGCCGGTCTCGTGCGCGCCGACTGGCGCGGCGCGACGTGGCCGCCGACGCTCGTGCATCGGGACTGGTGGTTCAAGGTGGGCGGCTACAGCAGCGAACTGAGCCCCGGCATGAGCAGCGACAACGATTTCTCGATGAAGTTGTGGGACGCGGGCTGCCGCGTGTTCGTCGGCGTCGGCGACAGTCTCGTCTATCACTTCCAGCAGAAGAGCACCGGCAAGATCGTGAAGAACGACGGGCGTCGCCAGTTCCTCAACAAGTGGGGGATGACACAGGCGACCTTCGACCGCTATTACCTGCGCCGCGGCACCGCTATCGACGTCGCGCTCGCGGTCAGCGAGCCCGAGCGCACCGGCCGGCTGCGCCGTGCGCTGCTGAAGTCGCGCATCAAGCGCGCGTTGGGCTGACGGGCGGCGAGCCGAAAACGGCTGCTTGACGCGCTGCGTGTGTCAAACGCCGCGCGTTACGAGCGGCAGCACCGTCAGATCCGGATGCGTGCCGTCGACGATGCTGCGTCCCACGTGCACCGCTTCGGAGAGCGCGTCGGCGAGGCTCGCGAAGCTCTCCTCGCCGTCCGCGTGAAACGGCACCGCATGGCCGGGAAGCTGGGGGTTGGCGCCCGGATGGCAGACGTAGCCTAGATACGTGTAGCGGCTGTTTTTCGCGGCCGCATCGGCGGCATGCGCCGGGTCGGGCGGATCCTTCGCGACAGGTGACACGTGTATCTCGAAGCCCTCGTATTGCACCGTCTGCCAGCTTGCGGTTTGGTCGGCCATGACCGCCTCCGTCCGGGTCTGTCCTGTCCAAAAGTCTAGGTGATTTGCCGCCAAAACGCGCGGGCGGCCGGCTACGGCCAAACCATGACGGCTTCGACTATGGAGGCGCTCTTGGGAAGTGGGTTGATGAAGCGCATTCTGCTGAGATCGGCGAGGTTTTGATAATTAAGCCGCAGTTGGAGAGATTTTCGTTTAATTTTTGAAATTGGGCGGTCTGCAGGATCGCGTCCGCCAGAACGCCCCGGCTGGTTCTCGTCGGATAAAATGCTGCGCTTTGCCTAAATCCGACTTCGCTCATGTGGTTCAAAAACCTTCAGCTGCACCGTCTGCCCGCGCCGTGGTCCGTCAACCCTGAACAGATGCAGAAGTGGCTCGCGCCGTACGCGTTCGCGCCCGGCCAGAGCGTCGAGATGCAGGCCCAAGGCTGGGCGCCGCCGCGCGACGGCGACTCGCTGGTCTACGCAATGAACGGTCAGATGCTGCTGACGTTCCGTGCCGAGAAGAAGCTGCTGCCCGCGTCGGTCGTCACCCAGGTCACGCGCGAGCGCGCGGCCGAGCTCGAGGAGCAGCAGGGCTTCAAGCCGGGCCGCAAGCAGATGCGCGACCTGAAGGAGCAGGTCACCGACGAGCTGCGGCCGCGCGCGTTCAGCATCCGCCGCGATACGCGCGTGTGGATCGATTGCACGAATGGCTGGCTCGTGATCGACGCGGCGTCGCAGGCGCTCGCCGACGATGTGCGCGGTCTGCTCGTGAAGTCGATCGACCAGTTGCCGCTGATGACGGTGCGCGTCGCGCAGTCGCCGGTCGCGGCGATGACCGGCTGGCTGCTCGACGGCGACGCGCCGGCGGGTTTCACGCTCGATCAGGACACCGAGCTGCGTTCGCCCGCCGAGGGCAACGCGACGGTGCGCTATGTCGGCCATGCGCTGGACGCCGAAGACATGCGCCGCCACATCGAGGCGGGCAAGCAATGCATGCGGCTTGCGATGACGTGGAACGATCGCGTGTCGTTCGTGCTGACGCCGTCGCTGACGATCAAGCGCGTCGCGCCGCTCGACGTGCTCAAGGAAGCGAGCGACCCGACCGCGCAGAACGACGACGAGCGCTTCGATTCCGACGTCGCGCTGATGACGGCCGAGCTCGACCGCATGCTGCGCGATCTGCTCGATGCGCTGGGCGGCGAGCAGGGCGAGCAAGGGTTCGCGTTGCCGCAGGCCGTCGCGGCCTGAGCGTCAGATTCTCGCGCTGTCGAGCGCTTCGACGAGGGTCCAGTAAGGCGTGATCGAGCGTAAGCGGATCGGGTAGGTCCGCTGCAGCAGCGCGAGCGTCGCGTCGGTATCGGTGAGCTGATAGATGCCCGACACGTGCAGATCGGCGACGTCGTCGGCATAGCGCAATACGCCGGCGTGATAGCGCGCGAGTTCGTCGACGAGATCCGCGATACGCATGTTGTTCGCGTAGAGCAGGCCACGCGTCCACATCGCCTCGCGCGGGTCGAGCGCTTGCGGCGCCGCGACGCCGAAGCGTGTCAGCGTGCACCGTTGGCCTTGCGTCAGCACCAGCGCCGCGCCCGATGCCGGCCTCACCAACGCGTCGCCGCGAAACGCGGCCACGCGTGTGAAACCATCCCCTTGCCTCACGCTGAACTGCGCGCCGCGCGCTTCGACGACGCCTTCGGCTGTCTGCACGAGCAAAGGCGCATGAGTCGTTCGGGCGCCCGGTGCGCCGCCAACATCGATCACGGGCCGCACCATGATTTCCCCTCCGAGCAGTTCGACGCGCCGAACGTTCGCCTCGAACGCGGCGTTGATCGCGCTCGCGCTGCCCAGCGTGATCTGAGTGCCGTCCGCCAGCAGCTCGTCGTCCAGTTCGCCAGTCGCGGTGTGGAATTCGGCGCTCCACATCTGCCACGGCAAGCGACTCGCGAGCCAGCCCGCGGGCGCGGCGATCGCAAGCCCCCAGAGCGTTTTCAGCGCGCGCCGCCGTCCCTGCGACACGCCGGCAGCATCCGCGTCTTCGCGTAGCGCGGGGCCGACGTCCGCAGGCACGGCGCCGGTTTCGCGCCGTAATTGCTGCGCTCGCCGAAGCATTTGGTTAAAGATGCGGTACTCCGGACGCATTTGACAAATGTGATTTAAATTGAATTTAGTAGATCAGGATTTAACGATTTATATCTGTTAATAATGATTTGCGGCGCATATTCGGATCGAGTTCACATCGAAATGACTGAATACCTTATTCCAAGGGAATCGTGGGCCCCGGTTGCGTGAGAGCATGCAGACCCATTGTCATCGATACAAAAAATTTAGGCTATGTGTGGATCTTTTCTTTTCGTGAATTCTTAACCAGAAATGCGACTAATTGCGCTGCAATAGAACGTGACATTTTTGTCACGAATTACAGCGTGCCGGGTTTAGCCGACGGGCGTGTAAATCTGATGAAACTCTTCGCATGCGCACGGCGCTGACGACGGTCTGCGCGCAGCCGGCCACTCATGGACCCCGGTAAAACTCCGTGCGCTGCCGCACCTTCGATGCAGACGAAAAAACGACAGGCGTATCAAAGGCTTGCGGATTTTTCCGGGAAGTTATGCACAGATTTGCCAACAAAAACTGTGGGTAACTTCGAGCGTGTCGTCGCGCGTCGAAGCGCCGTTAGTCTTCGAGCGCCCACGCGCGCTTGCGGCGCAGCAGCGCCGAGCCGATCGATACCGCCGCGCCGATGCCGCCCATCGTCAGCGACAGCGCGACGATCAGTGGGCCGGTTTGGGTGCTCGCCGAGACCACGCCGACGAGCAGGCCGGCTAGCGGCTGCGTCAGGTTGTTCAGCAGAATCGCGACGCCGATGGTCTTGCCGTAGTCCTCGGGCGGGATGATCTGCAAACGCGCGCTGCGGATGTAGACGTTGAACATCTTGTCGAAGCCGACGATCAGCAGGAAGCCGAGCGCATAGCCCCACGGCGACGCGCTCGCGCCTGCGATCACGCCGCCCGCGCAGATCGTCACGAATGCGACGAGACCGAGCACGCGCGCCGGCCATCCGGCGCGCGCAACCGTCAGCAGCACCAGCACCGTGGCGATCGCGCCGGCCGTTTGCAGACCGGCGTAGTAGCGGCTCGATTGCGCATGCAAACCCGTCACCATCGCCGCCGACGTCGCAAGCGTGACACCGATGACGAGGTTCTCCGCGGCCGCGAGCATGATGACCTTCTTCAGGCCCGGCAGCGTCCACACGTGATCGAGCGCGATGCGCAGCGGCGTGGTCCAATGGGCGGCGGGCGTGAGCGATCGAGCGGACACAGGCGAAGGCGCGCGAAAACCGCTCAGTCGCTGCCAGACGAACAGTGCGGCGTCGGCGCACAGAAACAGCACACCGGTCGCGGCGACCACCCATTCCCAATGCCACACACCGAGCAGCAACGCGGCGAGCATCGGCCCAAGCACGAAGCCGAGCTGATCGGCCAGTTGCGAATACGCGAGCACCTTCTGGATCTGCTGCGTGCTGAAGATCTGCGGCAGCATCACCTCGCGCGCGACGAGCCCTTGGCTCGTCAGCACGCCGCACGCGGCCGACAGCGCGATCAGCCAGCCGATCCCGCCGAACAGCGCATATGCGGCGATACCGCCGAAGCATGCGAGCGCACGCACCGCCTGGCTCAGCCGCATCAGGCGCAGCGGTGGAAAGCGGTCGCAGAGCGCGCCGAAGAACGGGAACACGAGGTAGCGCGGCAGCGTTTCGATGAAAAACGCGAGCCCCGACCACGAGACCTGGCGCGTCGTTTGAAACACCACGAGCGGCACCAGGAAGAGCAGGATCTGATCGGCGAGACGCGCGATGAACAGTGAGCAGAAGAAGGCCTGATGGTTGACGCGCACCGTGGTTGTCTCGCCGTGTTGGGGTCGAGACCGATCCTATCAAAAGATCGCGCGGGCGAGGCGGGGCGCCCGCTGGCCGCCGTCCTATTCGCCGCGATACGCCAGTTCGAGCGGCGCGATATCGAGCTTGACCATCTTCATCATCTGCGCCATCACGCGGCTTGCCTTTGCGCGATCCGGGTCGCGCAGCATCTGCAGCAGCACGTTGGGCGCGATCTGCCACGACACGCCGAAGCGGTCACGCAGCCAGCCGCAGGCCCACGGCTCGCCGCCGCCGTCGAGCAGCTTCGACCAGTAGCGATCGATTTCCTCCTGCGAGTCGCAGTGCACGAACAGCGAGATGGCCGGCGTGAATTTGTATTGCGGGCCACCGTTCAGCGCCATGAACTCCTGGCCTTCGATTTCGAAGGTGACGGCGACGACCTTGCCGGCCGGTCCTGGGCCGGCGTCCGTGGCGTGCAGCGTGGTGGCGATGCGCGACGCCGAAAACACCGACGTGTAGAACTCCACGGCTTCTTCCGCGTTGCCGTCGAACCACAGGCACGGCGCGATTTTCTGCATGACGTTGCTCCTTCGGAATTGGTGTCGGTGGGCGTGGGCGTGCGATTGCCCGACGCCCATCGGCCGCTCACTTCTTCTCTTGGGACGAACAGTCCATCGCGGCCATTGCCTGCTGGATTTCCTCGGCGCTCAGGTCGCGCTTGTGCGTCGCGAGCGACCAGCTGTGGCCGAACGGGTCCTTGACCTGGCCGTAGCGGTCGCCCCAGAACATGTCGGTGACGGGCATCGTGACGGTCGCGCCCGCGTCGACCGCCTGTTTGAAACTCGCATCGACGTCTGGTACGTAGTGGTGAATCGTGACCGGCGTGCCCTTCAGCGTGTTCGGGCCGAAGGTCTGGTGCTCGGGCCATTCGTCGGTCAGCATTAGCATGGAGTCCCCGATTTTCAGGGTCGCGTGCATCACCTTGCCGTCGGGGCCCGGCAGACGGATCTGTTCGACGGCATTGAAGGCTTTCGTGTAGAACGCGATCGCTTCGGCGGCGTTCTTGCAGATCAGGTACGGCGTGAGCGAGTGCATCCCGTCCGGGATCGGTTTGGCTGCGGCGCTGGACATGACGGTGACTCCTTGAAGTAACGGTTCCTCAGGGGAAAGACCGGCTGCATGAGCTGGGTCTTCAACGTTACGACGAGTTGGTCACCGTCGGATCGACACTCCGAAAAAAATATTTTCAGGCGCGGGGGAGGGCGGCCGGCCATTTATCCCGCCGGATTGTCCTCGTCCGCCGGCGGTGCCGTGCTGCCCGCCGGCGCGCCGAGGATGCTGATCTGGAACGTGGGCGTCGCGGCGAGCGACTGCAGCGTCGCGTCCTCGGGGATGCGCTCGTCGAGCGGCAGGATCACCGAGCCGCCGATGACCGCGCGCCGGCTGTTGTCGGCCGGGCGCAGGCCCCACACGTCCTGATAGACGACGGGGACCGTGGCGCCGTTGCGCGTCGTGTTGCCGAGGTACAGCATCACGTGGCCGCCGATGTAGATCAGCGTGCGCAGCGGCACGCCATGCCGCGCCAGATAGTCGAGCCGTTCGGCGGGTGTCGACTCCGACAGATCGACCATGCGGCCGGCGCTCATCTGCGTCGACGAATGGCGCGGCAGCCACACGCCGAACGCGGCGAAGATGCTTTGCAGTTCCGACGAACAGTCGTTGTAGAGGCCGCTATTGCCCCAGCCGTACGGCCGGCCGATCAGCGCCTTCAACAGCGTCGCGAGATGGCGCGGCGTCGCGGCGAGCGGCATCGGCGTGATCTGCGTGGCGTCGAGCGACGCGGTGCGGATCAGCGCGCGGCCGTCGACGTCGCGTGCGGGAACGAGGAGCTGGAGTGTGCCTGGATTGGTGCTGGTCGCGGCTGGCGATGCCGAGGCACCCGCCACCAGCGGCAGCATCGTCCCGGCCGGGGCAGCGAAGCGGAACACGCCGTGGCTGTCGTTGACCGCCGCCGACGCGACGATCACCGCGCCTAGCGACTTCCCGGCCGCCGCGCGCCATTGATCGATGAAACCATCGTCGGCGAACGCGACGCCGTCGCTGCGCACCCAGCCCTGCACGTCGGGCGTCTGCACGTAATGCCACGCGCCGTCGACGCTGCTGCCGAGCACATAGAGCGGCGTGCCGGGTCGCACCGCCGAGATCTGCAGGTTGTCGAACGGATAACCCTCGCCGGCCAGGCGATGGTCGTAGAACGACGGATCAGTGGTAGGCAACTCGCGCACCATCAGGTTGCCGGTCGCGATCGCGCGCCGCTCGGGCTGATAGACCGGCGTTTGCGTGAACTGCGCGACGTTGATGTTGCGCGCGATCGCGTCGATCCATGCCTTGTCGTGCGGCCGGAAGTTTTCGCCGTAACCGATGACGCCGCCACGCTTGCCGGTGTTGTCGAACCTGTCGATGCGGCGCTGTTGCAGTGCGGCAATGTCCTCGCCCTGCTCCCGAAACACGCGTGTCGTCACCCAGGCGGGATTCCACGGCGACGGCGCGTTCTCGCCCGTGCCGAAGTAGCGCGCGAACAGCGCGTCGAAATGTGCGCGCTGCTCGGCGGCGCTGAGAAACGGCCGATCGTAGTCGGGGCTGTTCGGATCGAGCCAGTGATCGACGTTCTGGTCGTAATGGGCGAGCGAAAACAGCGTGACGTTGTCGACGAACGCGTGCGTGCCGCGCGGCGGCGTTGGCGTGCTGCACGCGGCGAGCGTCGCGACGGCGACGCACAGCACGACGGCGCGGCAGGCACGGCGGGAGAGAACGGCGACGGGCATAAAGATTCGGCGTATGAGGTGCACGGCCAAGATGATACGGTGTCGGCGATGCGCACGGCGCATCGGATGTTGGGCGGGGGCGCGCGCGGCTTCGACTACACTCGCTTTATCCGTCCACCCGCGCGTCGCCACGCGCGACAATCGCCAGGGAGTCCGCCATGAAAACCAGCGCACGCAATCAGTTCAGCGGCGAAGTCACCGACCTCAAGCACGGTGCCGTCAACGACGAAGTCACGCTGCGCACGCCGGACGGTCTCGAGGTCGTCGCGATCATCACGCACGGCAGCGCGAAGTCGCTCGGGCTGGCGACCGGCAAGCAGGCGTTTGCGCTCGTGAAGGCATCGTCGGTGATCGTAATGGTCGATGTCGCGAGGCAGCAGGTGTCGGCGCGCAACTGCATCGAAGGGACCGTCGCGGCGGTGACGACGGGCGCCGTCAATTCGGAAGTGACGATCAGTGCCGGCAGCGCGCAGATCGCGGCGATCATCACCAACGACAGCGTCGAGCGCCTCGGCCTCGCGAGCGGCAAGGCGGCCACGGCGGTATTCAAGGCGTCGAGCGTGATTATTGGGGTCGATCAGTAAAAGGCCCGGGCCTCTGGGACGGGTACTCAACGAGCTCTCACTGATCGCGGATGGCGCGAACGATGATCCCGTCCCATCCAAAAACAATCCTGTGAGCGTCCATCCGGAAGATCGCAAAACAATTGTCGCTATCTACGACAACGGTTGTAGCGGGCAACCCGGTTTCATTCACGCGAAGGTCGAACTGTTTCTTCAACGCCGAAAGCGTGTCAATTCGCTTGACGGTAAAACCTGTGTTGGGCTTGCACGTTTCACTGTCGAAGCTCATGGATTGAGGCGTAATTGTCATCGTCATGCCGAGAATCCGTTTTGCTTCGGGGATGCCACCAGAAATATCGGCATAGTCAACTACATCGGTCACGACCCAATTGCCGATGAAATCATTAATCGTAGCGTGTGGTGGTGTTTGTGCCGCGCACACGCTTGCCGAGGCGGTCAGCGTGAGAGCCACATACGAAAAAAGCTTGTGGCCTGTCATTGTGCTGACTGCCGGAAGGGCGCGGATTCTCGTTGACGGCGGCTCATTAGTCCCCGGCTTATCTTCGCGGGACCCATCTTTCGGCCATTGCGATCACGCGGGGTAATCATCACATTAAGCATCATTTTTTCTGCTACCGCCGTCATGTCTCCGGTATTTGCGGGACCTAACGCGTCACGTGTGTTCTGGCGTGACGAGTTATAAGCAAAAGACACGGCAGCATCGAACTGTGCCTGAGTCAATTCGTGCTGCGTGACCACAGCTTTAACTGCTGCCTCAGCGTCACGAATCCGATTTTGCAGGACAGCGTTTGCCTGTTCGGGAACAACCGTTCGCGCCAGTTCTTCCGCTGTACACGGACCGAAGTGGGCTAATGTGCCGATGCCCCAGGTGCAATTACCATTCTTTGGCGCATCGTTGTAGTAGTGCATAACGACACCTTCATTTAGACGAAGAGCGGTATAGCCTGCTTCACTCATGGATTTATCTGAATTTGCGTTTGGCATCGATATATCTTAAAAAACAAATCGAATGGAGTGGGTAATATAGCAAAAATAGAGTCGATAGAGACCCGTTCGATTTAAACTAATGCGAAATGAATATTGATTATATTAAGATAGAAACGAAGAAGGGATAGTCGAGAACCGAGGGGGACGTCGAGCGTAGACGCGCGGCGCGTGTCACAGCGTTCGACACCCGCGCGCGGGGATTGCGCTTGCTTTACACTTCACCCCTTACCGCTTTCCATCCCGCTCTGATCACGGACGCCGTCATGTTCGAAGTTTCCTCCACCTCGCATCTGCCCAAAGCCGCGCAATATGAAGAACTGGTCGCGCAGGCGCGCGCGCTGCTGGCCGACGAAACGGACTGGATCGCCAACGCCGCGAATTTCTCGTCGTTCGTCTTTCATTCGTTGAGCGATCTGAACTGGGCCGGCTTTTACTTTCACGACGGCAGCGAACTGGTGGTCGGCCCGTTCCAGGGCAAGCCCGCGTGCGTGCGCATTGCGCTGGGCAAGGGCGTCTGCGGTACGGCCGCGCAAACCCGTCAGACCCAGGTTGTGCGCGACGTGCACGAGTTTCCCGGCCATATCGCATGCGATTCGGCGTCGCAATCGGAAATCGTCGTGCCGCTCGTCGCGCCCGACGGCACGCTGATCGGCGTGTGGGATGTCGATAGCCCGGTCGTCGCGCGCTTCGACGAGGAGGACGCGAAGGGCATGGAAGCGTTGTGCGCGGTGTTCATCGAGGCAGCGCTGCCGCGCGGCGTGTAGCGTCGCCGAATCGCGCCGAGCGCGGCGCGTAGCACTGAGGTGCAGACCGTGTACCTCAATCTTTGAGACGCTCTAGCGCATCACCGCGATGCACCGCGTGTTTGGCGCTTTTTCTCGCTTGTCACTTCGTAGTGCGGGTCCGATTTCGATGCGGCGACGGCAACATCGTGTTCGTGCCGAACAGCCAGATCTGGAGCAATCCGGTGATCAACGACAACTGTGGCGGCACACAGCGCATCGAGGTCGAGGTGGAACTCGCGCAGCGCAAGGACGTGGATGCGGCGATCGGGCAACTGCAGAAACTCGCGGCCGACGAGCCGCGCGTGCTGAGCGGTTCGACGCTTGCACCGGTGGTGTCGGTTGCGGATTATCCGGCGGATGGCGGCGCGACGTTGAGAATCGCCGCGTGGGTCAGGTCGATGCCCTCGTGCGGCTTGCCCGGCATTGCGCCGTCGCGATCGACCATCTGATACACCTGACACAGCACGTTAAGGAGGAACACGAACACCGCGTCGTCCTGCGTGCAGTCGAGCTTGTATGCCGCCTTGACCCACCGGCCCATCCGATCGGGCGAATTCCACGGCTGCACGAAGTAGCGCGCGGCCGCGTCGCCCCGGTCCTGAAGCATATCGGCCAGCTCGCGCAGCTCTTCGGTGTCGGCTATCTGCGCGCGGCGAGCGTCTGCATGCCCTTTGAGCGCGCTTGCTCGGCGCGTAATGCAGCCTGCGAGCATTGCGCAGCAACCCGTCAACCGTTTCAGCAGTGTCCAGTTGCGGCCTGTCGAGCGGTTGGTCCATCATTTCCAGACATCGTTGACTATCGCCGGCGGCTTCGTATGTACTTTCCAGGGCTATTTGCGGCGCAGTTCAAGTCAGCGACGGATGATCCATTCGGGCCCCTCGGAAAGCCCTGGTTATTTACCCGCTGACGTGACAAAAATCAGGCTACGGGCAGACCGTAGGTTGGTCACAACGGGGGGATAATATGGCGCAAAGTCAGAGCGTAGTGCTGCATCCTTGCGTGAGAAAACCCGTGTCTACTACTATGACTCGACGCGAAAAGGCCAAGTCCAGATCGTTCGCGAGCTTGCTTTGCATGCTCAGCGTAGCGCTCGTCTCGACAAGTTGCGATAAGGACTCTACACCGCAAGAAAAGTTACAGCAGGCTGAAGCGGCAACTGGCTCCGACGCGTCGATTACCGCCGCTTTTTTGGTGACGGCAGCGAGGCAGTGCAGCATCATCGGAGTAAATGACATAGACGCCTGTTCTAAGGTCAACGGATCGCTGTTAGACGAGCAGACAGCGAAGACGGCAGCGCAATTGGCAGTCGATCAGAGGACAGGGTACTGGGCAAGTTGCCTCAGATCCTTCTCGCAAGAGTACTGCGCTCGACTGCTTCAACGCGCTATCGCCATTGAACTTAGAAAGCCAGCGGCTGAATCGGATTAGCGGCTAAGAAGCGGCGCGGAAGCAGCCTGTCGTCCCGTCGTCTTTGGTCAAAATGCTGGCTCAAACTGTATCTTATGCAGGCATACTCCGCACGCCTGCCCCCCATTTGACCGCGCGGCCGCACGATGGCTAGTGCAGCGCCGCCTGAAGCAGTCTCCCGAGTAAGTCGCCGCTCTTGCCGGCGGCGACGAATAGCGGGACGGAGACGGCGACCGAAGTGACGAACGTTTTGACGCTGGCCGGTATAGACGAGACCAGTCGTTCTATCCTGCCACGGCGCGCGCGGCGCCTTTCGGCCGCTGCAAGCTGTTCGTCCAGACGGGCATCCAGCAATCTCAGGGTCTTGAGAGCTACCGCTTCTCCGAGGCGTGACACTTCATGGTCTGTGCTGTTCATGGTGGGGCAGCAAAATAGCCAATGACACTGACACGGTCTCACGCTACGGCTCCGATCTGTCTATCCCCCAAAAGACGAATAGCGTCCCCCAAAAGACGAATTCGGGTTCGCGGGAGCCCACGATGAAATGGCAGAAAGGCCGATGACGCGCGTCCAGAGCGAAGCCCTGCCGCCTAGTGCGGCTGTGACGGCTGCGCAGCTATTCGTCTGTTCGGGGATGCTTTTCGTCTTTTGGGGGATTCCGCGCGTCGGTCGCCAGAAAGATGAATGGCCGTGGCGGAAAATTTCAGGAAGTCGGTCTTCGCGTTGAACGGCCGCACTGATGACGGACACTGTTCGCTATTTTGCGACCCTGTTCGAGGACAGTGGCCAAAAATTGGAGCACTTAGGTGTCGCCAATTGCGACTACTGAAGCCCCTTGAAGTCGGCCAATCGAGCGTTCGGCCGACGGCGCATCACAGTGGCGGCGGATTCGTTGCAACCTAAGCCGAACTCTAGATCGACAATCTCAGCATTGCCCTTGTGAACGACATGGCGTTCAAATCATGACGATGCCTCGACGCTGTCGAACTTGTAGTCGCCCTTCTTGACCTTCTTCTGAGCCTTGGCGAAGTGGCGCTCAGGGATGGTGGGGTTCGCTGAACGCGCGTCGTCCATCCGCTGCATGAGCGCCTTGAACTCTTCCTCGAGCTCTTCCGTCGTTCGCGTTGCGCCGATCAACGATGCCTGACGGAATCCGTCCTGCAGGGTCTTGAATCGGTTTGCGCTGTCCGCGATGGACTTTAGGCTCACGTCGAGGTCGAGCGCCTTGAAAATTGCCGGGAACAGACCTGCAATCAACGCTGCGATGGCGATGGGCCAGTCGAAATACGGATCACGCACGAAAATGCGTGCGCTGGCAAACGAACTGCAAACGATAGGGACGACGATGAAGGCCACGCGAAAGACGCGGACCTCCTTTTGCCAACTGAACAGCGCCGTCGATGTGTAAAGGCAGGATTCCTCCTGCCGCTTGGATTCGTTAACGATTTGCTGTGCGCGCTGATCCATCAGACCCACTTCGGAATATCGGTGCCATAGATTTTCTGCCACTCGTCGCCGGCATTCGCCATGTCGTTGGCTCGCTCGTAGTCGCACGCCTTTGCTGCCCGTGCGTAGGCCGATTCGGCTCGAGACTTCCAGTCGTCGCCGAGCCACAGAAGATTGTACGTCCCGGGCGCCCACAGGTACGTGTTTGCCTTGGTGATCATCCACTTGAAAAAGTCGCGACTGATCCAGTCATAGTAGAAGTAGTCGCTGTGGCGCCAGTCGCACTGATCCAGAAACTCGATGGCTAGCAGTTCGAGGTAGAACGACTTTATCGGCACCGAACAACACGACTGCCACGCCTTGAGCATGCGAATCAGCCGGCGAACATTGTTCGAATTGCGCGCATCGGCAGAGTCGATCGCATCGATTTCGTGCACCGGCATCGTCTTCTTGTACGAGCCACCGTTGTTCGTGTCGCAGACATAGTAGGAGCGCTCTTCTTCGTTGTACAGGAACGCGGGAACGATTTCGACGTTGTAGCTCGTGAAGCCCGCGAGCACCACTGGCCCGTCTCCCTTTATAGCGCTCGACGGATTCGAAGCGACCAGTTTCGACCTCACCTCTTGCAAGAGCGCCGATTGCTTGTTCGCGCCGGCGGCGTACGCTTCGAACCGGTAATAGACCTCGATCGGTAGGACGAAGTACAGATCGACGTCACGCGGGGGACGAACCCGCGTGCGCTTCGCCCATGAGCCGATTAGAAACGCGTGATCGAGCGCCGAATTGTTCCCGTAGTACGCCGAGTTCAAACACGACACAACGCCGTGAACCTTTGTCCAGCCGTCCGCGTCCTGCGACGCGGTCAACTCCAGATTGTCGAGAAAGGTTTTGAAGCGCTCCGTGACGTGAATCCACTTCGGTCCTTCGTCCGCTGGCGCGGCTGCCGCGGCGAGCCCCGTTAAACCTATTCCTAGCGACGCAGACGAAGAGCCGAGCAGTGTCGCAATTGTCGAAAGGCCGAGTCCTTCCTGCCTTTGAGGCAACCCAAGGGCGTCCGCCAGAGAAAATGGGTCGTTAGGTGGAAGTTGGCTCACGATATCTCCACAGAGCGCAATGTACGCTGGTCCGGTTCAATACACTATCGTGCAGTTGCAAAAAAGTCTACAGGCCTTCCGGTTCGATAGCTAGAACGTATGGCGGGCAAATCGGTTTTTTGCGGGGGGTACCATGAAAATGCGGCGTGTGACATTTTTGGTCGCTCAAAGGGCGAACGGTCGAAGCTTTGAACTGCCAGAAGTTGGAGTTTTCGTTGGGCGATGCCTGTGTGCAAGTACAGGCGTGACGTTGGTATCCGCCCTTTGAGCGATCCCACTGGTGGCGGACGATGTTCGCATTTGGGCGACCTGGTTCGGCGATATTTGGCGCAAACTCCAGCGCTCAGCCGTGCCGAGTGTGGCTACTGAGCAGTTCGTAGTCAGCAAGTCGCGCGTCCGGCCAACGGCGCTTCACGATGGTGGCGGCTTCGCTGCGACCGGTGCAGAAGTCCAGATCAACAATCTCGGCTGTGCCGTTCTGGTCGATGAGGCATCTCGCAGGGCGGAGCCGCGCAGCTGCAAGGCGCGGAGGGCCGCCTTTCGCGTTGCGGCCGCGTCTGAGTTCGAGCTGCCGGTTGTAGCAGCCGATACACAATTCCATTCGCACAAGTCTCAAGGAGGCGATGCCGCAGCGCACGCAGGGGCGCGCGGGATGCACTTGCTGGCAGGCTTGTCCACGTTCATCGATCGCTGACGCTTGGCGACCGCACGCCTGAGAGTGGCGCTCCCCGAGTGGGCAGGCGCGGCACGACAAGAACTTTCCCGTCTGTTGATTCCGCGCGCAGGCTGCTGGCGACAGGTCGGCTAGCAGTGGCTCGCAGCGGAAAGTGCGAAGGCCGGGATACTCGGGGTGCTCGCGGTATTCGATCTGCATCTGTCGCCGGGGGACGAGTTTCGATGCTGGATCGTCGGCTCACGACTTGTCGGAGCGGACAAGCAAGCGACAAGTGCGACAAGTTTGGGGAGCGGCGTCAAACCGTTGTCCGGTGAGCGTCCATGGGCAGCGGGCGGAGAAGTGGCAGGAGAGCGCGCTAGCGCGAAGTTGTCGAATGATTTACAAAAAAAGAGTCAAGCGGCGCCTAACTGCAACCGCTTGGTGTTTTCCTACCAACGGCCGCGCGGGGACTCGGTCAACTCGATCTCGACTTCATCGATTTCAAGAAGGGTGACCTCCTTGACCTTCCGGGTTTTCTCGTCCAACCGCACCTTCGCTGTCCCAGACACTACCGCGTCGTCGGAAATCCAGTCCTCGTACGTGCTATAGCTCGACCGGTCCTCGTCGTCCCAATCTCTCCACCGAAGAGTATGCTCGGAACTAATTCCGACTTCAAACGTTAGCGTGCACGACTGGTCGCCAATGGCTACGACGCTTACGTCGTCGATCGACACATCTTTGATACGGCTTCTCTCGACCTCGTATTTGTCGTCATAGTGATAGAACCTCAGGTCTTCGGCCGCAGCCCATGCTCCCGCCGCAATATCGTCCAGGTCTTCTTCGATTGCAGTTCGCAGTGCGGCCACCTTCGCGGGGTCCGCAAGTAGTAGCTCAGTTAAGCGCGGCAAGGATGGGAAGTACATCAACGAGGTGAAGCGCTCGCATGCTTGCTTGAAATCGCCGTCATCCGACACTACGGCGATATGCACGCCTGTTTTCCGTGCGTAGGCGTCAAGAATCGCGACCGCGAACGCGTCGGGGAACTCCTTTCTTTTTTTCCCGATTCCGAAGGGCGGCGTGGAGGCGTCATACCAGTTCATGACAGTCCGCACATCGAGTCCTTCGTAGCCGAGCCGCACCACGTCGAATTTTCGCAGGAACTCTTGCCACTCATTCAGTGCGATGCGCCTCACGTTCCAAGTCTCAAAGTGGTTCCCGACGTCTTTCGGGAAGTGCTCCCACTTTGACAGGAAGGGTGCCTTCCGCCGCGCGTCGTTCAGCGCGTCCAACGCCTCTTTGGAGCGAGTATCGATTTGACGCTTAACCTCCCGTTCGGTCGGATCAGGGAGGAGCAGCTTGAGCTTTGCCTGCTGGACTACCGGAATAAACGTGCTGATCGCGGTTGATGAGAAGTTGTATTGCTGGCCGGCGAAGACGTTGGTGTCGAGGAATATTGCGGCGGGAATAGACATTTGACTTGTGCGTATTCAATGTCGTCGGCTGTGCTTGTTCGCGAAACGGAGGGGAACTGGCTGACTTTTCTTCCGCGAGCATCCCACTGCGTCGCAATTTAGTAGCTAGGTTAGTAGCTAGAAAAGTTTCAGGCGTCACATTCTTGACGAAAGCCACGCCAGTTGGCCGCTCACGTCGCTACATCAACACAATGTCGTACTGCTCCTGACTCAAATTCGACTCCACCTGCAACGACACCGGCTTGCCGATGAAATCGATCAGCATTGCCAGATGCTGCGACTCTTCCTCGAGAAACAGATCGATCACCTGCTGCGAAGCGACCACGCGAAACTCGCGGGGATTGAACTGCCGCGACTCGCGCAAAATCTCCCGCAACACGTCATAGCACACCGTGCGCGCAGTCTTCACCTGCCCCTTGCCCTGGCAAATCGGGCAAGGCTCGCACAGCACATGCGCGAGCGACTCACGCGTACGCTTGCGCGTCATCTCGACGAGCCCGAGTTGCGAGAAACCATTGACGGTCACCCGCGTGCGATCGCGCGACAACGCCTTCTTCAATTCGCCCAGCACCTGGTCGCGATGCTCGACGTTTTCCATATCGATGAAATCGATGATGATCACGCCGCCAAGATTCCTTAGCCGCAGTTGCCGCGCGATGGTATGTGCGGCTTCGAGGTTGGTCTTGAAGATCGTGTCGTCGAAGTTGCGCGCGCCGACGTAGCCGCCGGTGTTCACATCGATCGTCGTCATCGCCTCGGTCTGGTCGATCACGAGGTAGCCGCCCGACTTCAGATCCACGCGACGCGATAGCGCGCGCTGAATCTCGGCCTCGATGTTGTACAGATCGAACAGCGGCCGCTCGCCGGTGTAGTGGTGCAGCTTCGACGATACCGCCGGTGTGAACTCGGCCGCGAAATCGGCGAGCATCTGATGCGTCTCGCGCGAATCGACCTGGATGCGCGATGTGTCATCGTTGACGAAATCGCGCAGCACGCGCTGCGCGAGATTCAGATCCTGGTAGAGCAGGCTGGTGGGCGGCATGCGCTGGGCCTGCGACAGAATCGTCGCCCACGTCTTGCGCAGATACGCGACGTCGGCCGCGAGCTCTTCGCTCGTCGCATCCTCGGCGATCGTGCGCACGATGTAGCCGCCTTTCTCGTCGGCGGGCAGCACGGCGGTCAGACGGGCACGCACGGCCTCGCGCTCGGCTTCGCTTTCGATTTTCTGCGAGATGCCGATGTGCGGCTCCTGCGGCAGATACACGAGCGTGCGCCCGGCGATGCTCACTTGCGTGGACAGCCGCGCGCCCTTGGTGCCGATCGGGTCCTTGACGACCTGCACCATCAGCGTCTGACCTTCGAAGACGATCTTTTCGATCGGCTGATGCGGTGTTTGATGTTGCGCTTCGCCGGCGATGCGCGGATGCCAGATGTCGGCGACATGAAGAAACGCGGCGCGTTCGAGGCCGATGTCGATGAACGCCGATTGCATGCCGGGCAGCACGCGCACGACCTTGCCGAGATAGACATTGCCGACGCGGCCGCGCGACAGCGTTCGTTCGACATGAAGTTCCTGGACGGCGCCCTGTTGAACGAGCGCGACGCGCGTTTCCTGCGGCGTGACATTGATCAGGATTTCTTCATTCATGGTGTTGTTCTAGAAGTCGATGCGCGCTGCACGCAGGAGGGCAGCGGTTTCAAAAAGCGGCAAACCCATAATACCCGAATAGGACCCGTCTATATGCTCGATAAACTCCGCCGCGCGTCCCTGCACGCCATACGCCCCCGCTTTGCCGAGCGGCTCACCGCTCGCCGCGTAGCGACGCAACGCGTCTGCGTGCGCTGCAGCAAAACGCACCTTCGAGACCGACAACGCCGCGGGCAGCAGCGCGCCGTTGGCATCGATCACGGCGAGCGCGGTCAGCACTTCGTGCGTGCGGCCCGCGAGACGTGTGAGCATGGCGACCGCATCGTCGGCATCGATGGGCTTGCCGAGAATCGCGTCGTCGATCGTGACGGTGGTGTCGGCGACGAGTATCGGCCGCACCTCGTGACCGCCGTCGAGGAGCCGCGCGCGGGCCGCCTGCGCCTTCGCGATGCACACGCGCTGCACGTAGTCGCGCGCGTGTTCGCCGGGCCGTTCGGCTTCGAGCGCTTCGGCGTCTTCATCGGGGCGCGGCAGCAGCAATTCGAAACGCACGCCGAGCTGTTGCAGCAGCTCCTGGCGGCGCGGACTTTGCGAGGCGAGGTAGACGAACGGATGCAGCGAAGCGGAAGGCGTGGGCATGAACGGGTCTCGATGGAGCGGGAAACGGATGGCGCGGGGTGGTGAACGCGGGCGGGCGTGGAAGAGTGCGCGGGCGAGGTTGACCCGGTGATCCGATCGATGCGCTGCATCCACTAGCGGCATCGATGCCCGGCGCGTCGGGCGCATCATCGCACGAAGCGGCGACAATACGCTCAAGCGTATGGAGCCGAGCACCCGCGACGCGTCAGCAGCACCGAATCGTTGCCAGGCGTCGCCGCGCGAGGCTCCAGCACCTACGCGCGATGATACGGATGATTTTGCGTGATGGTCCACGCCCGATAAAGCTGTTCGGCCAGCAGCACGCGCACCATCGCGTGCGGCAGCGTGAGGCTCGACACGCGCAGCATCATATCGGCGCGTGCCTTCAGCTCGGGATCGAGCCCGTCCGCGCCGCCGATCAGAAAGGCCACGTCGCGGCCGTCTTGCTGCCAGCCCGGCAACGCGCCCGCGAGCTGCATCGTGGTCCAGTCCTTGCCGCGTTCGTCGAGCGCGACGATGCGTGCGTTCTTCGGCAACGCGGCTTCGATCTTCTGCCGTTCGGCGGCCATCACGCTTTCGGCCGAACGGCCCGACGAGCGCTGCTCCGGTTTGATCTCGCGCAGTTCGATGCGCAACTCCGGCGGCATGCGTTTCGCGTATTCGTCGAAGCCGGTCGCGATCCAGTCCGGCATCTTGTGGCCGACGGCGAGGATATGCAGTTTCATCGCGAGGACAGTAGCGGTGTGCCCGACACGGCCCGCTTACTTGCGGCGCGCCGTGGTCTTGCGCGCGGGCTTCGCGGCCGGCGCTTCCTCGTCTTCCTCGTCGTCGGGCTCGCTTGCGCGCGCGCCGCCGAACGGATTCGGCGTCGACAGCTTGATGCGCACCGGCTTGTCGCCCCAGATTTCCTCGAGGTTGTAGTACTGGCGCAGCGCCGGCTGCAGGATGTGCACGATCGCGTCGCCGCAATCGACCAGCACCCATTCGCCGATATCTTCGCCTTCGGTGCTGATGATCTCGCCGCCGGCTTCCTTCACGCCTTCGCGCACGCTCGACGCGAGCGCCTTGGTTTGCCGGTTCGACGTGCCGCTCGCGACGATCACGCGATCGAACAGCGAGGTCAGGTGGCTGGTGTTGAACACTTTGATGTCTTGCGCCTTGACGTCTTCGAGAGCGTCGACGATTACGCGTTGCAGTTTGCGAATATCCATGGAGTTACCGGTGGTACAGATGATGTTGAAGAATATAGTCCCACACCGCGGCGGGGACGTGACTCGCGGCCCGATCCTGGCTTGTGCCGCCCGCACCCGCGTGGGCGAGCCGCTGGTTGACCTGCTCGCGCAGATGCGCGCGAATGTCGGTGGCCGATACGTTGAACGCGAGCGTCGTGTCGATCAGCAGATGGCCGCAGGGTGTGGCCTGCAGCACGTCGGCACGCGCACGGCGCGCGGCGATTTCCCTGGCGACCGCGGGGGCGACCGACGCGAGGTCGAAGCCGGGCCGCGTGGCCGCGCCGATATGCGCGAGCTCGAACAGGCGCTGCCAGTCGCGCCATGTGTCGAGATGCACCAGTTGATCCGCGCCGATCAGCAGCGTGATCGATGCGTCGTCGCCTTCGCGCTCGCGCCAGCATTGCAGCGTCTCGACCGTGTAGGTCGCGCCAACGTGCTCGATTTCTTCGGTCGCGACGCGTACCGTCACGCCGGGGATCGCGAGCGACGCGGCCGCCGCGCGCGTCATCGCGAGCCGATGTTCGGCGGGCGACACGTCGGCTTTCTGCCACGGCTGGCCGGCCGGCAGCAGCACCAGTTCGGTCAGCCGCAGCACGTCGGCGAACCGCCGCGCAAGCGCGAGGTGGCCGTCGTGGATCGGGTCGAAAGTGCCGCCCAGCAGACCGATCCGGCGAGGCAGGGCGACAGGGTGAGCGTTCGGCTTCAGGTGAGGGTCCTTTGTCGTGACCGTAAGCGAGACAGGTGGCGCGTCATACCCACTCGCGCGGCACGAGGAAATCGCTGTACAAACGCGCTTCCGGCGTGCCCGGCTCGGGGTGCCAGTCGTAGCGCCAGTTCGCCACGGGCGGCATCGACATCAGGATCGATTCGGTGCGTCCGCCGCTCTGCAGCCCAAACAGTGTGCCACGGTCGAAGACCAGATTGAACTCGACGTAGCGGCCGCGCCGGTAGGCCTGGAACGCGCGCTCGGCTTCGCCGTACGGCGTGTCGCGGCGCCGCTCGATGATCGGCAGGTACGCCTTGAGAAAGCCTTCGCCGACGCTTTTGAGCATCGCGAACGATTGCTCGAAGCCCGGCGCCGAGAAATCGTCGAAGAAAATCCCGCCAATGCCGCGCGGCTCGTTGCGGTGCTTCAGGAAGAAGTACTCGTCGCACCAGCGCTTGAAGCGCGGGTACAGGTCCGCGCCGTACGGCGCGAGCGCGTCGCGACACACCTGATGGAACTGCCGGGCGTCCTCTTCGTAGCCGTAGTAGGGCGTCAGGTCCATGCCGCCGCCGAACCAGAACACCGGTTCTTCGCCTTCCCTCGTCGCGATCAGCAGGCGCACGTTCATGTGCACGCTCGGGCAGTGCGGATTGTGCGGATGCAGCACGAGCGACACGCCCATCGCCTCGAAGCCGCGCCCGGCCAGTTGCGGCCGCGCGGCGCTTGCCGAGCCCGGCAGCGCGTCGCCCGCGACGTCCGAGAAGCCGATGCCGGCGCGCTCGAAGAACTGGCCGCCTTCGAGAATCCGCGTGACGCCGCCGCCGCGCAGCTTCTCGCCGGGCGCGCGCTGCCACGCGTCGGTAGCGAACGCGGAGCCGTCGAAGGCGCCGAGCGTGTCCGCGATATGCGATTGCAGGCCTTGCAGCCAGCTGCGCACGGCTTGTGCGTCGTAGCTCGAATTGCTCATGAATGCAGGTGCTGGGGCGGCACGCTCGTCGTGCCGCGGGTTCTTCGAAAGAAAGCGATGGCCGCGTTGGCGCCGGGTGTCTGCGAACTTGGACCGCTGGTTCGGATTGCCTGGTTGCCGGAGGCGAACATCAGAGGCGGCTTGCCGCTTCAGTCGATTCGCGGGCTCCGGGCCCGTCTGCCGCGACGAGCGGGAAAGATTCAGTGTAGCGCGCGTCGTGTAACGTGCCCGCACTGCGGCGCCGGCAGTGCGCCGCCCGCACGGCGTCCAGCGCTAGCGAAGCTTACTTGCCGTCGTGCTTGCGGTTGAGCGCGCGATAGCCGATGTCGCGGCGGTACTGCATGCCGTCGAACGCGATCTGGTTGATCGTGTGGTACGCGGCCGCCTGCGCGGTGCGCACCGAATCCGCGAGACCGACGACGCACAGCACGCGCCCGCCCGAGGTGGTCAGCTTGCCGTCCGTCAGCGTGGTGCCGGCGTGGAACGTGACCGAATCCGCGGTTTCGGCGGGAATGCCGTTGATGCGGTCGCCCTTCCTCGGCGTGTCCGGGTAGTTGTGCGCGGCGAGCACGACACCGAGCGCGGTGCGGCGGTCCCATTCGAGCTCGACGGTGTCGAGCGTGCCGGCGATCGCGTGTTCCACCACCTTCGAATAGTCGCCTTTCAGACGCGCCATGATCGGCTGCGTTTCGGGGTCGCCCATCCGGCAGTTGAATTCGAGCGTCTTCGGGTTGCCTTGCGCGTCGATCATCAGGCCCGCGTACAGGAAGCCGGTGTAGCGGATACCTTCCTTCTCCATGCCGCGCACGGTCGGCAGGATGATTTCGCGCATCACGCGCGCATGCAGCTGCGGCGTGACGATCGGCGCGGGCGAGTAGGCGCCCATGCCGCCCGTATTCGGGCCCTGGTCGCCGTCGAGCAGACGCTTGTGATCCTGGCTCGACGCGAGCGCGAGCACGTGCTTGCCGTCCACCATCACGATGAAGCTCGCTTCCTCGCCGGCGAGGAACTCCTCGATCACGACGCGCGCGCCGGCGTCACCGAGCTTGTTGTCCGACAGCATCATGTCGACTGCGGCGTGCGCTTCTTCCAGCGTTTGCGCGACCACCACGCCCTTGCCGGCGGCGAGGCCGTCGGCCTTGATCACGATCGGCGCGCCCTTGGCGTCCAGATACGCGTGCGCGGCGGCGACGTCGGCGAAGGTTTCGTACTCGGCCGTCGGGATGCCGTGGCGCTTCATGAACGCTTTGGCGAAATCTTTCGAGCTTTCGAGCTGGGCGGCCTCCTTGGTCGGCCCGAAGATCTTCAGGCCGCGCGAGCGGAACAGGTTGACGATGCCTGCCGCGAGCGGCGCTTCCGGCCCGACCAGCGTGAACGCGATCTGTTCTTTTTCAACGAAATCAGCGAGCGCGGCCGGCTCGGTGATGTCGATGTTGAGCAGACGCTCATCCTGAGCGGTGCCGCCGTTGCCCGGCGCGACGTAGACGAGCTGGACCCGCGGCGATTGCGCGAGCTTCCATGCCAGCGCATGTTCGCGACCGCCGGAACCGACGACGAGTAACTTCATGTGAATCCCCGAGACTTGAAAACCATAAACGGCCGAGCGGTGTGCTCAGCCGTGCAATAAACCATCAACAGCAAGGGCAAACGATGCCAGAGCCCGGCGCGCCATCACTCGCCGGCGATCGACGCGTTTGTATAGACTTCCTGCACGTCGTCCAGATTTTCCAGCGCGTCGAGCAGCTTCTGCATTTTCACGGCATCGTCGCCGGTGAATTCGACTTCGGTCTGCGGCTTCATCGTGACTTCGGCCAGTTCGGCCTTGAAGCCCGCCGTTTCGAGTGCAGCCTTCACTTTCGAAAAATCGTTCGGCGGGCACAGCACCTCGATACTGCCGTCCTCGTTCGTCACGACGTCGTCGGCGCCCGCTTCGAGCGCGGCTTCCATCAGCGCGTCTTCGGCGGTGCCGGGAGCGAACAGGAACTGGCCGACGTGATCGAACATGAACGACACCGAGCCGTCGGTGCCCATGTTGCCGCCGTTCTTCGAGAACGCGTGACGCACTTCCGCGACCGTGCGGGTGCGGTTGTCGGTCATCGTGTCGACGATCACCGCCGCGCCGCCGATGCCATAGCCTTCGTAGCGGATTTCCTCGTAGTTCGCGCCGTCCGCGCCGCCGACACCGCGCTGGATTGCGCGGTTGATGTTGTCTTTCGGCATGTTGGCGTCGTACGCCTTGTCGACCGCGAGCCGCAGACGCGGGTTCGAGTCGATTTCGCCGCCCCCCAGACGGGCCGCAACCTGGATTTCCTTGATGAGCCGCGTCCAGACCTTGCCGCGCTTGGCATCGGCCGCTGCTTTCTTATGCTTGATGTTGGCCCATTTCGAATGACCCGCCATACTTTTCTCCGTCGCGCGCGCCAGCGGGGCGCACGCATAGTGCAATTGTCGTTGCGATGTCGGGCGCCTCGCGTGTTGCGCCTCGATGTCAATCCGTCAGGTGAAAGGCTGCCGGCCGCTCGTGCTTGTTGCTCGTGTTGGCCCGTCGAGGCGGCCACCTGTGCCGCCGATCTCAGCCTGGCCGTTCCCGCGCGTCGTTCCGCGCTTGCCCGCCGGTGGGCGTTCGTGCCGGTTCGTGCATGATCGGCCGGCCAGGCGCAGCCGCAGGGCGGCAGCGCGGTGGAGCGGGGCAGCTTGCGCGGCCAGGCGCCGCATGACCTGATGCGAAAGCGCGGGGCGCCAGTCGAAATTGCAGGCGGTGGTGCGAGTGATCGTGCGGGTCGAGCCGCTCCGTCGAGCGGATGCGAATTTTATCATGCCGCGAGGGTGCGGCAGAGGGGGCCGCGCCGCGAAACCGGCCGCAAATGCAATCAAATCGACGCGAAAATGAATAGAGGCGGTGCGGATGTGTCGCCGGGAGGGCCGGATGCGGGCGAAAGCGGGGCCGGTTCCGGGGCGCCGGCATCGCCAGGCCACCCGCGCTGGCCCCCGGCGCGTCAGTTCTTCGTACCGAACAACCGGTCGCCCGCGTCGCCCAGGCCCGGCACGATGTACGCATGCTCGTTCAGATGCGAATCGAGAGACGCGATGAACAGCTTGACGTCCGGGTGCGCGTCCTGGAACACCTGCACGCCCTCGGGCGCGGCGACGAGCGCGAGGAACATGATGTTCTCGGCCGCCACGTTGCGGCGCTTGAGCACATCGACCGCGTGCACGGCCGAGTAGCCGGTCGCGACCATCGGATCGCAGAGGATGAACACGCGGTCTTCGAGGTCCGGCAGCCGCACCAGGTATTCGACCGGCCGATGATCCTCCGCGCGATACACGCCGATATGGCCGACGCGCGCCGACGGCACCAGCTCGAGCAGGCCGTCCGACATGCCGACGCCCGCGCGCAGCACCGGCACGATCGCGAGCTTCTTGCCGGCGATCACCGGCGCGTCGATCTCGACGAGCGGCGTGGTGATGCGGCGCGTGGTCATTGGCAGGTTGCGGGTGATTTCGTAGCCCATCAGCAGCGTGATTTCGCGCAGCAGTTCGCGGAACGTGCGCGTCGACGTGTCCCGGTCACGCATGTGCGACAGCTTGTGCTGGATCAGCGGGTGATCGAGGATGAAGAGATTGGGGAAACGGCTGTCCTGGGTCATGGCGGGCTCGCGCGCGGCGGCAAGGTGGATCGGGTCGGCGCGCTCATCCGTTGGCTCAGTCCGCGCTCGAAGGTCGGACGAACGGCGGAAAAGCGCGCCACCGCGCAAGTTTACCGAAAGAGTACCGCCCGGCGATACTTGAGATTGCAGCGACGCGGCACAGTCCGGCACCGATTCTTCTAGAATCTGGGGAAACTTCGCCAGGAGGGCATACACATGGACATGGGAATCGCAGGACGCCGCGCGCTGGTTTGCGCGGCGAGCAAAGGTCTGGGACGCGGCTGCGCGGAAGCGCTCGCCGCCGAGGGCGTCGACCTGACGATCGTCGCGCGCACCGCCGAAACGCTCGAAGCGACCGCCGAGGCGATCCGCAAGCAGAGCGGCGTCGAGGTGAAGACCGTCGCATGCGACATCACCACGCCTGAAGGGCGCGCGGCCGCGCTCGCGGCCTGCCCGCAGCCGGACATTCTCGTCAACAACGCGGGCGGTCCGCCGCCGGGCGATTTCCGCAACTTCACGCACGAGGACTGGATCCGCGCGCTCGAAGCCAACATGCTGACGCCGATCGAGCTGATCCGTCAGACCATCGACACGATGAGCGCGCGCGGCTTCGGGCGCATCGTCAACATCACGAGCTCGGCGGTGAAGGCGCCGATCGACGTGCTCGGTCTGTCGAACGGCGCGCGCTCCGGCCTGACCGGTTTCGTCGCGGGGCTCGCGCGCAAGGTCGCGCCGACCGGCGTGACGATCAACAACCTGCTGCCGGGCCTGTTCGACACCGACCGTATCGCGGTCACGTTCGAGGCGCAGGCGAAGACGCACAACATTTCGATCGACGAAGCGCGCAAGCAGCGCATGAAGACGATCCCCGCCGGCCGCTTCGGTAATCGCGAAGAATTCGGCCGGGCCTGCGCGTTCCTGTGCAGCACGCACGCGGGTTACATCACCGGGCAGAACTGGTTGATCGACGGCGGCGCCTATCCTGGTACGTACTGAGCTGGTACGTACTGAGCAGGCACGTACTGAGCCGCCGCGCGCGAACGACACCCGTCACATCACAACAACGATAGTCACAAGGGTTTGAGGAGTCTTACGTCATGAGCACCCGCATTGCGCTGATCGCGCACGATCACAAGAAGGACGACATCGTCAAACTGGCCGGCGAATACGTCGACACGCTCGCGCGCTGCGAGATCGTCGCAACCGGCACGACCGGCGGACGCATCAGCGACGCGCACGGCCTGACGGTCGAGCGCATGCTGTCGGGCCCGCACGGCGGCGACCTGCAGATCGGCGCGCAGCTCGCCGAAGGGCGCGTCGACATGGTGATTTTCCTGCGCGACCCGATGACGCCGCAGCCGCACGAGCCGGACATCAACGCGCTAGTGCGCGCGTGCGACGTGCACAACATTCCGTGCGCGACGAACATTTCGACCGCCCGCATGGTGCTCGACGTGCTGACGCTGCGCCTGTCCGGCGAGGCGTGAGCGCGCGCGTCGCCGCACCCACATCCATACAGATGACAGATGAAGGAGACGTGATGGTCAAGGCAATCCGTTTCGACAAAACCGGCGGCCCCGAAGTCATGAAATGGGTCGACGTCGCGGTGGGCGAGCCCGGCGCGGGCGAGATCCGCATTCGCCAGACGGCGGTCGGCCTCAATTACATCGACGTGTATTTCCGCACCGGTCTGTATCCGCTGCCGCTGCCGGGCGGGCTCGGCATGGAAGCGGCCGGCGAGGTCAGCGCGGTGGGCTCGGGCGTGACCGGTCTGAAGGTCGGCGATCGCGTCGCGTATGTCGCGCGGCCGCCCGGCGCGTATGCGCAGGAGCGCGTGCTGCAGGCCGCGCTGGTCGTCAAGCTGCCCGATGCGATCAGCGACGAGCAGGCCGCGTCGGCGATGCTGCAAGGCTTGACTGCGCAATATCTGCTGCGCCGCACGTATCGCGTGAAGGCCGGTGACACGATCCTCATTCAGGCCGCAGCGGGCGGCGTCGGCCTGCTCGTGTGCCAGTGGGCGAAGGCGCTCGGCGCGACGGTGATCGGCACGGTCGGTTCCGACGAGAAAGCCGAGATCGCGAAAGCGCACGGCTGCGATCACGCGATCGTCTATACGCGCGAGAACTTCACGAAGCGCGTACGCGAGATCACCAACGGCGCGGGCGTGCCGGTCGTCTACGATTCGATCGGCAAGGACACCTTCGAAAAATCGCTCGACTGTCTCGCGCCGCTCGGCCTGTTCGTGAGCTTCGGCAACGCGTCGGGTCCGCTGCCGCCGATCGACTCGTCGGAATTCGCGGGACGCGGCTCGCTGTTCTTTACACGACCGACGCTCTTCACCTATATGGCGAAACGCAGCGACTACGAGGCGATGTCGGCCGAACTGTTCGACGTGCTGAGCTCGGGCAAGGTCAAGACCAGCATCAATCAGCGCTATGCGCTGCCGGACGTCGGGCAGGCACATGCGGACCTCGAAGGGCGCCGCACGACGGGGTCGACGATCCTGCTGCCGTAAAGAAGTGTCAGCGCGGCCTCGGGCTGCGCTGCACGTCATCCATCAGGGCCGTTTCATCGCGAGATGAAACGGCCTTGTCCGTTTACGCGATTTTTACGCGTACCCCGCGATCTTTGACCAGCCCTTTAGGCCGATCGGCATACCGTTCTATCCATCCGAAGTCCGTGAATGGAGAACGAGAATGGATGTGCTGTATGTCGGGGGCCTGGCGCTGTTTGCCTTGCTGACCTTTGGGCTGATTGGCGGCTGCGAGAAGCTGATGCAGTTGCGCCGCGGACAAGGAGCGCGCTGATGACCTGGATGCTGTGGCTGGCCGGCGCGTCGACCGCGCTGCTGTTCGTTTATCTCGTGTATGCGCTGCTGCGCGCGGAGGACATCGAATGAACACGAACGATGTCCTGCAGGCGAGTCTTTTTATCGTCGTGCTACTGGCCGCCGCGGTGCCGGTGGCGAGCTATCTCGGCGCCGTGATGGACGGCAGTTCGCGCGTGGTGCGCTTCGGCGCGCCGCTCGAACGGCTGCTTTACCGTATCGCGGGCGTCGATCCAGCGGCGGAAATGGGCTGGAGGCACTACGCGGTCGCCACGCTCGCGTTCAACGTGCTCGGCGCGGCGTTCCTGTACGTGCTGCTGCGCGTGCAAGGGTGGCTGCCAGGCAATCCGCAGCAGTTCGGCGCGATGTCGGTCGACAGCGCGTTCAACACCGCGGTCAGCTTCGTGACCAACACCAACTGGCAGGACTACACGCCCGAGCAGACCGTCGGCTATCTGACGCAGATGCTCGGCCTGACCGTGCAGAACTTCCTGTCGGCGGCGACCGGCATCGTCGTCGTGTTCGCGTTGATGCGCGGCTTCGCGCGTCATAGCGCGCAGACGATCGGCAACTTCTGGGTCGACATCACGCGCGTGACGATGTACGTCCTGCTGCCGATGGCGGCGATCATCGCCGCACTGCTGATGAGTCAGGGCGTGATCCAGAACTTCAAGGCATATCAGGAGGTGCCGACGCTGCAGACCACCACCTACGCCGCGCCGAAGCTCGACGCGCAAGGCAATCCGGTGAAGGACGCGAAGGGCGATCCGGTGATGCTCGACACGCCCGTGAAGACGCAGACCATCGCGATGGGCCCGGTCGCGTCGCAGGAAGCGATCAAGATGCTCGGCACCAACGGCGGCGGCTTCTTCAACGGCAACTCCGCGCATCCGTACGAAAACCCGACGCCGTTCTCGAACTTCGTGCAGATCATCTCGATCCTGATCATCCCGGCGGCGCTCGCGCTCGTGTTCGGCCGCGTGATCGGCGACCGGCGGCAGGGCGTCGCGGTGCTCGCGGCGATGACGATCGCGTTCGGCGTTTGCGTGTTCGGCGAGATCAGCGCCGAGCAGGGCGGCAATCCCGCGTTCACGGCGCTCAACGTCGACCAGTCGGCGAACGCGCTGCAGGCGGGCGGCAATGCGGAGGGCAAGGAAACGCGCTTCGGCATCGCGCAGTCGGGCATCTTCACGGTCGCGACGACGGCGGCTTCGTGCGGCGCGGTCGACAACATGCACGATTCGTTGACGCCGCTCGGCGGCCTGTATCCGATGCTGCTGATCCAGCTCGGCGAAGTGATCTTCGGCGGTGTCGGTTCCGGCATGTACGGGATGCTCGTGTTCGCGCTGCTCGCGGTGTTCGTCGCGGGACTGATGATCGGGCGTACTCCTGAATATGTCGGCAAGAAGATCGAAGCCTACGAGATGAAGATGGTGTCGATCGTCGTGCTGCTCACGCCGCTGCTCGTGCTGGTGGGCACCTCGATCGCGGTGCTCAGCGCGGCGGGCAAGGCCGGCATCGCAAACCCCGGTGCACACGGCTTCTCCGAGATCCTCTATGCGTTCAGCTCGGCGGCGAACAACAACGGTAGCGCGTTCGCGGGTCTCACGGTGAATACGCCGTTCTACAACTGGCTCACCGCGATCGCGATGTGGTTCGGGCGCTTCGGCACGATCGTGCCGGTGCTCGCGATCGCCGGTTCGCTCGCCGCGAAGAAGCGCATCGCCGTCACCGGCGGCACGCTGCCGACGCACGGACCGCTGTTCGTCGTGCTGCTGCTCGGCACGGTGCTGCTGGTCGGCGCGCTGACCTACGTCCCGGCGCTCGCGCTCGGTCCCGGCGTGGAGCATCTGATGATGATCGGCGTGCAGTGAGCCACGGCAGTGACCCAGGCCGCGAGCCAACGACCGAACAGGCGCTTGCACGCCGCAAGCCTGCAAGCGTAGACGGATATTCGAGGATTCAATGACTGAACATAACGCTACCCGGTCCATGTTCGACCCGGCGCTGCTGCGCCCGGCGATCGTGGACTCCTTTAAAAAGCTCACGCCGCGCACGCAGTTTCGCAACCCGGTGATGTTCTGCGTGTACGTCGGCAGCATCCTGACGACCATTCTGTGGATCGCCGCGCTCGGCGGTCAGGCCGAGGCGCCCGCGGGCTTCATCCTCGCGGTCACGCTGTGGCTGTGGTTCACGGTGCTGTTCGCGAACTTCGCGGAGGCGCTCGCCGAAGGCCGCTCGAAAGCGCAGGCCGCGTCGCTGCGCAGCGCGAAGAGAGACGTGATGGCGAAGAAGCTCAACGAGCCGCATCCGAAGTCGCCGATCCGCATCACGACCGCGACCGATCTGCGCCGTGGCGACGTCGTGCTGGTCGAGACCGGCGACGTGATCCCGGCCGACGGCGAAGTGATCGAGGGCGTCGCTTCGGTCGACGAATCGGCGATCACCGGTGAATCGGCGCCGGTCATCCGCGAGTCGGGCGGCGACTTTTCGTCGGTGACGGGCGGCACGCGGGTGCTGTCGGACTGGATCGTCGTGCGCGTCACGGCCAATCCGGGCGAGGCGTTCCTCGACCGCATGATCGCGATGGTCGAAGGCGCGAAGCGTCAGAAGACGCCGAACGAAATCGCGCTCACCATCCTGCTCGTCGCGCTGACCATCGTGATGCTGCTCGCCACCGCGACGCTGCTGCCGTTCTCGATGTTCTCCGTCGAAGCCGCGAAAGCGGGCCACGTGGTGACGATCACCGCACTCGCCGCGCTGCTCGTGTGTCTGATCCCGACGACGATCGGCGGCCTGTTGTCGGCGATCGGCGTGGCCGGGATGAGCCGTATGATGCAGGCGAACGTGATCGCGACCTCGGGCCGTGCCGTCGAAGCGGCCGGCGACGTCGACGTGCTGCTGCTCGACAAGACGGGCACGATCACGCTCGGCAACCGCCAGGCGTCGCAGTTTCTGCCGGCGCCAGGTCTGACCGAAGAGGCGCTTGCCGATGCCGCGCAGCTGTCGTCGCTCGCCGACGAAACGCCGGAAGGCCGCAGCATCGTCGTGCTCGCGAAGCAGCGCTTCAATATCCGTCAGCGCGATATGGCCTCGCTGCATGCGGTGTTTCTCGCGTTCACGGCGCAGACCCGCATGAGCGGCGTCGATCTCTCCCCCCAGGGGACTTCCTCCGGGGCGCCGAACCGTGAAATCCGCAAGGGCGCGGCCGATGCGGTCAAGCACTATGTCGAAGCGAACGGCGGCCGTTTCCCGAACGAAGTCAGCAACGCGGTCGCCGATGTCGCGCGACGCGGCAGCACACCGCTGGTGGTCGCCGAGAAAGGCGAGCAGGGCGCGCGCGTGCTCGGCGTGATCGAGTTGAAGGACGTCGTGAAGGGCGGCATCAAGGAGCGCTTCGCCGAGCTGCGCAAGATGGGCATCAAGACCGTGATGGTGACGGGCGACAACCGCCTGACCGCCGCCGCGATCGCGGCCGAAGCGGGCGTCGACGACTTCCTTGCCGAGGCGACACCCGAAACGAAGCTCGCGACGATTCGCGCGCATCAGGCCGAAGGGCGTCTGGTCGCGATGACCGGCGACGGCACCAACGACGCGCCCGCGCTCGCGCAGGCCGACGTCGCGGTCGCGATGAACACCGGCACGCAGGCGGCAAAGGAGGCCGGCAATATGGTCGACCTCGATTCGAATCCGACCAAGCTGATCGAGATCGTCGAGATCGGCAAGCAGATGTTGATGACGCGCGGGTCGTTGACCACATTCTCGATCGCCAACGACCTCGCCAAGTACTTCGCGATCATCCCGGCCGCGTTCGCGTCGACGTATCCGGCGTTGAACGCGCTGAACGTGATGCATCTGGCGACGCCGACCTCGGCAATCATGTCGGCGGTGATCTTCAACGCGCTGATCATCGTGCTGCTGATTCCGCTGGCGCTGAAGGGCGTGCGCTATCGCGCGCTAGGCGCTGCGATCCTGCTGCGCCGCAATCTGCTGATCTATGGCCTTGGCGGGATCATCGTGCCGTTCATCGGCATCAAGCTGATCGATATGGTGCTCGCCGCGTTCGGCTGGGTTTGAGCGCGCAGCGCGTCATTACGCCACAACCAGAAGTGATGAAAAGGGAAAGAGACCCATCATGAAGAATCTGTTCCGTCCGCTGATCGTGATCTTCGCGGTGCTGACCGCGATCACAGGACTCGCCTATCCCGCCGTGATGACGGCGTTCGGCCAGGCGGCGTTCCACGAACAGGCCAACGGCAGCCTCATCGAGCAGAACGGCAAGGTGGTCGGCTCACAGCTGATCGGCCAGCAGTTCGACGCGCCCCAGTACTTCTGGGGCCGGCTGTCGGCAACGAGCCCGATGCCGTACAACCCGCAAAGCTCGGGGGGCTCGAACCTCGGGCCGACCAACCCGGCGCTGCTCGACGAGATCAAGGGCCGTCTCGCGGCGCTGAAGGCGGCGGGCACCGACATGTCGAAGCCGGTGCCGGTCGATCTGGTCACGTCGTCGGGCAGCGGGCTCGATCCGGAGATCAGTCCGGCCGCGGCCGCGTATCAGCTCGAGCGGGTCGCGCAGGCCCGACATCTCGCGCCGAACGACGTGCAGGCGCTCGTCGAGCGCTACACGACGGGGCGCCAGTTCGGCGTGCTCGGCGAGCCGCGCGTGAATGTGCTGAAGCTCAATCTCGCGCTCGATGAAATGAAGCGCGGCTGACACTGAACGCAGCGACGACGCACCAGCCGCAATTGCGGTTCATCGATGAAACGGCGGCGTTTCGCGTGGCGCCGCGCCGCCATTTGCGGGCCGGCGCGGGCCGTGCCACCATGCAGACACCGCCGCTCGCACGACTATCAAAACCACTGAGCATGAACCGCCCCGATCCTGACCAACTGCTCGACAAGCTGCAGCGCGACGAAGAAAAACGCCAGCGCGGCCGGCTGAAGGTTTTCTTCGGCGCGTCGGCCGGTGTCGGCAAGACCTATGCGATGCTGCAGGCCGCGAGCCGCCGCCAGCAAGAAGGTGTCGACGTGCTGGTCGGCATCGCCGAAACGCATGGGCGCAGCGAAACCGCCGCGTTGCTCGCGGGGCTCGACGTGCTGCCGCTCGCGCAGATCGAGTATCGCGGCCGCAAGCTCGGCGAGTTCGATCTCGACGCCGCGCTCGCGCGCAAGCCGCAACTGATCCTCGTCGACGAACTCGCGCATTCGAACCTGCAGGGCGCGCGTCATCTGAAGCGCTGGCAGGACGTCTACGAACTGCTCGACGCGGGTATCGACGTCTATACGACCGTCAACGTGCAGCACCTGGAGAGCCTGAACGACGTGGTCGGCCAGATCACCGGCATTCGGGTGTGGGAGACCGTGCCCGATCGCGTGTTCGATCATGCCGACGAAGTCACGCTCGTCGATCTGCCGGCCGAGGAACTGCTCGACCGCATGCGCGACGGCAAGGTCTACATGGCGCAGCAGGCCGAGCGCGCGGTGCGCAACTTCTTTCGCAAGGGCAACCTGATCGCGCTGCGCGAACTCGCGCTGCGCCGCACGGCCGATCGGGTCGACGCGCAGATGCGCGAGTACCGCGCCGATCGGTCGATCCAGCGTATCTGGCAGGCGCGCGAGCGGCTGCTGGTGTGTGTCGGTCCTGGTCCCGAAGCGCCGGCGCTGGTGCGCTCGGCGGCGCGCCTCGCCGCGAGCCTGAAAGCCGACTGGCTCGCGGTCTATGTCGAAACGCCCGCGTTGCAGCGCCTGCCCGACGCCCGCCGCGAACGCACGCTGAACGCGCTGAAGCTCGCCGCCGAACTCGGCGCCGAAACCGCGACGCTCGCCGCCACCGATGCGCTCGACGCGTTGATCGGTTACGCGCAGGCGCGCAACGTATCGAAGCTGGTGGCGGGCGCATCGTCGCGCACGGGCGCGAGCCGCTGGCTGCGCCGGCCGCTGGGCGAGCGCATCGCCGAGAAGAGCGGCGATCTCGATCTCACGCTGATTCGCGTGTCGTCGGAGCGCGACGGCGGCGAGCAGCGGCGGCTGTTGAACACGACCGCGAACGCGTGGCGCGAGGCGTTGAGCGCGGCCCGCGAGCGTCGCTCGCCGCCGCGCGCGTACGCGTACGCGCTCGCGATCGGCGCGGCGATCACGTTGCTGTCGAGCCAGTTGATCGACCGCATCGATCTGACCAACCTCGTGATGCTGTATCTGCTCGGCGTGATCTTCACCGCGGTGAAGCTCGGGCGCGGGCCGGGTGTCGTGCTGTCGTTCGCGAGCGTTGCCGCGTTCGATTTCTTCTTCGTGCCGCCGCGCATCTCGCTGTCGGTCTCCGACACGCAATACCTGCTGACGTTCTTCGGCATGCTGCTGACCTCGCTCGTGATCAGCCATCTGACTTCGAGCCTGCGCCACGAGGCGAGCGTCGCGCGACGCCGCGAGCAGCGCACCGGCGCGATGTACGAGATGGCGCGCGAGCTCGCCGCGGCGCTCGCGACCGAGCAGATCGTCGGCATCGGCACCCGGCACGTGAGCGAGGTGTTCGGCGCGCGTGTCGCGATCCTGCTGCCCGATAGCGTCGATAAGGTCAAACAGAAGATCGAAGACCCCGACGCGGCGATCACGCTCGAAGGCGACGCGCTCGATCTCGACGTCGGCCAGTGGGTCTACGATCAGCAGAAGCCGGCCGGCCACGGCACCGATACGCTGCCGGCCGCCGCGGCGCTGTATCTGCCGCTGAAGGCGCCGATGCGCACGCGCGGCGTGCTCGCGGTGGTCGTGCGTGACGAGCGCGAGCTGACCGTGCCCGAACAGCGCCGCATGCTCGATGCGTTCGCCGCGCAGATCGCGCTCGCGCTCGAACGCGTGCACTACGTCGATATCGCGCGCGATGCGCTCGTCAACATGGAGTCGGAGCGGCTGCGCAATTCGCTGCTGTCGGCGATTTCGCACGATCTGCGCACGCCGCTGACGACGATCGTCGGGTTTTCGTCGATGCTCGCGCAGGGGCGGCAGGCGGGACAGCGGCGGACAGAAGGCGAGGTGAATGCTTCTTTGCGGACCGACGCGCAATCCGCCGCGCGGCGTGACGACGAACTCGTCGACGCAATCCACGAAGAAGCGCTGCGCATGACCGGCATCGTCACGAATCTGCTCGACATGGCGCGCTTGCAGGCCGGCAGCCTGCAACTGAACCAGCAATGGACGCTGCTCGAGGAGACCGTCGGCGCCGCGCTGCGCGCATGCAAGCGTGTGCTCGCGGATCATCCGGTGCGGGTTACGCTGCCCGCCGATCTGCCGCTGCTGCATCTCGACGCGGTGTTGATGGAGCGCTTGTTCTCGAACCTGTTCGAGAACGCGGCCAAATACACGGCGTCCGGCACGCCGCTCGCAATCGGCGCGCAGCAGATCGACGCGGACGGCACGCCGTTCGTGCGCATCACGATCGACGACAACGGCCCCGGCCTGCCCGCCGGCATGGAAGCGCGCGTGTTCGAGAAGTTCACGCGCGGCGAGAAGGAGTCGGCGAAACCAGGCATCGGCCTTGGGCTCGCGATCTGCCGCGCGATCGTCGAGGCGCACGGCGGTACAATCGGCGCGCTCAACCGGCTGGCCACGGATGGTCACGTCGAGGGCGCGCGCTTCTGGTTCACGCTGCCGGTCAAGACGCCGCCCGACGCACCCGAGACGTTTGATACGCTCGAAGACGAAGGCGCAGCCACCGACACCGCCGCCGACCTCAACCCGCTCACCCGCCCCGCCCATGAGTGACCTGAGCATCACCGTCGTTCTGATCGAAGACGAGAAGCAGATTCGCCGCTTCGTGCGCACGGCGCTCGAAGGCGAGGGCATTGCCGTGTACGACGCCGAGACCGGCAAGCAGGGGCTCGTCGAAGCGGCGACGCGCAAGCCCGATCTCGTGATCGTCGATCTGGGCCTGCCCGACACCGACGGCCTCGACGTGATCCGCGAGCTGCGCGGCTGGAGCGAGCTGCCGGTGATCGTGCTGTCGGCGCGTACCCAGGAAAGCGAAAAGGTCGCCGCGCTCGACGCCGGCGCCGACGATTACCTGACCAAGCCGTTCGGCGTGTCCGAGTTGCTTGCGCGGATCCGCGCGCATCTGCGGCGGCGCAATCACGGCGGCGCGAACGAATCGCCGCAGGTGCGCTTCGGTGCGGTCACCGTCGACCTCGCGCTGCGCCAGGTTACGCGCGACGGCGCCGCGGTCCATCTGACGCCCATCGAATACCGGCTGCTCGCGACGCTCGTGCGCCATGCGGGCCGCGTGCTCACGCACCGGCAGTTGCTGCGCGACGTGTGGGGGCCGTCGCACGTCGAGAGTCACCACTATCTGCGCATCTACATGGCGCATCTGCGCGGCAAGCTCGAGCGCGATCCGGCGCAGCCGGAGCATATCGTCACGGAGACGGGCGTCGGGTACCGGTTGGTAGGTGCGGTGTGAGTTCGTCCGCGATGCCGCTTCGTTATAATCTCCCGACGTAAGGACGACCTTGCGCCTGCATCAATCATCGGGGACGGCCCCATTTTTCATGGAGCTGTGTCGATGTCCTGGTTTCTTCTCCTGATTGCCGGTCTGCTCGAAGTCGCGTGGGCGGCCGGTCTCAAAACTTGCGAAGGTTTCACCCGCTTGCGGCCGTCCGTCTTCACGGTCGTGACCGCGCTCGGCAGCTTCGTGCTGCTCGCGCTCGCGATGCGCCAGTTGCCGCTCGGCACAGCCTATGCTGTTTGGACAGGGATCGGCGCGGTCGGCGCGTTCATCTTCGGCGTCGTGATGATGGGCGAGGCGTTGACGGTCGCGCGCGTCGCCAGTGCGTCGCTGATCGTGATCGGCCTCGTCGGCCTGAAGCTGTCGTCGGGGCACTGACCGGGCGGCCACCTCCGCTCGGGGCGCGGCCGCCATTGCCTGCAAGCCACAGCGAAGGCTTCGCCGCTCTACGTTCTGCGAATTATCGTAGCTATAATGAGACAGAAACGACCTTGAGATTGTCCCCGGCCAGGCTGGCGCGGCCTGGCTGGCGCGGCCAGCTTGGCGAGCCTGATGGCTTTGGCGCGGAACGCCCGCTCGTTCCCGCCGAGGCACCTGGCGCGCACTGAGCGCGTGGAGGCGGCCATGCTTGAATCACTTTCACTTGCAGCGGGCCTTTCATGGGGCAGCGGTCTGCGCCTTTATCTGACGGTCCTCCTGGCCGGCGTGTTCGAACGTCTTGGCCTGATTCACT
Organism: Paraburkholderia sp. Cpub6; assembly: GCF_014201065.1. Lineage (NCBI taxonomy): Bacteria > Pseudomonadati > Pseudomonadota > Betaproteobacteria > Burkholderiales > Burkholderiaceae > Paraburkholderia > Paraburkholderia sp. Cpub6. The sequence continues at coordinate 343,882 of NZ_JACHDM010000001.1, forward strand.
TGCCGAACACATTGTCCGCGCTGTCATCGCCATGGGTGATCGGTGCGGCGGCCGTGCTGACGCTGGCCGAATTCCTCGCCGACAAGATCCCCGCGTTCGATTCGCTGTGGGATGCGATCCACACCTTCATCCGCATTCCGGCCGGCGCCGTGCTGGCCGCCGGCGCGCTCGGCCACGCCGATCCGACGCTGCTGAGCGTTGCCGCGCTCGCGGGCGGCACGCTCGCCGGCACCGCGCATCTCGCGAAGGCGGGCACGCGCGCGCTGATCAACCTGTCGCCGGAGCCGGTGTCGAACGTCGTCACGTCGACCGCCGAGGACGGCCTCGTGGTCGGCGGCGTACTGCTTGCGCTGTTCGTGCCGCTCGTGTTTCTGGTCTTGATGGTAGGCTTCCTGCTGCTCGCGGCGTGGGCATTGCCGCGATTGTGGCGTGGCGTGCAGGGCGGTTTTCGCGGCATGGCCACGCACATGGTGTCGCGATTTGCGAGGAGCAGGCACGATTGAGCGAAGCACTACCAGGATCCAAGGCGGGTTCAAGAACGCGCGCCGACACGAGACCGGCGCGGCGGCTTGGCGGCATCGATCTGTTGCGCCAGGCCATGCGGATGACGGCGCGCGACTGGCGCGCGGGCGAACTGACGATGTTGCTGCTCGCGCTCGTGCTGGCGGTCGCGGCGTTGTCGAGCGTCGGGTTTCTGGGCGATCGGCTGCATCAGGGGCTCGAGCGCGATGCGCGGCGCATGATCGCCGCCGACTTCATCGTGCGCGCCGATCATCCGGTCGATCCGCAATTCGCCGCCGAGGCGCACGCCCTGGGCCTGCGCACCGCCACCACGGCGATCTTTCCCAGCATGATCAATTCGACCGGCGCGCAGCCGGCGTCGCGGCTCGCCGCCGTCAAGGCGGTGTCGCCCGGCTATCCGTTGCGCGGCGCGCTGCGCATCGCGGCGGCGCCGGGTGCGGCCGATCATCCGGCGACGTCGATTCCGGCGCCGGGCACCGTGTGGGTCGACCAGCAGTTGCTCGACGCGCTGAAGCTGAAGATCGGCGATGCGGTGAAGCTCGGCAATCGCAACTTCACGGTCGGCGCGCTGATCACGCGCGAGCTCGATCGCGGCTTTTCGTTCGTCAACTTTTCGCCGCGCCTGATGCTGAACGCCGCTGACGTACCGTCGACGGGCCTGATCACCTATGGCAGCCGTGTCACGTACCGGCTGCTGGTCGCCGGTTCAGACGACGCGGTCGCGCGCTTCGCGCAGTTTGCGCATGAGCACGTCGACGGCGGCAAGCTGCGCGGCGTTGCGCTCGAGTCGCTGCAGGACGGCCAGCCGCAGGTGCGTCAGGCGCTCGATCGCGCGGGCCATTTCCTGACGCTCGTGTCGCTGTTGACCGCGCTGCTCGCGGCCGTCGCGATCGCGATGGCCGCGCACCGCTATATGCGCCGGCATCTCGACGGCTGCGCGGCGATGCGCTGCCTCGGCGTGAGCCAGGCCGCGCTGCGCGCGCTGTTCATGCTCGAATTCGTCGGGCTGGGCGTGCTCGGCGGCGTGCTCGGCGTGGCGCTCGGTTATCTCGGGCATCTCGCGCTGCTGACGTGGCTCGGCGGCCTGATCGACGTGGTGCTGCCGCAGCCGACGCTGTGGCCCGCGCTCGAAGGCATCGCGGCCGGCCTCGTGCTGCTGCTCGGCTTCGCGCTGCCGCCGCTGTTGCCGCTCACGCGCGTGCCGCCGGTGCGCGTGCTGCGGCGTGAATGGGGCGAGGAGGGACGCACTGCGTGGGCCGCCTACGCGGTCGGCATCGTGCTGTTCGCAGGGCTGCTGATACTCGCCGCGGGGGAATTGAAGCTCGGGGGCATCGTCGCGGGTGGATTCGCGGGCGGGCTGCTGGTGTTCGCCGGCATCGCGCGGCTCGCGTTGTGGGGCGCGGCGCGCGTGGTGCGCAGCGAGCGCTTCAATGCGGGCATCGGCTGGCGCTATGCGCTGGCGTCGCTCGAGCGGCGCAGCAGTACCAGCACGCTGCAGATCACCGCGCTCGGCATCGGCCTGATGTGCCTGCTGCTGATCGCGATGACGCGCAACGACCTCGTGCAGGGCTGGCGCAAATCGACCCCGCCCGATGCGCCCAACGAGTTCATCATCGACATCCAGCCCGATCAGCGCGACGCGGTCACGCAGTATCTGGACGCGCACGGCATCGCCGGCGCGGCGCTGTCGCCAATGGTGCGCGGGCGGCTCGTCGCGATCAACGGTAAGGCGGTCAATCCGGATTCGTTCAAGGGCGAGGATGCGCGGCGACTGGTCGACCGCGAGTTCAACCTGTCCTACACGACGCAACTGCCCGACGACAACCGGATCGCCGCGGGAACCTGGTTCGGCGAGACGACGAAGCCGCAGATCTCGATCGAGCAGGGTCTCGCGAAGCTGATCAACGTGAAGCCCGGCGACGTGCTGCGCTTCGACGTGACGGGGCTGACTGTCGAGGCGCCGGTGACGAGCGTGCGCAAGCTCGACTGGGGTTCTTTCAAGGTCAACTTCTTCGTGCTGATGCCGCCGGTTTCGTTGCAGGATTTTCCGGCGACGTTCATCACGAGCTTCCATCTGCCGGTGGATAAACAGTCGACGATCGATGGCCTGATCGCCGCGTATCCCAATCTGACCGCGATCGATACAGGCCCGATCCTCGCGCAGGTGCAGCGCGTGTTGCAGCAGGTGATCGGCGCGGTGCAATTCCTGTTCGCCTTCACGCTCGCGGCCGGCGTGCTGGTGCTGTACGCGGCGCTCGCCGGCACGCGCGACGAGCGTATGCGAGAATCCGCGCTGCTGCGTGCGCTGGGCGCATCGCATCGTCAGGTGCGGGCGGTGCAGGTGGCCGAATTCGTCGCGGTCGGCGCGCTTGCCGGCCTGATGGCGGCGCTCGGCGCGCAGATCGTCGGCTCGATGCTGGCCACGCACGTGTTCGAGTTTTATCTGGACTTCGATCCGTGGCTGCTGCCGGTGGGCATTGCGGCCGGCATCGCGTGTGCCGGTGTCGGCGGGTGGCTGAGTTTGCGGCATGTGTTGGCGCGGCCGGCGCTGCAGTCGCTGCGCGACGCGTGAGTTTTCCTGGTGATGTCTTTTTGCTGTCGAGCAGGGTATGAGCGATTTGAACGACGAAGTGTCCTCGGACAAGCCGACGGCCTTCGAACTGGTGGGCGGCGAGACGCGGGTGCGCGACCTGGTCGACCGGTTTTACGACCTGATGGATCTCGAGGCGGATTTCGCCGGGATTCGCGCGTTGCATCCGGCGTCGCTCGAGGGTTCGCGCGACAAGCTATTCTGGTTTTTGTGCGGCTGGCTCGGCGGTCCCGATCATTACATCGGCCGCTTTGGCCATCCCCGTCTGCGCGCGCGCCATCTGCCGTTCGCGATCGCGTCGAGCGAGCGTGACCAGTGGTTGAGGTGCATGGCATGGGCGATGGAGGATGTCGGCTTGCCGGAACCGCTGCGCGAGCGCCTGCTCGGCTCGTTCTTCGAAACCGCCGACTGGATGCGCAACCGCAATGGCTGACACGCCGCCGCACGCCACCTCGGCACCGTACTCGGTCGAAGCCGACTATGCGGCGCTCGCGCCGCGGGCGCGCGAGGTTCTCGACTGCTGGTTCGGTGCGCCGGGCACGCCGGAGCGCGGCACGGAGCGCAAGTTCTGGTTCAAGCGCGATGACGCCGTCGATACGATGCTGCGCGAACGTTTCGGTAACCTGATCGATGCGGCGAGCGCGGGTGAGCTCGACGCATGGCAGAGCACGCCGTTGGGTGCGTTGGCGCTCGTCATCGTGCTGGACCAGTTTTCCCGCAACTGCCATCGCAATACGCCGCGCGCCTTCGCGACCGACGGCAAGGCGCTGCAAACCGCGCAACGGATCATCGCGAGCGGCGCCGATCGGCTGTTGCCGGACGTGCAGCATCGCGCGTTCGCGTATCTGCCGTTCGAGCACGATGAAACGCTCGCGAGCCAGCAGGAGTCGCTGCGTCTGTTCAAACAGCTTGCGGCGGAGCCGGGCGGTGACGGCTACTATCAGTACGCGCTGCGCCACGCGAAAGCGATCGAACGATTTGGCCGCTTTCCACATCGCAACGGGTTGCTCGGACGTGAATCGAGCGACGAGGAGATCGCGTTCCTGCGCGAGCCCGGTTCGTCGTTCTGAATCGACGCGGACGCGCGCGCGAGACACTCGGCCGGCGCGACGCGTTGCGCGGCTCTATTCGTCGCCGTGCCGCTTGCCCGCCATCGGCGTGCGCACGAAGACGCGCAACAGCTCATCCGAGTCGCCCGGTCGCGCACCGGACCAGAACAGCCGCCATTCGCCGGCCGGCGGCCGCGCGTTGTCGCGGCGGCTTTCCTCGATCAGCCAGGTGCAGGCGGTCGTGCGCGGATCTTCGCTCGGCTGATGCACGATACCCGTGTAGTAGAAGAGCATCGGCGCTTCGGATTCGCCGAGTCCGGAGCTTGCCATGCAGTCGCCGTCGTTCCATTCGATATCCACCTTCGCGCCGAGGTCCCGGAACACCGAGCGGTAGCTTTTCGCGTAGTCGAGCCACGGCAGCAACAGCGTGCTGACGAGCCCCCAGACGAGCATCGCGCCCGCGCACCAGCTGAGCGCGCCGCGCCATTTGCCCGCGTACTTGAACGACGGCAGCAGCCACAGCCAGCCGATCGTCAGCAGCAGCGCGCCGACGATCAGCGCGGGCGAAATCGGCAGCACCCAGTCGAGCGGCAGCCAGCGGCCGAGCAGATGCAGCGACGCATGCGTGCTCGCGGGGGTCGTCATGATCGACCAGACGATCCACACGAGCGCGGCCGCGCTGCCGAACAGCACTCGGCTAGTCATATCCCAGCCGGTATGCAGGCGCGCCGGCAAACGTTCGACGCCCTGCATCGCGACCAGCGCGAGCGGCGCGATGAACGGCAGGATGTATAGCTCGCGAACCGTCGCCGAGCTTTGCAGCACCGCGAAACCGATACCCGCGAACAGCACCGGCAACGCGACGCCCGGATCGCGCCAGCGCCGCCATGCGCCACCGGCGAGCGCGGCCAGCGCGAGCGGTACGACCGGAAAGCCGACGCTCAGCACGGTGCGCAGTACGAACAGGTGGCTCTCGTTTTCGGAGCCGAGCTCGGCGACCGAAAAACCGAAGAAACGCCCGACGTTGTTATCCCACAGCCACACCTTGAAGAGTGCCGCTGAGCGCAGGTAGAAGCAAATCGGCCAGATCAGCGCGAACGGCGCGCAGACGAGCGCGGCGAGGCCGAGCGCGCCGGCGAAGCCGCGGCTGCGGCATGCGGGATAGAGCAGCAGCGCCGCGCAGGTGGTGGCGCCGAACACGAGCGGTACGAACAGCCCCTTGGCGAGCAGCGACACGCCGACGCCCGCGCCGAACATCGTCGCGCCGCTGATGATCGCGTGACGCCGCTCGCGGGCATCGAGCGGTTTGGTGTGCCGGGCGGCTTGCGAGTGCATCGGTAAATACGACGCGGCGCGCGGGTCGTCACGCAGATGCACGAGTACGAGTTCGAACAGTCCGCAAAAGCCGAGCGCGGCGCCGGCCATCAGCGCGACGTCGGTCATCATGTCGTGCACGTGCTTGACGACGACGAGCGTGCCGCCGAACAGCGCGAGCGTGCCGATCACGCGCAGGTCGAACCAGCTCGACGCAGCGACCGCGCGACGCGCGACCCGCGCGGTGTAATACACCGTCAGGCCCGCGAACAGCGCACTCGCGAGCCGTGCCGCATCGTGCAGCGGCAGATAGCGGCCGAACATCCACGCGAGGCCCGTGGCGACCCAATCGTAGATCGGCGGCTTTTCGACGAAGGGCTGGCCGGCATTGGTCGGCACGACGAGGTCGCCGGTATCGAGCATGTGCTGGACGATGCCGAATGTGTAGGTTTCGTCCTGCTTCCACGGTTCGTGGCCGAGAATGCCGGGGGCGAGCCACGCGCACAGGATCGCCAGCGCGATCAGCCACAGCAGCGGGCGGATCGCCGCGAGCGCGCGCCAACGCTGCAGGCCGCGCGTTGCGCGGTCGGCAGAACCGGCGGAGCCCGATGGATGGGCGCTGTCGGCGCTGTATACCGCTGCGGCCGAAGCCGCGGGGTCCCCGGCCGCCGGCTGGGTCTGCGCGCCGGCAAACGGGTGCGCGGTGCCGGCGGAAAGCGAAGCCTCGTGCGCGCCACCTGCTGGAGCGGCCGAGGTCGTGGCCGTCGCGTTGGCACTGTGCGCGCGCCAGCGCGTGGACTGCTTGTGTTGCATGGAAGTCTCTGGTCAGCGTACGCGGCGGCGTTGGCCTCGTACTTATGCTTTGCTTACGTCGCCTGCGGATGCATACGATCTGGTCGATTGTAGCGCCGCATTATTACTGAAGATTACACACGAACGAACGCGCGCGCATTCGATGCGCGGCGGTGCCGGTTTCATGAGAAATCGACCAGGGTTCGTGGGGAAAGAGGAGAGGGGAGCGGGCTGGAAAGGCGCGGCCGTAGTGGACCGTGCCAAGTGTTTAAGGCTTGCGCCGCGTTGCGTGCGGCGTTCGCTCAGCGGCCGCCGGCGACGTCGAACAGCGCGCCCGTCACGTACGACGACGCGTCGCTGAGCAGCCACACGATGGCCTCGGCGACTTCGTCGGCGCGGCCGGGGCGGCCGAGCGGCGTGGTCGCGCCCAGTTGCGCGGCGCGCTCGGGCTTGCCGCCGCTCGCATGGATCTCGGTGTCGATCAGGCCCGGACGCACCGCGTTCACGCGCACGCCCTGCGGGCCGAGTTCTTTCGCGAGGCCGAGCGTCATCGTGTCGATTGCGCCTTTCGACCCCGCATAGTCGACGTATTCGTTCGGCGAACCGAGCCGCGCCGCCGCCGACGAAACATTGACGATCGCGCCGCCCGCGCCGCCGCGCTGGGTCGACATGCGCCGTGCCGCTTCCCGTGCGCACAGATAGGCGCCGAGCACGTTGACGTCGAACACGCGTTTCAGACGCGCGAAGTCCATATCGGCGAGCTGGCTCGACGGCGCGACGATGCCCGCGTTGTTGACGAGCGCATCGATGCGGCCGAAGGATTGCTGCAGCGTATCGAACATGCCGGTCACGTCGGCTTCGTTCGCGACATCGCCGGCGATCGGCACCGCGCGGCCGCCCGCGTGTTCGACCTCTGCGACTGTCTGCTGCGCGGCGGCGAGGTCACGCACGTAGTTCACGCCGACGCACCAGCCGCGCGCGCCAAGCAGACGCGCGGTGGCACGGCCAATGCCGCGGCTGCCGCCGGTGATCAGAACAGCTTTCGTCATCGCAACCTCGTCGTTGGGGTGGTGCGTGCGCGGCGCGCTTCGCTCGGGTTCGGCGGACCCGCGATTCAGATCGCGTCGCTTTGGACCGCCGCCCATTTGTCGCGCGCGGGCGGCGCGTAGCGTTGCAGCTTGCCGATCAACGCGAGCGGATCGGCGTCGATCTGCAGCATGTCGAGATAGGTTTTGCGCAAGAAGCCTTCGTCGACCGTGTGCTGAAGCAGGTCGATCAGCGGCGCGTAGAAGCCGTCGGTGTTCAGGAGTGCAACCGGTTTGCCGTGGTAGCCGAGCTGCGCCCACGTGAAGACCTCGAACAGCTCCTCGAGCGTGCCCGCGCCGCCGGGCATCGCGACGAACGCGTCGGACAGCTCGGCCATCATCTTCTTGCGATGATGCATGTCCGGCACCACGTGCAGTTCGGTCAGGCCGTTATGCCCCACTTCCTTGCTGACGAGCAGCTCGGGAATCACGCCGATCGCGCGGCCGCCTTCGGCCATCACGGTATCGGCGATCACGCCCATCAGCCCCACCTTGCCGCCGCCATAGACGAGCGCGAGATCGGCCTCGACCAGCGCACGGCCGAACGCGCGCGCCGCCTGCGCATACAACGGTTTGGCTCCCATCGAGGAGCCGCAATAGACACACACCGACTTCATGCTCAACTGTCCTTCGATTCGTTGCGAGGCGCGGCGCCTTCACGCGGCGGCAGGTAGTCGTAGAACTCGCGCTTGGGCAGCGTGCCCGATACGAGGTCGTCGAACAGCTGCCGCGAGCGGCCGCGCAGGTAGGGCGCCATCAGCGAGACGATCTGCACGCTGACCTGATGCAGCTCTTCGCGGATCGCTTCCTGCTCGTTGTATTTGCGCGGATTCATCACGAACTGATATGACAGCCAGTACGTGCCGATCACGCCGACGTTGGTCGCGATCACCTGCATTTCCTGCGGCGTCGCGACCATTTCGCCGTCGGCGACGAGCTGTTCGCAGAACTGGCTCGCGAAGCGCACCTTATGGCTGATGATCTGCTTGAAGTGCGTCTCGAGCGTGCGGTTGCGCGCGAGGAGGTCGTTCAGGTCGCGGTACAGGAAGCGGTAGCGCCACGTGAAATCGACCATGTACTGCAGATACGACCACATCTCGTCGATGGTCGCGCGATGGTCGTCGGGGAAACGCAGACGCTTCTCGATCTCCTGCTCGAACTGGCTGAAGATGCTGTTGATGATGTCGTCTTTGTTGCGGAAGTGGTAGTACAGGTTGCCTGGGCTGATTTCCATTTCCTCGGCGATCGTCGTCGTCGTGACGTTCGGCTCGCCGATTTCGTTGAACAGCTTCAACGACAGTTCGAGAATCCGTTCGCGCGTGCGGCGGGGAGGTTTGGCTTCCATGTCGTCCGGCCCTGGTTATGCCGGGCTGGGCGCGTGGCGGCGTGCCGCTGCTGCGTGTTCCACCCGGATGCGGTTGGTATATTGAGCTCTTCCCGAACCCGCCGACACGCGGCGGGCCCCCCGAAAGGGCAGGATGAGGCGAGGCGCGGATCCGTTTGCGCGAGCGCTTTCCTGTGAGACTGTTAAACGATTATAAACCGAGCGTTCTAATACCCAACCGCCTGCGCGGATTTTCATCCTGTGGGGGCGTGGCGAAGCGTGCGCTTCAACCCGCATCGAACCTCAAAGCCACGCGCGAACCCAGCCGACGACCAGCGGCCCGACGATGACTCCCCACGTCATCACACACATGCCGAGCGCGACCATCACGGCCGCACTGCCGAGATCCTTCGCGCGGCGCGACAACTCGTGACGTTCGAGCGAGATCCGGTCGATTGCCGCTTCGACGCTCGAGTTGAGCAGCTCGACGATCAGCACGAGCAGCACCGAGCCGAGCAGCAACACGCGCGACACGGGATCGACGGGCACCACGAGGCCGCACGGAATCAGGATCGCGGCCAACGTGAGTTCCTGACGAAACGCGCTTTCCTCGCGAATCGCAACGCGAAAACCGGCCAGCGAGTTTTTCATCGCGTGCCATGCGCGCGTGAGGCCGCGGTTGCCTTTGTAGGGGTTGAAGGGCAGCGGGGCGAGCGGGTCGTCGGGGCTGAGCGGTTCGTTGGGGGCGTCGTGGGTCGAGTCGCGAGTCGTGTCCTGGGTGGCGTCAGCTTGCACGCCACCCGCGACGCTGGCGCCGCCGGTCATGGTCCTCGCGCCGTTCACCCGATGCACGGTATCCGCATGCCCGGTCATACCCGGCTCGCGTACGTCGTCGAACGGTTCGATGCTGGTGGTGTCGCGGGTGGACTTGGCGGCGCGCAGTGCGCCGTTCGACGCGCCTTCGGCGCTGGATCGACTGCTTCGCATGGATGGCTCCGCGCGCCGCATCACGCAGCGGCGCTTTCCTCACGATACGCCGTGTCGCGCAGCGGCTTCAGATGCGCGGCGAATTGTGCGGACGCCGCTGCCCACGAGAAGCGCTCGGCCCATGCGCGCGCATGCGACCGATCGATCTTCAGTGCCTCCAGACACGCTTCGCGCAGATCCTCGTGCATTGCACCGGCGCCGCCGTCGCCGAGCACGTCGATCGGGCCGGTGACCGGATAAGCGGCCACCGGCGTGCCGCATGCGAGCGCTTCGAGCAGCACGAGTCCGAACGTGTCGGTGCGGCTCGGAAACACGAAGACGTCGGCGGCCGCGTAGACCTTCGCGAGTTCGGCCTGCGACAGCACGCCCAGATAGTTGACCTGCGGATAGCGCGACTTCAGTTCGGCGAGCGCCGGACCTTCGCCCGCGACCCACTTCGAGCCGGGCAGGTCGAGCTGCAAGAATGCCTCGACGTTCTTCTCGACCGCCACGCGTCCCACGTACAGGAAGATCGGCCGCGCGGTGTTGAGCACCTTCGAGTCCATCGGACGGAAGATTTCGAGATCGACGCCGCGCGTCCACAGCACGACGTTCGTGAAGCCAAACTTCTCGAGGTCCTGCTTGACGACGGGGGTCGGCGCCATTACCGCGAGCGACGGCTTGTGAAACCAGTGCAGAAACCTGTAGGTCGCCGCGAGCGGGATGCGAAAGCGCGCCTGCACGTACTCGGGAAAGCGCGTGTGATACGCGGTCGTGAACGGCAGCTTGTGTTCGAGCGCATACGCGCGCGCGGCCATGCCCAGCGGACCTTCGGACGCGATGTGCAACGCGTCGGGCGCGAAACGGGCGATGCGCTCGCGCAGCCGGCGGCGCGGCAGCAACGACAGGCGTATCTCCGGGTAAGTCGGGCACGGGATGGTGCGGAATTCGAGCGGCGTCAGCAGATCGACCTGATGGCCGAGCGCGGTGAGTTCGCGCCGGGTGTTCTTCAGCGTGCGTACGACACCGTTGACCTGCGGCTCCCATGCGTCGGTGACGATCATGATCTTCATCGCGTTGTTCATCGCTGCGGGCCCTGTGGAAGTGGAGAGTGGAAGTGCTCAGGCAGTGGCGCGGGCTTTTTGCGTGCCCGCCTGGGGCGCGCGCAGCGCAGTCCAGAAGATCACCTTGAGCTCGCCTTCATAAGTCTCGACGAGCGCCGACAGACTCTCGACCCAATCGCCATCGTTGCAATAGAGCACGCCATCGATCTCGCGCATCTCGGCCTTGTGGATGTGGCCGCAGACGACGCCGTCGCAGCCGCGGCGACGCGCTTCGTCGGTCATTACGCGTTCGAACGACGAGATGAAGTTGACCGCGTTCTTGACCTGATGCTTCAGGTATTGCGACAGCGACCAGTACGGAAATCCGAGCTTGCTGCGAATGCGGTTGAACCAGCGGTTCAGCACGAGGATCATCGTGTACAGCGTGTCGCCGAGATAGGCGAGCCATTTCGCGTGCTGGATCACGCCGTCGAACAGATCGCCGTGCACGATCCACAGCCGCTTGCCGGCGAGCGTCGTGTGGAACGCTTCGCCGCGTACGTGGATGTCGCCGAACGCGAGGTCGCAGAACTGGCGCGCGGCTTCGTCGTGATTGCCGGGCACGTAGATGACCTGAGTGCCTTTGCGGGCTTTGCGCAGCACTTTCTGCACGACGTCGTTGTGCGCCTGCGGCCAGTACCAGCCTTTCTTCAACTGCCAGCCGTCGATGATGTCGCCGACGAGGTACAGGTACTCCGATTCGTTGTGGCGCAGGAAGTCGAGCAGATATCCCGCCTGGCAGCCGCTCGAGCCGAGATGGATATCCGAGAGCCAGATCGTGCGATAGCGATGCGGATCGTCGTGGCCGTCGTCGGGATGATCGGCGCGGGCATCGAGTGATGGCGTCGCGGGCAGCGGCAGGCCGTGTTGAGTAGAACCCGGAGCGGGCCGGAACGCGACGGGGTCGACGCTCGGTCCGGTTTGACGAAACAGGGAAGTCGCGGACGTATTGGGGTCCATGGCTCACGCGTCGAGTGGCGGTGCCCGTATTGGGCCGGGTGCGCGTGACTGCGGCGTGACAGTCATGAGAAGTTCTTATTACGGAGGGGCCTTGGCGGGGCCTGTTTTTTCGTTGTTCTGGCTTTGTTGGCCTTTCCTTGTTGGCTTATCGGTCTATTAGCGTTGCCCCTGTGCGGGGCGGCACCTACTTTCTTTGCTGCTGCAAAGAAAGTAGGCAAAGAAGACAGCTCAAACCGCAAGCTCATAAGCGGGTCCCCTGGCTTGGAAGGGGTAGTGGTGCATCTGGAATCCGTGCCCTCGCACGTTCTGCCGTTCGTGACAAAGCCGTCATCCCTCCCGCTCCGCACTACGTGCGTCGCGGACGGGTCTGCCTGGGAAACCAATGGTTTTGCCCGCGCAGCGGGGACCCTCGGCTGCGCCTCGGCGACGCGCAGAAACAACCAGTGGTTTTTGAGCGGGGTTTCGGCGCGCGTAGCGCCGCCGGAAGAATGACTGCCTTGTCACTGGCGCGGAATGTGCGGGAGCACGGATTCCAGATGCACCACTACCTCATGCAGACCGAGGGACCCGCTTAAGAGTTGGCGGTTTTAGCTGTCTTCTTTGCCTACTTTCTTTGCAGCAGCAAAGAAAGTAGGTGCCGCCCCGCACAGGGGCAACGCTAATAAACCGACAAGCCAGCAAGGAAAGGCCAACACCGCACAATAAGAAAAAAGCCCCAACCCCGCGGCACGCGCTCACCCTCTAACCCGCTTCCCCTCAACATCCGGCAACAAAACAGTAAGCACCCCAATCAACGGCAAAAACGAACAAACCTTATAAACAAACGCAATACTGGTAGCGTCAGCGAGCTCCCCAAGCACGGCGGCGCCCACGCCGCCAAGCCCAAAGGCAAAACCAAAGAACAACCCAGCCACCATCCCAACCTTCCCAGGAATCAACTCCTGCGCATAAACAAGAATCGCCGAGAACGCCGAGGCGAGCACCACCCCAATAACAACCGTCAGCACACCAGTCCAGAACAGATTCGCATACGGCAACAGCAGCGTAAAAGGCGCGACGCCAAGAATCGACACCCAGATCACGTACTTGCGCCCGATCCTGTCGCCGATCGGCCCGCCGATCACCGTACCCGCCGCGACCGCCGCGAGGAACACGAACAGATGGATCTGCGCGGCCTGCACCGACAGATGGAACCTGTCGATCAGATAGAACGTGAAATAGCTATTGATGCTGGCGAGATAGAAGTACTTGGAGAACACCAGCAACACCAGCACGCTCATCGCCAGGATGATCTTGTTACGCGGCAGCGTCACGTGCGCGCCCTGGCCGCGCGCCTTCCTGACCGACGGATGACGCTTGTACCAGCGGCCGATCTGCGTGAGCACGACGATCGCGACGAGCGCCGCCGCCGAGAACCACGCGATGCTGCGTTGCCCGTGCGGAATCACGATCAGCGCGGCGAGCAGCGGCCCGAGCGACGAACCCGCATTGCCGCCGACCTGGAACAACGACTGCGCGAGACCGTGACGGCCACCCGAGGCCATCCGCGCGACTCGCGACGACTCCGGATGGAACACCGACGATCCGCAGCCGACCAGCGCCGCGGCGACCAGCAGCACGCCGAAGTTCGGCGCGACCGACATCAGCAGCAGCCCGGTCAGCGTGAAGCCCATGCCGACCGGCAGCGAGTACGGCTTCGGATGTTTGTCGGTATAGCTGCCGACGAGCGGCTGCAGCAGCGACGCGGTGACCTGGTAGGTCAGCGTGATCAGACCGATCTGCCCGAACGACAACGAGAAGTTGTCCTTGAACATCGGGTAGATGGCGAGGATCAGCGACTGGATCATGTCGTTGAGCAGGTGCGAAAAGCTGATCGCACCGAGCACGGAATACACCGTGCGCTGGACCTTGGCAGCCGCCGGCGCAGCGGCGGCCGGGGACGCGCTCGCCCCCGTGGCGGATGCGCCGGCAAGGGCGCTTTTATCGAGGCTCGTTTCCATACGCTAGAAAAAAAGATCGGGAAAACGGTGGAATGAAAGATCGGCACCGAAAACCGGTGCGGGCAGCACGCCTCGTAGGCGCGTTCCGCAAAGCACTGCGGCGTTTCGTCGCGGCAACCGGCGTTTTGAATATCTAGCCGAAGTTTAATGTGGCCGAAGCGAATTGTAAGGACAAGTTTTGTCGCGAATCGGACAAGGGGGCGGATGATTTTTCATTCGGCGGTGAAAGGACGAATCGTCAGCTCTTTGCCTGAAGAAACTTTTTTTGGCGAGTTTTTGGCCACGGTATAAAGCGCTCGCGATTGCGCGGCTCACGAAGCAGCGCGTCGAACATGGAACCGGGAACGGCAAGCGGCGCACGACCCGCCCCGGCCTGCACAAGCGAAATTCAAGATCGCGGGGCGCGCTGCCGTAGACCCGGGGAGATAAGTGGTGATGCCGGAACCGACCTTCCGGCGCGTCGACATGTGGGGACGGGGATGATGAAAGCAGTGGCACACAGCGCAGCGGCAACGAAGTTCAACGGCCTGTCGGTCAAGGCGACGCTGCGGATCGCGTTTGCGATTCTGCTCGCCGGCACGCTGCTGATCGGCGTGTTTTCGCTGCTGCAGATCGGCCGGCTGAACGCGTCCGCGCAATCGATCTACGACCAGGGCCACGTCGCGAGCCGCGCCGCCGAGGAAGCGCGCGGCCACATGCTGCGCGCGAGCCGCGCGCAAAAGATGCTGCTCACCGCGACCACCGCGAAGGAGCGCGACGAACTCGGGGCCGACATCGAGCGCGGCCTCGCAGGTCTCAACGAGCAACTGCGCACGCTCCAGCAGTACGTCGATAAGTCGGACGCGAAGGCGCTCGGCGCGCAGAAGGCGTTCACCGCGGCGGTCGCGGCATGGAGCAGTCACCTGCGCGACTTCGTCACGCTCGTGAAAGCGCAGCCGCTCGATCTGTCACAGATGAACTGGCAGGTCGGCACGCAGGACGTGTCGCTGCTCGTCGAAACCGGCAAGCTCGAAAAGCTCGTCGACGAACTCGTCGCGCAGCGCGGCACCGCCGCGAAGGCGACGATCGACGCGTCCGGTTTCATCTATCACTCGTCGTTCGTGATGATCGCGGTGATGACGTTCGCACTGATCGTGCTCGCGATCGGCATCGCCGCGTGGGTCGTGCGGCGACTCACCGCGCAGCTCGGCGGCGAGCCCGCGTACGCGAAGGAGATCGCGCGCCGCATCGCCGCGGGCGATCTGTCGAACCGCATCGCGCTCGGCGGCAAGGACCGTGCGAGCATGCTGTTCGCGCTGTCCGACATGCAAAGCGGACTCGCGACGACGGTTGCCGACATCGCGTCGAGCGCCGATGCGATCGCGACCGCGTCCGGGCAGATTTCGATGGGCAATCTCGATCTGTCGCAGCGTACCGAACAGCAGGCGCTCGCGCTCGAGCGCACCGCGAGCAGCATGGAGCAGCTGACCTCGACGGTGCGTCAGAACGCCGACAACGCAAAGCAGGCGAGCACGCTCGCGAACAACGCGTCGGCGATCGCCGAGCAGGGCGGTGCGGTCGTGAGCCGCGTGGTGGCGACGATGAACGAGATCAACGACAGCGCGCGCAGCATCGGCGACATCATCGGCGTGATCGAGGGGATCGCGTTCCAGACCAACATTCTCGCGCTGAACGCGGCCGTCGAGGCGGCGCGCGCGGGCGAGGAGGGGCGCGGCTTTTCGGTCGTCGCGGCGGAAGTGCGCAATCTCGCGCAGCGCAGCGCGGCGGCCGCCAAGGAGATCAAGGGCTTGATCCAGACTTCGGTCGAGCGCGTCGGCAACGGCTCGACGCTCGCCGCGGACGCCGGTCAGACGATGGACGAAGTCGTCAAGGCCGTGAAGCGCGTGACCGACATCATGGGCGAGATTTCGGCGGCGTCGTCCGAGCAGAGCGCCGGTATCGAGGCGATCAGTCTCGCGGTCACGCAGATGGACTCGGGCACGCAGCAGAACGCCGCGCTGGTGGAGGAGGCCACCGCCGCGGCCCGCTCGCTCGACGATCAGGCGCGCGGGCTGAAGGCGATGGTGGGGAAGTTCAGGCTATAAAAGGCGGCGCGGGCGTCAGCTCGCGTTGGCCGACGAGGAGCCGGAGCCCGTCCCCGGCCGCACCACCACCGTGCAGGTCGTGCCCGCCGCCAGCATCACGTCGGGCGGCACCGAGTCGATCCGCACGCGCACCGGCACGCGCTGCGCGAGGCGCACCCAGTTGAAGGTCGGATTCACGTCCGCGAGCAGCTCGTGGCTTTGCGGATTGTCGCGGTCGTAGATGCCGCGCGAGATGCTCTCCACGTGACCTTGCAGCGTGCCGCCGCTCATCAGCCGCACTTCGGCCTGATCGCCGACGCGCACGTGCGGCAGCTTGGTTTCCTCGAAGTAGCCATACACCCAGAACGAGTGACTATCGACGATCGCGAGCTTCGCGGCGCCGGCCGTCGGATAGTCGCCGCGGAACACGGACAGGTTCATCGAAAGCTGTGGAGATTTTGGGCCGTCGCCCATGTACGGACTGCCTGTCGCACGGTAATCATCTGACTGCTGTCAATCCTGGCAGCGACTTCAGATAGACCATCGACACACCTATGTCCCTGTCCGTATTTGAGATGCACTCCCTGGAGCTGTTCTGCCAGCGGCCACCGGGTACCTGGTACGTCATCTGCGACGAATGGCACTATAAAGCGTGCCTCGGCAAGGCCGCAGACCTTCAGAGAGCCTGGGCGGAGACCCGCGAATTTCTTGCTATCGCCACACTGAATCGCGGAAAGTGGGAGGAGGACCGGAAGCTAGTCAAGAATCTCATCGACAGTCACTGGCTGTTTTTTCATGATGTACGGGACCGGAACCCTGACACCGATGGCTGGCGGGTCATCGTTGCTCTGTTCGAAGAGATGCGCCGGGGCAAACTGCTTGCCGTTAAAGGTCCGCGTAATGGCCTGTTTCCGTCACCGTACAGCGGCACGCCGTTAATGAATCCCGAAGGGAGGACCGGCAGTCACCCGGACGGTGAACCTGTGCTGTCCGTCCAGTATGATCCGGCCACCTGGCAAACGCAGCTGAACGCTGCGCGCGCAGCCCGGGCGACACCGCCGCGCATCGAGATACCACAGGCACTGACCAAGGCGCAGCGGTGGCAGACGCGCAAGGCGCTGATTGCGGCGGGCAATGCGACCATGTCCGGGCGCGTGCGGGCAGCGGCTGAACGGCTTGCGCGCAACAATGTCGCGGTGGAGAAGGCCAGACTCTCCGATCATGTCTACGAGCCGTCCAGGCCGGTGCCCGAAGGGTGGACGAACCGCAGCGGGGATATGGAATTTCTGGATTGGTATGGCTTGAAGCCGAAAGACCTGAAAATCAAGGGTTCCAATTTTGGAGCGCAGCTATACGAACCCGATCGTCATGTCTTCGGCGACGATATGAAGCCCACCCTCGCCTTCAAGGGAACCGAAATGACGAGCCTGGCCGACTGGTCGAACAACTTTAGCCAAAGCGTGGATAGGGAATCGCCCTATTACGAGAGGGCTGTCAATACAGGCAAAAAATTAGCCTTCTCAGCAGAACCTATCGACATAACAGGTCACTCGTTAGGCGGTGGCCTGTGTTCGGCTGCATCCGTCGCCAGAGGCAAGGACTGCTGGAGCTTCAATGCAGCGGGCCTGCACCCGAAGACGGTCCAGCATTACGGCGGCCAGGTCACGCCATCGAACATCAATGCGTACCATGTGAACGGCGACATTCTGACCGTGGCACAGACGTGGACGCCCCTACCCGGTGCAGCCGGTACTGCCTATCCCCTGCCCGGCAGCGGATCGCCGGTGTCGCGGCACTTCATCAGGCAGGCAATAGACGGCATCGAGCAGCAGAAGGCGGAGGACATCTCCGTACTTGAAACACTGTCATAACGGGGCTGAAAGCGATGAAAACACTCAGCCGAATTCTTATCGTGCCGGTGCTGTTACTGGCGCTATCCCCTGTAGTTCATGCAATGAAAAAATTTCCCGCCACTGATTTTTTTAGCGGCCCGCAACTCGAACTGGCGCAGGCCATCGAGCGAGGTGATATGGAGCAGGTCCGGCGATTGGCCCCGAAGACAGACCTGAACACGCCCGGACGCAAGAACATGACGATGCTGTTTTTTGCGTTTCAGGAGGCGTTGCAGCGCGACCCGCATCGGCTTGCGGTTGCGTCGGAGGTGGTGAGGGCGGGGGCCGATTCCTTGCAGGAAGTGCCGAATTTTGGCGATCCGCTCGGGGTCGTGCTCAACAGCTCGCACCCGGAATTCCTGCGTGCGATGCTAGACGGCGGTGTTGATCCAAACTTGATTTCAGAAGGCACCCCGATAATTTTTGATGTTGCAAAGGAGTCGACATCTGGTTCGCTCAGGCTGCTGGTGGAGCGTGGCGCAGATGTGAACCGGCGCGATTCGTTGCGTAATTCAGTGCTATTTGAAGCATTGATGAACAACGCACTCGACCAGATTGACTACCTTCTCGATCACGGCGCAAACCCGTCTACTTACAACATCAACGGAGTATCGTTCCCATTCGCGCTTTCACATGACATCAACAGAAACGCCTCCGCGCCTGATTCACCAGCCTACATGAAGCTGGTCGAAATCCGGGACCGCATCATCAAGATGGGCGTGAAATGGCCTCCGGAGACTCCGGAACAGATAAAAGCACGTTGGGGAGCCAATCCTCCGCGACGGCTCGATGACAGCAAGCTTCCGCTACCTTGAGGCAGAAACCGGAAGAGCTACATCCGGGTAGCCCTCAGACTGCTGACCAACCCCACGTTTTTCGGAGCGTGGGGTTTTGTTTTTTCAGGCAAGAAGCGATGAAAACACTCAGCCGAATCCTTATCGTGCCGGTGCTGTTACTGGCGCTGTCCCCTGTGGTTCATGCAATGAAAAAATTTCCCGCCACTGATTTTTTTAGCGGCCCGCAACTCGAACTGGCGCAGGCCATCGAGCGAGGTGACATGGAGCAGGTCCGGCGGCTGGCACCGAAGACGGACCTGAACACGCCCGGACGCAAGAACATGACGATGCTGTTTTTTGCCTTTCAGGAGGCGTTGCAGCGCGACCCGCATCGGCTTGCGGTTGCGTCGGAGGTGGTGAGGGCCGGGGCCGATCCCTTGCAGGCCGTACCGGATTTTGGCAGCCCCCTCGGGGTCGTGCTCAACAGCTCCCACCCGGAATTCCTGCGCGCGATGCTGGACGGGGGCGTTGATCCTAATCTGGTCTACAAGGGAGATCCATTAATTTTCTTTGTTGCAGGAGAGTCGACATCTGGCTCACTCAAGCTGCTGGTGGAGCGTGGCGCGGATGTGAACCGGCGCGATTCGTTGCGTAATTCAGTGCTGTATGAGGCGCTGGCAAATCGCGCACTAGATCAAATTGACTACTTGCTGGATCATGGGGCGAACCCCGACACCTACGATATCAAAGGCCTGTCGTTTCCTCAGGCGCTATCAACGCGCATTGCCGATAACGCATCCGCGCCCAATTCTCCGACCTACATGAAGCTAATCGAGATTCGGGATCGCATCATCAGGATGGGCGTGAAATGGCCCCCGAAGACACCGGCACAGATACGGGCGCGCTGGGGGGCAAACGCACCACGTTGGCTCGATGACAGCAAGCTTCCGCTGCCTTGAATAACGGGGCTGAAAGCGATGAAAACACTCAGCCGAATTCTTATCGTGCCGGTGCTGTTACTGGCGCTATCCCCTGTAGTTCATGCAATGAAAAAATTTCCCGCCACTGATTTTTTTAGCGGCCCGCAACTCGAACTGGCGCAGGCCATCGAGCGAGGTGATATGGAGCAGGTCCGGCGATTGGCCCCGAAGACAGACCTGAACACGCCCGGACGCAAGAACATGACGATGCTGTTTTTTGCGTTTCAGGAGGCGTTGCAGCGCGACCCGCATCGGCTTGCGGTTGCGTCGGAGGTGGTGAGGGCGGGGGCCGATCCCTTGCAGGAAGTGCCGAATTTTGGCGATCCGCTCGGGGTCGGGCTCAACAGCTCGCACCCGGAATTCCTGCGTGCGATGCTGGACGGCGGTGTTGATCCAAATTTGATATCAGAAGGCACCCCGATAATTTTTGATGTTGCAAGCGATCGTAAATTGGGCTCGCTCAAGTTGCTGGTGGAGCGTGGCGCGGATGTGAACCGGCGCGATTCATTGCGCAACACATCTCTCTACGAAGCGCTAACTGGCTACGACACCGGGGCAGTCAATTACCTTCTCGATCACGGAGCCAACCCCAACACTTACAACATCAATGGAATCTCATTCCCAAGACAATTGGAATCGCAGATAGAACATATAGGCTCCACCTCTGAATCAGGTGTCAAACTGGTCGAAATCCGAGACCGCATCATCAGGATGGGCGTGAAATGGCCTCCGGAGACTCCGGAACAGATAAAAGCACGTTGGGGAGCCAATCCTCCGCGACGGCTCGATGACAGCAAGCTTCCGCTGCCTTGAAGCCGAGACCGAAAGTGCTACATCCGGGTAGCCCTCAGACTGCTGACCAACCCCACGTTTTTCGGAGCGTGGGGTTTTGTTTTTCAGGCAAGAAGCGATGAAAACACTCAGCCGAATTCTTATCGTGCCGGTGCTGTTACTGGCGCTATCCCCTGTGGTTCATGCAATGAAAAAAATTTCCCGCCACTGATTTTTTTAGCGACCCGCAACTCGAACTGGCGCAGGCCATCGAGCGAGGTGATATGGAGCAGGTCCGGCGACTGGCCCCGAAGACAGACCTGAAGACGCCTGGGCGCAAGAACATGACGATGCTGTTTTTTGCCTTTCAGGAGGCGTTGCAGCGCGACCCGCACCGGCTTGCGGTTGCGTCGGAGGTGGTGAGGGCCGGGGCCGATCCCTTGCAGGAAGTACCGGATTATGGCAGCCCCCTCGGGGTCATGCTCAACAACTCCCATCCGGAATTCCTGCGCGCGATGCTGGACGGTGGGGTTGACCCCAACACCATGATCGAGGGCCGCAGACCCATCATTTTCTTCGTTGCAAGAGAGTCGACATCTGGTTCGCTCAGGCTGCTGGTGGAACGTGGCGCGGATGTGAACCGGCGCGATTCGTTACGTAATTCAGTGCTGTATCAAGCGCTGGCAAATCGCGCACTAGATCAAATTGACTACTTGCTGGACCATGGGGCAAACCCCAACACCTACAACATTAATGGCGAGTCATTCCCACTAGGGATATGGGATGACATTAATACCTTCGCGCCCAATTCCCCGACCTACAAAAAGCTAATCGAGATTGGGGACCGCATCATCAAGATGGGCGTGAAATGGCCTCCGGAGACTCCGGAACAGATAAAAGCACGTTGGGGAGCCAATCCTCCGCGACGGCTCGATGACAGCAAGCATCCGCTGCCTTGACGCAGAGACCGAAAGGGCAACCTTCGACTGGAAGTCCGCGATGAACCAGTTCGTCATCCTGTTTGGCGAGCGCTTCACGCTGGCGAGGGGGTAGGATTTTTTAAACCGACTCGCACACGAAAAGGCGGATAGGCTCCGGGCACGCAACTGAACGCCGCGCTGGTGGAGGAGGCCACCGCCGCAGCCCGCTCGCTCGACGATCAGGCGCGCGGGCTGAAGGCGATGGTGGGGCAGTTCAGGCTATAAAAGGCGGCGCGGGCGTCAGCTCGCGTTGGCCGACGAGGAGCCGGAGCCCGTCCCCGGCCGCACCACCACCGTGCAGGTCGTGCCCGCCGCCAGCATCACGTCGGGCGGCACCGAGTCGATCCGCACGCGCACCGGCACGCGCTGCGCGAGTCGCACCCAGTTGAAGGTCGGATTCACGTCCGCGAGCAGCTCGTGGCTTTGCGGATTGTCGCGGTCGTAGATGCCGCGCGAGATGCTCTCCACGTGGCCTTGCAGCGTGCCGCCGCTCATCAGCCGCACTTCGGCCTGATCGCCGACGCGCACGTGCGGCAGCTTGGTTTCCTCGAAGTAGCCATACACCCAGAACGAGTGACTGTCGACGATCGCGAGCTTCGCCGCGCCCGCGCTCGCATAGTCGCCGCGGAACACGGACAGGTTCGTCACGTAGCCGTCGACCGGCGACACGACGCGCGTGCGCTCGAGGTTCAGCTTCGCGGCGTCGAGCGCGGCGAGTGCCTGCTGATAGGCGGCATCGGCGGCGGACGCGGTATGCGTCGCGTTTTCGCGGCTTTCCTTCGACACCACCTGCGAATCCATGTCGGCACGCCGTTGCGCGTCGTCGCGCTTCATCTGCAACTCGGCCTTGCGCGCGGCAACGGCGGCCTGCGCCTGCTCGACCGCGATCTGGTAATGCGACGGATCGATCTGCATCAGCAGGTCGCCCTTCTTCACCAACTGGTTGTCCTTGACCGGCAGATCGACGATCGCGCCCGACACGTCCGGCGCGACGTTGACGATCTCGGCGCGCACGCGGCCGTCGCGGGTCCACGGTTCGTCCATGTAATGGACCCACAGCACGCGGCCAATCACGATCGCGACGATGAAAATGACGGCTGTCGCGATGAAGCCCACAAGATTTCGGATGGTCATGTTTCGACTCTGATCAACGATAAACGGCGAGGCCGAGAAGGCCGCACACGGACACGAGCAAGCTGGCCCGGAACAGGGAGGGGTGCCACACCACGCGATAGAGGCCCGTATAGGCGATCACGCGATCGACGAGCCAGGTCAACGCGGCGCCCGCGATGAACAGCAGCACAATGGCCGGCACATAGGCATCGAGCACGGCGATATCACGCGGCATGAGGAACTCCTTTTTCTTCTGATGCGTCCGCGCGCGCGCCGATCGCCGAGGCAAGCGGCGACTGCGGATCGAGCAGCGCGGTACGGATGAAATGCAATTGACTGAGGATGCGCAACAGCTGATGGCGTTCTTCACGCGATGGCGTGAAGCCGGCCATCAGCTGCTGCACTTGCGCGATCGCATCGGCGGTCGCCGCGAGCGCACGCGCGAAGTGCTGCTGCCGCGGCCGCTCGAACAGCGCCGCGAGCGCATCGCGCAGCGCGCGCAGCGCGACGCGCCACGGTGCCGCTTTGTGGTAGCGCGGCTCGTTGGGCAGCGTCGCGATTTCGCGGCGCAGGTCGATCACCGCGTTGCCGACCTCCAACACCGAAAACAGCCAGCGCAGCGTGTCGCGCTTCGTTTCGGGCTCGTTCTGCGACAGCGCGTTGATCTGGAACATCAGATCGCGTGCGCCGCTTTCGAAGCGCGAGCGCACGCGTGCCAGACCCGCGCGGCCGGCCAGCACCACCTGGCGGCGCAGGTCGACGAGCAGGCGGTTGCGCAGCCACGGCGTCGACGGCGGCAGCAGCACCGCGAACGCGATCGACGACACCAGCATCGACAGCACCAGCGCGAGCGCGTCGTTCATGAACGCGCTCGGGTCGTAGTGAATCACGTTGTCGGGGCCGGCGAGGAAGCAGAAGAAGATGCAGTAGCCGACGCCGTAGCCCGCGAGCGTCGGACGCGTGGTCATCAACACGCCGAGCAGCAGGAACGGCGTGAGCGCGACGCACAGCATCACGAAGCCGTCGACGTGCGGATACACGCCGAACACCGCGATCATGCCCATCAGCGTCGCGAGCACCGTGCCGCCGGCCATCCTGAACGCGGTGCGCTTCGGATCCGGCGACGCCGACGCGAGCGCGCACACGGTCGCTGCGACCAGCGTCAACGTCGAGCCGCTCGGCCACGCGGTGGCGATCCAGAACGCCCCGAGCACCATCATCACGATGGCCGCGCGCAGGCCCGCGACGCCGGCCGCGATCGCGTTGGTTTTCGGCTCGTAGCGCTCGATCCAGCGTTCGCGCGCGTGCTTGTCGACGGCGAGCGACGCGTAGGTCGCCGCGTACGCATGCAGGTCGTCGATGAAGCGGTACAGCAGCTCGGCGCCCGTGTCGAAATCGAGCAACGGCGCGTCGGGGTGCGTTTCGAGCTCGTCGCGCGTCGCGCGCACGCGTTTGGGCAACTCGCTCCTGTAGGTGTCGAGCTGGGCCGCGGCGTGCGCCGCGTCGGCCGCGCTCAGCACCGGCTCGCCCGACTTCGCGAGCAACGGCGCGATCTCCTTGAAGTACGGTTCGAGCGCGTCGATCGCGATCGACGCGCCGTGCGTGCCGCTGTCGCGCAGACGGTTCATCAGTTGATGCAGCGCGTGAAAGCGCGTCGACGCGGTCATGAACTCGCTGTTCAGACGCGCGAGGCGCCCGCCGCGTATCCGCGAATCGGGGCCTTCGAACACGGCGATGCTACGCGCGGCCTCGAAGCCGACGATGTCGGCGACGAAGCGCGCATTGGTCGCCTCGATCTGGGCGCGGTCGTTGCGCCCGGCAAGCGACGCCGACACGTACTCGACGAACGCCGAGAAGCGCGCACGCACGGTGCCGCGCATCTGCAGGCCGGCGAACTGCGGAAACACGAGGCCGCTGACCGCGCCCGCACAGATGATGCCGATCACCACTTCCGCGACCCGCGTGAGCGCGCTCAGGAACGCGCCGTCCGGATGCTGCGAAGCGGGGATGCCGATCAGCGCGGCCGTGTAGCCCGCCAGCACGAAGCCGTACGAACGGAAGTTGCGATTGCGCGCGGCGCCGGCGGTGCAGATGCCGACCCAGATCGCGGTCGTGACGAGGAACAGCTCCGGCTGCTGCGCGAACAGTCCGATCAGCGCGAGCATCACGACGAGACCGACCAGCGTGCCGCAGATCCGATAGAAGCTCTTCGCGAACACTGCGCCGCTTTGCGGCTGCATCACGATGAACACGGTGGTCATCGCGGTGCGCGGCTGCGGCAGATCGAGCTTCATCGCGATGCCGAGCGCGAGGAAGCACGCGGCGAGCGACTTGAACAGATAGATCCATACGAGGCCGTCGGTGCGCGCCCAGTGGGCGGCGGCTTCGTAGAGCGCGGCGAACGAGGCGGGGCGCGCGCTCGACGGGGAGGGCGAGGAGGACATGGCCTTCCTTACTCGGACGCGGGCGCGTTCGGGGCGCGCGAGGCGGTGGTGGCGGTGATGGCTGCATTGGTCCTGGCGTTGGCGTTGGCATCCGCATCCGCTGTTGCCGTGTCGCTACTCGCCGCGCCGCTCTTGCTCTCGCCGCTGCCCTTGCCATGCGCCGGCAACGTTTCGTTATCCCGCGGACCGTTGGCCGGATCGTCGAGACCGCCGCCGAGCGCCGTCATCAACGACGCATGCGCGCCGAGCCGCTCGGCCTGCACTTTGGCGACGCCTTCCTGCGCGCGCAGCAACTGGTTTTGCGCGACCAGCACGTTCAGATAGTCGGTCAAGCCGCGCCGGTAGCCTTCGCGCGACAGCTCGTAGTTCCTGCGCGCGGCGGCGACCGAGCGGTCGGCGTCGTCGGCCTGGGTGGTCAGCGAACGGATGCGGATCACCTGGTCGGAGATGTCCTTCAGCGCGCCCACGATCGACTGGTTGTAGCGCTCGATGGCCTCGTCGTAGCCCGCCGACGCCGCGCCGAGCTGCGAGCGCAGCCGGCCGCCGTCGAAGATCGGCAGCGTCAGCGCGGGACCCACGCTCCAGCTATGCGACGGACTCTTCAGGAACTGGAACAGCGGCCCCATCGCCGCATAGCCGCCGATCGACGCGAGCAGGTTGATGTCCGGATAGAACCCGGCCTTGGCGACGTCGATGCCGCGCGCCTGCGCGGCGACCGTCCAGCGTGC
Organism: Paraburkholderia sp. Cpub6; assembly: GCF_014201065.1. NCBI lineage: Bacteria > Pseudomonadati > Pseudomonadota > Betaproteobacteria > Burkholderiales > Burkholderiaceae > Paraburkholderia > Paraburkholderia sp. Cpub6. The sequence goes on from NZ_JACHDM010000001.1 coordinate 369,334, forward strand.
CGCGACCACGTCCGGCCGGTGGCCGATCAGATCCGCGGGCAGCGCGGCCGGCAGACCAGCGGGCGCGGCGAGCGACAGCGCCGGGCGCTGGATCGCGTCGCCGGCGCCCGGACCCTTGCCCGCGAGCGCGGCCAACTGATTGCGGCCGAGCGCGATCTTCTCCTCGATCGCGTCGATCTGGCGCTCGTACTCGGGTATCGGCGTCTCGGCCTGGCTCACTTCGAGCTGCGTGCCGATGCCGCCCTTCAGGCGCCGGTTCGCGAGGTCGACGATCTGCTGCTGTTGCTGCAGCGTGGCCTTCGCGATGTCGAGCAACGCGTAGTTCAGCGACATCTCGATATAGGTGCGCACGACGTTCGCCTGCAACTCGAGCTGCGCGGCGCGCGCGTCGGCGGCGCTGGCGTGCGCGAGGTCGAGCGCGCGCTCGGCGGCGTTCTTGTCCTTGCCCCAGAAATCGAGGTGATACGCGAGGCCGAGCGTGCCGGTGTTGTTCCACGACTGCTCGCCGGCGAGCGGCCCCGGACCGTAGAACACGTTGTCGGCCCACTGCTGGCGCTGGATCGACAGGCTGCCGTTGACCTGCGGAGCGAGCGCCGCGCGCGCGACGCCGGCCATCGACGCCGCCTCACGCACGCGCGCCTGGGCGACCGCGAGACTGGGATTGCCGGCTTGCGCGTCCGCGATCCACCGGTCCAGCTGCGGATCGTCATAGGCGCGCCACCAGTCGGCGGCGGGCCACTGCGCATCGGCGTTGGCGGCGCGGATTGCGTTGCCCGCATCGAGCGACGCAGGATTGATCGTGTGCGTTTGCGGCGCGACGCCTCCGGTACTTGCGCATCCGGCGATTGTTAATAGGATCGTAAGAACCGCGGCTGCGGCGATCCCTTTGGGTACCGGAGACTGCACGATTTCCTCCAAATTTGACTATAGAAGCTTGTGCGCAATTATATTTTTTGATCGATTGCGGAATAACCGGTAAGGATGCAAGGCATTTTTACCAGACATGAGATAATCGCCCTTGCTGATCGTGTAACAATCGCTGCCGATTTCTGAGGATAGGTATGGACACGCTTCAAAACATGCGCGTTTTCGTCCGCGTCGTCGAAGCGGGCAGCTTCACGGGCGCCGCGCAGCATCTGAATACGACGACGGCCTACGCGTCGCGCGCGGTTTCCGATCTGGAAGCGCATCTGCGCACGCGGCTTTTGAACCGGACCACGCGCCGCATCGCGCTGACCGAAGCTGGCGAGCGCTATCTGCAGCGCTGCGAGCAGATTCTCGCGTACGTGGATCAGGCGGAGGCCGAGGCGAGCGACGCGCACGCGCGTCCGTCCGGCAAGCTCAAGGTGCACGCGATGACGAGCTTCGGCCAGCACTACGTGGTGCCGGCCGTGGGCCGTTACCAGCAGCGCTACCCGGACGTGCATATCGAACTGACGCTCGCGCAGCGCATGCCCGATCTGCTCGACGAAGGCTTCGACGTGTCGCTGACGCTCGCGACCGGCCTGCCGGATTCGGGGCTGGTGTCGCAGCGCCTTGGCAGCGCGTTCAGCATTGCGTGCGCGTCGCCGGCGTACCTCGAACGGCGCGGCGTGCCGCAAACGCCTGCGGACCTCGCGCAGCACGCCTGTCTGCAGATGGTGACGCCGGTGAATCCACCGGACAAATGGACCTTCGACGGCCCGCACGGCGAGGAAGTCGTCTCGCTCGGCGCGGCGACGTTTCAGGTGAACGTGGCCGAGGCGATGGTCGTGGCCGTCGCCCAGGGCATGGGCGTAGCGCTGATTCCGATCTACTCGGCGATCAGCCGTTTGCGCAGCGGCGAACTGGTGTGGCTGATGCCCGGGTACACGTCGCAGCAGATGAATCTGTATGCGCTGTATCCGTCGCGGCAGTATCTCGATGCGAAGATCCGCACGTGGGTCGAATTCCTGCGCGACGAGTTGCCTTCGACGCTGGCGGCGGATCAGGAGGAGTTGCGGCAGTTCGCGCGGACCTGAACGGTCTGCTCGTCAAGCATTGACGTTCGGGCGGCACGCGGAGTGCGGCACGCGGAGTGGGCACGCGGCGTGACAGCCTGTTACACACGCGCCGCGTCGCAACATTTCTTTACTTCTCACACGCAGTCGATTTGTTAACGTGTCGTTCACGCGCCGCCGCTCCGGCCGGACGCGCTGGATTCGGCGCCGTTCGGCGCCTCGCAACCACTGAAGGACGACACACTCATGGATACGCACCTGATGATCGGCTTGGCCGTCATGTTTGGACTGATCGGCGTCGCCGCGTCGCGCGATCTGCTGCGCCGCATGCGCGAACAGCAGCCGCGGCTCGTGCCGGTCGAGGTCGAGTCACAGGATGCGCCGCGGCGCGAGCGGTGAGCGGCGGCGGGTTGATCTGATGCAAGAGGCCCGCTAGCACACGCTAGATCTCGACGACCTTGTCCCACGCAAACAGCGGATTTTCCCACTGGCGCGTGCGCCGGTCGAAATAGCCGCGCGGATTGCACACGACGCGCGTGCCGTCCACCACGTAGTCGAACGACGTATGCGTGTGGCCATGAATCCACAATGCGACAGGCGCGCGCACGAGCTCGGGCAGATGGTTGACGAAGCCCGCCGACACGCGGTCTTCGGCAAAACGCCCGGCCAGGCTCAGCCGATGCGGCGCGTGATGCGTGACCACGATCGTTTGGCCGGCGAACGGTTTGGCAAGCTCGCTTTCGAGCCACGCGCGCGCATGCTGGTGCAGCGCGAGCGAATCGGCGGGCGTGAAGTCGCGCGCGGCGTCGCGCGGGTCGTGCGGCCAGTTCATCTGGATCAGCCCGCGATAGTCGAGCATGACCCGGCGCGCGGCGACGATCGATTCCTCGATTGCATCCGGCGTCGCGCCGTACAGCGCGAAGTCGGTCCACAACGTCGTGCCGAGCACGCGCCAGCGGCCCTGGCTGTCGACCAGCGCGGCGTTGTTCAGCACATGCACGTTGTCGACCTGCGCGGCCGCGTCGAGCATCGCGCTCTCCAGCGCGCCGAATTCACCGTCGTAGTACTCATGATTGCCCGGCACGTAGACGACCGGCACGGCGTCGTCGAACGCCTGCGCTGCCCAGCGCGGGCCGGCCGCATGATTGTGGATGTCGCCCGCCAGCACCACGAGATCCGCCTGCGCATGCGGGATCAGTTCAGGCTCGTCGTTTTCCAGATGCAGATCGGACAGCACGCGAATCTTCACGGACGCGACTCCTGCAAAACGCCTGCGCGCCGGATCGCGCAGGCTTCAGATATTAGCGTAGCACCTTGCCCGGATTCATCAGGTTCAGCGGATCGAGCGCCTGCTTGATCGCGCGCATCATCCGCACCTCGACGTCCTGCTTGTAGCGGGCGGCTTCGTCGATCTTCAACTGGCCGAGTCCGTGTTCCGCGCTGATGCTGCCGCGATGCGCATCGACGCTGTCGTAGACGATCCGGTTGATCGGGCTCTGGTACTGCCGCAGAAACGCCTTCGCATCGACGCCCTCGGGCGCCTGCACGTTGTAGTGCAGATTGCCGTCGCCGAGATGGCCGAACGTGACCATGCGCGCGCCCGGCGCGGCTTGCGCGATTGCCGCATCGGTCGCTTCGATGAAGTGGCCGACGCGTGAAATCGGCACCGCGATGTCGTGCTTGATGTTCAGGCCCTCCTCGGCTTGGGCGAGCGGAATGTGCTCGCGCAGATTCCAGAACGCGCGAGACTGCGCGAGGTTTTCCGCCACCACGGCGTCTTCCACGAGACCTTGTTCGAGCGCGGTTTCCATCAGCCCCTCGAACAGCGTGCGCGCGTGCACTTCGCTTTCGCTGTCCGACAGTTCGAGCAGTACGACCTGCGCATGCGGTTCGGCGAACGGATAACGCATCTGCTCGAAATGCCGGCCGACGAGGCGCAGGCAGAAATCCGACATCAGTTCGAAGCCGGTCAGGAGCGGCCCGGCGACGCGTTGCGTGAGCGCGAGAAAATCGAGCGCCGCGTGCGGCGACGCGAGCGCGGCGAGCGCGGTGACGCGCGCGGCCGGCTGCGGATGCAGCTTGAGCACCGCCGCGGTGATCAGGCCCAGCGTGCCTTCCGCGCCGATGAACAGGTCGCGCAGATCGTAGCCGGTGTTGTCCTTGCGCAGCCCGCGCAGGCCGTCCCACAGTTCGCCTTGCGGCGTCACCACTTCGAGGCCGAAACATAGCTCGCGCGCGTTGCCATAGCGCAGCACGCCGGTGCCGCCCGCGTTGGTCGACAGATTGCCGCCGATCGTGCAGCTGCCTTCGGCGGCAAGGCTCAGCGCAAACAGACGCCCGGCCGCTTCGGCGTGCTTCTGCACGTCGGCGAGGATCACGCCGGCTTCGACCGTGATCGTGTTGTTGTGCGGATCGATGTCGCGCACGCGATTCAGGCGGCGCAGGCTGATGACCGCCTGCGCACCGCTCGCGTCGGGTGTCGCGCCGCCCGCGAGGCCGGTATTGCCGCCCTGCGGCACCAGCGCGACGCAATGTTCGACCGCGAGCCTGACGAGCGCGGCGGCTTCCGCGGACGTGGCCGGGCACAGCACCGCGCAGGCCGCGCCGGTGTAGCGGCGGCGCCAGTCGGTCAGAAAGGGAGCGGTGTCGTGCGGATCGGTCAGTACGTAAGTCGCGCCGATGGCGTCGCGGCAGGCGGCGAGAAAAGCGGTGTGGGTCATGTGGATCGGTTGACGGTGTTGGGGCTTGGGCGTCAGGCGGGCGGAATCGGTTCGCTGGCGGCCTGCTTTGCAGCCTGCTTTGCGGCTCGTTTCGCCGCGCGCTTGAACGGTCCGACATACGCGAGTGCGCAGGTGAAGAAGATCATGGCGAGCGCCGCCTGAAGCCAGCCGAGCCGCGCGCTCAAGCCATGATCGCTCCAGGCACGCACGACGCCTTCGGCGAAATACAGCAGGATCAGCATCGACGCCCATTGCATCGTGTAAAGCCGACGTCGCCACACGCCCGGCAACGCGGAGAGTAGCGGCAACGCTTTCAGCACGAGCAGCGAGCCGCCAGAGCGCAACGGCGCGAGCCACCATTCCCATGCGACGGCAAGCACGATCATCGAGACCAGTGTGAAAGCGGCGACGAGCGCGGCGGCAGCTTTGGGTTGCACGGGGACGACGGTCGTAGATGCCGACGCGTTGGCCGCGAGGCTTGCGGGCGCCGCGTTCGCGTGGCCCCCGGAGTTCGTGGCCGCGAGTTCAGCGCCACCCGCGTCACGACGGGCGTCGTCGCGTTCGGTGGGTTGCGGATCCGGTTCGTTCACGGCTTTACGCTCACGGCCTTTCGGACATCGACGCCGCCGTGCGCCCAACGCGCGCACCAAGCGCAATCGCCAGCGTCCGTTCGTCGGCGGAGATGCCATGGCCGGTCGTGCCCGCGCGCGCGTAATGCGACGCGCCGTACGGCGTGCCGCCGGTCTGCGTGGTGGACAGCGCGCTCTCCGTGTATGGAATGCCGACGATCAGCATGCCGTGATGGAGCAGCGGCAGCATCATCGACAGCAGCGTGGATTCCTGGCCGCCGTGCAGGCTGCCGGTCGACGTGAACACGCAGGCCGGCTTGCCCGACAGTGCACCGGATAGCCACTGCGGCGTGGTGCCGTCGAGAAAGTATTTGAGCGCGGCCGCCATGTTGCCGAAGCGGGTCGGCGAACCGAGCGCGAGGCCCGCGCATTCTTCGAGGTCGCGCAGCTCGACGTACGGTGGTCCTTCGGTGGGAATGTCCGGCTCGCTCGCCTCGCAAACCGTGGAGACCGCCGGCACGGTGCGCACGCGCGCCTGCATGCCGGGGACGCTGTCGACGCCGTGCGCGATCGCCAGCGCGAGCTCGCGGGTGGCGCCGTGACGGCTGTAATAAAGCACGAGAATGTCTTTCATAGGCCTCATCATTGAACGGGTATTATAGGGGTTCGGTCAGTTGCACAGGCCGCTCATAGCCGTTCGGCCAGGCGCTTCGGCCAAACGCCGCGCGGAGTTCCCGCAGTCCCGGTCTGACGGTTCAGCAAGCAAGGAGGCAGGTTTGTTGGTTAGGGTGCGTTTCGATCTCGACACGCTCAAACGGCTCGCGCAATTCGCGGCGCAACGCATCGGCGAGGACCGGATTCCGCAGGTCGCGGGCAGCCTGACGTTCACGACGATGCTCGCGCTCGTGCCGCTCGCCACCGTCGCGTTTGCGCTGTTCACCGCGTTTCCGATCTTCAGCTCGTTCCAGGCGTCGCTGCAGTTTTTTCTTGCCGACCACCTGATGCCCGCGCAACTGAACGATCAGATCTTCAAGTATCTGAACCAGTTCGCATCGAAGGCCAAAGGGCTGACCACGATCGGCATGATCATCCTGTTCGTCACCGCGGTGATGACGATGATGACCGTCGAGTCCGCATTCAATGTGATCTGGCGCGTGCGCAAGGCGCGGCCCGTCGCGCAGCGCATTCTCGTGTACTGGGCGATCATCACGCTCGGTCCGATCCTGATCGGCGTGAGCCTGTCCATCTCGTCGTATGTGTTCACGCAATCGATGTCGTTTAGCGCCGCGCAGCGCATCACACCGCTGATCGAATGGGCGCTCGCGAGCGCCTCGCTGCCGTTCACGATGCTCGCGTTCACGATCCTTTACGTTTATCTGCCGAACTGCCGTGTCGAATGGCGCGACGCGGTGGTCGGCGGCGTGATCGCCGCGGTCGCGTTCGAGCTCGCCAAGCGCGGCTTCGGCTACTACGTGCGCCGTATTCCGACCTATACGGCGGTGTACGGCGCGTTCGCCGCGGTGCCGCTGTTCCTGGTGTGGATGTACCTGTGCTGGTTCATCACGCTGACCGGCGCGATGATCGCATCGGCGTTGCCGGCGATTCGCATCGGTCAGTTTCACCGCCCCGTGTTCTATGGCAGCAATCTGTTCGATTCGCTCGAATTGCTCGCGCGGCTGTGCGAAGCGCGTGAGGGCGGCAGACGCGGCTACACGATGCCCGAGCTTGCCCGGATGCTTCGCCGCGACAAGGATACGACGCTGATGCTGTTGCAGCGTCTCGAGGAGATCGAGTGGATCGCGCGGCTGGAGGAGGACCATACCGGCCCGCACTTCGTGCTGCTCGCGAACCCGGCGCAGGTGACCGTGCAGCGGCTGTACGACCTGTTCGTGATCGACCGCGCGGAGCTTACGTATCAGCTCGAACTCGACTCCACACGCGTGGACGGCGGCATGCTGCTCGCCGCGCTCGACAACGACCAGCTGAAGGTGACGCTCGCCGCGTTGCTCGCCTCGCGCGCGGCGGCACGGGCGGCGCGACCCGGCGATGGCGAGCGCGCGGCGGCTTCGATGCCGCACCAGGCAGCGTGATAGGGCGGCCAGACTTCGAGCCGCCCCGATAAAACTACAACGAGATCTTCCCCACGCAGATGTCCTTGAACATCACCCAGTCGCCCATCAGGCTGTAAAACGGATGACGGAAGGTGGCAGGCCGGTTCTTTTCGAAGAAGAAATGGCCGACCCACGCGAAGCCGTAGCCGCACACCACGGCCGCCGGCAACCATAGCCAGTCGCCGGTAGCGAGCGCCATCGCGAGGCAGCCAATGACGCCGAGCGAGCCGACGAAATGCAGCCGCCGCGACACGAGATTGCGATGCTCGCTCAGGTAGTACGGATAAAACTCCGCGAAGTTCGCGAAGTGATCGGTATGTGCTGTATGAGCCATGACGGCCTCCGGAGGCTGAGAAAGACAGCTTCAATCATTCTCCGGCGATCGCCTGCCTGGCGCAACCTGGCCATTCGGCAGATGGCGCGGCGGGTTCGGCGTGGGTATCGTGGTCGTTCGGTAGTGATTCGGTGGCGATTCGCAATGGCATTCCCGACGGCCGCCCGCGGAGCGCCGAGGCGCGCGGCGAGCGCGCCATCGCGCGCCCCTTCAGCCCGCTTCGTGCGGCGGCCGCGAAGCGAAGCCGTACAGCGCATCGAGCGTCGCGTCGGGTTGCTCGGTCATCAACGCGTGGCCCGCATCGAGCGTGACGGTGTCGACCGGCGTGCCCGCCTGCGCGAGCGCATCGGCAAGCGCTTTCGCCGCGCGCGGCGGCGTCATCGCATCGCGCCGGCCAACGATCAGGCGCGTGGCGCAACGCACCTGCGCCGCACGAGCGTGGCCGTCCGCATAGGTATGGCAGGCGGTGAAGTCGGTGTGGAACAGATGCGGCTCGCCGCTCGCGGACACGTGCTCCATCAGCCGCTGGTTCATGCCGTGCAGCCAGAAACCGGGGCCGGGGCACGAGGGCTTCGCGGCGAGCGTCGAATGCGACCACTGGTTGACCATGCCGATTGCCTCGGGCTCGCGATTGAGCGCGGCGTCGAGCAGCGCGTCGGAGACCGTCATCGGCAGCGCGGTGGCGAGCAGCGCAAGATGCGTTGCGCGCCGCGGATAGCGGCCGGCGAAGTCGAGCGCGATCAGCGAGCCCATGCTGTGACCGGCGACGAACGCACGCGTGACGCCCACGGCGTCGAGCAGCGCAGCGAGCCAGTCGGCCAGCGCGGCGATGCTGGCGAGCGCGGGGCCGGCGCTGCGTCGGTGGCCCGGCAGATCGACCGCGAGCACGCCGAAGCCGTGATGCGCGAAGTAGCGGCTTTGCAGCGCCCACACGCTGTGATCGTGCTCGGCACCGTGGATGAACACGGCGGTTGGCAGGCTCGCGTCGAAGGGTTTGCCGCCGGTGTAGGCGTAGGCCGGTTTGCCTTGAACGGTGACGATCATGCGGACTCCGGGCGGGCGGGGGTGCTCGTGGCGGCGGGCGCGGCAGTGGCGGTCTGTTGTGAGGCGCTGCTCGGCGTTGCGGTACGACCGCCGCTCGCCGGTTGCGCGGTTTTTTGCGCGGCCTTCAGCGCGCGCTTGAGATCGTCGATCAGGTCATCCGGATCTTCGAGCCCGATCGACAGACGGATCGTGCCTTCGGTGATACCGGCCGCGGCGAGCGCGGCGGCATCCATGCGGAAGTGCGTCGTCGATGCCGGGTGAATCACCAGCGAGCGCGCGTCGCCGACGTTCGCGAGGTGCGAGAAGAGCGTGAGCGCTTCGATGAAGGCGCGCCCGGCCGCGCGGTCGCCGCGCAGGTTGAAGCTGAACACGGCGCCCGCGCCGCGCGGTAGCAGCCGCCTGGCGAGCGCGTGGTCGGGATGCGTCGGCAACTCGGGATAGGCGACCGATTCGACCGCCGCATGACCGGCGAGAAACTCCACCACGCGCCGTGTGTTGACGACGTGACGCTCCATGCGCAACGGCAGTGTCTCGATGCCTTGCAGCAGCTGCCACGCGGCCTGCGGATGCAGGCACGCGCCGAAGTCGCGCAAGCCTTCCCGACGCGCGCGCAGCAGGAACGGCGCGACGGTGCATTCCTCGGCGAATACCATGCCGTGGAAACCGTCGTACGGCTCGGTGAATTCGGGAAAGCGGCCGGAAGCCTCGAAGTCGAACGTGCCGCCGTCGACCAGCACCCCGCCGATCGTCGTGCCGTGGCCGCCGAGAAACTTGGTCGCCGAGTGGTAGACGAGGTCGGCGCCGTGCTCGAAGGGGCGCAGCAGGTAGGGCGTCGTGAAGGTCGAGTCGACCAGCAACGGCAGGCGGTGCGCGTGCGCGATCTGTGCGAGTGCGGCGATGTCGAGCACGTCGAGGCCCGGATTGCCGAGCGTTTCGCCGAATAGCAGGCGCGTGTTGGGGCGCAGCGCGGCGCGCCACGCGTCGAGGTCGCCGGGCTTGACGAAGGTCGTCTCGATACCGAAGCGCCGCAGCGTGTAATGCAGCAGATTGTGCGAGCCGCCGTACAGCGCGCTCGACGCGACGATGTGCGAACCCGCGCCCATCAGCGTCGCGATCGCCAGATGCAGCGCGGCCTGGCCGCTCGCGGTGCCGATCGCGCCGGCGCCGTTTTCGAGCGCGGCGACGCGCTCCTCGAACACGGCGACGGTCGGATTCGAGATGCGCGAGTAGACGTGGCCGGCGCGCTCCATGTTGAACAGCGCGGCGGCATGATCCGAGTCGCGGAACGAAAACGACGTGGTCTGGTAGATCGGCGTCGCGCGCGCGCCGGTGGCAGGGTCGGGGGCTGCGCCGGCGTGCAGCGCAAGCGTATCGAAACGGTTGGCGGACATCGTGGGCGGCGGGCCGCGAGCGGCCTCGCGAAAGATCGGGGTGGGCGGCCATCCTACCATTGGCGCGCGCCGCATCAAGCGCGGTTTTCCCGCGGGTTCCTGCGGCTCGTGCCGGGAGCGGGGCATGCTCGCAATCTGGAAGTCAGACGAATTCGAGTCTCCGAAGCCCGCCGCGCCTTGGCTGGCGGGCCGCTTTCCTTTTATGGGCCTTTCCGATAGGATCGAAAAAACATTTCATGCACTGCAAGATTGGCGGTATCAGGAGATAGATCATGCGAGTCAGCGACATTCTTAAAGTCAAGGGCAATACCCTTTTTACGGTCACGCCGGATACCACGCTGCATGACGCCGTCAATACCATGGCCGAGCACGACATCGGCTCGCTCGTCGTGATGGAGTACGGCGACCTCGTCGGCATGCTGACGTTTCGCGAAATCATTCTGACCTTGAGCGAGAACGGCGGCAGCGTCGGCACCTCGACGATCCGCAAGGTGATGGACGACCATCCGCTCACCTGCACGCCCGAAACCGACGTCAACGAAGTGCGCCGCATGATGCTCGAGCATCACGTGCGCTATCTGCCCGTCATGGAAAGCCGCACGCTGATGGGCGTCATCTCGTTTTACGACGTCGCGAAGGCGGTGGTCGAGGAGCAGGGGTTCGAGAACCGCATGCTGAAGGCCTATATCCGCGACTGGCCGGAAGAGCAGGAAGGACAGGACCAGCAGCCGGCGCGTTGATGCGCGTGGCTCGAAGGTCGCGCTCCGGCCATCGCCGCGAGCGCGAACCCGCCGACAGGGCGCGCGCGCAAGCGGGCGCTTTTTTTGTGTCTGGAGCTGGTGCGGGCGGATTGCGGGAGCCGCGTGCGCGAGTCGCGGCGATCCGCTTGCCGGCCGTGCCGTCCGCTTCATCGCCATTTTTCCGCGCCGTTCTCCTGACTTCATGAACGATCGTCCGTTGCCCGCCGCCCGCCGCGCCGCTCGCGCGCACGAAGCGCACGAATCCCAGTTCCGCCTGCTCGGCCAGCGCCGCTTCGCGCCGTTCTTCTGGACACAGTTTCTCGGCGCGATGAACGACAACGTGTTCAAGATCGGCTTCACGTCGCTCGTCACGTATCAGGCGGCGCGGTTTTCGGGCGTCGACCCGAAAACCGCGGCGTTCCTGATCTCCGCGATTTTCATTCTGCCTTTCGTGCTGTTTTCGGCCACTTCCGGCCAGATCGCGGACAAGTACGACAAGGCGTTGCTCACGCGCCTCGTCAAGACTTTCGAGATCGCGGTGATGCTGGTCGGCGGCGCGGGGTTCTGGCTGCACAGCGCGCCGTTGCTGTACCTGTGCACGTTCCTGATGGGCGTGCATTCGACGGTATTCGGGCCGGTCAAGTACTCGTATCTGCCGCAGCATCTGTCGCAGGCGAAGCTGGTCGGCGGCAATGGCATGGTCGAGATGGGCACCTTCGTCGCGATCCTGATCGGCACGATCGTCGGCGGCGCGGGCGCGGGGTTCGCCGAGCATGGCGCAGTGGTGCTCGCTTGCGCGTGTATCGCGATCGCGCTGATCGGGCGCGCCGTGTCGGGCTTCGTGCCGCCTACGCCCGCGCCGCAGCCCGGGTTGCGCATCAACTGGAACCCGGTCAGCGAAACGTGGCGCAATCTGAAGCTCGCGCACGAAAACCGCACGGTGTTTCTTGGTCTGCTCGGCATTTCGTGGCTGTGGTTCGTCGGCGCGACGTTCCTCGCGTCGTTCTTCAACTTCGCGAAGGACGTGCTGTCCGCCGATCCCGACGTCGTGACCGTGCTGCTCGCCACGTTTTCGATCGGCATCGGCATCGGCTCGCTGTTGTGCGAACGGCTCTCGAAGCGGCGGATCGAAGTCGGCCTCGTGCCGCTCGGCTCGATCGGCATGAGCGTGTTCGCGATCGATCTTTTTTTCGCGAGCCACGCGCTGCCGCCGGCGGGGCATCTGCTCAGCGTTGGCGAATTTCTCGCGCGGCTGGCGCATTGGCGCGTGCTCGCCGATCTGTTCCTGCTCGCGATGTTCGGTGGCTTTTACAGCGTGCCGCTGTATGCGCTGATCCAGAGTCGTAGTCAGCCGAGCCATCGCGCGCGCATCATCGCCGCGAACAACATCCTCAACTCGCTGTTCATGATCGTGTCGGCGCTGATGGCGATGGGCCTGACCGCCGCGGGCTTCAGTATTCCGGCGTTCTTCCTCGTCACCGCGCTTCTGAATGTGGTCGTCGCGGGCTACATCTATTCGCTCGTGCCCGAGTTCCTGCTGCGCTTCATCGCGTGGCTGCTCGTGCATACGTTCTACCGGATCCGGCTCGTGCACGCGGAGCGGATTCCGGAGCAGGGCGCGGCGGTGCTCGTGTGCAACCACGTCAGTTTCGTCGATGCGATCGTCATCATGGCCGAAAGCCCGCGGCCGATCCGCTTCGTGATGGACCATCAGATCTTCCGCTCGCCGTTCGTCGGCTGGCTGTTCCGGCACGCGAAGGCGATTCCGATCGCGTCCGTGCATCAGGACGCGGCGCTGCTCGCGCGTGCGTACGACCTGTGCGCGCAGGCGCTCGCGGACGGCGAACTAGTCTGTATCTTTCCCGAAGGGAAGCTGACGCGTACCGGCGAGCTGAATCCGTTTCGCCACGGCGTCGCCGAGATCGTCAGGCGGACGCCGGCGCCCGTCATTCCGATGGCGCTGCGCGGGCTGTGGGGCAGCGTGTTTTCGCGCGCGGTGGACGCAACCTGGCCGCGGCCGATCAGCAAAGGTGTGATGAGCCGGCTGAGCCTCGCCGTCGGCGAGCCGATCGACCCGGCGCTCGTGACGCCGGAGACGCTGCAGCGGATCGTGACCGAGCTGCGCGGCGCCCGCAAGTAGCCGTGGGCCGGTGCGCGGACGCCGAGATGGCGGGCTCGCCCGCCATCACCCGCTTTCGGCCGAGTGCGCCCTGGCCGATCGGCCATCGCCGTCGCCAGGCCCGGCTTCGAGACGAGCGGGCTGGCATAATAGCGTTCTCCCCGTATTTCTTTGGACGACGCTCATGTCCGGTAACACGCTCGGTACGCTTTTCACTGTCACGACCTTCGGCGAATCGCACGGCCCCGCTATCGGCTGCGTGATCGACGGCTGCCCGCCGGGCATGGCGCTCAACGAAGCCGACATCCAGTTCGAACTCGATCGCCGCAAGCCGGGCACGTCGCGCCACGTGACGCAGCGCCAGGAAGAAGACAAGGTCGAGATCCTGTCGGGCGTGTTCGAAGGTCAAACCACCGGCGCGCCAATTGCGCTGCTGATCCGCAATACCGACCAGCGCAGCAAGGACTACGGCAACATCGCGGAAACGTTTCGCCCCGGCCACGCCGACTACACGTACTGGCAAAAGTACGGCATTCGCGATTACCGCGGTGGCGGCCGCTCGTCGGCACGGCTGACGGCGCCGACGGTCGCGGCGGGCGCGGTCGCGAAGAAGTGGCTGCGCGAGAAGTTCGGCACCGAAATTCGCGGCTATATGGCCGCGCTCGGCGAGATCGACGTGCCGTTCGTCGATTGGGCGCAGGTGCGCGAAAACCCGTTTTTCGTGCCGAATGCGGAGATCGTTCCGCAGCTCGAGGCGTATATGGACGCGCTGCGCAAGGACGGTGATTCGATCGGCGCGCGCATCAACGTGGTTGCCTCCGGTGTGCCGGTCGGCCTCGGCGAGCCGCTGTTCGACCGCCTCGACGCCGACATCGCGCACGCGATGATGGGCATCAACGCCGTGAAGGGCGTCGAGATCGGCGCGGGCTTTGCGAGCGTCGCGCAACGCGGCTCGGTGCATGGCGACGAGCTGACGCCGGAAGGTTTCGTCGGCAATCACGCGGGCGGCGTGCTCGGCGGTATTTCGACGGGGCAGGACATCACGGTGTCGATCGCGATCAAGCCGACGTCGAGCATTCGCACGCCGCGCCGTTCGATCGACAAGGCGGGGAACCCCGCGATCGTCGAGACCTTCGGGCGGCACGACCCCTGCGTCGGCATTCGTGCGACGCCGATCGCCGAGTCGATGCTTGCGCTCGTGCTGATCGATCACGCGCTGCGCCATCGCGCGCAATGCGGCGATGTGGCCGTCAGCACGCCGAAGATCGCGGCGAGCGCGCCGTAACCCTGACGCGGTCCCGCGATTGGCGGCGAACGAGCCGCCATAAAAAAGAATCGGGAAGGGGACCAACGAAACGCGCAAGAATGCGCGCAGACGAAAGCGCGAGCGCGCTATCGGAATTTGCCTGCGCGACGCTGCCGGTTATCGCGCAGCGCCGCACAGGCAGACGGCACATCAATCACATATTCGGATAGTTCGGACCGCCACCGCCTTCCGGCGTGACCCACACGATATTCTGCGTCGGGTCCTTGATATCGCAGGTCTTGCAGTGCACGCAGTTCTGCGCATTGATGACGAGCCGCTCGCTGCCATCGTCGTTCTTCACGAACTCGTACACTGCAGCGGGGCAATAACGCGCCTCCGGTCCCGCGTAGGTCTGCCAGTTCACGTTGACCGGCACGGTCGGATCCTTCAGCGTCAGGTGCGCCGGCTGATTTTCCTCGTGATTCGTGTTCGAGATGAACACCGAGGACAGCCGGTCGAACGTCAGCTTGCCGTCCGGCTTCGGATACGTGATCGGTTTGCACTGCGAAGCCGGCTTCAGCATCTCGTGATCGGAATGCTGATGATGCAGCGTCCACGGCACGTTGCCGCCGAGCAGCTTCTGCTCGAGACCGACCATCAGCGTGCCGAGGTAGAGACCCTTGCTCATCCACTGCTTGAAGTTACGCGCGCGATACAGCTCGGTGTAGAGCCACGACGTCTTGAACGCTTCCGGGTAGGCGCTCAGTTCGTCTGACAGACGGCCGGCCTGGACGGCGTCGAACGCGGCATCGGCGGCGAGCATGCCGGTCTTGATCGCGGCGTGCGAACCCTTGATGCGCGACGCGTTCAGGAAGCCCGCGTCGTCGCCGACCAGCGCACCGCCCGGGAACACCAGCTTCGGCAGCGACATCAGGCCGCCCGCGGTGATCGCGCGCGCGCCGTAGGACACGCGCTTGCCGCCTTCGAGAATCGCGCGGATCGCCGGATGCGTCTTGTAGCGCTGGAATTCCTCGAACGGCGACAGATACGGATTCGAATAGCCGAGGCCGACCACGAAGCCGACCACGACCTGGTTGTTGTCCATGTGGTAGAGGAACGAGCCGCCGTAAGTGTCGTTTTCGAGCGGCCAGCCGGCCGTGTGCATGACCAGACCCGGCTTGTGCTTCGCGGGATCGATCTCCCACAGCTCCTTGATACCGATGCCGTACACCTGTGGATCGACGCCGTCGCGCAGCTTGAACTTCTCGTTCAGCTGGCGGCCGAGGTGGCCGCGCGCGCCTTCGCAGAACAGCGTGTACTTCGCGTGCAGCTCCATGCCGAGCTGGAAGTTTTCGGTCGGTTCGCCGTCCTTGCCGATGCCGAGGTTGCCGGTCGCGACGCCCTTGACCGAGCCGTCGCCGTTGTACAGCACTTCGGCCGCCGGAAAGCCCGGGAATATCTCGACGCCGAGCGCCTCGGCCTGCTGACCCAGCCAGCGCGTCACGTTCGCGAGGCTGATCACGTAGTTGCCGTGGTTCTTGAAATTGTCCGGCAGCGCCCAGGTCGGCACGCTCTTCGCGCCCGTCTCCGACAGGAACAGGAAGCGGTCTTCGGTCACTTCGACCGTCAGCGGCGCGCCTTTTTCCTTCCAGTCCGGGATCAGCTCGGTCAGCGCGCGCGGGTCCATCACCGCGCCCGACAGAATATGGGCCCCGATCTCAGAGCCTTTTTCGAGTACGCACACGCCAATGTCAGCGCCTCGTTCGGCGGCGCGCTGCTTCAGGCGAATGGCCGCCGACAGCCCCGCAGGGCCGCCGCCGACGATGACGACGTCATATTCCATCGACTCGCGCGGGCCGTACTGCTCAATGAGACTTGCGGGGGTCATTGATGCTCCTCTTACCGTTAGAATGCTTTTTTCGGGTTCGTATTGTGGGCGATCGAATCCCGCGCCGCAACCCGAAAGCCACAGATTAGCACGACCGTACTATTTCACGATACGGTATAGACCCTTAGTCGGGTCCTGCCGAACCCGTCAACCGCAGTTGTCATCACAACCGAACAAGGAAAGACAATGGGCCGTTCGATCAATCTGGAAGGCAAGGTCGCGCTGATTACGGGCGCCTCGAGCGGGCTGGGCAAGCGCTTCGCGCAGGTGCTGTCGCAGGCGGGCGCGAAGGTCGTGCTGGCGAGCCGACGTACCGAGCGGCTCAAGGAACTGCGCGCGGAAATCGAGGCGTCCGGCGGCGCCGCGCACGTCGTGTCGCTCGACGTGACCGACTATCAGAGCATCAAGTCGGCGGTCGCGCATGCGGAGACCGAGGCCGGCACCATCGATATCCTCGTCAACAACTCGGGCGTGTCGACCACGCAGAAGCTGTCCGAGGTCACGCCGGCGGACTTCGAATACGTGTTCGACACGAATACGCGCGGCGCGTTTTTCGTGGCGCAGGAAGTCGCCAAGCGCATGATCATGCGCGGCAACAACGCGCAGAAGCCGTCGTACCGGATCATCAACATCGCGTCGATGGCGGGCTTGCGCGTGCTGCCGCAAATCGGCCTGTATTCGATGAGCAAGGCCGCGGTCGTCCACATGACGAAGGCGATGGCGCTCGAGTGGGGCAAGCACGGCATCAATGTGAACGCGATCTGCCCCGGGTATATCGACACCGAGATCAACCATCACCACTGGTCGACCGATCAGGGCCAGAAACTCGTGGCGATGCTGCCGCGTCATCGGGTCGGCAAGCCGGAGGATCTCGATGGGCTGCTCCTGCTGCTCGCGGCGGATGAATCGCAGTTCATCAACGGCTCGGTGATCGTCGCCGACGACGGCTTCGGACTCGCGTGAGCGGGTCGTCCAAAGTTTCAAAAGTCAGGCAGAAAAAGGAAGAACGGAAGTACAGGATGAGCGATTTTCACGCAGTTTTCGAAATGACGATGCCGATCCGCTGGGGCGACATGGACGCCTTCGGTCACGTCAACAACACGGTTTATTTCCGCTACATGGAGCAGGTGCGGATTTCCTGGTTCGAGCACATGGACTTTGTCGGCCAGCGCGCGCACGGGCAGGGGCCGGTGATCGTCAATGCGTCGATGGAGTTTCTGAAGCAGTTGCACTATCCGGGCGACGTGATCGGCCGGATGTCGGTGGCGACACCGGGGCGCAGCAGCTTCGATACGGCTTTCGAGCTCCTGCGCGCCGATGAGCCGGATACGCTCTATGCGCGAGGCGCCGCACGATGCGTGTGGATCGACTACGCGGCGGGCAAGTCGGTGCCGGTGCCTGACGTACTGCGCGCGGCCATCGAGAGCGCGGCGCTCGTCAAGGCGGCCTGAGCGCGCGGCTTGCCAGCGCTGTCGCGCGCGTCAAACGCCCTCTCTCAATCCCCGAGCAGCCGCTGCAACAGCTCGGTCGCATTGCCCGTATCGTATTTGCGCATGAGCCGCGCGCGGTAGACGTCGACCGTGCGCGGGCTGATGTCGAGCACGCGGCCGATCTGCTTGCTGGTCTTGCCCGTCACCAGTTGCGCGGCGATTTCGCGCTCGCGTGGCGTCAGTTCCACCGCGACCCGCCGGGTTGCGCTCAAATCCTCGAAAGTCCAGACACCCGCCGCGTGCGGGTCGGTGCGCTGCTGCGCGCGGCCCGTCACGTGACACCAGAACAGCTCGCCGTTCGCGCGCTTCATGATCCGGTCGTCGGCGTAGCTGCCTTGCGCGGTCATGATCGGCGGAATGCGCGCGCCGATCCGCTCGAACTCGTCCGCCGATGGATACAACACCTGGAACGACTGACCGATCAGCGCGTCGCGCGCGTAGCCGAATATCGACGCTAGCTCGTCGTTGCAGTCTTCGATGGTCCGCTCGCGGGACAGCACGAGTCCGATCGGCGCGAGGTGAAACGCAGTGCGGTAATCCAGGGCGGGCATGGGCGGGAGGCAAGTACTTATGTATTTTTGCGTATTGTGCCGCATGGCGGGCCCAGCGTACTCTTTCGGGCGGATGACAACGCGGCTCAAGCCGCGGATGACTAGAATGACGTAGCGGTATCGTGAGGCGACGTGAAGTTCACCCGTTGCGATATCAGCCGCAATGATCCGGCGGCCTGCGTACACGTTTCGGGTTTCCATAAAGGAAGGGACATACAGATGAACAAGGTCTATCCAGGCGCCGCCGAGGCGCTGAAGGACATCGTCAAGGACGGGCAGACGTTCGCCGTCGGCGGCTTCGGGTTGTGCGGCATTCCTGAGGCGCTGATCGCTGCGCTGCGCGATTCGAAGGTGCAGGGCATCACCTGCATCAGCAACAACGCGGGCGTCGACGGTTTCGGCCTCGGCCTGCTGCTCGAGACGCGTCAGATCAAGAAAATGATCTCGTCGTACGTCGGCGAAAACAAGGAGTTCGAGCGCCAGTACCTGGCCGGCGAACTCGAGCTCGAATTCACGCCGCAAGGCACGCTCGCCGAGAAGCTGCGCGCGGGCGGCTCGGGCATCCCGGCGTTTTTCACGAACACCGGCTACGGCACGCAGATCGCCGAGGGCAAGGAAACCCGCCAGTTCGGCGAGAACCACTACGTGCTCGAACATTCGCTGACCGCCGATGTCGCGCTCGTCAAGGCATGGAAGGCCGACAAGGCCGGCAACCTGATCTATCGCCGCACCGCGCGCAACTTCAATCCGATGTGCGCGATGGCGGGCCGCATCACCGTCGCGGAAGTCGAAGAGATCGTCGAAGTGGGCGAGCTCGATCCGGACGCGATCCATACGCCCGGCATCTTCGTGCAGCGCATCGTGCTGAATGCGCATCCGGAAAAACGCATCGAACAACGCGTCGTCCGCGCGAAAGGAGACTGATCATGGCATGGACTCGTGACGAAATGGCCGCGCGCGCGGCGAAGGAACTGCAGGACGGCTTTTACGTGAACCTCGGCATCGGCTTGCCGACGCTGGTCGCGAACCACGTGCCGGCGGGCGTCGAAGTGTGGCTGCAGTCGGAGAACGGTCTGCTCGGTATCGGCCCGTCGCCGACCGAAGACGAAGTCGACGCCGACCTGATCAACGCCGGCAAGCAAACGGTGACGACGCTGCCCGGTTCGTCGATTTTCTCTTCGGCGGATTCGTTCGCGATGATTCGCGGCGGCCACATCAATCTCGCGATTCTCGGTGCGATGCAGATCAGCAGGAAGGGCGATCTCGCGAACTGGATGATCCCGGGCAAGATGATCAAGGGCATGGGCGGCGCGATGGACCTGGTCGCGGGCGTCAAGCGCGTGGTCGTGCTGATGGAGCATGTCGCGAAGGGCGATCAGCACAAGATCCTCGAAGAATGCACGCTGCCGCTGACGGGCGTGGGTGTGGTCGACGAGATCATCACCGATCTCGGCGTGATCGAAGTGACCGAAAACGGCTTGAAAGTGACCGAACTCGCGCCGGGTGTGAGCGTCGACGAAATCAAGGCGAAAACCGGCGCGCCGCTCGATGTGAGCGCGGTGAGCTGACGCGGGTTGAAACGCCGCTGCGCGCGTCGGCGCGACCGCGCGGCGGCAACGGTGTGTTCCGGACGGGCGAGACGTGAGTCTCGCCCGTTCTGTATTTGGCGCACGGCGGCGGATGCGCCGGACGGTTGGATCGACCTTCCTAAGCCTTCTGGCCGATGCTTGCCGCGCGACGAAGCGGTTTACAATCATTTGCAGCCCAATCCGCAGCGTCTTTGCAAGGACACCAGATGACCGCAACGACTTCCGCTTCCACCACCGGGCGGCCCGCGCCGCGTCAACGTTACGTGCGGTGCGCGAGCGCTGCCGGCCTGCATCGCGTCGCCTATACCGAGTGGGGCGACCCGGACAATCCCCGAGTGTTGCTGTGCGTGCACGGACTCACGCGATCGGGGCGCGATTTCGACCGCCTCGCCGCCAACTTCGCGGACACCTATCGCGTGGTGTGCCCGGACGTGGTTGGCCGGGGCTTGTCGTGGTGGCTCGCGAACCCCAACTTATACGCGGTGCCGCAGTACGTCGCCGACATGGTCACACTGATCGCGCGGCTCGACGTCGACACCGTCGACTGGTTCGGCACCTCGATGGGCGGCCTGATCGGCATGGGGCTCGCCGGCCTGCCGGACACGCCAATCCGCAAGCTGCTGCTGAACGACGTCGGGCCGCATCTGGAGCCGGTCGCGGTCAAGCGCATCGGCGATTACCTTGGCAAGCCCGCACGCTTCGAAACGCTGCAGCAGGGCGTTGACTATGCCGCGCAGCTCGCGCAGAGCTTCGGACCGCTGACTCCGGACGAATGGCGCGAAATCAATACGCCGTTGCTGCGCGAAGAGGACGGCGCATGGGTGCTGCGCTATGACCCGCGCATCGCGCAGCCGTTCGCGGCGGTCACCGAGGAAGCGGCGAAGCTCGGCGAGGCGGCGCTGTGGCATTCGCTCGCGTCGTTCCAGGGGCCGGTGCTGGTGGTGCGCGGCGAGCAGTCGGATTTGCTGTCGCGTGAAACGGTCGCGAAGATGGTGTCGACCGCGCGTGCCGCATCGAGCGTGGAGATCGCCGGCGTCGGGCATGCGCCGGCGTTCCTGGCGGCGGACCAGATCGCGCTCGCGAGGGAGTTCTTCATCGGTTAGGCCGCGAACGCGTCATAATATTGAGTTCCGCATGACGATTTCATCGGCAGTGTCGTGTGGGACGTAGTTCGATTAACCCCTCAGCTCAGGACTTTTCATGGCAGTCATTCGTTATCACGTCGGCAAGCGTCTCTCGGAAATGGCCGTGCACAACGGCACCGTGTACCTCGCGGGTCAGATCGCCGAAGACGACGATCAGGACATCGCCGGCCAGACGCGCGAAGTGCTCGGCCACATCGACCGTCTGCTCGCGGAAGCGAACAGCGACAAGTCGCTGTTGCTGTCGGTGCAGATCTATATCTCGGACATGGCGCATTTCGCCGGCATGAACGCCGTGTGGGACGAGTGGGTCGCGCAGGGCGACACGCCGCCGCGCGCGACCGTCGAGGCAAAGCTTGCGAATCCGAAGTGCCTCGTCGAAATCGTCGTGATCGCGGCGCAGCGCAACTGAGTCGCGGCCGTCCGGCAGCACCGTGGTTGATTTTCCGTTGAATCGTCTGGCCCGGCGGGCCGTCGCACCATGAACACCGATACCGTTCCGAGCGCGCCTCATCCCCATCGTTCCTTCGACGAAGCGATGGCGTTCGTGCGCGAACATGCGGGCGAGGTGCGGCTGTCGTCGGGCGAATTGCTCGCGGATCACGCGGCGGGCACCGCGTCGATCATGCGCAAGCTCAACGTCGATCCGCCGGCGGTGCTGGCCGCTGCGCTGTTTGCGCTGACACCGCATCTGCGCGATCCGGAGCGCGTGATCGCCGACGACTTCGGCGAAGAAGTCGCCCAACTGGTCGGCGACGTACGCAAGCTGCTGCGGCTCGGCACGGTCAGTTTGCGCGCGGCGCAAAACGCGATGCCCGAGGCCGGACGTGACGCGCAGGCTGCGCGCCGCGCGCAGGTCGAGGCGCTGCGCAAAATGCTGCTCGCGTTCGCGCAGGACATTCGCGTCGTGCTGATCCGCCTCGCGTCGCGGCTGCAAACGATGCGTTATTACGCGGCCGCGAAGCTCACGCCGTCGCCCGACGTCGCACGCGAAACGCTCGATATCTACGCGCCACTCGCGAACCGCCTCGGTATCTGGCAATTGAAGTGGGAGCTCGAGGACCTCGCGTTCCGCTTCGAGGAGCCGGACACCTACAAGCGCATCGCGAAACTGCTCGACGAGAAGCGCGTCGAGCGCGAGAGCTATGTCGCGCAGGCGATCGAACGCCTGCAGCAGGAGCTGGCCGCCGCGCATATCCGCGCGGAAGTGAGCGGTCGGCCGAAGCATATCTACAGCATCTGGCGCAAGATGCGCGGCAAGGAGCTGGACTTCGCCGAGTTGTACGACGTGCGCGCGTTTCGCGTGATCGTGCCGGACATCAAGGACTGCTACACCGTGCTCGGCATCGTGCACAACCTGTGGCAGCCGGTGCCGAAGGAGTTCGACGATTACATCTCCCGGCCGAAGCCGAACGGCTACAAGTCGCTGCACACCGTCGTGATCGGCGACGACGGCCGCGCGTTCGAAGTGCAGATCCGCACGCAGGAAATGCATCGCTTCGCCGAATACGGCGTGGCCGCGCACTGGCGCTACAAGGAAGCGGGTGCGCGCGGCTATGGCGGCACGTTCACCGCGAGCGAGAAATACGACGAGAAGATCGCCTGGCTGCGACAGCTGCTCGCATGGAAGGACGAAGTCTCCGAGGGCGAGCATGGCGAAGCGGGCTCGGCACAGCCGTGGGAGCAGTTGCGCCAGGCCACGCTCGACGACGATCACATCTACGTGCTGACGCCGCAGGCGCGCGTGATTCCGTTGCCGCACGGCGCGACGCCGATCGACTTCGCGTTTCACCTGCACAGCGAGCTTGGGCATCGTTGCCGTGGCGCGCGCGTCGACGGCGCGATGGTGCCGCTCAACACGCCGCTGCAGAACGGCCAGACGGTCGAGATCGTGGCGGTGAAGGAGGGCGGTCCGTCGCGCGACTGGCTTAATCCGCAACTTGGCTATCTGCAAAGCCCGCGCGCGCGGCAGAAGGTGCGCGCATGGTTCAACGCGGTGGAGTTACAGGAGCACATCGCGAACGGTCGCGCGATGGTTGAAAAAACCCTGCAGCGCGAAGGCAAGACCTCGGTCAATCTCGATCAACTGGCCGCGCGGCTCGGTTTCAAGACCACCGACGACCTGTTCTCCGTGGTCGGCAAGGAGGAGTTCAGTCTGAGGCTCGTCGAGCAGGCGTTGCAGGATGCGCCGCCGCCCGAGCCCGAGGTCGATGCGCCGGAGAAGTTCGAGAAACGCAGCAGCGGCGCGAGCGTCGCGCGCGGCGCCTCCACGGGGGTGCTGGTGGTCGGCGTCGATGCGTTGCTCACCCAGCTCGCGCGCTGCTGCCGGCCGGCGCCGCCCGACGACATCTGCGGATTCGTTACGCGAGGCAAGGGCATGTCGGTTCATCGCAGCGATTGCGCGACGTTCCGCCGGATGGCGGAGCGCGCGCCGGAGCGCGTGCTTCAGACGGCGTGGTCGGCGGACGTGATGAGCGGCCGCGGCCATTCCGTCTACCCGGTCGACCTCAGCATCGAGGCGACGGACCGGCAAGGTCTGCTGCGCGATATCTCCGAAGTATTCGCGCGGGAAAAGATGAACGTGATCGGCGTAAAGACGCAATCGCGCCGCAATGCCGCGTTCATGCAATTTACCGTCGAGGTGTCGAGCTCCGCGCAGATTCAGCGCGCGTGCACGCTGCTGGGCGAGATCACGGGTGTCGTGCGCGCGACGCGCAAGAACTGAGGCGCGGGCGGTTGGAAAAAGCCCCGCTAGTGGCGCGACGGATTAAAGTCGCCGCATAAAAGTACTTGCCAAGCTGCGCTATACCCCATATAATCTCGTTTCTTCAGGCTCGTAGCTCAGCTGGTTAGAGCACCACCTTGACATGGTGGGGGTCGTTGGTTCGAGTCCAATCGAGCCTACCAACGAAAATGAAATTCCGGCCTCGCTGGGGTTTCGCAAGCTGCAGTAAGCGCTTTCAGCGCAAAAAGGCGAATACGGTTATGACACCGCGAACGTTGACCGAAACCATTTCGGAACGACGCTAGTCGAGGACCACTTTCGCCAGTGAAGTTTGCATAAAATGTGAATGCGGCCCCTCGAAAGCGGGGCCGCATTTTTTTTATCTTTTTGACCCTGGTTGTATGTGCCGCCGCCGGTCGGCACCACGGAGAACGCAATGGTTTCGATACGTTTGCCTGACGGTTCTGTTCGACAGTACGAGCATCCGGTGACCGTCGCCGAAGTGGCCGCCTCGATCGGCCCCGGTCTCGCGAAAGCCGCGCTCGGCGGCAAGATCGACGGGGAGCTGGTCGATACGTCCATGCTGATCGATCACGACGTGGCGCTCGCCATCGTCACGGAGAAGGACGCAGACGGTCTCGATATCATCCGCCACTCGACGGCGCACCTGCTCGCGTACGCGGTGAAGGATCTGTACCCGGAAGCGCAGGTCACGATCGGCCCGGTCATCGACAACGGTTTCTATTACGACTTCTCCTATAACCGTCCTTTCACGCCGGAAGATCTCGAAAAGATCGAAAAGCGCATGCAGGAACTCTCGAAGAGGGACGAGCCGGTGTCGCGTCGCGTGGTGTCCCGCGACGAAGCGGTCGAGTACTTCAAGAGCATCGGTGAAAAGTACAAGGCCGAGATCATCGAATCGATCCCCGCTAGCGACGAAATCAAACTGTACTCGCATGGCGGCTTCACGGACCTGTGCCGCGGCCCCCACGTGCCGTCCACCGGCAAGCTGAAGGTCTTCAAGCTGATGAAAGTCGCCGGCGCGTACTGGCGTGGCGACTCGAAGAACGAGCAGTTGCAGCGCATTTACGGCACGGCCTGGACGAAGAAGGAAGACCAGGAAGCGTATCTCCACATGCTCGAAGAAGCCGAGAAGCGCGACCATCGCAAGCTTGGTAAGCAGCTCGACCTGTTCCACATGCAGGACGAGTCGCCGGGCATGGTGTTCTGGCATCCGCGCGGCTGGACGCTGTGGCAGCAAGTCGAGCAGTACATGCGCCGTCGCGTGAACGACGCCGGCTACCTGGAAATCAAGACGCCATTGATCATGGACCGCTCGCTGTGGGAAGCGTCGGGCCACTGGCAGAACTATCGTGAAAACATGTTCACGACGGAATCGGAAAAGCGCGACTACGCGATCAAGCCGATGAACTGCCCCGGTCACGTGCAGGTGTTCAATCACGGTCTGCGCTCGTATCGCGATCTGCCGCTGCGTTACGCGGAGTTCGGTTCGTGCCATCGCAACGAATCGTCGGGCGCGCTGCATGGACTGATGCGTGTGCGCGGCTTCGTGCAGGACGACGCGCATATTTTCTGTACCGAAGATCAGTTCATCAGCGAATCGATCGCGTTCAACACGCTGGCAATGAGCGTCTACCGCGACTTCGGCTTTGATAACGTCGAGATCAAGCTGTCACTGCGCCCGGATGCGCGCGCCGGCACCGACGAAACTTGGGATCGCGCGGAGCAGGGACTGCGCGAGGCGCTGACGGCCTGCGGCGTCACGTGGGAAGAGTTGTCCGGCGAGGGTGCATTCTACGGCCCGAAGGTCGAGTATCACATCAAGGACGCGCTCGGCCGCTCGTGGCAGTGCGGTACGCTGCAGCTCGACATGGTGTTGCCGGAGCGGCTGGGTGCCGAATACGTTGCCGAAGACAACAGTCGCCGTCGCCCGATCATGCTGCACCGGGCGATCGTCGGATCGATGGAACGTTTCCTCGGGATTCTGATTGAGCACCATGCTGGTGCAATGCCCGCTTGGCTCGCGCCGATGCAGGTCGTTGTGATGAATATTGCGGAAAGTCAGGCCGAATACGCGCAGGCGCTAGCCCAATCGTTGCAAAAACAAGGGGTTAGAGTCGAGGCCGATTTGCGCAACGAGAAGATTAGCTATAAAATACGCGAGCACACGCTGGAAAAGGTCCCCTACCTGTTGGTGGTCGGCGACAAGGAGCGTGAAGCGCAAACGGTAGCCGTGCGTGCCCGTGGTGGTGTCGATATGGGTGTAATGCCTGTTGATGCCTTCATTGAGCGTCTGCGCCAGGACGTGCAGTCGTTCAACTGAGCCACTTGGTACCCGGCTCGTTTTTTTTAATTTTTAGAGGAAACGTAACATCGCTACTGATAAGTCTGCGCACCGCATCAACGGTGAAATTACAGCACCCGAGGTGCGACTGGTCGGCGTCGAGAACGAACCGCTCGGCATCGTAAAACTCGCTGATGCGTTCCGCATGTCGGAACAGCAGGACGTAGATCTGGTCGAAATCGCTCCGCAAGCGGTTCCGCCGGTTTGCCGCTTGATGGACTACGGCAAGTTCAAGTACCAGGAAGCGAAGAAGCAACACGAGGCCAAGCTCAAGCAGAAGGTCATCCAGGTCAAGGAAGTCAAATTCCGCCCAGGTACCGACGACGGTGATTACAACGTCAAGCTGCGCAACCTCGTCCGCTTCCTCGAAGACGGCGACAAGACGAAAATCACGTTGCGTTTCCGTGGCCGCGAAATGGCTCACCAGGAAATCGGCATGCGCATGCTCGAACGCCTGCGCACCGACCTCGACGAAGTCGGTCAGGTCGAGCAGATGCCGAAAATGGAAGGGCGCCAGATGATCATGGTGCTCGCTCCGAAGAAAAAGAAGTAAGCGCGAAGCAGTTGGCCGGAGCGACGGCGTGCCATGTGGCGCGCGCTCCGGCGGCGCAAGGTTGTTTGATGCTGTGCTGGGTGTCCGGCTTGGTGTCGGAAGGTTTCGGAACGTCGCGCATGCAAGTGCGCAGTGGTTCCCGAAAAGCGGCCGCTGGCGGTATCGGCGGTCTGCATACCAAGTGGAATGGGTTTCGAAGGGCGGGAAATGGCCATCTGGCCGACCGCACACCCATGTCCATCTAATAATGGAGTTGTCATGCCGAAGATGAAGACCAAGAAGAGCGCTGCAAAGCGCTTCGTGGTGCGTCCGGGCGGTACCGTCAAGCGCGGTCAGGCCTTCAAGCGCCACATTCTTACCAAGAAGACCACCAAGAACAAACGCCATCTGCGCGGCTCCACGGCAGTTCATGATTCCGATCTGAACTCCGTTCGCGCAATGCTGCCGTTCGCTTAACCCTTAACCGACACTCATAGGAGCGAAGCATGCCTCGAGTAAAACGTGGGGTTACCGCACGGGCCCGTCACAAGAAGATCATCAAGCTGGCCAAGGGTTACCGCGGCCGTCGCAATAACGTCTATCGCATCGCCAAGCAGGCGGTCATGCGCGCAGGCCAATACGCCTACCGCGACCGCCGCAACAAGAAGCGTGTGTTCCGCGCACTGTGGATCACGCGTATCAACGCGGCGGTGCGTCAGCACGACATGACGTACAGCGTGTTCATCAACGGCCTGAAGAAGGCGTCGATCGAACTGGACCGTAAGGTGCTGGCCGACATGGCTGTGTTCGACAAGGCTGCTTTTGCTGCGATCGTTCAGCAGGTGAAAGCCGCCGTTGCAGCCTGATTGCGCTTCTGGCAATTAAAACTGCGTGGTTCGTTGCAGCGAACATCCGGTAGTCTCGGTGACGCTGCAACAAAAACGGGGCTCCTCACCGAGCCCCGTTTTTGTTGGTAGAACCAGTTTTGTTTCGATAGAACACTGACGTTGAAATGATGGGATCAATGGATCTGGACCAGATTGTCGCCGACGCGCAAAAAGCCTTCGCAGAAGCCCCCGACGTCACCACCCTCGAGAATGAGAAAGCGCGCTTTCTCGGTAAGGCGGGTGCACTGACCGAGCTGTTGAAGGGCCTTGGCAAACTCGATCCCGAAACGCGCAAGACCGAAGGCGCACGGATCAACCTCGTCAAGCAACAAGTGGAAGCCGCGTTGACGGCCCGCCGTCAGGCGCTGGCCGACGTGCTGCTGAATCAGCGCCTCGCCGCTGAAGCCATCGACGTCACGCTGCCCGGCCGCGGCACCGGTGCAGGCAGCCTGCACCCGGTGATGCGCACCTGGGAGCGCGTCGAACAGATTTTCCGTACGATCGGATTCGACGTGGCCGACGGCCCCGAGATCGAAACCGACTGGTACAACTTCACCTCGCTGAACAGCCCGGAAAACCATCCGGCGCGTTCGATGCAGGACACCTTCTACGTCGACGGCAAGGATGCCGACGGCCGCCCGCTGCTGCTGCGCACGCATACGAGCCCGATGCAGGTGCGCTACGCGCGCACCAACACGCCGCCGATCAAGGTGATCGTGCCGGGCCGCACGTATCGCGTGGATAGCGACGCGACGCATTCGCCGATGTTCAACCAGGTCGAAGGCCTGTGGATTGACGAGAACATCAGCTTCGCGGACCTGAAGGGCGTCTATACCGACTTCCTGAAGAAATTCTTCGAGCGCGACGACATTCTCGTGCGCTTCCGTCCGTCGTATTTCCCGTTCACCGAACCGTCGGCCGAGATCGACATGCAGTTCGAAACGGGCAAGAACGCGGGCAAGTGGCTCGAAATTTCGGGCTCCGGCCAGGTGCATCCGACTGTGATCCGCAACATGGGTCTCGACCCGGAGCGCTACATCGGCTTCGCTTTCGGCAGTGGCCTCGAGCGTCTCACGATGCTGCGTTACGGCGTGCAGGACCTGCGCCTGTTTTTCGAAAACGACCTGCGTTTCCTGCGTCAATTCGCGTGACCCGGCGCGCGCGAGCGCGACGAAGCATAAATCGCGGCAGCGCACCTGGTGCGCGCCGCGAGCGTCCCCGGCAGAGCTCGCTGAACCGGCGCAAGACCACCGGGCTTTACGAAGCATCTGCCGGACGTGGACCCAACCTGATCACAACGTACACAGAACCATGCAATTTCCGGAATCCTGGCTCAGAACTTTTGTCGATCCGCAACTGACTACCGACGAGCTGTCGCACGCGTTGACGATGGCGGGTCTCGAAGTCGAAGACCTGCGGACGGCCGCGCCGCCGACCTCGAAGATCGTCGTCGGCCAGGTGCTGGAAGTCGTCAAGCACCCGGATGCGGACAAGCTCAACGTGTGTCAGGTCGACGCTGGCACCGGCGCGACGCTGAACATCGTGTGCGGCGCGCCGAATGTTGCGTCCGGCATCAAGGTGCCGGTCGCGCTGGTCGGCGCGCAACTGCCGCCGGCCGAAGAGGGCGGCGCACCGTTCGCGATCAAGCTGTCGAAGCTGCGCGGCGTGGAAAGCCAGGGCATGCTGTGCTCGGCGCGCGAGCTGAAGCTCTCCGAAGATCACAGCGGTCTGATGATCCTGCCGGAAGACACGCCGATCGGCCAGGACATCCGCGACACGCTCAATCTCGACGACACCGTTTTTGAAATCAAGCTGACGCCGAACAAGGCAGACTGTCTGTCGGTATTCGGCGTCGCGCGAGAAACGTCGGCGATTACCGGAGCGCCGCTGCGTCCGCTCGAAATCAAGCCGGCTCCGGTCACGCTCAACGAAACGCTGCCCGTGAAGATCTCCGCGCCCGATCTGTGCGGCCGTTTCTCGGGCCGCGTGATCCGCGGCGTCAATGCGCGCGCGAAGTCGCCGCAATGGATGGTCGAGCGTCTCGAGCGCTCCGGCCAGCGCAGCATTTCCGCGCTCGTCGACATCTCGAACTATGTGATGCTCGAGCTGGGGCGTCCGTCGCACGTGTTCGATCTCGACAAGATCCACGGCGGCATGGACGTACGCTGGGGCCGCAAGGGCGAAACGCTGAAGCTGCTGAACGGGAACACGGTCGAGCTCGACGAAACGGTCGGTGTGATCGCCGACGAGCAGCATATCGAAAGCCTCGCGGGCATCATGGGCGGCGACAGCACCGCGGTCACGCTCGACACCACCAACATCTATCTCGAGGCCGCGTTCTGGTGGCCCGACAGCATTCGTGGTCGCTCGCGCAAGTACAACTTTTCGACCGATGCAGGCCATCGCTTCGAGCGCGGCGTCGACTACGCGACGACCGTCGATCATATCGAGCGCATCACGCAGCTGATCCTCGACATCTGCGGCGGCGAAGCGGGTCCGGTCGACGATCAGATCGTCAACGTGCCGAAGCGCGCGCCCGTGAAGATGCGCGTTTCGCGCGCGAACCGCATCATCGGCGTCGCGATCGGTGTCGATGAAATCGCGCAGATCTTCACGCGCCTCGGCCTCTCGTTCGAGCGTGACGGCGATACGTTCTCGGTGATGCCGCCGTCGTACCGCTTCGATATCGAAATCGAAGAGGACCTGATCGAAGAGGTCGCGCGTATCCACGGCTTCGAAAAGATTCCGGCGCGCCCGCCGGTCGCGACCAGCGAAATGCGCGCGACCAACGAGACGCAACGCTCCATCCACGCGATCCGTCATGCGCTCGCCGCGCGCGACTACGCGGAAACGGTGAACTTCAGCTTCGTCGACGCGGAGTGGGAGCAGGACTTCGCAGGCAACAGCAACCCCGTGCGTCTGATCAACCCGATCGCGAGCCAGCTGTCGGTGATGCGCACGACGTTGTTCGGCAGCCTGATTCATGTGTTGCGCACGAATCTGAACCGTCGCGCGGCGGACCGCGTGCGCGTGTTTGAAGCAGGTCGCGTATTCCTGCACGATCCGTCGATCAAGGCCGGCGAGCTGACCGTCGAAGGTTTCGCGCAGCCGAAGATGATCGGCGCGCTCGCCTATGGGCCCGCGCTCGACGAGCAGTGGGGCGCACCGACGCGTGCCGTCGACTTCTTCGACGTGAAGGGCGACCTCGAAGCGCTGGTCGCACCGGCGGTCGTGCGGTTCGTACAGGCCGAGCATCCGGCGCTGCATCCGGGGCGCAGCGCGCGGATCGAATTGAATGGTCGCGCAGTGGGCTGGATTGGCGAATTGCATCCGCGCTGGATGCAAAAATATGATTTGCCGCATGCGCCGATTCTGTTTGAAATCGAAGCGGAAGCATTAATGCAGCGGGTATTGCCGATTCCGTCGGAAGTTTCAAAATTCCCGCCGGTACGACGTGATATCGCGGTGGTCGTCGATCAGAAAATCGAGGTTCAGGCGCTGCTCGACGAGCTTCAGAAGGCCCAGTCCGAACCGGCCTGCAAGGCTGTCCAGAAGGTTGCACTTTTCGACGAATTTCGTCCAAAATCAAACACTTCCGGTGGTCTGGCCGCGCACGAGAAAAGCCTTGCGTTCCGGGTGACCTTGCAAGATACTGGCGGAACCCTTCAGGATGAAACGGTCGATCTGGCTATTCAAACTCTGGTGGAACGTCTAGCTCGAGTATATGGCGCACGGTTGCGCGGATAACCCGCATTTAACAATTGCACGGCTGTTTCCGCATCCATTGTTTTACGCTTGGCGCGCCATTTGATAGATATGAATGAAATGAACTCGAGTGATTTCGAAGCCCTTCTTACGGCGCAACGCAGCGCCATGATTCGAGATATTCCGACATCATCCGCCGTCGTTTCCAATGAAACGCCGACACTCACCAAGGCGGAACTTGCCGAGTTGCTGTTCGACAATGTCGGGCTCAACAAGCGGGAAGCGAAGGACATGGTCGAGGCTTTCTTCGAGGTGATCCGCGATGCGCTCGAGAGCGGCGACAGCGTGAAGCTGTCGGGCTTCGGCAACTTCCAGTTGCGCGACAAGCCGCAGCGTCCCGGCAGAAATCCGAAGACGGGCGAGGCGATTCCGATTGCGGCGCGTCGCGTGGTGACGTTTCATGCAAGTCAAAAACTGAAGGCGCTCGTCGAAAACGGCGCCGAAGCGAGCTTTTCGCGCGCTGATTGACTGGCGCGCTTTCGGGCAACCCATCACGGCTAACTGACGATGACAGCGACGATCGAAAAAGTCGTCTTGCCTCCGATTCCGGCGAAGCGGTACTTCACGATTGGTGAGGTCAGCGAACTTTGTGGGGTAAAGCCTCACGTGCTGCGTTACTGGGAGCAGGAGTTCACCCAGTTGAGGCCGGTCAAGCGGCGCGGCAATCGTCGGTATTATCAGCATCACGAGGTGCTGCTGATCCGGCGGATTCGAGAGTTGCTGTACGAGCAGGGTTTTACGATCAACGGGGCGCGCAACCGGCTCGATTCGCATGGCGGCGGTGGGCCGGATGCGGTGGTCGAAGAGGGTGAGGCTACCGCCGGAGTCGCGGGTCAGGTGCAGGCATCGGCGGCAACGGTTGCGGTCGATGTCGAGAAGTTACGCAAGGAACTGCAGAACGTAATCGATCTGCTGGGCCACTAGTTCATGGACTTGTTCGCTTTGTTCGTGTCGAGCGGTTCTAATCGAATGAAGTGTCTGTTATAATTTTTCTTCTGTTCGGGGCGTAGCGCAGCCTGGTAGCGTACCTGCATGGGGTGCAGGTGGTCGGAGGTTCAAATCCTCTCGCCCCGACCAAAAAATTCAAGGACTTACGGTGAAAGCCGTAGGTCCTTTTTCTTTGCGCGCGCCGCCGTTACCGTCTGGTTACCGGAATCGCGGCGGTCCGCCCATATTCCTGGCGAGCAAATCGCGCGGCGGATCGGTCCCGCCTCATCCCGCCGACGGTCATCACTGATGTCCTGACGAGTCAGTCAGGAAGCACGTTGAACGTCGCGCCGCACATACGGCCCGTAGCGCAAACCCGGGCTGGCCACCTAGAATGACGGCATGGACCCGCTCAACATAATCACAACATGGCAGCCGGACTGCTGGTGCGTCGCCCAACTGCAACTCTGCGCCCAGCATTTCGAAGAAACCCCGACTGAAGTTTTTCGCTACCCGGCGCAATGGGCCTGGTACGCGTGGCGGCCCGCCAATAGCGGGCTGCCCTTTCGCCTGCCGGACGGGTGGGGGCTGACGCTAAAGCCGCCCGGACCTGAGCTAGCCGATGAGATTGGCGCGGCACCCGTCTACCTGCTCGATGAAGCGGAGGCGGACTGGCCGGCGCTGCTCGACATCCTTCTCGTCTGCGACGATCTCGAGCCTTGGCTGCGCGCGATTGTCGCGCAACGCCACGAGAGCGAACGACAGGCCCGCAAGATGCGGTACGCGCAGCGCTTTGGTGTGGGTGAATCGGCCGCTTTCGAGCGCTTCCTGCTCAAAACCGTTGTGGGCGCAACGGACGTCCATGTAGCGGAGCCGCCATCCGCTGGGCAGACGTCTGCAGGTGATCGTGTCCGGACGATTACGCTCAAGTCGTATCCCCATTGCACGGCGACGGTCCACTTGCGGGCCGACGGCGCGCTGATTTTCGACCTGTATGATCGCGACTACCTGGGCAGCGGCCGTGCCGATACATATTGCGTCGAAGGCGCCGTCATTGCCTTGCTTCAAGACTCGATGGCGCGTACCACAGAGGAGCGGCCGGTAACACCGCAAGCCCTACTTGTTGCCATTGGTCGGCATTACCCCGCATGGGCTGACGCCTATCGCTGGCTCAGCGAATCGGGCGTGCCATTCACCCACAAGACCGATCCGTGGGCCTAGATTCACACATAACTATTCACGATTAAGGACCACACGATGCTCACCGAAAAATTTGTCCGGGCAACGGAGCTCGCGCTCCGACTGCACGCTGCGCAGCGACGCAAGGGGACGCAGATCCCCTATACGTCACATCTGCTGGGTGTCGCGAGCCTGGTGCTGGAAAATGGCGGCGATGAAGAGCAGGCGATCGCGGGCCTGCTGCATGACGCGATCGAGGACGTTGGTCCGGAAGTGGCGCCGACGATCCGAGAACTGTTCGGTGAACGCGTGTTGCGGATCGTCAAGGGCTGCACGGATGGTGTGCCGGATGCATCAGGTCAGAAACCGGACTGGCGCACGCGCAAGGTTGCCTACCTGGCGCATCTGGAGCAGGCGGAAGCGGACGTGCTGCTGGTGTCGGCGTCCGACAAGCTCTATAACGCGCGCGCGATCGTCATGGACCTGCGCACGGTCGGTCGTGCCGTCTTCGAACGCTTCACGGCCGGCGAGGCGGGCACACTCTGGTACTACCGCGAGCTCGCGCGGATTTTCCAGGCCCACATGCCGGGCGGCATGTCGCAGGAACTCGCGCATACAGTCGAGCTCATGACGGCAGCCACGCATTAACTTGCTCCTCGCCGGATGGTTTTTGTTGGAGAGGCCGGCTGGCGGGGCCTCGCTTAACCCAAAGACCGGGAGCGGGATCACGTGCGTCTGGGAAGAAGAGGATTACGGGCTGGCCTTCGATGTATTGCATTTAATAGGGCATGTTTTATTCGTTTATTGCCCGGCTAAGTAGGGTGGTCAGGCTGCTAAAATTCTTGACAATTTCGCTGTCTGCAGAAATTCTCAATGACGCAGCGGTTTCGCTATTTATTCGACGGTCATGTAGGGGGGCGGATGCCTTCCCTTGGCGGGGCAACTGAATGGATTGGGCCGGAACTTTCCCTATTTGTTGCTGATTTACGCCCAGCTGGAACACAAAATAATGAGCATCGAGAGCACCTTGGCGGCGGAATTGCGAATTTGAGTCTGCATCAGTCGAGGTTGAGCCACACATAGGCGCAAATAAAGACGTGAAACTGGTAAATAACAGCGGCTCAGACCGCGTCATTGATCTGATCCGCCCGCATCTAAGGCCGGGGCGGCAATTCGGTTGTGTCACGCCGTCGTTCTCGTTGTTCGCTTTCGCCGAGCTGCGCGATGTCTTCGCGAAGCTGGAGAGGGTACAACTCATCCTCCCCCCGACTGACGACGAGTTGGACTTCCTTGGCGGCGCGGGTGACCGCGCTGCACGCAATCGGCTGCAAGCCCGTTGGCTGGCCACCCAGTGCGCCGAATGGCTCGATGGTCGTGTTGAATTGCGCCGGGCTCACGGCCGCGTGCCGCAAGGCGCCGCCGTCATGCGCGCATCGGACGGTACGGCTGACCAGGTTGTGATGGGCTCATTCGCTTTCAGTTCAGATGGCTTGGGCCTGACGCCCGGCAATCCGCTGAATCTGATCCAGGCGTCCGAGTCAGCCGACGAGGCGGCGCTGCTTGCCCGTTGGTTTGATCAACAATGGTCCACGCTGCAGGCGCAGCCTGATAGCCGGCCTGCCCTGATTGAGGCTTTGCAAAGGATGGGGCGGCACCATGCACCGTTCACGCTTTACGCGTTGATCCTCAATCACCTGTTCGGGAACCGGGGCGAGGAGCTGGACGAGGAGCGCATCGTCAAATCGGCCACCGGTATTCGCAACACCGCCGTTTGGAAGAAGCTGTTCAAGTTTCAGCGTGATGGTGTTGTCGGAGCTATCGATAAGCTGGCACGCTTCGGTGGTTGCATCATTGCGGACAGCGTGGGGCTTGGAAAGACCTTCGAGGCCTTAGCTGTGATCAAGTACCACGAGCTGCGCAACGACCGCGTGCTGGTGCTTGCTCCTAAGCGCCTGCGCGACAACTGGACGCTCTACAAGGCCAACGATAAACGCAATGCGCTAGCGGCCGATCGGTTCAACTACGATGTACTTAATCATACCGACTTGTCGCGAGACGGTGGCCACTCCGGCGACATTGACCTGGGTCATGTGAACTGGGGAAACTACGACCTTGTAGTCATCGACGAGAGCCACAACTTCCGCAACAAAAAGTCGCCGCGTCAAGGTACCGAGACCCGGTACGACCGGCTTATGCGAAAAATCATCAAAGAGGGCGTCAAGACTCGCGTGCTGATGTTGTCGGCCACACCGGTCAACAACCGCCTGGCTGATCTGAAAAATCAAATTGCCTTTGTAACGGAAGGCGATGACACCGCGTTGGTCGAGCATGGCATCGACAGCATCGAGCAGACCACGCGCAAAGCGCAAACCCAGTTCAACCGCTGGCTGGACATGGACGAGGCCGAGCGCACTCCGGGCCATCTGGTCGAGATGTTGGGCTTTGACTACTTCACGCTCCTGGATCACCTAACCATCGCGCGTTCGCGCCGACACATCGAGAAGTACTACGGCACGGCCGAGACAGGCAGATTCCCGGGCCGCTTACCGCCTATAAACATCAAGGCCGATGTGGATCTGGCGGGCCAATTCCGCGCAATCAAGGACATCAACATTGAAATCCGGCGCCTAAACCTAGCCAGCTACGCACCGCTGCGCTACGTGCTGCCGAACAAGCAGGCCGCCTACGACGCGAAATACAGCACTGAAATTCGGGGGGGCGAGAGCTTCTTCCGCCAAGCTGACCGCGAAGAGAGCCTGATTCACCTGCTGCGCGTCAACGTACTCAAGCGCATGGAGAGCGCCGTATCTTCGTTTTCACTGACCGTGCAGCGACAGCTCAAAGACGTTGAAGCTGTGCTGGCCCGCATTGAGAATCATGCCGAGGGCATCGAGGAAATTGATATCGCTGATGTGGACATCGACGACTCGGCATTTGAATCGCTGCTGGTAGGGCGCAAGGTTAAGGTGTTGCTCAGCGATGTGGACTTGGTCCGGTGGAGGCAAGACCTCATCGAAGACCGTAATCGCTTGGCTACGTTGCTGTCCGCCGCTCAGCAGGTGGACGCGGCACGTGACGCCAAGTTGGCCAAACTGCGCGATATGATCGAGCAGAAGTGCCGCGCGCCCATTAACGTAGACAACCGCAAGATCATTGTTTTCACGGCGTTTTCTGACACAGCGCAATACCTGTACGCCAATCTCGCATCGTGGGTCAAGTCCGTTCTCGGCATTGACGCTGGTTTGATCACTGGCAGCGCCGGAATTCAAACCACATTGCCCGGTTTGCGCAAGAGCATGAGCAGCGTGCTGTCGGCCTTCGCGCCGCGCGCGAAAGAGCGCCCGGCAGACATGGCTGGCGAAGGCGAGATCGACCTGCTTATCGCGACCGACTGCATTTCGGAGGGCCAGAACCTGCAGGACTGCGACTGGCTCATCAACTACGACATCCACTGGAACCCCGTCCGCATCATCCAGCGCTTCGGTCGGATCGACCGGATCGGCTCGCCTAACCAGAACATCCAGTTGGTGAACTTCTGGCCCAATATGGAACTGGAAGAATATATCGGGCTGGAACAGCGGGTGAGCGGGCGCATGGTGCTGCTGGATGTGTCGGCCACCGGTGAGGAGAACATCATTGAGCAGCAGTCTGGCGATCCGATGAACGACCTCGAGTACCGCCGAAAACAGCTGCTGAAACTGCAGGACTCTGTCATCGACATGGAAGACCTTAGCAGCGGTGTCTCGATTACCGACCTCACGCTCACCGACTTCCGAATCGACTTGGCTCAGTTCCTCCGCGATCATCCCGCAGTGCTGGAAGGCATGCCGCTGGGCGCGTACGCTGTTACGACCAGCATCGACGCCGACATCGAGCCGGGTATCATCTTCTGCCTGCGGGCGGAGGGCCCGGGGCAGGACGCGGCGCGGGCGGGAACTGGACCTGGCGACTATCCCTTGGCGCCGATCTACCTCGCACACGTCGGCGACGACGGCACCACGGTGCTGGCCTACCCGCAGGCCAAGCACATTCTGGACCGCCTCAAGCGCCTCGCGTTGGGCCGCGAGCTCCCTGACGTTGGGGCGAGCAGCCGGTTCGACAGGCTAACCCGCCATGGCGAGGACATGCGCCACGCGCAGACGCTCCTTGCCTCGGCCGTAGCCTCGGTGGTCGGCAAGAACGAAGAGCGCGCAGTCGCCAGTCTGTTCTCTCCCGGTGGTACGCATGCGATGAAGGGCGAGTTTGCGGGCACGGGCGATTTCGAGGTTCTCGCCTTCATGGTGGTACTGCCCAAGCAAGATACACAGGGAGCAACGAATGAGCATGGAGCATAGCCAACGCTTTGGGCCGCTGGCAACCGAGGTCGTGGACAAGCTGGATACCGTGGCAAGCGCGGCGAGGACTTGGCTTGCCACCCCGCGCCGTGCGGGCATTGAAGCCCTGGCTTCCGGCGGGAACACGCTGAATTCGGATCGCGCGGTGCGCGCGTTCGACGGCGTGAACCAGGCCAACGAATCGGCGTACCGCATGCTGGCTAGTGAGCCAGCCATCGCACGCGTCATCGCCGAAGACCATAACGGACACCGGACCACTTACTATTTCTGTCGCGCTGAACAAGGCATGGCAAACTTGAGCGTGGTCAGCTATCGCGCGCCCGCCGGTCGCCTGGCTGCCCTCCCTGTCGGCGAAGAATACGTCGGTCTCGACGGCAAGGAGCTGATCGTCGTCGAGCGCGCGCAGCTGCGCCCGTCGCAACTAACGGGATCCTGGGACGCCTATACAGTCATCCAGTCGGAAGACGCGTCAACCGTCACCATCGAGTCGCTGCGCAAGCTTCTGGCGCTACATCCCGAGCTGGCCAAACCGGTCGAAGACCTGGTCGCCCAGATGCTGGCGAGTGCTGAAGCCAGCCAGAACGTCATCGAGGGCATAAAGCGCAGCGTCATCGTCAAGATGGGCCTGCGCGACCAGCCGGTGCTGGATCAATTCCAAGATGAGATCTTCCGCCTGCCGCTGAACCGCCGAGTTCTTCTTCTTGGCCCGCCAGGCACCGGCAAGACCACGACACTGGTTCGGCGCTTGGGTCAGAAGCTCGATGTCCAGTTCTTGGAAGAGGACGAGCAGCGCATCGTCGAAGAAATCGCCCAGAGCCAGCAGGTTTCCCACGGCAAGAGCTGGCTGATGTTCACGCCCACAGAGCTGCTGAAACAGTACCTGAAGGAGGCGTTCGCCCGCGAAGGCGTGCCCGCGCCTGACCAAAACATTCGCACTTGGAGCGACCATCGTCGAGATCTGGCGCGGCAGACCTTTAGTGTCCTTCGCACTGCCACTGGTGGAGGCACCTTCATACTCAAGGATGCAACAAGCCTGCAACCGGCAGCGGCGGCTCAGCCCATTGCTTGGTTCGAGGACTTTCAGGCCTGGCAAGGCACCGCCTACCGGGCGGAGCTGATGGAGAGCACACAAGCGCTAGTTGGCGCCACGCTGGCGACGGCCCAACAGCTGGGCAAGCGCCTGCAGACACGGCTGCAGGACGACGGGGCATGGCCCGCGACGTTTGCTGCACTGGTTGGCGAACTTCCGGCAGTGCAGAGCCTTGTTGCAAATCTCAAGGACGAGACCGACAACACCATCAAGACCGCACTAAACGCCCAACTGGCTCGAAACAAAGGCTTGGTCAGCGAGCTGGCCAAGTTCATTGAAGGTCTGCAGCAGCAGACCGCCGATAGCGACGCCGACGACGATCAAGACGGCGAGGACGACGAGGATGTTGCAGTCCCAAAAGTCGGGCTTGCGGCGGCCATCACCGCCTACATGCAAGCCGTCCGCGCGCAAGCCCGCAACGCCGCGGCCAAGCGTTCCACTAACAGGACCACGCGCAACGGCAAGATCATCGAATGGCTGGGCGACCGCACGCTTCCGGCCCCCGAATTGGCAGCGCTCGGCACGAGCCTGCTCCTGCAAGCCCATGCCCGCCGATTTGCAAACCCGGTAAAGCGGTACATCGACGGTATCCCAAAGCGCTACCGTGCCTTCCGCAAGATGCGTCAGGATGAGGGGCGTTGGTATGCCAAGACCGGATTCGAGCCCCGCGAATTGAACCCGCTTGAGCTGGACGTCGTGCTGCTGGCGATCCTGCGATCGGCTGGAGACCTTTTGCAACGCCCGACGGTAATGCGCGACATCGACAGCCCTGCCTGGGCGTCGCTGAAGCCTGTATTGGCCACGCTGCGCAGCCAGGTCGTGGTCGACGAGGCTACTGACTTCTCGCCGATCCAGCTTGCTTGCATGGCTGCCTTGGCGCATCCGCGTCTGCACTCCTTCTTTGCCTGCGGCGACTTCAACCAGCGCCTGACCACTTGGGGCTCGCGCTCTACTGATGACCTGCAGTGGGTGTTTCCAGACTTTGACATCCGGCACGTCACCGTCGCCTATCGTCAAAGCCACCAGCTCAACGAACTGGCGCGCGACATCATCCGATGCGTGGGAGGATCCGACCAGGATGCCAGCCTGCCGGCCGAAGTCAGCAACGAAGGAGCGCCTCCTATCTTGTTGGAGTACGCATCAATCGATGACTCGGTGGTCTGGCTGGCGGCAGGGATCCGGTGGATTGACCGGTATCTCGATGGGCGCCTCCCTTCTACTGCAATATTCGTCAACTCCGAGGCCGATGTCGAACCCATCGCCCATGCGCTGAACGAAGCGCTGGCGGACCAGAACATCCAGGTGGTCGCGTGCCGGGAGGGTCAAGCTGTCGGGCAAGAGAGCAACGTCCGGGTCTTCGATGTGCAGCACATCAAGGGCTTGGAGTTTGAGGCCGCCTTCTTCGTGGGCATCGACCAACTGGCCGCCAGTCGGCCGGAGCTGTTCGACAAGTTTCTGTACGTCGGCGCAACCCGTGCAGCCCAGTACCTGGGCGTGACTTGCGCCGCAAAACTGCCGTACGCACTGGAACCCCTGCGCAGGCACTTCCGTGTGACGTGGGACGCCTCCCACACTGACCAGGCGTGACCGAGAGACCGACCGCATGAGCTTTCGTACCGCAGAACCCGCACTGAAAGATGTTCTCGACGGCATTGCCGCCGGCCAAATTCAACTTCCCGACTTTCAGCGCGGCTGGGTCTGGGACGACAACCACATTCGCTCACTAATTGCGAGCCTGTCGCTGTCCTATCCTATCGGCGCCGTTATGTTCTTGGAGGCGGGAGGCGTGCCGTTCAAGCCCCGCCTTTTCGCGGGCGTGCACCTGCAGCCGGCTCCCAAACCCAAGACTCTAGTGCTCGACGGCCAGCAGCGCCTCACGTCGATGTATCTGTCACTGCGCAGCGGCCAGCCGGTGCCGACGCGCACCGAGAAGGGTGCCGACATTCGCCGGCTCTACTTCCTGGACATGGCCAAGTGCCTGGATCCGGACGCCGATCGCGAAGAGGCCGTCATCTCCGTGCCAGAGGCGCTGCAAGTCACTTCAAATTTCGGCCGCAAAGTCGACCTTGATGTCAGTACCCCCGACCTGCAATACGCACAACGCTTGTTCCCGGTTGCGCTGCTGTTCGATGCCGAAGGCTACATGACGTGGAAGATGGGGTTTGCGCAGCATCATGCTCAGAACTCGGAACCTGCGATGTTCCTCATGCGCTTTGATCAGGCGATTTGGCTGCGCTTCCAGCAGTTCAAGGTACCAGCCATCGAACTGACCCAGGACACCCCACGCGAGGCAGTTTGCCAGGTGTTCGAAAAGGTCAACACCGGTGGCGTAACGCTCACCGTCTTCGAGCTAATGACGGCCACCTTCGCCGCCGACGAGTTCAACCTGCGCGACGACTGGGACGCCCGCCGTGAACGGCTGACGGCCAAGCATGACGTGCTGGAGGCGGTGGATGGCACGAGCTTCCTGACCGCAGTCACCCTGCTGGCCAGCTACCGACGCCACCTGGCCCAGAAGACGGCGGTGAGCTGCAAGCGTGCCGACGTGTTGAAGCTGGGCCTCACCGAGTTCAAGGCGCTGGAGGCTGCACTGGAGCTGGGCTTCAAGCGTGCGGCCGAGCTGCTGGCTGAGGAAAAGATCTTCGACGAGCGCAGTGTGCCTTACGCCACGCAGCTCATCCCGCTGGCCGCCATCTGCGCACATTTGGGCGAACGGACAACGCTGCACGGCGTCAAGCAGAGGCTGCTGCGCTGGTACTGGAGTGGTGTGCTGGGCGAGCTATACGGCGGCGCCAACGAGACGCGCTTTGCGATGGACATGCAAGATGTCGTGGCCTGGGTGGACGGCGGCGCAGAGCCGCGGACGGTGCGCGATGCCAACTTCGCGCCGACCCGCCTGCTGTCGCTGCAAAGCCGCCTGGCGGCGGCCTACAAGGGCCTCGCCGCCCTCTTGATGAAGCACGGGGGACGCGACTTCGTCAGCGGTACGCCCATTGACCTGAACACCTACTTCAACAACGCCATCGACATCCACCACATTTTTCCGCGAGCTTGGTGCGAAAAGCAAAAGCTTCCCAAGGACAAGTGGAACAGTGTAATCAATAAGGCGCCGCTGGCCGCTGGCACCAACCGGTTCATCAGCGGTGACGCCCCCAGCGTCTACCTGGGCCGCATCCAGAAGGCTAAACAGGTGCCGCCGCACAGCCTCGATGAGTTCCTTGGCTCGCACGTCATCCCGGTACCGGCCCTCCGGACCGACGACTTCGACGCCTTCATCCGCTTACGCGCCGCTGCGTTGTTGAACCTCATCGAGCAAGCCACAGGCAAGACCGTGTCAGGCCTCGACAGCGAGGACACCGTCAAGGCCTTCGGAGCCGGCTTGACGCAATGACCAACCCACGCTGCTTCACCATCGATGACGTAGTCAGGGCCCTAGCGCTGCCTGACCGTGCGCGCGTGGAGCAGCGCGTGCCCAAGAAGATGCTTGCCCAGCATGGCGCTGCGACGGCCACCGACCGACGCCTGCTGACCGACGGCATCGAGGAGCTCCAGTGGATTGCCGCGCTGAAGCCCGGTACCGTTGCGATACCCGAGTACCGTGCCGACGGGCGCGAGTACCTGGAAGTGGCCGTGCTGAGCGTGCAGGTTCGGACCACACATGGCAACGCGTCGCAGCTGCTGCGGCTGGCCGAGCTGGTGCATCGGGCGGTGCCCTATCCGATGCTGCTGATCCAGGCACTGGCGTCCGGCACCGAGGCCGCAACCGACGGCTCGGCGCCAACGCGCCCGGCGCAACTGGCCGTCAGCCTGGCGCACAAGCGGGCGGCACAGAACGACACGGGCAAGGTAGTGCTCGACGGTGAGCTGGTCTGCACCGAACTGGGCGGCGCCGACGGCACCGTTGCAACCGTGGCAGGCCCACTGCTGGACGCCTTGGCACTGGACCGCCAGCCCCACCACGATCTGATGGCGCTGTACCAAGGGTGGATGGACTGCCTGACCGCCGCAGAGGCCGCCCGCATCACGGGCCGCTTTCGCCTGACCGCCGACCCCGCCCAGGCCGCCGAGCAACGCGAGGCGCTGCGCGAATGCCAACGGCTCGAACAAGAGACGGTTCGGCTGCGCAACCAGGCCGCCAAAGAACGACAGATCGCCAAACAGGTGGACCTGAACCTGGCGCTGCAGCGCCTGCAGGCAGACCTGAACGCGGCGCGTGCGCGGCTGTGAACCGCGCATGCCAACACACGAAGAACGACCGAGTGAAAGACACCAAAATGCAGAAGATTGAAGCGACCAGCCTAGAGGCCCAGTCCGCCAACGTGGCGGCCGACAACCTGGCCCAACTGAAGGCGCTGTTTCCGGAGCTGGTGACCGAGGGACCGAACGGCCCGGCCATCAACATGGATGTACTGAAGGCCCTTGTGGGCGACGCGACGGTAACCGACGCCGAGGAGAAATACGGCTTGAACTGGCACGGCAAGCGCGCGGCCCGGCAATTGGCGCTGACGCCCAGCACCGGAACGCTGCGGCCTTGCCCGGACGAGAGCGTGGACTGGGAGACCACGAAGAACCTGATGATCGAGGGCGACAACCTTGAAGTGTTGAAGTTGCTGCAGAAGAGCTACGCCGGAAAGGTCAAGCTGGTCTACATCGACCCGCCCTATAACACCGGCAAGGACTTTGTGTACCCGGACAACTACCAGGACAACATCAAAAACTATCTAGAGCTGACGGGGCAGGCGGAAGGAGGACAGAAGATTAGCAGCAATACCGAGGCCAGCGGGAGATTTCACACCGACTGGCTCAACATGATCTACCCTCGTCTGAAAGTAGCGAAGTCCCTCCTTGATCCAGCGGGCGCGGTAATGGTCTCCTGTGACGACAATGAGCTGTCTCGACTGCGAATCGTGATGGATGAATTGTTTGGCGAGGAGAACTTCGTTGGACAGGTGATTTGGCAGCGCTCAAAGAAGGGTGACGCCAAACTTATCGCGACCGTGCATGAGTACATCGTGTGCTATGTTCGTGACAAGGCCGCAGTGCTTGCCCAGGGCGTATGGCGCTTGCCAAAGGAGGGGGCCGACGAGGTGCTGGCGAAGTACACCGAGCTGAAAGCCGAACTGAAATCAGATCATCAGGCGATTCGACCAGCGATGATGGAGTGGTACCGCCAACTGCCTGAGGGTGATCCACGTAAGTCGCACAAGCACTACAACTGGTCGGACGACCGAGGCCTGTACTTCGCGGCTGACTTTGCCGGTCCGGACGATGGTCGTGAATCGCGCCCTCGGCACGACATATTGCATCCAACAACCGGGCGGCCATGCAAGAAGCCCTCAACTGGCTGGCGATGGGATGAGGACAAGACGAATTGGGCGCTGGCCCAAGTACCCCCGCGTATTCACTTCGGGCCGGACGAAACTACGATACCGACGCGCAAGAGCTACCTCTTCGAGATCGACAGCGAGCCCTTCTCATCGGTCTTTTACCGGGATGGGCGCTCGGCCACCTTGGAGGTGGAGGAACTCGTTGGTAAAGGGTGGTTCCAGTTCCCGAAGAACACCGATGTGCTGGCTGAGCTTATCGAGCTGACCACGAAGCCGGATGACATCGTCCTGGACTTCTTCGCGGGGTCGGGCAGCACAGGTCACGCAATATATAAGGTCAACGCAGCGCACGGCTCAAAACGGCGGTATGTGCTGGTCCAATTGCCTGAGCCTACAGGTAAGGAGCAGTTCAAAACCATCGCTGATATCACGAGGAAGCGATTGCGGGAAGCTAGCGCAAAGCTCAAGAGGTCAGGTGGCGCACCCTTGGGTGACCTCGGCTTTCGCGTGTTCAAACTCGATCACTCCAATATCCGCGCCTGGAACCCCAGTCCCGCTGATCTGGAAGCCACGCTGTTCAGCCATCAAGACCATTTGCTTGATGGCCGGAGCGAGAACGATGTGCTCTACGAGCTGTTGCTCAAGCTCGGGCTTGATTTGTGTGTCCCCATGGAGCGGCGCACCTTTGACGGCAAGGT
Source organism: Paraburkholderia sp. Cpub6 (assembly GCF_014201065.1). Lineage (NCBI taxonomy): Bacteria > Pseudomonadati > Pseudomonadota > Betaproteobacteria > Burkholderiales > Burkholderiaceae > Paraburkholderia > Paraburkholderia sp. Cpub6. The sequence continues at coordinate 414,076 of NZ_JACHDM010000001.1, forward strand.
TGTCCACGCTGTAGGTCGCGGCGTGCTGCTGGCCTGTTTGAGCACGACCATTGCTTCACATGACGTGGAGGCACTGGCCCATGGCATCGTCACTTGGCACGACGAGCTTGCTCCCGCAGGCGACACCACCTGCGTGTTCCGCGACAGTGCATTCGCCGATGACGTGGCCAAAACCAATATGGCCGCCATCCTGCACCAGCACGGCATTGTGAACGTGCGCAGTTTGTGAGGACAGGGCCATGAAACTACACTTCGAGTCGAATCTGGACTATCAGCTTCAGGCCCTTGAGGCCGTCTGCGACCTCTTCCGAGGGCAGGAAGTCTTTCGCACCGAATTCACGGTCACAATGAAGTTGCCGGACCATCAAATAACGCTCGGTGTTGCCGAGACCGATGTTGGCGTCGGCAACCGGCTGACATTGCTGGACGACCAGCTTTTGCAGAACCTGCGCGATGTGCAATTGCGCGGTGGCTTGGCGCCCTCCAGCGTGCTGGCCTCAGGCGACTTCACCGTTGAGATGGAGACCGGCACCGGCAAGACCTACGTCTACCTGCGCACAATCTTCGAGCTGAATAAGCGTTACGGATTCACCAAGTTTGTTATCGTCGTACCCTCGGTGGCAATCAAGGAGGGGGTCTACAAGTCGTTGCAGATTACCGAAGACCACTTCAAGGGCATATATGCCGGAGTGCCCGTGGACTTCTTCCTGTATGACTCCAACAAGCTAGGGCAGGTGCGCAACTTTGCCACCAGTTCGAACATTCAGGTGATGGTGGTGACGGTTGGCGCCATTAACAAGAAGGATGTCAACAACCTCTATAAGGACAGCGAGAAGACCGGCGGCGAGAAGCCCATCGACCTCATCAAGGCCACGCGCCCCATCGTCATCGTGGACGAGCCGCAGAGCGTGGACGGCGGCCTGACGGGCGCCGGCAAGAACGCGTTGGACGCGATGAACCCGCTGTGCACGCTGCGCTATTCGGCCACGCATGCAGACAAGTACCACATGGTCTTCCGGCTCGACGCACTAGATGCCTACGAACGCAAGCTGGTCAAGCAGATCGAGGTGGCGGCGGCCACCATCGAGGACGCGCACAACAAGGCCTTCGTGCGCCTAGTGTCGGTCAGCAATAAGCGCGGGGCTATCAGCGCCAAAGTGGAGCTTCATGTGAACACCGATTCGGGGGTCAAGCCGCGCGAGGTGTGGGTCTGCGACGGCGACGACCTTCAGCAGTCCGCCGAGGGTCGCGAGATTTACGCGCATTTCCGCGTGGGCGAAATCCACACGGCTAAGGGCGAAGAGTTTTTAGAGCTGCGCTACCCTGGCGGCGAGGTGTTTTTGGCGATTGGCCAGGCTCATGGTGGTGTTGATGCACTGGCGGTGCAGCGCGAGCTGATTCGCCGCACTATCCGTGAGCATTTGGAGAAGGAGAAGGTGCTCCGCCCAAAAGGTATCAAGGTGTTGTCGCTGTTCTTCATTGACGCCGTCGAGCGCTACCGCAAGTACGATGCCGACGGCAATGCAGCGAAGGGCGACTACGCTCGCATTTTCGAGGAAGAGTACCGGCGCGCGGCCAAGCTGCCGGCCTACCATAGCCTGTTTGCTGAAGTGGATCTGGCTCATGCCGCCGAAGAGGTGCATAACGGCTACTTCTCCATCGATAAGAAGGGAGGCTGGTCAGATACGGCCGAGAACAACGCCGGAAACCGTGAGAACTCCGAGCGAGCTTACAACCTGATCATGAAGGACAAGGAGAAGCTGCTTGCCTTCGATACGCCGCTAAAGTTCATTTTCTCGCACTCGGCGCTGAAAGAGGGCTGGGACAATCCGAACGTGTTTCAGATCTGTACGCTGCGGGAAATGGGCTCCGAGCGCGAGCGCCGGCAGACCATCGGCCGAGGCTTGCGGCTGTGCGTAGATCAGAACGGCGACCGCGTGCGCGGCTTCGAGGTGAACCGTCTGACGGTCATCGCCACCGAATCATATGAGCAGTTCGCCGAGAACCTACAAAAGGAAATTGAGGCCGACACAGGTATCCGCTTCGGCGTACTGGAGCAGCATCAGTTTGCCGCCATCGCTATCAAGGCGGCCGATGGCACGCTGATGCCGCTCGGCGTGGATCAGTCCACGGCATTGTGGAATCATTTGAAAGCGGCCGGGCACGTCGATGCCAAGGGCAAGGTACAGGATTCGCTGAAACTGGCCTTGAAGACCGGCACCTTGGCACTGCCCGAGGCCTTCGAGGCTCGGCGCAATCAGATTGTCGAGGTTCTGCGCAAGGTGTCCGGCCGTTTGGACGTCAAGAACGCCGACGAGCGCAGGGACGTGCCATTACGTGCAGGCAAGGATGGCAAGGCAGTCTATCTGTCCGACGACTTTAAGGCGCTGTGGGATCGCATCAAGCACCAGACCACCTACCGCGTGCAGTTTGACAACGCGAAACTGTTGGATGACTGCATTTCTGTTCTGAAGAAAGCTCCAGCGATTGCCAAGGCGAGACTGCAGTGGCGGAAGGCTGACATTGCCATTGGCAAGGCCGGCGTGGAGGCAACCGAAAAGGAAGGCGCCGCCACCGTTGTACTGGACGAGACGGATATCGAATTGCCGGACCTTCTAACCGACTTGCAGGATCGCACCCAATTGACGCGCCGTAGCATCATCACCATCCTGAGCGGCAGCGGCCGTCTGGATGACTTCAAGCGTAACCCACAACAGTTTATCGAGCAGACGGCGGAGATCATCAACCGCTGCAAGCGTCAGGCGCTGGTAGATGGTATCAAGTACCAGAAGATCGGCGACGAGCATTACTATGCTCAGGAGTTGTTCGCCAACGACGAGCTCGTCGGCTACCTGCGCAATATCCGGTTGAACGCAAAGCGGTCGATCTACGAGCACGTCATCTACGACTCGGATACCGAGCGCAATTTTGTCGAAGATCTGGAAACGAATGACGGCGTTCTGCTCTACGCCAAGCTGCCAGGCTGGTTCAAGGTGCCGACCCCGTTGGGGCCATACAATCCGGATTGGGCGATCCTGTTCGACCACGAAGGCATGCAGCGTTTGTATTTCGTGGTGGAGACCAAGAGCAGTCTGTTCTCCAATGATTGGCGCAGCAAGGAAGAAGCCAAGATCGAGTGTGGCAAGGCTCACTTTGCAGCGCTGGGGAATGGCGAAAATCCAGCCCGTTATCTCGTGGCCACATCTTTCGGAGATGTGCTTAAGACTATGGAGTAACATCGCTTTCTGTGCGCTTCAGCGCAGCGGGGTTTCACACTTGCCCGGCGACGACTTCCGACGTCCATTCTGGCGAAGGCGCGTCATTCAACATACATCGAACGCCGGCGTCGGCTCCTGTCTTGAGCCGGATTCCGCAGCAGCAGATGATGGAGGCGTCGCGGCCTTCGCCGCGCGCCCCGCACTGGGCACACCGGTAACGGGACCTACCATCCGGGCTATCCGCCACCAACACGCGGCCGAAACATGCCCGGCAGCAGTGCTCGGAAAGCTGCCAATATGTGTCACTGTCGTTCATTCGACGGTCTCTCCAAGTTTTCCGAATACGTGCACTCCTACCGGCGGTTGCCATCCAAACTGTACTGAATGCGGCTCGTCTCGTATGACTGCGACGATCAACTCCAGCGCGTCAACGCTGCGCTCGACCGTCCTAGTCTTCGGCGTACCATCAGTCAAAAAGCTAATTGAGCGACGGCGCAGGGGAGGGAGCTTAACTGGCTTCGTTCCTTTGGCGTTCGCACCGATAATCTGCTCCCGTTGGCGGTTGTAGCAACTGACACACAGATACTTGTTAATCAGCCTGGTTGTAGTCAGGTGACACCGCGCGCAGAGCTTCGCCGCCCGTAACTGTGATGGATTCGCGTTGACCTCGCCAGCATGATGAGCGCCGACAGGACAGTTCTTACAGATCAGCCACCGCGTATCTGTGGGCGCTTCGCCGGCAATCTTCCAACGATGACCGCAGGCGTCGGTTGACAGCGTTGCTCGCAAGCGGTCGCAGTGAAAATGTTGCGTGCCGGGAAGCTCTGGGATCTCGAAGTACAATGTGTTTTGGGTATCCGGCTTCATGGCGCCTTACTTCGGGAATGGCCGCGATCACCCGAGGTGCTTTGCTCTGACATCGACGTATCGAACCGGTGTATCAAATTCGAACCGTTCCTATTGAGTTCACTCATCGGCTTTTTCGCCGCCTCGACCTGGAGGCGGAGGCTCACGAATGAGCGCTTCAGACGCGAGCTGGGGCGACAAGTCTTCTCAAGCAGCACCAAGTCGTCGTTTATCTCGGCCAGACACGCATCTAGGTCACCCAGATAATATGGCGTGGACGTTTTCATTGATCTCCTTCGGAGCGGTGCGTGAATAGAACGGACTACAGGCTCCAGCGGTCATGCACATCTTTCAAGGCGGCAAAAACCCGCTTGGCGGTTTCGCTGTCGGCCTGCAAGATCGCGCGAGTGATCGCGTCATGCATCTGCTCAAGGCGCTCCACATTCCATACCATTTCTGAGTGTTTTAGCGCGATCGTCATGTTCGTTGCTCGCATGCGGTGTGACAGCGCAAGCATTTGCGGATTCTTGATGCGACGCGTACCGTCGTCGTTCATGGTGACCGCATAGTCGGCCAATAGCCGAGCGTCCTCGACCATCTCCTCGAGCTCGCGGTAGAAATCGATCGCGCGCCTCGTCGCGATGCGGCCTTCGTCCGTTACGGGGAGTGGCGGCCGGGCAGGATGGGGTATGGCGGCAGCCGCCTCTTCTACGAGGTTCCGGTCTTCTTCGCGTGTGGTACTGACCCACCGGTACCAAGTAGGAGCCGGTACATTCGGGAAGCGCAGGCGCGCGAGACGTGGCCCATCAACATCGCCATGTTCAGCGATGAGCTCGCGAATGGCTTTGATCGCTTCGAGTCTTGCGGGATCTGGAGGTCGTGGCATGAAAGTACCGATTGCGTTTAGATACATTCTCGGTTCACGACCTGCTCTACGCCGAGACTTTATGCAAAAAGTCCATTGGTTTTGATAGCGCGGCCTCTTCTCACAGCTGAGATTCTGCGCATGGCTATCGCACAGTATCGGCCCGCGCCAATTGGCGCGCGACATCAATGTGTCGGCGTTTTGTGAGAGGGCTGAGGCAATGATTCCCACTAGGGCTTGAGCTCGCAACCCGCAGCTATGCCAGGGTTTCGCCGGCAACTCAGAATATTGTGCCCACCGGATTCGGCGACTCTGCGGTCGTCGCGATGGCCAAGCGCTGCTACCTTTGCGCGCAATTGCGATGGGATCGAAAAGCCGGGCTCTTATCGGCACTTGTGAAATGCCAGACAGCCCGTGTGGTTTGTCGCGCGGGCGCCACCTAGATGGCGCGTGGGTTTGCAAGCCGCGGCTCTCAAAAAACAGCACCGTTCATCGTGCGCGTCTCCCCGAAAAGCTACATCGAGGAAATCCGGCGGGTGGGAGGCTTCACGCCGCCGCACCCTGTTTTCGCCATTTTCGCGTCGAGCGTCGCCGGAACCCCATTTTTTGCTGCAACGCCTTGCTGGGCAAGGGCTTGAGCTTTGGTCGAGATTCCAAAACAGCCATGGTTCTCTTAAACAGAGCCGCCGCCGAATCTCAATCGGGACCAAGACCGGCGGACGCATCGAGGGCTTCTCGAATGATGTCGTTTCCCGTACCAACCAAGTCCGGGTCGATGTAGACGGTGCTCTTGACCCACTTGCCGCCGCGCTTCAACTTGAACGTGCTCGAGAACAGCTTCATGCCCAATCCGTCCAATGACTCCGCTAGCGCCTTGCGCGTGATCTGCTCGTCCTTGGGCAGCATCGCGTTGATCCGGTCGAACAAAGCACTAAATACAACCACGCATGGCATAACGTCGGATAGGCCGAGCATCTGTTGCAACTGGATGCGTTCAGCGAGCGTGGGGAGTTGCGCAGGAGCCGCGGGAGCCACGTACCGTGTGCCGATCTGCATCGCGCGGCGCCGTGCCGACCATTCTTCCATGAAAGCGAACGACGCCTGTTCGATAGCAAGCGCATAGCCAGCCGGGTCCTCTGCCGAGGCGACCTTGAAGGACTTGAGACCCATCAGTTCCAGCATGTCCGCGACATCCTCGAGCCGGTCGCCTTTCGGCTTGCCCTTGCCGACGCCAAACCGCTTCGGGATGATCCCGTGATAGGCGAATGTGATTCGGTTCGACATCGCGCGCTCAACGATCGCGGTCGCCGCAGCCATCTCGATGGGCACGCCCGGGCTGATGACAGTATCGCCCCACAGGAGTGCCTGAAACTGGCGAGTCGCGACGTCAAATTTCATGTCTTCAAGCGCTTTGCTGCCTTCACTGGTGTCGGCGACGCCGTGCACCGCACCAGAAAAATTGTCGATCCGACGCAAGCCCCGGCCATTCTGGTAAGCATTCCAAAGCGGCGCATCAAGAATCTTTTCAGGCGCAATGTTGAACACATCGCTACCGAACAGGCCCGCGATTTCGTGCCGCTTCAGTGCCGCGCGATCCGCGTCTGACTTGTTAGCCGATCGCTGGAGGAGGGCGGCCTCTCCCTCGCTCAGGTCGCGCGCTGCGACAATCAGCGATTTTTCGCGCATCTCGATCTCCAGACGCGCTTTTTTCCGAACCGAAGGGTCAAACCGGTCTTCCGTCTGATGGCTGCGCACGATCTGGAACAAAGCCTGTTCCATAAGCCAGAGCAACTCGTTCGCGAATTCGATCCTTGCGCCGTTGCGGTCAGCCTCGACGCCGGCGAAATACCAGCCGATCGGCGTGGCCTGCGTAGGCCTGCCTTCAGCCGCAGACGCCTTCTCCCATGCCGCAATAATCTCGCGAGGGTCCGTTGGACCAGGTTCGGTGTTGTTCTGGTGAATCGCGACCGTCCACGTCTTGACGTACCGGACACGCCGCATCATCTGCAGCGCATCGGCCGCCGAGATCGAGCAGCCACCCCCGAGGAACATGCAGTGTTTGAAGTGCTGATCGACAATATCGTTTCGGTTCTCATCGCGCGCGATTTCTCCGGCTGAATTCTTACGCTTGTGCTCGATCGACAAGCCGGAGCTGATCGACGGCGAGTGAATCACGCAGTCATATTCACGGCTTACCCTGTCGGCATTCTCGAGAAACGCACGCTGTTCGGTCCGGTCCGTCGTATCGCTCGTGATCAGGAGTAACCGCTTGTTGCCGTGCAGACGCGAGAGCACCTCATGCAGCTCGGTTGCCTGCTTGCGACTGTCACAGCCGATCCACAGTGTTTCGCCGGCGTCCAGACGACGGTTCGCTTCCTCGTAAAACATCTGGACAGCCTTCTCGCCGAATCCAAACTTGGCGATCAGGCCTTCGTTGTTTTGAGCCATGTCGTAGATCCGGATCTGCTCGCCAGCCGGCCTGCACTGCTCGATGAACTCGATTACGCGGTCATTGATGCCGGCGTCCATGCCAATCACACACGTCGCATTACGCACGAGGTCCTGCAGCGCCTTGTATACCGCTTGGCGCGAGCTTTCGCCTTCGTCCTCAAAGCACTCTTTCGATTCGAGGAACGTGAGAACTTGCGCGATCTCGTCGATCAGGAGGTACCGGCACTCTTGCATGATCGCGCGGAGCGACGCCTTATTGATTGACGGTAGGCAGACGCCGAGTGCGGTCACATCGACGGCGTTTTCTTTCGTGATCGGGCACTTCCCGTCGCGATAATGGGCGAGGCCGAGGACCTGTACGAGCGCGCTCACCAGCGTGACGCGGTGTACGATCGCCACGAACCGAGCATCGCCGCTCACCGCGTTGCTGTATTGTGCGAACCGCGAAAACGCCAGTCCGATGCGCTTGGTCTTGCCGGAGCCCATCGGCGCGCGGATCAGGATCACGCCACGATAGTCGTCGTCGCGGAGCACCGGCAGCTCGCTGCAAGACGTATAGATGTGTCGCGCCTTTGCGCAGCCCGAAATCCCCACGCGAAGCAGCGCAGTCGAGCGACGCTGAGAGCACAGCCAGTTCATCCAGCCGCCCATATGAACCAGCGTTTTCTCATGAATCGGCGCGCCCGAACATCGGATACGACCGATGAGATCATCGACGTCCATTTCTGCGGGAGTGAAGCGTACGCGCTTTTTGCACACTGCCCATGCGTAAGACGCAGCGCTATGGTGCATCCCTTCCGCGCCCGGTTCCGTCGGCGCGTAGCCCCGCGCATTTCGCAGTTCGCGCTCGAGTGTGATAGCGCGCAATCCTTTCCCGTCTTTGCCAGCTTCGGGCAACTTCGCGAACGACGCGAGCGCGTAGATATGCTTCTCGAGAGAGATGCTTTTGACGTCTGTCGACGGCAGATCGTCCGCCTTCGCAAACTTCGGCAGCGCTACGGCATCGGCTCCGCCGAATGCCGCCGGCTTTTTCGCGAAATCCAAGACGCCGGCCGTCTCAATGGCCGCCGCAGCGGTCTGGTTTGCCGCCTGTATCAACGCGGCCTCAATGCTCGCACGAACGGCCGCCTTACCATCGCCGCCGGTCCGAGCCAGGTCGTCGAAGTCGGTCGGGCCCTCGAGCTTGCCATCAGCATTCAGCTTGCCAAGCGACTGGTCAAAGTTGGGGAATGCGACGAACCCGTCGACAGCCTCCGCCGCAACGCGAGCTTTCGTCAGGCCCGGGTTTCCCGACGTCCACTGATCGTTGTCGGCTGCGAAGACGATCATTGACGAGTTGTACGCGTCGCGGATGGCTTCCGCCACCGGCAGCAGGCTGCCCGCATCGAACGCCACAATCACCGTGTAACCGGTTGCCTCATGCACAGCGACGCCCGTCGCGAAACCCTCGGCGACCAGGAAGAGGGGCTCGGCCTTCAGCGCGAGAGGCATGCCGTCGACGCCGACCGGCTGCCCGATCACATGGAATTTCCCGGTTTTGTCGCCCTGAAACAGGTAGGTGCGATCGCGGCCAAGCGCGTTTTTCGCGTCGGGGAAAATCGCCTGCAACGAGCGCACATTGCCGTCGATGTCGCGGATCGGGACTAGGATCGCATGCTCTGATACGATCGGACCGCCAGTGAACTGCCGGAACTCACCGTAGAATGCGCCGTGACCATTCTTCATGCCGCGCTTCGACAGATGTTTATTGGGGACTACATCTTCCGCGCTATAGCGTTGCGCGGCCTTCAGCGTAGCCACGGCATGCGCGGCAGCCTTGCTGTTCTGAATGGCCTTCTCGGTTACCTCGCGAGCTTTGTCGGCGGCGATTTTTTTCGCGATGGCGCGCTCTTCTTCATCCGACAGGGGTGTGCGCGTTTCGCTCGAGTGCCAGTAAAACCGGACGTCGGGACCATAACGGCCGTTGTGACCGAACACACCATTCTGGCCGCGAGCGTCGTCGTACAAGGTATAGAAGACGTTTTTGCTGCCAGGCCTGTCGCCGTCAGCATGGACCCGATGCCGTTCCCCGTCAGCGACAATCCGCGAACGATCGACGTGGATGCCCTGTTTGGCCATCTCATCGCGAAACTGATCGACTACTCCCGCTTCAGTCAACATGGCGGTCATCGACGCCGGCCGATTTATTTGAACTACTAAATGTAAGGTTCGTCAGTGTCATTCGAGTTTGACGTCTTCAGTCAAAGGAATTTTTAAAACGCGTCAAGTCGCGCTGTTGCGACAGTCGGCGGACATATCCATTCAGGTGCTCGTCCGCGCGCCCGGCAAGCAGCGGGGAATCGCTTCCTCCTACTTGCCGAAATTGTCACACGATGAAATCGTTGATTTCAAACCAAATATTTTCGACGTGTGCAATTGACTTTCCCGTAACGCGGCGTCACTACTGCCGATCAGGCCGAAAAAGGCCCTTTGATCACGAATTTCGCGCCCACGTTGAAAATAAAGCGCGGCGAGACGGCTTTCGCGATTCCGGTGGCGCTAGAGGAAGTCGATGGAAATGGCTGCCTCTTGCAGTGAAAGCGCCGCGCGCAACTGGTTCAGTGCCGTTTCATCGCAGCGGCCGATCCTGCGGTACCGAGCCACATCGTTAAGCGCGTCGAGAAGATCACGAGGTCCGGTAATGAAGTAACGCACGTTATCGATGCAGAGCGTGACGCCCGTCGGCCGATAGCCGCTCCAGGTAGCGTAATCAAGCGGGCGCTGGCCTTTGCGCCGGTTAGGCGCATACCATGTGAATGCATTGGCGGAAATCCCACTCCCGTTCCATCCGAAGCAATTGAAGATAGGCGCGATTTTGTCGATCGCGTCGCATTGATCCTTCACGAAGAGGATGGGTGCGTTGTCTTGCGGAAAGGACATCATGCAACCTCGCGCGCTGCGATCCATGCGTGGACGTCCTCGGCGCGGAAGCCGACAGCCTTCGGCCCAAGTTTGACCGGCGAAGGGAAGCGCCCTGCCTTGATCCATTCATACAACGTGCTGCGGCCCACATCCAGCAGCTTCGTCAGGCGACTCATGCGGTAGAATGCTGCGCCCCCATGGGTAGTCGGTTTGGACGGCGCATTTTCATAAAAGTCCTGCGACATTAATTTGCCTCACAAGTTGGTTGCATAGCGACAGGCGTCTGCTACCTGACCGATTTTTTTGTCACGACGATTTTTGGGGAAGTGCGGAGTGGTGCGTTTTTGTCCGGAGTGTTGTATTTTTGCAACGAGCGCGGGCGGCCGCGGGAAGAGCCTACTTTGCGGGCGGGCGTCTGCCTCAACAGCATTGCGGCTTGGAAGCACGATGCATTTGCGGTAGCTCGCGTGCTCTAGCGTAAGAATGCTCGTTCGTAGTTATCGGCTTAAAGGCGCTCGCGGAGCGCGGTCAGCGGAGCGCCGCCAGTCACGCGGCGAATTTAGACCGTTGTGCGCAAGACTGTGACCCTGCGACTGCTGCACTGGAATCCGCCTTAGTCAGTGGCCTTAATCAGGGCACGCTTACTTTCTTGGCAACTGCCTTGCCGCAGGTGCCCAGACGAACGAGCCGATTGCAGATCAGTTGCCGGCGATCCCAAGCATCGAAGGAATCGCGCTGCCCGTCACAATGTCGGCATCGACTTGCAGGGAAAATGGCCGCGTTTGGAGTATTCCGTTCAGAAGCGAAACGCGTACCGACGAAAAATGGGTATGCGACGGCCAGCATGGCGGAGACCTGCGTCGATCCTACGGCCGATGCGCCCCGTCTTGCGCTATTGCCTCCGTGGATGCGCCCGACCCTGACTGTCTTCCCATCCAGTTCGACTCAGGTTTGGGCCGCCCCGAGTGTCGTGATCGTCACCGCACGACCCACTTCTGCCCTTCAACACAGCACGGCCGCAAGGGCCGTTGCCAGATGCAACGGTCGTTCGTGCATTCAGGTCGGTTGACAAGTGTTCGGCGATTGTGTTGAAAAAGTCTTGTTTTGGCTCGAAGCGCTGAAGTCCGCGGCACGTTTTCGAGTTGTGGTGATCGGCGAAGCGGCAAACTTGAACGAGGCAACGATCCCCGTTGCCCGTCATGCGACTGCCTGGTTCATCTGCTTGCTTCCTGGCACTAGCCGATTGGCCATTCTTCGCAGATTTTGCGCCGTTGCTGCCATCAGAAACTCATCATGGGCACCGCTTGGACCGCGCAGTCGCAGACGGTCCAGTTTCAAGATACGTTTGAGATGGGCGAAGAGCATTTCCACCTTCTTTCGCTCACGACAAGATCGATTGTATTCAGGCGTGTTCGCAATACGTCTCGTTTTGTCACGCGCAGCTTCATGGATGCTTCGAGCAATCTTGCGGAATGGTGTATTCGGGCAGCAGCGATCCTTCATCGAACAGTTCTCGCAGTCAAACTGGCTTGCCCGATAGATTATCGTGTCAGCCTTCGTGACTCGCGAGCGCGGATTTCTGAACTTGCGCCGATCACTGCGTAGTGCGTGCCCGGTGGGGCAACGATATTCATTGGCCAGTTCATCCCATTTGAACTCGATGCTGGACAATGTATTGTCCTTGCGTGCGGTTTTATCCCAGACCGGAACATGTGGCGCAATTTCCTTCTCTTCGATCATCCAGGCAAGCATCGCCGCTGAGCCATACGCGGTGTCGCCTGCAAGACGTCGAGGTTTGAGGTCATGCCGCCGCTCAACGCGGTCAATCATCGTCCTGGTTGATTCCACTTCGTGCGACCGGTTCGCGGGCGTCGCCTCGACGTCCACGATGATCCCTGCCTGCAGGTCAATCAGATAATTGGTCGAGTAGGCGAAGAACGGCAAGCCACCCTTCGCGGCTGTCCAGCTCGCGGCGGGATCCGTCAGAGATACCCTCTTTGGCGGCTTCGATGTCTCTGCCTTCTCCGCCACTTCGGTGCTTGCCGGATTCGCTTCTTCCAATGCTTCCAGATACTCCCGCACTGCACGGCTTTGGCCCTTAACGCAACCCCAGTCGATGGGCTCAGAACCCGGAACACCGCGTACAGAGCTCGCATCGGCTCTGATGATGCTCGCGTCAATCGCGAATCCCTCACCCTTTACGAGCCCTTCGGACATGCATCGACCCACTACCGACTCGAACACATGGCGTAGCACATCGCTATCGCGGAAGCGACCGTGGCGGTTCTTGGAGAATGTCGAGTGTTCCGGTACGGCGTCCTCCAGGCTCAGGCGGCAGAACAATCGATACGCCAGATTCAGATGCACCTCTTCGCATAGCCTGCGCTCTGACCGGATGCCGAAACAGTAGCCGACGATCAACATGCGGATCATGAGCTCCGGATCAATCGATGGCCGTCCCATCGGACTGTAGTACGGTGCGAGATGCCGGCGTAGATCACTCAGATCCAGGAAGTGATCAATGCCTCTCAACAGGTGCTCGCGAGGGACGTGGTTATCAAGGTTGAACGAGTAGAAAAGTTTGTCTTGTCCGCTGCCCAGTTGACCCATCATGACGAATCACTCCCGTCGATCGATGTCTTCCAGGATACCGAACAATCCGCGCGTCGACAGACTTTTTCAACACAATCCGGCCATAGCCGACATTGGGCGGGGCTGCGTTCTTCGTCAGCAATGTAGCGGGTCGCCGACGGTCGAACTACCGAGCAGCCAGATGTCAGTTCCCTCGATACGCGAACTGACACACTCGACCCACAGTCGCCGTTCGAACCTGCTAAGTCAAGTTTGAACGACTGCTTTCAGGCGAGGTCGTGTACGCGGCCCACATATGATCGGCAAGTAGTAGGCCCGTTGCGCAAGTGCAGGCATTAGGCCTTCGAGATGGCTACGGTACACCGTTTCGGCCGGCTACATTCCACGAGCCGCGAAAAAAGGGCGTTGCCGTCTTGCCGAAGCAGTGGCGAATCAGCACTCCGCACCTTGATTTTCCGCCCTGTCCTCAACACTATCTTGGCCCAAGGCTTTTCGACAGCGTTGCAAGCTCGTGTCGGGTTTGGGGTTGGCGGATGAAATACGCGGCGCAGTTATCAAGTTTGCCGCCGCCAAATCCATTCCGCCCGGAGACGCCCTGAGGACCGGCTTTTTAGGAGGATCGGAGTTGATCGAGGACACCCTCAACCGCGGCTGCCCACGTCATGTGGCTCAATCCGTCCCGAAGTTCTAACTCCCGCTCAAAGGCCGCCGCTCTGTCGGCCATCACGCGCTGAATCCGCTCAGACCACGTGTCAGCGTCGGCCTCCAGGTCGCCAGTGCTTTCAACGATCGCTTCATCGGCGAGAGCATTCGCGATCACGGCCTGATCGGCCAGCGTTCGCAGCAGCATCGCGACCCCGCTTTCCTGACTCACGAGAACGGGGACGCCAGCGGAAATCGCTTCAAATGGAACAAGACCGAACCCTTCCGCTCTCGATGGCATGAGCAGTAGAGATGCCGCACGCAGATCCTGGCAGACGTCGATTCGGTTCCCACTGAATCCGTGAAAGCGCAGACGGTGAGAGCCCGTGTCGAATGGTGCTGTGCTATCCGTTCCCAGCACGTCGCGTCATACGGCGCGCTATCAGGAAAGCACCACGTGCGCAGCGAAACGAGGTCCGCTCGCGATGCGCTCGACCCCTTCTCCGTACGCCTGTTCTGGCGTCACGGGTTCGTCTGCATAAGTGGCCGGAAGATAGTAGTCCCGCTCCTCGATATGCAGGTGATATGTCGCGGATTCGGTCTTATCCACTTTCGCGTCAAAGTCTATGACAAGCGGCCCGGCATTCCATGTAACTTCTGCGCCCGCTTCGAGGGAATCTGGAAAGAAGTTGCGAAGCGCGTCTTTCTCGCACTTGATCTCCATGCACCGCACGGCGTGCGCGTTGATGTATTGCCGCAGGACTCTCACATGCATCCGGTGCTCCGGCCCCGGCTCTTTAGGACCCGAAGTCGGAATGGGCATATTAATGGTAGAGGCGGCTTGTTGCCCGACGACAGCAACGCACACCTCTTTGAAGTCTGGCTTCGAGACGACGCTTACTTCGACACGGCGGCGCGGCAGCAGCTGCGTCCACTGAATTATGGGATACGACACCTTGAGTTCCGGAGCCGCATGCTCCTGATATCTGACAAGGCCCAGGCGAACGAATGGCTCGGCTTCGCTCGGATGTTCAATGTCCACGTCGACATACCACTCTTCACTACGGACGTCGAAGCGGGGCGTGTAGGCGATGATCGCGACGTCGAGAAAACTGTCGGGAACGGCCGTGGCAGTCGCGCTTTTTTCGACAGTATTGTCCTTGCGGACCGGCAAACGTGCGATCGGGATGAACTCCGGCTGGAAACCGTGCTGAGTGGTCTTATCGAGGTCGCGGAAAGCAGAGCGCGGTATGAAGGTATGCGATTTCGTAATGTCGGAAGAAAGATGCGGCGGGCGCGTGGGATCATCGCCCCAGCGGGTGATGAACTGTCCGCCTGCGCCGAGATCCGTGTCCTCAAAATCGCTGAGGTCCATGATGCGATGCGCGTCTCCTGGCGCAGGAACGCGGTCGCTCTCGAGCATGGCCTCGTCGTTCGGCTCGCGATACGGCGGCCACACGACGATGCCGAGCTTTTCTTCGACTCCCGATGAGAACCATCCACGACTCATTGAAATGCGGATGACGGATCGTCGGGTAAGCGTCTTGCTCAACCCAAACCACGGTCGCTTCGCCTCACCCGGTTCCCAATAGAACACAGGAATGGGCGTGTGGCACAGGGGGGCGGAAGGGCGCACGCCCGATTCGAGGTATACGATGAGCGGCTTGTCGCTTTCGTCGAAGTGCGGCGGCGGAAGATCCACCCCCGACGTCAGGAAGTCGTTTTTGCAACCGCTGTTCGCCGTGCGCATGAATGCCGCATGCCGTGGCTTGCCGACGACACGCAGCTCGAGTCTGCGTGCCCGCTTGTCCGGAAATACATGCCGCGTTTTCACGATCCCCTGTTCCTCGCCTGGCGCGGATGCCGCGCGTTCTTCCAGCGTGGGCGTGTAGCTCTCCAACGCCACGCGTGCAGGCGACGCATCGTCCGGATCTTTGTCCGGGCCCAACAGAACCGAAATATCGTCGATGCCGAGCAGCCTGACCTGGCCTTGCGGCAGCGTCACGTTGCCGTCGGCATCGACGTCGAAGCCGAACACGTGGGCTGGCGACAACTTCTTGCCGTCGACGACCGGCCAGTTGTCTTCGCGCTTGTCTTTCACGCTGCGGCCACGTTGCGGATCGTCGAAAGCTTGGGTGGTCGGCAGCGTGGCGTTCGCCATGATGTCCAGCCCGCCAGTAGAGAGCAGATCTACCTCCACATCGCCGGTCAGGCGATACTCGAGTGTCGCCTGCACACCGTTACCGGACGAAGGCCGCGGCGCCGGCGGTTGGCCATTGGCTGTGCTGCCCGGAATTGGCGGCGGCGGGACCTCGATGGAACAACGCTCGACATGCACCGCGCGGGGATTTTTGTCTTTTCCGCTTGTACTGACGAGTGTCGGTTTGCGTGAGGGCTTGTCCGTCGCATGAGTGCAGCGCACGGTGCGCACGGCGGCTATTTCGTTCAGCGGTCGCGTGTTCAGGGTCGATCGAATGATCTGCGCGATCGTTTGCAATACGGGCTTGCGCGGCGCCCATAGGCCGCCGAATCCGTCGCGCCAGCCGGGCGGCGTCTCCGCGGGGCAATCCTCCTTGGCGCAGTAGCTGATCTCCTTTGCCGACACGTTCGGCGGGAGCAGCGCCGCGAGTGCATTACAGACGTCGACGTGCGTGGCCTGCTGACCATCCGTCGCGGCGCTTTGCAACGCGATGGCTCCAATGGCTTCGATCAGCGCCGAGCAATTGGCAAGGTCCTGCCACTCTGGAATGCACCAGACATCGACGTCGAAATCATCGCCGGGGCGTAGTCGCAATGTTGCCTCGGGTGTTTGATCCCGGCGCTGATTTCCGTGCGCGGGGATGGAAAGCACGCCGCTCAGAGTTCGGGTGACGTTTCGCGCGGCCGATGTTGCGCGTTCGATATTCAACACGAACGGCTTCGCATCTGGATAATGCCCACCCGGATATACCGGGATCAGGTAGGGGCCGCCATCGAGGTATCGGGAAGTCCCGGCATAACGGATGCCCACCACGTAATATTTGGCGAACGGATCGGGATAATAGGGCTTCTTGCGCGTTTTCACGTCTTTCGACGAACGCATATAGACGAGATCGCCCAAGGCGTCCTTCTTCGTGGAAATGAACGGGGGATTCGCGTAAACCTCGCCGTTGATGCCGGCGCAGGACGTGATGTTGGCGACGGGAAATCCGCCCATTTCGTGATCAAGGCTGACCCCCCGCAGTCCCTGCGGCAGCGTTTCGAGATGATACTTGTCAAAGCTGCCATGCAGATTGGCGAAGTGAGCCTCGACCGAAGGCGGCGCGAACACGCGCTGCGTTTTACCGGGCAAGCCGCGAAACGCCTGCGCGCCCTCCGCCGAACGGATGATCACGTGGGCGGCGCGCTCGTAACCCATCGCGCCGTACTGCTTGAGCGCGAAGTCTTCATGCAGCAGCAGGAAGGGCGCGTCGACACGCTCGTGCCGCAAGAAGCGCCGAAAACCTCGGGCGTCGCGGCTGTCGTGCCCCGGAATCGTCACGTTCGGAGTGCTCTCGTAGATCTTCGCGGCATATGAGAGCGGCACGGAAATGCCCCCGGTGTATACCGCGCGAATGCCGAACCGGTATGCGCGTCCGAAGCGCAAGGGCGGCGGGCGTCGGTGCGGATCGTTGAGTTCGTCTGGCAGGGAGATGGTGTCTCCGGTAGCCAGCTCCGAGGCAACACTCTTGTGTTCCACGGGTCCTGCGCAATGCGCGCCCATCGGATCACCATTCCAGACGGCGACCGCTTCTTCCACGTAGGCATCGACGTGAGTGTCGGACGGCGTGCCTTTCGCGTCGACGGTGGGAACCATGCGGATCGGCAGTCCGAGAACGGCATCTTCGATCGTCTGGCTCCATTGGTCCGCCGCCGCAGTACGCGCAGCCGTCCCTGCTGGACGGCCCCGATCGGCGGCCGACGGTAGTGACAATAATCCCGATAGTGCCTGCCTGACCTGCTCCTGACAAAGCCCGGACGCGCCGTGCTCGATACGCCTCGCCATCAGTGTGCGCCAAGGCAGCCCGGGTACCGCGGTATCATTCGCCTGTTGTGCCAGCTTCGCGCCGCTCACTGAACAATTCGGTTCGTCCTGAGCGGGGACGGCGACATCGATCCGATAGCCAATCACGAGATCCTGCGCATCGAGGCTGAGCAGACCGGTATCGGTCGTCTGCGTGCATAGGTGCAGATCGCGCCGATTGAGCTGATCGTTCGTGGACTCGTCCCGGCCGCGATCGAGCAGCACAAGGCCGGCCGTCTGGTGCGTCTTGCGCAAGCCTTTGCCGCCCGCTGAACCTGGCGTCTGCTGCGCCACGGATTGATATCCGAGATCGACTGCGCCTTCCATTGCGTTCGGCACATTCAGGCTCGTGATGACAAAACGCCTCGGATCGAGCGGGAGAGGGTCGTTTTTGTTCGACTGTGGTTCGGACGGTACGTAAGGGGCTGCGGCAACCAGAACGCCGTCGACTTGAGGTGAAGGGTTCCCGCTGGCTTCCGCGTTGGTCGCGGGCCAGAACCGCGTCTTCGCATCGAATCCGGCGAGCGTCCAGGCGCGCCGGTGCGATGCCGCCTTGTCCGCATCGGTTTTGTGCCGGTTATCCGCGATCCCGGGATTGTCAGTGGAAACCGACAGGAACCCCGGTTGCGGAAAATCCGAGATGTTGAGTTGTTGTTGTGCGGCGCGCTTGAGCTCCTCATATTCAAATTCGACGTCCACGGCAAGTCCGAAGAGACGCGATAGCGACGGCGAACCCTGGATCGTAAAAAAGCGCTGACTCACGATGTCCTTCAAATCGTCCACGGTTATCGTGTCGTCATCTTTTTCTTTGAGGGCGTGCCTCAAGTCGCGTGCACTCTTCATCCCGCTCATCACCCGCGACAAGTGTTTGACGATATTCTCGCGATGTTCCGCAATCGAAACAGCCTTATCGCCATCCCCGAACAGTTCATGCGCGCTTATTGGCGGATGCTTCGGATTCGACGTGTCGCCAGAGACGGTCACAGGGCAGACGAAGCCCGGGCAATGCCGCCCATAGGCAAGGGAAATGTCCATCGCGGCCTTGCGATACGGACTCTCGCCTGCGCGGCTTATCGATTGCTCGCCGCGATTCGCAGCGGACTTCGCCTTCTGATCGGCGCTGCCAGGCACTTCGCCGTCCTTGGCCAGTTGCACGCATTTGTCCTCGAGTGCGCTCCACTTTGCGAGGCCCTTGGGATCGGCGCTCATGGCGTGCAGCGTGGACATCAACTCAAGCGCGCGCTGCGATTCCAGCAGAACGGAAAAGTCTGTCTGGCGAACCGCTGCGACAGAGCTGACGACCGTCGTTGCCTCTGGTTTTTTGCACACCTTGGTCGGATCGTCCGCGACGAGCTTGAGGCCCGCACGCCGCAGCTCCGGCAAACCGTCGGACCGCTGCGCGGGCGCGTTAGCGCTTTTCACTGCCGTGCCCTGATTCGACTGGTTGATCGACTGTAAAAGCGCGTCCCACGCGAGCCGTGGTTCTACCGGCTTGATCGATTCCTTGGCTTTACTGTTTTGCAGCACCGCGAGCCCGGTGCGATGTCCCGTTTCGACCGAGAAACATGAGCGCCAGAGCGACTCCACCCAACTGTCGGAGTGTTCCCCGCGTCCCCATGTAAACTGTGCGGCCCGCGCGCGCGCCATCAAGTTGAATTCGCCCCCGCTTTTCAGCTTGAATCTCAGTGGCAGCACCCATTCGGGTTCGCGACGCAGATGCGCGATCACGGCGGTGGGCCAGCTTTCGATCTGCGAATGATCCAAACCGTCCGCAGCGGGTGTGAACATGACAGTGGCCCTCAAGATATGACCTTCCTCGGCATATCCGGCCGGCACGACCTTGGCGACGGCAATGAGATCCATCAGAAGTCCACTCCTCTTCTCAGATGATCATCGAAATAGGTCTGATACTTCGCCCAGTTCTGGGATTCACAAACCGTGGCGATGCGCATTCGCGTGCTTCGCTGCGTCGCTGGCGTAGTACCGTTTTTGACTACGTGGCGCGTGGCGACGCGGCTGCCTTCGGCGTGGCCGGACCCCGCGGGCATCAGGGGGACGGGGACATCGGAAACGATGACGTCGGGGTCGTCGAAAGGGATGCTGATAGACGCCAGGCGAACAGGATCGTCAAGGTGAACCGAGCTGGTCTTGCCTCCGTCCGACTTCGTGGTGGCGCCGCCGCCACCCCAATTTATCGAGCAGGACACATTCACGCTGTAGTCGTAACTGACGAAGCCCATCGAGAACGAAAAACGGAAGGTCGCTGTGCCTTCCATGCGCTTTCCGTCGGGCGACTGATGTGCGAGCACGCTCAGCGAAGCGCCGAATGTGAAGATCCAGATCGATGCCGCGCCGCCGCAGTAGAAGGTCGCGGCGAAGTCGACCGGGGTGTCCCGCCCCGAGCGTATGTAGATGCCCGTCATAATGCGACCATAGCCCGTCAGCGGTCCATAGGCGAACGCCGCGGCACCGCCGTATTCGAACGATGCTTCGAACCCGACGATGCCATCACCCGAAGCTTCCAGCGCGAAGAAGCCGCTGCCGCCGTAGGGCGCCACGGAAATAGTAAAGGGCGCATCGCGACGCGCGAGCGAAGCGACGAACGTCGCCTTTTGATCGTCGAAACGCAGCCGCGCTGCCGCATTGATCGAGACATTGAAGAATGAGACCGTGCCAATCGAGATGATGCCGAGGTTCAGTCCGTATCCGACTTCGAGACCGAGCCCGAACGGATTGAGATAGAAGCCAGTCCCCTTGGCCCCGCCGAAATAGGGTGCCAAGGACTGCAGAAAATCTAGTTCCCGGCCGATCGAAAAGCCAGCGTAGTGGAGATCGCATGTTGGCGAGCCGCCAGTGGTGCGGAACTGTGCACCAGCGAAATGGAGCGTCACTGCCTCCACCAGATCGCCGACAAGCGCAATGTCGAATGCCCCGAGTTCGCCGACGCAGGATATCTGCGGGCCGGTGGAGGCAAGCAGGTCGATGATCGTTGTCGAAGCGACGTTCAGAGCACAGTTGTCCAGCGGCTTGAAGATATTCCCCGTCACGCCGGCGGCGTCCGGGCTGATCTTCGCGGAAAACTCAAGCGAAGTCGTCATGCGCGAGGGCACGAGCAGCTTGATCTGCGTTTCGATGGCGTCGCGCATGGCGCCGAAGTCGAATATTGCCAAAAGCTGACTGCGCAGCGCCTCAATCGATACCGACCTGATTTGCTGCGTGATACGCAGCGGCGTCGCCGCACCGTTCTGCCAGCCCTGCAAGAAGCGCACGACATAACGAAATGCAGGATCGGGCAAGGGCGCGGCCGGGTTCAGAACGGCTTGCAGGTTATTGAGCGATATGACATCGCGCGCGAGCTGATCGGTGGTCTCGTTTTGCGCGTATGCCGTCGGCCCCGTGTCGACGGGCGGCGAATAATAATTTGGTGGCTCGTCGGGCGCGACGAGCAGACCGTTGGCTTCGATAGCGAGGCTCGAGGTGCTCAGCTTGCGCCACACATCGTTGCGATCGACGTAGATGCTCTTGTAGATCGACGGGATATTTGTTTGTGCCGGCTCGCCACCGATTGTCTTTTCCGAAAAAAGCATGAACGCAAGCTTCGACGAGAACTGCTGCACAATCTCGGACGCGGACGCGAGCACCTGATCCCTGTAGAAGGTCATGTGCTCGATCAGCCGTGTCGGCAGTAAAGCGATGGCCACCTGCGCGGCGGCCCGATCCGCCGGATCGCCGAACGGACTGGTGCTCAGTTGCAGTTGCAGACTGTTGTTCGCCAGGTCATCGAGAGTTTTGCATGCATGCAGCGTGTTTGACGCCGCGTTGATGACAGCGTCGTTCGCCGCTTTGATACTTTGGATCTTGACTGCTTTGTCTGCGTTCAGCCCCGCCGTATCGATCAACTGTTCTGCGTTGTCGCAAATCCAATCGTTCACTTTCGTGAGCAAACTGAAGGCTTTTCCCAATAAGTCCCGGGCTGCGTCGAGCAACGCTTTGTCTAGTAGCTCGCGTGCGCCTTCGGCAGGCAATGCTACGAGCTCGCCGATCGCCCTGTAGGCGGAGTCGACCACCGTTTTCATCGCGCTGGCCGCGTGCGAGACCGTGACAGAAATCGGTTCGAGTTGCAGACTGGCGACGGCCTGCGCCTCGCTACTGACCCTCAAAGGCGCCATCCAGTCGATTCCCGCGATCTGATCGAGTCCGAAGCTCCAGAGCCGCAATGCACAGTCGAGGTTGCACACCAATGAATTGATCGACTGCTGCGCGGTATCGACTTTTTGCTTGAGGTCTGGCAGCTTGGCCAGTTTGGGCGACGCGCTCACCTCCGCGAGTTTTGCCTGTAGTTTCTTCAGCAGTTCGCGGAATGTGTTATCGAGGATCCCGACACTATCGCCGGTCACATCCGGCTGGCCGTGCACGTCGTTGCATTGCGAGCAGTGGTCTTCCGAGAGCGCAAACTTCCCGCCGCTCTCATTGCGCCATGTCGTCAAGCCGCTACTCAGGTTATTGAGCCGCTCGGCAATATTGCCGGCCGCGTCTTTGAGCGAAGGAAACGCGAGTTGATCGACCGGAAGGAATTGCGGAAGCACCACGACCGTAAAGCGCGCGACTCCTTGAAATGGATCGAGCCGGCCTCCACGAATATCGCGTACGATGTCCGCTGCCTGCAACAATGCAAACAGGCGGGACAACGCCGCTGTCCGCCAATCGCCTGTCGGGATGGACTTCATCTTCGCGTTGTCGGTCAGAGTCGCAACCAGGTCTCGTTCCCTGCTCAAAATGCGTGTCGCCGCGAGAATCACGGGATTTCCGGTTTTATCGCTCTTTAGCTGGGCAAGCGCTTCTGTGAGCGTGTCCCCGGCATCCTTCAACATACCAAGCCAGCATTCGTTCGCCAGAACGGCAGCGCTCTTTGGCGGCGTGTTCCTGAACGCTGTCACCAGACGCGCTCGGGCTCTGCCGGGATAGTTGCTCAGCGCATCGCGTGCTTTCGCGAGTGCTTTATTTGCCTCGTCTGGATCGGGCTTGTCCCGATTGATGCCGAGAAAGCCCGTCCGCGCATCGTTGAGGGGCGGCATCCAGAGCGGCAGGAGTTGGATGAAATCCGCCGAATCGGGCGGCGGTGTTTGCGAGACGGATTCAAGCCAGTCGGAGATGGGTTTCAACTGCTCCCGGTTTCCGATCTTTTCGAATAGCTTATTTTCGAGTTGTTTCTGAAACCCGGCGAGCTTCTGTTCGAGCTGGACCATTACGCGATCGAGCGGATTGGCCATGACCCGCGCAATCGCGTCGATCAGCCTGCGGCCGCATCCGTAGACCACGGCCAGTTCGGAGCTCATGCGCGCCGACTGGCCGGCATTGCCTGCATCGTTCGCGACGATGAGCGCGGCTTGCAGATCCGCGAGTGCGGAATCGATGTCCGGGAAAACATCTTGCACATTGATATCGAGCGGTGTGCCCTGGCTGCCCGGCACCTTCAATTTCGTCGCAACGTCGAGCCACTTCTGGCGCTGAACTCGCACGATTTCCCGCAACGGCCCGACGACCAGCGCGTTTATCGAGTCGCTCGTCGCCTGCATGCCTGCAAGCGCATAGTCGACAGTGTCGCGAAGTTTCGGCAGATATTCGCTCGTCGCATCTGCGAGCAGATACGATGCAAGCTCGCTCAGCTTGACGACGCCGAGCAACGTGGTGTCGTGATCGCTGAAGAAGTTTGAAAAGACTTGCTTCATCGCGTTGCGCGCATCGTCGCCGTTTGCGGCGCCTGCCGCTAACCTAGGGTCGGCAACGACTCGCACGATGCTCGGCGGCAACGCCAGCGCGTGCCCCCCGGCAGGCAAGCCATTGCCTGGAATCGTGTAGTTCTTTACGATTGAAAACAGCGTGCCGGCCTTGCGCATGCCATGCGCCGACTGGCCGCGCTCGCCGCCGAGCGGACCGCAGGTGCGGGAGAGTCCGGCGAGCGGCAACTGCGGGTGCATGACCGCGCCCGTGCGGTCACCCGATGTTCCCGCCGAGAGCAACGCAATGTTCAGGATGTCCAGATAGACTTCGCGCGTGTCCCGGTAAGGGTGCGTACCCAGCCCATCCGCGACGTCGGGAGTCGACACGCCGCTAGCGTCCCGAGGCGCCGTGGAGGGGAAACCGTTGGCGACGTAATAGCCGTCGAATTGAACCAGCACGACTTGCTGTCCGCCATTGACGATGCGCTCGATCTGATCCAGCCGGATGCGCGCGGTCTCCATCATCGGATAGAACGGCGGCTGATCGGCGGCGGCGAGCGAGGGATCGTCGAAGGAACTGTTGTTGCCTTCAAAATCATTCGTGTTCGGGTCATTCCTGGAGGGTACCGATGCCACACCACCCGCCGCCTTGAGTGTCCAGGAAATGGTCTTGTGCGAGGACCCGCCGGGCTTCGTTTCATCGCAATAGCGCAAGGTCTGGCCGCCGAAGTCCAGCGTACGCAGATGAACACCCGGGTCGATCGGCTGCAGGTCGATTTGAGCCCGACCGTTGCTCAAATCGACGTCGTCAGGCGACGCAATACCGATCGGCAACGCCCGGCGGCGCTTCGATGTGCCGTTGTTATAGTTGTTGTAGTAATCGATCAGATTAGCCAACAAACGGTCACGGTTGGCCGCGACATTGTCGACGAAGATGAGCGGCGCCTGCGTCACGGCGGTATCGAACATCATGTCGAAGAGCACGTCGGTGCCTTCGATTCGCGCTGTGCGCGGCCAGAAGACGAGTCCCGGCTCATCGACGAACAGCCGTCCTGCGGGCGAGGGAAAATCGGTGACCGGATTGGTTGAATCCTCGGTTGGATCGACGATATCTGGCGTCGTCTGCGTGAGCATTTGCACGAGCTTCGGGGGAAACTGCCGTCCTGCATTCGGATGTCCGCGTGCCGGAAATAGCTTGTCGGGCTTGGAAATGCGAATAAACATGCGCTGCCGCAGCCACGCGCGCACGCGTTCGCAATCCTTGCGGCGCAAGAACACGCGCTCGGTTTGTTTCACGAGCGAAGCGCGGTGTCCGATCGGAAATAGAAATCCCTTGTAGACCACTTCAGCGTGTACATCGCGCCCGAGAACGGTCCAGTGCTGCCAGCGCTCGATCGACAATGAGTCGAACAGGGGCCCATATGCAATATGCCGTGCCGATGCAGGCGGGACGAAATCGGTCTCGTGGCGCAGCGTTCCGCCGAGCGCGCTCAGACGCAATTCCTGCAGTTGAAGCGCGCGTGGCAGATACGTCGCGCTGCTTCCTTCGATGTCGATTGGCCGCCACCGGGAAGGCAACTCGACCTGACTCGACACTTGCGATTGTTGAAGCTGGCCGTTCTGCTCGCGCCTGCCACGCACGGGCAGTCCCCATGCAGAGGAGAGCACGACGAGTTCATGGCGATCGTAGGCATCGAGCGATGTGCGGAACACGCCATCGGCCCCATACCCGTTCTGCTTTTCCGCTTTGCGACGGCAGAGATAATCGAGCAGCGGATATGCCGTGACGTTGTCGGGCGCTGATGCCGGATCGACGGCAGATGCGTTTGATGCCGGGGCGTCCGTGTCCGGTGCCTGCTCCGGTGGGCATTCAACCCCGTCGGTTGCGCCGCTCGCCCTGCGCAGGAGTGCCATGCTGCTGGTTTCAATATCCGCGTCTTCGATACCAAGCGTCCACGGCGCGCGCGGCCCGCGCGGCGGCGCGAGATTCGCGGGCGTATGCAAGTGCATTGGCGGCGCTTTCGCGTCCGACGCAGCCGCCGCGGCTGAACCCTGATCCGGCGCACCAATCAAATTTCCATGCACGAAGCCGGGCCGCAGGTCTGGTGAAAAGACCGCGCGTAACCCCGGATTTGGATATATCGCGAGCAGCTCGGCAGTCCACAACGGTTGAGCTTTGTGAAGGACCTGGTTGGGCGGCGAGTGGTATGGACCAGGTGCCCAGTCCAACTTCGATTCAGGCGTACGCCACACCGCCGATTGCGACGGCGACAGAATGAGCCGCGCGGGCAGTTCGATGGCCGTCTGCAGCGGCGTCGGCGCGATCTTCAGTGCGGCTTCGACGTCGGCCACGCGCTCCGCGGCCGTGAGTGCCGATCCTGACCGCATGTGCAGCATTCGCAACATGTCGACTGCGGCATTCGACTGATCGGTCGCCTCCTTCGCGGTATCGGCTGCCTGGGCCGCATCGTCCTGGACCTTGTCGCCTTTCTTCTTGGTACGGTCCAATGCCGTGTTGGCCGAGATCTCGCCTTCTCTGACGAGCAGGCCTGCCTCGTTGAAGTGTGGGATTTCCATTGCACGCGGACACACCGACATCCGAAAATTCGACCAGTCCATCAGTGTCGAGAGCAGAAACGGACGTGACCTGGACGTGGGCTCGACCGGCAGGGGCGACTCGAACCAGTGCCTCACATCGCGCGTTTGGTCTATCCGGGCATTTCGGGGCGGCGCGCAATCCATGAGAAACGCAAGGCGCGACGGATTGGCAAGCCGTGCGCGGGCTCGTGCCGGCAATTCGGTGCGTTGTGTGGCAGCGTCGACATAGCGATCGATTACGCTCTCACGCCTTGCAGCGGCGCGGTCTACGTCGGTCGTGACCCCGGACGCGCTGATATATTCGATCTGCGCTGCACTGGTATTCGTCGGCACGTCTTCCGGCTTCCAGCCATCGCCGCTTTTCGGATCGTAGCGAATGCCATCTGCATAGATCCGGCGGTATTCGGCATCGAAGTAAAGCCGCGTCATTTCGAGACGGTAGAACTCCCGGAAATCCTGGTAGCTAGGGATGGTCGCTTCGGCCACGCGTTCGAACCACCGGGTTTTGTCCGTGTCGGTTTGTACGGCAGGGGGACTCGACTCCTTGTTGCCCTTGATCCAGTTCCACGCATATTCGAGAAAACTGGATAATTGATCGACAATACCCTGTGAGTTTGGCGGAGAGGGCTGTTTGCCGATGCGAAGCCCTTTAATCAGATTGTCTGCCAGCTTGAGCATGTCGATCACGCGCACCTTGATCGCGCTGGCCTGGACGCACAGGTTGAGTCTGCGTGCCCACGCTGCCGCGTCCGGGTCCATTCCGAAGGGACCAATATAGATGCATTGATCGGCAGGCAAATTGGCGTGCCGCACGCAATCGTGCACCGCGCAAGCGCGCGGTGCAGTGGGAGGAGCATCCGCTATCGCAACCGGTCCGTGCGCTGAAGACGCAGGGACGGCCGCCGCCGGCGTTCCTGATGCGCTCGGGGCCATATCAGATGGCGCGCGTCCGTTTTCGAACGCTGCGGCGAAATCCGCAAACGAAATCTTGCTTGGAATACTCTGTCCCGCGGATTTTTCCTGCTCGAGCTTGGCGTTCTTCAACGCCCGGCGCATCACGACGCGGTCCTGCATTGGAAATGTGCTGATGTAATTGGCGAATGCTTGGCCCTCGGTAATAACGGTCAGCATGTCGTCCTTGCCGACGTCCCGGTCGGAGGACAGGTCCTTGCGCGGTATCTTGATTGTCGGTTGCTCGAGCAGCACATCGGGGAATGCGGGCGGGTTCGGGCGAAACACGCATTCCTCGAATACGTGTTGCGGGGGAAATTCGGCGACTAGAACAGGGCGGGTGTCCCGCAGGTCGGACTCGAGCGAGTGTTGGCCGTCCTGCCTATCGTCGGGATCGGCTCGAAGGACGACGGCGCACTCCGCACTGGTATCGACGAGCAACGCGTGGCCTTTGAATACATCGAGACGCAAGCCGGCAAAGAGGAACGAGAGCGACATCAGATCGCGCGCGCGACCGACTTGAAGACGTGCATTCGAGAGGTCGATGCGGGCAAGCGGCAACGGCTCGGGATCGACCTGCGCGTCGAGCCAAAGATAACTCTGCGAAGTCCCAACGGACTCCTTCGCTTTGTCGGCGTTTTGATGGTAGATGGCTCTCAGTTCGGTCGGCGCGAAGCGAAGTTCGCTGTATTCGGCGTCGGCGAGCGCGAGATCGGCCGCCAACAACAGAAAGTCAAGGGCGATGGATGCGATCGTCATGCGGGAAGCGCCCGCGCCCGCCGGCCCACGCGCGAGGATCAGCACGGATGGCCGGGGTGCGGCGTTATCGCGGGCTCCGCGAACCCGGATCCGACCCATGGGAGAGTGCACCGTCTGTTCGTCGGAGACGAATTCGCCCGTGAAACCCATCTCCAGCACGTCACCCTCCGCCCGCCATGCTTCGAGCGCGGCATCGTGTGTCGCGAGGCCGTCGAGGAGGATGTTGCCGTGCGATAAAAGCGTAAGCCTCCAGCTCGAGGCGAGCCGCGCGATGCCAGCTTTCCAGGCATTCGGCTGATTGCGCCACGTGCGCCGTGTATAGCGCCACGTGACGCAATCCGTGGACGTGATGGACATTGACGGTGAAGTGCCGCGCGTCATCGTATGCGGTTTCGGGTCCGTATCGACGACGGCGCTCGCATAGAATACTGGGTCGTGCTCGCCGGAATCTGCCTCGTCAGCGCTCTTTACACTTGAGCTCTTCTTGCCGGAACGATCCGTTTTGGACGCCTTCGCGGACTTAACCGAAGCGGCGTACGATTCCGTGTCGGAGTGGGCGCCGTCAGATGTTGGAGGCGTCATCTGTCGACACCATGCGCACACCACCAGATGAAGCCTGGCGTCGAGCGTGTTGGCGATCAATGCGCCCCGCGTGCCGCTGAAGAGATACCATACGCCGCCCGGATGAAATCCGAGTGTGACGGGATCGCGCAGGATCAGATGGCCTTCGAATATCTGCTCGACCGCGTGATGAACCAGACGCCCGTCGCACGAAAAGACGAAGGGCGCGCTAATCGGAGCTTGCTTGCAATCGGAAAGCGCCGTTGGTTCTTCGCAGACGGCGTCGAGACGCGCGCGCGACAGCTCCGCGAGCTTGTCGAAATCCTGATAGTCGGACTTCAGAGACAGCGAGCTGGTTTTCCCCCCGGTCCAGATGTTAGTGACCATCTGGACGCGCCAGGTGTCGTTGATCTTATGAAAATGAAACTGGTGCCACGCATTGCCGAGATTGCCCAGCCTGACGTGCGATGCCTCGAGCACATAGTCGTCCGGCTTGTTTGTTCCGGTTGGCACGATTTTCAGACGGAAAGTTGCCTCCGGCCCGAGCGCCATACGGTCGATACGCCAACTTTGTCCTGTAAAGTGCGGGTCGTCGGCAGGCAGCGGCCCTTTCGTAAGTCGTTTGTTCGAAGGAGGACGGATAATTGCTATGCCAGCGCTGTCCTCGGAGAAACGCAACCCCGTGAGATCGTCCGGGTCGGACCACGGTGCCTTGGCGGCGTTCTTATTGTTCGCTGCCAAGGCGGGGCTAGCGAGCGAACCAACGATGAACGTGCGGCGCGTCATCGGCATGAAGTCGGACAAAGCTCCGAGAGGCACGAAACCTTCCTGTCTGAACCACGGTCGCTTGTTCATGGACGTCGTCCCATCTCATTGTGGAGCGATGAGGCGTATCCGGATGAAGACGATGGAACCACTTCACCGGGTCTTAGGTTCCTTCGCATAACGAATCAATACAAAGACACAGTGAGAACAACCGCGCAGTCGGTGTCAGGAATTCGAGTTCAGAGGTATAAGAAAAATAGACCTAAAAACTTTCCTGTGTCAGAGAATATTGCTAGGGGAAATCTCTAGGGTGATGGCTGCTCAATGTGTGCTAAGTCTCACGTTCAAAAAGGTGCGATGCGTGGCGAAGCAGTGCAGTCGTGCCACGGCGATCTGCTCCGCCGGGCTTTGCTTGTGTTTGGTCGTCAACCTCCCGCTCCTAAAGGACAACTGGCTCCAAAATACTAAGATTCATTTCCGTCCAGGCTCGCGACTGCAGATCATGGCGAATCCCAAGTTTGCTGCGACTTGGTCTTGGACGTTCCAAAGAGCATTGAGGTACGCGACGTAGCTTCGCCAACAACTGGAGACGGCGAGGTTGTTTATGAGTTTATTAGTATATTAGTATACCTATCGGATTTTCGACGCATCTAAGGGGTCGCAGTTCCAAAGATTGTTGAAGGGTCCTTGATTCATTTCGCCGGATAGTACTCCGTTTACCCATACGCGATGGGACGGAAACTTGCTGCCGTCAAGCGTCACGGCAGTTTCTGCTTTACCGGCCTTGCACGACACTGTTGCGTTGATCTTTTGCCATATGAATGTGCAACTCCTTGCTTTGACACTGCTCATTGCAAGATTTCCCGCGGCGTTCGGCTGTCCGCGCATTTGATACTCGAGAGTCAGCTTGTTGGTCGCTGCGCCTTGCATTCCGGGAGATGCCTTCGGGGCGGGCGATAGTTCCCCGCTAGTAGCAAGGAACAGAAACTCCTTCCCGGTCGCCGTAGCGATGGGTAAAATCTGCCATTTGGAAATTGTGTTCCCCGAGCAACTGACGTCGATCTGTGCTTCGCTTCGCAGGCGAAAATTTCCCGTCGCTCCACTGCCGTCCGAGGGATCTTCTCCGCCAACAACGCCGCAGTTTACGACCGCAGCCATTAATTGTTGGCATTTGGTCACGCCAGGATCAAATTGCGTAGGATCTTTCAGATCGACCGTCTGAATAAATGATTTGGCTTGAATCGTGACGACCTCAGCCCATGTTTCCGCGCATATCAAGGTCGCACTCATTTCCGCAAGGATCAGAAACGTTCGCGTAGTACACTTCATTTGAGTCCCCTCTTATCACGGTCCTCGACACGATGAACACCGCGTCCAAGATTGCGTGGCATTGTCCGCTAGCGTCAGGATAGGATGGCCCTTACTTTGAGTGAAACCAAAAGAGATGACCGAGCCGGAGCGCCTCCATAGCGATGAAAAGCGGTTCCCCGTCTGGAAGAATGTACAAGTATCCGAGTCGATCCTAACGCGGAAGAAACCAACGGTGGAGTACGTCTAAAGAGGCCCTTTACAACCACCTCTTTGCGTTGCGACGCCTCCGTGGGTACCACATCAAAGAAGGCGATCTGGGTGAAAAACTCATCACGATGTTCGTCCGGCAATTGAAAGCGAGTTCGCGTTGAGAGATCGGACGAATTGTTTGAAGCGTTGGTCCTCACCGCGCGGAGAAATTCGAATCTGGCTCCGGTTGTTGGCTGATGGTCCTGACACGACATCTTTTCCTCCGATTCCAACTCAGAGCACGGAATTTCATGTAACGCTCGGTGCATTGGCATCCTTCGAACGTCGCGACCAAGGTTATAGAGTGGCGTGCGGTGTCAGTGGTAGGCGACCGACTCTGCAAGCCCCTCCCGTTCTTAGCATAGAAATATTTTTTTCAAATTGCACGGGACATGAGCGAACAGCTTGCCGGATTACAGCGCCGACCGAACGCGCGCTGAATGGCGGGGTCAGCTCGCTGAGCTGCCCCCCAGCACCGAGCGTCAAATGTCGGCTTTGGGTTGAGAAGACTCAATAGCCAATAACGAAAGCTGACATTCGCCAACATCAGGCCGCGAATGTCGGCAACGTGATCTGGAACGGCCGCACGCTCCTGATCGGGTACCGTCCGCTTCGGCCGACGAAGGAGCGTTCGTCTTTGACAATCGGATGGCCGGTTACGGGATGGAGCCGACGCTTGGGCGTCCGACCGACGACGCATGCGAACGACGCTTAATGGCCGATACTGTTGAAAAAATCGATGACTGACTATCTCACGAGGTTTTCACGGGTCGTTCTACCCTTAACTGAGTACTGCGAGCGGTTTGTGGCTCGATCTGAGAGGCCGAACTTCTAGCCTACGGTGCAAGAACTGCGCAGCTCGACTTTTTCAAATGTGAGGGACTTCCTCAACCTGAGGCGAGGTTGAGGTCGTACGGCATCGAGTGCCAGGATTGAGGTGTCAGCCACCAATCTGAACAGGAGGGGAAGTCATGGACCAGCTTACTACCGTCGGGATCGACCTGGCAAAGGATGTGTTCGCGATCTGCGTGCTCGATGCCAGGGTGCTGTGCTGCAGCGGCGCGTGCTGCGACGCGAGGCGTTCGCGCGATGGGCCGAACAGCTGTCTCCGTGCCGCGTCGCGATGGAAGCCTGCGCATCGGCCCACCACTGGGGTCGCTGGTTTGCCGCGCGTAGTCATACCTCACGACTCATTCCCGCCGAGTTCGTCAAACCGTTCAGGCTGAGCGGCAAGAACGATGCGGCCAATGCCGAGGCGATCGCCGTTGCAGCCCGGCAGCCGACGATGCGCTTCGTGGCGATCAAGTCGGTCGAACAGCAGGCGATCCTGGCGTGGCATAGCTTGCGTGCAGGCTGGCACGAGGAGCGCACAGCACTACTGAACCGCACTCGCGGTCTGCTGGCCGAATTCGGAGTGGTGATTGCGCGTACTGCAGACCGGTTCCTCGACGCATTGCCTACGCTGATCGAAGACCCCAGGCTACCTGGCCCGGTGCACGCCATGCTGCTGGAGGTGCGTGAACAACTGGCGGCGCTGAACCTGCGGCTTGCGCGCTGCGACCAGCAGATCGCCACTCACGCCAGAAACAATGACGTCGCGAGACGCGCCAGCGAACTGCTCGGCATCGGTCCGGTGACCTCCAGCGCGCTGGCTGCGACCGTTCCGGATGCAAAGATCTTCCGCAACGGCCGGCAGTTCGGTCCTGGCTGGGCCTGACGCCGCGCCAGCACAGCTCTGGCGGCAGGACGCGGCTGGGACACATCAGCCTGAGAGGCAATGTCTATCTGCGCACGCTGCTCGTTCAGGGCGCCCGAAGTACCTTGCAGTCGGCACTGCGTGCGGACCCCACGCACGCGAGCCGCCTGCAACGATGGATCAGGCAGCTCCATGAACGCAAGGGCTATCACAAGACGTGATTGCGATTGCAAACAAGCACGCCCGCATGTTGTGGGCGATGCTCGCCAAAGGCGAGCGTCACGATGCCAATGCATGGCAGCGCCACCCGCTGCATCCACGGTTACCGCCCGCTGCTGTATGACCGATTGACCTGCAATTCACTACTGCTCGACGCGATAGCAAGACGAGGTCGGACCGAACGGGAGAAGAACCCGACGATTCTGTTGGCGAGTCATTACCGCATAAGGCTCAACGTCCTATGCCAGTTCGCCGGTTTTCAAATAGGGTTCTCCTGTGCGGCTCATATCGTGGCCCGCCCGATCCGCTTCGGGCAACAAGGCCGTTTGCAAAGACGCAGTCTGTTCCTGGTATTGCTTCGAACTGTAAGAGCAGAAGCCACCAACAGGAGAGATATATGAGTCCACCAGCGTCACGCACGGATTGCCGACGCTGCGCATCTCTACGGGCGCCGAAAATCGAACCCCGAGCTTGACTCTCCGAGGAAGTCCTTGCAAACAGTATCGGCCGCACGCAGCCTCTGACGCCAGCGCAGGATGAGCAAATCGTTGATTAGCCTAGATGGATGTTATTAACAATTTAGTCGCCATGCCGCGATGTAGCCTTTTAAGGGGGGCATGGCCGTCGGAAGGTTGCGCCGAATCACGCACGCATCGTTCGGGCATTCAGTAAACATGGCGCAAGTTTCAGTCTTTGGAGCGGTAGCCGCGCGCCCTATGCAGCCGCAGACAGCGCAACATCCTGGCGGAATGGCACCACGTTGGACGCGCTATCCATCAGGATCTCTAAACGCGCGCCAATCTGGCGCCACGCGTCCGCCTGTTCCTGCTGCCGGACCGCCCGCTGGTAGGTGCGTTTAATCTTGTTCTGTTCAAGATGGTTCAGACACTTTTCGATCACATCGCCATGCACGCCGAGTTCACCCATGAGGGTGGCGCCCGTGCGGCGCAGATCGTGTGGTGTCCAGCGTCCACCTGGCAAGCTGAGCGCGTCGATATGCTGGCTGCGATGCTTGAGCGGCTTACCGTTTGCAGCGCCCTGGCGGTCATAGATCTGCTTTGTAATCGACTTTGAGGATACCGGTCCATCCTTGCGGCTAGCCGGGAAAAGCCAGACTTCGTCGTCGCTCAGTCCGAGCAGCGTTTCCAGATGCAGCTTTGCGAACTCGCTCAAATAGATCGTATGTTCTTTCGCGTTCTTTGAGTGGTCCGCCGGAATAAGCCAGGTACCCGCCTCCAGATCGATATCGGCGCGGCGTGCCCGCGTCAGTTCGCCGATCCGTGCGAGTGTCGCGAGCATCACCCAGACAGCATGCTGTGTCGTTTTCAGCAGATTCCCATTCGCGAGTTTCGTTTGCAGTGCACGGATTTCGGCTTCGGACAGCACACGTTCGCGTTCCGCCTCGTGGCCACCTACGTGCTTCTTCTCGATGCCGGCCGTCGGATCGGCGGTGACGATTTCGCGCACCAGCGCAAAGCCGAACATCTGGCGCAGTTCGGCGAGCAACCGGTTGGCGAGGCGCGCGGCGCCGCGTGCCTTGACCGCATCGAGCACCGACATGATGTCGGCGCGCCGGATCGTATCGGCGTGACGGTTACCGAGTTTCGGCAATACATCCTTTTCGAGGCCGCGGCTGGTTTCTGCACCCCGGTCCTTGCGGCGCACGAGATCGAGTGCGCTCCATTCCGTGAACAACTGGCGTACGGTCAGACGTTGCTGTTCATCTTCGTGGCGCTTGCGCTCGGCAGCCATACGCTGCGCCTGCTCGACTTGATGGTCGATGCCTTGACGGGCTTTCGCGCGAATGGCCGTCGCCTCGAAGCGGGCATCCTCGAGCGATAGATGGCCGTCATCGGTGCGGGCACCATAGCGGCGGGCCAGCGTGACGGTCGTCTCCTTGCCATTTGCCGTGTATTTGACCTGCCATGACTTCGAGCCGTCGGTGGCGATCCGCAGCCGCAGGCCATCACCATCGGCCAGATGATAGGCTGTCTTCTTCGGCTTCGCGCTTTCAATGCCCCGTACTGTGAGCTTTCCCATTTTCATTATCCGTTACCGTCCCGTTACCGGAATATCGCCAGATTGAGCCGATCATGACCGGACTCATCTGGACACTAACTTTCCGTACAGCATTGATTATACAGGTGTACCGAACGTTTCAGTAGGACTCCGGATCGTTATAAATCTTTATGGGGTGCAGGTGGTCGGAGGTTCAAATCCTCTCGCCCCGACCAAAAAGATCAAAAGGACTTACGGTGAAAGCCGTAAGTCCTTTTTTCTTGCCCGTCGCGCGGGGCAGCGTTTCCCGCTGTCAACGCTTCGCCCACGCTCATCTGCATCCCGAAGCCTCGATTGCTTTGCTCATGCGCTCGGTTTCGGCTGTCTTGCACATCGCGACCGCCGTGGGCAGCATCGACCCGCCGCCCCATTCTCGCGAAGCCGATTTTTTGCAATTGGCGTCACGGCGCGTTTTCCACGCGGTGAGCCTCTTCTCGATCGCCGCTTTGCAACTCGCCGACACCGCGGCCTTGCCCTTGACGAGCTGCTCCAGCTTCTGCTCCGCGACGATCTGATCGCGCCACGCGCACAGATTCATGCTCATCTGATTCGCGTCGCAATGCGACAGGGCCGCGTCGACCTCACTGGCGGGCAGTCCACTGCGGGTTGCGATGACGTCGGCTGGATTGGATGCGGCGGCCAGTGCCGAACTGCTAACAAGCGCAAGTGCGACACACAGCCGCCTCATTGCTGGCTCTACATCAGGAACGACGCCGCTTCTTCGCGGCGGCGATTTACCAAGCCTGGCACTCGCACTGCCGGTAGCCGTCGCCCGTGGGCATCGCGAGGATGTACATAGACGTTGCGTGCCATTTCGATTGCGACTTCATCGTTCTGCCCACGATTTGCTACAGCTAACGCCTGTCGGGCGCCGGTTGCGCCCGTGTTATAGGTATAGCTCACGAGAGCGTCGAACCGCCGCTGCGTTAGCTCATGATCCGTAACTCGGCTTTTGACCGAACCTTCCACGGCGCGAACCCTTGTTGCGAGTTGAGCGTTGACATCTGCCAAGGTCACCGGCCGCCGCATTTCGTCATTGGTGCATCGGCCAAAGTACGCAGGCGTGCCTATCCCGAAGGTGCAATTGTTCGCTACGTCGTTGTCGTAGCGAAGGACAGCGCCCTCGTGCATCCGCAATGCAGTCCGTCCGGCATCGCTCAACTTTTTTGATTCGTTTGGCACGTTCAGCTCCTCAAGAATAGGCGAGTGCAATCTGGCAGACTTGTCACCGGCACGCGTTCGCATTCGCAAGCGCACACGAATCACCGCCCTTGAGCCCCCAACGCCACAAACCGCTCCAGATGATGATCCTCATCCCCAAGCTGATGATCGATCATCACGAGCCGCTTCGCGTAATGCGCGAGCGGCAGTTCCCACGTCATACCGATCCCGCCGTGCAACTGGATGCATTCCTCCGCGACTCGCGTGCCGATCCGGCCGATGCTGTACTTCGCCGCCGACACCGCGCGCTCACGCGCGTTTCGTTCGCCGTCGAGCGCCGCCGCCGCGTTGATCACCGCCGAGCGCGCCTGTTCGATTTCAAGCAGCAAATCGGCCATGCGATGCTGCAACGCCTGGAAGCTGCCGATCGGCACGCCGAACTGCTGGCGCGTGCGCAGATAGTCGAGCGTGTAGTCTTTCGCGACGTCCA
Organism: Paraburkholderia sp. Cpub6; assembly: GCF_014201065.1. Lineage (NCBI taxonomy): Bacteria > Pseudomonadati > Pseudomonadota > Betaproteobacteria > Burkholderiales > Burkholderiaceae > Paraburkholderia > Paraburkholderia sp. Cpub6. Next base: position 450,171 of record NZ_JACHDM010000001.1, read on the forward strand.
TGGCGCCGACCGCTTCCGCGCACAGCGCGAGCACGCCGCAACTCACCGCATATTCGAGCGTCGCAAAGCCGTGATCCACTGAGCCGAGCACGGTGTCGTCGCGGAGCGTGACGTCGTCGAACGTCACTTCGGCCGCGCGTCCTCCGTCGATCTTGCGGTAGCCGCGCACGCTCACACCCGTCGCGTCCCTCGGCACCAGAAACAGCGTGATGCCGGCTTCGGCATCGTCCTCGCCGCTCGTGCGTGCCGAGACGAGGAACACCTGAGCATGCTCGCCATGCTGAACGACGGCCTTTGCGCCGTGCAACGTCCACACGCCGCTGTTGCCATTTACGCTGCGGCGCGCGCGCGTCGTCGCGACCCGGGCAAGCTCGTAATGACTGTCCGGTTCACCATGCGCGAGCGCAACGATCCGCGAGCCGTCGATCAACGAACCCAGTGCCGCATTCTGCAGGTCGCCGCCGCTGCGAGCGATCGCCCGGCCGACGACCAGCGTATCGAGAAACGGTTCGACGACGAGCCCGCGGCCGATGCTCTCGAACACCACGGAAATATCGAACCCGCCGCCGCCAAAACCGCCGCTCGCTTCGTCGAACAGTGCGCCGATCACGCCAAGCTCCGCGAAGCGTGCCCACAATTCGGTGTTGAAGCCTTGCGTCGAGCGTGCGATTTCATCGCGCGTCGCGAAGCCGTACTGCTCGCTGATAAATCGATTCAGCGTATCCGCCAGCATGCGGCGGTCTTCGGTGTGCTGGAAATTCATGACGTGCGCCTCTTACAGTCCGAGGATCATTTTGGAAATGATGTTCTTCTGGATTTCGTTCGAGCCGCCGAAGATCGACAGCTTGCGATTATTGAAGTACTGCGACGCGGCACTCGCGGCTTCGTCGGGGCCGACCGGCACGCCGTCGAAGCCTTCGTGCAGCGCTTGCTCGACGAATGGCTGCGCATAAGCGCCCATCGCACGCCGCGTCAGCGACGAGATCTCCTGACGGATCTCCGTGCCGCGAATCTTCAGCATCGAACTCTCGGCACCGGGCACGCCGCCGCCCGCCACGGCCGCGATCACCCGAAGGTTGGTCGTCTTCATGTTCTCGAGATCGATCTCGACGCGCGCCATGCGTGCCGCGAACGCCGGATCCTCGGCGAGCGGCCGGCCATTGCGCAACTGTGTCGCGGCGATCTTGCGCAGACGGTTGAAGGCGGCGACGGAAAAGCCGACGCCGGCGATATTGGTGCGCTCGTACGTAAGCAGATATTTCGCGTAGGTCCAGCCCTTGTTTTCTTCGCCGACGAGATTTCCGACCGGCACGCGCACGTCGGTGAAGAACACTTCATTGACCTCGTGCTCGCCGTCGAGCGTGATGATCGGCCGGACTTCGACGCCCGGCGTGTTCATGTCGATCAGCAGAAAGCTGATGCCTTCCTGTTTGCGCACGTCGGTCGCGGTGCGCACGAGGCAGAAGATCATGTTCGCGTAATGAGCGAGTGTGGTCCACGTCTTCTGGCCATTGACGAGGTAGTGCTCGCCCTGCGCGTCCTTGCCGCGCACTGCCGTCGTCTTGACCGACGCGAGATCGGAGCCCGCGCCCGGCTCCGAATAGCCCTGGCACCACCAGTCGGAACCATCGAGAATGCGCGGCAGCCAGTGACGCTTCTGCGCCTCGCTGCCGTACTTGATCAGCACCGGCCCGAGCATGTTGACGCCGAACGGCACGACGCGTGGCGCGCCGGCGAGTGCGCATTCGTTTTCGAAGATGAATTTCTGCACTGCGCTCCAACCCGGGCCGCCGTACTCTTTCGGCCAGTGATTCGCGAGCCAGCCTTGCGCGTTCAGAATCGCGTGCCACTCGGCCATGTCGTCGCGCGTCAGACGCCGCCCGCCGTGCACCTTGCCGGCGAGACGTCGCGGGAGCTTGTCGCGCAGAAACGCCAGCACGCTGGCGCGAAACGCTTCTTCCTCGGAGGTGAAGTTCAGATCCATCGCAGTCGTTCCGTCAATGTTCGTGGTGGTTCAGGCCGTCGTGTTCAGGCTCGCGAAATCCGCGCCGCGCTCGACCAGCTCGACGAGCAGCGGCGACGGCCGCCAGAACAGCGGGTCTTCCTTCGCGAACTCGCGGATGTCGGCGAGAATCGTCGGCAGGCCGACGCTATCCGCGTATTTCATCGGACCGCCGCGGTAGCGCGGAAAGCCGTAGCCGTACAGCAGGGTCACGTCGACGTCGAGCGGGCGCAGCGCGATACCTTCGTGGACGACGTTCGCGCCTTCGTTGATCATCGCGGCCAGATAGCGGCGCATGATCTGCTCGTCGGTGAAGCTGCGCGGCGTGATGCCCGCGCGCGCACGCTCGGCGTCGATGATCGCCTCGACTTCGGGATCGGGCATGCCGCCGCGCGATCCTTCGGGGTACAGATAGAATCCGCGGCCGGTCTTCTGGCCGAACCAGCCGCGCTCGCACAGGCGGTCGGCGATCTGCACGTAGCGCGCGTTCGGGTCGCGCGTGGCCGCGCGGCGTTTGCGCGCCGCCCAGCCGATGTCGCCGCCCGCGAGATCGACCACCTGAAACGGGCCCATCGGCAAGCCGAACGCTCGCACCGCCGCGTCGATCTGATACGGCGATGCACCGTCTTCCATCAGCGCGTCCGCGGCGGCGCGGTACACGGCAAGCAGGCGATTGCCGATGAAGCCGTCGCACACGCCGGCGCGCACCGGCGTCTTGCGCAGCTTCTTCGCGAACTCGAACGCAGTCGCGACGACATCGGCGCTGACCTGCTTCGGCACCACGACTTCGAGCAGCTTCATGATGTTGGCGGGCGAGAAGAAGTGCAGGCCGATTAGGTCGGCGGGGCGCGAGATGCTGGCTGCGATCGCGTCGATGTCCAGATACGACGTGTTGGTCGCGAGCACCGCACCGGACTTGCAGACGCGATCGAGCTCGGCGAGTACGGCCTTTTTGACGTCGAGATCTTCGAACACGGCTTCGATCACGAGGTCGGCGTGAGCAAGCGCATCGTACGACGTGCTGCCGCTCCAGCGCGCCATGGTCGCGGCTTTCTTCTCAGCGGTGAGGCGGCCCCTGACGATCAGCCCGTCGTAGACCTTGTCGATGTGCGCGCGGCCACGCGCGAGCGCCGCTTCGTCGCGTTCGATCAGCGTGACGGGCAGCCCCGCGTCGAGCACTGCGACCGCAATGCCCGCGCCCATCGTCCCGCCGCCGATCACGCCGATCGCCTCGAGCGCGCGCGGTTTCGCGTCGCGCGTTTCGGGCGCCTTCAGCACTTCGCGCTCGGCGAAGAATGCGTGAACCAGGCCGGCGCGCTGCGGGCTGTCGAGGCATTGCAGGAACAGCTTGCGTTCGAGCTTCAAGCCCTCCTCGAAGGGCTGTTCGATCGCGGCTTCGACGGCATCGACGATTTTCAGCGGCGAGAACAGGCCGCGCGCTTTCTTCGCGGTTTCGTCACGCGCTTTCGCGACGGCGGCGCGGCTCGCGGCGCGATCGATCAATGCGGCGGCGTCGCGCGTGCGACGTACCGGCGCGTGCGCGGCGAGCAGCTCGTGCGCGTAGGCGAGCCCTTCGGCGAGGATGTCGCCGCTGTCGCCGAGACGGTCGACGAGGCCGAGCGCGAGCGCCTCCTTCGCGCTCGCGTGACGGCCGCTCAGCATCAGGTCGAGCGCCGCCGGCGCGCCGATCAGACGCGGCGTGCGTTGCGTGCCGCCCGCGCCAGGCAGCAGACCCAGCTGCACTTCGGGCAGGCCGAGCTTCGCGCCGTCGACGGCGATCCGGTAATGCGCGGCGAGCGCCACTTCGAGCCCGCCGCCGAGCGCCGCGCCCTGCAGCGCGGCAATCACGGGTTTCGTGCATGCCTCGATGCGGTTGCACACGTCCCGCAGCGAAGGCGGCACCGGCGGCTTGCCGAACTCGCGAATATCGGCACCGGCGATGAAGTTGCGCCCCGCGCCGACGATCAGCACGGCTTCGACCGCGCGGGCGGCGTCGGCGGTTTCGATCGCGGCCAGCAGACCGCGCCGCACGTCGGCGGATAGCGCGTTGACCGGCGCGTGGTCGATCGTGACGAGCAGGACCTTGCCGTGCAATTCGCGCGTGACGACGTCGGCTGAGGTGGAAAGGGTCATCGTAGGTGTCTCCGTTTGAGGATGGCGAGGCGCGCCGGATCGTCCCATTCTGGAGTGGTCAACGTTCATTGACAATTACACCGTTGATTGACAGACTGTCAAAGTTATTTTGACAAAGACTGGGCGATGGACGTCAACTCGCTGACCCTGCTCGTCGACATCCTCGACGCCGGCAATCTGAGCGAAGCGGCACGCCGGCTCAAGATGAGCCGCGCGAACGTCAGCTATCACCTGAATCAGCTCGAGCGTTCGGTCGGCCTGCAATTGGTGCGACGCACCACGCGTCGCGTCGAGCCGACCGAGATCGGTCTGCGGCTCTACGAGCACGGCCGCACGATCCGCAACGCGCTGCTGGCCGCGCGCGAGTCGGTGACGACACTGGGCCAGAGCCTGCAGGGGCGCGTGCGGCTCAGCGTGCCGAGCGGCTATGGCCAGCTCGTGATGTCCGACTGGCTGATCGCGTTCAAGCGGCTGTATCCGGGTATCGTGCTCGATGTGATGTTCGAGAACCGCGTCGAGGATCTGATGCGCGACGAGATCGACATCGCGGTGCGCGTGATGTCGGAGCCGCCGCAAAACCTCGTCGCGCGGGACATGGGGCCAGTCCGGTACGTGGCCTGCGCATCCCTCGAATTCGCGCGGACACACGGCATGCCCGCGACGCTCGACGACCTGCGCACCGCGCCGCTGATTACCGCGGCCGTGATCGGCAAGCAGTTGCGGCTCGCCGCGTATCTGCGCGACGAGCGTCATGAAGTCCTGCTCGAACCGACGATTATTTCGGAAAACTTTCTATTTTTGCGCCAGGCGGTGCTGGCCGGTCTCGGTGTCGGACTCGTGCCCGACTACGTGGTGCAGGACGATCTGAAGCTCGGCGCTGTGCTGACCGCGCTCGATGCCTGGCGGCTCAGCATCTTCGGCACGCACATGTACATGCTGTACATGCCGGATCGGCATCACACGCGCGCGGCGGCGACGTTCATCGACTTCGTGCTGGAGCAGGCGCAGGGCTCGGGCAGGGGCGGCGCGAACTGAAGCTGCGAACTCTCAGGCGCCGAGTCTGCGCGCGATGGCCGTCGTGACCATCGGCACGCCGACGCGCAGCAGCTTGCGCACGCCTTCGTCGCTACCGACTTTGCCCACCGCGTTGTCGATCATCGCCTGCATCACGCTCGCCGGATAAAACTCGCGAAACAGCGTGTTGGCGCCGGTTTGCTCGAACACGTGGTGCAGGAACGACCCAACGGGGGGGCCGATGCGCTTGAACAGGCCCATCTTGACCACCCGGTTGTTCCACAGATGCAGCGTGTACGCATTGGAACAGAGCGCCGCGCACTCGTCGAAATAGCGCGGCAGGAACACCTTGTAGTAATCGTTGAAGTGCACCGGATAGAACAGGCTTTCGGGAAGACCGGCCTTCACGCCGTAGATGGCGGTCAGCAGACGCGGGCCGGTGTCGCCCCACTTCAGCGCCCGGCCTTTCATCGCTTCGACCCGTTCGATCGCCTCGTGCAAGCGCGGCTGATCCGGATCGAGCCTCAGAATCGCATTACAGATGCTCGACTGGGTTTCCCGGCCGATCAGATCGCCCTTGGCGTTGAGATCGAAATCGCGTAGCAGCAGCATGTCGGTATCGACCCAGATCTCATCGGTCTTCGTGAACATCACGAAGCGGAAATAGTCGGTGAAATGCTGCATCGACGGCACGCCGTGAATCGGGAAGTCGTTCAGCGAGTCGCGCGGCAGTATCGTGGTCGCGTCCTTCGCGATCACGCCGGGCGGCAGAGTGTCGATCGGCTCGTAGCTATAGAGCGCGACCTCGCTGCCGTACAGCGTGAACGAATTCAGACAGGCGATCTCGTAGGGAGAAAGCTCCGGGCCATGCCAGAACGATGCAAACCTTGCCTTGCGCATATGTCATCCAGGGTAGCGATCGTGCGGCGCAACATGGACGCCGAACCTGTGTAACGATCCTAGACGGGCACGGCACAGGTCAGATGTAAAGGGCTTGAATCGCACAGGAGTTGTCGCAAAACGTTGAGTTCAGCGCCACGAGTCGGCGATTATGAGCGGGACTATGTCGTATCTGGCGAATTCAGTTGCGCACGGCAATGCATCAACTGAGTGCGCAAGCTCGTGGGCTAAACTGCGGAACACCGGCCATGCGCGCAGAGGCAGCAAGCGACGGACCATGCATCACGCCATGCAGCGACAACGACGATATCCAGGAGACCCGATGAACCTCGACGGCGAGACTTACGATTCGCTCACGGCCAGATTCGCGTGGCGTATTCCACCGCGCTACAACATCGGCGTCGACACATGCGACAGGTGGGCCGATGGCTCGGGGCGTCTCGCGCTGATCTACGAAGACGCCGACGGCCGCGCGACCCGCTATACGTTCGACGAACTGAAAGCCTTGTCCGACCGCTTCGCCAATGCGCTGCTCGCGGCGGGCGCGCGGCGCGGCGAGCGCATCGGCATCTTTCTGTCGCAATCGATCGAAACGGCCATCGCGCATCTCGCGGCCTACAAGGCCGGCATGGTCGCGGTGCCGCTGTTCGCGCTGTTCGGTGTGGACGCGATCGAGCATCGGCTCGGCGACAGCGGCGCGCTCGCGCTGATCACCGATCACGCCGGCGTGCAAAAGATCGACGAAATTCGCGGCGCGCTGCCCGAGTTGCGACACGTGTTCAGTGTCGATATCGAGCAGGATGACGATGCATCGGACGCGCCCGTGCGGTCGTTCTGGCAGGCGTTGAATGGCGCTTGCGCCGAGTTCACGCCGGCCGACACCGCCGCGGACGATCCGGCGATCATCATCTATACGTCGGGCACGACCGGAAAACCGAAGGGCGCGTTGCACGGGCATCGCGTTTTGCTCGGGCACCTGCCCGGCGTCGAGATGTCGCAGCAGGGCTTTCCCGCGCGCGCGACGCTGATGTGGACGCCCGCTGACTGGGCGTGGATCGGCGGGCTGTTCGACGTGCTGCTGCCATCGTGGCATCACGGTGTCGCGGTGCTGGCGCGCCGTTTTGCGAAATTCGACGGCCACGCCGCGTTCGATCTGCTCGCGCGTCACGCGGTCTCCCATGCGTTTCTACCGCCGACCGCGCTGAAGATGATGCGCGGCGTCGAGCGGCCCGCCCATCTGCGTCTCGCGTTGCAATCGGTCGCGAGCGGCGGCGAATCGCTGGGCGAGGAACTGATCGGCTGGGGGCGCGACGCACTCGGCGTGACGATCAACGAGTTCTACGGGCAGACCGAGTGCAACGTCGTGGTGTCGTCGTGCGCGGCGCTGTTCGAGCCGCGCTTCGGCGCGATCGGGCGCGCGGTGCCGGGGCACCGTGTCGCGATCGTCGACGCCGCCGGCAACGAGCTGCCGCCCGGCGCGATCGGCGATATCGCGGTGGCCGCGCCCGATCCGGTGATGTTTCTCGGCTACTGGCGGAACGTTGCTGCCACCAACGACAAATTCCGCGGCAGGTTTCTGCTGACCGGCGATCTCGGCACGCGCGACGCGGACGGCTTCATTCGCTTCGTCGGTCGTGGCGACGACGTGATCACGAGCGCCGGTTACCGGATTGGGCCGGCGTCGATCGAGGATTCGCTGCTGCGTCATCCGGCCGTCGCGATGGCGGCCGTGGTCGGCGCCCCCGATCGCGAGCGCACCGAAATCGTGATGGCGTTCGTCGTGCTGAAAGCGGGTTTCGTCGGCGACGATGCACTCGTGCGCGAGATCCAGCAGCACGTGAAGACGCGTCTGGCCGCGCACGAATATCCGCGCGAGATTCGCTTCGTCGAAAGCCTGCCGATGACGGCCACCGGCAAGGTGATCCGCAAGACGCTGCGCGAGGCGGTGACGCACGGTGCGGACGCGATCTCACCGGCGAAAAACTGAGTCTGCTACGATGACCAACCCACGATGGGAATCACAGCGGAGAGATTGGATGCGCCCCGAGAGTGCAATTCGTTTCGACCAGGAGTTCGCGCCGCGCATTGCCGAGGCGATCGCCGCGTGTATCGCCAAGACCGTGCACACCGACGTGTTGCCGCATGGCGAACAGGGTCAGCCCACCCGCGTGCGGATTCACGCCACGCCGCTCGATGAGCTCGGTCATTACCCGCATCCGTTGAATCTGTATCTGACCTGGGACAGCGACGAAATAGAAAGGCTGATGGGCGAGCAGGGCGCGACGCGTTTCGCCAGATATCTGGCCGCGCTGCCGCGCAAGCTCAATGCGTGGACCCAGGCGCGCGAACTCGATTTCTCCACGCACACGCAGGGTGAGCGGGTTACGTTGATCGGCGGGCTCGATTTCGAATCGTAGACGCTCGCGCGCGATTGCGGGCTTGCGTTCGAGAGCTGGATGAAAAACGGCCGCTGTGCCCGAAGAGGCAGCGGCCGTTGCTTTTGCAGCGTTGGGTTACAGCGACGCTCAGCCGCCCAGCGCCGGATCGCTCATGCTGTTGTTTGCCGTCTCGACATGACCGGCGATGCGGCGCGCGAACGTCGGGTCCGTATCGACGGTGATCGCGAGATCGTACCAGCCGTATGCTTTGCGCAGATCGAGGTACAGATTGTCGGTGTCGCCGCCGCGTACCGAATGCTTGATCATATGGCTCGCGTCGTACGCGTTGACGATCGTGAACTGGCAACGCGCGCTGCCGACGTTCTCGAGCCGCAGTTGCAGATTGCCGTTCGCGACATCGTAGCCTTCGGCGACGGCCGGCCGTGCGGTGTCCGAACCTTTCCACCAGTTCCGTGCGACCACCTTGCCCGCGAAGCGGCGCAGGAAGCCGTTCGGCCCGTGCACGCTGAAGTCGTAGCTGCCGTCGGCGTTGAGCAGCAGCGTGTCCTGCAGATGCTTGCCCGCTTCGACGGTATAGCTGCGCGGCGCGTCGGCGCTATTGGCCGCGTACACGAGGAACACCGCGCCCGCGCGGCCCGTGTTGACGAAGCGCATCGTCAGCTTGCCGTTCGAGCCTTCGTCGACGCGCACGAACAGTTCGTACGGCAACGCGCGCGCCGGGCGCACGCCCGCTTCCTGCTTCGGCACCGTCTGCACCGTCGGCGGTTGCGGCACGTAGTCCGGGTGACGGTTCTGGTCGGCCGGCACGTAGCCGCTCGTGCCCGGCAGCGACGGCACCGACGCGTTCGGATTCGCGAAGTTGAACGCGGAGGTCAGATCGCCGCACACCGCGCGACGCCACGGCGTGATGTTCGATTCGCCGAGATTGTGCTGCTGGCCGAAGCGCTTTTCGATGAAGCGGATCACCGACGTATGGTCGAACACTTCCGAGCACACATAGCCGCCTTTGGACCACGGCGAGACCACCAGCATCGGCACGCGCGGTCCGAGCCCGTACGGCCCGGCGACGTTCTTCGCATCGCCGGCATAGATTTCGTGCGTGATGTCGACGGTCGACAAACCGTTGGCACTCGACGCGGCCGCGAACGGTGCGGCGATGTGATCGAAGAAGCCGTCGTTTTCGTCGTAGTTGATCAGCAGCACGGTCTTGCTCCACACGTCCGGGTTCGACGTGAGGATCTGCAGCACCTGATCGATGTACCACGCGCCGTAGTTGGTCGGCCAGTTCGGATGCTCGCTGTACGCTTCGGGCGCGACGATCCACGACACCTGCGGCAGCGTGCCGTTCTGCACGTCGCGCTTCAGAATGTCGAAGTAGCCGTCGCCGTTGGCCGCGTTGGTGCCGGTCCGCGCGTTGTCGTATAGCGGGTTGCCCGGCTGCGCGTTGCGGTACTGATTGAAATACAGCAGCGAGTTGTCACCGTAGTTGCCGATGTACGCGTTCTGCGTCCAGCCCCACGAGCCGTTCGCGTCGAGCCCGGTGCCGATGTCCTGATAGATCTTCCACGAGATGCCCGCGTTCTGCAGCACTTCGGGGTAGGTCGACCAGCCGTAGCCGAGTTCCGAATTGTCGATTACCGGGCCGCCGCCGCTGCTGTCGTTGCCGACCCAGCCACTCCACATGTAGTAGCGATTCGGATCGGTCGGGCCCATCAGCGAGCAGTGGTAGGCGTCGCAGATCGTGAATGCGTCGGCGAGCTGATAGTGGAACGGGATATCGTCGCGCGTCAGGTAGGCCATCGTGGTCGCGCCTTTCGACGGTACCCACTGATCGTTGCGGCCACCGTTCCATGCGGCATGCGTGGAGCCCCAGTCGTGCGCGAGATCCTGCAGGAATTGCAGGCCGAGGTTCGGCGCGCCCGGACGGAACGGCAGCACGTAGCTGGCACCGCTGGCATCGGCGGTTTGCGGCTGATACCACACCGGCTGGCCGTTCGCGAGGTTGATCGCGCGCGTGTCGCCGAAGCCGCGCACGCCTTTGAGCGTGCCGAAGTAGTGGTCGAACGAACGGTTCTCCTGCATCAGCACGACGATGTGCTCGACGTCGCGGAGCGTGCCGGTCCGGTTGTTGGCCGGAATCGCGAGCGCATTGCGGATGCCCGGCGGCAGCATGCTCAACGCGGTGAAGGAACCGGCGGCTTGCGCGGCCGAGCGCAGAAAATCACGACGATTGTTTGAGGTCATGGTTGGGGCGGTGGTGGCTTTGATCTTCGGTGGAGGAAAATGGCACGGGGACGACAAATTGCGGTACTGAAACGGCGATGCTGCGTCGGACGCGCGAAGGCGGGCTAGCCGCCGCGCGCGGTGCGATTCTCAATCGACGGTATGGATGACGGGGCTGGCCAGCGGCGGCGAGGTGGCGGACAGCGCCGTGCCGGCTTCGGATGCGGGTGCCGCCGGTGTCTGGATCGTCAGCGTCGGCGGCGCGGAGTCGGCCGGCGGCGGGGCGATCGATGGGTCGCCGGGGTTAGCGGCGGAATGGTCGGTTGAACTGATCGTATTCGTGCCGGCGGGCGGGGCGTCGTCGCTGCACGCTCCCGCTAGCGCGCACAGCGCGATCACCGCGATGGCGCCCGTCAAACGTTTGCGATGGGGCGGACGAATCGGCTTCGACACGAAGGGCATGGCACGGTCTCCGGGCGGGGAAGGGATGCCTCGCAATCGATGTGCCGAGGTCAGCGATGCAGCAGCATAATCGCCGATCCGTGTAATTTTTATGAAGTATCGGTAACAGGCAGGCGCCGCTTATCGTTGTGCGCGCACGAACGCTTCGACCGCGTCGTTGAGCGCGGCGGGCGCGTCGCGATGCGGCGAGTGTCCGCATGCGTCGAGCTTCACGAGTTGCGCGTGCGGCACGCGCGCGGCGATCGTGTCGATCTGCGCCATCGTGCCGTAGTTGTCGTCGTGGCCCTGGATCGCGAGCAGCGGTCGACGGATCGGCGCGAGCGCCTCGACGATCGACCACCGCCTGAACGCAGGGTCGAGCCAGATATCGTTCCAGCCGTAGAACGCGGAATCGACGTCCGCGTGATAGCGGGCGAGCTTCGCGCGAAGATCGGTGGATTCGTAAAGCTGCTTCGTTTGGGCGATGCTTTGCACCGAGATGTCTTCGACGAATACGTGCGGCGCGATCACGACCGCGCCCGCGAGCGCATCCGGGTACAGCGCCGCATACAGCAGCGCGATCGAGCCGCCGTCGCTATGACCGATCACCCACATGCGTTGGCGTTGGCGCAGGTCGATATCGAGCGCGTCGAGCATGGTGGGGAGGATGTCGCGCGCCTGGGCGGTCATGAAATCGACCGGCCATTTGTCGTCAGGCGCACGCGCTGTCGAGAGTCCGTAGCCCGGCCGCGAATAGACGAGCCCGCGCATGCCGAGTCGCGCGCACAACGTCTGCGGCCAGTCGCGCCACATCGCGATCGAGCCGAGACCTTCGTGCAGGAATACCGCGATCGGCGAATCGTCCTGCTGAGCATTCGCCTGCTCGTTGACCCAGCGGTACTCGATGCGCAGCGGTCCATGCGACGCGCTCGCCGGCAGTTCGGCAAAGCGGCTGGCGGCACTCGCGGAGGAAGTGGCAGGGGCGGTACCTCGGTTCTGCATCAATGAATCACCTATGACTGTTCGCGTAGCTTGAAGCGTTGAATCTTGCCGGTGGCGGTCTTCGGCAGATCGTCGGTGAACACGATATTGCGCGGGTACTTGTGCGGCGCGAGCCGTGCCTTGACGAAGGTCTTCAGTTCCTCGGCGAGCATGTCGGACGGTATGAAGTCGCGTTTGAGCACGACGAACGCGCGCGTTTTCACGAGCCCGCCATGATCGACGCCGACCACCGCCGCTTCGAGCACCGCCGGATGCGCGACGAGCACCATCTCGACCTCGACCGGCGACACATATTGGCCGCTCACTTTCAGCATGTCGTCGCTGCGGCCCGCGTAGACATAGCAGCCGTTCGTGAGACGCCGATATTTGTCGCCGCTTCTGATCCATTCGCCGAGAAACGTCGCGCGCGTTTTCTCGCGATTGCTCCAGTACATCAGCGCCGCGCTCGGCCCCTTGATGAACAGATCGCCGACTTCGCCATCGGGCACCGGCCGCCCGGCTTCGTCGCGCAACTCGACTTCGTAGCCCGGCACGGGGCGCCCGGTCGTGCCGTATTCGACTTCGCCCGCGCGATTCGACAGGAAGATGTGCAGCATTTCCGTCGAGCCGATGCCATCGAGAATCTCGGCGCCGAAGTGCGCGGTGAAGCGTTCGCCGACGTCGCGTGGCAATGCCTCGCCGGCCGACGCGCACACGCGGATCGCGACGTCGGCGCGCGCGGGCAGGTTGGGCGACACCAGCATGTTCGCGTACAAGGTCGGCACGCCGTAGAACACGGTCGGGCGATGCCGGACGAGGCGCGCGAAAATCGCCTCGGCGGTCGGGCGCTCGGCCATCAGGATCGCGGTCGCGCCGACCGACAGCGGAAACGTCAGCGCGTTGCCGAGCCCATATGCAAAGAACAGTTTCGCCGCCGAAAACACCACGTCGCTCTCGACGATGCCGAGCACCGGCTTCGCATACAGCTCGGCGGTCCAGTACAGATTCGCGTGCGTATGGACGGTGCCTTTCGGCTTGCCGGTCGAGCCCGACGAATAGAGCCAGAACGCGATGTCGTCCGCATTGCTTGCACAGCCTTTGACGGCGGGTAGCGCGGTGTCGACCAGCGTTTCGAAGCGGGGCGCCGCGAGCGGCGCTTCGGTGCAGGCGTGAGGCTGCGAGACGATCGGTTGGCAGCCGTCGTCGTCGATGCTGCTCAGCGCCTCCGTCACGTTAGGTAGCAACGGTTCCGATACGATCACCGCTCGCGCGTGGCTGTGCGTCAGCATGTACGTATAGTCGGCGGCGCTCAGCAAGGTGTTCGCGACGACCGGCACGATGCCGGCGTAAAGCGCGCCGAGAAATGCGACCGGCAGCGATACGGTGTCGAGCATCACGAGCAGCACGCGTTCCTCGGGATGTACGCCGAGCGCACGCAGTGCGCTGGCGCAGCGCCGCGCTCGCTGTTCGAGTTCGCCGTAGGTCATCGCGCCGTAGTCGTCGATATAGGCGACTTTGCTCGCGCGCGCTTCGTTCAACTGGAACAGATGCCTCGCGAAGTTGAACAGCGGGGGCGGCGGCGCAACCGGCTCGCGTGCGCTCGCTTCCAGCAGGGCTTCCATATGTCTCCTCCATCCGTGGACACGGTCCGGCTCTTGGGTGATCGTGATCTGCTCGCGGCTCACGCGCGCGTGAATTCGATCGCCCCTTGCGGCAGCAGATACAGCACCAGCGCCCGGCCGTTCGCGACGCTCGGACGATGCGCCGAGCCGGGGCCATACACGCACCAGCCGGCCGGATGGCCGTCGAACGTCGCGCCGTCGGTGAGGGGCATGATCAGATCGACCTCGCCCTGCGGATGGACGTGGTGCGGACCGGCAATGTCCTGCATGTCGACGACGTCGACGGAAAAGCCGTGCGTGTCGGGCAGCGCCTTGAAGATGCGGCCGTAGCGGATGCCGCCGGCCTCGCGGTTGCACAGCCAGCCTTCGGCGACGCCGCTGCGGCATGCGTTCTCGAGTTCGTGAAAGGTGGGGCTGCCGGCGGGCCAGGTGTCGTTCAGCCAGTCGGCGAGCGCGGCGTCGAGCGGCCGCCCGGCGAGTTGCCCAGTGACGCCTGCGATCAGGCGCTGGAATTCCTGTGGGGACATGCGAGCCTCCAGAAGCGCGCTCACGCAGGCCGGCCGCCGGGTCGCCGGCCGCCGGAACTTGGGTGCATGCGTATTGCGGCGCCGTCTCCGTGACGCGGCCGGAATGCCAAGGCGGCGCGCGACTGTGTTTGTGATTGGATCAGCTTTTGGCGAAAATTAAACCGTTCACCTGGTGCGTGTCAAGCACTATAGTACATGTATCGTAGTCACGAGGTCGCAAAACATGAATCAAAAGTACCCTCCCGCACCGTTGGACGAAACCGACGACGGCGCGGCCCGCGCCGAACGCACCGGGCGCGCGGGTGAACGCACGGCCGAACGTGGCGGCGAGCGCGAAGAACGCGATCCGTTCCTGACCGCGATGGGCGAGCGTGTGCGTTTGCTGCGCGCGCGCCGCGGCATGACGCGCAAGACGCTGGCGGCCGAAACCGGTTTGTCGGAGCGGCATCTGGCGAACCTCGAATCGGGCGTCGGCAATGCGTCGGTGCTGGTGCTGCGGCAGCTCGCGGCCACGCTGAACTGCTCGCTCGCCGAGGTGATCGGCGACGAAACCACCGCGTCGGCCGAATGGCTGCTGATCCGCGAGCTGCTGCGGGGGCGCGACCAGGCGGCACTGCAGCGCGCGCGCATCGCGCTCGCCGAGATGTTCGCGCAGGCGCCGCGCGACCCGCACCGCAAGGACCGCATCGCGCTGATCGGCCTGCGCGGCGCGGGTAAGTCGACGCTCGGGCGCATGCTCGCGCAGGAGCGCAAGGTGCCGTTCATCGAGCTCACGCGCGTGATTGAACAGCTCGCGGGCTGTCCGCCGTCGGAGATTCATTCGCTGTACGGCGCGAGCGCGTATCGACGCTACGAGCAACGCGCGCTCGAGGCGGTGATCCACGAGCATCCGCACGCGGTGATCGCGTCGCCGGGCGGGCTCGTGTCGGAAGCGGGCACGTTCAACCTGCTGCTGTCGCACTGCTTCACCGTGTGGTTGCAGGCGACGCCCGAGGAACATATGCGCCGCGTCGTCGCGCAAGGCGATCTGCGGCCGATGTCCGGCAACCGCGAGGCGATGGACGACCTGAAGCGCATCCTCGCCGGGCGCGCCGAGCTGTACGGACGCGCGGACATGTCGTTCGACACCAGCGAAAAGACGCTCGCCGATGCGTACCTGCAGTTGCGCGACCGTCTCGCCGCGCGTCTCGCGGCGGAAGCCCCCGACGAGGCGCGCGTGAGCTGACCGATCGCGGGCGCCAGGGTTTCCCCGTAAAAATGCACTAAAGTGCTTTACGCTGGTATGACGATGCACTATTGTGCAAAAAAACAGATTGCATCGTCCAGTCAGGAGACGCCCCATGTCCACAGCACCCACCGCCATTGCTCAGGCCGCGCCGGTCGACTATCGCACCGACCCGTCGCAGTACAAGCATTGGAAGCTCAGCTTCAACGGTCCGGTCGCGACGCTCGGCATCGACATTGCCGAGGACGGCGGCATTCGCGACGGCTACAAGCTGAAGCTCAATTCGTATGATCTCGGCGTCGACATCGAGCTGCACGACGCGATTCAGCGCATTCGCTTCGAGCATCCGGAAGTCCGCACGGTGGTGGTGACGAGCCTGAAGGACCGGGTGTTCTGCTCGGGCGCGAATATCTTCATGCTGGGGCTGTCATCGCACGCGTGGAAGGTCAACTTCTGCAAATTCACGAACGAAACCCGCAACGGGCTCGAAGATTCGTCGCGCCATTCGGGGCTCAAGTTTCTCGCCGCGGTGAACGGCGCGTGCGCGGGCGGCGGTTATGAACTCGCGCTCGCCTGCGATGAAATCTATCTGATCGACGATCGTTCCTCTTCGGTGTCGCTGCCGGAAGTGCCGCTGCTCGGCGTGCTGCCCGGCACCGGCGGACTCACGCGCGTGACCGATAAGCGCAAGGTGCGCCACGATCGCGCGGATATCTTCTGCACGGTGGTCGAGGGCGTGCGCGGCGAACGCGCGAAGACCTGGCGTCTCGTCGACGAAGTCGTGAAGCCGAACCAGTTCGAGCAGGCCATTCAGGCGCGCGCGCTCGAACTCGGCGCGCACAGCGATCGTCCGGCCGCAGCGCCGGGCGTCGCGCTCACGCGCATCGAACGCACGGATCGCGAAGCTGGCCTCAGCTATCAGACGGTCGACGTCACGATCGATCGCGCGAAACGTGTGGCGACCTTCACTGCGCGGGCGCCACAGACCGAGCAACCGACCGGCATCGCCGCGATCGTCGCGGCCGGCGCCGACTGGTGGCCGCTGCAATTCGCCCGTGAACTCGACGACGCGATCCTCTCGATGCGCACCAACGCGCTCGACATCGGCACCTGGGTGTTCAAGACCGAAGGCAACGCGCGCCACCTGCTCGCGGTCGATGCGACGCTGCTGCAGCACCGGGATCACTGGTTCGTGCGCGAAACGATCGGTATGCTGCGCCGCACGCTCGCGCGCCTCGACGTGTCGTCGCGCTCCATCTTCACGCTGATCGAGCCGGGTTCATGCTTCGCCGGCACGTTCGCGGAACTCGCGTTCGCCGCCGATCGCACCTACATGGCCGCGCTGCCCGACAACGAGGACGAGGAGCCGGCGATCACGCTGTCGGAAGTCAACTTCGGCCTGTATCCGATGGTGACGCATCAGTCGCGGCTCGCGCGGCGCTTCTACGAGGAAGCCGAGCCGCTCGGCGCGGCGCGCGCGCTGATCGGCCAGCCGGTCAAGGCGCTCGACGCGGAGCGCCTCGGTCTCGTCACCGCGTCGCCTGACGATATCGATTGGGCCGACGAAATCCGCATCGCGCTCGAAGAACGCGCGGCGATGTCGCCCGATGCCTTGACCGGCCTCGAAGCGAATCTGCGCTTCAATGGGCCGGAGACGATGGAGACGCGCATTTTCGGCCGTCTCACCGCCTGGCAGAACTGGATCTTCAACCGGCCGAACGCAGTGGGCGAGAAGGGTGCGCTCAAGGTGTACGGCAAGGGCAGCAAGGCGCAATTCGATGTGTCGCGCGTGTGAGATGCGCCGCGCTCACTCCGACTGAACGACGCCGCCTGCCGATACGCGCCTCTCGCCACTGCAGCTTCCGAACAGGGAATTGACCCAGGGAACCGACCATGTCCTCGATCAACTACAGCGAAAAGATTCCGAACAACGTCAACCTCGCCGACGACCGTGCGCTGCAACGCGCGCTCGAACAATGGCAGCCGAACTTTCTGTCATGGTGGGGCGACATGGGCCCGGAAGGCTCACACGGTTACGACGTGTATCTGCGCACCGCGGTCAGCGTCGATGCGGGCGGCTGGGCGCACTTCGACTACGTGAAGATGCCCGAGTACCGCTGGGGCATTTTCCTCACGCCGGGCGAGCAGGATCGCACGATCCACTTCGGCGAGCACAAGGGCGAAGCCGCGTGGCAGGACGTGCCCGGCGAGCATCGCGCGAACCTGCGCCGCATCATCGTCACGCAGGGCGATACGGAACCGGCCTCGGTCGAGCAGCAGCGTCACCTCGGTTTAACCGCGCCGTCGCTGTACGATCTGCGCAACCTGTTCCAGGTCAACGTCGAGGAAGGCCGCCACTTGTGGGCGATGGTGTACCTGCTGCATCGCTACTTCGGCCGCGACGGTCGTGAGGAAGCCGAAGCCTTGCTCGGCCGTCGCTCGGGCGACGAGGACAACCCGCGCATTCTCGGCGCGTTCAACGAGAAAACGCCGGACTGGCTCGCGTTCTACATGTTCACGTACTTCACCGACCGCGACGGCAAGTTCCAGTTGTCGGCGCTCGCGGAGTCGGGCTTCGATCCGCTCGCGCGCACGACGAAGTTCATGCTGACCGAGGAAGCGCATCACATGTTCGTCGGCGAATCGGGCGTGTCGCGCGTGATCCAGCGCACCGCTCAGGTGATGAACGAACTCGGCACCGACGACGTCGCGAAGATCCGCGCGGCCGGCGTGATCGATCTGCCGACCATCCAGCGCTATCTGAACTTCCATTACTCCGTCACGATCGACCTGTTCGGCGCCGATCATTCGTCGAACGCGGCGACGTTCTATAGCTCGGGTCTGAAGGGCCGCTACGAGGAAGGCAAGCGCGACGACGATCATCGCCTGAACGAGCATGCTTACAAGCTGCTCGACGTGCGGGACGGCAAGCTCGTCGAGCGCGAAGTGCCGATGCTCAACGCGATGAACGAAGTGCTGCGCGACGATTACATCAAGGACTCGGTTGCGGGCGTTGGGCGCTGGAACAAGGTGCTCGAGAAGGCCGGCGTCGACTTTCGCATGACGGTGCCGCACAAGGCGTTCAACCGGCAGATCGGCACGTTCGCCGGCACGCGGGTGTCGCCGGACGGCCGCGTGCTCAGCGAAGCCGAATGGGCCGCCAACGAAGCGAACTGGCTCGCCACGCCGGAAGACCGCGCGTTCGTCGCTTCGCTGATGGGCCGCGTCGCCGAGCCGGGCAAGTTCGCGAACTGGATCGCGCCGCCCGCGATGGGCGTGAACCGTCAGCCGGTCGATTTCGAATACGTGCGCTTCAACTGAAGCAGGCGAGGAAGTCATGAACGGGCCAGTATCGGTCGAAGTTCTGCGGCAGCATCTGATCGATCCGGAGATCTGCATTCGCTGCAATACCTGCGAAGAGACCTGTCCGGTCGATGCGATCACGCACGACGACAACAACTACGTCGTGAAGGCCGACGTCTGCAACGGCTGCATGGCCTGCGTGCCGCCGTGCCCGACCGGCGCGATCGACAACTGGCGCACCGTGCTGAAGGCCGACGCGTATTCGATCGACGAGCAGTTTACGTGGGACGTGTTGCCGGAGCAGAACACGATGGCGGTGCCGGCTGAAGAACCGGTGGCCGCGTCTACCGCGGGCGACAGCGCCGCCGAAGCGGACGGCATCGAAGTGGATACCGTGCGCGGCGCGGTCGTGCCGCCGTGGTCCGCCGCGAAGCCGTACGTGAATCTCTACACGCATAAGGCGCCGACCACCGCGACGGTGGTCGGCAACTACCGGCTCACCGACAGCGCGACGTCGAGCGACATCCATCACATCGTGCTCGATTTCGGCTCGATGCCGTTTCCGGTGCTCGAAGGCCAGTCGATCGGCATTCTGCCGCCGGGAGCTGCCGCCGACGGCCGCGTGCATCACGCGCGCCAGTACTCGATCGCGAGTCCGCGCGATGGCGAGCGGCCCGGCTATAACAACGTGTCGCTGACGGTGAAGCGGGTGTCGCAGCAGCACGGCGACGCGATCGACGGCGTGTGCTCGAACTATCTGTGCGATCTGAAGAAGGGCGACGTGGTCAACGTGATCGGTCCGTTCGGCAGCACCTTCCTGATGCCGAATCATCCGAACTCGCATCTGCTGATGATCTGCACGGGCACTGGTTCCGCGCCGATGCGCGCGATGACCGAGTATCGCCGCCGCAAGCGCCTCAAAGGCGCGACCGGCAAGCTGATGCTGTTCTTCGGCGCGCGCACCAGGGAGGAGCTGCCGTACTTTGGACCGCTGACGAATCTGCCGAAGGATTTCATCGACACCACGCTCGCGTTTTCGCGCACCCCAGGACAGGCGAAGCGCTACGTGCAGGACGCAATGCGCGAACGTTCGGCCGACGTCGCGAACCTGCTGAAGGACGACAACACCTATATCTACGTGTGCGGCCTCAAGGGCATGGAGGACGGTGTGCTGCAGGCGCTCAAGGATATCGGCGAGCAGCATCAGCTCGATTGGGAAGCGTTGTGGGCGAAGCTGAAGCGGGAAGGGCGGCTGCATCTGGAGACGTACTGAGCGGCGCGCCGACACGTCGACCCACACCGAAAGCTCCGCGAAAAGGCTCCGCAAAGGCTCGTGAAAGCATAAGCGCTTGCGGGGCCTTTTTGCCTGCGCCATATGCTTGACGGCAGAGCGCAGCGGCTGACCTGTGCGGATCGACGCACCGCGCGCGAAGCGCTTTGAAAATCGCGCACGGTTTGCTACAGTCGGCCCACACAGCCGGCCGCACGCCGGCACTCCCCGCCAAACGCGGCAGTCCGCCACCTGCGCAGGCACTCAGACGGAGCCGTCCGATGAAGCCGATTCGTTCACTTGCGATGATTGCGCTGTTGCAGGCAGCACTGGCGCATCCGGCTAGCGCCGACGATCTCGCGCGGATCAAGGCATCGGGCGTGTTCCGGATCGGCACCGAAGGTACGTACGCCCCGTTCACCTACCACGACGACGCGGGCAAGCTGACCGGCTTCGACGTCGAGATTGGGAGCGCGATCGCGCAGCGTCTCGGCGTCAAGCCGCAATTCATCGAAGGCAAATGGGAAGGACTGGTCGGCGGTCTCGACATCAATCGCTACGACGCGGTGATCAACGAGGTCGCGATCACCGACGAGCGCAAGCTCAAATACGATTACTCGGACCCGTACATCACGTCGCACGCGGTGCTGATCGTCGCATCGGACAACACGACGATCAAATCTTTCGACGACCTGAAGGGCCGCAAATCGGCCAATACGCTGACCAGCAACGTCGGCAGGATCGCGGCCGCGCACGGCGCGCAGGTGATTCCGGCGCAGGGCTTCGACGAATCGATCGAGCTGCTCGTCGCGGGCCGCGTCGACGCGACCGTCAACGATTCATTGTCGTTTCTCGACTACAGGAAGCGCGAGCCCGAGGCGAGGATCAAGGTCGTCGCGGTCGATACGTCGCCCGATAACAGCGACAAGTCGGCCGTACTGATCCGCAAGGGCAATCCAAAGCTGCGCCTGGCGATCGACGACGCGCTCGCCGGCATGAGAAAAGACGGTACGTATCAGCGGATTTCGCTGAAGTACTTCGGCCGGGACGTGTTTCATTGACCGTCGGCCGACGTTGACGCGGATAAATCCACATTAAAAAAGAAGGGGCGTCGAAACGCCCCTTCTTCGTTGTCGTCAGCCCGTCGAACATGCGGCGTGCCGCACGTTCAACGCGGCAGACGCTGGCCTCACACCGTCGCGTCGCTCAGCGCGGCGTCGAAGAAGCGCTCCTGGGCATCCGTGTTCACGCGTGCATACGCGCGGTTCACGCCGCTGATCACCGCGCGGATCGACGCGGTGATCAGGTTCGCATCGACACCGACGCCGAACGCGCTGCCGGCCACATCGGTGCCGGCCATTTCGGCGATCGCGATCGCGCGCGCATCGGCGCCCTGCGTGAGCGCGCGTTCCTCGTAGTGCTGGATGCGCACGGGCACGTCGAAGGCGTGCATCAGCGCGTCGAGCGGGCCGTTGCCGGAGCCGCCCAGCACGCGCGGCGTGCCGTTGATTTCGACGTTGAGCTTGATGTGCTCGCGGCCGTCATGCTCGGACAGGCTGTGGCTGATATAGCGGACCGGCTCGGCCGTGCGCACGTATTCCTGCTGGAACAGTTCCCAGATCTGCGCGGGCGTGACTTCCTGGCCGCTCTGGTCGGTGAAGCGCTGCACGGCCGAGCTGAAATCGACCTGCAGACGGCGCGGCAACACGACGCCGTAGCTCTGCTCGAGCAGGTACGCGATACCGCCCTTGCCCGACTGGCTGTTCACGCGAATCACGGAGTCGTAGGTTCGGCCGAGGTCGCTCGGATCGATCGGCATGTACGGCACTTCCCAGATCGCGTCCGGCTTCTGCGCGGCGAAGCCCTTCTTGATCGCGTCCTGGTGCGAGCCCGAGAACGCGGTGAAGACGAGATCGCCGACATACGGATGACGCGGATGCACCGGCAACTGCGTGCATTCCTCGGCCGTGCGCGCGACTTCGTTGATGTTCGAGAAATCGAGCTCGGGGTCGACGCCCTGCGTGTACAGGTTCAACGCGAGCGTGACGAGGTCGACGTTGCCGGTGCGCTCGCCGTTGCCGAACAGACAACCTTCGACGCGATCCGCGCCCGCCATCACCGCGAGCTCCGCGGCCGCGACGGCCGTGCCGCGGTCGTTATGCGGGTGGACGGAGACGATCAGCGAGTCGCGACGCGCGAGATTGCGGTGCATCCATTCGATCTGGTCGGCGTAGACGTTCGGCG
Organism: Paraburkholderia sp. Cpub6; assembly: GCF_014201065.1. NCBI lineage: Bacteria > Pseudomonadati > Pseudomonadota > Betaproteobacteria > Burkholderiales > Burkholderiaceae > Paraburkholderia > Paraburkholderia sp. Cpub6. The sequence goes on from NZ_JACHDM010000001.1 coordinate 472,455, forward strand.
TGGCCATTTCGACGGTGGCCGGCAGATTGACGATCGCCTTGTGCTCGGGCGTCGGTTGCCAGATGTCGAACACCGCGTCGCAGACTTCCTTCGCGAATTCGAGTTCGGTGCCGCTGAACACTTCCGGGCTGTATTGCAGCGTGAAGTGCGTGTCCGGTTGCGCGTCGGCGAGGCGCTTCATCGTGCGCGCGGCCTTCTGCGCGAGTTCGATCACGCCGCTCTTTTCGAGGCCGAACACGATCTTGCGGAATTCCGGCGCGGTCGCGTTGTACAGATGGACGATCGCGCGCGGGGCGCCGCGCAACGATGCGAAAGTACGCTCGATCAGATCGTCGCGCGCCTGCGTGAGCACTTCGATCGTCACGTCGTCGGGAATATGGCCGCCCTCGATCAGCTCGCGCACGAAGTTGAAATCGGTCTGCGACGCCGACGGAAACGCGACTTCGATTTCCTTGAAGCCAATCTGCACCAGCGTCTTGAACATGCGCATCTTGCGCTCGGCGTTCATCGGTTCGAACAGCGCCTGGTTGCCGTCGCGCAGATCGGTGCTCATCCAGATCGGCGCGCGCGTGATGGTGCGCGACGGCCACTGGCGATCCGTCAAATTGATCGGCTTGAACGAACGGTACTTGGTAGCAGGGTTTTTCAACATTTTCATCATCCGGGGGGGGGGGCCGTGGAATGGGTGTCGACCGGACGACGAAAACGCGATACTGGGCCGCCGGTCGGAAACCGGGGCTGGGTCAGTTACTGGGGATTCAAGCGATGCTTCGGTGTATCAGAGAGAAGCGGACGCGCGCAGCAGCAGACCTAGCCCGGTAGAGCGGGCTAGTAGTAGCGATAGGGTGGTCTGGGCGCGGTACATAGTGCGCAATGGGAACATATTATTGAGAAAGCGTCAAGGGCCGAGGTGGAGTGGGCCGCGGCCTGCTCGGCTGCAGAAGGGGGCGAGCGGCCGCTCGCATGGAAGGTGCCGTGGGACGCTCGCGCGGCACTCGATTCAGGGGTGAGCTCACGAGGCGTCGTCAATTCACAGAGCAGGAGGTGAACATGAAAAGAGTAGCGAAGATATCCGGCCTCGCGAGGATCTGCGCGTGCGCGGCGTTGGCATGTGGGTTCGCCGGGCAGGCCGGCGCGCAGGGGCTCAGCGCGCAGAACGACATGAACGCGCCGCAGAACAGTACAGGTCTGATGCCGCAGGCGGCGCGCGGCAGCGAGTATCCGACGCATGGCAACCAGCAGGCGGGCGAGCTGAATCTGAATCCGACCGATCCGCGTGCGCAACTGGTCAACGGCTTGCCGAACAACGCGAGCGCGGGCGGCTATGGCGCGCCGCTGGCGGGCGTGCGTACATACGTGCAACCGCCCCAGCCGGCGAATTGAGACTGGCGAAGCAGGATCGGCAGACGAAGACTACGACGCTGAAGGCGGCAAGCTGAAGCCGTTGCGTGCCGCGCAGTCTTCGTCGACGCCCCGCGTTGATCACCTGCCGGACCAAAGTCGCAACGTATCGCTGTTCACCATCACCGATACGCCTATCGTGAGCAGGATCAGCGGCAGCAGCGCCGAACCGTATCGCCGGATCGGCGCGCCGAGCAACGGGTGGTCGACCAGCCATGCCGCGCCCGCGCACCAGAGCCCGATCATCACGACGAACACGAGCGAAACCAGCGCGTTCTCGGCGGGCGTACGACTCGCGTATAGCGGCACGTAGACGGCGAGGTTGTCCGAGCCGTTGGCGATGGCGACGCTCGCGACGGTCCAGCTCGATGAGCCGCGAACGGATGGCGGGGCGCTTGCGCGGCTGTCCTCGCTATCTTCGCTGGCGTTGCGCCGCGCGTGGCCGGGACCGAAGCGCTGCCAGGCCTTGTGCAGGCCCACGACGATCGGCAGCAAGCCGAGCAGGCCCACATAACCGGCCGGCAGGCGCGTGAGCAACGCCGCGAGCACGAGCGCCGCGGCGACGAGGATCAAAGAGCCCGCGTACTGTCCCGCGACCACGCGGCGCCGCTCCACTCCCGTTTCGGTCAGAAAGCCGAGCAGCACGAACAGGTTGTCGATATTGGTCGCGGCGTAGGCGACGATCGCGAGCAGGACGAGGCTGAGCATGAAGAAGCCGGGATCGTTACCGGGAGTAGAGTCGTTTTGAATTCGCCGCGCAATGTGGGCAACCGGGCTGCCGGCTGCGCCATCGAGGGCGCGACCGGTCAACACAATGCCGATGCGCCGCGTCAAGGTCAAGCGGCCGGCGGCCGCTAAGCCGGGCGATGGGGTCGTAAGCTACAATGACCGAGGCTTGGAACAACGGAACATCGATGAAGATTCGCCTTCTCTCTATCGCCTGTGTCGCGAGCGCCGCGGCGCTGCTGGCGGCCTGCACGATCGGTACCCGCAACTCGAGCGCATGCGAACAATTGATGCGCAGCAAGCTGGCCGAGGCGTCGTCGGGGATGTCGTCGGATACGCTGCGGGTCACGCATCGCGGGGCCGCGATTCGCGGCTCGCGCGTCGTGGTGGAGGGGACGATCGAGCACCGGGTAAGCGCGTCCGAGGTGGCGGTCTCCGAGCCGCTCGCGGCATCGGCATCGCAAGCGGCGACGGACGTCAACGTGGCCGCGAAGCAGGCCGAGCCGAAGAGGGGCAGCACGCCGGCCGCCGCCGAGTGCACGTTCCACGGCGAAGAGCTGGAGGTATTCCGCTGGCTCGCGCCGGCAAAGCTGGCCGCGCCGGCCGCGCCGGCCGCGCAACCCGCCAGCGCGGCGGGCTGAGTTCCCGTCCGCGTCTCGCGCCATCGCTGCGCATCCAACCCAATCAACCTCAGAACGCGTAATACGGCCCCTGGCCGGCCGGCGTATTGCGCGCCGCAATCGCCGTGTAAATGCGTTTGCCGTAAAAGAACGGCAAGCCCCAGCCGAAGCCCTGACTCGAATTGCCGGCGAGATTGTCGAACGCGTTGTTCGACGATGAGAACAGCGTGCTCGAATTGGCTATGTCGAATGACACCGTGCTCGACACGCCATCGATGCCGGTGATCGACGCGCTCGCCGACTGCGTCGAAGTCGGGCAGTACCAGAAGCCGCACAACGGGAACTGCGTCGAGTGGAAGAACAGGCCGTTCGAGCCGCTGTCGAGATAGCTCACCGCATAGGTCTGACCGCCCGAGTTCGTCGTCACGTAGCCGGTCGCGGCGTTCGCCTTCAGGACGTTCGGGCTCGTCAGCGTGTTGTTCGACTGGGTGCCGATGCCGAAGATCAACGAGCCCGACACGCTGGCCGCGCCCGCATCGGCGACGGCCGGCAGGTCGATCACGACGCCGTTGTTGTCGAGCGGGAAGCTGCTGACCGGGTTGGTCACCTGCTGTGCGAGCGGCTGCGCGGTTGCGGTGCAGCCGCTCGTCGTGCAGCTGTAGTACCAGCGCGGCAATGCGGAGTTCGAGCAGCCGTTGCCGCAGTCGACCGGGAACAGGCCCACGCCGAGGATCCCGTTCGAGTGCAGGCTCGACACCGTCAGCAGCGACGCGCCGGAGTTCGCGCAGTCGGTGGGTGCGGCGGGCAGCGCACTGTCGGCGATTACCTGGATCGGAATCGATGACGCCTGTTGGCCAGCCATGCGTACGTCCGCGTTGCGGATCGAGCCCCACGCATAACCGCTGCCGAACACCGCGCATTCGGCGCTCACGCCGCCGCCCGCGGCGATGGTCGGCAGCGACAGGGTCGTCGGCAGCGCCGATGCGAGGATGCGCAGGCCGTTCGAGCCGGTGTCGACCTGGATGTCGTCGATCGTCGCGCAGTTGCTGGTGCCGGCCTGGCAGACGGTGACGCTCGTCGTCAGCATGTTGCGCGTATTGCCGGGCGATACGCCGACCGTGACCAGCTGCACGTTGGGCGTGGTCGATTGCGGCACGTTCGCGCTCTGCGTCGTGTTCGACGCGCTCGTGGAACTGGTCGACGAGGTCGGCGCAGTCGCGGACGGCGTCGAGCCCGAGCCGGACGAACTGGACGAGGAACTGCCGCCTCCGCCGCCGCAGCCGACGAGGGCCGCGCAGACGATCAGAAGCAGGGCATGGAAACGCAAGGCGGATTTCATGGCGTGGCGATCCGTCGGGTGGAACTCAGGCGTGAAGGGGGCGCGAGCGACGCGTGCGGGGCGCACGCGTTACTGGATGTCGTCGGAGGTGACGCCGGCGGGCAAAGCCGCCGGCAGCCACGCGCGGCCGACATAGCCGCGCATCGGTCCGCCGGACTCGACGATCACGTCGGCGCGCGTGACCCGCGACGAATGCAGATTGCCGCTGCCGGCCGCCGCCGCGGCACCTGTCTTGTACGAGTCGCCGTATGTGCCGAGTAGCGCGTGCAGATCCGGCATCGTCGGGCCTTGCCACGCGTAGGCGACGATCAGGCCGGTGCTGGTCGCGTATTCGTTGATGGTCGTATTGCCAGCGTCGGTCCACGTGCGCTCGCGCAGTGCGCCATTGAGCAGCGTGCGCGGCGCGCTCGCGCCCGACACCGCCTGGCTCGGCATCGTGCCGCCCAATTCGGCATGCGCGCCGAAGCTCGCGCAGCACGCGACGACGGCGATCGCCGAGGCGATCGCGGATGGATTGAGACAGGACTGGGACATGAGGCCTTCCTCGTTTGGCGCCGGATTTTTTATTGAGATAACTCGATTAATCTAGCGCTGGTTTTTTCTGGTCTTTGCACATCGCGGCGGACAGGACCGCACGCCACGTTTAAAAACAAGCCGCATGCAGACCGGAAGCCCTTATTCGGCGGGCCTCCGGCAAAGACTTGGGAATACTCCCAAGGTCAACTCGAAAGTATTATTGAGTGTTAAATTTACCTCATAAGAAGGCAAATAGCATGATGGGCGCGGACTTTTTTCCCGTGGTCGCTTCGTAGCCGTGGCATGCGGCGATTCGCGGGCAAACCCCAGTTTTTGCACAGGCCTCGCCGGGACCGGTAAAATGTTGGGTTGATCCACGGAAACTTGCCGTGGCGTAGCGGAAGGATTCCCCGAACATGACTGATTTTCGTCTCACCAAGCGGTTTGCAGTAATGCTCATGGCAGGCGGGCTGGTCGCCGGCTGCGGCACCTCGTCGCCGACCAAAATCGACTATAGGAGCGACTCCCGTTCGAAGCAGGTATCGCTTGCCGTACCGCCGAACATGATCGACGAGACGGCCGATCAGCGTTCGCTGCCGCCGCAGGGCGGCGAAACCTCGCTGTCCACGCTGAAACAGGTGCAGGCACAGGCGCCGGCCGGCGACGCGGTCGCGGTCGTGCCGCCCGTCCAGGGCATCCACATCCAGCGCGACGGCACCGAGAGCTGGCTCGTGATCGACAATAAAACGCCCGATCAGGCCTGGCCGCAAATCCGCCGCTTCTGGCAGGAGCAGGGCTTCCTGCTCGTCGTCGACCAGCGCGACAAGGGCGTGATGGAAACCGACTGGAACGAAACCCACGCGCAGATCAACGACGGCTTTATCCGCAACACGCTGTCGAAGGCGATGGGCAACAGCTACGTGAGTTCGGAGCGCAACAAGTTCCGCACGCGTCTCGAAGCGGCGCCGAAGGGCGGCACCTATGTGTTCGTCAGCCAGAAAGGCATGCGTGAGGCGATCACCGGTACGAACAACGAGTCGACCCAGTGGCAACCCAAGCCGAACGACCCGGCGCTCGAGCAGGAATACCTGAAGCGCCTGATGGTCTCGCTGGCGCGGGCCGATTCGGGTAGCAACGCGGGTGGCACGCAGAACGCCGAGCTGTCGCCCGCGGGCACGCAGATCGCGCCGAACGCCGCGACGGCGGGTGCGAAGTCGGCGACGGCCGCCGTTGTCGCGCAGAACGTCGCGCTCGCGGCGCAACCGCCTATGCCGGACGCGGATTCGGCCAACAACACGTCGGCGCAGCTCTCATCGACCGAACTCACGCTCGGCGAGCCGTATGACCGCGCGTGGCTGCGCGTGGGCCTCGCACTCGATCGCAGCAATTTCACGGTCGACGATCGCGACATGAGCCGCGGCCTCTATTTCGTGCGCTACGTCGATCCGAAGGATATGTCGTCGGCCGAGCAGGGCTTCTGGAGCCAGGTCTTCCACGGCAAGAAGGAGAAGGTCGCCAGGCAGTATCGCGTGAACGTGCGCGCGGTGACGCCGAACCAGACCCGCGTGGCCGTGGTCGACGACAAGGGTCAGCTTGACGAAAGCTCGCAGGCCAAGCAGATCATGAGCCTGATGGCCGACCAGCTGCACTGATACGAGAGCCTCGCGGCCGACGCCGGCGGTTCGACGAAACCGCCCGGAGAAATCCGGGCGGTTTTTTTTTGACTATGCATTTGACGCGCGAACGGCGCGCGCGTGAGCCGATGTAACGTGACCGGATCGGCAAGCCGCGACCCGACGCGGTTGCCGATTGACTCCGTGCGCTCAGGTATCCGCGCGCCGCGTCCCCATCCACGGCAAGCGCTTGACTACGCCGGTCGCCAACGCGGTGCCGACCAGAATCACCGCGCACCCTTCGAGCATGCCGGGCGACACCGTCTCGCCGAGAAACAACGCGCCCCACAGAATGCCGAAGATCGGAATCACGAAGGTCACGGTGATCGCGCGCGTCGGCCCGGCGACCGCGATCAGATGGAAGAAAAGCATGTACGCGATGCCGGTACAGGCGACGCCGAGCGCGATCACCGCGCCCCACGCGCGCAGCGAGATCGGCGCGGCGGGCCAGTAGATGACCGCGAGCGGCAGCAGCACGATCGTCGCGCCGATCATCGTGCCGGTCGCGACGGTCAGCGCGTCGACGCCAGTCAGGTGACGCTTCGTGTAGTTGGCGGCGATGCCGTAGAGCAGCGTGGCGCCGAGCGCGGCACCGGCCGCGAGCGCGACGCTCAGCGGCGAGGCGGCCGAGCCGGCCGGCGCCGCGATCTGATCCCACACGAGCATCAGCACGCCGAGAAAGCCGACCACGAGACCGAGCGTGCGCAGTGCGCTGAGCCGGTCGCGCAGCCACAGGAAGCCGACCAGCGCGCCCCACAGCGGCGCGCACGCATTGATCACCGACGTGACGCCCGCCGACAGCGTCAGCTCGGCATACGCGAACAGGCAGAATGGTGCCGCCGAATTGACGATACCGACCACGAGCAGCGGCACTGCGCGCGTGCGCAACACGGTGGCGGACTGTTGCAGCGGCCGTCGCGCGATCAGCACGATCGCGAGAAAGAGGGCGCCGATGCCGACGCGCAGCGCCATCAGCGGCGCGACGCCGAAGTCGGTCACGCCGACGCGGATGAACAGGAACGATGCGCCCCACAGGGCAGCGAGGATCAGCAGTTGCAGCAGGTTTCTGGTTTTCATTGGAATGGCGCCGCGCGCAGTTGAGTCGGGACGCCAGCTCATCGTAACAGTGCGATCGCGCGAATCGTTTCAGTACAGGATGAAACGGCAAGATCCGGGAGACGGCCGCGTCCGGTGAGGTCGATGGTAAGCGCTGCGAGGGCGCGCGCCAAACGAGCAATTCTCGCCGATATGTGAGAAAAATTGCGATCGGCGGAACGGCAGTGGGAATGGGATCGGAAACGGCGCCCGCGATGCGCGGGCGGCCGTCCGAAAAGATGTGAATTGCATTGCACCGTTACTGGCGCGACCTCAATGCGGAATCATCCATTGCAGGACGTTCTGCTGCGCCCAGACGAGCACGCCAAGCAGCACCGTCAGCAGAATCGAATGTTTGAAGGTCTTGGCGAACACGACGCCTTCCTTGCCCTTCAACTCGGTGGTCGCGACGCCGGTCGCGATGTTCTGCGGCGAGATCATCTTGCCCATCACGCCGCCCGACGAGTTGGTCGCCGCCATCAGCACCGGATTCAGATTGAGCTGGTTGGCCGCGACCACCTGCAGATTGCCGAACAGCGCATTGCCCGACGTATCGCTGCCCGACAGGAACACCGCCACCCAGCCGAGGAACGCCGACACGAGCGGAAACAGCGGCCCGACCGACGCAACGCCGAGACCGAGCGTGTAGGTGAGTCCCGAGTAGTTCATCAGGTAAGCGAGGCCGACGATCGTTGCCACGGTCAGGATCGCGATGCGCGTTTGCACCCACGTATCGGAGATCGCCTTGCCGAACTCGGCGGGCGAGAGCCGTACGACGAACGCCGTGATGAGCGCGGCGACGAGGATCGCGGTACCGGTCGCGAGCGGCTGGAAGTCCCAGATCGCGCCGTACGGCGTGTTGTAGAGCGTGATGAACACGGCCTTGTCGAGACCGGGCCACGACACCTTGATGTCGCCGATCGTGAAGATCCTCGCGATCGTCCAGATGATCACGACGACCGACACGATGATCCACGGATACCAGCCCTGTGCGCCGCCGATCTTGCCGCGCACCTCGCTGATGCGATCGACGTTGACCGCGAATTTCGGATCGACGGCGGGCTTCCAGACGCGCAGGAACGCAACGGTGAGGATCAGCGAAACCAGCGAAGACAGCACGTCGGTCAGGCTGTAGTTGATGAAGTTCGAGACGACGAACTGGGTCAGCGCGAAGCTCAGGCCCGAGACCAGCAGCACCGGCCAGATCCGCAGCATGTTGCGAAAGCCCGCGTACACGGCGATCACATAGAAGGGCAGCAGGACCGCGAAGAAAGGCAATTGCCGCCCGACCATCTTGCCGAGCACATCGGACGGCAGATGGGTGACCGCGCCGAGCACCGTGATCGGCACGCCGAGCGCGCCGAACGCGACCGGCGCGGTGTTGAAGATCAGCGTGAAGGTCAGCGCTTCGAGCGTCGGAAAGCCGAGCATGATCAGCAGCGAGCTCGTGATCGCGACCGGCGTGCCGAAACCCGAAATGCCCTCGAGCAGCGCGCCGAACGAAAAGCCGACCACGACGAGCACGATGCGCCGGTCGTTCGGCAGGTTGTCGATCATCCACAGGCGGAAGGCCTCGAAGCGCCCCGAGCGCTGCGCGATGTTGTACAGCAGGATCGCGGTGAACACGATCCACATCACTGGCCAGATCGCGAACACGACGCCAGCCGCGACCGAGTTGAACGCGAGCCCGACCGGAAACTGCCAGACGAAAATCGCCACGATCAAACCGATGATCAGTCCCGCGAGCGACGCTTGCCACGCGGGCCTGCGCGCCCAGCCGAGCAGCGCGAGCACGGCGATGATCGGCAGCGCGGCGACGATGAACGACGGAAAAAGCGAATTGCCAACCGGAGTGAGTAGTTGATGAAACATCACGTCTCCTTCGTTGTTGTGTAATTCGACGCGGGGGATTGCGCATGACGGCGCGTCGCTCTGATTCGGCGAACGCTCGCAAGTGGCCTCGACAAAGCGGCGTCGCCCGATTTAAGCGGGTGCTGCATGAAACCTTCCAAGGATAGAGCGCCTTACCGGCGCGTCAAGCCGGGAAAGTACGGGCGGGGTATGCGCGGTGGAGGGCGATACGCGCGGAAAAACGACTCATGAAGAAGCGCGCGCGCCGGCAGTTGAAGTGCCGGCGCGTGCACGCTCCGCGACGAAAGAGGACAGGTCAATGCGAGTGGCCGCCCCCATGACCGCCCCCGTGACCGCCCCAATGGCCGCCCCAATAACCGCCAATGCCGATCGCAATCGACGGTCCGTAGTAGGCGGGGTAGCCGTAATAAGCGGGATAAGGATAAGCCGGCGGCGGATAGTAGGCGGGATAAACCGGCGGCGCCGCATACACGGGCGCGGGGACCGCATAACCGGGCGGCATGTCTTGCGGTGCGACCTGCATTTGCGCCTGGGCTTGAGGCGGCTGCTGTTGATCGGTCGCCGGCGCGGTTTGGTCGGCTGTGGTCGCGGGCGCGGTCGAATAGTACGACGGGTAATAGCCGGCGGGATAGTAGCCGGCGGGGTAATAGCAGCCTGCAAAAAAGAGACTCGAGGCGAGCACGCAAATCGCGGTGGCGGGACGCGCGAATCTCGCGGAAAAACTGGACGAATCGCGTGGCGTCGAGAGGCGCACCACGCAACGATGGGTGACGACGCGGGACTTCATGGCGCGCTCCTCGATGAACCGATGCCGCCTTGCGCGACGTCGTTATGAGGAGCTTACGCTCTTGCCGCGGCAGCGCTGTGGCAAAACCGCAACCGCATATTTCAGCCTATTTCCACGCGCGTTGTCGGGACGAGGGCGCACCGCATCCGCCGCCCTCGGCAGTCCGGATCGTGGTCCGAAAAAATCGTTTGCTGTCCTGTATGAATCGTTAGACGCGTCATCGGACGCAACGCTCACTTGCCGCTCACTTGCCGACCTGGTTACCGATGACGCCGCCTACCGCCGCGCCGCCCAACGTCGACAGGCCGCTGCCACCGATCGCCGCGCCAGCGGCGCCGCCGACACCCGCGCCGATCGCGGTGTCGCGTGTGCGTGGGGACATGTCGCCGCATGCCGCGAGACCCGCGACAAGTGAAAGGGCGGCTGTGACCGTACCAAGACGAGTACCGAGATGACGGATCGATTTCATGATGCTGACTCCGCTCGTTGTTGGAAACAGATGTTTCCTTCTCTCAGCACGCAACGTGCCTGCTCGATGCGGTGGAATAGAAAAGCCCGCCATGCCGGCGGGCTTCGATACTGCAGTGCTGGTTCGCGCGAATCGCGCAACCCGCTCATTGCCGCTGATAAATCTCCGCGCCTTGCTTCATGAACTCGATCGACTTTACTTCCATGCCTTTCTTCAGCGCTTCGTCGTCGGTGACCCCTTGTTGCGCGGCGAACTCGCGTACGTCCTGGGTGATCTTCATCGAGCAGAAGTGCGGGCCGCACATCGAGCAGAAATGCGCGACCTTGGCCGAATCCTTCGGCAGCGTTTCGTCGTGGAATTCGCGCGCCTTGTCCGGGTCGAGACCGAGATTGAACTGGTCTTCCCAGCGGAATTCGAAGCGCGCCTTCGACAGCGCGTTGTCGCGCACCTGCGCACCCGGATGACCCTTCGCGAGATCGGCGGCATGCGCGGCGAGCTTGTACGTGATGATGCCGGTCTTCACGTCGTCCTTGTTCGGCAGACCGAGGTGTTCCTTCGGCGTCACGTAGCACAGCATCGCGGTGCCGAACCAGCCGATCATCGCGGCGCCAATGCCCGACGTGATGTGGTCGTAGCCCGGCGCGATGTCGGTGGTCAGCGGCCCGAGCGTGTAGAACGGCGCTTCGTCGCACCAGTCGAGCTGCAGGTCCATGTTCTCCTTGATCAGCTGCATCGGCACATGGCCCGGACCTTCGATCATCACCTGCACGTCGTGCTTCCACGCGATCTGCGTGAGTTCGCCGAGCGTCTTCAGCTCGCCCAGTTGCGCTTCGTCGTTCGCGTCGTAGATCGAGCCGGGACGCAGGCCGTCGCCGAGCGAGAAGGCCACGTCGTAGGCCTTCATGATTTCGCAGATATCTTCGAAATGCTCGTACAGGAAGCTTTCCTTGTGATGCGCGAGACACCACTTCGCCATGATCGAGCCGCCGCGCGACACGATGCCGGTCATCCGGTTCGCCGTGAGCGGCACATATTGCAGACGCACGCCCGCGTGGATCGTGAAGTAGTCGACGCCTTGCTCGGCCTGCTCGATCAGCGTGTCGCGGAAGATTTCCCAGGTGAGGTCTTCAGCCTTGCCGTTGACCTTTTCGAGCGCCTGATAGATCGGCACCGTGCCGATCGGCACCGGGCTGTTGCGGATGATCCATTCGCGTGTTTCATGAATGTGCTTGCCGGTCGACAGATCCATCACCGTGTCGCCGCCCCAGCGGATCGCCCACGTCATCTTGTCGACTTCCTCGCCGATCGACGATGTCACCGCCGAGTTGCCGATGTTCGCATTGACCTTCACGAGGAAGTTGCGGCCGATGATCATCGGCTCGCTTTCCGGGTGATTGATGTTGTTCGGGATGATCGCGCGGCCGCGCGCGATTTCCTCGCGCACGAATTCCGCGGTGATTTCGGTGAGGCCGTTCGGACCGAACGCGCTCGCGCCGAATGCCTGGCCGGGGTGCTGACGGCCCATCATCGCGGCGAGCTTCGCGCCGTTCGGGCCGCTCGTCTTCAGGGTCTCGAGGTACTCGGCACGGCGCTGGTTTTCGCGAATCGCGATGTATTCCATTTCCGGCGTGATGAGGCCTTGCTTCGCGTAGTGCATCTGCGTCACGTTCCTGCCGGCAATTGCGCGGCGCGGCGTGCGATGCAGTCCCGGAAAACGCAGCTGCGCGGTGGCCGGATCGGCGGCGCGCTCGCGGCTGAAACTGCTCGACAGACCGGTCAGCGGCCCGGTGTCGCCGCGCTCCTCGATCCACGCCTGGCGCAGCGCGGGCAGACCCGCGCGGATGTCGATCCTGGCGTCCGGGTCGGAGTAGGCGCCCGACGTGTCGTACACGTAGATCGGCGGATTCTTTTCGCCGCCGAAGCTGTCGGGCGTGTCGGCCTGCGAGATTTCGCGCATCGGCACGCGGATGTCGGGGCGCGAGCCGGTCACGTAGACCTTGCGCGAATTCGGCAACGGCGCGACGGCGGCCTCGTCCACGTGGGCTTCGGCGGAAATAAACTTCGGGTTGGCGTTCATGTAAGTCTCCGTACAAAGTGGGGCGGCTAAGCAGGAGACCGAGATGGAAGTAGTCGGAAATCGCGGAGAGGTGAGGCCCTTGGGGCTGGAGCGAAATCCGTACGCTTCCCTGCGCTGGCATTATCCAGATCAGGTTCAAAGGGTATTTCTCACCCACGCAACACGGACCTCCAGCTCCGCGCTACGCAGGACCCCCGCGTTAGCAGCGCACACGATACACCGCCCGCCCGCGGTTTGGCAACCTGTCTGAATGATTCAAAAAACCGGTCCGGATGAAACCCCGGACATCTCCTATGCTTGAATCGAGACCGCATCAGACAGGGCAACTTACAGCGAGGGAACGGCCGCCTTACAGTGAAAAATCGTCGGCGGCTTCAGGCTGATACAGGATTTTGTCGAGCTTGAGCACTTTCTGATCGCCGCTGGGTGGCGTGAAGCGGATGCTCTCGCCGCGGCGCGCGCCGAGCAGCGCGAGGCCAGCCGGCGAGAACACGTTCAGGCGCCCTTGCGCGAAATCGGCGTTGGGCGGATAGACGACGGTCCACGTCATCTGTTCGCCGCTCGCCGTGTCGATCAGCGTCGCTTGCGAGTTCATCGTGACGACGTCGGCGGGGATCTCGTGCGAGTCGACGATCACCGCGCGTTCGAGCACATCGTCGAGCATGTGCTGCAACTTGGCGTCGGTGGCCGCGTATTTCTCGAGGCGGGTCACGTCGAGTTCGGTCAGGTAGCAGGTTTTGATCTTCTTCATCATCAGGACTCCGGATAAGGCGGTCATGGATGGCCGCGTGCAACGACCCATGGGGCGGTCGGCGGATGAGTGGACGAATGGGAGAGCCCGGTGCCCGGCGACGCGGCCCTGGGTATTGGCGGGCTGCGTCAGCGAGGGCGCCGGGCGGCGTGAAGCGGGACCGTTCGGGACGTCTCGCCGGGACCGTGCGACGCGACGTCCGCGCACTCGCCTGCGCGGCATGGGCGCAAGCGGGCGAGAGCACGGAAAGTCGGACGACGCAGAGAAGTCACGGGCAAAACGACCAGGTGTTGGGGAACAGCGATCGAGAGGTGCCGGGCGACAAAGCGTGAGGCCGCGCGGCAGCAGCGAGACGAAAGTTTGATGTTAGCACGCTGTCTCACGCGGCTCCGTTTGCGACGTCGCGCCCGTCGATTGACCGTTTTTTGTGCGGTGCAAGAAGAAAGCGGTGTGGTCCGCATTGCGTTCAAGCCAGTCAGAGGATTGCCGTTAAACAAAGTGCAGCGAAGGCCGCACTCCGGCGAAGCGATTCGCGGGATGGCGCGTGAATGGCGCGAGGCGACTCGCGCCGATTGACAAAGAGGTGCACATGAAAGCGGAAAGCAGACGGTGGCGAACGTTCGGTCGCACAGTTGCGGGGGTGGCATTGCTTGCCGCGCCGCTGGCGGCGCCGGCGGCATCGACGGTGACGGGCGGCGTGATCCGGTTCGTGGGGATGATCGTTGCACCGCCGATGCAGATCAGCGAGGATACGGCGCCCCCTGGCGTCGCCGTCGGTAGCGCGAGCGTGGCGGGTCAGCGCTTTTCGCGCACGGTGACGTTCAGCGCGCCGCCGGGCGTCGTCAGCGGGGCCGATGTCGCGCTCGAAGTGAACGGCGGCACGCAGTCGCGCGATCTGGTGGCGGCGCGTTTCGTCGATGGCACCGGGCGCGTCGCGACGGCCCGCGACGGCCACTACGCGGTCGGTCGCGCGGGCGGCGTGCTGTCGCTGAACGCGAAGCGCACCGATACGGACACGCGCGTGACGGTGGTGGTCAGTTACGACTGAGTCGCGGGCGAGCTTTGACTGGCTCATCCCATGCCGGAAAAAAAATTAAAAGAGGCTTGTCATAACCGGCCGCGCGGCTCGACAAACGTGCAGATTACGATCGGAGCACGTCATGTCGACCGCGCACAATCGCTCGATACTTCAGCGCTTTACGACTTTTTCGACGCCCGCCGTCGGCCTCGCGCTTTTTCTGCTGAGCGGTTCTGGCATCAGTGCGGCCGACGCGGCCGGGCCCCTATGCGCCACGCACAGCCCCGCGCACCGCGTCGCGCTCGTCGAGCTGTACAGCAGCGAGGGCTGCGATAGCTGCCCGCCCGCCGACCGCTGGCTCAGTCAATGGAAAAGCAACGGTGCCGCGCACGGCATCGTGCCGCTCGCGCTGCACGTCGACTACTGGAACAGCCTCGGCTGGACCGACCGCTTTTCCCAGCATCGCTTCACTGAACGTCAGCAAACGCTGACGCGTCTCGCGGGCGCGCACACGCTCTATACGCCGGAAGTGTTCGTCGCGGGCCGCGAGCTGCGCGACTGGTCGCAACGCGACAGTTTCGAGCGCCGCATCGACGAGCTCGTCGCCGAACCCGCCCAGGCGAGCGTCGCACTTGCGCTGAGCCCGCGTGCGCCCGGCGCGTTCGATGTCGATGCGCAGTTCAGCACGACGGCAGCCGCCGCCACGGGTGCGTTGAGCGCCTATCTCGCGATCTATGAGAACGCGCTGACGACGCAGGTCGGCGCGGGCGAAAACCGCGGCGCGACGCTGCATCACGAGCGCGTCGTGCGCGCCTGGTTCGGGCCTGTGCCGCTCGTCTCCGGTCACGCGCGGATTCATCAGGACATCGATGTACACGCAGGGAGCGTCGATGCGCAAGCCGATCCGAGCGCCAACGCCGCCGACCGCTTCGGCGTGGTCGCGTTCGTCGAAAGCGACGCGAGCGGCGACGTGCTGCAAGCGACCGATCTTCCCGCGTGCCGTTGATCGACATCGCGCGCGCCGCATTCACTACCGCTGCTCGAGGAGAGCCCCATGTCCACACCCCACGCCTTGCGCCCCAGTGCACCCGCCGCGCCCACCGCGCCGAAGCGCGGCGTCATTCATCCGCTGTGGCTGCGCATCACGCATTGGCTGAATGCGCTCGCGGCGATCGTGATGATGCTGTCGGGCTGGCGCATCTACGACGCGTCGCCGATCTTCCCGGCGTTCAGCTTCCCGACCGCGATCACGCTGGGCGGCTGGCTCGGCGGCGCGCTGCAATGGCACTTCGCGGCGATGTGGCTGCTGGTGTTCAACGGCCTCATGTATATCGCGCTGAATCTCGCGAGCGGGCGTTTCGTGCGCAAGTTCCTGCCGCTGACGCCGCGCGCGGTACTGCGCGATTTCGTCGCCGCATTGCGCGGGAAGCTGTCGCATGGCGATCTGCGCGTCTACAACGCGGTGCAGAAATTCGCCTACCTGTTCGCGATCGCCGATCTGATCGTGCTCGTGCTATCGGGGCTCGCGATCTGGAAGTCGGTGCAGTTTCCGCTGCTGCGCGAACTGATGGGCGGCTACGACAACGCGCGCATCGTGCACTTCAGCGCGATGTCGCTGCTGGCCGCGTTTCTCGCCGTGCATCTGGCGATGGTCGCGCTCGTGCCGCGCTCGTTGCTCGCGATGTTGCGCGGACGTTGAGCGGCTGCCCACGCGCATGCTCACGCTCATGAAATCGCAACGCGAATTCCAAACGGATACCGAATCATGAACAAGCCGATAGAGAAACCAGCGGACCCATCCACACATCGTGTGAGCCACAAGCTCGACCGCGCGTCGATCCTGCTCGATGCGAAGCGCGAACTGGCGATGCCGTCGCGACGCCTGTTCGGCAAGCAGCTCCTGACGCTCGGCGGCCTGTCGATGCTGACCGGCTGCTCGCTGACCGACGACGCTTCCGTGAACCGTTTCCTGACAGCCGTGTCGCGGCTGAACGATCGCGCGCAGGCCGCGCTGTTCGATCCGAAGCAGCTCGCGCCGACCTACACCGAAGCGCAGATCACGCGGCCGTTTCCATTCAACGCGTACTACGGCATCGACGACGTGCCGCACGTCGACGGCTCAGATTATCAATTGAAGCTGAGCGGCCTCGTGACCGGCCAGCGCGTGTGGACGCTGCCCGAGCTGTACGCGCTGCCTCACGCGGAGCAGATCACGCGACATATCTGCGTCGAAGGCTGGAGCGCGATCGGCCGCTGGGGCGGCACGCCATTCGGCGATTTTCTGCGGCGCGTCGGCGCGGACACGACGGCGAAGTACGTCGGCTTCAAATGCGCGGACGACTACTTCGAAAGCATCGACATGCCGACCGCTTTGCATCCGCAAACGCTGCTGACGTTTTCCTACGACGGCGAACGGCTGCCCGCGAAATACGGCTACCCGATGAAGCTGCGCATGCCGACCAAGCTCGGCTACAAGAATCCGAAGCATATCGTCGAAATATTCGTCACCAACACGTATCCCGGCGGCTATTGGGTCGACCAGGGCTACAACTGGTTCGGAGGCTCCTGACGCATGCGGGCGCACGCGCGCTTGCGGCAGCGGCTTCGGAAGCACGCCGGCTCTCGCCGGCTTCGATTCATCCACCACCAAGGAGTCATCCCATGAAGAAGATTGCAGTTACCACGATCGCATTGTTGATGCTGGCAAGCGGCGGCACGGCCTTCGCGCAGGCGAGCGGCGCGATGTCGAACGATGAGATGTCGAAGAATGCGATGTCGAAAGATTCGATGTCCAAAGACAGCATGTCGAAGGACGGCACGAAAAAGGACACGATGAAGCACGACTCGATGAAAAAGGGCGGCGACGCGATGAAGCACGAGGCGTCGGGCGCGATGGGCAACTGAGTCGGCGCCGAGGGCGCTTAGCGATCCTGCCGATGCACGGCCGCGCATCGAACGGATCCGACACCGCAAGCCGGGGATGCGTCCCCGGCTTTTCTGTTGCAGGAAACCCAAAAGTTACGATTCTCTCGCGTGGTGTTCTCGGCGCTTACTGCATAATGCGGTGCGCGCCGCGGCTTTGCCAACCTTGCCGCCGCGCAGCGCGGCCGCGTTGCATCGTGTCGTTTTGACCGACGCCGCCGCCACCGCCGTTTCTGGCGCTTCCGGCGCCGCCCATCGTCTTACCGTTCCACCGACATGTCCGCCAGCCTCGCCCGTCCGACCGCATCGCCGATGCGGTGCCCGCCATCCCGCCCGAAAGATATCGACGCAGGCTCGGCGCCTCGCGGGCATCGAGCGCATCGCGCGGGTCGAGTGGCGACGGCGGACTGAAGCATGTCGCTGCAACGTTCAGCTTTTTCTCCGCGCGGCCGGCCGCTGCGTCTGCCGCGGTCGCGCAACGGGCGGATCGCGCTCGCGCTTGCCGTCGTTTATCTGGTGTGGGGCTCGACGTACCTCGGCGTGCACGTCGCGCTCGGCTCGTTCCCGCCGCTGCTGATGTCGGGCTTGCGCAACCTGTTCGCCGGCATCGGTCTGTTCGTGTTCGCCGCGCGCCGCAAGCCGATCTGGCCGAGCTTCGCCGAAATCCGCAACGCGGGCCTCGTCGGCACCATGCTGGTGGGTCTGTCGAGCGGCATGCTCGCCTACGGCATGCGCACGGTCGGCACCGGCACCGCGGCCGTGATGGTCGCGACCGTGCCGCTGTTCGCGACCGTGATCGCGGCCGTCGCCGGACGCAAGATCGGCCGCGGCGAATGGTTCGCGGTCGGGCTGGGGCTCGCCGGCATCGTGATTCTGAGTCACGGCGACAGCACGCCGGGCTCGACGGGCGGCAGTCTCGCGATTCTGTGCGGCGCGCTGTTCTGGGCCGGCGGCGCGCATCTGGCCGGGCAGCTGAAGCTGCCGTCGGACCTGTTTCTGTCGACCTCGCTGCAGATCGGCCTCGGCGGCGCGATGTCGACGCTGGTCGCGTGGGCGTCGGGCGAGCGGATGCTCGAGCTGCATTTTCTGCCTCTCGTCGCGTTCCTGTATCTGATGTTGATTGGGACGATGGCGGCGTACGTCGCCTACGGTTATCTGATTCGCCACACGAGCCCGATCATCGCGAGCAGCTGCATGTACGTGAATCCGGTCGTCGCGGTCGCGCTGGGCGCGCTGCTGCTCGGCGAGCCGGTCACCCGCTCGACGGTAATCGCGACGATCGTGATTCTGATCAGCGTCGGCATGTCTTTCTGGTTCGATTACCGGAACAAGCGCAGCGCCTGATAGCGGCGCGGTTCTCGTCGAACCGCGCGCCCGCTGTCAAAGCCTTGCCACCAGTTCCGCGCCCTCGCGGACCGCGCGCTTCGCATCGAGCTCGGTCGCGAGCTTCGCGCCGCCGATCACATGAAAACGCGGGCCGCCGCTGCCGTGGTTGCGATCGACCGTCGACGGCAACAGCTCGCGCAACGACTCCTACCCCGCGCACACGACGATCGTATCGAGGTCGAGCCATGCGTCGGCACTGTCACGCGCGATTCTGAGACCGCGCGCGCCGATCACGGCGACGCGCGCGCCGACCGGCGCACCGCGCCGCACGTCGACATACGACAGCCCGTTGGGCCCATCGATGCCGGCAATCGCCGGCCGCCGCGGCACGATGCCGGTCGCGACGTTGGTAAGACATGCAGGGACCGTGTAAGAGGGGGCAGCACGAACGATACACCGCGCGGCGGGGGGGACGGCACGGCGATCCGCGAGGGTGCGGTCGCCGTGCCGTTTCATCGCGTTCTGAAAACGCGTCGCGTCGAGTGCCAGCCAGCACGCAATCATTCACGAAAAAAGAGCCCGCAGCGACATCCCGCGACGGGCTTTGCAAATCCTGCTGCCATGTGCCGGCTTATTTCGCCTTTTCCGCTTCGTTCGTGATGGCGTGGCCGCCCTTCGAAATATCTTCGCCGGCGCCCGCCATCGTGTTGCAGCCGGTGACAAGCATGGCGGTTCCTGCGAGCACAAGCAAAGCGATCAGTCGAGTCATGAAACTTCTCCTTGTCGAGAATGCATCGGTTGATGTCGTCCGACCGGGGCCATGCCAGTCGATCAGGTCTCGATCCGGTTTCGAACCGGTCTGATTGCATGGTAAAAAAAGGGCGGGGGCGGCGCTGTCGGCCGTGCCGTGATTTTGTCGTAGGCGTGCTCCGGTGTTTGCGTCGGCGCACTCCTACAACGGCTTGGGGGCGCTGCGGCGAGCTTCTGTCAGACGGGGCTTTGCGACGAAGTGGGCGGCGTGGCCGGCGACGTCAGCGGCTGATCGACCGAAGGCGTCGCGGCGCTCGCGCTCGGCATCACGACGTCGATGTCGGTGCCGTTTTGCGCGCCACGGCGGATCTCGAAGCGCCCGCCACGCGCGGCCACGCGCTGACGCATGCCGAGCAGGCCGTGCGTATGTGTGCGCTTCAGGTCGGCCGGCATGATGCCGACGCCGTTGTCCGCGATATGCAGCGCGACCTCGCCGTCGCCGACCCGCAATGCGATTCCGACCTTCGAGGCCCGCGCGTACTTGGCGGCGTTCGTCAGCGATTCCTGCGCGACCCGAAACAGCGCGATTTCGGTCTGCTCGTCGAGCTGGATATCGTCGGCGGGCAGGTGCAGCTCGAGCGTCCAGTTGTTGCGCTGCGCGGCTTCGTCGGCGAGCGTGCGCAGCGCGGTAACGAGCCCGAAATTGGCCAGCACGGTCGGCCGCATGTCCTCGATGATGCGCCGCTTCAACGCGATACCCTGGTCGAGATTGGCGAGCGCGCGCTGCAGCTTGTCGGCGATGTCTGGCTCGCTGTCCTTCAGCTTGCGGCGCGCCCATGCGACGTCCATCCGGCATGCGGTCAGAATCGCGCCGAGCTCGTCGTGCAACTCGCGCGCGAGCTGGGTCTTTTCGTTTTCGCTGACCGCCTGCAGATGCCAGCCGAGCGCTTCGAGCTGCCGCGTGCGCTCGTTGACGAGCTGGTCGAGTTCCTCCTGCTGCGTGATCAACTGACGCTGCGCGCGCGCCTGCCGGTCGATCTGGATGCCGAGATTGCGAAACAGCAGAATGAACAGCACGATGTTCAGCGCCGACAGACCCGCCGCGCACAGCGTCGACAGCCGCTGGTCGGCGCGGCTCGCGGCCAGCGCGTGCTGAGCGCGGCGCTCCTCGTTGTCGCGCAGCAGCGCGAGCGTACTGTCGATCAGCGACGCGTCCGCCGGGTTGACGTCGCTCGCGCTCCCGCATGCGCCGAGATCGAGCGGATGCGGCGCGGCGTGCTGCATCGCGGCGGCGCCCGCGCCGATGCGCGCGTCGATCAGCGCGAGAATCTGCGTGAAGCTCGCGAGTTCCGCGCTGTCCGCGCGGCCGCCGCGATAGAAGTGGTCCAACTGCTGGGTGGTGTCGCGGATGCGCGCGGCGCTCGCGCAGAACGCGTGGGCGGATGCGTCGTCCTTCGTCAGAAGAAACTGGTTTTGTTGCGCGGTGAGGCGCGACAGCTCGCTCGCGAGTGTGCTCAGTCGCACGGTGACGTCGCGCGCTTCAAGCGCGGTCTCATACTCGGCGGTGATGCGCTGACGCGCGGTCTCCAGAATCACGAGGCCTCCCACCGTGATCACGATCGCCACCGTCATCGCGATCGCCCAGCTGCGATTGCGCATCCACTCGGCGAGCCGCGCCGTGGCGCGTGCGCCAGGTTGTTCCGGCGGGTTCTGCAGATTCGACACTTTCGGCTCCAGAAAGAGGGCATCGACACCGGCATCGACTCCGGCATCGCGCGAAGCCGCGCGCGTAATGTCGTCGTAATCCAATGTAAGCGGATTCTCACACGAAAAACGGCGAGCGTCGGAATGCGCGCGGCGCCGCGCATCGATAGCATGGACCCGATCGTTCATGCAATGTTGCGGGAGGAAGCCATCATGTTGAAGTGGGCACTGTTCTTCGCGATCGTCGCGGTGATCGCCGGTCTTCTCGGCTTCACCGGCATCGCGGCCGGCGCGGCGGCGATCGCGAAGTTCCTGTTCTTCGTCTTTGTCGTGCTGTGCGTCGTGTTCCTCGCGCTGGGCTTCGTCGTGACGAAGAAAATGATCGATTAGCGCGGCCATCGCAGTGGCGGCAAGCCGCGCCCTCACAGCAGGCGAGCGATTTGCTGGTAGTCGATTGGAAGGCCAACAAAAGGGAGAAATGCCATGCTTCACTATGCCATCGTCTTCTTCGTGATTGCGATCATCGCAGCCGTATTCGGCTTTACCGGCATCGCGGCCGGCGCGGCCGAAATCGCGAAGATCCTGTTCTACATCTTTCTCGTCGTGTTCGTGGTCACATTGCTGCTCGGCGTGTTTCGAACCTAGCCGCGCGAGCCGGATGAACGCAACATGAGGCAGGCAGCGAAGTACGCAATGTAGGAACAGGTAGTCAACAAGGCGCGTGAACGCGCGGCGTTTGAATCCCCGATTGAGGTGCCCGCGTTCGAAGCGCGCCGTCATTCCGCCCTGGGCGCATCAGGCGCGATTCGTGCTGAGGCGCGATTCACCCAATACCGGATAAAGGAGAAGTTCGATGGCGAAGCAATCTGGCGACACGTTCGTGATGGACATCAAGAAGATCCGCGAGGACGCGCGCAAGCATATGTCGGATGGTCCGGTCACGCAGACCTATGGTGCGAATCGCGAGACGGTGCTCAAGCTGCTCAACGACGCGCTCGCCACCGAGATCGTCTGCACGCTGCGCTACAAGCGCCATTACTTCATGGCGAAGGGCATCAATTCCGAAGCGGTCGCGAGGGAATTTGCCGAGCACGCAACCGAGGAGCAGGAGCACGCCGATCGCATCGCCGAGCGCATCGTGCAGCTTGGCGGCGAACCAGATTTCGCGCCGGACGGCATCAAGGCACGCGCGCATTCGGAATACAAGGAAGGCACCGATCTGACCGACATGATTCGCGAGAACCTGATCGCAGAGCGCATCGCGATCGACACGTACCGCGAGATCGTACGGTATCTCGGCGAGAAGGACGTGACCACGCGCCGGCTGTTCGAGGAGATTCTCGCGGTCGAAGAAGAGCATGCCGACGATATGGCGGATCTGCTCGCGGGGCGCGAGTAGCGCGCGAGGCGACAAGGAAGCGTCGAAGGACCGGGTCGCGGGCGAACTCGGGAATGCCGGCAGCTGCGGTGCGAAGCCGCCCTCGCATTCCGCGTCCGGCCGTGGCCCCGGATCATTACAATGTCCGCATCGGAGCGACTCCCTTTGCACGGAACCCAACCGATGATTCGAGTGCTGATAGCTGACGATCATGCGATCGTTCGAGGTGGTTTCAGACAGTTCGTCGCCGACGAGCCGGACATGTGCGTCGCCGCGGAGGCCGCCACCGGCGAGGAAGCGATCTGCCTCGTGCGCGAGCAGGCATTCGACGTCGTGCTGCTCGACATCGCGATGCCGGACAAGAACGGCATCGACACGTTGCGTGTGATCAAGCAGGTGCGTCCCGAGCAGGGCGTGCTGATTCTATCGGGCTATCCCGAGAGCCAGTACGCGATCAATCTGCTGCGCGCGGGCGCGAACGGCTATCTGAACAAGGACTGCGAGCCGGAAGAAATCGTGCGCGCGATCCGCTCGGTCGCGCGCGGGCATCGCTATCTGTCGGAGGCGGTCGCCGATACGCTTGCCGACAATCTCGACAAGCCTGCCGCCGGGCGTCCGCATGAAGCGCTGTCGGAGCGCGAATTCCAGATCTTCTGCAAGCTCGCGGCCGGCCAGTTGCCGACCGAGATTGCTGAAGAGCTGCATCTGTCGGTCAAAACGGTGAGCACGTATCGCGCGCGGGTGCTCGAGAAGATGCGTCTCGCGAACAACGCGGACCTCACGTATTACGCGATCAAGAATGGCCTGATCGAATGACGGACGATCGAGATATTCCGATGAACAGCGAACCGAACCCCGCTACCGAGTCAGCCAGCCGCGCGCCGTTGCGCGTGCTGCTGATCGAGGATTCGCCGCTGATCCGCCGCAGCCTCGTGGAGGCGATCGATGCGTCGGGCCTGCTGCGCGTGGCCGCTTATGCCGATTCCGCCGATCAGGCGATCGCGCTGCTCGGCGACGAAGCGTTCGACGCGGTGATCGTCGATTTGCAGCTGAAGCTGGGCTCGGGCGTGCCGGTGCTCGCGTATCTGCAGCGCGAGGGGCTGATCGATTCGATGTTCGCGGCGGTGCTGACCAATCACGCGTTGCCCGCGTACCGCGAGCGCTGCGAGCAGTATGGCGTGCGGCACTTTTACGACAAATCGTTCGAGTTCGATCGCGTGCTCGATGCGCTGCATGAGTATGCGTTGGGGAGGGGTGGCGGGGTGTAACGACTCGACCGGCGGGAGTGCGCATTTCGCGGATGAACCGAGCGAGATCGAGCCACGTGTCGTTCATTACAGACGATCCTCCGGCTGATATCAATGCCCAGCCCGCGCCGGCAACCGCAAATGATTCCACGCGCCGAGCCCGGCAAACGCGATCCCCGCGATAGTCACGCCGACCCACCCGAACACCGGCCACACGATCGCGCCGACACCCGAGCCCAGCGCCCCGCCGATGAAATACGCGACCATGTACACGGTATTCACGCGGCTGCGCGCATCGGGCTTCAAGGCGTAGATGCGCGACTGATTCGAAATCTGCGCGGCCTGCACGCCTATGTCGAGAATGATCACGCCGACCACGAGTCCCGCGATGCTCTTCGCCGACGCACCGAAGATCACGAACGCGATCACGACCAGCACGAGCGACACGGTGATGATCGCGCGCGGTCCACGCCGGTCGGCGAACTTGCCGGCGAGCGGCGCGGCCAGCGCGCCGGCCGCGCCGACGATACCGAACAGCCCTGCCGCCTGCGGCCCGAGATGAAACGGCGCGCCCGCGAGCAGCAGCGCGAGCACCGACCAGAAAATGCTGAACGCGCCGAACAACGCCGCACCGGTGAGCGATGCCTCGCGCAGCGCGCGATGCTCGGTTACCAGGTGCCACATCGACACGAGCAGCTTGCCGTACGGCAACGTCGAGGTCGGCTGGCTCTTCGGCAAACGCAAAATGATGACGACCGCGAGTGCGAGCAGCGCGACGACGGATGCGCCAAACACCGCGCGCCAGCCGAAGTATTCGGCGACGATGCCCGCCGCGGTCCGGGCAAGCAGGATGCCGAGCAGCAGGCCGCTCATCACGGTGCCGACCGCGTGGCCGCGTTCGGACGGCGGCGCGAGTTCGGCCGCGAACGGCACCGCCTGTTGCGCGATCGTCGCGAGCACGCCGATCGCGAGACTCGTGACGATCAGCACCGCGAGCGTCGGTGCCGACGCCGCAATGACGAGCGCGACGCACATGCCGGCGATCTGCAGCAGGATCAGCAGACGCCGGTCGAAGCGATCGCCGAGCGGCGCAAGCAACAGCATGCCGGCGGCGTAGCCGAGCTGCGTGACGGCCGGCACCGCGCCGACCCATGACGCGCTGCCCGGAAACGACTGGCGGAAGTTATCGAGCAGCGGCTGGTTGAAATAGATGTTTGCGACCGAGACACCGGCGATCGTCGCGAGCAGCAGCAACACGCCGCGCAACGACCGGGCGGAGGAAGCGGAAGTGGAAGCGTCGGAAGTGGACATGACAGGGGCGGATCGACGGACCGGCCCATGCGCGGTCCTCAAGCGTGCCGATCATACCGGAGCGGCGGGGTTCGTGCTGACGGCCGCGCGAGGCTCGCCCGCGCATCCGGTGTCAGGCGGTTGCGAAGTGTGTCCGGCGGTTCAGTCGATCAACGCGCCAGCGTCGTAGAACGGATACGGGCCGTCGGCCGCGTCGACATACGCATGATGCGTGACGATGCCCGTCGCCGGATCGTAGTAATGGAGCGCATACGCGGGCGGCTCCATCACGAACGCCGACGGTCCGTCCTCGCGAAAATCGAGCGCCACCTGGTGCGCGGGCGCTGGAATCGCGCTCGCGATCGTGCCGCCGAAGCGCACGAACATCGACCGATGCACGTGCCCGCAGAGCACGCGCTCGACGTTGGGATGCTGAGCGATCAACGCCGCGAGCTTGTGCGACGCCGCCCGGTCGAGCCGGATCTCGTCCATATGCCCGATGCCGCACGCGAACGGCGGGTGATGCAGCGCGACCACGACCGGCTTGCCGCGCGCCGCATCGAGCTGCCGCTCGAGCCACGCGAGCCGCGTGTCGCACAGCATGCCGGCGCTCGAACCGGGCACCAGCGAATCGAGCGCGATCACGCGCAGCGGGCCGACGTCGAGCGCGTACTGCACGAACTCGCCGCCGCTCAGCAATTCCTCGCGCCCGGGAAACGCCGCGCGCAGCGCGTTGCGTTCGTCGTGATTGCCGACCATCAGGAAGTAGGGGATTTCGAGCGGCGCGAGCAGTGTTTTCAGGCGCGCGTACTGCTGGGGGTCGCCCTGATCGACGAGGTCGCCGGTGATCAGCACCGCGTCGGGGCGTGGTGTGAGCGCGTTGAGCGCGTCGACGCAGCGCGCGAGGTAGGGGGCGGTATCGACGCGGCGATACGCGAGTGCGCCGGGTTGCTTGATATGCAGGTCGCTAATTTGAGCCAGCAGCATGACAGAGGTCCTTCGGGTTGCTTCGTGTCGGGCGCCAGGATGCGGCGCTGTTTTTACCTACGATAGCGCAATCAGTGCGTCCGGCTCGATCGAGATGCCGACCGGCGTGCCGCGCGCAAGCTCGATGCGGCCCGCGACGTCGACGAAGAGCGGCTCGGGCGCGGCACCGCCAATCGTCAGACGCGTGCGTTCGCCGAGGAACGCGGTGCTTTCGATCTGGCCGCGCAGTTGCGCGAGCGCGGGGTCGGTGAGCCGGGCATCCTCGGGGCGAAAGAAGATTTCGTGCGCGCCGTGTGCGTTCGACGCATGCGCGGGCAACGGCACGGCGCCGCCGCTCGTCGCGAGCATGCCGTCGCGGGGCTCGCCCGCGACACGGTTGATCGTGCCGACGAACTGCGCGACCGTGCGATTGGCCGGACGATAGTAGATGTCGCGCGGCGAACCGATCTGCTCGATGCGTCCCGCGCTCATCACGACGATGCGATCGCCGAGCTCCATCGCTTCGGCCTGATCGTGCGTCACGTAGACGGTCGTGATGCCGAGTTCGCGCAACAGCGCGTTCATCTCGCTGCGCAATGCGTCGCGCAGACGCGCGTCGAGCGCGGTCAGCGGTTCGTCGAGCAGCAGCACGCGCGGCTGCACCGCGAGTGCGCGCGCGAGCGCCACACGTTGACGCTGGCCGCCCGACAGTTGATCGATCGGTTTGTCGGCGTGCGCGTTGAGCCGCATCATGCCGAGCAGTTCGTCGACGCGTTGTCGCGCGACTGCGGCCGGCACGCGTTTGATCTTCAGGCCGTAGCCGATATTGCCGCGCACGGTCAGGTTCGGAAACAGCGCGTAGCTCTGGAACACCATGCCGACCGCGCGCTTTTCGATCGGCAGCGTGGTCACGTCGTCGTCGCCGAATGCGATGCGGCCGCCCGCGTCAGGCGTTTCGAGGCCCGCGATCAGGCGCAGCGTCGTCGTCTTGCCGCAGCCCGACGGTCCGAGCAGCACGAGGGTTTCGCCCGCGCCGATCGTCAGGTCGAGCGGTTCGAGCACGCGCGTGCCGCGAAACGTTTTGGCGCACTGCGTGAGCGTGATGGGAACCGAGGTCAGTTTCATGGTGTGTCGATGGGCTTCGCGGAAAAGGCGGCGCCGCGCTTCTTCGAGGCGCTGCGCTGGCCGGTCGCATCGACGCCGAGCCATTGCATCGCGACGAGCAGCGGCATCGTCATGATGAAGAACAGGATCGTGTACGCGCTGCCGATCTCGATGCGCATCGACGCGTAGGTGTCGGCGAGGCCGACCGGCAGCGTCTTCGTGTCGGGCGTGTGCAGCATCCACGTGAGATTGAATTCGCCGATCGACAGCGTGAGCACCGCGAGCGCGCCCGCGACGATGCCTGGCCGCGCGTTCGGCAGCACGATCGTGACGAAGCGCGTGAAGAAGCTCGCGCCGAGGCTCGCCGCGCCTTCTTCGAGCGTGCGCAGATCGCTGCTCGCGCAGACCGCCGCGACCGCGCGCACCATGAACGGCAGCGTGAACACCACATGCCCGACGACGATGAACGCCGCGCTCATCCGAAACGCCGTGAAGCCGCCGTAGATCACCAGCAGCGCGAGTGCCGATGCGAGGCCGGGCAGCGCGATCGGCAGCACCAGAAACTCTTCGACGATGCGTGCGAAGCGCGTCTTGCTGCGCGCGAGCACATAGCCCGCGGGCACGCCGGTCAGCAGCGTGACGACGAGCGTCGCCGCGGCCACTTCGAGCGATAGCCACACCGAGTCGTGATACTGGGTCCACACTTCGACGAGCCAGCGCAGCGTGAGTCCGCTCGACACGCCCTTGAAGTAGTTGACCGTCAGCCCGGCGACGATCGACATGACGACCGGCACGATCAGGAACGCGCACAGCAGTAGTGTGACGAACCATTGACCCGCGGCGAGCCATGTTCGCGTGGAAGGCCACGCGCGTCGCGCGCGCGGTCCGGCTGCCGGTTGCGAAGACGGCGAAGGGGCGGTGATTGAGTTCATAGGTAGGTAGTCGTTGCGTTCGCGAACGCGCGGCTCCGGCGACGCACCGTTCACGCGCTCGCCGCCACGCCCGAACCGCTCGCGCTGCGCGCGATCGCCAGCACTGCCCACGTGACGATGCCCAGCACGATCGACAGGCCCGCGGCCGTCACCATGTTCGCGTTCAGCGTGAACTCGGTATAGATGGTCATCGGCAGCACGTCGATGTCGGTGGCGAGCGTGAACGCCGTGCCGAACGCGCCCATCGCGGTCGCGAAGCACACGGCGCCCGCCGCGATCAGTCCGGGCGACAGCGCCGGCAACACGATGTCGCGCATGATGCGCCACGGCGATGCGCCGAGCGAGCGCGCGGCCTCTTCGAGCGATGCATCGAGCTTGGTCGCCGATGCCATCACGGTGACGATCACGCGCGGAATCGAAAAGTACAGATAGCCCAGAAACAGGCCGCTCATCGAATACGCGAACACCCAGCGATCGCCCGCGAGTTTCAGCGACAGCGCGCCGATCAACCCTTGACGTCCCGCGAGCATGATGACCATGAAGCCCACGACGACACCCGGAAACGCGAGCGGAAACGTCAGCAGCGCGAGCAGCGCGCGCTTGCCGGCGAACTCTCGACGCGCGAGCAGCAGCCCCGCGATCACCGACAGCACCAGCGTGGCCGCCGTGACCGCCGCCGACAGCACGACGGTCGCGCCAAGGCTCGACATGTAACGCGCATTCGTCAGCATTGCGCGATACGTCGCGAACGCATGGCCGCCGCCGGAGAGCTGCGCGAGCGCGACCATCGGCAGCAGCCAGAACGCGATGAAGACCGCGAGCGCGGGCGCGAGCAACGCGATGCGCCAGCGCAGCGGGAACGTGACTTCGTTCAATGCATCACCTGTAGATAGCGCTCGCCGAAGCTCGACTGCTTGTCGGCCATCTTCGCGAAGTCGACCGGCTTCGCGCGCGCGTATTCGCTCGCGGGCAGGAACTGCGCGGCCGTTTCGGCGCTCATCGCGCTCGCGCGCACCGGCCGCAGATACGCCTGCGCCCACAGCTTCTGGCCTTCGTCGGACAGTACGAAATCGAGCACCTTCTTGCCGTTCGCTTCGTGCGGCGCGCCTTTCACGAGGCTCATCACGTACGGCACCGAGATCGTGCCTTCCTTCGGAATCACGAACTCGACGTTCGCGTGATCCTTATACTTCGCGCGGTACGCGTCGAAGTCGTAGTCGAGCAGGATCGGAATTTCGCCGGACAGCACGCGCGCGTACGCGGTTTGCTTCGGCACGATCGGCGCGTTCGCCTTGAGCTTTCTGAACCAGTCGAGACCCGGTTCGAAGTTGTCGAGCGTGCCGCCGAGCGCCTGGTTCACCGCGACCGCGCCCGCATAGCCGACGAACGCGCTCGACGGATCGAGATAACCGATCATGCCTTTGTATTCGGGCTTCAGCAGATCGGCCCACGAGCGCGGCACCGGCTTGCCTTCGAGCGCGTCCTTGTTGACGAAGAAGCCGAGCGTGCCCGAGTGGATCGTGAACCAGTAGCCTTGCGGGTCTTTCAGGGCGGCGGGAATGTCGTCCCAGTGCGCGGGCTTGTACGGCTGGATCACGCCCTTGTCCTTGGCCTGGAACGCCGACGATACGCCGAGATACACGACGTCGGCGACCGGACTTTTCTGCTCGGCCATCAGCTGCGCGATCGATTGCCCTGAGTTCTTGTTGTCGAACGGCACGCGAATGCCGGTCTTTTGCTGGATCGCCTTGATCTGGCTCGCCCAGTCGGCCCATTCGGGCGGGCAGTTGTAGCAGATCGCGGTTTCGTCGGCGCGCGCGGCTTGCGGCGCGAGCGCGACGAGCGCCGCGCCGGCGACGAGCAGGCTCGCCGGCAGTGCAGTCGCGGCGGCGTGCGAGAGTTTTTGCCACAGCGGTATGAGCGAGGATGCGAAGCGTGAGGTTGAGCGGGGCACTGCGGGTCTCCCTGTGTCGGATGGGTTGCGAGGGTTGGGGATGACAGCTAGGGCGCGCGTATGCGCGTGCCTTCATTGGGCTTCTTATGCGAGCGGCTTTTCGATGGCGGCCGCAGCGTTCGGGACGTGGGTCGGCGACGCTTCGTCGAGATTCGCGTGCGAGCCGAGCGCCGCGATCGTCGCGCCTTCGCGCAAGCTATGCGGCAGCGTCAACGCGCGCGAGGTTGCGCAGAACGCGCGCTCGTCGCGCGCGCCGCCGATGCGTGCGAGCAGGCGCTGCCACGCCGCACAGCCGATTTCGCGATTCGGCGCGCAGATGCTCGCGAGCGCCGGCGACAGCAGTTCGCCCATTGCGAGGCCGTCGAAGCCGAGAATCGACATGTCCTGCGGAATCCTCAGACGCGCGCGGCGCAGGCCGCGCATCACGACCATCGCGAGCAGATCGTTGCTGCAGAAGAGGGCGGTCGGACGGTTTGCGCCGTGCGTCAGGTGCGCGAGCACGGACGGCGCGAGTTCGTCGGCGTTGAAATCGACTTCGAGCGCGGGCGCGGCCGTGAGGCCGGCCTGCTGCATCGCCTGCGTGTAGCCGAGATGCCGCTGACGCGCGCGATCCGAGGCCGCGAACGACCCGGCCAGCATCAGGATGCGGCGATGGCTGTGCGCGATGAGCCGGCGCACGCCGTCGTAGGCGGCGAGGCGATTGTCGACCGACACCGACGGGCGGCGCACCGTGTCGTTGTGCATCAGCACGTATAGCAGGCCGTCGCGGTCGAGTTCGTCGAGCAGCGGATGGGTGTCGGCATCGGCGACGGTCAGGATCAGTCCTTCGACGCGATGCTCGCGCAGCGTTTCGATTGCGTGACGTTCACGGTCCACGTCGTACTGCGTGGTCATCAGCATCAGCCGATAGCCTTGCGCTGACGCGAGATCGTCGATGCCTTGCAGGCATTCGGCGAACACCGGGTTCGCGAGCGTCGGCAGAACGACACCGACGAGGCGCGTGCGCTCGCCGCGCAATTGCCGGCCGAGCGGGCTCGGGCGGAAGTTCAGCGCGTCGATCGACTGACGTACCTTGTCGAGCGTGACGGGGTTCACGGTGTGCGGCGCGTTGATCGCGCGCGATACCGTGGCGATGGAAAAGCCCGCGTGGGCGGCGACATCCTTGATCGTCGGCGTCATCGGTTTTCGGCCCGCTGTAATCGTTTTCGTGAGCGGATTATCGGCAACGTTTGTGACTTTGGGATGAATGCGGGTGTCGGGCGCGTTTTTGGGGCTGCCGCGAGGCGATGGTAGAATTCGCGACCACGCGCGATTGCCACCTCTGCCGGGGTGATGAAATTGGTAAACATAGCGGACTTAAAATCCGCCGCCTTCGGGCTTGCCGGTTCAAGTCCGGTCCCCGGCACCAAATACTCGCTAACGGATTTCAACGGTTCACCACGAAGCCCCGACAGCTAGCGCTGAGCGGGGCTTTTGTTTGCTGTAGTCTCCAAGGGTTCACCAGCGATTACAACCTAGGGGGTCGTTTCGGGGGTTGCCACGATTCAAGCGCCCGTCGAATTTCAAGCGCCCGTCGGATGGAAAACGCCCCCAGCAGCGGCGCGACAACCGGAGACGCAAACATGGCGCTGACCGATGTCACGATCCATAACACGAAGCCAGGTGAAAAACAGCAGAAGCTGTACGACGGTGGCGGCCTGCTGCTGCTTGTCACGCCAACGGGCAGCAAGCGATGGATTTTCAAGTACCGTTTTGCCGGAAAGGAAAAGAGCCCCGCACTTGGCGTCTATCCAGACGTGCCGCTTGCCGATGCCCGCAAGCGTCGGGACGACGCCCGCGAAAAACTGGCAGCACACATTGATCCGGGGGAAGCCAAAAAGGCCGGGAAACGCGCCGCCCGCCTTGCTGCTGCCAATTCATTCGAAGCCGTTGCGCTCGCCTGGATGGAAGAGCGCGGTCAGTCCGTTGAAAGCGGGCAGTATGAAAAAACGCTTGCGCGTTTCAGGAATGACGCGTTTCCCTGGCTTGGCAAGCGACCCATCGCGGAAATTGACACACCCGAGATTCTGGCAGTCCTTAAACGCGTGGATAGCCGGGGCGCCCGCTTTACGGCTCACCGTCTGCGCAGCGAAACAAGCCCCGTGTTGCGTTTCGCGATCAAGGAGGGCTATTGCAAAACCGATCCGGCACGCGATCTGGTTGGCGCAATACCGCCTGCACAGACAACGCATTTCGCCTCGATCACCGAGCCCGCCAAGGTCGCGGAGATGTTGCGGGCCTTCGATGCCTTTTCCGGCACGTTCCCGGTTTTGTGTGCGCTCAGGCTCGCGCCCATGCTGTTTGTGCGTCCCGGCGAACTGAGATAGGCTGAATGGGCGCAGATCGATCTTGACAAGGGGGCATGGCGCTACCGCGTCACGAAAACCAACACGGATCATCTTGTGCCACTGGCGGCACAGGCCGTCGCGATCCTGCGCGAACTGCGGGCGCTGACGGGTAGCGGACGCTACGTGTTCCCAGGCGCGCGCGATATCAAGCGCCCGATGGGTGAAGCGGCTATCAATGCCGCGCTTCGGCGGCTTGGCTACGATACGCGCACCGAGATAACCGGCCACGGTTTCCGGGCGATGGCGCGCACGATCCTGCATGAAGAACTGGAACACAAGCCCGAAGTGATCGAGCATCAACTCGCGCACGCTGTACCGGATAACCTTGGTTCGGCGTACAACCGCACAAAATTCATTCGCGAGCGCCGCGAGATGATGCAGGAGTGGGTCGATTACCTTGACCGGATCAAGGCCGGCGCCGAAGTCATTCCGATCAAGGGCGGGACGGTCGCCTGACTACCTCAGTGGGACAACGTTTTGGAACAGCACCTCCCGATGATGGAAGCGTGGGCGGCGCATGTCTTTGCTCTCTGAGACCTACGTGACATTAAACAGAAAGTCCCGCCGAAGCGGGACCACTTGTACTCATCGGCTTCGCGAACTACCGGTTAATAGTCGTCGCTGTTATCCTCAAACACCGGAAAATTAAGGTCGAGGGTAATCAGGTAGCGCTCGTCGTTTGGTCGGTCGTCTGTCCGAAAGCACCGGATATTGAGTGAAACCTGATATTTGTTGCCGGCCTGCCATCGTGTCGTGGGTGCGTCGCACGCCCGAATTGTATTGCGTGTCGCCTGAGTGTCTTCGATGGGGCGATTGGTCGAAGAGTGAAAAGGTTTCCACCCGCCCCGCCTGAATTGGTTCTGTAGGTCCGTGAGGATCGCCATTGATTCGTCAAGCGGTAATGTTTCGACTTGCGGCGAGAGTACAAGTGATTCGACCTTGCCTTGCTGGTCGTACTGAACCATGAAAAACTTCGCGGCCGGCGTTACGAAATCATAGTGTGGATCAACAAATCGGAGTTTTGCAGGGCGTATCAGCACCCCAGCCCAGCTCGTATTGGGTTCAATCGGCGGTAACGTCGAGTGCGATTGCTTACGCACCTGTTCATAGGGTTCCCCTAGCGTCAGCACGACCTCATCAACAGGATTTGCCATTGCGAGCAGTCCCCATAAGGCAGCGCAGCCAACTACGGTGCAAACGAGATATCCAGGCCACCTGATTTTTCGACTCAGCATGTTTACCTTGCATGCGCGATGAGATAAAGGGAATTTTCTACGTCATATTTCTTAAGCGGATCGTGTAGCAGTTGGTCGAAACGCTGTGCGGCTCGCAAAACAAATGCCATGCGCTGCTGTGGATCGGCAAGATTTGCGAGAGGCTCCTTGCTGAATCTTTCGTTCTTGGCGTTGGCCCCGGTCACCGTACACTGATTCGCAAAGGCAAGCTGGATTTCCCGCGCCGATCCAGTCGGAATATGCAATGCCCATGCGAACTGGTTGGCGCGCATCAGCAACGCGAATGTTGGATCGTTGTACATGGCCGGTTGCAAGATGTTGATTTGCTCGTGTATTGCCAAGTCTTTGACACCATCTGCAATGCGGCCACTATCAATTGCGGAGAAGGCGCTCAAAATCTGAGGCCTTTCCTCCGCGAACGGAACACTGTTCTCAATCGGCCACAGGACGGAACCGCGCAAGAGTTTGCGTTCGGGTAAGCATCGCTTTAATCGCGCAAGCCCAAACTTCTTGTAGAACATATGCAGCGGCCAAACGTCGAGAAACAGCGACGTGTTGCCCTTTGCCAGCATCTGATAGACCTTGGTACCGCTTTCGGCGGTCGCAGCGCTCACCGCCGACTGTGCCCCGTAGGCCGATGCCATATTTCGGCACGCAGTTCTGGGTGAGGGCATGCCGATTCTCTCGGCTCTCCGGTTCGTGAGCGAATCATAAAATGGCCCCACCTTCGACGGGTGAGCGTTGCGGATCACCCTGCGCCAAGCTAGCGCAAACAGGAGGGGGCATTCAATAGGACAGGTTCGATATTTTGTTTAACGATTGTCAAAACAATGGTGATGGTGACCATCGGGTTTAGTGAGTCGTGAGCGGCGGCGCGATAACAAAGAGCCAGCGGTCGCTGTCGCCGTCGTCGGGGGGAGTGACAACCGCTTTTATATGTACAGGATGACCAACCATCAGGTCGCCAAAGCCCTGTACGACGAAGTAAAAAACGGCAACCTGCTGTTTGTGCCCGAGCGGGACGACATGCGCAAGTGTGTGGAGGAGATACGCAAGCAGCGGGAAAAAGCTTCGGGTCCAGCGCCTGCCCGCACACAACAACCGGCCGAGGCGGACATGGCAAGCTCGCTTTATGGCAACAGTCCGCGCGTGCCGCAGAATCTCGGCAATGCAAAGCCGTTGGAGTACGCACCGGACGCGCTGAGCGGCGATGTGCAGCAGATCGCGGCGCGCGGAGTCAGCGCGGCCGAGGAAACTCAGTGCGACGCGATATATCATGCGGAAATGACAGCGTGTTCTGCTGCTTGCGCAATATTCCAGGACCCGCGCACTTATGCGCTGTGCGCGCAACGGGCATTCGCGAATTACCAGACCTGTAGAGGTTATTGATGAGTCAACGACAAACCGCGTTTATCAGTTTTTTCGACGAACACACGGGACAGGTGAAATTCTGCGTTGTGCCGCGACAGTTCGTTCAAACCGCGATTGGTCGCGTCATGGCAATCAGCGTGCCGCCGGATGCCGCTGAACACTCCGACGCTCCATTTACAGACGAGGACACGCGGAAGCTGGGGGGCTTGGCGGTCCTGAGCCTTGCCGCTTCGAATCCTGACTTGAGGTCTCGCTTGCAGATCACGACTGAAGCCCCGATGGTCTGGACACCAGCGAAGCCGTCTGGCGAATAGTGCAATTCACACCCCGTAACCAGTGCCGTTGATACTAAGCATGGTCGCCCCACAATCATTCGTCATCTCATATAACGACGAACTTCAGCAATTCGACATGTGCTCGCTCAAAGACTCAGATCTTGCGGAACTGCGCGAGAATGCCGTGGTAGCGCCTTGGCGGCTTGACGCCATTCCAGGTGATGAACTGACAGAGAATGTCGCCAACTGCCTCGGGGCCTGTGCGCTTGGCATCCTCTCGATATATCACCCCGAAGTGAAGCAGCGTTTGCGTGTGAGGCCGGATCAGTTCCCTCTGCCGTAAGCCGTACCGCCTCAGCGGAGTTGGATTTCTTGTAGTCGCTCGACGTCAAGCATGCAGGGTGATTGATGCGATGAAGCGAGCGAATCAATTGCGCGGTGACGACAACGCCATCTTGCACGACGATGGAGGCGTTGAATCAGGCGGTGAAATCATCGACAACATGCACGCCTACGCGCCTTAAGTCGTCCGGAAAGAATCAAACTTGTCGCCAGGCCGGACCATGCGTAACATCACCCCCGCCAACCTCACTCCGCCTTCATGTCCCCCCTCAAATACCTCACCGGCTACCCCGCACCTCTGCAAGACAAGGTGAGAAAGCTGATCGCCGCCGATCAGCTCGGCTCCTACGTCGCGCAGAAGTACCCGAGCACGCACGAGGTGCAAACCGACCGCGCGCTCTACGAGTACTGCGCGGAACTCAAACGCGAACACCTGCGCAACGCCGAGCAGATCGACAAGGTCACTTACGACAGCAAACTCGACGTGATGCGTCACGCGCTCGGCCTGCACACGAGCGTTTCGCGCGTGCAGGGCAGCAAGCTGAAAGCGAAGAAGGAAATCCGCATCGCGTCGTTATTCAAGGCCGCGGCGCCGGAGTTTCTGAAGATGATCGTCGTGCACGAACTCGCTCATCTGAAGGAGAGCGATCACAACAAAGCGTTCTATCGTCTGTGCGAGTTCATGCAGCCGGGTTATCACCAGATCGAATTCGATCTACGTCTGTATCTGACGCATCGCGATCTGGCGAAGAAGACCGTGTGAGGTACGCCGCGCGGCAGGCGCGGCAGGCGCGACAAACGGAGCTGACTTCAAGCCGCCAGTTCCGCGGCATCCTCCACCATCGACGCCGTCAACAACACCGGAATCGATTTCGACGTCGGCGTACCCGCGCCATCTGCGACCGAGGAGAGCGGCACCAGCGGATTCGTCTCCGGATAATAAGCGCCGAGGCAGCCGCGCGGAATGTCGTACTCGACGAGCAGAAAACCGTCCACGCGTCGCTCGATGCCATCTGCCCACACGCTCGTGATATCGACGCGCTGACCAGCCGCGAACCCGAGCATCGCGAGATCGTCCTTGTTGGCGAACAGCACGCGCCGCTGTCCGTACACGCCGCGATAGCGATCGTCGAG
Source organism: Paraburkholderia sp. Cpub6 (assembly GCF_014201065.1). Lineage (NCBI taxonomy): Bacteria > Pseudomonadati > Pseudomonadota > Betaproteobacteria > Burkholderiales > Burkholderiaceae > Paraburkholderia > Paraburkholderia sp. Cpub6. The sequence goes on from NZ_JACHDM010000001.1 coordinate 509,116, forward strand.
ACCGTAAATCGTCGTGTTGTACTGATCATGTGAGCGGGTGGTCATCAGCGTCATCAGGCGTTCGCCATGTTGCTTCTTCGCCTGATGAATCGGCGTGTCGAGCGCGATCGCGTGGACGATGAACTGTGCCTTGCCGCTCGGCGTTTTCCAGATGCGATCGCGCGATGCGACGCCGAGATGGAAGCCGCCCGGCTTCTTCAGACGCTCGTTGTAGTCGTCGAAACCGTCAATCACCTTCGCGATGCCGTCGCGAATCAGCGCGTAGTCGGCCGCATGGGCGAGCCAGTCCACCTTGCCGCTGCCCAAAGTTGCATGCGCCATGCGCGCGACGATCGCCACTTCGGAAAGCAGATTGTCCGACGCCGGCTTGTTCATCCCATACGAGATGTGCACCATGCTCATCGAATCCTCGACGCTGACGCCTTGCGCCACGCCGTTCTGAACATCGATCTCGGTGCGTCCGAGCGTCGGCAGGATCAGCGCGTCGCGGCCATGCACGAGGTGGCTGCGATTGAGCTTCGTCGTCACGTGCACGGTCAGATCGCATGCGCGCATCGCGTCCCACGTGCGCGGCGTGTCCGGCGTCGCGATCGAGAAATTGCCGCCCAGCCCGATGAACACCTTCACCTTGCCGTCGAGCATCGCCTGAATCGTGTTGACGACGTCGAGTCCGTGCTCGCGCGGCGGCGCGAAGTCGTAGGCTGCGCCGAGCTTGTCGAGAAACGCTTCAGTAGGCTTTTCCTCGATACCTACCGTGCGGTCGCCCTGCACGTTCGAGTGGCCGCGCACCGGGCAAAGCCCCGCGCCGCGCCGGCCGATATTGCCGCGCATCATCATCAGATTCGACAGCAGCTGTACCGTCGCGACCGAGTTCTTGTGCTGCGTGAGACCCATGCCCCAGGTCGAAATCACCGCGCGGCCCTTCACGTAGATATCGGCGAGCTTCAGCACCTCATCGAGCGGCACGCCTGCCTCGGCGACGATCGTGTCCCAGCGCTCGGCGCGCAGATCGTCGGCGAAGGCAGCGAAGCCGACTGTGTGCTGGGCGATGAAGCCGAAGTCGAGCACGCGCTCGAGGCCCGACACGAGCGCTTCGTCATCCAGTTCGAGCACGCGTTTGGCAACGCCCTTGATCAGCGCGAAATCGCCGCCGACCTTCGGACGGATGAATACCGAGCTGATTTTCGTGCTGCCCATCGTCAGCATTTCGACCGGATGCTGCGGGCTGGCGAAGCGTTCGAGGCCGCGCTCCTTGAGCGGATTGATCGACACGATCGTGGCGCCGCGCTTCGCGCATTCGCGCAGCTCACCGAGCATGCGCGGATGGTTGGTGGCCGGATTCTGGCCGAAGATCAGCAGCGTATCCGCGTGTTCGAAGTCATCGAGCGTGACCGTGCCCTTGCCGATGCCGACCGTGTGCGGCAGGCCACGGCTCGTCGCCTCGTGGCACATGTTCGAGCAATCGGGAAAATTGTTGGTGCCGTACATGCGCACGAACAGCTGGTACAGGAACGCGGCTTCGTTGCTCGCGCGGCCCGAGGTATAGAACGCGGCGCGGTCAGGATCGTCGAGACGCTTCAGATGGCTCGCGATCAGCGCGAACGCGTCGTCCCAGCCGATCGGCACATAGCGGTCGCGCGCGGCGTCGTAGACGAGCGGATCGGTCAGGCGGCCGTGCTGCTCGAGTTCGAAGTCGGATTGCGTCATCAGCTCCGTGACGCTGTGCCGCTCGAAGAACGCGGGCGTCACGCGCTTGCCGGTGGCCTCGGCGGCAACGGCCTTCACGCCGTTTTCGCAGAACTCGAATGTCGACGCGTGCTCGCGATCCGGCCACGCGCAGCCGGGGCAGTCGAAGCCGTCAGGCTGGTTCTGCTTGAGCAGCGTGCGGTAGTTGCCGCCCGCGACCTTTTCCTTGAGCAGGTTGATGGCGACATACTTCAGCGCGCCCCAGCCAGCGGCGGGGTGCTTGTACGGCTCGATGCGGGCTTCGGCTTGTGTTTCGTTCTTCATGACGTGGCGGTGGACAGATTCGACAGGCTTTGCAGCCCAATGCTGGAGAGCGTACTGTGTTCCACAAACCACGTCGGATACAGAAAATCGGAAAGAATAGGAGTACAGTTGCGCGACGATGCCTGAAGCCGCCCGAATCCACCCGAATCGCATGAAGCTCTACGAAAAACTCGCCGACGAAATCACCGAAGCCGTGCGCCGCGGCGTGTTCGCGGCCGGCGAGCGGGTTGCGTCGGTGCGTCAGGCGAGCCAGCAGCACGGCGTCAGCATCAAGACGGTGCTGCACGCGTATGCGCTGCTGGAAAGCCGCGGCATCGTCGAGAGCCGGCCGCAGTCGGGCTATTTCGTGCGCGACGCGGCCGCGCGGGCGCTCGCGCCGGCGCCCGCCGCGGCCCCCGTGGGCAGCGAGTCCGCGCCGCCGCCAGTGCCCGCGACGGTCGACGTGAGCCGGCTCGTGCTGTCGACGCTACGCAGCATCCGCGCGCACGACGCCGTGCCGTTCGGCTCGCCGTATCCCGATCCGTCGCTGTTCCCGTGGCGGCGCATCAACCAGTACGCCAACGCGATCGCGCGGCGGCACGCGAGCTGGAATCTGATCGACGATCTGCCGCCGGGCAACCCCGAGCTGATCCGGCAGATCGCGCGGCGCTATGCGGAAAACGGTCTGCCGGTCGATCCGGGCGAAATCGTGATCACGCTCGGCGCGACCGAGGCGATCAACCTGAGCCTGCAGGCGGTCGCCAAGCCGGGCGACACCGTCGCGGTCGAGTCGCCGACCTACTACGCGATGCTGCACGCCATCGAGCGCCTCGGCATGCGCGCGATCGAGGTGGCGACGCATCCGGTCGACGGCATCGACATCGACGCGCTCGCGAAGGCGATCGCGCGGCAGAAGATCGCCGCGTGCATGGTGATGCCGAATTTCCAGAATCCGCTCGGCTTCTGCATGTCCGACGAGCGCAAGCGGCAACTGGTCGAACTGCTGGCCGCGCACGAGATCCCGGCGATCGAGAACGATGTCTACCAGGAGCTGTATTTCGGCGACACGCGGCCGTCGACGCTGAAGACCTTCGACACCCAGGGGCTCGTGCTGCACTGTGCATCGTTTTCGAAAAGCCTGACGGCGTCGTACCGGATCGGCTGGGCGCTGCCGGGGCGCTATCGCGCGCAGGTCGAGAAGCTCAAGTTCCTGAATACGCTGACGACGCCGTCGGTGCCCCAGATCGCGGTCGCCGATTATTTGCGTCAGGACGGCTACGACCGTCATCTGCGGCACCTGCGCCGCGTGTACCGGCAGCAGGCGAGCATCATGAGCGCGCTGGTGCTGCGCTTTTTCCCGGTCGGCACGCGCGTGTCGACGCCGCGGGGCGGCTACGTACTGTGGGTCGAGTTGCCCGTTGCGATCGATTCGATGCGGCTTTATCAGGCGGCGCTCGAACGCGGGATCACGGTCGGGCCGGGGATGATGTTTTCGACGCGCAACGATTTTCGGCACTTCATCCGGCTCAACTACAGCTATCCGTGGACCGCGCAGGCCGAAGCGGCGTTGAAGACGCTCGGTGAGCTGGCTACGGCGATGGCGTGACAGGCGCTACGGCGATGCAAAACGACACATCACGACAGGTAGACCGACATGGATGACGACGACATCGACCCGCAACTCGCCGCGATACTCGCGCAGCTATGGCGCGCGCATCGCGAGACACCCTGGCGCGCGTGGTCGCTCGCGAAGCTGTCGAAGCAGGCCGGCGTGCCGATGAGCAGCTTGCGGCGGCAATTGACGGCACTCTCGGGAAGCGGTCTCGTTGATACGATGATCCACGACGATGGCACCGGAGCCGCGTCGCTGAGCGAAATCGGCGCGCAGCTTTGCGCGGAGCTGTTCGGCACGAGCGAGGGCGGCGAGCCGTCGGCCCCCGGCTGAGCGTCCCGGCGCAACTGCCGCCGGCGCGCAATTGATCCCGCGCACGGGTTGATTGTTGTCGTAGTCAGCGCGTTCCGCCGTCTCATGGCCCGACGCTCGCCTGCATCTGCGGTTGTGATCGCGATGGCGCCATGTCCTCCGCCTCGAGCGTGGCGACGCCGCAGAACCAGTCGGCATCGCGCGGCTGATACTTCCACCGATTGCTGGACTGCCCGATCACGCTCGCACACTGCTCGTTCACCGCAAGGTCGGGCTGCGCGGCCGTGCATTGCAGCGTCGACGGGTCGGAGTGCGCATCCGCATCCACGGACGCCGCGTGCCGCGCGCCGCTCGGCAGGCTCGCCAGCAGTCGCTGCAATTCGTCGATACGCGTCGCGTACCACGTCCGCAGACACGCGGTGTCGCGGCAGTTCGCTTCGCGCCAGGCCCACTTGCTGTCGCTGTCGTCGATGAACGCGCGGCGCTGGGTGACTCGCCGACGTGCCTTCCAGTAGAGTTGGCCCAACGTGTCGTCGAGCGTCGACAGGGCGGCGTCGCCGCAAATCATGCGCTCGGTCGGCGAGCGGCCGCGCTGGCAATCGAAGCTCGCAGCGTTGGCGTACGGATGCGCGAGCAGCAGTCCGGCGATCAGGAGGGGGCGGAAGAGGGTCATCAGGGTGTGGGCGGTGCATCGGTTGATCATGCCGCCGATGATCGACCGGTCGCGCGCCTCACGGACGTCCGAACAACGCGGGAATTCGGGCGGGTCGTTACCAGATGTTGCCGCGCGGGCTGCCGGCCCCGGTCGGCGCTCGCGCACCTTCGCGTGTCACGAAGTAGGCGCAACGTCTATATATTGGATATTGGAAGTGGGGGGCACTTGGGCCGGCGTGGTCAAAGGCGGCCATCGAAAGAGGGAGAACGAATGGAACGACGACTCGTGTTCGGTCTTTGCATGGCAGCGGGCCTTCTGACTTTACCCGGCGCGGCCAGCGCGCAGTCACAGGCCCATACGAACAGCGGGTCCAATGTGCGCGGGGGCCCTGCGGCCGACTACCCGATCGTCGCGCAACTGCCGGCCCAGCGTCGAGCCGCTGCGGCGCCTGCGGGCCACGAACAGACGGCGCCCGCACTGCCGTCGCCCGTCGTACCGGCATCAACCGATGCTGGCACGCCACGCCGGAGCCGTCCGCACGCGATGCATGGCAGATTTTCACGCTGGGCTTAGCGTAAACCCCGGTGTGCCGCGTACACTAACTTGCCGATGTTGGGTGGGGGGGCGCAACTATGATTTGCGAAGCAACATCACGTGGCACGACGACAGCTGCGCCGGAGGGCGCCCGCTATCGGCCGGAACGGGCCGAGGAGGTACTCGCGTCCGAGCGCAGCGTGTTGCGGCTGATCACCCGCAACACGCCGCTGCCCGAACTGCTCGACGAAGTCTGCCGTCGCGCCGAGGCGCTGCTCGGCGACGGCGCGTGCTGCTCGATCCTGCTGCTCGACCCGGACGGCGTGCATGTGCGCGTCGGCGGCGCGCCGTCGCTGCCGCCCGCGTACAGCGCCGCGATCGAGGGCGCGGCGATCGGTCCGCGCGTCGGCTCGTGCGGCACGGCGATGTTCGAGCGGCGTCTGGTGATCGTCGACGACATCGAATCCGATCCGCTGTGGGAAAACTTCCGGGATTTCGCGTTGCCGCACGGCTTGCGCGCATGCTGGTCCGTGCCCTTCGAAAACGACGCGGGCATCGTGCTCGGCGCGTTCGCCGTCTACTACCGCGCCACCCGCTGTCCGACCCCCGAGGAAGAGGCGATGCTGCGCGACATCGGCAGCAGCGTCGGCCTCGCAGTCCATCAGGACGCGATGGCGCAGCGCCTCGCGCACAGCGAGGAGCGTCACCGGCTGGTCGTCGATCATCTCAGCGAGGGCATCGTCGTGCAGTCGCGCACCGGCATCGTGCTCGCCTGCAATCCGAGTGCGCAGCGCATGCTGCACGTGACACCGGAAGTCGTCGGCAGCAGCATGCGGACCGTGATGACACGCGCGTTCGGCGAGGACGGCTCGGTCATCGGCGAGGTCAACCGTCCGGTCTCGGAGGTCTTTGCGACCGGCAAGCCGATGCTCGGCGTGACGGTCGGCCTCGAACTGATCGGCGGCGGAGTCGTGTGGATCACGCAGAACGTCGTGCCGATCCTGCGGCCCGGCGACAGCGAGCCGGACTCCGTGCTGATTTCGTTTTCCGACATCGGGCCGGTGCGCGAGGCGCAGCGCCAGCTGAAGTACCTCGCCACGCGCGATTCGCTGACCGGCCTCTACAACCGCGCCTACCTGACCGAGCGGATGCGCGACCTGTTCGCGCCGCGCGCGGCCGGCGACCATGACGGCGAGCTCACCAGCGTCGCCGTGCTGTTCGTCGATCTCGACGGCTTCAAGAAGGTCAACGACACCGCCGGTCACGAAGCCGGCGACGCCCTGCTGTGCAGCGTCGCCGAACGGCTGTCGGCCTGCGTCGGGCGTGGCGACACGCTGGCGCGCGTCGGCGGCGACGAGTTCGTGATCGTCGCCAGCGCGTACGGCAATACCGGCGAGCTGATCGGCCTCGCGCACCGCATTCTGGACATGATCGCGGTGCCGTTCGCGGTGGCGGGCAACGAGTACTACCTGGGCGCGTCGATCGGCATCAGCCTGTTTCCCGAAGACGGCCAGGACGTCGCGACGCTGATGCGCAACGCCGACTCGGCGATGTATCACGCGAAGCAGCGCGGCCGCAACAACTTCCAGTTCTTCACCGCCGAGCTGAACCAGCATCTGCAGCGGCGTTTCACGATCGAACAGTCGCTGCGGCGCGCGCTCGCGGCCAACGAGCTGAGCCTCGTGTACCAGCCGATCGTCGATAGCCAGAGCGGCCGCACGATCGGTGCGGAAGCGCTGCTGCGCTGGTACAACAGCGAGCTTGGCAACGTGTCGCCGGGCGAATTCATTCCGGTCGCCGAGGATGCCGGGCTGATCGTCGAGATCGGCGACTGGGTGCTCGAGCACGCCTGCCAGCAGGTCGCGCAGTGGCGGCGCTCGCTCGCGCCGCATCTGATCGTCGCGGTCAATTTGTCGCCGCGGCAGTTCAACGACGGACTGCTCGAGCGCATCGAACGTTGTCTTGCGCAGTCCAGGCTCGAACCGGCCGCGCTCGAACTCGAGATCACCGAGCGGTTGCTGATGAGCGACAGCGATACCGTGCTGCCGATGCTGAGCGCGCTGAACGCAATGGGCGTGCGCGTCTCGGTCGACGATTTCGGCACCGGTTATTCGTCGCTGTCGTACCTGAAGCGCTTTCCGCTGCATAACCTGAAGATCGACCGGTCGTTCGTCGCGGGGCTGCCCGATCATCGCGATTCGGTCGCGATCACCCAGGCGGTCGTCGCGATGGCGCACTCGCTCGGCATGAACGTCACCGCCGAGGGTGTCGAGACCGCCGAGCAGGCGGCGTTCCTGCGCGCGATCGATTGCGACAAGCAGCAGGGCTACCTGTACAGCCGGCCGGTCGGCGCGAGCGCGTATGCGCGCACGCTGTACGACGCGCAGCTGATCGGCATGGCGAAGGCGTCCTGACGCGATTGTTCAGATTGCCGAACAAGTGACTTCGCGTTGCCGCTATTTATCGGCGGCGACGCACTCCCTAAAATTCCCCCATCGAAACATTATTGGTGCGCGGTGCCGAAGCGGCGCCCCGCGTTTGGGGGTCGTCATGTCAGAGTTGATCAGAAACCAGCTTTACCGGCCAGCGGTCGTACTGCCGATGGTCGCGCTGATGCAGGTGATGGTGTCGCAGGATTTCAATCTCGGCCAGGTCGGCTGGGTGTTCGCGGCGCGCGGCGCGCAGGCCGCACTGCAACGTTCGCGCGAGTTGATTTGCGCGGTTCATTGCCACGCCTGAGATTTCCCGCGCAGCATACGCAGTAATCCCAACTGATTGGCGCCGCCTCGCGCGCGGCGCCTGGCAAGACGGGCCGTCGCCAAAGCGCCCGCACAATCAGACATGACATGGCAGCGCGTGGCACTAAGCGTAAGATGCTACGACCTGCACCCAGCCGGGGAGAGTTGCCATGCCACAGCACTTCGACGCAGTCGTGATCGGTACCGGACAAGGCGGTTCGCCGCTCGCCGTGCGCCTCGCTCAAAGCGGGCGCCGCACCGCGGTGATCGAACGCGCGGAGTTTGGCGGCACTTGCGTGAACGTCGGCTGCACGCCGACCAAATCCTATGTGGCGAGCGCCCGCGCGGCGCACGTGGCGCGCCATGCGGCGGAGCTCGGCGTGCAGGTGGGTTCGGTCGGCGTCGATCTGGCGGCCGTGAAGGCGCGCAAGGACCGGATCATCGGAGAGTCGCGCAGCGGCGTCGAAAAATGGCTGCGCGGCACGGAAAACATCACGGTGATCAACGGCCACGCGCGCTTCACCGGCGCGCGCACGCTCGCTATCTGCGGGCGCGACGGGGAATTGCTGAACGAGCTCAGCGCGTTCGAAATCTTCATCAACACCGGCACGCGCGCCGTCGTGCCGCCGCTCGAAGGCATCCAGCGGATTCCGTACTACACGAACTCGACGCTGCTCGAACTGACCGCGTTGCCGGATCATCTGGTGATCGTCGGCGGCAGTTATATCGCGCTGGAATTCGCGCAGGTGTTTCGCCGCTTCGGGAGCCGCGTCAGCGTGCTGGTGCGCGGCGAGCGCGTGTTGAACCGCGAGGATGCCGATTTCGCGGAGTCGGTGCAGAAGGTGCTCGCGCGCGAGGGCGTCGAGTTTCATTTCGGCGTGCAACCGACGCGCGTCGAGCCGCATGCGCATCGCGCGAACGACGTGTGCATCGGCTTCGAGCAGAACATCCCAGCCATGGAGGCGTCGCATCTGCTGTTGGCCACCGGCCGCAGGCCGAACACCGACGACCTCGGCCTCGACGTCGCCGGCATCGAGACCGACCGGCACGGCACGATCATCGTCGACGGCCAACTGCGCACCAGCGTGCCGGGCGTGTGGGCGATCGGCGACGTGAACGGCCGCGGCGCGTTCACGCATACGTCCTACGACGACTACCAGATCGTCGCGGCGAACCTGCTCGACGGCGGCGCGCGCAGCGTCGACACGCGGATCATGACGTATGCGGTGTTCGTCGATCCGCCGCTCGCGCGCGTCGGCATGTCCGAGCAGGAGGTGCGCAACAGCGGCCGCGAAGCGCTGATCGCGACGATGCCGATGTCGCGCGTGGGCCGTGCGCGCGAGCGTGGCGAAACCGACGGCTTCATGAAGGCGCTCGTCGATGCGAACAGCAAACAGATACTCGGCGCGGCAATTCACGGCATCGAGGGCGACGAGGCGATCCATACGTTCGTCGACATCATGACCGCAGGCGCGCCGTATCCGACTTTGCAATACGCGATGCACGTGCATCCGACCATCAGCGAACTGGTGCCGACGCTGCTCGATGGGCTCAAGCCGATGCAATGAACTGCCTTGACGCTGGCGCGACACGCTGATGACAAGCCCGCTCAAACCCGCACGTAGCAGCGGCAACCTGTTCGACGCCGTCGCGCAGTTGGGGACGACGCCCGAGGAGCAGGTCGACGCGCTCGTCGAGCGGGGCGGCGTGACGATCGAGCGGATCGTCTCGACCGGGCAGGCGAGTCCGCCCGGCTTCTGGTACGACAGCCCGCGCGCCGAATGGGTCGTGCTGCTCACCGGCGCGGCGATGCTCGAATTCGACAACGACCCCCAGCCGCATCCGATGAAGCCCGGCGATCACGTGCTGATCGAGGCGCATTGCCGCCACCGCGTCGCATGGACGAGCGACACCGAGCCGAGCGTGTGGCTCGCCGTCCATTACCCGTGAGCCGCGGCGGATCGAGCCATCCGCGCGGCCGGCTCTCGCGCATCGACAAATCCTCACACCATCACCGATAATCGGCAGCGGCGCGGCCCGCGCGCAAGGCGAAGGCGGGCTGTGCGCCCCACCGCATTGATCTTCGGGACTCGCATGGGCAAGGGACGCGTCGAAGCCTTCAGCGATGGCGTAATCGCCATCATCATCACGATCATGGTGCTCGAGCTGAAGGTGCCCGAAGGCCACGATCTCGCGGCGCTGCGCCCGGTCGTACCGGTGTTCTGCGCATACGTGCTGAGCTTCGTCTACGTCGGCATTTACTGGAACAATCACCATCACATGTTCCATGCGGTGCAGAAGGTCAACGGCAAGGTGTTGTGGGCGAACCTGCATCTGCTGTTCTGGTTATCCCTCTTGCCGGCCGTGACGCACTGGGTCGGCGAAAACCATCTGGCCGCGTGGCCGACCGCGATGTACGGCATCGTGCTGTTCATGGCGGCGATCGCGTATTTCATCCTGACGCGCACGCTGATTTCTCAGCATGGACACGACTCGACGCTGGCCAAGGCGCTCGGCAACGACTTCAAGGGCAAGGTCTCCGTCGTCATTTACCTGACCGGCATCGGGCTCGCGTTCGTCGTGCCGTGGGCGTCGGCCGTGCTGTACGCGCTCGCCGCCGCATGGTGGTTCGTACCGGACCGTCGCATCGAACACGTGCTGGAGGCCTGAGCATGCTGCTCGCGCTGAAGCTCGTGCTGGTGCCGGCCTTTCTCGCCGCGCTGACGGCGGCCGCGCGCGTCTGGGGGCCGTCGGTCGCGGGATGGCTCGCGGGACTGCCGGTCGTCGCCGGACCGATCATGCTGCTGCTCGCAGTCGAGCGCGGGCCGGCGTTCGCGGCGCAGGCGTCGGCGGCGTCGGTTGCGGCGATCGCCGCATCCGAGGCATTCAATCTTGCTTATGGATGGAGCTGCCGACGCTTCGACTGGCCGCTCGCACTGGTCGCGGGCATGGCCGGCTGGCTCGGCGCGGGACTGCTGATCGTGCGGATGCCCGGCTCGCTTGGGTGGGCGCTGGCGGCGGCGTGCGCGGCCGTCGCGGTGTCGCAGAGCTGCTTGCCGCGCGCGACGGGCCATGTGCCGGCGGCGCGCGTCGGGCGTGCGGATCTGGCCGTGCGGATGCTCGCGGGCGCATTGCTGACGCTCGCGGTGACGGCTGCTTCGGCATCGATGGGCGCCGCGTGGAGTGGCGTGGTGTCGGTGTTTCCGCTGCTCGGCATCGTGCTCGCGGTGTCGGCGCAGCGTGCGCATGGCGCGGACTTCGTGGCGCTCTTGATGCGCGGCATGGTGGTCGGGCGCGGCTCGTTCGCGGCGTTCTTCGCGGTGACGGCGATGCTGCTGCCGCAGTACGGTGTGGCGACGGCGTTTGCGTGCGCGGCGGTGGTGTCGGTCGTCGTGCAGGGGTTGACGCGGCGCTTGCTGGCCGGGCAGCGCCGTGCCCAGGCGGCGGCGCGAGAGTTGGCGCAGCCGCAGACGGAGTGAGACTGCGCATGGCTTCACATCGCTCACCTTCGACCGCTACCCGCATCGGGCTCATCTCGGATACGCACAACCTCGTGCGTCCCGAAGCGTTGCGCTATCTCGACGGCTGCGACGCGATCATTCACGCGGGCGATATCTGCAACCCGGACGTGCTCGACGCGCTCGCGCGGATCGCGCCGCTGACCGCGGTGCGCGGCAACAACGATACCGGTGACTGGGCCGCGTCTCTACCGACGCATGCGCGGCTGACGATCCAGCAGGTGACGATTCTGGTCGTGCACGACATCGCCGAGCTGGGCTGCGTGCCGCAGCACGATGGCATTCGCGTAGTGGTGAGCGGCCACTCGCACAAGCCGTCGATCGCCGAGCGCGACGGCGTGCTGTACGTCAATCCTGGCAGCGCGGGGCCGCGGCGCTTCAGGCTGCCGGTGTGCGCGGGCACGCTGACCGTCGAAGGCGCGCAGGTTGGCGCGACGTTCGATTCGCTGCTGACGTAAAAAAGTGGGCCGGCGAATGTCGCCGGCCCGCTTCAGAAACTACGCCTGACGTGATGACTGCGCAGGTCAGGCACGCGCGGTCGCAGCCGCCGCGAACCGTTCATCCATCTCCTCGGCCTCGCGCTCACCGCGCAGCACCGCGTGCGCTTCAGCGCGCGTCGCGACGCACGGACCCGAGCCGAGCAGCGGCTTGCGCGCGGTTTCGCGCAGCGCGAGTACCGACACGATGCCGATCAGCGATGCGCCCATCAGGTAGTAGGCGGGCATCATCAGATTGCCGGTCCGGTCGACGAGCCATGCGGTCACGAGCGGCGTCGTGCCGCCGAACAGCGACACCGAGATATTGAAGCCGATCGCGAGCGCGCCGTAGCGGATCCGGGTCGGGAACAGCGCCGGCAGCGCCGACGGCATCACCCCGGTGAAGCACGACAGCAGCACGCCGAGAATCATCAGGCCGCCGAACACCGGCAGCACCGTGCCCATCCGAATCAGCAGTAGCGCGGGAATCGACAGCGCGAACAGACCGACGCAGCCGAGCAGCATCACGGGCTTGCGGCCGATCGCATCGGACAGACGGCCGGCGGCGAGCGTCATCGGCATCATCAGGATCATCACGAGCAGCACGAGGAACAGACCGTGCGTTTCGTTGAAGTGCAGCGTGGCGGACAGATAGCTCGGCAGATACGACAGCGCCATATAGTCGGTCACGTTGAAAATCAGCACGAGGCCGACACACAGCAGCAGTGGCTTCCACTGCTGCACGAGCAGCTGGCGCAACGACTGGCTGGGCAGCGCGCGGTCTTCGGCTTCGCGCTCTTCGGCCTGTTTCTTGAACGCGGGCGTTTCCTCGAGCTTCATGCGGATGTACAAACCCACCAGGCCGAGCGGTCCGGCGATCAGGAATGGTACGCGCCAGCCCCAGGACAGCAGCGCGTCGTTCGACAGCGTCGCCGTCAGCAGCGCGACCGTGCCCGCGCCGAGCACGTAGCCGATCAGCGTGCCGAACTCGAGAAAGCTGCCCATGAAGCCGCGGCGCTTGTCGGTCGAGAATTCGGCGATGAAGGTCGCGGCGCCGCCGTATTCGCCGCCGGTCGAGAAGCCCTGCACGAGGCGCGCAAGCAGCAACAGCACCGGCGCGAGAATGCCGATCGTCGCGTAGTTGGGGATCAGGCCGATCGCGAAGGTGCCCGCGGCCATCATGATCATCGTCATTGCCAGCACGCGCTGACGGCCGATGCGGTCACCGAGCGGCCCGAATACCATGCCGCCTATCGGCCGCACGAGAAACGCCGCGGCAAACGTGCCGAAGGTCGCAATGAGTTGCGCCGAAGGGCTCGACGAGGGGAAGAACACCTTGCCGAGCGTGACCGCGATGTAGCTGTACACGCCGAAATCGAACCATTCCATCGCGTTGCCGAGCGCCATGGCGCCGACGGCCCGTTTCAGGAGGGAGTGATCGACGACGGTGATGTCGTCGAGGGAAAGACGCTGTTCCGGTTTGTGATGTCGCCAGAAGCCGTTGCTGGAAGCGGTCAAGGTTGAAACTCCAATGACTGCGACGAAACTCGTGATGCGTTCCGCCACGGTTGCTGGGAAGTGTAATTTCGTGAGCAAGGCGAGGCCATTCGCGGCACCGGTTATCCGGCGGCGCAACGGATGGCGAAAGGAAGCAAACGCCCGTGCCTCGCGGTAAGTTCGCGAAAAAACACTCGACTAGATTGTGCTGACTGTTGCACCTGCGTGGCCGTGGAAGGGGGGCAGATGCATGAGGGACGCGGGGCTGGCGGGAAACTGACCCATGCGCCACTGAGGGCTTGAAACGAAAAAGGCCGGTCTTGAATTTTCCGCTTTAGGCGGGGAAACGACCGACGAGCCTTCTTGTTTAAAAACAGTTCAATTCAGGATGGCGCGTGCGCGGAAAAGCACACGATGAACCAACTTGAAAGAACACGAATGAAGGTGAATTGCGGCTCAAACGAGGGCACATGTTAGCACGATGCCAGAGGATCATGCAAATCGGTGGTGCGAGGTAGGGCCGCCAATGTGACTCGATCAATTGCGGGACGGGAGATCTGGCGGGGTCGGAACGGCCCTGAAAAACGGACCGCTTAGAACATTGGCGAGCGCTTTTTGAGGCGAAGACGATGCGAGCGGCGGGCGCGATGCGCGGCCGATGTTGGCGCGAAAAAAATCCGCGCTCGCGGCGCGGATTGTGGGCGTGCGTTCATCCGGTTCGGGCGACACGTTGTGTCGTCCCGGACGAGGCAAGCTCAGGCTGACGGCGGCACGTAGCCCGACGCGGTATCCGCGCCTTCGCCGAAGAAGAACTTTTCAGTCTGCTTCATCAGATACTGCCGCGCGCGCGGATCGGCCATGTTCAGGCGGTTTTCGTTGATCAACATGGTCTGCTGCTTCAACCAGCTCTGCCAGGCTTCCTTCGAGATACTTTCGTAGATCCGCTTGCCGAGTTCGCCCGGGAGCGGCGGGAAATCGAGGCCTTCGGCTTCCTTGCCGAGCTTCGCGCATTGAACCATACGAGTCATGCTGTGCTTCTCCTGTAATCGATGTGGGGCGGGCAGACGCCGGATCGGATCAGTTGGGGGCGATCACGAAGTACTCAAAGCTGTTTCATCAGCACGAGCGATTTGCGCTGCCAGTTATAGAGTCGGCGGCGGTCTTCGGGCAAGTCGTCGACCGTAACCTTGACGAAGCCGCGCTTCAGGAACCAGTGTTCGGTGCGCGTGGTGAGCACGAAAATGCGCGTGAGGCCGCGTGCCCGCGCGCGCTGTTCGATGCGCTTGAGCAGGCGCTCGCCGTCGCCGGTGCCTTGAGCTTCGGGCGCGACGGTCAGGCACGCCATTTCGCCGATGCGCTCCTGCGGATACGGATACAGCGCCGCGCAGCCGAACAGCACGCCGTCGTGCTCGATTACCGAGAAATGGTCGATATCGCGTTCGATCTGGTGACGGCCGCGCCGTACGAGCGTGCCGTCTGTTTCGAGCGGCTCGATCAGCGCGAGAATGCCGCCGACGTCGTCCGGCGTTGCTTCGCGCAGGCTTTCGAGGTTCTCGTACGAAATCATCGTGCCGACGCCATCGTGCAGGAACAGTTCGAGCAGCAGGCTGCCGTCGAGCGCGTACGGGATGATGTGCGCACGCGGCACGCCGCCGCGGCAGCCGCGGATCGAATGCTTCAGGTAGAACGCGGCGTCGCCGGTCACTTCGCCGCTTTCGTGCAGCTTGTAGGCGTCGTCGAGCGACAGTTCGCGGATCAGCGCGGTGCCGCTTTCGCCGGTTTCCATCAGGCCCGGCGTTTCGGTCAGGAACACGATCTTGTCGGCGCGCAGCGCGATCGCCGCGGCCGAGGCCACGTCTTCCATCGACAGATTGAATGCCTCACCGGTGGGCGAGAAGCCGAGCGGCGACAACAGCACGAGCTTGCGACTCGCAAGCGAGTGCCGGATCGAATCCGCGTCGATCTTGCGCACGAGGCCCGTGTGCTGGAAGTCGACGCCGTCCAGAATGCCGACGGGGCGCGCCGTCACGAAGTTGCCCGATACGACGCTGATGTGCGCGTGCGCCATTGGCGTGTTCGGCAGACCCTGGCTGATCGCGGCTTCGATGTCGAGACGCACTTCGCCGGCCGCCTCCTTCGCGGACTCGAGCGCGCGCGCGTCGGTGATGCGCATGCCGTGTGAAAACTCCGATTCGACGCCGTGCAGGCTCATCTGCTCCTCGACCTGCGGGCGCGAGCCATGCACGAGCACGATCTGGATGCCCATTGCCTGCAGCAGCGCGATGTCGGACACGAGCGCATTCAGCAGCCCCTGATGCACCACTTCGCCGCCGAAACCCACGACGAATGTCTTGTTTCGGAACGCGTGGATATACGGGGCGACGGAACGCATCCAGTCGACGAATTGCGCGTGCTGGGCGAGGGTTTCCGGCGAGTCGGCGGGGGCCGGGACGCTCGCGGGCGCGGGGACGAGGTCGGTTTGGGAATTCATGCCGGGGATTATAATGCGCCCCCATGTCGAATGTACCCAAAAGTCCCGCTGGGGCGAACGAGAAACCGGCGTCGGCCGGCGAGCCGGCCAACCCCGGCGACACGATGCGCCGCCCAGCGCAGGATGCGAAACCCGATCAGGCGCGTGACGCGCGTCGGGGGGCGGGCGCGTCTGCGCGAAAGGTGCCGCCCGAAGGGGGCGGTGCAGGTCGAAAAGGTCGCGAAGAGCACGCTGGCGCGCGTGACGAACGGCGCGGTGAATCCCGCGATGAATCGGATGACGCGTCTGGTGCGAAGCGGGGCGGTGGGGCTCGTGACGAGCAACGTGGCGCTTCGTTGAGCGAGCAGCTTGGCCAATTCCGTACTGCACTTCATAACGCGGCCCGTGAGCAGCAGAGCGATGGGCCGCAAAGCGGGCAGCGGGGTGGGCCGCAAGGCGAGCGCCCCAATACGCCTTCGGCCGCGCCTCGCGGTGAGCATGGCAAGCAGGCTCGCGACGAGGGAGGTGATGCGCGGCAAAGCGAGCAGCGCAATGAAATCCGCGACGCGCGCTCGGACACCCCTCGCGTTGAACAGCGTCGTGCGTCTCGCAACGAACAGGGAGATCGCGGGCCACGTAGCGAGCAACGCGGATCGACCCGCGGCGAGCAACGTCACGGATTGCGCGACAAACAATCGGGCGAGCCGCGCAAGGAACAACCTCGCGCGCCGCGCGAAGCGCGGCCGTCGCGGGTCGTCGAGCCGAATCCGATTCCACCGGTCACGTTCCCCGAAGCGCTTCCTGTCTCCGGTCGTCGCGACGAGATCGCGCGGGCGATCGTGCAGAATCAGGTCGTGATCGTGTCGGGCGAAACCGGCTCGGGCAAGACCACGCAGTTGCCGAAAATCTGCCTCGCGCTTGGCCGTGGTCTCGGTGCCGGCGGCAATGGTCTGATCGGCCATACGCAGCCGCGCCGGATCGCCGCGTCGGCGACCGGGCGCCGTATCGCCGAGGAACTCGGCACGCCGTTCGGCGAAGTGGTCGGCTATAAGGTGCGCTTCAACGACAACCTCGCGCCGGGCGCATCGGTCAAGCTGATGACCGACGGCATTCTGCTTGCGGAAACGCAGACCGATCCGCTGCTGAATGCCTACGACACGCTGATCATCGACGAAGCACACGAGCGCAGCCTCAACATCGATTTTCTGCTCGGCTACCTGAAGGAGATTCTTCCCAAGCGTCCCGACCTGAAGCTGATCGTCACCTCGGCGACGATCGACGCCGACCGTTTTGCGCGTCATTTCGGCAGCGACGACAAACCCGCGCCGGTGATCGAAGTGAGCGGCCGGATGTATCCGGTCGAGGTACGTTACCGTCCGGTCGTCGAGGACAGCCCGGCGGTCAAGGCGGCGCAAGGGACCTCGGGTGCAACCTCGTCTGGCCGCGAGCGCCCGAAGACGCAGCGCGAGACAGATCGTGATCTGATGGAGGCGATCGTCGACGCTGTCGACGAACTGTGCCGCGAAGGCCCCGGCGACGTACTGGTATTCCTGCCCGGCGAGCGCGAGATTCGCGACGCCGCCGAGGCGCTGCGCAAACATCATCCGCCCCACACGGAGATCCTGCCGCTGTTCGCGCGGCTCTCGGCCGCCGAGCAGGAGCGCGTGTTCCGCGCGTCGAACGCGCGCCGCATCGTGCTCGCGACCAACGTCGCCGAAACTTCGCTGACGGTACCCGGCATCCGCTACGTGGTCGACACCGGCCTTGCGCGCGTGAAGCGTTACTCGTATCGCAACAAGGTCGAGCAATTGCAGGTCGAGTCGATTTCGCAGGCCGCCGCGAACCAGCGCGCGGGGCGTTGCGGCCGGGTCGCCGATGGCATCTGCATTCGTCTGTATGAGGACAGCGACTTCCAGGGCCGCGCGCGCTTCACCGATCCGGAAATTCTGCGCTCGTCGCTTGCTTCGGTGATTCTGCGCATGAAGTCGCTGCATCTGACGGCGATCGAAACCTTCCCGTTTATCGAACCGCCGCCGGGCCGTGCGATTTCCGATGGCTACCAGTTGCTCAACGAGCTCGGCGCCGTCGACGACGACACCCACCTGACGCCGCTCGGCCGCGAACTCGCGCGCCTGCCGCTCGATCCGCGCGTCGGCCGCATGATCCTCGCCGCGCGCGACCAGCAGGCGCTGAAGGAAGTGCTGATCATCGCGAGTGCGCTGTCCGTGCAGGACCCGCGCGATCGCCCGATCGAAGCGCAGGAGCAGGCGGACCAGGCGCATCGCCGGTTCGCCGACGAGCGCTCCGAATTCCTGCAGTGGCTGAAGATCTGGAACTGGTTCGACGAAGCGATCGCGCACAAGAAATCGAACCGGCAGCTGCAGGACGAGTGCCGCAAGAACTTCCTGTCGCAACTGCGGCTGCGCGAATGGCGCGACGTCCACTCGCAGCTGCTGACGGTGGTGCGCGAGCACGGCTGGCGGCTGAACGACGCGGAGGCAACATTCGAGCAGATCCATCTGGCGCTGCTGACCGGTCTGCTCGGCAACATCGGCCTGAAAGCCGACGACGAGCCGTACTACCTCGGCGCGCGCGGCATCAAGTTCTATTTGTGGCCCGGCTCGGCGCTCGTGAAAAAAGCAGGCAAGTGGGTGATGGCCGCCGAGCTCGTCGAAACGAGCCGTCTGTACGCGCGTTGTATCGCGAAAATCGAGCCGGAGTGGGTCGAGAAGGTCGGCGCGCATCTGCTCAAGAAGTCGTTGTCCGAGCCGCATTGGGAAAAGCGCGCGGCGCAGGTGTCCGCGTTCGAGCGCGCGATGCTGTACGGCCTGCCGATCTATCACCGGCGGCGCGTCGCCTTCGGCAAGCAGGACCCGGCGCGGGCGCGCGAGCTGTTCATTCGCGGTGCGCTTGTTGAAGGGGAGTTCGACACGAAGCTTGCGTTCTTCGCGCACAACCGCAAGCTGCTCGCCGACATCGAGCAGCTCGAGCACAAGTCGCGCCGCCAGGACGTGCTCGTCGACGACGAATTGATCTACGCGTTCTACGATCAGGCGCTGCCGGACGGCATCCATACCGGCGCCGCGTTCGAGCGCTGGTATCGCGACGAGGTCGAAAAGAGCGGCCAGGCGGAGGACAAGCTGCGGCTGTTGTATTTGTCCCGAGACGATCTGATGCGGCACGAGGCGGCGGGTGTCACGACGGATCTGTTCCCTAAGCGGCTGACGATGGCGGGCATCGAGATGGCGCTGACCTACCACTTCGAGCCGGGCACGCCGCGCGACGGCGTGACGCTCGCAGTGCCGCTGTACGCGCTGAACCAGGTCGACGCGCGCCGCTGTGAGTGGCTCGTGCCCGGGATGCTGAAAGAAAAGGCGCAGATGCTGCTGAAGTCGCTGCCGCAAAAGCTGCGTCGGCATTGCGTGCCGCTCCCCGAGTACGCGGCGGGCTTCGCCGAACGGCACGGCGCACAGCGCTTCGGAGGAGGAGGCTTGCTCGAGGCGCTGATCGCCGACCTGCGCGAGCAGACCCAGGTCGCGATGAAGCAGTCCGACTTCAAGCTCGAGACGCTGCCCGCGCATCTGTTCATGAACTTCAAGGTCATCGACGAACATGGCCGGCAGCTCGCGATGGGGCGCAATTTGTCGCAACTGCGCGCCGAGCTTGGCGCTCAGGCGCAGCAGCATTTCCAGAAGCTCGTTTCGGGCGCGGCGGGCGCCGCCTTGGCCGACGCGGGCGGCGGCGGTGTTGCGGCACCTGCACGCTCTCCAGATTTGGCTCAGAGTGGCGCGTTGCGCGGCAAGGGCGCGGCCGCGCCGCAACCCGCGACACCCGAAGGCGCACCAGCCACCGCGCTCTATGAAAACCTGACCACGTGGAATTTCGGCAAGTTGCCCGAGTTGCTCGAAATTCGCCGTGGTGGTCAGACGCTGTTTGGCTACCCGGCGCTCGTGGACCGTGGCACCCATTGCGACGTCGAGGTGTTCGATTCGCCGGAAGAAGCCGCGCGGATTCATCGGGCGGGCTTGCGTCGGCTCTTCGCGCTGCAGTTGAAGGAGCCGATCAAGTATCTGGAGAAGAATCTGCCGGGCCTGCGCGAAATGGCCATGCAGTTCATGCCGCGCGGCACGCAGGAGGAACTGCGCGATCAGCTGATCGACACCGCACTCGACCGCGCGTGTCTGCAGGATCCGCTGCCCGACGACGATGCGAGCTTCCATGTCCGCCGCGACGAAGGGCGTAGCCGCCTCACGTTGCTCGCGCAGGAAATTTCGCGGCTGGTCGGTCAGATTCTTGGCGAATACGCGAGCCTGACGAAGAAGCTCCTGCAGGCGAAGCCATTCGCGGCCGCGTACACCGATCTGCAGAATCAGCTCGATGCGCTGATCGGCAAGCGTTTTGTCGTCGATACGCCGTATGCCCAACTCGCACATTTCCCGCGTTATCTGAAGGGGATGGCGCTGCGTATCGACAAGCTGCGCGCGGACGCCATACGCGACGCGCGCCAGTTCGCCGAATTCCAGCCGCTGCTGCAGCACTATCAGCGCGCGGTGTCGCAGCGCGGCGGCGTCGTGGATCCGCGGCTTGCGGAATTCCGCTGGCTGCTCGAAGAATTGCGCATCTCGCTGTTTGCGCAGGAGTTGCGCACCCCGATGCCGGTTTCGGTGAAGCGCCTGCACAAGGTGTGGGAGTCGATGCAGCGCTAAAGCCAGGGCGCTCGCTCGCGGACGCTGGACACTGGGTGTGCACCGCGGCCGATGAGCGGGCCCGCGCACCGGTGCGCGCGGGGTACACCGAGCGTCCTCTGAGCGCCGTCGCGGCCGGACTCGGTCCGATACGTTCACTCGAGCTGATTTCACCAATGCATCCCCGCGCCGATCGATGCGCCGAACTGTCGGCGAGAGTCGGTGCTGCCCTGGACCTTGTAGATCCATTTGCCGGTGTCCGACAACTGCGACACGCTGATTGCAAGCGCAGATTGACCGCCGTACGTGCCACCCGCCATGGCGACCATGCCGTGTCCCGGCAGGACCGCTTGCGGCAAAGCTGCCATCGCGAGCGCCGATGCCGTGCCCCCGTAGCTGTCCCGACGGGCTGAGCGGATCTGGTCGTCGGTATAGCGATTCGACGCGCTGATCGCGCCGCTCACGCTTTGCTGCAACTGATTGACGTTGACCGCGTCGGTGCCTCGCACGCCGGCCGCGACGTTGGCGATCTGGCGTTCCTGGCCCGCCGCGCCAACCGATACCGTGTTCGCTCGGTCGGCGACGGAGCCCTGGCCTAACGCCACCGCGTTGTCGGCGCTCGCGCTGGCCGCGGCACCGACCGCCGTCGCGTTGTTGCCGCTGGCGATGGCGTTCGCTCCGATGCTTGCCGCGTTGGCGCCGCTTGCTTGTGCATTCGCTCCGACGGCAATCGCGTTCGTGCCGGCCGCCTCTGCGTTTGTACCCTCGGCGACCGTGTTGACGCCGCTCGCCCGCGCGTTCGCCCCGGCCGCAATCGCGTGCGCGCCGGACGCCTGCGCGCTCTCAGTCGCGCTATCGCCTGCCGCGCTGAACAACGCGTCGGCCGAGCCGATCGTCGCGTTATTGATCGCGCCTTCGAGCGCCGCGTTCAGCTGACCGAGGTTGACCGCGTCGGACGCCTGTACACCGTCCGCGACGTTGTGGATGACGGTGCCCTCCGTGGTATCGCCGCCGAGCGTAACGCCGTTTCGGTTGATGCTGCCGTCGGCGTTCGTGTCGTACATGACCGCGCCGTCGAGCTTCGCTGCGGTCGCGCTGCTCTGGTCGCTCACCGCTTTCAGCTGGGCGACGTTGACCGCATCGGTGTCGGCGGTGCCAGCCGCGACGTTGGTGATCTGGCGCTCGTTGCCCGTCGAACCGACCGACACGGTACCCGCGCGATCGGCGATCGAGCCCTGGCCGAGCGCGACGGAGTTTGCAACTAGCGCGCTCGAGTTAGATCCGAGCGAAAGTGCGTTGTCGGCGGCTGCGCTGGCACCGGAGCCGAGCGCGAGGGCGCCGGCGCCGTTCGCCGTGGCGTTGGAGCCGAGCGCCGTCGCACCGGAGCCGTAGGCCGACGCTGACGCGCCCAGCGAGGTCGCGTCGGCCGTGCCGGCGACAGCGCCCGCGCCGATCGCGGTCGAGTCGGTTGCGCTGGCGCTGGCGCTGGCGCTGGTGCCGAATGCGGTTGCGTTGCTGCCCATAGCGCTGGCGTTGCTGCCCGCGGCAAGCGCGTGCGTGCCGTCTGCGAGCGCCTCGTTGGAGCCGTCGGCCGGGTCAGCAGCGCTGAAGTAATGCAGCGCGCTGCTTTGAGCGAGTGCATCGACCTTGTTGTCGACCGCGCCCAACTGGCTCACGTTGACCGCGTCGGTGGGCGCGGCGCCCGCGGCGACGTTGGTCAGGCGACGCTCGTTGTTCGCCGAGCCGAGCGAGACTTCGCCCGTCGCGCTGGAGGCCGCGATCGGGGTGGCGCCCGTTCCCACGGGCACAAACGCGCTTTGCGACAGGTCCGTCGTGGTGCTGGCGTTGGCGCCTAGCGCGACGCTATTGTCGGCGCTCGCGTTTGCGTTGCTGCCGAGCGCGATCGCGCCGGCTCCCGCGGCCGTTGCGCCGAAGCCGATTGCGCTGGCGTAGGCGCCGCGTGCCTGCGCGGCAACGCCGAGGGCGATGGCGCCGACGCCGCTGACGACGGCATTACTGCCAAGCGCGACGCTCGAGTCCGCGAGCGCCGAGGCCCATGCTCCGGCGGCGAGCGAGTTGGCGCCTCCGGCCTGCGCGACATAGCCGAGCGCGGTCGATCCGACGCTGGTTGCCGTGGATAGGGAGCCAAACGCGGAGGCGGCCGAGTCCGCCGCTATTGAACCGGAGCCCGCTGCGACCGAGTCGACGCCAAGCGCCGACGCGTTCAGACCGACCGCGGTCGCGCGTTCCGCTTGCGCATTCGCATAAGGCCCGAAGGCGCTCGCGCCTTCGCCTTGTGCGGAAGAGGAGAGGCCCATGGCGACGGCGCTATCGCCCTGCGCCGTGGCGTTCGCCCCTACCGCGATCGCGCCGTCGTTTTGCGCGTTCGCCTGCGAGCCGACCGCCAGCGATGAGCTGCCGCTTGCGGTGGCCTGTGCGCCTATCGCGACCGCGATGTCGGCGGGCGCGCTGGCCGTGCCTACCTCGACGGAATCGACGCCGGCGCCTGTCGCTTCCGTGACGTAAAGGGCCGCCGCCGCTATTGCAACACCCGCGGTACTTCGAACCGCCCGGGCGATGCTTTTCTGGCGCGCGGAAGCACGGTGTGTTTGCAGGCAGGCAGTTCGCGGCGCTGCGACTTTTATTTGAGACGTGGTATGGCGAATTATCGAAATATTCTTGTTCATCAATTAAAAATCCTCCGCATTATTGTGGTTAGTGGCACGCAGCGCGTATTCCGACTTTGACGTGAAGTTATTGCCTGGTGGGTTTGAAAATATTGAAAATACAAAAACGCCGGTCATTGGTAAGGCTTGCGTTATTTGGCCGAGCGCGCGTCAGCCCGGCGATGTACGCTCGGGTTTCATGGGGGAGGCGCTACCGGGGCGGCGCGTATGGAGAATTCTCCGATGTCCGCGTGCAATTCAGATATCAGCAAACTCCGAAATTCGATTGGGCTAAAAAATATATTAATACGGCTAGGTTTTTATTGATAAGGAAAGAGGAGTATTCTTATTGTTCCCGCTAATCATTTGCGCGATTTTAACGTGTGGCTGATGCATGATTGACCCTGACAGGGAGAGCACATTGATTCCTCACTCGAAAACCCACGGCGCGAGCATCAAACCGGACGTGGCAGACGAAACCTCCCGCACGCGGCCGAGCTTCATCGCACCCGTCATTTTTCGGTCGTCGCCAGTGACTTACGTCAACCGCCCGGACCGGCAAACGTTCTACAATGACCGTTGTTCTCCGAAGCGAGTTTTCATGCGTAAATTTTTTCTTCCCGGATTGAGTGCCACGTTCGCCGCGACCGCGGTGCTGGTCGCCGCCGCAGGCTTTTTTTCTCCGGCGGCGCACGCCAATAACGTGATCGTGCTCAATTCCGGCGAGGCCACGCTGAGCCTGATCGACGAGAACAGCCGCCAGGTCATCGGCACCGTGCCCACGGGCAAGGAACCGCATCACCTGATGGCCACGCCGGACAATTCCTCGCTGATCGTCGCCAATTCGGTGTCGAACAGCCTGATGTTCGTCGATCCGAAAACGGGGCAGTTACAGCGCTGGGTCGAGAACATCGAAGATCCCTATCAGATCGGTTTTTCGCCTGATCGCAAGTGGCTCGTCACTACGGGACTGCGGCTCGATCGACTCGACATCTATCACTACGACAACCCGAAAAACCAGATGACGCTGGCTTCACGGCTGCCGCTCGCGGTGATGCCGAGCCACATGGCGTTCTCGAATGACAGCAAGACGGTGTTCGTCTCGCTGCAGATCTCGGGCGAGCTCGCCGCCATCGACCTGCCCACGCAAACCGTCAAATGGAAGATGAAGGTCGGCAAGGTGCCCGCGGGTCTGTGGATGACGCCGGGGGAAAAGTACCTGCTCGTCGGCATGACCGGCGAGGACTGCGTCGCCGTGGTGGACTGGCGCAACCAGAAGGTCGTCAAGACGATTCACACGGGCAAGGGCGCTCACAATTTCCGCTCGCTCGCCGACGGCAGGCATGTCGCGGTGTCGAACCGCGTCGCTAGCACGATCAGCATCATCGACGAAGACACGCTCACCAACGTCGGCGACATCACCGGCCTGATGCCGGGACCGGACGATATGGAACTTTCCGCCGACAAACGCTATCTGTGGGTGACCTTCCGCTTCGCGAAGCACGTTGGCATCATCGATCTCAACACGCGCAAGCTGATCCAGACCATTGCGGTGGGCCGCTCGCCGCACGGCATCTATTTCTTCGACCGCGCGCCGGTGACGGCGCCGAACGGCGCTTGAGGGGCCTGAGGGCGCCCGACAGTGCCTGAGGGCAACAGGGCAGAGCCAGGACGCCACGAGCCACCAAGGATGAAGTAACAGGCCAGCATCATGTTCCATCTGATTTTCTCCTCACTCGACAGCTTCGTTTCAGCCGCGCAGACGTGGCTGTACGTCGACGTGGTGCAGCCGCTGCTGTTCCGGTTCAATCTGATGGACTACGACGAGGACACCTACGACAGCCTGTACTGGGTCATCGTCGGTGTGCTCGAGGTGCTCGCGATGTACGCGATCCTGCGTCCGCTCGAGGCGCTGCGCCCGGTCGAGCAATGGGAGAACCGCAAGGCCGTGCGCGTCGACGTGCTGTACACGTGGATCGCCAAGCTCGGCATTCTGAACCTGTTCTTTTTCTTCGCGCTGCAACCGTTCTTCGACAACGTGCAAGGCTGGCTGCGGCTGCACGGCATCGCGAACCTGAACTTCGACAACCTGTGGCCCGGCGTGACCACGCAGCCGCTCGTCACGTTCGTCATGTATCTGCTCGTACTCGATTTCGCCGGCTACTGGTATCACCGCTGGCAGCACCGCTTCGGCGTGTGGTGGGAGCTGCATGCGGTACACCATAGTCAGCGGCAGATGTCGCTGTGGTCCGACGATCGCAACCATCTGCTCGACGATCTGCTGCAGGCGTCGTTCTTCGCGATCATCGCGCTCGCAATCGGTGTGCCGCCGTCGCAGTTCGTCGTGCTGGTTGCGATCACGAATCTCGCGCAAAGCGTGCAGCACGCGAACATCCGCCTGTATTACGGCTGGCTCGGCGAGCGGCTGCTCGTCAGCCCGGCGTTCCACCGCCGTCACCACGCGATCGGGTACGGTCATGAAGGGCTCAAATACGGTTGCAATTTCGGCGTGCTGTTCCCGTGGTGGGACATGTTGTTCCGCAGCGTGTCGTGGAGCCGCGACATGGAGCCGACCGGTATCAGCGATCAGCTCGAAGGCCGCGGCTATGGCGATGGATTCTGGGAGCAGCACTGGTTCGCCTTCGTGCGCATCGCGCATCGCCTCGTATCGAAGCGCCGCGCACCCGGCAACGACACCGCTGCCGTTTGAGTCGGTTCAGAGTCCGTTCTGAGTCCATTCTGAGTCCATTCTGAGTCCATTGCGGATCCATTCGAGCGCGCACTCCGCCGCGCTGCTCACTTCCGCCGGCGGCGCGTCCCTTGGTTTATGCTGTGCACGTTCGAGCGCACCCTCCAGTGCCCCAGCATGCCTGGCCCGGGCGCGGCGCGATTCTCCCGTCCATCGTTTCGTTCGCAGGCACTGGCTCGCATGAATGATCTGTTGCGCTCGTTTGGGCGCGCACTCGCAAGCGCGTTGCATCCGCGCATGCTCTGGCTGACCTTCAAACCGTTTATCGTCGCGACGGTCGGCTGGGGCGTACTCCTGTGGTTCTTCTGGCAGACGCTGACCGGCGCGACGCGCACCTGGCTCGACGATTGGTCCTTCACCACCACGCTTTATCATCTGTTCGACGTGCTCGGTTTTTCGACGCTGCACGCGGTCATCGCGCCGTTCATCGTGGTTGCGATGGCGATCCCGCTGATCGTCGTCACGGTGCTGCTGCTGATCGCCATGCTGTCGATGCCGGCCGTGATCCGCTTTCTCGCGGCCCGCCAGTTCGCCGGGCTGGAGATGCGCCACGGCGGAACGTGGTACGGTAGCCTCGGTCAGGCGCTCTGGACCACGCTGCTGTGTCTGGCGCTGCTGATCGTCACGTTGCCGCTGTGGCTGGTGCCGCCGTTCTTCGCGTTGATTCCGCCGCTGCTGTGGGGATGGCTCACGTATCGCGTGATGACCTACGACGCGCTCTCGTTGCATGCGACGCGCGACGAGCGGCGCGAACTGGTGCGGCGCCACCGGCTGCCGTTGCTGCTGATCGGTATCGTGAGCGGCCTGCTAGGTTCGCTGCCGACGCTGTTGTGGGCGTCGTCGGTATGGCTGATTGTGCTGTTCCCGGTGATCACGACGGTGACGATCTGGATTTACGCGTTCATCCTCGTGTTCTCGGCGCTATGGTTCGGCAACTACTGCCTGCGCGCGCTGCAGCGCATGCGGGCGGAAGCGCCTGGCGGCGCGCGCGAGGTCGCGCCGGTTCCCTATTGATCAAACGAAAGAGGCGGCAATGGCATTTGGCGTCATCATCATCGGCGATGAAATCCTGTCGGGCAGACGCGTCGACAAGCATCTGCCGAAGGTCATCGAGTTGCTCCGCGGGCGCGGGCTGTCGCTCGGCTGGGCGGAGTACGTCGGCGACGATCCGGAGCGCATCACGGCGACGCTGCGGCGCACGTTCGCGTCGGGCGACATCGTGTTCTCGACGGGCGGTATCGGTGCGACACCGGACGACCACACGCGCCAGTGCGCGGCGGCCGCGCTCGGCGTGCCGCTCGAGCTGCATCCGGAAGCCGCGAAGCTGATTCAGGAGCGTATCCGCGACATGTATCCGGCGAACTCGCCGGCGCCGCTCGATCTGAACTCGCCCGAGAACCGGCATCGCCTGAATATGGGCACGTACCCGCAGGGCGCCGAC
This sequence comes from Paraburkholderia sp. Cpub6, assembly GCF_014201065.1. NCBI lineage: Bacteria > Pseudomonadati > Pseudomonadota > Betaproteobacteria > Burkholderiales > Burkholderiaceae > Paraburkholderia > Paraburkholderia sp. Cpub6. The sequence continues at coordinate 536,458 of NZ_JACHDM010000001.1, forward strand.
ATCATTCCGAACGGCTACAACAAGATTCCGGGCTTTTCGATCCGCCAACACCATTTCGTGCCGGGTTTCCCGGTGATGGCCTGGCCGATGATCGAGTGGGTGCTCGACACGCAGTACGCGCATCTGCATCACACGACGCCGCACGCTGAAAAATCGCTGCTGGTGTTCGAGTTGCCGGAGTCGCGCGTGACGCCGCTGATGGAGAAAATCGAGCGCGATTTTCCGGGCGTGCGGGTGTTCAGCCTGCCGAGCGTCGGGGATGCCGAGCGCGGCGGCGTGTATGCGCGGCATCACATCGATCTGGGTGTGAAGGGTGAACCGGAAGCCGTCGCCGCGGCGTTCGTGAAGCTGCGAGAGGGGGTGCATCTGCTCGGTGGCGATATCGTCGAGCCTGAAGCGGCGGCGGCAGCGGCGGCAGCGGCCACGGGTAAGCCGTGAAGCTGAGCGGGCCCTCAATACGATTCAGGTAAGTAGTCAGGACACGGCTGCGCTTGACGAAGTTTTATACGGCGTTCTATCACGCGCTGTGGGCGCCGAGCGTATTCAGCGATTCCAACGGCCAATATATCGGCTTCGACCAGCAGGTCCATTCGGTTAGCGCGGGCCACGCGGCGCAGTACACCAGCCGCAGTACACCTGCTTTTCGGGCTGGGACATCTATCGCTCGCTGATTGCGCTCAAAGCCACGCTGTTTCCTCAGGAGACCAGCGAGATGGCGCAGTCGCTAGTCAACGATGCGGATCAGTGCGGCGCGATTCCGCATTGGGTCAACGACAACGTCGAGGATGGCGTGATGCCCGGCGACGCCGGTTCGCTGATCGTGGCGGGCGCCTATGCATTCGGCGCGCGAGCGTTCGATACCTCGGGCGCGCTGAAGCACATGATCAAGATGGCCAACGTTCCCGGAACGGCGTGCAATGGCGTGACCACGAATGGCGGCCGCGCCAGTTATCTGCAGTTCGGCTACATCACGAATGGCGAATGGGGGCAGGCATCGTCGACGCTCGAATACGCGAGCAGCGATTTCGCCATTTCGCAGTTTGCCGGCCAACTGGGCAATTCAACGATCCAGAAGATGCTGCTGAGCCGCTCGGCCTATTGGCAGAACCTGCTCAACGCGTCGCTGCCGCCGCCTCTGATCGCCGCGCGCAACTCGGACGGAAGCTGGATTGCGGAGACGCAGAGCAGCACCGACAACTACGGCGAAGGCAATGCCGGGCAGTACACGTGGATGGTGCCGTTCAACCCGGTCGGACTGTTTGCGCAACTGGGCGGCCAACTCGGCGGCGGTGTCGCGCCTGAACGCGTTTTTTGCGGTGTTGAACGCGGGGATGAGCCTGCCCAATTTCTATATGGGCGACGAACCGACCTTCGAGGTGCCGTGGCTATATAACTGAGCGGGTTCGCCGTCGGGCACGCAGAACGTGGTCCAGCAGATCATGGCGAGCGCCTTCGGCACAGGGCCGAACGGTTTGCCCGGCAATGACGACCTCGGCGCGGTGTCGCGCTGAACTTCGTGATGGGTTCGTCTCCCTCCCAGTGGGGGACGAGCGCGGCGGACGCACCCCCTTCGTATGGCGTGCCGCTCGCGCGGAATGTGGCCGACGCATTCAACAACCACGGCATCGGCAGCGACGGCAGCACCGATACCGATGGTCTGGGAGCGGACTTCGACGGCTCGCTGTTCAGCTACTCGTCGCAGGCCTTGACGGCGGCGCGCGCGGCGCTCGACAAAACAAGCGGTCCGCGCCTGAGGGTTAGGTTGGCGCGAACCGCGACATCGCAGTGTCACAACCCGAGCCGACGATGCAATCAATGCGTGGTCGGCGCGAACCGTTTCAATCGGCGTGCTTCAGCGCCGCGCCACGGGCTTCCGCAGATGCGGGCAGTGCGCCCGCGCCATCAGGCTCCGATCCACGGCAAGCCGCGAAAACACCATCCCGACACCGTCTTCCGATGCCCCTGGCCGTCCTTGTCGCCTTCGAAGCCTTCCAGCAGGTCATACGCCTTCGTGAAGCCGGCCTGGGTCGCGGCGATCGCGGCGAGCTTCGAGCGCGCGGCGCTGCGGCACAGGAACAGCACCGGCGTGTCGGGCGACGCGACCTGCGCGAGTTGCTGCACGAACTCCTGATTGGGCACCGCGCCCGGATAGCGCGTCCATTCGACATGCGCGTATTGGCCATCACCGATCACCGGCCGGCCGACCCAGTCGAGCTCGGCGCGGGTACGCACGTCGACGAGACGCGTGCGCGGATCGAGTTCCAGCAGTTCGAACGCCTCGGCCGGCGATACCGCGCCCGCGTAGGGCAGTTGGTTCTCGGTGCGGCGGGCGTCCGCCTTCGCGTAAAGCTGTTCGAGCGTGCTCATGAGCGTCAATCTCCTTCGGACCAAATGATCATTCTAGCGCGCTGCAGGCAGCGCACAGACCTGTGTAGACTGGACGGCGCCGGGCAGTCGCGGGCGCTATCCCAACCTCGATGCGCAAATATGGTGCATTTTCTGCTGAATGCACCAAAATGGTATGGATCGTCGTTTCCAAAGAGGTGAATGCGCGAAATTGGTGCGTTGCGATGCCCGCACGTTTGTTTGCGAGGCTGCTCTCGCCTCGTGCGTGGCCGGCAAACGTAAGCGGCGCAATGGTGTGCGCCGGATTGGCCCATCCGAGGCCCAGAGGTGGCACACTATCTGCTTTATTGGTGCCGATCGATTTATCCCGGCAGAATTTTCCGCCCGCGACGCCGTATAAGTGGACGTGCCGGGATGGGTCAGCTAGATTGGGCGGCGGCTGAATCCGCCGAAATTGTTAATCAGGAGATAGGTTATGAGTAAATCCGTGGCCGACGTCATTCAACTCGTCAAGGACGAAGACGTCAAGTTTGTCGACTTCCGTTTCACCGACACGCGCGGCAAAGAACAACACGTTTCGGTGCCGGTGTCGGCATTCGATGAAGACAAGTTCGAAAGCGGCCATGCGTTTGACGGTTCGTCGATTGCCGGCTGGAAGGGCATCGAAGCATCGGACATGTTGCTGGTCCCGGACGCGAATACGGCCTTCATCGACCCGTTCTACGAAGAATCGACCCTCGTGCTGACCTGTGACGTCGTCGAACCGGCTGACGGCAAGGGCTACGAGCGCGACCCGCGCTCGCTCGCGAAGCGCGCCGAAGCGTACCTGAAGAGCTCGGGCCTCGGCGACACCGCGTACTTCGGTCCGGAACCGGAATTCTTCATTTTCGACTCGGTCCAGTGGAACACGGATCAGTCGGGCTGCTTCGTGAAGATCGGTTCGGAAGAAGCACCGTGGTCGTCGGCGAAGGAATTCGAAGGCGGCAACACCGGCCACCGTCCGGGCACCAAGGGCGGCTACTTCCCGGTCGCGCCGGTCGATTCGTTCCAGGACATCCGTTCGGAAATGTGTCTGCTGCTCGAACAGATCGGCATTCCGGTCGAAGTGCATCACCACGAAGTGGGGGGCATGGGCCAGAATGAAATCGGGACGAAGTTCTCGACGCTGGTGCAGCGCGCCGACTGGACGCAGCAACTGAAGTACATCATCCAAAACGTCGCGCACACGTACGGCAAGACGGCAACGTTCATGCCGAAGCCGGTCGTCGGCGATAACGGTTCGGGCATGCACGTTCACCAGTCGATCTGGAAGGATGGCACGAACCTGTTCGCAGGCAATGGCTACGCAGGTCTGTCGGAATTCGCGCTGTTCTACATCGGCGGCATCATCAAGCATGCTCGCGCGCTGAACGCGATCACGAATCCGGGTACGAACTCGTACAAGCGTCTCGTGCCGCACTTCGAAGCGCCGGTCAAGCTCGCTTACTCGGCTCGCAACCGTTCGGCATCGATCCGAATTCCGCACGTGTCGAACCCGAAGGGCCGCCGTATCGAAACGCGCTTCCCGGATCCGCTGGCGAATCCGTACCTGTGCTTCTCCGCGCTGATGATGGCGGGTCTGGACGGCGTGCAGAACAAGATTCACCCGGGCGAAGCCGCCGACAAGAACCTGTACGACCTGCCACCGGAAGAGGATGCAAAGATCCCGACCGTGTGCGCGGGCCTCGACCAGGCTCTCGACTCGCTCGACGCGGACCGCGAGTTCCTGACGCGCGGCGGCGTGTTCACGGATGCGATGCTCGACGCGTACATCGAACTGAAGACGACGGAACTGCAGCGTTTTCGTCAGTCGGTGCACCCGATCGAATTCGAAATGTATTACTCGCTGTAAGCGGCCATGGCGCTTCGCCCTTCACCCGGCGAAGCGCTTTGCCCGACGCTCGCGATCGGTCACGAAGGGACGGCGGCGCCGTCCCTTTTTCGTTAGGCCGTACGCACGGCCGGCCGCGCGCGGGCAACCCGGCATTCGGTGAAGCACAATAAAGCAGCACTCCTGATTTATCACCATCTCCTACCGGCCAGACTGCAAGATGGTTCTCAAGAATCTGATCAAGGCAAGGAAAGGACACGAACAGACGCTGTCGGACGACATGCAGCTCGTGAGTTCTGGCTTGCTGCCGGGCTTCGAGGCGCTGCCGACCGTCTTGCTGGTGCTCGAGAAGCGCACTCTGCGCGTCGCGTTCGCGAATCCGTCGGCGGAGTCGATGCTGGAGATGTCTCGCAAGCAACTCACGCAGATGGCGTGGCCAGACATTTTCTCGAACGCGGACGAACTGGTCGCGACGATCACCGCGATCGCCGCACACCGTTTTCACGCGACGCATCTGGACGCCGTGCTCGAGCGTCCCGGCCACGAGCCGCTGCACGTGCATGCGATCGTCGGTTTTCTGGAAAGCGCGCAGGACTACGTGTTGCTCGAACTGTTCGAGAACGAGCGGCATCTGCGCACCGACCGCGAAGAGCGCATCAACGACCTGACGGCCGTCAACAAGCATCTGATCCGCAATCTCGCGCACGAAATCAAGAATCCGCTGGGCGGGATTCGCGGCGCCGCGCAACTGCTCGAGTTCGAACTCGGCGAACGTCAGCGCGACGAGTTGCGCGAGTACACCCAGGTCATCATCAAGGAGTCGGACCGTCTGCAGACGCTGGTCGACCGCTTGCTCGAACCGCACCGGCATCCGCATATCGTCGGCGACGTGAATGTTCACGAGGTGTGCGAGCGCGTGCGTCAGGTGATTCTCGCGGAGTTTCCGCGCGGCCTGACGATCGAGCGCGACTACGACGTCAGCGTGCCGGATCTGCGCGGCGACAAGGAGCAGCTGATCCAGGCGCTGCTGAACATCGTGCGCAATGCGGCCGAGGCGTTGCGCGAGCGGATCTCGCAGGGCGATGCGCGCATCGAATTGCGCACGCGCATCGCGCGCAAGGTCACGATTTCAAAACGCCTGTGCAAGCTGGCATTGGACTTGCATATCATCGACAACGGCCCAGGCATTCCCGAAGAGATTCGCGACCGCATTTTCTATCCGCTCGTGTCAGGGCGCGAGGACGGCAGCGGTCTCGGTCTCACGCTAGCGCAGACCTTCGTGCAGCAGCACGAAGGTCTGATCGAGGTGGACAGCCGGCCGGGCCATACCGAGTTTCAGATTCTGCTGCCGCTCGACCTCTAGATAACACAAGCACCTCAAGACTTCTGACCGACCTATATGAAGCCGATCTGGATAGTAGACGACGATCAATCAATTCGCTGGGTGCTCGAGAAAGCGCTGGCGCGCGAGAACTTCGCGACGCGCAGCTTCGCGAACGTGCGCGAAGCGTCGGCCGCGCTCGATCACGACAGCCCGCAGGTGCTGGTCTCCGATATCCGCATGCCTGGCGGCTCCGGGCTGGAGCTGCTGCAAACCGTACGCGACAAGGTGCCGGGCTTGCCGGTCATCATCATGACTGCGTTCTCGGATCTCGATAGCGCGGTCGCCGCATTCCAGGGCGGCGCGTTCGAGTATCTGGCGAAGCCGTTCGACGTCGACAAGGCCGTCGAGCTGATTCGCCGCGCGGTCGACGAAAGCATGCGCGGCGAGCAGACGTGGGACGACCGCGTCGCCGAAGCGCCCGAGATGCTCGGCCAGGCGCCCGCGATGCAGGACATGTTTCGCGCGATCGGCCGCCTGTCGCATTCGGCGGCCACCGTGCTCATTACCGGCGAATCAGGCACCGGGAAGGAACTGGTCGCGCGTGCGTTGCACCGACATAGCCCACGCGCGAACGGCCCCTTCATCGCGTTGAACACGGCCGCGATTCCGAAGGATTTGCTGGAGTCCGAACTGTTCGGTCATGAGCGCGGGGCGTTCACCGGCGCGCAGGCGATGCGCCAGGGACGCTTCGAGCAGGCCGAGAACGGCACGCTGTTTCTCGACGAAATCGGCGACATGCCGTTCGATCTGCAGACGCGTTTGTTGCGCGTGCTGTCGGACGGGCAGTTCTATCGCGTGGGCGGCCACAATCCGTTGCGCGCGAATGTGCGGGTGATCGCGGCGACGCACCAGAATCTCGAATCGCGCGTGCGGCAGGGACTGTTTCGCGAGGACCTGTATCACCGTCTGAACGTGATCCGTCTGCGCTTGCCCGCGTTGCGCGAGCGCAACGAGGATATCCCGCTGCTGACGCGGCATTTCCTGCAAAAGAGTGCGCGCGATCTCGGCGTCGAACCGAAGCGCGTGTCCGAGGAGGCGCTCGCGTATCTCGCGTCGCTGCCGTTTCCGGGCAACGTGCGGCAACTCGAGAACCTCGCGAACTGGCTCACGGTGATGGCGCCCGCGCAGACGATCGAAATCAAGGATCTGCCGCCCGATCTCGGTCCCGCGCACGGCGCCGGGAGCGAGCTTGGTGCGGGCGCCGCTGCCGGCGCGACGACGGATGGCACCGCGGCGACCCATGCGGGAATCGCGGGCGGCGTGCCGCTCGGTGGCACGAACGGCGGCGCGCTCGTGCATCCGGGTGGGGCGGCCGGTGCGTCGGTCGCCACCGCGCTGAGCGCATGGGAAGGCGGCTTGCGCACCGAAGTCGCGCGCATGCTGCGCGAAAACGCGGCCGACGTGATGGACGAACTCGCGCGCCGCTTCGAAGCGGCCGTGATCCGCGAGGCGCTCGACTTCACGCGCGGCCGCAAGGTCGAGGCGGCCGAGCGGCTCGGCATCGGGCGCAATACGATTACGCGCAAGATTCAGGAGCTCAATCTGGAGCCTTGACACGCTCGTTCTGAGCGATGCTGCATGGCAGGCGGGGGCGGCTCAGGCCGCCTTCGTCGTGGTTGCATCGCGCCCCGCGGCAAACCGTCGACCATCGCGCACGAGGCATAATCAACGCTGTTCCGATCCAACAGCCGACGATGCCAGCTTCTTCAGCTTCTCCCGCCCCGTTCGAGTGGCCGCTTTCCCCCGATCCTTTCCTGTCGCTCGAAGAGCTGTACGACGCTGACGCACTCGCATGGGTCGACGCGCAGAATGCGCGCACCCGCGTGGCGTGGTGCAGCGGCGAGTCGTTCGACACGCTCAGACGGCGGCTCGCCGACGCCTATCTGCCGCGCGAGCGTCCGGTGATTCCGGATCGCTGGAAGGACTGGGCCTACGATTTGTGGCAGGACGAGCGCAATCCGCGCGGTATCTGGCGACGCACTGCGTGGGCCGCATGGCGCAACGGCGCGCCGGTGTGGCAGAACCTGCTCGACTTCGACGCGCTCGGCGCGGCCGACGGCACGCCGTGGGTCTGCGTCGATCTCGATATCCTTTATCCGGACGGCGACCGCGCGCTGATCACGATGTCGCCGGGCGGTTCGGATGCGCTCGTCGTCCGCGAGTTCGATCTCGACGCGCGGCGTTTCGTCGACGATGGCTTCGCGGTTGCGAAGGCGGGCAAGCACACGGTGTCGTGGATCGATCGCGAAACGCTGTACGTCGGCTGGGACAATGGGCGCAAGACGCTGACGCGCTCCGGTTATCCGCGCGACGTGCGGCGCTGGACCCGCGGTACGGCGCTCGCCGATGCGCCCGTCGTGTTTCGCGGCGAGTTTGGCGACATCGGCGTGGAGGCGCATTACGATCCGGTCGATCGCCGGCATACGGTGACGAGCAGCGTCGACTTTTTCGATTCGCACACGTATTACCTCGACGACGCTAGCGGCGCCTGGCATCGTTACGAAGTGCCGTCGCACGTCGCGGTGGGGGCGTGGCAGGGCTGGCTGTTGCTCGAGCCGCGGCTCGATTGGGAATGCGAGTGGGACGGCAATCTCGCGCGCTATCCGGGCGGCGCGCTGCTCGCGATTCGCGAGGACGCGTTTCTGCGCGGCGAGCGCGACGTGACGCCGCTCTTCACGCCGACGCCGCTGACCTCGGCCTGCGAGTGGTCGCATACGCGCCATCATCTGATCGTGTCGTATCTCGACGACGTGCGCGGCAAGACGCTGATCTGGACGCCGTCGCAGCGCGAGGACGGCACCTGGCAGTGGCGTGAGCGCGTGTTCGCGTCGCGCGGCGATGCGCAGGTCGACGTGTCGCCGGTCGAGTCGACACTGAACGACGAAGTGTTCGTCGACACCGACGATTATCTGCAACCGCCCGCCTACTGGCTCTCCGATCTCGCGCTCGAGGAGCCTGGCGAATGGGAGTTGCTCGACCGTTGGCCGACGCAGTTCGACGCGACGCGCGTTGCGGTGACGCGCGGACATGCGGTATCTGCCGATGGCACGCGCGTACCCTACACGGTGATTGGGCCGAAGGAAGCGCCGTCATCGCCGGGCGATGAAAGCCCGACGCGCCCATGTCTGCTGAGCGGCTACGGCGGCTTCGCGATTCCGCTGCTGCCGAGCTATCTGACGGGGCAGGGCATCGGCTGGCTCGAACGCGGCGGCGTGTACGTGGTCGCGCATATTCGCGGCGGCGGCGAGTTCGGCACGCGCTGGCACACGGCGGCGCAAGGCGAGCATCGCCAGCGCGCGTTCGATGATTTCATCGCGGTCGCCGAGGCGCTGATCGCGACCGGCGTGACGAGCGCCGCACAGCTCGGCATTCAGGGCGGCAGCAACGGCGGTTTGCTCGTGGCCGCCTGCATGGTGCAGCGGCCGCAGCTATTCGGCGCGGTCGTCTGCGAGGTGCCGTTGCTCGATATGAGCCGCTATCACCTGCTGCATGCGGGCGCCTCGTGGATCGACGAGTACGGCGACCCCGACGAACCCGATGAAGCGCGTGCGCTCGCCGCGTATTCGCCGTATCACAACCTCGCGGCGGGTGTCGCGTATCCGCCGGTGCTATTCACGACGTCGACCGCCGACGATCGCGTGCATCCCGGCCATGCGCGCAAAATGGCCGCGCGCATGCAGGCGCTGGGCGCGCAGCACGTATGGTATCGGGAGAATACGGAAGGCGGCCACGGCGGCTCCGATGAGTTGGAGCAGGCCGAGCATGATGCGATGGTGTTCGGGTTCTTGTGGGGTGTGCTGGGCGGCGCCTGAAGCAATAGGGACGCGAGGCAGCGCTGCCTCGTTTCGTCGCTGTATTCCGGATCAGCCCAGCTGCGCGAACACTGGCGCGTGATCCGACGGCTGCTCCCACTTACGCGGCACCTTGTCGATGTCGCACGCCGAGCAGATGTCGGCCAATGCCTTCGACAGCAGGATGTGATCGATGCGCAGTCCCGCGTTGCGACGGAACGCCATCATCCGGTAGTCCCACCACGAATAGATTTTTTCCTGCTGCTCGAACTGGCGGAACGCGTCGAGCAGGCCGAGGCCGATCAGCCGCACGAACGCCGCGCGTTCCTCGGGCGACACCAGATTCTGACCTTCCCATGCCTTCGGATCGTGCACGTCGCGATCGTCGGGCGCGATGTTGTAGTCGCCGAGCAACGCGAGCTTCGGATGCAGCGTCATCTCGGTTGCGAGCCAGTCGTGCAGCGCGTCGAGCCAGCGCAGCTTGTACGCGAACTTGTCGGTGCCGGGCGCCTGGCCGTTGGGGAAATACGCGGAGATGATGCGCACGCCGTCGATGGTTGCCGCGATCACGCGCTGCTGCGGGTCCTCGAAACCGGGGATGTTGCGCACGATGCTGCTTTCGTCGACGTTCAAACCTTCGCGCACCAGAATGCCGACACCGTTATAGGTTTTCTGACCCGCGTACCAGCTTCGATAGCCGACCGCCTCGAGTTCGGCGCGCGGAAATTTTTCGTCGGGCAGCTTCAGTTCCTGCAGGCACAGCACGTCGGTGCCGCTGCTCGCGAGCCAGTCGATGACGTGTTGCTGGCGGACTTTGAGGGAGTTGACGTTCCAGGTGGCGATTTTCATCGGTTGCGCAAGCTGTTGATTTTCAATAAATATTTGACTTGATGTGGTCGTGATATACGTATCGACATACTCATTTCACGAGTGGTGTTCCGTTACTCAGGAGTCACACGCCATGCCAGTCCGGCGTCGCAGCCTATATGATACGGCCTGTCACGCCCGGGGGGCGCGGGTTCGAGTCCCGTCCACTCCGCCAGACAAAGCCCGTTCATGGGAACTTGAACGGGCTTTTTGCTGTTGGCCCATCACCAGGCCATCAGCTCGGGCCGGTCGAGCGTGAGCTTTCGCCGCTGTCCCGGTTGTTGAACTCCCGCCCATGAAACAGGCGCTATTCGGTAGGAACGGGAACCCGGATGCACGCAACCCGCCGTGCATCACCTTGCCGGGAAACCGCTTGCGGTTGCGCATCGCCGCATGCGTCGATCGCGGCGGGGCAGCGCGTGCGGAACGCGCATCCCGACGGCGGTTGCAAGGGCGACGGAATCTCGCCTTGAAGCAGCAGATGCCGTCGCGCGCGCTCGACGGTCGGGTCGGGAACCGGTACGGCCGACAGCAATGCACGGGTATAGGGATGCGCAGGTGCCGCGTACAGCGCGCGTTTTTCGCCGAACTCTATCACGCGCCCCATATACATCACCATCACGCGATGGCTGATTGCTTTCACCACGGCCAGATCGTGCGCGACGAACAGCAGCGACAACGACAGTTCGCGTTGCAAGTCGCGCAATAGATTAACGATTTGCGCTTGAATCGACACGTCGAGCGCGGACACCGGTTCATCGCAGATCACGAGTTGCGGCTCGCTGATCAATGCCCGTGCAATTCCGACGCGCTGACATTGCCCGCCCGAAAACTCATGCGGATAGCGCCGCAGATGCTGCGCATTCAGGCCGACGCGTTCGAGGATGGTCAGCACGCGAGCGCGCACATCGGCGCGCGCGACATCGGGCCGATGCGTGATCAACGGCTCCGCGACGATCTGCTCGATCGTCATGCGCGGATCGAGCGACGCCAGCGGGTCCTGAAAGATCATCTGCACGTCGCGCCGCAAGATGCCGAGTTCGCGCTTCGCGCCTTGCACGGTTTCGACGCCATGAAGCTTGACGCTGCCGCCCGACGCAGGCGCAAGACCGACGATCGCGCGCGCGAGCGTGGACTTGCCGCAGCCGGATTCACCCACCAGCCCGACGGTTTCGCCGCGCCGTACATCGAACGACACGCCGTCGACAGCGCGCAGCGTGGCCTTGCCAGACCACGGTAATTTGCCGCGCGGCACGCTGAAATGCACCTTCAGTTCGTTCACCGACAGCAGCGGTTCGGTACTGTTGCAAGCGGAATGCTGGTTCATCGAACGGCCTCCAGAATGGCTGGAACCGGACGGTGGCACGCGCGCAATGCACCCGCCAGATCGCTACGCGCGTCGAGCGACGGCACTGTGGTGCGGCAAGTATCGTCTGCAAACGAACAACGCGGTGCGAACGCGCAACCCGCGCCGATTTGCCCCGGCAAAGGCGGATTGCCCGGAATGGTTTGCAACGGGCGGTCGTCGTCGTCGGTGATGCGCGGCAGCGCGTTCAACAGGCCGATCGTGTACGGATGGGTCGGCGCGGCGAACAGCGCGCGCGCGTCTGCCTGCTCGACCGTGCGCCCTGCATACATCACCATCACGGTGTCGCACAATCCGGCAACCACGCCCATGTCGTGCGTGATGAGGACGATTGCCGTGCCGCGCTCGCGATTCAGTTCGCGCAGCAATTCGATGATTTGCGCCTGAACGGTGACGTCGAGCGCGGTAGTCGGTTCGTCGGCAATCAAAATTTCCGGTTCGGACAGCAACGCCATCGCAATCATCACGCGCTGCCGCATACCACCGGAAAACTCATGCGGATACATGCCGATGCGGCGTGCGGCATCGGGAATCCGCACCGTGTCGAGCACCTCGATGGCACGCCGACGCGCTTCGCGACGCGACAGCTTCTTGTGCAATTGCAGCGATTCCGTCATCTGCCGTTCAATGGTCAAAAACGGATTGAGCGCCGTCATCGGGTCCTGAAACACCATGCCGATCCGGTTGCCGCGAATCCTGTTCAGCGCTGCGTTGTTCATCGTCAGCAGATCGCCGCCGTCTTCGCCACGATACAGTGCGGTGCCCGACACGCTGCCGTTCGACGACAGCAAACCGAGCAGCGCCATCACGGTCTGACTCTTGCCCGACCCCGATTCACCGACGATGCCCAGCGTGCTGCCCGCGTCGAGCGAAAACGACACGCGTTGGACCGCATCGACCGGCGGTCCTTCGCGGCGCGTGAAGCGCACACTCAGGTCCTTCACTTCGAGTAGCGCCATGTCAATGATCCTTGGGGTCGAGAGCGTCGCGCAAACCGTCGCCGACGAAGTTCACGCAATAAAGCGTCACGCACAGCATGACGGCAGGGCAGAGCAGCAGCCACGGCATCGATTCGAGTTTTTGGGCACCGTCTTCGATCAGCACGCCCCAACTCGTCATCGGCTCCTGGACGCCGAGTCCGAGAAACGACAGCACCGATTCCGTCAGCACGATCGACGGCACGGTGACCGTGGCATACACGACCACCACGCCGATCAGGTTCGGCACGATATGCCGGGCGATGATGGCGCGGGTGCTAACGCCCGTCGCACGCGCCGCGTCGACGAATTCGCGCGAACGCAGCGACAGCGTCTGACCGCGCACCACGCGCGCCATATCGAGCCACGAAAACGCGCTGATGGTCAGCACGACCAGATAGAATGCGCGGCCGAACAGCGTCATCATCATGATCGCGATCAGCATGTACGGAATCGCGTACATCACGTCGACGACGCGCATCATCACGGCATCGACGCGCCCGCCCATGAAGCCGGCTGTCGCGCCCCACGCGACGCCGATCAGTCCGGACACCAGCGTGCCGAGCAACCCGACTTCGAGCGATACGCGCCCGCCCACCAGCGTGCGCGCGAGCAGGTCGCGACCGAGTTCGTCGGTACCGAACAGATGCATGCCGAGCCACGACGGCGGCAGACTGATCGATCCCCAGTCGCTGTCGACCGGATTGTTGGGCAGAAACAGCGGCCCCGCAAAGCATGCGACGACGATCAGCAGCAGGATCACGAGACTTGCAAATGCCGCGCGATTACGCAAAAAGCGCATGCCGGCAATCGCGAACGGTCCGCGCGAAGCCTTCGTGACGATGCCGCCGGGCAGACAGCCGCCTGCGGACGCCGCATCGGCCGGCGGCGCGACGAACGCACGCGCGGCCAGGTTGAATCGACGAATCTTCATGTCAGTACCGGATGCGCGGATCGAGCCATGCGTAAGCAAGATCGACCAGCAGATTGAACAGGACCGCGAATGCCGTGATCAATGCGACCAGACCGAGCACCAGCGTGTAGTCGCGATTGATCGCGCCGTTCACGACCAGTTGCCCGAGACCGGGCAGCGCGAATACGGATTCGGTGACGACCGCAGCGGTGATCGACGAAATGCACAGCGAGCCGAGTAGCGATACGACCGGCATCAGCGCCGGTTTCAGCGCATGACGCAAGACGATGGTGCGGCCGGCCAGACCTTTCGCGCGCGCGGTCCGGATGAAATTGCCGGACAGCACTTCGATCATGCTGCCGCGCATCACGCGCGCAATCGTCGATACGTTGATGATCACGAGCAGTACGATCGGCAATACGCGGTAGTGCCAGTCGCCATCACCCCAACCGCCGGCGGGCAGCAGACCATGCTCGCCGCGCTTGATCAGGATCGCGAAGACCCACACCAGCACGGGGCCGAGGATGAATGGCGGCACCACACCGCCGAGATTGCCGAGCAACATCACGCCGTAGTCGATCACGCCATTGCGGCGCACCGCCGCAACCGTGCCGAGCGCCACACCGATCACCAGCGCGATCGGCACCGAAATGCCGCCGACGCCGAGGCTGACCGGTAGGGCTTTCCACACCAGTTCGCTGACCGACCAGTCCGTGTAACGGAACGACGCGCCGAGATCGCCGTGCAGCAGCGAGTCGATGTACAGCAAATACTGCTTCCACAGCGGCTGATCGATGTGGTATTTCGCGTCGAGATTGGCAAGCACGGCCGCCGACAGATGCTTCTCCGAATCGAACGGGCCGCCGGGCGTCAGGTGCAGCAGCAGGTAGCACGCGGTGATCACGGCGAGAATCGTCGGGATCGCCCATAACGCGCGGCGCAATGTATAAGCCAGCATGGCAAGGCTCCTTGCGCTCAGTGCTTGATGATGTACATGTCCTGCGACTGCCGCTGATCGACGTAGTTGGTCGGCGAATAGCCGCCCACATACGATTTCACGAGCCGCACCGCCGAGTACTGGAACATCGGAATCAGCGGATAGTCGTTCATCGCGATGTCGTGCGCCTGCGTTAGCATCGCGGTGCGCTTCGCTTCGTCCATCTGCTGGTTCGCCTGATCGATCAACGCATCGACCTTCGGATTGCAGTAGTGCTGGTCGTTCTGCAAGCTGTTGCAGCGGATCAGGTCGAAGAACGACATCGCGTCGTTGTAGTCGACGAACCAGCCGTCGCGCGACGCCTGCACCTTGCCGTCGTGGCGCATTTTCAGCAGCACGCGGTTCTCGACGTTTTCGAGCTTCACGTTGACGCCGAGCTTGGTGCGCCATTCCGACGTCGTGAATAGCGCGACCTTCTTGTGCAGGTCGTTGGTGTTGTATGTCAGCGTGAACGTCAACGGCTTTGCAGCGGAATAGCCCGCCTGTTTCAGCAGGTCTCGCGCGGTTTCGATGCGTTTCGCCATCGGCCACGCGGCCCAGTCGGGCTGGAATTGCGCGGCGCCTTGCGTGCCTTTTGCAATCAGGCCGTATAGCGGCAACTCGCCGCTTGCGGTCAGTTTGGACGTCAGCAGGTTGCGGTCGATCACCATGGACAGCGCCTCGCGCACGCGCTTGTCCCTGAAGGCCGGGTCGGCGTTGTTCAGCGAGTAGTAGTAGGTGGCGATAAACATCCCGGTCTTCAGTTCGGAGCCGAACTGCTTGCTGACCTGGTTATAGATGCCGGACGGAATCGTATACGTGTAATCGAACTGGCCGGCCTGATACATCCGCATTGCCGTTTCGTCGCTTTCGATCGGCAGATAGGTGACTTTCGTGATTGCGACCTTGTTCGCATCCCAGTACTTGTCGTTCTTCACCATCACGAGACGGTTGCCCGGTTGCCAGTCGCTCAACGCATACGCACCGTCGCTGACCATGTGGCCGGGACGGGTCCATTCGTCGCCGTACTTCGCGACCGTCGCGCGGTTCACCGGCGCCATCGTCGACATTGCGGTCAGTTGCGGAAAGAACGCGGTCGGGTCTTCGGTCCTGACCTCTACCGTGTACGGATCGACCGCGCGCACGCCGAGACTGGAGAGCGGCGCCTTGCCCGCCAGAATCGCCTTCGCGTTCTTCACGAACTCGACCAGAATCGTGTATTTCGAGCCGGTCTTCGGATCGACCACGCGTTGCCATGAATAGACGAAATCGGCGGCCGTGACCGGCTCGCCGTTACTCCAGCGCGCGTTGTGGCGCAGCTTGAAGATCCATGTATCGGGCGCGCTGCGGCTCCACGATTGCGCGACGCCCGGCACGACCGCACCGTCGGCGGCGATTCGCGTCAAGCCTTCGAACAGGTCGAGGCCGATGGTATTAGCGGCCCAGGATTCGATATGCGCGGGGTCGATCGATTCTGCCTCGACGGGTGTTTGCCGCGTGAGTTCCTGGGTGGCTGCGAGCGTGACGCCGGGCGGGATCGTCACGGCGTGGGCGGGAGAGAGAAGGGCGAGCGCCAACGCGGCCAACGCCGCCCGACTGGCGTGAATCGGTTTCATTGCGTATTCCAAGTGGCATCCGAAAAGCAAAAAAGCTGGCGGTGCGCGAGGCACCGCCGCCAATCCTCTTCAACAACGAAGAAGAGGCAAGAGGAGACCTACGGTCCTGCGATAAAGCCCGCTGCGACGATCAGAAGCGGTAGGTCGCACCGATCTGGAAGAAGCGGCCCAGATTCGTGTACAGCGACTGGTCGTAGCCGGTGATGTCCGGCGTTGCTTGCCACTCCACGTCGAACGGCGGCTCCCTGTCGAAGATGTTCTGGATGCCACCATAGATCGTCCAGTTCTTGAAGCCGCGATACGTCATCATCAGGTTGAACTGGCTATACGACGCCACCGAACCCGTGCCACCGTCGCCGAACTCGGCTGCCACTGCGTTGGTGTACGGGCCCGTGTACTGCCAGGTCAGCGTCGTGGTCATCTTGCGGTAATCCCAAGTCAGGCTCGTGTTGCCCTTCCAGCGGGGATTCGACGCACCGAACGGTTGCAGCAGCGCGAGGTTGTTACCCGCGAAGTCCTGCGTTGCAGCGCCCGGGCTGTTCAGCTTGAAGTGCCACACGTACGCCCAGTCGCCCGACAGCGTGAACGTGCCGTACTTCGTGCCGACCGACTTGCGGAAGTTCATGTCGAAGCCGTCGGTATCCAGCGAGCCGAGGTTGACGAACTGTTGCGCGATGTAGCGGATCGTGCCGTCAGGATTGCGCACGACCCTCGACGGGTCGTTGGCATCCAGCACGGCATTCGGATCGTCGGTACCGATCACGCCGTCGATATGAATCTTGTAGAACGCTGCACCGATATCGGTCGACGTATCCGGCGACAGTTCGAAGCCGATGTTGTAGTTCTTGGTGTGCTCCGGTTGGAGGTTCGGATTGCCGTTGATCTGTTCCGTCGTGAAGTGCTTGGTCGGCACGCCGCTCGGGTCGTTCGGATCGACGAGGTTCTGGTGAGCCAGGTAGGTTGCCTGCGAGTTTTCGATCAGCGTCGGCGCGCGGAAACCGCGGCTGTACGACGCGTACGTCGTCAGCATCTGGACCGGTTGGAAGCGCAGTGCGAAGTTCGGCGAGAACGCGCCGCCGAAGTCGCTATAGTGGTCATAGCGGCCCGCTTGCGTGAACGTCAGGTTGTGGATGATCGGAATATCGATCTGGTAATACACGGCCGCGATGTTGCGTTCGCCGTCGACGGACTGAACGTTCGCCGGCACGACGATCCCTTGCGACGAGTACGTGCGCGGGTTGATCAGCGAGCTTTCGTGACGGAATTCCGTACCGAAACCGATGCCGACCGGGCCAGCTGGAAGGTTGAACAGATTGCCGGTCGAGGTCTTCGCCGTCACGCTGTCGAGCTTCGAGATCGCCTGCTGGTTGTCGTCCTGGAACAGGCCGTTCAGACCGTTCGGCGTCGATGCCGGGTTCGCGAAGTTGTAGCCGCCGTTCGGGCCGAGGATGTTTTCAAGCGCGGCCGTGTTGATCATGTTCGAGTACGTCGTGTCGACCGTGCTCTGCGAATGACCATAGTCCACCGACCAGTCCCAGTCGCCGACCTTCGGCGTGGTGAACGAACCTTTCACGCCCGTCGACGCCTTCCAGAACGTCGATACCGTGTCTGCGCGCTGCGCAACGCCCGGGAAGGTCAGGTTGATCGGCGTATCGACACCGTACGGGTTGTACGGATTCAGCGCCGACACCGTGCGGTCGAGTTGCGACACCGAGCCGGTCAGCGGATTGAACACGTTCGACGTGCTGGTGATGGCCGGGCTGCCGAAATACTGGACCGTCTCGTTGCGGCTCGCCCACAGGTCGGCGTAAGCCTGTGTGTCGTCGTTGATCTTGAAGGTGCCACGCACCTTCGCGTTCATACGCGTCGTCTGTGGAATCAGCGAGTACGTGTTCGCGTTGTTGTACACGCACGATGCGCCCGCCGCGTTAGTGCTGCCCGGAGGGCATGGGTTCAACGCGGCGGTCGAGCCGTCGGGCAGTTTCCAGAATGACTGCTGATTCGGACCCAGAGGACCCGCCGACCCACCTGGGAACTGGCTGAAGTCTTCGTTTTTGGTCATGTCGCGCTGGTCGAGCGTCGAACCGGAATCGCGATAGTAGCTGGCGGCTGCCGTCACGTTGAAACGATCCGAGTTCAGGTCGCCGAAGCCGCCGAGCACGCTGAAGTTGCCCTGAGCGTTACCCGGATGCTGTGCCTTGCCGAGCTGCCCGTCGATCTGAAGACCCTGGAAGTTCTTCTTCGTGATGATGTTGACCACGCCGGCAATCGCGTCGGAACCGTATGCGGACACGGCGCCCGTCTTCACGATTTCGATGTGATCGACGATGTTCAGCGGGATCGTGTTGACGTCGAAGAACGTGTCGGTGAAGTTCACCGCCTGTGCGTAGTTCGCGACGCGTTGGCCGTCGACCAGCACCAGCGTGTACTTCTCGGACAGACCGCGCAATGCGATCCCCGAGCCGCCCGGCGCCGTGCCGTTCATCGTGGTGGAACCCCAACTGGACGCGGAGTTGGCAGACATGCCGCGCAGGAAGTCGGCCACGGTTGTGTAGCCGCTTTGCTGGATTTCCCTTGCTGTAACGGTCTGGACTTCGACGTTGCCGGTCTTGTCCGATGTGCGGATCAGCGAACCGGTGACTTCTACTCTTTCGAGCTTGCTGACGGCGGGGGGAGTCGCCGCTGGCGTGCTTGCGGCCGTCGGAACGGCCGCTGTATCAGGTTGGCTTTGTGCGTGTGCCAGCGGGACGAACGCCGCTGTCAACACCAGCTCGGCTCCGATGATTCTTTTGATGGCTGAGGCCAATCGCTTTTGTTTCACTTCCGCTCCTTCTTGTTGTTAAGGCCACTTCCGTTGAACGATCACGCAAACGCAGGCGCGAGTTGCGCGTGCGCTGCAGTGCGTTGACGTCAGCGAGTTCTTCGCTGTCCGGCGCATCCCCGCGCCGTCCCGCACATCCCGTCCAGGGTGCGTCGCCGATCGTGTCGGACGCGCGCCTTGGTCTTGAAGCGAGCGCAGCAAGAGCACGAGATATGCCATGTGTGAGGTCGCGGACCGTCGGAAAGGCCTTGAGCGGCCTCCGCAAATGCATCGAAGCGATTGATTTGCTTAGGAATTCAGAGTTACGAAAATTGTGTCGCGAGGGTAGTGCCTGGAAATAAAGCATTCCTCGCGCGTAACAGAACGCAGGAAAGTTTCCATTAGAAAAAAATAAAGTTAGACGGCTTATTTTAATTACGATTTGGTGCGGTTTACGCACCGCACGAATGCTTAATTACAGAATTGGTGCATTAAATAAAAAACCGCCCACGGCAATTAAATTCCCTAATTTTGGGCGATTAATGTGCCTTCGAAATGAACCGTAATAAGTGTAAGAAAGTGATTCGGTAAGGTGGCTTCTCGCTACGTGTAGGCATTTATGGGTGGTAGCTGGTCTTCAATTGGTGTCTATTGTCATACTAAAGCGAAAGTAATGTGAAAGGTGTATGTAATGAAATTGTCTATAGATGTTCTGAGATTGCACCAAAACGCTTCAAGTGCGACTTTTCGCACCATTTCTGCAATATGGAATTAAAGCCTTTGGCAGAATAAGCATTGGAAAGCGGACTTACTCTAATTACGAAAATAAATTTGTTTTGCTATATGCGTGCGCGCGCGCCACGCAAGCGGCGGGCATGCGAGGTCTTTGTCGCGCTCGGCAAGTCCCTGAAATAAAAGGCAAAGCGTCCCGTGTAAGGACTGGCGACGTTCGTTACGGACAAACCAGTCGCCTGACCTGGTACGGGCTTTGCATAGGTGGCGGGCCTTTAGCCGGCGACTCACAAGGCAGCCGGCATCTCGAAACCTACCGTTATTCAACGGCCGCTTGAGCCTGTACTAACCGGAGTCCGCAGTGCTGAATACCCTCATTAACTACTCGATCCAGTCGATGGGTCTGATCCCTCTCCTCGCGTTCATCTTCCTGCTCGGCATCGCGATCATCATCGAACGATTCATGTTCTTCTCGCGTGCCGTGCGTGCCGGCAAGACCCTCGAACACGACCTGAAACTCGTCGATGCAGCCAATCCCGAAGATGCCGCCAAAGTGGCCGAGCACTACAAGCAGACCGTGCAAGGCGAACTCGTGAAGTCGGCGATGAAAGTGAAGGGCAAGAGCGAAGCCGTGGTCGAACGCGAGATCGAGGAAACGATCATGTTCCAGTTGCCGCGTCTCGACCGTAACCTGTGGATTCTCGATACGGCCGTGACGCTCGGCCCGTTGCTGGGTCTGCTTGGCACGATCATCGGCATGGTCGAATCGTTCAACGTGCTCGGCACCAGCGGCACCGCGAACCCGAACGGTGTGACGGGCGGCATCGGTCACGCGCTGACGGCCACCGCGTGCGGGCTGACCATCGCGATCATCTGCGTGATCTTCCTGAACTACTTCAACAAGCGTATCCGGATGACGGTCAACCAGTTCGACCTCATCAAGTCGCTGCTCGTATCGCGCTTCGCAGTCTGACGCCGGCACTCAAGGAGACGGACCATGCGAAACCATCGCAGCCATTACCTCGGCGGTGAAGAGAAAGCGCGCATCGAGATCATCCCGATGATCGACATCATGATGTTCCTGCTGGTGTTCTTCATGCTCGCGACGCTGAAGATGATCCAGGGCACAGGCATCAAGCTCGACCTGCCGCAATCGAGCACCGCCGAGCAGTTGCAGCAGACCGTCAAGCTATCGATCGGCGTGACGAAGACGGACGAAATCTATCTGGATTCGAAGCCCGTGACGCCTGACGAACTGACCGCGCGTCTGCAAGGTCTGGTTCACGACTCGAAGAAAGTAGATGTCGCGATTGCCGGCGACGAAGGCACGAGCTACAAGAATATCGTCAAGGTGATGGACCTGGTGCGCGCGGCGGGCATCAGTTCGGTTGCATTGGCCACGAACCCGACGACATGAGTTCACCGGCCATCGACATGAAAGATCCGCAAAACCGCCTGGACGGTGCACTCTGGGCATCGACGACGCCGGCGCATCACGGTCGCATGCCCATGAAGCTGGCGATCGGCGTTGCGGTGCTGGTCGAGGCGCTGGTGATTCTGGGCGTGTCGCACATGAAGTTCCAGCCGCCGCCGCCTCCGCCGCCGAAGGAGATGCGCGTGCAGATTGCGCCGCCGCCTCCGCCACCGCCGCCGCCCGAGGTGAAGAAGCTGGAGCCGCCGCCGGCGCCGCCCAAAGCGCAGCCGAAGCACGAAATACCGAAGCCGACCCCGACGCCGCCGCCGCCGCGACCGACGCCGCAGCCGGTGATCCAGCCCACGGCGAATCCGGCTCCGAACGCTCCGGCGATCGCCTCGCCGACGCCGACGCCTGCGCCGGCGGCGCCGGCACCGGCCGCGCCGCCGGCGCCGCCCGCGCTGCATGGCGTGGTGGACGGCCGCGGTCATTGCCAGTCGGTGCAGCCGGTGATTCCGCGCAAGGCATTGACGGACGGTATTTCGGCGGACGTGATCGCGCATCTGACGATCGGTACGGACGGCAATGTCAGCGACGTGAAGATCATGCGCGTCACGCCGCCGACGTCGGTGTTCAACGAAGCCGTGATTGCCGCAGGCAAGGCGTACAAGTGCGAGAAGAATGCCGAGCCGTATGTCGGCGAAGTTCAGTTCTCGTTCAAGACCACACCGTCCGACGACGAGTAACCACGACGAGTAACGACGACGAATAAGCTCAGCTTCGACGCGAACTTCCGGCCTTCGCAATTTACCCATCCGGCCTTCAACCCGGAACCGCGCGAGCGGTGGCTACCCGCCGCCGCCCGCGCGGTTTCGAAGCATCGCGTATCGGCTACGAGCCGATTGCGTCCAGACACGCATGATGACAACCGACAGGTTTCGAGGCCCGCGCGCGCGCGTCGTTAAGATGCTCGCGGCGCGGGTTGCGGTGACGCTCGTCGCGGGGCTGCTGGTCGTGCCGTTGACGACCGCGCCCGCGTTCGCGAGGGCGTCGATCGCGCAGTACGACGCGCCGAAGTATCCATCCGGCTTCACGCATTTCGATTACGCGGACCCGAATGCGCCGACCGACGGCACGCTGGTTTTCCAGAACTACGACGAAGCGCAAAGCTACGATTCGCTGAATCCTTTCCTGACGCGTGGTGCGCCGGCGCCGGACATCCTGCATCTGATGTTCGATACGCTGATGCAGCGCAGCTGGGACGAACTCGCGTCGGAATACGCATTGATCGCCGACGACGTCGAGGTGGCGCCGGATGGCAAATCAGCGGTGTTTCATATCGACCCGCGAGCGCGCTTTTCGAACGGCGATCGGATCACCGCCGACGACGTCAAGTATTCGTTCGATACGCTGACCAGCCCGCAGGCATCGCCGCTATTCAACTCGCAGTTCGCGGTGATCAGCCGCGCCACGGTGCTCGACCCGTCGCGGGTGCGCTTCGACTTCAGGCACGTGGAACGCGACGCGCCGTTGATCGCAGGCGACCTGCCGGTTTTCTCGCGCAAGTGGGCAATGCAAGCCGACGGCACGCGCATCGCGTTCGATCAGTTGACCAACGTGCCGCCGGTGTCGAGCGGCCCGTATCTGATCGAGCAGCGCAAGAACGACACGCAGATCGTCTACCGTCGCAATCCGGCATACTGGGCCGCCGATTTGCCGTCGCGGCGCGGCATGTACCATTTCGCGCGCGTCGCGTTCAAGCTCTATCACGATCATTACACGCAGCTCGAATCGCTGAAAGCGCTCGATACCGACGTGATGGTCGAATACAGTTCGATGCAATGGGCGCGCCGTTATATCGGCAAGAACTTCGAGAACGGCGCGTTGCAGCGCAGACTCTTTCCGGATCACGGCGCGCAGATGCAGGGGCTGATGTTCAACACGCGCAGGCCGATGTTTTCGGATGTGCGGGTGCGGCATGCCCTTGCTCTCGCGTTCGACTACGACTGGCTGAACCGGATGACCTTCTACGGCCAGTACCGGCGCACCAACAGCTACTTCGACGATAGCCCGTTCGCCGCGCAAGGCGTGCCGACCGATGCCGAACTCACGCTGCTCGACCCGTATCGCGCGAGTTTGCCGGCGGCCGTGTTCGGTCCAATGGTCAGGCAGGCCGACACGATTGCGCCGCACACGTTGCGCGAGAACCTGCGCGAAGCGCGCGGCCTGCTCGCCGAAGCGGGTTGGACGGTGCGCGACGGCCAGTTGCGCGACGCGCACGGCAACCCGATGTCGATCGAAATCATCGACGATCAGCCTGGCATGGATCGCGTACTGCTGGCGTATATGCGCAATCTGCAACTGCTCGGCATCGATGCGCATATGCGCGAGATAGATAGTGCGTTGTATCAGAAGCGGATCGACAACTTCGAGTTCGATATGACGACGTTCGTCTATCTGCGCGTGACGATTCCCGGTTCCGAACTGGAGCGTCGTTTCAGCAGCGCATCGGCGTCCCAGGTCGGCTCGGAGAACTATCCGGGCGTGAGGTCGCCGGCGGTCGATGCGCTGGTGCGCGCGGTGATGCGCGCGAGCACGCTGAACGAACTCGAAACCGCGACCCATGCGCTCGACCGCGTGCTGATCAACGGCTATTACATGGTGCCCGAATATTTCGCGCCGGATACGCGGATCGCGTACAAAAGCGCGCTCGGCTACCCGTCGGTGACGCCGGTCAGTTTCCAGGGCGAGGACTGGATCGTCAGCTATTGGTATCGCAAGCCGCCGTCCGCTGCGGCCAATACCGCCGAGGCGAAGTGAGGGGCTTATGTTTATCTACATCGTCAAACGTCTGCTGCTGATGATCCCGACGCTGATCGGCGTCGTTACGCTGACTTTCTTCGTGACGCAGTTCGTGCCGGGCGGCCCGGTCGAACAGATGATGACGCAGTTGCGTCACGGCCAGCAGCGCGGCGGCGAAGGCGGAGGCGGCGGCAGCGCGTATCACGGCAGCCAGGGCGTCGATCCGCAGCAGATGGAGCAGATCAAGAAGCAGTTCGGCTTCGACAAACCGCCGCTGACGCGCTATCTGAAGATGCTGAGGGACTACGCGCGTTTCGATCTCGGCCAGTCCTACTATCACCATCAGAGCGTGTGGGCGGTGATCCGCTCGAAACTGCCCGTGTCGATCACGCTCGGGTTATGGACGGTCGTGCTGACCTACATCGTGTCGGTGCCGCTCGGGATTGCGAAAGCGGTGCGCAACGGCTCGCGCTTCGATACCGCCACCAGCGTGATGGTGCTGACCGGTTACGCGATTCCGGGCTTCGTGTTCGGCGTGCTGCTGCTGATGCTGTTTGGCGGCGGCACGTTCTGGCAGGTCTTCCCGATGCGCGGCCTCACGTCCGATAACTTCGACGAACTCAGCGCGTTCGGCAAGGTGCTCGATTATCTATGGCACATCGTGTTGCCGGTGACGGCGTCGGTGGTGGGCAACTTCGCGATCGTCACGATCCTGACCAAGAATACGTTTCTCGAAGAGATTGGTCGTCAATACGTGCTGACCGCGCGGGCGAAAGGCGCGCCCAAGCGTGACGTGCTGTGGAAGCACGTATTGCGCAACGCTGCGATTCCGCTGCTGACCGGGTTGCCCGCCGCGTTTATCGGCGCCTTCCTGAACGGCAACCTGCTGATCGAAACGCTGTTTTCGCTCGACGGCATGGGCCAACTGTCTTATGACTCGGTGATCCGCCGCGACTATCCGGTCGTGCTGGGTTCGCTGTTCCTGTTCACGCTGATTGGTCTCGTGACCAAACTCATTGCTGACGTCTGCTATGTCCTCGTCGACCCCCGCATCCAGTTCAACAGCCTGGACCGATGAACTGCCGCCCGGCGCGTTGCCGGTGTCCGTGTCGCCTGGGCGACGCGTATGGCAGCGTTTCCGCCGGCAGAAGCTCGGTTACTGGAGCCTGATCGCGTTCGCAACGCTGTTCGTGCTGAGCCTGCTCGGCGAAGTGCTCGCGAATGACCGGCCGCTGATGGTCCGTTACGACGGCCATAACTATTTTCCGATCGTGAAGGACTATCCGGAAACGATGTTCGGCGGCGATTTTCCGACCCGCGCGAACTATCTCGATCCGTTTATCCGCAAGCAGTTGACGGAGAAAGGCAACTTCGCGATCTACCCGCCGAATCACTACCACTACGACACGATCGATTACTTCGCGACGCGGCCGTTTCCGGCGTCGCCGTCCGCGACCAACTGGCTCGGCACCGATCAATACGGCCGCGACGTGCTGTCGCGATTGCTGTACGGCTTCAGGCTGTCGGTGTTGATGGCGCTTGCGCTGACGGTGTCGGGTATCGTGCTGGGCGTGCTGGCGGGTGCGTTGCAAGGCTTTTACGGCGGCCGCACCGACCTGATCGGGCAGCGCCTGATCGAAGTATGGAGTTCGATGCCGGACCTGTATCTGCTGATCATCTTCGCGTCGATCTTCGAGCCGAGTTTGTGGCTGCTGTTTATCCTGCTGTCGATGTTCGGCTGGCTGGTGTTGTCCGACTATGTGCGTGCCGAATTCCTGCGCAACCGTTCGCTCGATTACGTTCGCGCCGCGCGCACGATGGGTTTGAGCAACTGGCAGATCATCTGGCGTCATCTGCTGCCGAACAGCATGACGCCGGTAATCACCTTCCTGCCGTTCCGGATGAGCGCCGCGATTCTGTCGCTGACGAGTCTGGACTTTCTAGGGCTGGGTGTCGCACCGCCCACGCCGAGCCTGGGCGAACTGCTTCAGGAAGGCAAGAACAATCTCGACGCATGGTGGATTTCGCTATCTGCGTTTGCCGCGCTGGTGATCACGTTGTTGCTGCTGACGTTCATGGGCGACGCGTTGCGCAATGCGCTCGACACGCGTTCGCGCGGGTCGGCGTTCGGCGGGAGGAAGTGATGGGCGACGCAACGTTGCACAAGCCTTTGCTGGAAATCGACACGTTCTCGATCCGTTTCGGCGACAAGGTCGCGGTTCGCGAACTGAATCTGACGATCGGGCGCGGCGAGCGGGTTGCGCTGGTCGGCGAATCCGGTTCGGGCAAGAGCGTCACGGCGCTGTCGATCCTGCGCCTCGTCGAACATGCGCAGACCAGCGGCCAGATCCGTCTCGACGGCGTCGATCTATTGCAGAAAACCGAGCAGCAGATGCGCGGGATTCGCGGCGCCGACGTCGCGATGGTGTTTCAGGAGCCGATGACCGCGCTCAATCCGCTGTTCACGATCGGTCAGCAGATCGCCGAAAGCCTGCGTTTGCACGAGGGTTTGTGGTCGAACGCGGCGCGCGCCCGCGGCATCGAACTGCTGCGCCGTACCGGCATTCCCGAGCCGGAACGGCGGATCGACAGCTACCCGCATCAACTATCCGGCGGACAACGCCAGCGCGCGATGATCGCGATGGCGCTCGCGTGCCGTCCGCGCCTGCTGCTCGCCGACGAACCCACTACCGCGCTCGACGTCACCGTGCGTCAGCAGATCGTCGATCTGCTGATCGAGTTGCAGGAACAGGAAGCTGCCGATCGCGGCATGGCGGTGCTGCTGATCACGCACGACCTGAATCTCGTGCGCCGCTTCGCCCAACGCGTGGCGGTAATGGAAAAGGGTGTGCTGGTCGAAACCAATACGACCCAGGCGCTGTTCGCAGCGCCGCAGCATCCTTACACGCAGCGATTGCTCGACAGCGAACCGCATCGCGAGATCGAGCCGATCGAACCGCACGCGCGTCGGGTGCTCCAGGTGCAAGGCCTCGCGGTCGATTACCGGACGGCCGCGAAAGGCTGGCGCTCGCTGTTCAGCGGTTCGACGTTTCGCGCAGTGCACGAGGTCGATCTGACGCTGCGTCGCGGTGAGACGCTCGGCGTGGTCGGCGAATCGGGCTCCGGAAAATCGACGCTGGCGGCGACGCTGCTCGGTCTGCAACGGCCCGCCGCCGGTCATATCCATATCGACGGCGCGCCGTTGTCGGCTTTGCGTGGCGCGAACTCGCGCCGCGCGTTGTACTCGCGGATGCAGGTGGTGTTTCAGGACCCGTTCGGGTCGCTATCGCCGCGTATGACGGTCGAGCAGATCGTCGGGGAATGGATCGAGGTGCACCGGCCGGAAATCGACGCGCGCACGCGCCGCGCGCGGGTGGGGACGATGCTCGAAGAAGTGGGCATGCCGCAAGAATCGATGCTGCGCTATCCGCACGAGTTTTCCGGCGGGCAGCGGCAGCGCATAGCGATCGCGCGTGCGTTGGCGGTCGAACCGGAAGTGCTGATTCTCGACGAACCGACCAGCGCGCTCGATGTGTCGATCCAGCAACAGGTGCTCAAGTTGTTGGCGGGCTTGCAGAAGAAGTACCGGTTAAGCTATCTATTGATCACCCATGATCTGGCGGTGATGCGTGCGATGGCGCATCGCGTGATCGTGATGAAGAACGGCCGCGTGGTCGAGGCGGGAGACACGCTCGACGTGCTGCATGCGCCGTCACATCCTTATACGCAGTCGTTGCTCGCCGCGTCGATGATCGCGCCGGAGCACGACGAACCCGAGGTGCTGCAATGAGCGAATCGCGCTGGACGCAGGCCGCCCGTGCGTTGAAAAGCAATGCGGCGTTCTGGTCCTTACGGATTGTCGATGAACAGATCGACGACCACGAAGTGCGCAACGACGTCGCGCAGCCGCTGCGCACGCAGCGCGAACGCGGCGCCATGCTGACCGCATGGGCCGGCGCGGGCGCAGGCTATGCGGCAACCACGGATCTGTCCATCGCGGGCTTGCAGGCTGCGCTCGATATCGCGACGCAACGTGCGCTGGCGAGCGCCGGCGCATCGCTGATCGACCATCGCGCGGTGTCGCGCGAAGCGCTCAGCGGCGCGTATGTCTCGCCCAATGCCGACCAGCCGCTGCCAACGCGCGGCGAATGGCTCGCGCGTCTCGCGCACGAATGCGCCGCCGCGAAAATCGACGACCGGATCGTCGAGCGCACGGCATCCGTGCAGATCACGCGCACCGAACAGGTTTATCTGACCAGCGACGGCGCGCGAATCGACCAGCGCTTTTGCCTCGTGATGCCGGAAATGAGCGTCGCGGCGCACGCGAACGGCGACACGCAGGTGCGCACGCTCGGCGGCAATTACGGCACGCTCGCGCAAGGCGGCGTCGAAGTGCTGGACCGCTACGCGTTCGACGGCGCAGGCGTGCGGCTCGCCACCGACGCGCTGACCTTGCTGGCCGCGCCGAACTGTCCGGCTGGTCCGCGCGACCTGCTGCTGATGCCCGATCAGATGATGTTGCAGATTCACGAATCGATCGGGCATCCGCTCGAACTCGACCGGATTCTCGGCGACGAACGCAACTTCGCCGGATGGAGTTTCGTGAAGCCGGAGATGTTCGGCACTTACCGTTACGGCTCGGAACTGCTCAACGTGACATTCGATCCGTCGTTGCGCGAAGAAGCCGCGTCGTACGCATTCGACGACGACGGCACTGAAGCGCGCAAACAGTATCTGATTCGCGATGGCGTGCTCGAACGTCCGCTCGGTGGCGCGCTGTCGCAACAGCGCGCAAAGATGGCGGGCGTCGCGAATTCGCGTGCGTCGAGCTGGAATCGCGCGCCGATCGACCGGATGGCGAACCTGAATATCGAACCGGGAACCAGCACGCTGGGCGAAATGATTTCCGGCATCGAACACGGCATCCTGATGCGCACCAATACGTCGTGGTCGATCGACGATCACCGCAACAAGTTTCAATTCGGCTGCGAGTTCGGCCAGTTGATCGAAAACGGCAAGCTCACGCAAATCGTCAAGCAACCGAATTATCGCGGCATATCCGCGAATTTCTGGCGCAGTCTGAGCGCGGTCGGCAATGCCGGCACGCGCGAAGTGTTCGGCACGTCGATGTGCGGCAAAGGCGAACCGGCGCAGGTGGTGCGCGTCGGCCATGCGTCGCCGCCGTGCGTGTTCAGGCATGTCGATGTATTCGGAGGCGCGCGATGACTACACCCCATGCAGTCAATGCATCGAGCGGCTTCGATTTCGCCTCGAACGCGCAGTCGCCGGATTGGCACGCGCATTTCGCGCTGCTCGCCGATGCGATCGACACGTTGCTCAGCGGCGACGAAGTGGTGTTGACGCGGCTGTCGGCGGAGCAATCCGACTTTATCCGCTTCAACGGTGGCAAGGTTCGGCAGATCGGCCAGGTGTCGCAAGGCAAACTGACCGTCCGCCTGATCGACGGCGCCAGGCAGGCGTATTCGAGCTTCACGGTATGCGGCGATCCAGCGACGGACCTGCGCGATATCGCCGATGCGCTGAATACGTTGCGCGACGGCTTGCGCGATGCGCCCGACGACCCGCATCTGTTGTACGACGCCACCCAATGGACCCAATCGACGCGCCGCAGCGGCAAGCTGCCCGCGCCCGACGCACTGTTGCGGACCGCCACCGAAAGCGCGCGCGGACTCGATTTCGTCGGCTTCTATGCAGGTGGCTCGATGGTGCGCGGCTTCTCGTCGTCGCGCGGCAGTCGCGGCTGGTACGAAGTCAGCAACTTCAGCTTTAGCTGGTCGTTGTACGACCCGAGCGGCCGTGCGATCAAAAGCACGTACACCGGCGACCACTGGGACGACAGCGTGTTCGCCGCGAAGGTCGAACAGGCCGCCGCACGTTTGCCGGTGCTTGGACACACGCCGCGCGCGTTGTCGCCGGGGCGGTATCGCACGTATCTGGCGCCGTCGGCGATGCTGGAACTGGTCGGCACGGCGTCGTGGGGCGGGTTTTCCGCGCGCGCGAACGCCACCGCGCGCAGCCCGTTTTACCGGCTGCACAGCGGCGAAGTCGCGCTCGATCCGCGCGTGTCGATGACCGAAGACCTGAGCCTGAATATCACGCCGCGCTTCAACGAAGACGGTTATCAGCGCGACAGCGTGCCGTTGATTCACGACGGCCGCAACGCCGGGCAACTGACCAACGCCCGTAGCGCGCGCGAATACGGATTGACGCCGAACGGCGCGCTCGCCAGCGAAACGCCCGAGTCGCTGGCGATGGCTGGCGGCGATCTCGACGCCGCCGATATCCTTGCCGCACTCGATACCGGGCTGTATGTCGGCAATCTCTGGTACGTGAATTTTTCTGACCGGATGAATTGCCGGTTGACCGGCATGACGCGTTTCGCGACGTTCTGGGTCGAACGCGGCCAGATCGTCGCGCCGGTCGACGCGATGCGTTTCGACGACAGCCTGTACCGTTTGCTGTCGAGCGAACTCGAACGTCTCGACGCCCAGCCGGAACTGCTGCTGAACGATGGAACATGGGGCGAGCGGCAGACCGGCGGCTGGAAACTACCCGGCTTGCTGGCACGCTCGTTCGAACTGACGCTGTGAGTGAGTTTCCGATGACAGACTGAACGCCATAACAATGACAGAACCAACGACAATATTTGAGAGCACGACACGGTTCGGGGCCGAACCGGTCGAGATGAGCATCAGGCCGCTGCATCCGGACGACGCCGCGCAACTCCACGCGATGCGTTCATGCCCCGGCGTGATGCGCCAGAACCCGATGCGTCCGTATCCGACCTTGCAGCAGGCTCAAGGCTGGCTCGCGAAGCTCGCGGCGCCGTCGATGGCGATTGCAGCGCTGGTGGGCGATACGCTGGTCGGCGCGGCCGATCTGCATCCGGGCGCGCTGCGTCGCGCGCATAGCGGCTGGCTGGGTATCAGCGTGCACGACGACTGGCAGGGCAAGGGCGTCGGCACGCGGCTGATGGCCGAACTGATCGATGCCGCCGACAACTGGTACGGGCTGCGCCGTCTCGAGCTGAACGTGTTCGCCGACAACCATCGCGCGATTGCGCTGTATCGCAAGTTCGGTTTTTCGCACGAAGCGACCTTTCGCGGCGCCGTGCTGCGCGACGGCATGCTGATCGACTCGGTGTTCATGGGCCGCTTACGCGCGCCGATGGGTCATCTGCAAGCGGAAATCGAGGCGGCCGTATGAACGTCTCGTTGAAACCCGACACGGCGCATGTGATTATCCGCGCCCGCGAAGTGTCCGACCTCGACGCGATCACTTCGTTGATGAACTGCCCCGGCGCGCGGCATGGCACGTTGCAGACGCCGTATCGCTCGAACGCGACGGTCGGGAACTGGCTCGAAAAAATGCCCGCGAACACGCTCGGACTGTGCGCGGAGGCGGGCGGTCGCGTGGTCGGGATGATCGACGTGTTGCCGCGCATGCACCGGATGGCGCATTGCGCGGGAATCGGTCTCTGCGTGCATGACGATTACGTCGGGCGCGGCGTCGGCACGGCGCTGCTCGCGGCGGCCGTCGAGTGCGCGGATACGCTGCTCGGCCTGCGTCGGCTGGAGTTGACCGTGTTCGTCGACAACCACCGCGCGATCGCTCTGTACCAGCGCTTCGGTTTCGTCGAGGAAGGACGCTCGCCAGCGTTCGCGATGCGCGACGGCCAGCTGGTCGATGCATTCCATATGGCCCGTTTCGCCGATGCGCCGGTGTTCGCTTCGCCGGTCGCGCTCGCACCGAACCCACACGCGTGAGCATGCCTTGGCCGCCTTTTTTATCGACCGACCGGTGTTTGCGTGGATTCTGGCGCTTGCGGTAATCATCGCGGGCGCGCTCGCGTTGACGCAACTGCCGGTCGCGCAATATCCACGACTCGCGCCGCCGCGTATCGTGATCGACGCAGTCTATCCGGGCGCATCGACAGAAGCCGTGGATGCGAACGTTGGCAGCATCATCGAAGAAAGTCTCGACGGTGCCGACGGGATGCTTTACTACGAAACCGCCAGCGACGGCCTCGGCAACCTTGAAATCGCGGCGACCTTCGCGCCCGGCACCAACCCCGATATCGCGATGATGGACGTGCAGAACCGGCTCAAGCAGGTCGAGCCGCGTTTGCCGCAACAGGTGGTGCAGCAGGGTATCAGCGTTTTCAAGGCCGCCAACACGTTCCTGATGCTGGTCGCGCTGACATCCACCGATGGCACGCGCGATTCCGCGCAACTGAGCGACATCCTCAGCCGCGACATCATGCGCGAACTGAAGCGCGCGCCGGGCGTCGGTTCCGCGCAACTGTGGGACGCCGACGAAGCGTTGCGCGTCTGGCTCGATCCGATGAAGCTGCGCGAATTCGGCCTCGCCGCGTCCGACGTCAACGCCGCGATTGCCGCGCAAAACGCGAGCGTCGCGGCAGGCACACTCGGCGACGCGCCGCTGGTGGACGGCCAGCAGCTGAGCGCGTCGGTGAACGTCAAAGGGCAGTTGCTGTCGCCGGAGGAATTCGGCCAGATCGTGCTGAAAGCGCACCCCGACGGCTCGGCAGTGCGGCTTGCCGACGTCGCGCGGGTCGAGATCGGCCGCGACAACTATACGTTCTGGTCGCGCCTGAACGGCAAGCCGTCGGCGACGGTCGGGATTCAACTCGGGCCGCGCGGCAACGCGCTCGAAACATCGGACGCGATTCGGGCGCGGCTCGCGGAACTGGCGAGCCGTTTGCCGCCGGGCGTCGCGGTTCAGGTGCCGTTCGATAGCGCGCGCTTCGTCAACGTTGCGATTCGCGAAGTGCTGATCACGCTGGCCGAGGCGATCTTGCTGGTGTTTCTCGTGATGTGGCTGTTCCTGCGCGATCTGCGCTACGCGCTGGTGCCGACAGTGGTGATTCCGGTCACGCTGATGGGTGCGTTTGTCACGATGTACGCATTCGGCTTGTCGATCAACGTGTTCACGATGTTCGGCCTCGTGCTGGCGATCGGCATTCTGGTCGACGACGCGATCGTGGTGGTCGAGAGCGTGCATCGCGTGATGGACGAAGAGGGCATGGCGCCGCGCGACGCGACATTGAAAGCGATGAAACAGATCGGCGGTGCGATCGTCGGCGTGACGGCGGTGCTGACCGCCGTGTTCGTGCCGATGGCGTTCTTTCCTGGCGGCGTCGGTGGGATTTACCGGCAATTCGCGGTCGCGATGATTGCGTCGATGCTGGTGTCGTCTTTCATGGCGCTTTCGTTGACGCCCGCGTTGTGCGCGAACCTGCTGGGCGCGCCTGCGCAATCGGTCCGTCAGCGTGACGCGCGACGCGGTTTGCGTGGCGTTGCCGCGCGCCTCTCGACGCGTTTCGAACAGGGCTTTGATCGCGCGTCGCGCGCCTACCGGGCCATGACGGCCGCCGCGATGCGCAGGGTCGGGCCGCTGCTCGCGGTGTATGCCGTATTGCTGCTGCTGTGCGGCGCGTTGTACTGGCGGATGCCGGGCGGCTTCCTGCCCGTCGAAGACCAGGGCCAGTTGCAGGTGATGATCCAGTTGCCGGCCGGCGCGACGCAGGCGCGCACGCTCGCGGTCGTCGAAAAGACCGAGTCGATTTTGCGCATGCAAACGGCGGTGGCGAACGTGACAAGCGTGATCGGCTGGAGTTTCGAGGGCAGCGGACAGAACGTAGCGATGTCATTCGTCACGCTGAAAGACTGGGGCCAGCGCGGCGTTGATGCGATGACGCTGCGCGACACGTTGAACCGGTCGTTCAGCCGGATTCTCGACGGCAACGTGCAGGCGCAATTGCCGCCGTCGGTGCCGGGCGTCGGGCATTCGGACGGCTTCACGTTCCGGCTCGAAGATCGCGGCGGCTTGGGCCGCGACGCGTTGAAGGCCGCCCGCGACCAGCTTGCCGAGCGCGCTAAGGCCGATCCGTCGCTGGCGTCGATTCATTTCGAGGATCTGCCCGACGCGCCGCGTATCGAACTCGACGTGGACCGCGCGAAGGCGTACGCGCTCGGCGTATCGTTCGACCGGATTGCGGACGTGCTCGGCAGCACCTTTGGCTCGTACTACGTCGACGATTTTCCGGCGGGTGGCCGGATGCGCCGCGTCCTGGTGGCGGGCGATGCGTCGACGCGGATGACGGAAACCGATCTGCTGGCGTTGTCGGTGCCGAACCAGTCGGGCGCGATGGTGCCGCTGTCGTCGGTTGCGACGCGCCGCTGGACCATCGGGCCAGTCGCATTGACGCGCTACAACGGCTATCCGTCGCTCGATCTGAACGGCCGTGCGGCGAACGGTGTCAGTTCGGGGGCGGCGATGGAGGCGATGGAGCGGCTCGCGGCGAGCTTGCCTGCGGGCATCGCGTTCGACTGGGTCGATGCGGCGCGCGAAGAACGCGCGGCGGCGCGGCTGACGCCGTTGCTGCTCGGACTGTCGCTGCTGGCGGTGTTCATGGCGCTGGCCGCGCTATACGAAAGCTGGACGATTCCGCTCGCGGTGTTGATGGTCGTACCGCTTGGCGTAGTCGGCGCCATTGCGGCGATGCTGATGCGCGGCATGCCGAACGACGTCTACTTCAAGGTTGGGATGATCACAGTGATCGGCTTGTCCGCGAAAAACGCGATCCTGATCGTGCAATTCGCGCGCGACCTGAGCCTACGCGGTGTGCCGCTGACGCGCGCGGTGATACGCGCGGCGGGCGCGCGATTTCGCCCGATCGTGATGACGTCGTCGGCGTTCCTGCTGGGCGTCGTGCCGCTGGTGCTGGCGAGCGGCGGCGGTGCGGAAAGCCGCCAGTCGATCGGGACGGGCGTGTTCGGCGGCGTCGTGACGGCGACCTTGCTCGGGCTGGTGTTTGCGCCGGTCGCGTTTCAGGTGGTGGCGGTGGTCGCGCAGCAAGGGCCGCGCGGCGCGCTGCGGCGCTTGCATGGCTATCGGCGTCAGTCGCGCGAGTTGATTCGCGATGTCAGCACATGATCGGCTCACGCGCCGCCGATCTTCAGATACGCACGCGCGAGGGCTTCGTTTTCAAAGCCGAGCCGCTCGAGGAGTCGCGCGCTGCGCAGATTGTCGGGCCGGTAATTCGCCATTACGCGATGCAGTTGCAGCGTGCTAAAGGCGTGGTCGATTGCGTTGCTCAACCCTTCGCGGGCGAAGCCGCGACCTTCGAAGCGCCGCGATACCGGGAACCTGAGATGACACGCCTGGAAGGATGCAAGACCAAAGATAGAAGTGTCATGGCGGTCTCACTGATGTGGCAACTCAACTATCGGCAAGGCGGTTATAGCCGATGTTACTTCAGGCCCACAGCTTCCTCCGGGCATAGCCAGTTGCAAAGCTCGCCAATCGTTTTTATGTCTTTAGATTTGCCGTCCGCAAATCCGGTGAGCGAGGCTGACCGTGGTCGCGCAAATAAAGCAACACCCGCCGCAGGAAGATGCGTTTGTCCGAGCAGGAAAGCCGCACACCGCGCGCAGCAAGATGAACCTCTTGGTTGAAAGAAATGGTGTATCGCGTGAACGGGTATCCCCGCTTACGCAAATAAATGATCGATTGGAAGCACGAAGGGACGACTCATGGCGCAATACGCATGAGCATGAGCGACCGTGCGATGCCTGCGCAACTTGAGCAAAGAGGTTCTCATGGGCAGCGCAGCAAGAATTGCATCGGGTGGATACGTCATATCAAGTTCCGCTCAACGATGAAGATAGCTTCTTGCGTGGTTGCGTTCGCGCAGGCGAGGTTCGATGAATGAAGTCCCGGCCAGTTGCTCCGATTCGCGGTAGTTCCGCATCTTATCGCGTGCGCGAGCGGGAAATGTGCAACTTGCCGTTGCGATGTTTCGTAGCGCGTGCGACGCATCGCGCCGCGCGAATGTGCCGCTTGCTCGATCGCACTCGATATGTATTTCGCGCCAACATTTGACGTTGTGTCAGCGATCCGATATACTCTTTTTTCTCTGACGCGGGGTGGAGCAGTCTGGCAGCTCGTCGGGCTCATAACCCGAAGGTCGTAGGTTCAAATCCTACCCCCGCAACCAAAGCCCAGTAGGGCTTTGCGCGATTTCAGAAGTTTTGGGGAGATCGCACTTTTCGCGAATTTGGGCGCTATGTGGGCGCTGGCCGCGAAAATCCGGCAAAACCGTCACACCATCAAACCCGCCTTCGAGCGGGTTTTTTGTTTTCCGCTGCTAAGCGAGGACTCGGCGTAAAGCCCTATAGGGCCGGGTTTCAGGCGGAAATAGCCAGCGCGCACCCCCATCACTACCCCTTCGTACGCTCGATAAATTTTCTGGAAAATTCCTTCCAATTTTGCTCGGATATTGTGCCCGAGTCGCGCGCCGGGGCGTGCGCGATAGTTCTACTGTTTCGGTAGAAGTTTTCGAACTATGAAGATGCGTCGGCGCTTCTATCATGAGCGTCCTTCCATCGTTGAACATTGGCCGGGATAGGCCGCCCCATTAACAAGCGCCGCGCGGCGAGATTATCGAACATCGTCCACTTCGGATCGGGCATGTTCGTTATGCCGAGGTAGGCGGTATATAAATGAGGCCATGCGCCGACTTGATATCGAAGGTCGCCCGTAATCGGAGATTGGTCCAGCAGGTAGATGTACAACTCATCTACATCGCGCAGTTGCGCTGTCATATGGGCCTGCGAGTACGTTCCCGAGTCCGGATAGCGCCCGTCGTAGCTTGACTGTAAAAGTTCGATGGTCTTCTCATAGGGTGCAAGCGAGACGTGTCCGTAGTGCGAGCACATGACCGCTGCAAGACTCGGGAGGTCGTGTCCTTTTCCTTTCTTAGGCTTAAAGCTTGGGTCCATGAAGAAGATGAACCCTTTGATTAGCTTCTCGACCGCTTGCTCTGCCATCACGAAGCCCGGGAAAAGACCATTCAACAAGCAACACCTTGCCGCTGCATAGTCTTCGGCAGATTGCTTGAAGAAGTACCCCGCATTGCGGTCCCGGCCATGTGGATCGAAATTGCTTGTGGAAAGTAACGTCGCGTAGCTGGGTGGGTTCGGCTCGCTCATTGGTTCCGGGTGGCTGATGATCGGTGCGGCCATTGTAAAGGACGCAAGGGTTGCGGCAGACGTCTAGAAACCGCTCGCGGGGTGCGGGTGGTATCCAAGGTCATCCGAAGGCGGCGGCTCTTACGCGAGCTTTTGCGCACGGTGTTTTCGCATGCAAATCCAAGAATGGATCACGACTCAATATTGAGCGCTGAGTTTCAGCTACTGATTCGATTCGGCCTGATAGCATCTGCATCTACACAAACTACGTTAAAGGCGCGCAATGGATGCTACGACGCAGGCACTAGTCGCCGACCTGATCACGGGCAGGATTGTTGGGAACTGGATGTTTTGGTTGATGGTTTTCCTCGTTTCGGCGGCAGCCACGATTGCCGCCAGCTATCTCAAGGGC
Organism: Paraburkholderia sp. Cpub6; assembly: GCF_014201065.1. Lineage (NCBI taxonomy): Bacteria > Pseudomonadati > Pseudomonadota > Betaproteobacteria > Burkholderiales > Burkholderiaceae > Paraburkholderia > Paraburkholderia sp. Cpub6. The sequence goes on from NZ_JACHDM010000001.1 coordinate 573,740, forward strand.
TATGGCACTAAGAAGGGGGAACAACTCGCGACCAAGGAAGACTTCGAAATTCTTAAGACGCAATTGCAGGCGACCACGCGCATTACCGAGGAAATCAAAAATGAAGTCGGGCACATTGAGTGGCGCACGCGTGAAATGTATAGCACTCGTCGCACTAAGCTTGAGGAGTTCGTTCAGCAGATAGGGACTGTGACTTCGATGTTGGACCCGTGGGTCTCGGACATGCAAACCGGCACGTTCGGGTCGCTGGACAGCGAGTGTCTGAATCGTCTAGAGATGCTTGCTCGCCTGTATTTTCCTCCGCTATTCGCCCCGACGATGGGATTTACTCTTGCATGGCGGAGCCTAATTCAACAAGCGCTTGCGGCGGGGCAGGCTCTTGGACGGATCGACCAAGGAGACCTTCAGGCGCGCCAAAAGCAGATGGACGAGAATCTGAGCACTTTTAAGCCTTTACATGTAGAAATGCTGGTGCGACGCAGCGCACTTGAGGAGACTGTTGTAACCGTAATGCAGGATGTTCTTCGGCTGCCCGATGAACCACCACGGGCACCGCGTGGCACCGAATGATGAAGTCGCACGCGTTTTCGTCTGTCGGCACATCGGCCCTTTCGCGAGCTTCTTGCTGCGCGCTAATGCATAGCAAGTGCTTGAAACCCTAAGATGGTCACGCCGGACTACGCGCCGGGCGAGCGGATCGGCCGATTGAGCCGCACCACGTGCGCCTTCGGCAAATGCGCAAGCCGTTGCGCTGCATCGAGGCTCTTCACTACGGCCAGCGAGCAATCGCTATTCGCCGGCACCGTCACGGCCGAAACTTCAAGAATCTCGAAGGCGGTGAAGCGCATACCGGGGCCATCTTCGAGCGGCACCATCTTGAGTACCCGAAAGCCGATTGATATGCCCTTCACCAGTCCGGCTGTGATCGATTGCCACGCCATATCAAGCCTATCCTTTAGCTCGCCCGGCTCGGCCACTTGCGCGATTTTTGCCTTGAAGCCGATTGCGCGATCATTGGCGGCCGCATACACCACCGAGCCGATCGGCGCATCGTGCTGGTGTTGCCATAGAAGCGGCATCGGTAGCGTGAATTGCGCGCCTTGCGGCTCGACTACATCGCCCATGCGGTCAGGGCTTGGCGTTGAGCAAATGCCTTCGATCACGCGCTCGCCTTCGCTTTCCTTCACGTGACGCAAGACAAGGGTGCTTACTGCGCGACGGGTAATCATCATGCTTCTCCAAGGTTAGGCCGGACAAGGCGTTATCGCTTCGTGCCGCTATCCCACGGCTTCCTCGCCGTGCGCGGTGCGTTCATTTGCGTGCTCGCGGCATCTCGCGGTGTGCGGGAAGACTTGCTCAGGCGGAGCTTCACCGCGAGCGCCGCCATCACGCCAGCGGCTACGGCTTGAATTCTCACGGCCGGATGCACGGCCGGTGTCCTGTTACGGCCGATGCGGATGAGCGGCCCTTCGGCATCGAGGATCGCCGTAGCGCGCTCGCGCATCACGGCGTGCGCAACGTAGGCGGCAAGCAGGCTCGAATCGGCGGCCGTGAAGTAGTCGGTCGGCGCGGAATTCACAATCTCGCGCCACACCTTCTTGCCTTCGGCACTCATCGTCTTCGGCGGCGGCAATGGCTTCGCCGGCATCAGACGCAAGGCCGGCTCACCGATTGCACGCCGGCCGCTTGTTCGTCCACCCATGATCACGCTCCTTTGGTCACTTCCGAAGACGGCCGGAATTGAAGCCGGGCTACAGGCCGGATCGGCCGGGGTTACGGGCGGTAACAAGGCGGCACCGCCAGTATCGCGCCGGGATCGAGCCGGGTTGATTCACGAAGGAATCCTTGCGATTGCGTCGAAGTATGGCCCTAAAAGGCGACTCGTGAGAAGTGCAGATTGCGCAAAATTCGGTTGGGGGCGAGGTGTCCGGTTTGAAACTTCTTGATCGCGACTTGCCCCCCCGCCATCGCTTGCCCGTCATTGCTCGCGCGTGCTCACCACTTTTCACGTGCGCTCAAATTTGAGCCGTCATGCGGGCACAGTCTTGTGCCTTCGTCACGGTACGCCTTCGAGCATCAGCAGCGGGCCGTCGTCATAAATGACGGTCGAGCGGGCCGGCAACGGATCGATGAGCGGGATTGTGATGCCGTGAAGATGTCCGCTTGATAGCTCGGTGACAATCCATACGCGGCCGGGTGTATGCGCGTGCTCGAAGCAATCGATAGCCACGAGCTTCGCGCCGGGATGCTCTGCGATCACGCGGCCTACTTGCCCGCACAGCGAGAGCAAGCTCGATTCGAGGTCATCGCTTCTTGCCGGGTGTAGTTCATCGCGGCGCACGGCATAGTGATTCGCTTCGAGCACACGTGCTACCCGGCGCATCACGTAAGCCCACGAGCGCTCGCCGGCAAGCGCGGGCAGCGGGAAGACACTGGCGAGCGTGCGGCCGTCTTCGGGGTGCGGGCGGCTCTTCATGCCTTCGCTCCCTTGCTCGTGCCGAGCGGCACGGTGCCGATGCCGGTGAGCACCGAGACCGCACCATCGGATGCGAACCAATTCACGTATTCGAGAAGCCTCACGCTCGATAGATTCTCTTGCCACAAGGACATCAGAACGGTCGTGCCGGTGCCATCGTCTACTTCAAGAGAAGCTTCGCTCGATGCATCGCTCGCGAACAGGCGCGGGGTGAGCGCGATGCGTGAAGGGTCGAGAAGCACGAGCGCATCGGCCGGCACCGCACTATGCGCGATAGCAGGAATGCCCGCCAGCGTGCCGACTTGCGCTACACCGATATCGGCCGCGCCAAGGGTGGCACCCGCGAGCGCGAAGGAGACGGCGGTCGCGGCACCCATCACGAAGACGGCCGAAGCAAGATCGCCTTCGAAGGCGTCGATGAGCGCGCGAATATCGGCGGCGGTGTTGCCGGTTGCGGGCGTGCTCGGCGCACCGTGCGTGATCGAAGCCGGGGATTCACCCGCCACGCCAGCGTTAGCAGGATCGATAAAAGCTTGCGCTTCGGTCTTATTCGCGGCGCGTTGCAAAGCGCGATTGAGCGCGCTATCGCCGGCCGGGCCGAGAAGGCGAAGCACTTCGTTGGTGAGCACGATCAGGCTCGCGAGCTTGAGCGCTGGCAGGCGCATCGTGGTGAAGCTCTCGCGCGATGTTTTGATCGGCTTGCCTTCATGTGTCCAGAAGGCCACGGCACCTTCGCCTTCTACGAGGAACGGCAGCACGAAGGGCACCGTCGAGAAAGCCGATACCGCATTGATACTCTCGATGAGCGAATGCGCACGCGCGAGCGTGATGAAGGCTTGCGAAGCGGCGGCGGCTTCAGCATCATCGCCGAGCGCCGGAATGTCTACGGTGCCGGCCTTTTGCAGGATGCGCGTGGCAAGGGCCATCACGCCGTGCTGTGCTTCACAGTACGCACGAGCTTGCGGCACGCTTCCGCGAGCGATTGCGAGAGCGCGAGCGATACGCGCGAGGGTGTAGCCGTCGCCGTCTGTCAGTCCCATGATGTGAGCCTCCGTGAAGTGAGGCTTCATCATCGAGCGCATCGAGCGCGTCGAACAGATACCGAAGCGGCCGATAGCGGCCGATGGTGTTCGCGCATGGTGCGGAACTTCCGCACGTCGCGCGCATCGATGCTCGATCACGAGACGGCATATCGATCAAGCTCGCGCTCGATGTGCTCGGCAATCGAATCGAGCGTGTAGAGCCAGCGCGGGCCGCAGCGCCGTCGACGCAGCACGGGGGATAAGCGGCCCTCGATGGCTTGGCGGCGCAGCGCCTTCGGCGAGTGATAGCCGAGCAAGCGAGCCGCGTCACGCTCGCACACTTCACCGGCCGGGCTAACCATCACGCCGTTATCGCGGCACCAATTTTCAAGGCGGGCGAGCCTAGCGGCCACGCGCTCTTCAAGGCTCGGCATCATCGCTTGCGCTCGATCACGAGCAGTCTTAACGAATCGATGTAGCCTTCAAGCGCGCCGAACTTCATCTCGTCACTGACAGCCAGCGGCATCGAACGCGCGAGCAGTGTCGCCGGCTCGCTTTCGGCATCCGGCATATCCGCCAGCATGAGCAAGACCATGAATCCCACGTCGAGCCGGCGCTCGCGCGTAGCGAGCGCATAGCGGATTACGTCTTCGATCTCTTCGGCCTTGGTCCTGTTGATCACGTATTTCGCCAACAGGCGGCGGTGTCCCTCAAGCGCGTTGAATGCCCGTGCCGGTTCCGCAGCAAAGACGGGCCGGCCGAGATTGTCGATCTTCATCGTGCCACTCCTTCGGATTGCGTCACCGGTATATAGTTGCGCGCGCATCCGTCTTCGAAACGGGCGAGCTTGCGGTCGCGCGAATATTAAGACTCTGCATCACAGCGCTACCAAAATGGCACGTTTGAATGCTTCGGCCATATCGTTAGCGGCCTTGCTTGATGTTTCGGCCACGATTTGTATTGGCACGTGCGAAAGGTGAGCGGCGGCTTCGGCTTCCCCGGTGGCAGCGAAAGGCAAGACCGATCATCGTAATCATCGGTCGTGAAGGTAAAGCCCTCCTTCCATCCATCAATCAAAACATCGACCACGACAGAGCGGTCTTCAAGCTCGATGAAGGTAGCCGATATACAGCCCTTCGGCTTGTTGCGCGTTCGTTATCCGGTCTTCAGCGGGCACGCATAACAGTCATCGGCGGCCGGGCAGTGCAGACACTTTCCCTTCGGTTTGATCATCGTGTCACTCCATCAGAAGGCAACATCATCGAGGGTGTCGTCTGGCATTGCGCCGGTATCGCGCCGCGCGGGCGTCGCGCGCTTGCCGATGAAGCGGCCGGTGCGTTGAGTCGCCGGTGCTCGTTGCGGCCGGGCCTTGCGCTCGGCAAGTTCGGCATCAGTGTCTTCGCCGCGCGAGATGCGGCGCTTGCGCTCGACGGTGTAGGTGCTTTCGATGCGATCCGCAGTCATCGACACTTGCGGCCGGGCGGTGCCGTTGCCATCGGTCCAGACCGAGAGCTTGAGCGTGCCCACGGCCGCGAGCGCATCACCGTCATCGAGCGCGAGAAGCGCGGCCTTCGCGGTGTCACCGAAGCACACGAGATTCACGAAGAGCGCATCAGCGCCATCCTGTGCCACGCGCATCTTGGCGGTAGCGAAGCGGTGCTTGCCATCGCGCGAAGTGCGCAAGATGGGCGTGCCGTAGAGCTTGCCCGCGATCAAGGCCGTGATCATGGCTCGGCTCCGTCATCGAAGTCTTCATCACGCGCGGGCCGTGCGCGGCTTTTCGAGCGCTTTGCCGGCTTCTTCTGTTCGCGCTCGAAGAGCACGGCTTCGACGGTTGATGCGAACAAGCGCACCCGTTGCTGCACTTCGTCACACTTCCGGTACTCCTCGATAGCCTCATCGATCAGGTCGTCAGTCACGCGCGGATCGGCCGCCCAGCGCTGAGCTACACGGGGCACTTTCCATCCTTTCACGACGCCGCACGAGCGGAGCCGCTCGGTGATCCGCCCGGCCCGCTCGCGTACTTCCGGGTCGAGCGCGGCAAGCCGGTCTCGATAGCTGGTTTTTTTGCTGCGCTGCACCGTGCCGCTTTGCTGTCCATGCACTTCCCCTTCGCCGGGGTGCAGAGCAGCAGCCGACGCCGAAGGCGGCGCAGCCACGCGGCAATGAGCGTCCTCGCGCGGAGGCTCGCCGCTAGCCACGCGGCAATGAGCGTCCTCGATGTTCGTCCTCAATACCCTCAACCCCTTGTCACCGACAGCCGGTGAAGTTCGCGTGGTCAATCGGTGAAGTTCGGTGCCCGGATCGGTGAAGTTCGGATCGCGAATCGGTGAAGTTCGCGCGGTGGATCGGTGAAGTTCGAGCGCCGGTTCGGTGAAGTTCGAGTCGTCAAACTTCACCGGCTCGCGGTGAACTTCGGTGCCATTAAACTTCACCGGCTCGCGGTGAACTTCGGTGCCATTAAACTTCACCGGCTCGCGGTGAACTTCGCGATCCGGCTCAAGCGGTTCTTTGTTGCGCTGCACGCCAGCACTCTCGCGCTCGGCGTTCGCCTTGAATTCCTCCCACGTCACCGTGTCCGGATATGCATCGAACGAGCGCTCGTAGTGGAGCCTGTACACGCGCGTGCCGCCTTTCCCTCTGCGCTCTCCCGTATCTTCGAGCAACCCGCGTGTAACGAATTCAGCGAGCACACTTGCAATCGTGCTCGTGGCGAAACCCGTGCGCCACGAGAGGCGCAACACCGACCAGTAGAACTTGCGGTCGTTGTCGATCACACGGCAGAGCGCATGAAAGATTGCTTGCCGCGTAGCATTGCGGATCGGGTAATTCTCGGCCCATTGCGTGGCGACGGTGCGCTCGCGGTACTTGTTCTCGCCGCTCATGAGCGCACTCCACCATCACACTGGCCGAGTGCGCTCATCGCTTGTGCGAATGCGTGCGATCGCGGGGCGGCGGCACTCATCGCGCGGCTCCGTATGACGCAAACCACGTGCAATGCGGAAAATTCGGACTACCATCTAAGCGCATTTCGCGTGTCTCCCCAGAAGACGTTATGCGCGAAGGCATCAAGCGGTCGGGGTTGGCGTCCCGGCCGCTATTTTTTCCTTCGATCGGTCGAGGGCGTGGTGCTTCAGGCGCTTTGCGAGCCGGCGCGTTCGGCCTTGCCCTTCACGCGCGAGACGATAGCCTTCTTCGGCTTGACGAGCGGCGGTGCTTCCTTCGGCGCGGCTTCAGGCCCGGACGGTTGCGCCGGCTTGGGCGTGGCCTTGATCATCGCGTGTTGCCAATCCAGCGCGGCCCGATAGGTGATCAATATCTTCTTGCCGACCATCATCACTTCGGGGCCGAGCCCCTTGCGGCGCAAGTGATACAACGTCACGCGATCGAGCCGGTAACGTTCGCAGAATTCCTTCTGCGTCATCGCGCCGGGCTCATCGGCCGGATCGTGCGAGGTCGCACGAATCCCTTCGAGGATTTGTTGTAGCAGCGCCGTCACGTCCGGCGACACGGCGCGTTGTGTTTGCTCTTCGTCGCCCGGTAAGCCCGGCGCATCAGTTACGGCGGGCACTGGATTCCGGCGTGGCGTCATGTCGACATCTCCATTAGAGATTCCGTTGCGAAGTGTTCACGTGAGTTGCGAACAACTCGATTTAACTCTTATGGATACCGAAAAGAAAACGAAATTATCTGATACCGGAGACTTACTAGTTGCGCTTTGTTGCTCTTTAAAGCACATGCAAGTTCAATGTTTCTCAATAATCTTGCAATCAGAAAAACTTATATCAAGGCGCAAAAAAACCCGGCACGCGGCCGGGTTCGAGGGGTGATAGAGGCGCGCACGCTATGCGATCGTGACAGCGCCGGCGCTGGGTTTCCGCTTCATCGCGGCGCGGCGCGGCGCATTGAATGCGGTGTTGATCGCATCGTGCAGATGGTCCGGTGCGAGGTGCGCATAGCGCAGCACGGTCTTGATATCGCTATGCCCGAGTAGCACGCGCACACGGTTGAGGTCGACACCGGCCGAGACAAGCTTGCTCGCGTAGTCATGCCGGCAGTCATGAAACCGGAAGCCGGTGATGTGCGCCGCTTCAAGCAAGGCGTCCCACGCGTTGCCGATGTCCGTCAACGGCGCATCGGTGTCTTCATTGCCGAAGACATAGACCTTATGCGCGAGCGGCTTCCATGCCGTGAAGCATTCGGCCAGCTCATCGGTCATCGGCACATCACGGCGTTCGTCATCTTTCGTTGTGCCGCGCCGCACGTGGATCGTGCGAAGCTCAAGGTCGACATCGGCCCATTCGAGCGCGAATATCTCGCCCTTGCGCATGCCGGTATTGAGCGCGCACACAACAAACGGCTGAAGGTGATCGCTATAGCGCACATTGCGCAGTGAGGGCGGCGGCGTGAGCTTGCGCATGCGCCGGTGCGCGATCGTGCGCTGGCGGGCTTCGCGGTTCGCTTCTTCTCGCGCTTCCATCGCCGCATACAAGCGCTCGCGTTCGTCCGCAGACAAGTAGCGCACCACCACGTCGGCGCGGCCGTTGCGTTTCACCTTGCGGGCCGGGTTGTCTGCGATGTGCCCGGCATCGGTAGCGACGCGCAGCATGCCTTGCAGCGCGTGGAGCTTGTTCGCGATCGTCTTCGGCTTGATCCCGGTTTTCGCGGCCTTCGCCTTCCAGCCTTCGAGCAGCCAGGGCGTCAGTTCATCGAGCGCACGGTCGAGCAGTTCGGGGAATGACGAGCGGATCAGGTCCGCGTTCGCCGTGCTGATTCCGTTCGCTTCCAGATAGCTTACATAATCGGTGTCGAGGAAGGCGCGCAGCGTCGGCACGCCATGCGCGCGCCGCACGCTCTCGGTGTGCCGGCGCTTCTTTTCTTCGATCACGGCGGGCGTATCCTGCTTCGTCGGGGTCTGTTCGAGTTCGCGCCGGGCCGCTTCGCGGGCATCGCTCGCAGACATGGCAGGGTAAGTACCGATGCGCTTGCGACCCTCATTGCCGTCCGGCTTGTAATAGCGCACCGTGAAGGTGATGGTGCCGCTCGGCAGCACGCGCACCTTGAAGCCGGTTAGATCGGCATCGGCGTACTCCTGAAACTTGCCGGTGGCTTCGAGGCCGCGAAGGAATTCGCGGGTGATGTTGACCTTATTCTTGGACACAGGGACTCCGGTTTGGGCGTTTCTTGGGCGCTAGCGGCAGAAAACCGGCAGCAACAACGAATCACCAATTTAAACCTAAGTCACTGATTGCTCAAGGAATATGCAACGATGGGCAACTGGAAAGAACGGGCATTATCGGGTTAAATTGGGCTCATAACCCGAAGGTCGTAGGTTCAAATCCTACCCCCGCAACCAAAGCATTGTTGAAAGCCCGCATCGCGCAAGCCATGCGGGCTTTTTGACTTTCGGCGCTACGTTTTGCTTGTGGCGCTTGCTGCGTATGCTGTGCGCGTGAATAGATGCAACACGATTCGCGCGGGATCGAGGCCTCGAGGCCATCGTCTCTCTCCTCCAATCGCCCACTGCACCGCCGCCTCGTCATGCAACGCGGCGGTATCGAAGCCGGGCAGCACTGAATCTTCCTGCTCGTGTTCGTTGCGAAGATCGTGAGATCGGCGCCGCTGCGTTCGAGATGGCGCGCGGCGTTGGCCATCCGTTCGCCGAGCGCGAGTCAGTATCCGAATCTTCGTTGACCGATGGGACGCAAGAATCATCCATCGCCCATATCCGATGTCTAAACCAACGGTTAGCTTGGTCGTCCCAACGACCAGGAGTAGGTTTCAGATGTCATATGAACAGGATTCAGACAGCGTGCGCGTGGTGCTGAGCGCCCCGCAGCTGTCGGCCGTGCTGGCTCGCCACTCGATTAGCCCCACCGAAATGCTTTCCAACCGTCTGTGGGGAGGTTTGCAGGTTGTCGGCGGGGTGCTTGAAATGGCCGGAGCGGCAGCGCTGTGCGTGTTGCCCGAACCGACGATGGCAAGCAAGGCCGGGTGTGTAGTGTTCGGGGCGCATGGTTCGGACACGGCCGCGGCGGGCCTGCGCCAGGTCTGGACAGGGCGCGATACCGCCACCTTGACTCAGCAGGGCACGGCGAAGCTGGCAGAGGCGATGCGGGTCAGCCCTGACATGGCAGACCAGATCGGCCTGTCTATCGATATGGCCGTGCCGTTCGGCTTTGCTGGCTCGATCAAGGCTGCACGCGCGGCCAGCGTTACGATGGGCCGGATCCATCTGCAAATGCACGAGGCGAAAGCGCTCAATCCAAGGCTCGGAGGGCACACGCTCCAGAAGCATGTTGGTAAGAACGAAGCATGGCTCAGGGAGCGGCTGAAACGTGAACCAAAGCGAAAAATCGTATCCTCGTTTATAACCCTTGAGCATGCCGAACGCGCCATTTCGGAAACGGTGCAGGCCAATGCCGTAAGAATCAGGACGTGGGTGCAGTCCCCAACTCGAAACGCAAAGATCACAGTCACCAAGGTCGTCTCTGGCGACATCGGCTATGGAGTGACGCGGGTTACTGGCGAACTTACGCGAATGAACAACGTCTTCGTCACGCTGAAATACGAAACCTACAACGGCATGCCTTATTACATCCTCACCGCCTACCTTGAATGAGAGAGAAATGAGTTCGTCAGAGCGCTATCCCGCAATGGACCACCTCATGAGAACGTATTTCGGCCAGGACTTCGACCTGTTCGGAGAAACCGTCCCGGAAATAGTCGCGTGTTACAAGCAGGACAGTCCTCATGATTACGCCAATTTAGTTCGGGAAATAGACTCGTTCAGGAACGAACACCCGCACGATCTGGCCATTGCGTTCGATCAGATGTATGGGCGCGGATTTTCTCCCGAGCCGTGGGGCTACACCGTCGCTTCTTTTCTAGACGAGATCCAGCGCCTCCTCAACGAGTAATCGGCTTGTTGCAAGGCGCGGACAGTTCCATCCGGTCCGATGTGTATGCACGGGACGTGATACGTGATGAGTATCGATCTATCGCTTTCGACTCGCGCCTTCTCTCACCGCCAAAGGGAGGCGAATCTGTTTTCCTTCCGGCGCAAAACCAGAGCCCCGCGCCTATTTTCACTCCGCCCCGATCGCCCACTCCACCGCCGCCTGCGCATGCAACGCAGTGGTATCGAACACCGGCAGCACCGAATCTTCGGGCTTGATCAGCAGCGTGATCTCGGTGCAGCCGAGTATCACCGCCTGCGCGCCACGCGCGGCCAGATGCTCGATCACGCGTTGATAAACCTCGCGCGACGCGTCGGCCACGTTACCGTGGCATAGCTCGTCGTAAATGATGCGGTGCACGTCCGCGCGTTCGTCCTCATCAGGCACGAGCGTGTCGAGTCCATAGCGCTCGCGCAGCCGGCCCATATAGAACGTCTGCTCCATCGTGTAGCGCGTGCCGAGCAGGCCCACCCGCTCGACGCCCGCCGCGCGCAGCGCCGCGCCGGTCGGATCGGCGATGTGCAGGAACGGCACCGTGATCGCCTGCTCGATCGATTCGCACACGCGATGCATCGTGTTCGTCGCAAGAATCACGAGATCGGCGCCGCCGCGTTCGAGCTGGCGCGCGGCGTCGGCCATCTGTTCGCCGAGCGCGTGCCAGTCGCCGGCGCGCTGGTTCGCCTCGATCGACGCGAAATCGACGGTCAGCAGAAGACTGCGCGCGTTGTGATGGCCGCCGAGCCGCGCCTTCGCGTGGCGGTTCAGCAGCCGGTAATACTCGGTGGACGACTCCCAGCTCATTCCGCCGATCACGCCGATCGTTTTCATCTGTATGCTCCGTCAATGCATGGCCGAAACGGCGAGTATAGGCGCGTCGCATCGCGCTCAGCCGGTACGGATTTCGGCCTGCGCGCCGGTACGCATCGGTGCCCGCATTTTTCTGGCGCCGATAGAATCGTAGCGAGTCCGAACGCGATCAACCGGAGCGAACATGGATCTGATCATCCGCCACGCGACGCTGCCGCGCAGTGCCGCCCAGCTGTCCCCGCATCACCAGTCCCCAATCGACATCGGCATCGACGCGGGCCGTATCGTCGCCATCGAGCCGAACCTGGCCGCGAGCGCGCGCGACGAAATCGACGCGGCCGGTTCGCTCGTCACGCCGCCGTTCGTCGACCCGCATTTCCATATGGACGCGACGCTGTCGTACGGTTTGCCGCGCGTGAACGCGTCGGGCACGCTGCTCGAAGGCATCGCGCTATGGGGCGAGCTGAAGCCCGAGCTCACGCAGCAAGCGTTGATCGAACGCGCGATGCAGTATTGCGATTGGGCGGTCGCGCGCGGCCTGCTCGCGATCCGCAGCCACGTCGACGTGTGCGATCCGCGTCTGCTCGCGGTCGAGGCATTGCTCGAAGTGAAGCGCCGCGTCGCGCCGTATCTCGATCTGCAGTTGGTTGCCTTCCCGCAAGACGGTCTGCTGCGCAGCGCCGGCGCGTTCGATAATCTGAAGCGCGCGATCGACATGGGCGTCGACGTGGTCGGCGGCATTCCGCATTTCGAGCGGACGATGGCCGACGGCGCGCAGTCGGTGCGCATGCTGTGCGAGTACGCGGCCGAAAAGGGCCTGCGCGTCGATATGCATTGCGACGAATCGGACGATCCGCTATCGCGCCACATCGAAACGCTCGCGGCCGAAACGCACCGGCTCGGCCTGCACGGACGTGTCGCCGGTTCGCACCTGACGTCGATGCATTCGATGGACAACTACTACGTGAGCAAGCTGTTGCCGTTGATTCGCGAGTCGGGCGTCGCGGCGATCGCGAATCCGCTGATCAACATCACGCTGCAAGGCCGCAGCGACACATACCCGAAACGGCGCGGCATGACGCGGGTGCCGGAGATGCTGGCCGCGGGCATCACGGTCGCGTTCGGCCACGACTGCGTGATGGACCCGTGGTACAGCCTCGGTTCGGCCGACATGCTCGAAGTCGCGCAGATGGGCCTGCATGTTGCGCAGATGACCAGCGTCGACGGCATGCACGCCTGTTTCGACGCGGTGACCGTGAACGCGGCGCGCATTCTCGGTCTGGAAGACTATGGCATCGCGCCCGGATGCGCGGCCAATCTCGTCGTGCTCGATGCGCGCGACGAGCTCGAGGCGATCCGTCTGCGCGCCGCGCGGCTCGTGGTGGTGAGCCGGGGCAGGGTGGTCGGCCGCGCGCCGGCCGCGAGCGTGTCGTTATCGCTCGAAGGGCGGCCTGAGCAGGTCGATTTCAAGCTGCATCGCGCGTAGCGACATATCTCGCGCATCAATGACAAACCGGCGGCCTGCGCGAGCAGACCGCCGGTTTTTCTATCGGCCTCGTTCATTCAGCGCCATCGCATCCAGGCCGAACGAACGATCATCGCGACGTTTCAATCGCTCAGTGCGCGGCACCCGGCGCCATGCCGTTATGCCGTAGCAGCGCATCGATATTCGGCTCGCGGCCACGGAACGCCTTGAACGATTCCATCGCCGGACGGCTGCCGCCCACTTCGAGAATCTCGCGACGATAACGCATGCCGGTCGACTGATCGAGCACGCTGCCCGCGGCTTGCGCGGCTTCCTCGAACGCCGCGTACGCGTCGGCCGACAGCACTTCGGCCCACTTGTAGCTGTAGTAGCCGGCCGCGTAACCGCCCGCGAAAATATGGCTGAACGTATTCGGCCAACGCGAGAACGGCGCTTGCGGCACGACGTGGAAGCGTTCGTTGATTTCGCGCGCGAGTTCGTTGGCGCTCTTCGCGCCGTTCGCGTCGAAGCCGGTATGCAGTTGCATGTCGAACATCGAGAACACGATCTGCCGCAGCGTGCCGAGGCCGCTCTGGAAGTTCTTCGCGGCGAGCATCTTGTCGAACAGCTCGCGCGGCAGCGGCTTCGCGGTATCGACGTGCGAGGTCATGTCGGACAGCACGTCCCACTCCCAGCAGAAGTTCTCCATGAACTGCGAAGGCAGCTCGACCGCATCCCATTCGACGCCGTTGATGCCCGACACGCCGAGCTCATCGACGCGCGTGAGCATGTGATGCAAGCCGTGGCCGAACTCATGGAACAGCGTGATCACTTCGTCGTGCGTGAAGCAGGCGGGCTTGCCGCCGACCGGCGCCGAGAAATTACAGGTCAGATACGCGACCGGCGTTTGCACCGCGCCGTGCGCGAGCTTGTGACGGCCGCGCGCGTCGTCCATCCAGGCGCCGCCGCGCTTGCCTTCGCGTGCATACAGGTCGAGATAGAACTGCGCGACGAGGCCGCCGTCCTGATTCTCGACGCGGAAGAAGCGCACGTCCGGATGCCAGACGGCCGCTTCGTCGCGGCGGATGCGCACGCCAAACAGCGTCTCGGTGACCTTGAACAGGCCCTTGAACACCGCGTCTTCCGGGAAGTACTGCTTCACTTCGTTTTCCGAGAACGAATAGCGCTTCTGGCGCAGGCGCTCGGCGGCGAACGTCATGTCCCACGGCTGCAGATCGGTCATGCCGAGTTCGCTCGCGGCAAATTCGCGCAGCTCTTTCCAGTCCTGCTCGGCATGCGGACGCGCGCGCGTCGCGAGGTCTTCGAGGAAGGCCATTACCTGCGCCGGCGATTCGGCCATCTTCGGCGCGAGCGACACTTCGGCGAAGTTGCCGTAGCCGAGCATCTGCGCTTCTTCGGCGCGCAGCTTCAGTTCGTCGGCGAGCACCTGGGTGTTGTCCCACTCGGTCTTGCCGTTGCCGTATTGCGCGCCGAGCTCGGACGCGCGCGTCACATAGGCGCGATACATCGCTTCGCGCATCGGACGGTTTTCCGAGTACTGCATGACCGGGAAATAAGACGGGAAGTGCAGCGTGAACTTGTAGCCAGTCTTGCCGTCTCGCTCGGCGGCTTCCTTCGCGGCTTCGATCACGTCTTCGGGCAGTCCCGCCAGTTGCGTTTCGTTGCCCGCATCGACGATGTACGCATACGCGTTGGTCGCATCGAGCACGTGATCCGAAAACGCCTTCGACAGCGCCGCCTGGCGCTCCTGCAATTCGGCGAAACGCGGCTTCTGGTCTTCCGGCAACTCGGCGCCCGACAGACGGAAATCACGCAGCGCGTTGCTGAGGATCTTCTTGCGTTCGCCGTTCAGCGATGCGAATTCGTCGCTGGCGTTCAGTGCCTTGTACTTCTCGTAGAGCGCGAGATTCTGGCCGACGCTCGACCAGAACTCGGTTACGCGCGGCAGGTTCTCGCCGTACACGGCGCGTAGCTCGGGCGTATCGGCGACGGCATTGAGATGACCGATCACGCTCCACGCGCGCGACAGCGGCTCGGTGGCGCGCTCGACCGGTTCGACGACGTCGGCCCACGACGGGGGCGTGGCCGGCAGCGCGGCACGCTCGACGGCGGCCGCCGCGTCGGCGAGCAGCACGTCGAGGGCGGGCGTCACGTGTTCGGGTCGGATGGAGCCAAAGCGCGGCAGATCGGAAAAATCGAGGAGCGGGTTGTCTTGATGCGTGGCGGTAGTGGACATAAGGCTTCCTGTCTGACGCGGGTGAAGGGGGCGGTGCGGCGCTCGCGCGTGCCGTCTCGTGCTGGGTCGCTCGACGCCCGGCGCACGGCGCATGGCGGCACCGGCTACGGACATTATTGGGGCGGGGGGCGCCGATTCCAATCCATCGGCTGACAAATTAACAGATGTTGCGGCGCGTTGGGCGCGCGTTGGGGCAGGGCGTGGGCCGCGGGATCCGGCGACGCGGTAAGGAGGCGGTGGTTCTGCGAGAGAGAAGGGCGGGTGATGACCCGGTGGACGAGACGGATGAGTCGCCTCACTCCGCCTCGCGCTCACCGCCCGGCGGTTACGCCTTGGCCGCGTCTGCCTCGCGCTCGGCCGCTTCGATCGTGTTGACGAGCAGCATCGTGATCGTCATCGGGCCGACGCCGCCCGGCACCGGCGTGATATGGCCGGCCACTTCCTTGACACCCGCGAAGTCGACGTCGCCGCACAGCTTGCCGGCGTCGTCGCGATTCATGCCGACGTCGATCACGGTCGCGCCCGGCTTCACCATGTCCGCGGTCAGGATGTTGCGCAGACCGGTCGCGGCGACCACGACGTCGGCGTTGCGCGTGTGCGCGGCCAGATCGCGCGTCTTGCTGTGGCAGATCGTGACGGTCGCGCCCGCTTCGAGCAGCAGCAGCGCCATCGGCTTGCCGACGATGTTCGAGCGGCCGATCACGACCGCGTTCGCGCCCTTCAGATCGATGCCGTAGGCCGCGAACATCTTCATCACGCCGTACGGCGTGCACGGACGGAACAGCGGCTGACCCGTCATCAGCGCGCCCGCATTGGCGACGTGGAAACCGTCGACGTCCTTCTCGGGCGCGATCGCCTCGATCACCTTGTGGCTGTCGATGTGCTTCGGCAGCGGCAGCTGCACGAGAATGCCGTGGATGGCCGGATCGCGATTCAGCTCGTCGATGCGCGCGAGCAGGTCGGCTTCGGGCAGATCGGCCGGATAGCGGTCGAACGACGAGCCGAGACCGTTGTCGTGGCAGGCCTTCACCTTGTTGCGCACATACACTTCGCTGGCCGGATTGTCGCCGACCAGAATCACGGCGAGGCCCGGCTGATGGCCGCGGGCGGTCAGGGCGGCGGCGCGCGCCGCGACGTCGGCGCGCAGGGTCTTGGAGAGGGCGAGGCCGTCGATCAGTTTGGCAGTCATGGTCGGTCGAACGTTGGGTCGAGATTGGGATCGGGAATCAGGTCGGGACAGACGGTTTGGCAGGCGGGGCGAAGCGCTCGCGCGGAGGGGCGTGCGACGGCGTGCTTCGGCTGGCTGACGGAGCCCCGTCGCCCTGCGACAGGCGCGCTGCCGGTTCGGGCAAGGCGCCGCCGCGAAGTCCAACATTATACCGGCGCGGGGGCGCGCTTTCGCAGTGGATTCGGGGCGCGCGGCGCGCGTGGGAGCGTCCGGGAGGTGAGGCGGCGGTCCTGCGGCGGCAAGGAAGCGCACTGCGAGCGGCGGGGCAGGCCGCTCGCACGCCACCCGCACGCCGGACTCGGCGTCGGTCAGGCCGTCGCGAACCGGCGACGCAACCGCCACGGATGGCGGCCACGTACCAACGGCCCCTCCGAACGAAAGGCCGCCCGTGCCTCTGTTACTGCGCCGTTTGCGGCTTGTTCGACAGCGCGAGTCGCAGCAGATCGGCGACCGTGTTGACGTTCAGCTTTTCCATGATGTTCGCGCGATGCGCTTCGACCGTCTTGATGCTGATGCCGAGGTCGTCGGCGATCTGCTTGTTCAGGCGGCCCGCGATGATCCGCTCGAGCACCTGATGCTCGCGCGCGGTCAACTTGCCGAGGCGCTCGGCCGCGGCGCGCTGCTGCTGGACGCTGGTGCTTTCGCTGCGTGCCTTGTCGAGCATGCGCTCGACGAGCTTGCGCAGTTCGGCTTCGTCGAACGGCTTTTCGATGAAGTCCATCGCGCCTTTTTTCATCGTCGACACCGCCATCGGCACGTCGCCGTGGCCCGTCACGAAGATGATCGGCAGCGACGCGTTGTCGGCGATCAGGCGTTCCTGCAACTCGAGCCCGCTCATGCCGGACATCCGCACGTCGAGGATCAGACACGCGATCTGGCCCGGATGCTGATGCGGCTGCCATGCGTCGATGAACTGCTCGGCGCTCGAGAAGCACTGAACGCGGTAGCCGTTCGCCTCCAGCAGCCAGCGCAGCGAATCTCGCACGGCCTCGTCGTCGTCGACGACAAAGACGGTTTCCTGTGTGGTGACTGGGCTGTTCATAGCTCTCCCGTAACGGTTTGTGGTATCGGCGCCTCGGACCCGCCGTTGCTCGGGCCGTCAGGCTCCCCAATGGGCAGACTGCAATGGAACGTGGCGCCCGTGATGTGGCCGTCGGATTCGACGTTGTTGACCACCCACAGACGGCCGCGGTGCGATTCGATAATCGAACGGCAAATGTTCAGCCCCATGCCCATGCCATCGGACTTGGTGCTGTAAAACGGTTCGAACAGACGCTCGGCGGTCGCTTCGTCGACGCCGGGCCCCTGGTCGACGACGCTGATGCAGACGAAGCCGCTCTCCAGTCGCACGACCACGCGGATGACTGGGTCGACCGCGTTCGGGCGCGCTTCGGCCATCGCTTCGACGCCGTTCTTCAGCAGGTTCACGAGCACCTGCTCGATCAGCACCGGATCGACGTAGATCACCGGCAGCCGCGAGCGCAGATCGGTAACGATGCGAATGCGCCGCTTCCTTGCCTCGATTTCGGCGAGACCCACCGCGTCCGCGACGATATCCGCGACCCGCGTGGCCTGCCGCTTCGGCTCGCTGCGCTTCACGAACTCGCGGATACGCTTGATGATCATGCCGGCGCGCACCGCCTGCTGCGCGGTCTTTTCGAGCACCGGCAGCAGATTGTCGGGCGTCGTTCGACCGGATTTAACCAGTGCGACGGTTCCGGAGCAATAGTTATTGATGGCGGCGAGCGGCTGGTTCAGTTCGTGCGCGAGCGACGAGGCCATTTCACCCATCGTCATCAGGCGGCTCGTGAACTGCAGCTTTTCGTCCTGCTGGCGCGCGAGTTCCTGCGCGCGCTTGCGGGTCGTGATGTCGGTCGCGATCTGCATCTGCGCGAGATGGCCGTCGACCCACTGGATGTACTGGCGTCGCACCTCGAACCACTTCTGGATGCCGGGGATGTAGATTTCCTGCGCGTCGGCGGTGCTTTCGGTCAGCGCGGCGGCGGGCAGGCCGACGAAGGTGTCGACCATGTCGATCGAATCGGACGACGCCTGCGAGGCGTCGAAGCCGCCGCCCGCGAGTTCGAGGTGGCCGTCCGGGCGGATGCCGAACAGATGCCGGTAATAGCGGTTCGCGAACAGCAGCTCGGCTTCGTCGGCGGCCAGCACGGACACCGCCGCATCGAGGCTTTCGAGCACGGTCGTGAAACGTTCGTGGGCGGCGGCGAGCTCTTCGCGCGCGCGCTTCGGCTCGGTGATGTCGGTCATCGACGACATCCAGCCGGTCTGGCGGCCCGAGCTGTCGATCAGCGGCGACACGTAGAGCCGCGCGTGGAACGTCGAGCTGTCCTTGCGCCGCACGCGCAGCTCGAAGCCGGACGAGGGCGCCTTGCCGCGCAGCGTCATGTCGAGCTGACGCTGCATCTCGGGGTACGCGTCGCGCGGCCAGTAGGCGAACGGCGCGCTCTTGCCGACGAGGTCGCTTTCGTCCCAGCCGGTCATGCGGCAGAACGCCGGGTTCACGTGCGTGATGCGGCCATGCATGTCGAGCACGCGCATGCCGATCAGCACCGAGTTTTCCATCGCGCGGCGGAAAAACGCTTCCGCGTAGAGCGCCTGCTGCGCCTCGAAGCGCTGGCGCGTGTGCTTCCACAGACTCCACAGGCTCCACAGTACGAAGCAGGAGAGGCCGGCCACCAGCCACACCAGCGTGTTGTTCGTGAAGTTGGTGATCTGCGGGAACGCGTACACGCGCACCGAAATGCCCTGGCCCGGCGGGTCGAGCGGCAGGTCGTAGAACATGTCGCGCGGCAGGCGCGGGCGGGTCGACGTGGTGGTCAACTCGCGGTTGTTCGCGTCGATGATCGAGATCTTGTATTTGGCCGACAGCTCGGGCGGGATGTCGCGCTTCAGAATGCCTTCCACCGAGAACACCGCGGCGATGGTGCCGAGGAAATCGCGGTCGCGGAAGATCGGCGTTTGCAGCGTGATGAAGCCGTTGCCGAGGTCGTCGTAGATGAGCGGGGAGTACACCTGGCGGCGCGTGTTGCGCGCCTCGGCGAAGCCGGCCTTGACAGCTTCGTCCATCTGCGCGTCGTTCGGACGCGCGAGCCGCTGGCCGAGCACCGGCGGCGCGGCGTTGGGCCAGCGCGGCTGCTGCTGGCCCGTGTACCAGTTCATGTAGAGGATCTCGGGATGCCCCTGCATGATGTCCGTGGTGCTCACCTGGAACGAATGCTCGTCGGCATGGGCGGCGGCGAGGTCGCGCGCGAGTGCCTGGATCTGCTCTTGCGCGCCCGTCATCGACAGGCGGATCTGCTGCTGCGCCCACGCGACGTTGCGGTACAGCGTGTCTTCCTGCTGTTGCTGCTCGCGCCGGTTCAGACTCCACAGAATCAGGCTCATGACGACCAGGAACACCAGGATCGACAGGAGCGGCGTCAGCAAATAGGAATTGGACCACCAGGGTCCGTGGTGCCAGCGCGAGGACGGCGACGAATCCGCCGGCGAACCCGCGGTGCGCGCCGAGCGAGAGAAGAGCCGTTCGGTCAACATGCGTGGCATTGTAGCTCAGCACGTCCCCGACAAATGGCGCAAAAAAGCACGGAAAGTGCAGTTAATCGGCGCAAACTAGCCGGCGGATCAGTCGATCGGCAGTCAAACCAGGTTGCGTCGCAGCAATTTTCCGCATTATGAGAATTGATCTCGTAATTTGAAAATTTGGTTGCGCTGACGTCGGGACCCTTATTACAATCGGCCGGAGCTGCCGCGGCCGTTCCTGCGTCCGCGTCGTCTGTTCAAAGTGCGTTCCCCATACCCAGGAGACGAGCATGTCCGCTGTACCCGACGAAGTCATGAAATATGTCGCCGCCGATAAAGACGACGATCCCCAGGAAACCGGCGAATGGCTGGAAGCGCTGGATGGCGTGATTTCTGCAGTAGGCCCTGACCGTGCCCACTACCTGATCGAAAAACAGATCGAATTCGCACGCGTGCACGGCGAACATCTGCCGTTCTCCGCTAACACTCCTTACATCAACACGATTCCGGTCGCGCGCCAGGCCAAGAACCCCGGCGACCAGGACATCGAACACCGTATCCGCTCGTACACCCGCTGGAACGCGATGGCGATGGTGCTGCGCGCCGGCAAGGAAACCAACGTCGGCGGCCACATCGCGTCGTTCGCATCGGCCGCCACGCTGTACGACGTCGGCTACAACCACTTCTGGCACGCACCGTCGGCCGAGCACGGCGGTGACCTCGTGTTCGTGCAGGGCCACTCGTCGCCGGGCGTCTACTCGCGCGCGTTCCTGCTCGGTCGCCTGACCGACAAGCAGCTCGACAACTTCCGCCAGGAAGTCGGCGGCGAGGGCATCTCGTCGTATCCGCATCCGTGGCTGATGCCGGACTTCTGGCAATTCCCGACCGTGTCGATGGGCCTGGGTCCGATCATGGCGATCTACCAGGCGCGCTTCATGAAGTACCTGCAGGCGCGCGGCATCGCGAAAACCGACGGCCGCAAGGTCTGGGCCTTCCTCGGCGACGGCGAAACGGACGAGCCGGAATCGCTCGGCGCGATCGGCATGGCCGGTCGCGAGCGTCTGGACAACCTCGTGTTCGTGATCAACTGCAACCTGCAGCGTCTCGACGGTCCGGTGCGTGGCAACGGCAAGATCATCCAGGAACTCGAAAGCGAATTCCGCGGCGCCGGCTGGAACGTGATCAAGGTCATCTGGGGCAGCCGCTGGGACGCGCTGTTCGCGCGCGACAAGTCGGGCGCGCTGATGCGCCGCATGATGGAAGTCGTCGACGGCGAGTACCAGACGTACAAGTCGGAGTCGGGCGCGTTCGTGCGCGAACACTTCTTCAACACGCCGGAACTGAAGGCGCTGGTCGCCGACTGGTCGGACGACGACATCTGGAATCTGAACCGCGGCGGCCATGATCCGCACAAGATCTACGCGGCGTTCACGGAAGCGACGAATTCGAAGGGCCAGCCGACCGTCATCCTCGCGAAGACGATCAAGGGCTACGGCATGGGCGAAGCCGGTCAGGCGATGAACATCACCCACCAGCAGAAGAAGATGCAGGTGGAGCAGCTGAAGAAGTTCCGCGACCAGTTCCGTCTGCCGATCACGGACGAGCAGATCGTCGACGTGCCGTACCTGACGTTCGAGGAAGGCTCGAAGGAACTCGAATACATGCGCCAGAAGCGCATGGACCTGGGCGGCTATCTGCCGGCGCGTCGTCAGAAGGCCGAGTCGCTGCCGGTGCCGGAACTGCCGGCATTCGAGCCGCTGTTGAAGGGCACGGGCGAAGGCCGCGAGATCTCCACGACGATGGCGTTCGTGCGGATCCTGAACATCCTGCTGAAGGACAAGACGCTCGGCAAGCGCGTCGTGCCGATCGTGCCGGATGAATCGCGTACGTTCGGCATGGAAGGTCTGTTCCGTCAGATCGGTATCTGGAATCAGGACGGCCAGAAGTACGTGCCGGAAGATTCCGACCAGCTGATGTTCTACCGTGAGTCGGAGACCGGTCAGATCCTGCAGGAGGGCATCAACGAAGCCGGCGGCATGGCCGACTGGATCGCGGCCGCGACGTCGTACTCGACGCACGGCGAGATCATGATCCCGTTCTACATCTTCTACTCGATGTTCGGCTTCCAGCGCATCGGCGACCTCGCATGGGCCGCTGGCGACATGCGCTCGCGCGGCTTCCTGCTGGGCGGCACGGCGGGCCGCACGACGCTGAACGGCGAAGGCCTGCAACACGAAGACGGCCATTCGCTGATGTGGGCGGCTTCGGTGCCGAACTGCATCAGCTACGACCCGACGTTCGGCTACGAACTCGCGGTCATCGTGCAGGACGGTCTGCGCCGCATGGTCGCCGACCAGGAAGACGTCTACTACTACGTCACCGTGATGAACGAGAACTACGAGCACCCGGCAATCCCGCAGGGCGAGACCGTGGCGGCCGACATCATCAAGGGCATGTACTCGTTCAGCAAGACCGCAGCCGATAAAAAGGCGCCGCACGTGCAGCTGATGGGCGCGGGCACGATCTTCAACGAAGTGATCGCCGCGGCCGACCTGCTGAAAAACGACTGGGGCGTCAACGCCGACCTGTGGAGCGTGCCGAGCTTCACCGAGCTCGCGCGCGAAGGTCACGAAGTGCAGCGCTGGAACCTGTTGCACCCGACCGAAGAGAAGAAGCTGTCGCACGTCGAGAAGCTGTTGAAGGATGCGCCGCCGGGTCCGGTCATCGCATCGACCGACTACGTGCGCGCGCTGACCGAGCAGATCCGCGCGTTCGTGCCGCAGAAGTTCGTCGTGCTGGGCACCGACGGCTACGGCCGTTCGGACACGCGCGAGAAGCTGCGTCACTTTTTCGAAGTCGATCGCTACTGGGTCACGGTCGCCGCGCTGAACGCGCTGGCGGACGAAGGCACGATCGAACGCAAGGTGGTCGCCGAGGCGCTCAAGAAGTACAACCTTGATCCCGCCAAACCCAACCCGATGACCGTCTAAGGCATCACCCGTGTGCCACGATGCACGCGCTTGCTCCTCATCGCGAGGGGCCGGCGGCGTGCGCGGCCCAGGAGACACTAACAATGAGTCAAGCGATCGAAGTCAAGGTGCCGGACATCGGCGATTACAAGGACGTCCCCGTGATCGAGGTGCTGGTGAAGGCGGGTGACACCGTCGAAAAAGAGCAATCGCTCGTGACGCTGGAATCCGACAAGGCGACGATGGACGTGCCGAGCTCGGCCGACGGCGTCGTCAAGGAAGTGAAGGTCAAGGTCGGCGATGCGGTGTCCGAAGGCACGCTGATCATCGTGCTCGAAGGCGCCAACGCCGCTGCCGCGGCTCCTGCTCCTGCGCCTGCGCCGGCGGCAGCTCCCGCTGCGGCGGCGCCCGCACCCGCGGCAGCAGGCGGCGGCGTGCAGGAAATCAAGGTGCCGGATATCGGCGACTACAAAGACGTCCCCGTGATCGAGATCGCGGTGAAGGTCGGCGATCGTGTCGAGAAGGAACAGTCGCTCGTCACGCTCGAATCCGACAAGGCGACGATGGATGTGCCCAGCTCGGCCGCCGGTGTCGTCAAGGAAGTGAAGGTCAAGGTTGGCGATACCGTGTCGGAAGGCTCGGTCATCGTCGTGATCGAAGCGGAAGGCGGCGCTGCCCCGGCACCCGCGCCGGCACCGGCCGCGAAGGCGCCGACTGAAAAGCCGTTCGACGCGCCGGCCACGCCGACCCCAGCACCGGCCGCGCCGTCCGCGCTCGCGCAGGCGCCGCTGATCCCGGCTGGAGAAGGCGGCTCGCGTCATCCGAGCCATGCGTCGCCGTCGGTGCGCAAGTTCGCGCGCGAGCTCGGGGTGGACGTCGGCCAGGTGAAGGGCACCGGTCCGAAGGGCCGCATTACGCAGGCCGACGTGACCGCGTTCGTGAAGGGCGTGATGACGGGCCAGCGCGCGGCGCCGGCTGGTGCGGCCGCGCCGGCCGCCGGCGGTGGCGAGCTGAATCTGCTGCCGTGGCCGAAGGTCGACTTCACGAAGTTCGGTCCGGTCGATCCGAAGCCGTTATCGCGCATCAAGAAGATCTCGGGCGCGAACCTGCATCGCAACTGGGTCATGATTCCGCACGTCACGAACAACGACGAAGCGGACATCACCGAGCTCGAAGCGCTGCGCGTCAAGCTGAACAAGGAACACGAGAAGGCGGGCGTCAAGTTCACGATGCTCGCGTTCGTGATCAAGGCCTGCGTGGCGGCCCTGAAGAAATTCCCGACCTTCAACGCGAGCCTCGACGGCGACAACCTGGTGTTCAAGCAGTACTACCACATCGGTTTTGCCGCTGACACGCCGAACGGCCTCATGGTGCCGGTGATTCGCGACGCGGACAAGAAGGGCCTCGTCGACATCGCGAAGGAAATGGCCGACCTGTCGAAGGCCGCGCGCGAGGGCAAGCTGAAGCCGGACCAGATGCAGGGCGGCTGCTTCTCGATCTCGTCGCTGGGCGGTATCGGCGGCACGCACTTCACGCCGATCATCAATGCGCCTGAAGTCGCGATTCTCGGCCTGTCGCGCAGCGCGATGAAGCCGGTGTGGGACGGCAAGCAGTTCGAGCCGCGCCTGACCATGCCGCTGTCGCTGTCGTACGACCATCGTGTGATCGACGGAGCGGAAGCCGCGCGCTTCAACGCATACCTCGGTTCGATTCTTGCCGATTTCCGGCGTGTGATTCTTTGACCGGCTGGTGAGGTCCGCCGGCGCGGGCGCGGATGATTTCGACCGATCCGCGTCGCGCCGTCCGCGCGTTCGCGTGCGCTGTGCGCGTCGAAGGCGCCGCTCATCATCGATCAATAAGAGAAGGGGACACCATGAGTCTCGTCGAAGTGAAAGTGCCGGACATCGGTGACTTCAAGGACGTCGACGTCATCGAAGTCAACATCAAGCCGGGCGACACCATCGAAAAAGAGCAGTCGCTGCTGACGCTCGAATCCGACAAGGCGTCGATGGAAGTGCCGAGCGATACTGCCGGCACCGTCAAGGAAGTGCGTATCAAGCCGGGCGACAAGGTTTCGCAGGGCACGGTCATCGCGCTCGTCGAGGCAACGGCGGGCGGCGCGGCTGCGGCCGCTGCGCAGCCGAAAGCGCCCGAGAAGGCGGCTCCCGCGCCGGCGCCCGCCGCTGCGGCGCCGAAGGCCGCCGCAGCGGCTGCGCAAGCCGGCAGCTATTCGGGCAGCGCCGACATCGAGTGCGACATGCTCGTGCTCGGTTCGGGCCCCGGCGGTTATTCGGCCGCGTTCCGCTCCGCCGACCTCGGCATGAAGACCGTGCTGGTCGAGCGTTATCCGACGCTCGGCGGCGTGTGTCTGAACGTCGGCTGCATCCCGTCGAAGGCGCTGCTGCACACCGCGCTCGTCATCGACGAAGCGGCTGATCTTGCCGCGCACGGCATCACGTTCGGCAAGCCGCAGATCGATCTCGACAAGCTGCGCGATTTCAAGTCCGGCGTGGTCAGGAAGCTGACCGGCGGTCTCGCCGGCATGGCGAAGGCGCGCAAGGTCGAAGTGGTGGTCGGTACGGGTGCGTTCGTCGATCCGAACCACATGGAAGTGCAGACCGAGGGCGGCAAGAAGGTCGTCAGGTTCAACCAGGCGATCATCGCAGCGGGCTCGGAAGCGGTGAAGCTGCCGTTCATTCCGGAAGATCCGCGGGTGGTCGATTCGACCGGCGCGCTCGAACTGCGCCAGATTCCGCAGCGCATGCTCGTGATCGGCGGCGGCATCATCGGTCTCGAAATGGCGACCGTGTACTCGACGCTCGGCGCGAACATCGACGTGGTCGAAATGCTCGACGTCCTGATGGCCGGCGCGGACCGCGATCTGGTCAAGGTCTGGGAGAAGTACAACAGCAAGCGTTTCGCGAACGTGATGCTGAAGACCAAGACCATCGCCGCCGAAGCGAAGGACGACGGTATCTACGTGTCGTTCGAGGGCGAGCAGGCGCCGGCCGAGCCGCAACGCTACGACCTCGTGCTGGTGGCCGTCGGCCGCTCGCCGAACGGCAAGCGGATCGGCGCGGAAAAGGCCGGTGTCGCGGTGACGGATCGCGGCTTCATCGAAGTCGACAGGCAACAGCGCACGAATGTGCCGCACATCTTCGCGATCGGCGACATCGTCGGTCAGCCGATGCTCGCGCACAAGGCCGTGCACGAGGGCCACGTGGCGGCGGAAGCCGCGCATGGCGAGAAGGCGTACTTCGACGCGCTGCAGATTCCGTCGGTGGCCTACACCGATCCGGAAGTGGCTTGGGCCGGCAAGACGGAAGACCAGCTGAAAGCCGAAGGCGTCAAGTTCGGCAAGGCGGTGTTTCCGTGGGCCGCATCGGGTCGCGCGATCGCCAACGGTCGCGACGAGGGCTTCACGAAGCTGCTGTTCGATGAGGAAACGCATCGCGTGATCGGCGGCGGTATCGTCGGTCTGAACGCGGGCGACCTGATCAGCGAAGTCTGTCTCGCGATCGAGATGGGCGCGGACGCAACGGATATCGGCAAGACGATCCATCCGCATCCGACGCTCGGCGAATCGATCGGCATGGCGGCCGAGTTGTATGAAGGCGTCTGTACCGATCTGCCGCCCGTCAAGAAGAAGTAACGCGGTGCGCCGCGCCTGCGTGACGACATGCGGGCGCGGCAAAGCCGGTCGAGCCGTACGGCAAAGAAAAACGGCGCGCTCCATGGCGGAGCGCGCCGTTTCCGTTTTCGTGGCGGCCAGTGGCGGGCAAAAAAATCCCGGCTTGGCGGCCGGGCAAACGATACGCCATTGCAACGTATCGGAGCGTTCGGCTCATCAAACCGTATAAGCGGCAACGGCACGACGCTGTTGCTTGCGATAACGCCGGCGCAGCGCATAGGCTGGGCCGGCGTGAAAGACGACGCGAGGCATAAAGCCTGGCGTGTTGACGCGTGAAGCTTAGACGGCCTTCTTGGCGGCGGCGCGCGATGCTTGCGCAGCGGCTTGCGAAGCTGCCTTCGAAGCGGCCGTTGCGGCTGCGTTGAAGTTGCTTTCGGCGATTTCGACAGCCTGGCGGGTTGCCTTGTGGACCGTTTCGTACGTGGTGTTGGCGGCGGTGATAGCCGACTTCATCACGGCGACAGCGGTTTCCGAACCGGCCGGTGCGTTCTTGGCGACGTTTTCGACGAGCGCCTGAACCTTGCGGTTTTGCTCTTCGAATTGCGCTTCCGCGACGCGGGTGAATTCACCCTGCGTTGCCGAAACGATTTCGTACACATGGCGGCCATACGACAGCGCCTTTTCAGCCACCGGCTGGGCGAGGCTTGCTTGCAGTGCCAGCAGTTCCTGCGCATCCTTCACGGACAGCGCGCGTTGGGCATTTTCCTGGCTTTCGGCGAGCGTCGACTTCACAACTTGCAGGTTCAGCTCGACCAGCTTTTCGACACCTTCAAATGCTTTGGTCGTCAGGCCGAACAGGGTTTCGAAGTTGGCTTTCTGGGCTGCGGCGAATTGCTCAGGGGTCAGCAGAGTCATGGTTTACGCTCCTGGATTGCGGCCGGTCTGTGCGGACCGCATTGGGTGGGTGGCGAGACGCAAATTCATCGTCTCTCCGGACCGCGATGTATTGTGCATCGCAGCAATGGTTCCCATTTTAGGATGCCCACAAGGAATGTCAAGCGTTTTTTGTGCATCGCACAATATTAAGAAAATGCCGACAAAACAATAGGTTATACAGTAGGCATGTCATTAATATGACGCGGAACGATTGCTCGTTGCACCGTGCTGGTGCGACATAAACCAACCGTTCAGCAGACCGTCGGGAGATTATTTTTTCCGTGTGGCAGCAATTCGCCCCTGAAAAAACGATCATCATCAATTCGATGTAAACCACAAGATGACAAGGAACGTTAAAGAACGATGGCAGTCGAACGCGCGTTAGCGACTTTCGTCAGACACTTAAAAAAGTCCGTCGCACGCTCGCAACGCCTTCATGGCGCGGCGCAGTAGTTTCCGCCTGTGCTCTGACAGTATTTCCCCGGATCAAGGTTGTCTCAAAATTGCCGTTATCCTGCAATGATCTGCTCGATTGGGCCGGGCGGCGATGGCGAGGCTTGCTGGCGACGATCGTTTTTTTCGATCGAGGCGCGGCACTTATTCGTGTTTTCGCGATCGGAGCTGACAAGCCGGTTTAAGGAGCGCGTATAAGTGCTTCAAATTGCTAATTTTTCGTTGCTTTACTACACTTGCGGAAACCTCTCGCCGCTCCCTATCGAACACCCAATGAAAACCGACATGTTTTCGTCGCTAAAAGTGCTCCACGGCGCGGCGCGCAGCACCGCTCTGTCGGTGGCCGTCTCGCTGGCCGTCGCAGCGGCGTTCGCTACGCCTGTCAGCACTTTTGCAGCTACGTCTGCTGCATCCGCAAAAACTTCCAAACACGCTAAAACTGCCAGGAAGCCTGCGCAGGCGGCCGCCACCGCAAAGGTGTCGAGCCATGCGGCGAAAGCCGGCAAGGGTGAGGCCGTGAAAGCCGCTGCGGCGGATGAAGATGCCCCGCACGCCGGCGTCAAACGCAAGCGCGTCACGTTCACGGCGAACGGCCGACACCGTTCGGTGATGCGACGCGTCGCGTACGAGCCGCGCCAGCCGAGCGTCGGCCAGGCGTTTGGTCTGCACGAGACGCCGGACGCGCTGATGCTGCGCTCGAGCGTCGCCTATGTGATCGACCAGAACAGCGGCGAGACGCTGTTCGACAAGAACTCGCGCGCGGTGGTACCGATCGCATCGATCAGCAAGCTGATGACGGCGATGGTGGTGCTCGATTCGAAAGAGCCGATGACCGATCAGATCGAAGTCACCGACGAAGACCGCGACTACGAGAAGAACACCGGTTCGCGTCTGTCGGTGGGCTCGGTGCTGTCGCGCGAGGACATGCTGCACATCGCGCTGATGGCGTCGGAAAACCGCGCGGCGGCGGCGCTGTCGCGCTACTACCCGGGCGGCCGGCCGGCGTTCCTCGCGGCGATGAACGCGAAGGCGAGGCAGCTCGGCATGAACGACACGCACTTCGAGAACCCGACCGGTCTGACGAGCATGAACGTGTCGAGCGCGCGCGATCTCGTGAAGATGGTCAACGCGGCGTATCAGTATCCGTTGATCCGCAAGTTCTCGACCGATCACAGCTATGAGGTGTACACCGGCAAGCGCACGCTCGCGTACAACAGCACGAACGCGCTGGTGCGCAACCCGACGTGGGACATCGGTCTGCAGAAGACCGGCTTCATCAACGAAGCGGGCGAGTGTCTCGTGATGCAGGCGACCATCCACGGCCGGCCGATGATCCTGGTGCTGCTCGATTCGTCGGGCAAGTACTCGCGTTTCGCGGACGCGACGCGTCTGCGTACGTGGCTCGACAACGGCGGCGACCAGCCGCGTATCACGAGCGCCGATGCCGGCGGTCCGGGTACCTGAAGCCGCAACGCATACTCAGCCGGTGATAGTCAGTCCGGCTGCAGCTGACGTGCAAAGAAAAAGCCTCGCAGATGCGAGGCTTTTTTCATGGCGCCGGCGGGAGCGAAGGGTGCACGGCGGTTGGGCGGCCGCCCCCTTTACTAATGCTGGCCGTGCGAGCCATGTGAGCCGTGCCCGCCGTGCGCATGGTCCTGCTGCGGCTGCGGGCGGTAGCCGAGCGATTCCGAAATCATCAACGCGGTCTGGCTCAACTGCCCGAGCCATGAATCCTGCAAACGATCGGCCGGCGCCGACAGTGACAGCCCCGCGACCAGCTTGCCGGTATCGTCGTAGATGCCGGCGGCGATGCAGCGCACGCCCAACTCCAGTTCCTCGTTGTCGCGCGCGCAGGCCTGCTGGCGCACATGCGACAGCTCGCGCTCGAGTTTCGCGAGATCGGTGATGCTGTTCTGCGTATGGCCCGACAGACCGGTGCGTGTTGCGTAGGCACGCACGCGGGTGGCTTCGTCGGCCGCGAGGAACAGCTTGCCGACCGAGGTCAGATGAAGCGGGGCGCGCCCGCCGATCGCCCGCACCACCTGCATGCCTGAGCGCTCCGAATACGCGCGTTCGATATAGACGATTTCGTCGCCCTGACGCACCGACAGGTTCACGGTCTGCCCGGTCTCGCGGTGCAGCTCGCGCATCGGCGTGAGCGCCGCGTCGCGCACCGACAGGCGCGCCTTGACAAGATTGCCCAGTTCGAGCAGGCGCATGCCAAGACGGTAGGTGCCGGGGTCTGAACGGTCGACCAGCCGGCACATCACCATATCGTTCAGGATGCGGTGCGCGGTGGATGGATGCAGCTCCGTGCGGATAGCCAGTTCTTTCAGGCTGACCGGGTCGCTATGCGCCGCCAGTGCGTCGAGCAGGCGCATCATGCGTTCGATCACCTGGATCGAAGTTTTGGGATCCGGGTTCGTATCGCTCATATGAGAATCGGTGGATGCGTCAAACAGCGAAAACTGATTGTATCTCGTATTGTGAAAAAAGCGAACGCTTCGAGGCGCGCTTCCAATCCGGCGCGGCGTGCTTCCTATGCCTTCCGGCCGTTGGTATTGCACCGGCAAACAGCGGATAATCAGGGACGTTTCCCCGCAAGGAGGGCTCATGCGAGTCGGATTGTTCATCACTTGCCTGATTGACCTGATGCGTCCCGAGATCGGTTTCTCCGTCATCAAGCTGATCGAAGGCACCGGTTTCGAGGTCGTAGTGCCGCCCGCGCAAACCTGTTGCGGGCAACCTGCGTATAACTCGGGAGACCGCCGCCTCGCGCGCGACCTTGCCGAGAAAACGCTGCGCGAGTTCGAACAGTTCGACTATGTGGTGGTGCCGTCGGGCTCGTGCGGCGGCATGATCCGCGCGCACTACGGCGACCTGTTCCGCGACGATCCCGAACTGATGAACCGTTTCGGCCGCCTGCGCGGCAAGGTGTTCGAGCTGACGGATTTCCTCGTCAACGTCGCGAAGGTGCAGTTGCAACCGGGCGAGTTCGCGGGACAGGTGACTTATCACGACTCGTGTTCGGGCTTGCGCGAACTGGGCGTCAAGGAACAGCCGCGCGAACTGCTCGCGCAGGTCGGCGTCGCGGTCACCGAGATGAAAGGCTGCGAGCATTGCTGCGGCTTCGGCGGCACTTTCGCGGTCAAATACGGCGATATCTCGACCGCGATCGTCGACGAAAAGTGCGCGAACATCGCCGCGAGCGGCGCCGGTGCGGTGGTGCTCGGCGACCTCGGCTGCATATTGAATATCGAAGGGCGGCTGCGCCGCAACGGCGACTCGACGACGCGCGTGCTGCATATCGCACAGGTGCTGGCCGGCGACGTGTAATCCCCGCGCGGCGAACACCGCCATTGTTCGCGTCACGTCTATCCTGTCTGTCACGCATTGCGTCGGGCGCGAATGCGCCGCGCGTTTCAATCCGATCTCATCAGGGCCGCCATGCAAGTCCAATCGATGCAGTTCAAGGCTCGCGCCGGTCAGAAACTCGCCGACCAGCGCCTGCAGCAGAACCTGACCAAGCTGTCCACGAAGTTCGTGTCGGCGCGCGCGAGCGCGATGACCGCGATCGATTTCCCCGCGACGCGGGCCGCGCTCAAGGAGCGCCGTGATCGCGCGCTCGAGAATCTCGACGTGTGGCTCGAAACCTTCGAGCGCGAGGCGACCCGGCGCGGCGTGACTGTGCTGTTCGCGGAGACCACGCAGGAGGCCGCGCGGCTCGTCGGCGACATTGCGCGCAAGCACGAGGTGAAGAAGGTGATCAAGACCAAGTCGATGGTCACCGAGGAAATGCGTCTGAACGAAGTGCTCGGGCAGATGGGCGTGCAGTCGATCGAAACCGACCTTGGCGAATACATCCTGCAGATCAACGACAACGAGCCGCCAAGCCACATCATCGCGCCGGTCGTTCACAAGGATAAGGACGAGATCGCCGACCTGTTCGCGAAGACGCACGGCCGGCCGCGGCTCACCGAGATTCCCGACATGACGCGTGAGGCGCGCGAAATGCTGCGGCCGCATTTTCTGAGCGCGGACATGGGCGTGACGGGCGGCAATTTCATCATCGCGGAAACGGGCTCGGTCGCGGTCGTGACCAACGAGGGCAACGAAGGTATGTGCACGGTGATGCCGCGCGTGCATGTCGCTGTCACCGGCATCGAGAAGGTGCTGCCGACGCTCGAGGATCTCGCGACGGCTATGCGCCTGCTGCCGCGTTCGGCAACCGGCCAGGCCACCTCGAACTATTTTTCGATGCTGACCGGGCCGCGTGGCGCGGGCGATCAGGATGGGCCCGAGCATATGTACGTGGTGCTCGTCGACGGTGGCCGCACAGGGCTGATCGGCGGCGACTTCCAGGAGATGCTTCGCTGCATCCGTTGCGGCGCGTGCATGAACCATTGCCCGGTGTATCAGAAGGTCGGCGGGCACGCATATGGCTGGGTCTATCCGGGGCCGATGGGGTCGGTGCTGACGCCGAGCTATGTCGGCATCGACAAGGCGCTCGACCTGCCGCAAGCGGCGACGTTATGCGGCGAATGCAATAGCGTGTGCCCGGTCGGTATCCCGCTGTCCGATCTGTTGCGCAAGCTGCGCGAAAAGCAGATGGAGCGACACCTGCGGCCGTGGAAGGAGCGCGCCGGGTTGGCGCTGTGGGGCTGGCTCGCGCTGCATCCCGATGCCTATGCGCTCTTTACCAAACTCGCCGTGCGCGTGCTGGAGCGCATGGGTGGGCGCAATCGGTCGATCGCCAAACTGCCGCTCGGCGGCGCGGGCTGGACTGATACGCGCGACATGCCGGCGCCGGTGGGTCGTACGTTCCGCGAGTTGTATGCCGCGCAGCGCAGCCATATTGGCTGAGCGGGCGGCATTGGGATTGGTTTGACGGCTGCGCGCTCGCGCAGCCGTCGAAATGGGCGAAGAAGCCGGCGGGATGCTTCAGCGCCGCTCCGTCTTCAATGTTCGGTCATCTGCCCCGGCTGACGCGCGGGCGCATTTCTCACCAAATCGTTGCCTCGTCCACCGCGGTTGCCGGCTTGCGGCTGGCCCTGCGGCGGGCCGCCCGCGCCGGGGTTCGGGCCGCCATTGGCGCCACCAGGGCCGTGCGGACCGCCCGCTGCGCCCTGCGGCGGCGGGCCGCCGTGCGGTTGTCCAGGACCGCCGCCGTTGTTGCCATGACCGTTGCCGTGATCGCCGTGGTGCCAGTCGTTGTCGTTCGGATGACCGCGATCCGGATAGCCGCGATAGCCGGAGCCCGGCCCCGGGCCGTAGTAACGTCCCGGACCGTAATCGCCGTAGCCGAGGTACACATTGGTTTGCGGTACGACCGCGGCACCCGGCGCGTATGCGGAATCGTCATAACCGTTGTAGCCGCTATAGGCGCCGTAGCCGTTGCCGTACATCGGCGTGCCGTCCGGATAGACCGCGCAGCCGCCGAGCAGCGCGGCGGCCACCAGGCCAGCGAGAGGTGCAATGCGTTTCATTTTGTGGTGCAAAGAAATGTAAGGGTAAGAATAAGACCGTCATTGTCGCCGTCCGTCGCGGCGGCTTTGTATGCGTTTGTAAGCTTTACTTTTGTGTGCCAGCGATGCGCCAATCGTTCCCGAAAGAGGTCTCAATTGACTGTTTCGTATCAAGCAACGATCTATCTCGCGCGGGCGGGTTTTTCCCGATTGTGAATTTCTATAGCATTTCGTTAGGGCATAGTGCGTCATAAACTCATGCGCCCCTAATTGAAAAACACATCATGAAAAAGACAATATCAGTGTACTGGCCCCTAGCCATCGTTGTACCGCTCGCGGTGCTCGCCCTTCTGCACGTCAACGGCCAAACCGCTTCGCGCGCTTCGCAGATGCCACTCGACGCCAGCCATCTGACCGCCGAACTCGCACGCGCGGTGTCGTACGGCATGATCGACACGGCGTCGGCATTGCCGGCCAAGCCGATGCGTGCCGCCACGGCGACGCCGCTCGCCGAGGCATCGTAAGCCGGCGCGGCGGACCGCGACGGTCCGAAGCCCGCTGATCTCGCTGGCTGCGCCCCGCTCGGCGCGAATCTGCCGAGATTTGTATAATCGCGGCGCAGTCCGCTGACTGTCTGACGACCTCACGCGCGGCGCCTCGAGCGTCGAAAAATCCCTGATGAAAACTGTGTCCATCTGTTTCGTTTGCCTCGGGAATATCTGCCGTTCACCGACGGCGGAGGGCGTGATGCGTCATCTGGTCGACGAGGCGAAGCTTGCGGACTGCATCCTGATCGATTCGGCCGGCACCGGCGATTGGCACATCGGCGCGGCGCCCGACGAACGCGCGCAACACGCGGCCCGCCAGCGCGGCTATGCGCTCGCCGCGCTGCGCGGCCGCCAGATCACGGTCGCGGACTTCGAGCGCTTCGATCTGCTGATTGCCATGGACGACCGTAACGTCGCCGCGTTGCGTCAACTGTGCCCGCCCGCACAGCGCGACAAGATCCGTCTGCTGATGGAGTTCGTGCCTGAGTCGGATGGCCGCTGGAGCGGCGCGCGAGAGGTTGTCGATCCGTATTTCGGCGGCGCGGAAGGCTTCGAGTTAGTGCTCGATCAGTGCGAAGCAGCCTGCCGCGGGCTGATCGCCGCGCTGCGCCCGCAGTTGCTCGCGTAGGCATCGGGCGAAGAACGCAGACGCACCACACGGGTGGGGGCGCGGCGTCGACGTATGGCGATCAATTAAGCGAATGACACAAAATTTACCGCCCATACTTGACTAAATCGCTCATGTATTTATACTTGACCAAACTTGTCGAGAATTGCGGTTCCTCACATCATATGAGACTCACCACGAAAGGCCGTTTCGCCGTCACGGCGATGATCGACCTGGCGCTGCGCCAGGAGCAGGGCCCGGTGACGCTTGCGGGTATCAGCCAGCGCCAACACATCTCCCTGTCGTATCTCGAGCAGCTGTTTGGCAAGCTGCGCCGTCATGAAATCGTCGAATCCGTGCGCGGACCGGGCGGTGGCTACAATCTCGCGCGCCGTGCCGAAGAGGTGACGGTGGCCGACATCATCATCGCGGTCGACGAACCGCTCGACGCCACCCAGTGCGGCGGTAAGGGCACATGCGAAGGCACCAAGCAGCACGACGGCCACTGCATGACGCATGAGCTGTGGTCGACGCTGAACCAGAAAATGGTCGAATACCTCGATTCGGTTTCGCTGAAGGATCTGGTGGATCAGCAGCGTTCACGCGAAGGCACGCCGGCCGTGCTGCGCGACAGGCGCAACGACGCGCCGGCGGTCGAACCCGTGCGCGTGGCGCCCAAGGGTCCCAATTCCGTTTTCAACATGGCCGGTTCGTGAAGCGCGGCACGCAATAGAAAACCCTCGCCGCAGCCCCATATCGAACCCAGAAGCCAGAGCACATGACGTCCCCGGAGCAATTGATGAATAACGACTCTCTCCATCTGCCCATCTATATGGACTACAGCGCCACGACGCCGATCGATCCGCGTGTGGTGGACAAGATGATCCCGTATCTGCGCGAGCAGTTCGGCAATCCCGCGTCGCGTAGTCACGCTTATGGCTGGAGCGCCGAGCGCGCAGTCGAGGAAGCGCGCGAGCAGGTGGCCGCGCTCGTAAACGCCGATCCACGCGAGATCATCTGGACCTCGGGTGCGACGGAGTCGGACAACCTCGCTCTGAAAGGTGCCGCGCACTTCTACAAGAGCAAGGGCAAGCACATCATCACGGTGAAGACCGAGCACAAGGCGGTGCTGGACACCACCCGCGAGCTCGAGCGCGAAGGCTTCGAAGTCACCTATCTGGATGTCAAGGACGACGGTCTGATCGACCTCGACGCGTTCAAGGCGGCGCTGCGCCCGGACACGATTCTGGTGTCGGTGATGTCGGTCAATAACGAGATCGGCGTCATCCAGGACATCGAGGCGATTGGCGAGATCACGCGCGAGAAGGGCATCATTTTCCACGTCGACGCGGCGCAGGCCACCGGCAAGATCCAGATCGATCTGCAGAAGCTGAAGGTCGACCTGATGTCGTTCTCGGCGCACAAGACCTACGGCCCGAAGGGCATCGGCGCGCTTTACGTGCGTCGCAAGCCGCGTATCCGTATCGAGGCGCAGATGCACGGCGGCGGTCACGAGCGCGGCATGCGTTCGGGCACGCTCGCCACGCACCAGATCGTCGGCATGGGTGAAGCGTTCCGTATCGCGCGTGAAGAGATGGCGACCGAAAACGAGCGCATCCGCATGCTGCGTGACCGGCTGCTGAAAGGCCTGTCGCAAATCGAGGAAGTGTACGTGAACGGCGACATGGAAAAGCGTGTGCCGCACAACCTGAACATCAGCTTCAATTTCGTCGAAGGCGAATCGCTGATCATGGCGGTGAAGGACGTCGCGGTGTCGTCGGGCTCGGCGTGCACATCGGCGTCGCTGGAGCCGTCGTACGTGCTGCGCGCGCTTGGCCGCAACGACGAACTCGCGCACAGCTCGATCCGCTTCACGGTGGGTCGCTTCACGACCGAGCAGGAAATCGACTACGTGATCAACCTGCTGAAGTCGAAGATTTCCAAGCTGCGCGATCTGTCGCCGCTGTGGGAAATGCACAAGGACGGGATCGATCTGTCGACCATCCAGTGGGCCGCGCACTGACGCGCCGGCTGGACGAAGCGGACATCGAACGTTCATCGCATTGCAGGTTGAAACGAATCAAGGAGTGTAATCATGGCTTATAGCGACAAGGTCCTCGACCACTACGAAAACCCGCGCAACGTCGGTTCCTTCGCGAAGGACGACGACACGGTCGGTACCGGCATGGTCGGCGCGCCGGCCTGCGGCGACGTGATGAAGCTGCAGATCCGCGTCGGCGCGGACGGCATCATCGAAGACGCGAAGTTCAAGACCTACGGCTGCGGCTCGGCCATCGCATCGAGCTCGCTCGTCACCGAATGGGTGAAGGGCAAGACGCTCGACCAGGCGATGTCGATCAAGAACACGCAGATCGCCGAAGAACTGGCACTGCCGCCGGTGAAGATCCATTGCTCGATCCTCGCGGAAGACGCGATCAAGGCAGCGGTCGCCGACTACAAGCAGCGCCACGGCGAAGCAGCGGTTGTCGAAGACGGCAAGGCCGCCTGAGCAACAGGGTAAGAAAGAAGCAACCGGTGAGCGCGGCGCGAACACGCGCGCCGCGCACTCTGGCAACTGAGAAACGTTATGGCAATTACGTTGACCGAAAAGGCAGCACAGCACGTCCAGAGGTATCTGACCCGCCGCGGTAAGGGCATCGGGTTGCGCGTCGGCGTGCGCACCACCGGTTGCTCGGGCCTCGCCTACAAGCTCGAGTACGTGGACGAACTCGCGCCGGAAGACCAGGTGTTCGAGACGGGCGGCGTGAAGGTCGTCGTCGACCCGAAGAGTCTCGCGTATATCGACGGCACCGAGCTCGACTTCGCACGTGAAGGGCTGAACGAAGGCTTCAGGTTCAACAACCCGAACGTGAAAGACGAATGCGGCTGCGGCGAGTCGTTCCGCGTCTAGATTCGTTACCTTCCGCGTGCGGCGGATAAAAGGCGGCGCGGGCCGCCTTTTTAGTTTGATCCGCGCTCCACTGAACCGGTCACGCCTGACAAGGCCCGATGTCTCCATACCAGTTTTCATCAACGGACTTTAATCCGATGGCCTCGCTGAACGACAGCCACTTCGATCTGTTTGGTCTGCCGGCGCAATTCGCGCTCGACGCGAGCACGCTCGATCACGCGTACCGCACCGTGCAGGCGCAGGTGCATCCGGATCGCTTCGCGGCGGCCGGCGATGCGCAAAAGCGAATTGCGATGCAGTGGGCGACGCGCGCGAACGAGGCCTATCAGACGCTGCGCGATCCGCTCAAGCGCGCGACCTACCTGCTGTCGTTGCGCGGCATCAATGTCGGCGCGGAGAACAACACGGCGATGGAGCCCGCGTTCCTGATGCAGCAGATGGAGTGGCGCGAGAACATCGAGGACGCGGCCGCGGCGAAGAACGTCGACGCGCTCGACGCGCTGCTCATCGAGTTGCGCGACGAGGAGCGTCGGCGCTTCGACAAGCTCGGCGCATCGCTCGATCACGGCGCGAATCAGGCGGCGGGCGAGGCGGTGCGGCAGCTGATGTTCATTGAGCGCGTCGCGTCGGAAATCGATGCCCAGATCGAGCGGCTCGAAGGCTAGCGCGGTTTCGCGCGACGCGCGCAAAAGCGCGGCGCGGGCAAGCAGCAACAGTAGGCAGCGACGTAGTAAGCGACGTACGTAGTAAGCGACAAACAAAAAACCAGAGCGGCCGCGAGCCGCGGCATCACCCCAGCAACGCGAACATTCAGGACGGGGCACAACGTCCCCGAGAAGATCCAGATGGCCTTACTGCAAATCTCCGAACCCGGCATGGCGCCGGCGCCTCACCAGCGGCGTCTGGCGGTCGGTATCGATCTCGGCACCACGAACTCCCTCGTCGCCGCTGTGCGCAGCGGCGTGCCCGATGTGCTGCCCGACGAAGACGGGCACGTGCTGCTGCCGTCGGTGGTGCGTTACCTGGAGCAGGGCGGCCGTCGCATCGGCCGCCGGGCGAAGGCCGAAGCCGCGACCGACCCGCGCAACACGATCGTGTCGGTCAAGCGCTTCATGGGCCGCGGCAAGGCCGAGGTGGAGGGCGCCGAAAACGCGCCGTACGACTTCGTCGATGCACCCGGCATGGTGCAGATCCGCACCGTCGACGGCGTGAAGAGCCCGGTCGAGGTATCGGCTGAAATTCTCGCGACGCTGCGCCAGCGCGCCGAAGACACGCTCGGCGACGAGCTCGTCGGCGCGGTAATCACGGTGCCCGCTTACTTCGACGAAGCGCAGCGTCAGGCGACCAAGGACGCCGCGCGCCTCGCGGGGCTGAACGTGCTGCGTCTGCTCAACGAACCGACCGCTGCGGCGATCGCCTACGGTCTCGACAACGGCGCGGAAGGTTTGTACGCGGTCTACGACCTCGGCGGCGGCACCTTCGACCTGTCGATCCTGAAGCTCACCAAGGGCGTTTTCGAAGTGCTCGCGGCGGGCGGCGATTCCGCGCTCGGCGGCGACGACTTCGACCATGCGCTATATCGCCATGTGCTCGAACAGGCCGGCATCGCGTCGCAGACGCTCGCGCCGCACGACGTGCGCCTGCTGCTCGATAACGTGCGCGAGGCCAAGGAGGCGCTGTCGAGCGCGTCGCAAACTACCCTCGAGCTCACGCTTGCCAACGGCACCGCGCTCGATCTGACGATCGACGAAGCCACTTTCGAGACCATCACGGCCGCGCTGGTGCAACGCACGCTGGGCCCGACAAAAAAGGCGCTGCGCGACGCGAAGGTCACCACGAAGGAAATCAAGGGCGTCGTGCTGGTCGGCGGCGCGACGCGCATGCCGGTGATCCGCCGCGCGGTCGAGGCGTTCTTCGGCCAGCCGCCGCTCGTCAATCTCGATCCGGATCAGGTCGTCGCACTCGGCGCCGCGATCCAGGCCGATCTGCTGGCCGGCAACCGCGGGGCGGAAGGCGACGAATGGCTACTGCTCGACGTGATTCCGCTGTCGCTCGGCGTCGAGACGATGGGTGGCCTCACCGAAAAGATCATTCCGCGCAACTCGACGATTCCAGTCGCGCGCGCGCAGGATTTCACGACCTTCAAGGACGGCCAGACCGCGATGGCGATTCACGTCGTCCAAGGCGAGCGCGAGCTCGTCAGCGATTGCCGTTCGCTCGCGCGCTTCGAGTTGCGCGGCATTCCGCCGATGGCCGCCGGCGCCGCGCGCATTCGCGTGACCTATCAGGTCGACGCCGACGGCCTGCTGTCGGTGTTTGCGCGCGAGCTGGCGTCGGGCGTGGAGGCATCGGTCGTCGTGAAGCCTTCGTATGGCCTTGCCGATGACGACATCGCGCGCATGCTCGAAGACAGCTTTTCGACCGCTGAAATCGACATGCGCGCGCGCGCATTGCGCGAGGCACAGGTCGAAGCGCAGCGTCTCGTCGAAGCGACCGACGCGGCGCTCGCCGCCGACGCCGAGCTGCTCGACGACAGCGAACGCGCCGAACTCGACGCGCTGCTCGCCGCGCTGCGCAACGTCGCGCCAGGCGACGACGTCGGCACCATCGAAGCCGCGACGAAGGCGCTCGCCGAAGGCACCGACGAATTCGCCGCGCGCCGCATGAACAAGGGAATTCGCCGCGCGCTGTCGGGCCGCAAGCTCGACGAGATCTGAACGGGCGAGCGTAGCGACAGCAACGTGCACGCGACTTGCGCTCAGGCCACGCACGAACTGCGCCCCCCACGAACCACCGATCGCGCCCGCGCGGACTTAAAAAGTCCGCGCGGCGCCAGTAAAATGGTACGGAGCCTGCACGCGGCATTGCTGGCAGCCGCCGTGCCTCAGACCCAAACGGAAACTGTATGCCTCAAATCGTTTTGCTGCCTCACGTCGAACTGTGCCCGGAAGGCGCGGTGATCGACGCCGTTCCCGGCAAGAGCATCTGCGACAACCTGCTCGATAACGGTATCGAAATCGAGCATGCGTGCGAGAAGTCGTGCGCGTGCACGACGTGCCACGTAATCGTGCGTGAGGGTTTCGCCGCCTTGACGCCATCCGAGGAAGACGAGGACGATCTGTTGGACAAGGCATGGGGGCTGGAACCGGCTTCGCGCCTGTCGTGTCAGGCGGTCATGCCGGACGGGCAGGATCTGGTCGTCGAAATTCCGCGTTACTCGATCAATCACGCGAAGGAAAATCACTAACAGGAGGGTGCCGCCATGAAGTGGACCGATACGCAAGACATCGCGATGGCTCTGACGGACAAGCATCAGGACGTCGATCCACAGCAGGTGCGTTTCACCGACCTGCACCGCTGGGTGACCGAGCTCGAAGGCTTCGACGACGATCCGAACCGTTCGAGCGAAAAGATTCTCGAAGCGATTCAGGCGGCATGGATCGAAGACGCGGATTATTGAACGCGTGTTCGAACGGGTGCATTGAACTCCAAAGAAAAGGCGATTCCGATGGAATCGCCTTTTTTCATGGCGCGTCGACGAACGTTGTGCGCCGAGCTCAGCTCAGTCGGCGACGAGGCCGCCGTTCTGAACGCGCACGCGCTCGCCGTCGCGCAACGGCGGCGCCTCGCTATAGGTGAAATAGCGCGTCTTGCCGTCTTCCATGTGCACGCGCACCGAATACGACGTCGTGCTGCGCAGATGTTTTTCGACCGAGTTGCCGGCGAACCCGCCGCCCAGCGCGCCGAGCAGCGTCATCGCGGTACGCCCGCCGCCGGCGCCGAATTGATTACCGACGACGCCCCCGGCCACCGCACCGCCGACCGCGCCAATGCCGGTGCCATGTCCTTCATGCCGAACCGCCGAGATCGCGACGACGGTGCCGCAAGTCGAGCAATAAGCGGCATGCGGCGCCGGCTGCTGCGCATACTGCGGAGCCGCTTGCGGCTCGGGCTGCTGCGCATACTGCGGCGCGGCCTGTGCCTGCTGTTGCTGCGCGTATTGCTGCTGGGTCGGAGCGGCGGCAGGGGCGGCCGGCACCGCTTGCTGAGCCTGATCCTGCCGCTGTTGCGCAGACGGCTTGACCGGCGCGGCCGAATCGACGACGCCCGGCGCTTGCGTGCTGACCTGCGCGGCCTGCGTCTGATCGTGCTGTGCGCCGTTACCCGACGCCTTCGGGAACACGCCGGTGATCGCCGCGGTAGCGACGAGACTCGCGACGAGCACCGCGCCGGCGGCCACCGCGATCAAGGGATGAAGACGACGTGGCTGCGTGGGTTGATGAGTAGGGTTGTCCATGTAGGGCCTCCGTTTTTGACAGAGCCGACTTCTTGTGAGACTGAGTGTCGCGCAATTCGATCCGGGCAGCGTTTCTATTTGTAACCGCTCAGGTGGCGCCCTCGGGCGTGGGTAGGCGCCCTTCACGCGGTGCGCTTTGGTGTCAACAAACTTCTAAGACCATCGAGTCCACGGCGACTTGCGCGCGAACGAGCAGCTTTTACCGCTGGTTACAAACGATGAGAAGCAGAAAACGGTCCCGCAAAGCGAAAACGCGCGCATAAGAAAACGCCCGGCATCAACCGGGCGCTCTTCAAACCATCGCATTGCGCGCGAAACACAACGAGCGCTCGCGCCCAGCGTCGCTCAGTCTTCGCGACGCAGATGCGGGAACAGAATCACGTCGCGGATGCTCGGGCTATCGGTCAGCATCATGACCAGACGATCGATACCGATACCGCAGCCGCCCGCCGGCGGCATGCCGTACTCGAGCGCGCGGATGTAGTCGGCGTCGTAGAACATCGCTTCCTCGTCGCCGGCATCTTTCTGGTCGACCTGCTTCTTGAAGCGCGCGGCCTGATCTTCCGGATCGTTGAGCTCCGAGAACCCGTTGGCGATTTCGCGGCCGGTGATGAACAGCTCGAAACGCTCGGTGATGCCTTCCACCTTGTCCGACGCACGCGCGAGCGGCGACACCTCGATCGGGTAGTCGATGATGTAGGTCGGCTCCCACAGTTGCGACTCGGCGGTCTCTTCGAACAGCGCCAGTTGCAGCGAGCCGACGCCCG
This sequence comes from Paraburkholderia sp. Cpub6, assembly GCF_014201065.1. Classification (NCBI taxonomy): domain Bacteria; kingdom Pseudomonadati; phylum Pseudomonadota; class Betaproteobacteria; order Burkholderiales; family Burkholderiaceae; genus Paraburkholderia; species Paraburkholderia sp. Cpub6. The sequence continues at coordinate 616,078 of NZ_JACHDM010000001.1, forward strand.
CGTTGAGGAACTGCGGCTGCGACGCATCGACGCCGAACTTCTTCAGCTCGGCGCGCAGGAACGTGCCGTCGGCGAGCTGCTCGTTCGTGTATTGCGGCGCGTATTTCTGGATCGCCTGCGTGATCGTGAGCCGATGGAACGGCTTCGACAGATCGAGCTCGCGACCCTGATAGGTGATGGTGGCCGTGCCGAGCGCATCGATCGCCGCCTGGCGAATCAGCTGCTCGGTGAAATCCATCAGCCACTTGTAATCGGTGTAGGCCGCGTAGAACTCGATCATCGTGAATTCCGGGTTGTGGCGCACGGATACGCCCTCGTTGCGGAAATTACGATTGATCTCGAACACGCGCTCGAAGCCGCCCACCACCAGCCGCTTCAGGTACAGCTCCGGCGCGATGCGCAGGAACATCTGCATGTCGAGCGCATTGTGGTGCGTCGAGAACGGCTTGGCCGCCGCGCCGCCCGGAATCGGGTGCAGCATCGGTGTTTCGACTTCCATGAAGTTCGCGTCGGCCATGTACTTGCGGATCGACGAAATCGCCTTCGTGCGCGCGACGAACGTGCGGCGCGTTTCCGGCGTGACGATCAGATCGACATAGCGCTGGCGGTACTTCATTTCCTGGTCGGCGAGACCGTGGAACTTGTCCGGCAGCGGACGCAGCGACTTCGACAGCAGACGCAGCTCCGTGCAGCGCACCGATAGCTCGCCCTTGTTGGTGCGGAACAGCACGCCGCGCGCGGCGACGATGTCGCCCATGTCCCACTTCTTGAACGCGTCGTAGGTCTCCTGGCCGACGTCGGCCGGTGTGATGAAGAACTGGATCTGACCCGAGCCGTCGCGCACGGTTGCGAAACTTGCCTTGCCCATCACGCGTTTCAGCATCATGCGGCCGGCGATCGCGACTTCGAGCGGATGCGCTTCGAGCGCTTCCTTGTCGGCGTGCTCGTACTGCGCCTGCAGATCTTCGGCGTGGTGCGTGGGACGGAAATCGTTCGGATAGGCGACGCCTCGCTCACGCAGTTCGCGCAACTTTTCGCGGCGCTCGGCGATGATCTTGTTGTCGTCCGCTTCGGGCACGACAGTCGGCTGGGTCGGTTCAGTCATGATGATTTGGTATTCGGTGGCCCGCCGCGGAGTGCTCCGCTGGCGGGAAGCCAGTCAGTGTAAAAACCTCAGGCGGTACTGGAAAAACGGCGAATAAATAGCGTGGAGGCAACGCAAAAGCAGCAACGAAGAAGGCGCGGTCCGGATCGGTGAACGGGGCCGCGCCATGCGCGCCTAGACGCCCTGTTTCAGGCTCGCGCTGATGAACGGATCGAGGTCACCGTCGAGCACGCTCTTCGTATTGCTGATTTCGACGTTGGTGCGCAGATCCTTGATGCGGCTGTTGTCGAGCACGTACGAACGGATCTGATGGCCCCAACCCACATCGGTCTTGCCGGCTTCCAGCTTGTCCTGCTCGGCCTGACGCTTGCGGATTTCCGCTTCGTACAGGCGCGATTTCAGCATCGCCATGGCTTCGGCGCGGTTGCGGTGCTGCGAGCGGTCGTTCTGGCACTGCACGACGATGCCCGACGGCATGTGCGTGATACGCACCGCGGAGTCGGTCTTGTTGATATGCTGACCGCCCGCGCCCGAAGCACGGTACGTGTCGATGCGCAGGTCGGCCGGGTTGATGTCGACTTCGATCGAGTCGTCGATTTCCGGGTACACGAACACCGACGAGAATGACGTGTGACGACCGCCCGACGAGTCGAACGGCGACTTGCGCACGAGCCGGTGCACGCCGGTTTCGGTACGCAGGAAGCCGTACGCGTATTCGCCTTCGATCTTGATCGTCGCGTTCTTGATGCCGGCGACGTCGCCTTCGGTCTGCTCGAGCACTTCGGTCTTGAAGCCCTTGCGCTCGCAATAACGCAGATACTGGCGCAGCAGCATCGACGCCCAGTCGCACGCCTCGGTGCCGCCGGCGCCGGCCTGGATGTCGAGAAAGGCGTTGTTGGGATCGGCCGGATTAGCGAACATCCGGCGGAATTCCATGTCGGCGACGCGTGCCTCGATGGCCTGGGCGTCACCCTCGCAGGCGAGCAGCGTGTCGTCGTCGGCTTCTTCGCGTGCCATCTCGAACAGGTCTTGCGCGTCGCGCACGTCGTTCGTGATCGACGTGAGCTTGCCGACCGTGTCGTCGAGCAGCTTCTTTTCCTTACCGAGTGCCTGGGCGTGCTTCGAGTCGTTCCAGACGTCCGGGTCTTCGAGTTCCCGGTTGACTTCGATTAGACGCAGTGCTTTGTCGTCGTAGTCAAAGATACCCCCGTAGGTCGTCCGCGCGCTTGCGCAGGTCGGCCAGAGAGGCTTCGATCGCGTTGAGACGTTCCGCTTCCATGTCGATCTTCTATTCTGCGTAAAAAGCGGAAATTATAGCCGATCGGCACGCCGCGCCGGAGCCTCGCGGGCGACCCGGCGCGTGTTCGCGATTGATTTTGCGGAAGATTTCAGCTCACCGCGTGCTCGACGATCAGTTGCACGCGCGACACGCCGTTCCATGTATCGCTCGCGAGCCGGTAGGCGATGGTGGTGCGCGCGGGCAGCGTGTCGGTGTGATTGAACCAGATCGCGTTGAAGCGCTGGCGGCCGCGCAGCAGTTGCAGCTTCAGGTGCTTGTCCTTCACCAACGCCTGCGAGGCGACCTCGAATTCGCCGGAGAACACCGGCGCCGGAAATCCCTGGCCCCAGACGGCCGCGTCGAGCATTTCGACGAATTGCGGCGTGAAGTACGCGTCTTCGAGCTCACCGTCGGTTTCGATCGTGCGTGCGAGCGCCTGCGCGGACAGCCATTCGCGGCCGACCGCCTCGAACGCGGCGGTGAAGCGCGGCACGTCGGCGGCGGCGAGCGTCAGGCCCGCGGCCATCGCGTGGCCGCCGAATTTGACGATCAGGTCCGGCTCGCGCTTCGAGATCAGATCGAGCGCGTCGCGCAGATGGAAGCCCGCGATCGAGCGCCCCGAGCCCTTGACGAGCACGCCGGTACCGTCGGCCGGCGCGAACGTGAACGACGGGCGGTGGAACTTCTCTTTCAGCCGTCCCGCGACGATGCCGATCACGCCCTGATGCCAGCCCGGATTGAACAAGGTGATCGTGGTCGCGCCGTCGGGATCGACCGTCGACAGGTCGTCCAGCGCCTGCTGCTGCATGCCGGCCTCGATTTCACGGCGCTCGCGGTTCATCGTGTCGAGCTGCTGCGCGAGTTCCCAGGCGCGGCCGACGTCGTCGGTGGTCAGGCATTCGATGCCGAGCGACATGTCCGACAGCCGTCCCGCCGCGTTCAGGCGCGGTCCCAGCGCGAAGCCGAGGTCGAAGCCGGAGGCGTTGCGCGCGTCGCGCGCGGCGGCGCGAAACAGCGCGGCGATGCCAGGCTGCGTGCGGCCGCGGCGGATGCGCTGCAGACCTTGCGCGACCAGCACGCGGTTGTTGCCGTCGAGTTTGACGACATCGGCGACGGTGCCGAGTGCGACCAGATCGAGCAGGCCGTCGAGGCGCGGCTCGGGCAGCGCGTCGCCGAACGCCCCACGGCGGCGCAGTTCGGCGCGCAGCGCGAGCAGCACGTAGAACATCACGCCAACGCCGGCGAGGCACTTGCTCGGGAATGTGCAGCCCGGCTGGTTCGGATTGACGATTGCGCGCGCGGCGGGCAGTTCGTCGCCGGGCAGGTGGTGGTCGGTGACGAGCACGTCGATGCCGAGGGCGTTGGCCGCCGCGACGCCGTCGACGCTCGCGATGCCGTTGTCGACGGTGATCAGCAGATCGGGCTTGCCGGCCGCGCTACGCGCCGCCAGCTCGACGATGTCCGGCGTGAGCCCGTAGCCGTGCTCCATGCGGTTCGGCACCAGGTAGTCGATGCGCGCGCCGAACATGCGCAGCCCGCGCACCGCGACCGCGCAGGCGGTCGCGCCGTCGCAGTCGTAGTCGGCGACGACCAGCATGCGGCGCTGCTGCTGGAGCGCGTCGGCGAGCAGCGCGGCGGCCGCGTCGCAGCCCTTCAGTTCGGCTGGCGGCACGAGCCGCGCGAGGCCGGTTTCGACGTCCTCGGGCAGGCACACGCCGCGCGCTGCGTACAGGCGTGCGAGCACCGGATGCAGGCCGCAGCGGGTCAGCACTTCGGCGTCGACGGGGGAGCAGGGGCGTGTAACGATTCGGGTCATGCGGAAGGGCCGTGGATCATTCGATGAAAAGCGAGGCCAGCACGCGCCGCCGCCAGAATTTGCGCAGATCGCCGCGCGTGACCGTCAGCGTCACCGAGCCGGTGTCGCCGCACAGCGTGAGGCCGAGCTCGGCGAGTTCGCCCGACTGCAATGCCGCGAGCGCGGGCGCGAACCAGTCGGTCTGCAGCGCGGCGAATGCCTGGTTCCAGCGCGCCCAGTCCTGTTCGATGTAGGGCGCGGAGAAGGGGTCGAGTTCGACGAGCGTTGCGCCGCTGCCGTTGGTGGTACCGCGCAGCGCCGCGGCCAGTTCGCGATACGACGCCGGCGGCGCGCCTGTCGCCACCCCCGCGCTGAGCGCGAGACCGCGCGTTGCGGCGGCATCGGACAGCACCTGCGCGAACGGACTGCGCACGCTCCGCGCGGCGCCTTGCGCGTGAAACCAGATCGAGTTGACGGCCGGCAGCCCGCGCGCCTCCCGCGCTTCGTTGACCGGGTGCTCGAACCACGCCATCTGCACTTCGTTCTGCAGCTTCATCCACGCGCGAGAGCGTTCGCCGGAATGCGCTTCGTGCGGCAACCAGATCTCGATGTTGCGGCCGCTCGCGCGCAACGGCGACGCGCCCGCGAGCGAGCCGAAAGCGTCGCTCGACAGATACCAGCGGATTGGCTTGGGCGCCTCGATGCGCACGCCGAGTTCCTCGATCAGCGGACGCGCGAGCGCGAGCAGCGTGCTCGCTTCGGCGTCCGACAGATTGAGCGACGCCGGGTCGATCAGCACCAGGTGGTCGTGCGCGATGTGCACGTGTACCGGCTGCACGCAGGCCCACGTCGCGTTGCCGGGTTCGCCGCCGTCGGCGCGCAGCATGTAGGGCGCGAGCGGGGCTTCGTCGGCGGCGGCCGAGGCGCCGTCGGGCAGCGCGCCGAATTGTCGCGCGACCCAGCGCTCGTGCGGCAGCGTGCGCTGAAAATCCTCGCCGATCACGCGTTCGATCAGCGTCGCGCGCGCGATCAGCCTGTCGAGAGCGGGGCACTGGATGTCGTGAAGCGCGGTGGAGGCGTCGGCCGCGGCAGGCAGCGCGAAGGGCAGCAGAAGATGGAGGCGGTCGGCAGGCATGATGCTGCGCATTGTAGGGCAAACGGTGCGAGTATTTCGACGAAGCGCGGCCGGTTCGTCGATGGCGCGGCCGAGGCACGTCCTTTGCGCGAGCCGGCGGCATTGTGTGGCAAACTTCGCGCTTGATCGCCGGACCCGGCTGGGTGGCGCACCGCGGCGCCGCGCCTCTATGCGCCGGCAGAGCCGCACAGCGGCCGGGCGCGCGAGGAACGATCCGCGCCGCCGCGAGCCCAACGATCACGACGCTCGGGCCGCACGGCGGACGTCGATGTCCGCCGGTCCCGACATACAGTCGAAGAACGCACAAAAGGATTCGCTTGAAATTTCCCTACGAATGGCAGATTGGCTGGCGCTACACACGCGCCGGCAAACGCACGACCGGTAACGGCTTCATTTCGTTCATCGCGCTGGTGTCGATGTCGGGCATCGCGCTTGGCGTCGCGGCGCTGATCGTCGTGTTGTCGGTGATGAACGGCTTTCAGAAAGAGGTGCGCGACCGCATGCTGTCGGTGCTCGCGCACGTCGAGATCTTTTCGCCGACCGGTTCGATGCCCGACTGGCAACTGACCGCGAAGGAGGCGCGCCAGAACAAGGAGGTGATCGGCGCGGCGCCCTACGTCGAGGCCCAGGCGCTGCTGACGCGCCAGGACGCGGTGAGCGGGGTCGCGTTGCGTGGCATCGAGCCGACGCTCGAGCCTGAAGTGTCCGACATCGGCAAGGAAATGAAAGGCGGCAAGCTGGCCGACCTCGTGCCCGGCGGCTTCGGCATCGTGCTCGGCGCCGATCTGGCGGCCAATCTCGGCGTGCAGCTGAACGACAAGATCACGCTCGTCGCGCCCGAAGGCACGATCACGCCGGCCGGCATGCTGCCGCGCCTGAAGCAGTTCACGGTGGTCGGCATCTTCGAGTCGGGCCATTACGAATACGACAGCACGCTCGCGCTGATCAACATCAAGGACGCGCAGGCGCTGTTCCGGCTGCCCGCACCGACCGGCGTGCGGCTGCGCCTCACCGACATGCAGCGCGCGCCGGAAGTCGCGCATCAGCTCGCGCGCACGCTGTCGGGCGATCTGTACATCCGCGACTGGACCCAGCAAAACAAGACCTGGTTCTCGGCGGTGCAGATCGAGAAGCGCATGATGTTCATCATCCTGACGCTGATCATCGCGGTGGCCGCGTTCAATCTGGTGTCGTCGCTGGTGATGACGGTGACCAACAAGCAGGCCGATATCGCGATCCTGCGCACGCTCGGCGCGCAGCCCGGCTCGATCATGAAGATCTTCGTCGTGCAGGGCGTGACGATCGGCTTCATCGGCACGGCGACCGGCGTCGCGCTCGGCTGCCTGATCGCGTGGAGCATTCCGTGGCTCGTGCCGATGATCGAGCATCTGCTCGGCGTGCAATTCCTGCCGCCGTCGGTGTACTTCATCAGCGAGCTGCCGTCCGAGCTGGTTCCGGCGGACGTCGCGCGCATCGGCCTCATCGCGTTCGTGCTGTCGGCGCTCGCGACGCTCTATCCGAGCTGGCGCGGCGCGAAGGTCCGTCCGGCGGAGGCGCTGCGCTATGAATGACCGCCTCGTCCATCCCTCAACCGATTCATCCATGACCGCTCAGGACTCCGCGTCGCATCCGTTCGTGCTCGAAGCCACCGGCATTTCCAAAGCGTTCGTGCAGGGCGGGCTGAACGTGCAGGTGCTCAACAATGCGCAACTCGCCGTGCGGCGCGGCGAGAAGCTCGCGATCGTCGGCGCGTCGGGCTCCGGCAAGAGCACGCTGCTGCACGTGCTCGGCGGTCTCGACGACCCGAGCGCGGGCCACGTGTCGGTGCTCGGCAAGCCGTTCACGAAGCTCTCCGAGCGCGAGCGCAACGACCTGCGCAATCGCGCGCTCGGTTTCGTATATCAGTTTCACCATCTGCTGTCGGAGTTTTCCGCCCTCGATAACGTCGCGATGCCGCTGCGGATTCGTCGCGAGACGACCGAAGTCGCGCGCCGCGAGGCCATGGCGGTGCTGGAGCGCGTCGGCATGGGGAATCGCGCGAAGCATCGGCCGGGCGAGCTGTCGGGCGGCGAGCGTCAGCGTGTCGCGATCGCGCGTGCGCTCGTCACGAAGCCCGCCTGCGTGCTCGCCGACGAGCCGACCGGTAACCTTGACGGCGGCACCGCCGACACGGTCTTCAACCTGATGCTCGAACTGTCGCGCACGCTCGAGACGAGCTTCGTGATCGTCACGCACGACCCGGAGTTGGCGGGCCGCTGTGATCGCATCATGCGGTTGCGCGACGGCGTGCTGCACGAAGAGCCGCCGGTGCCGGTCTGAGTGCGGGCCGGCACGGTCCGTCCTCTTGCCAGCGAGATAACCCATGTGGATCGACACGCACTGCCATCTCGACGCTTCGGAGTTCGACGCCGACCGTGATGCGGTTGCGGCGTCCGCGCGCCATGCGGGGGTGTCGCGCATCGTGATTCCGGCGATCGGGCGACAGAACTTCGCGGCGGTGCGCGAGCTTGCGCATCGCGTCCACGGCGGCGCGTACGCGCTCGGCATTCATCCGCTGTTCACGCCGCACGCCGTCGATGCCGACCTCGACCTGTTGCGCATGGAGATCGAGGCGAGTCTCGACGATCCGCGCTTCGTCGGCATCGGCGAGATCGGGCTCGACTATTTCGTCGACGGCCTCGACGATGCGCGCCAGCAGTTTTTCTACAACGGCCAGTTGCAGCTCGCGCGCGAATTCGATTTGCCGGTCATCTGCCATGTGCGCAAATCGCAGGATCAGGTGATCAAAGGGCTGCGCCGGCATCAGATTCATCGCGGCATCGCGCACGCGTTCAATGGCAGTTTCCAGCAGGCGCAGGCGTACATCGATCAGGGCATGCATCTTGGGTTCGGCGGCAACCTCACGTTCGAGCGCGCCCGACAGATCCGGCGACTCGCCGAACAGCTGCCGTTCGATGCGCTGGTCGTCGAGACCGACGCGCCGGATATCGCGCCGTCCTGGATGTACAGGCAGCGCAATTCACCCGAGCAGATTCCGGCGATCGGCGCGAGCCTCGCGCGACTGCGCGGTGTCACTTCCGACGCAGCCGCCCTTGGCACAACGGCTAACGCGCTCGCCGCGCTGCCGCGACTCGCGCTTTCCTCTGCATAATCGATTCCGTTGATCGAAAGGGTTCGCGTCGGGCGATCCCCACGCCCGGCGGGCTCGCTGCTGCCCGTTCGCTGGCGCGGTGACGAGGCCCGGCGCCAGCGGGTACGGAGGGCGGATGCGGGCGGTCTGGTGTGGATTTGCGTTGGGGGTGGTCTGGCTGCAGCGACAGGCGGTGTTGCCGGATCCAGGCGCATGGTGCGCGTTGATACTGGTCGGCTGCACGGCGGCGGGCGTTGCGGTGTGGGGTTTGCGTGGCGGCGCAGCGGCTGCGGCGGCGGGTGTGACAGGTGCGGCAGGTGCGGCCGGTGCGGCGCTCCAGCGCGAATACGAGCGGGGCTTCTCGCACCAGCTCGCTCGCCGCGTATGGCGCGACGCTCGCATGCGGCGGGTGGCCGGTTGGGGCGCGGTGTGGTGCGCGGCGATCTGCGTCGGCTTCGGCTACGCGGCCGTGCGCGCGCAAACGCGGCTCGCGGTGAGCCTGCCGCACGAGTGGGAAGGGCGCGATATCGAGGTGGTCGGCACGATCAAGGGATTGCCGACGCGTGACGACAAAGGCGCGCGCTTCCTGTTCGACGTCGAGACGACCGGTGCGCGGCTCGCCGCTTTCCCGCGCGTGATCCAGCTAGCCTGGATCGCGCGCGACGCCGCGGCGCCGCGGCTCGAACCGGGCGAACGCTGGCGTCTGACCGTGCGCCTGAAGCGCCCGCACGGCAACGCGAATTTCGGCGTGCGCGATGCAGAGGCGAGTCTGCTCGCGCGCAACGTCCGCGCGACCGGCTACGTGAGCGTGCCGGACCATGCGCGGCGCCTGGCCGGTCACGCGCGCGGGCTCGCCGTGCTGGTCGACCGCTGGCGCGCCGGGTTGCGTGCGCGTATCGACACGGTGCTTGCCGATGCGCCGCATCGCGGCATCGTCGTCGCGCTCGCGATCGGCGCGCAGGACGAAGTGAGCCCCGCCGACTGGCAATTGATGCGCGGCACCGGCACGAGTCATCTGGTGGCGATTTCGGGCTTGCATCTCGGCTTGGTCGCGGGGCTGACCGGCTGGCTCGCGGCGGCAATCTGGCGACGTTCGGGGTGGCTCGGCCGCAACTGGCCGCTGCGCTTGCCCGCGCAGCTCGTCGGCGTGACGGCCGGTGCGATGTTCGCCGCACTGCATGCCGCGCTCGCGGGCTTCAACGTGCCAGCGCAACGCGCGCTGTGGATGGCCGCGCTCGTCGCGCTGGCGTTCGTCGGCGGCCGGCAGCTAGCGCGCTCCACGGTGCTCGCGTGGGCGCTCGGGCTCGTGCTGCTGGTCGATCCGTGGGCAGTCGTGTCGGCCGGATTCTGGCTGTCGTTTTGCGCAGTCGGCGCGATCCTGTTCGCGATGTCGGGGCGGCCGCGCGTGCGGGTTCCACTGGCGTCCCGTCATCATGACGACGAGGAGGGCAGCGCGGCGCGTCCCGTATCGATCCGGCGTCTGCGCGTGCTCGCCGAACGGTTGCGCAGCGCCGCTCACGCGCAGTTCGCGGTGACGGTCGCGCTGGCGCCGCTGACCGCCTACTGGTTCGCGCAAATTCCGCTCGCCGGTCCGCTCGCGAACGCGTTCGCGATTCCCTGGGTGAGCCTGCTCGTCACGCCGACGGTGCTCGCGGGCGTCGCATTGCCCGCGCCGCTCGATGCGTTCGCGTGGCGCGCCGCGCACACGCTGCTCGATGGTCTCGCGGCCGGCCTGCAACTGGCTTCGGGACCGCGCTGGACGCTGTGGTGGCTGCCGCAGCCGCATTCGTGGGCGCTGGCCGCGGCGGCGCTCGGTGTGCTGTGGTGTCTCGCGCCGCGCGGCTGGCCACTGCGCTGGGCGGCGCCGCTGTCGTGGCTGCCGCTGCTGATGCCCAGCGCAAGCGGCGCACTCGCCGAGCCATCAGGCGCGTTCCGTCTGACTGCGCTCGATGTCGGGCAGGGCTCGTCGGTGCTCGTGCAGACCGCGCATCACGCGTTGCTGTTCGATGCGGGTCCCGGTCCGGAATCGAGCCACGCTGGCGAGCGCGTGGTGGTGCCGTTCCTGCGGGCGCAAGGCGTGACGACGCTCGATACGCTGATGATCAGTCACGCCGACTCGGATCATGCGGGCGGCGCCCCTGCCGTTTTCGATGCGATCGAGGTGCGTCAGCTGGTGGCTGCTTTGGAGCCGGACAATCCGCTGTGGCCGAAGGCAAAACAGCATGGCACGCAGACGCTGCCGTGCGTGGCAGGGCAGCGCTGGCAGTGGGATGGTGTTGAGTTCACCGTGCTGTGGCCTGACGTCGGGGCACTCACGGGCAAGGCGAACGAGCATTGCTGCGTGTTGAGGGTCAGCACGTTGCCGCCCACCAACGCAAGCCAGGCGGCGGCGTTCGTCGGTGCGAACGCGCCGCGTTTCACGGCCCTGCTGACCGCCGACATCGAAGCGCCGACCGAACGCGCGCTGCTCGCGCGCGATCCCGCTATGCTGCGCGCGCAAGTGTTGATGGTGCCGCATCATGGCAGCAAAACGTCGTCGACCGAGCCGTTCCTCGACTCTATCGATCCGTCCATCGCGTTATTTCAGGTAGGCTACGAGAATCGCTTTCATCATCCGAATGCGGGCGTGTTCGCGCGCTACGCGGCGCGTCATATCGAACTCGGGCGCAGCGATCGCGATGGCGCCGTGAGGGTCGACGTCGATCCGGGCGCGCGTGGTGAGGAGGGCGCCGCGCTCACGCTCGAGCGCTATCGGGACACGCAGCGCCGCTACTGGATGGAGCCCTGAGCGCGTCGCGGCCCGATGAGTGCAACAGCGCAGACAACAGGCGCAGGCAGCGGTATAAGCAGCGGCACAGGCAAAGCACCGCCCACGCGTAAAAAACACAACGGAGATCGCCGCAGTTGAAAAACATCATCCATTTCTCGCATGCGAACGGCTTTCCGGCCTCGACTTACCGGACGATCTTCGCCGAGCTCTCCGACGACTACGACGTGCGCTCGATCGAGCGGATCGGCCATGATCCGCGCTTTCCGGTCACGCAGGACTGGCCCCATCTGGTCGAGCAACTGCTTGACGATATCGCCCGCAAGTACGAGCAGCCGGTGTGGCTCGTCGGGCATTCGCTCGGCGGTTATCTGTCGCTGATGGCGGCGCTGAAAAAGCCGCAGTGGGTGAGGGGCGTCGTGATGCTCGACTCGCCGGTTATCGCCGGCTGGCGCAGCAGCATGCTGCGCGTGTCGCAATGGACCGGGCTCGACGAGCGGCTGTCGCCCGCCGCCGCGACGCGCAAGCGGCGCACGCAATGGACGAGCCGTGACGAAGCATGGCGGCACTTCCATTCGAAGCCCGCGTTCGCGCGCTGGGACGAGCGCATGCTGTCCGACTACATCGACTTCGGCATTCCGCAGAGTTCGCCCGACGGCACCCGGGTGCTCGCGTTCGATCGTCGCACCGAATACCAGATCTACCGGACGCTGCCGCATACGCTCGGCGCGCGGCTCGCGCGCGGCGCGCCGGTGCCGGTCGGGTTCATCGCCGGGACACGCTCGAAGGAAATCCGCCAGGCCGGGCTCGACGCGACGCGACGCGCGACCGGCGGGCATGTCGAGTGGATCGAGGGCAGCCATCTGTATCCGATGGAAAAGCCGATCGAAACCGCGCGCGCGGTGCAACGCATGCTGCGTGAGCTGGAGCGAACCGCCTGACGTGCTGCGCGCACGAAGCGGGCTCCAAACCGCTGCGCCGGCTGCCACGCGAGGCGGCCTCGGCACGCGTGGGTCGGCCGTTTTTTGCTGGGTCGGGACCATCCTTTACGGTATAATCCGTTTTTCCCGCGAGCATCCAGCGATGACCAAATATGTTTTCGTCACCGGCGGCGTAGTATCTTCCCTCGGCAAGGGTATTGCCGCCGCTTCCCTCGCCGCGATCCTCGAATCGCGCGGTCTTAAAGTCACCCTCCTCAAACTCGATCCCTACATCAACGTCGACCCCGGCACGATGAGCCCGTTTCAGCACGGCGAAGTGTTCGTGACGGAAGACGGAGCGGAAACCGACCTCGACCTCGGCCACTACGAGCGCTTCATCAGCACGAAGATGCGCAAGGCCAACAACTTCACCACGGGCCAGATTTACGAGTCGGTAATCCGCAAGGAACGCCGCGGCGATTATCTCGGCAAGACCGTGCAGGTCATCCCGCACATCACGAACGAAATCCAGGCATTCGTCGAGCGCGGCGCAGCGTCTGCGACGTGCGGCGAGCCGGATGTCGCGATCGTCGAAGTGGGTGGCACGGTGGGTGACATCGAATCGCTGCCGTTCCTCGAAGCCGCGCGCCAGATGAGCCTGCGCCTCGGCCGCAACAGCGCGTGCTTCGTGCACCTGACGCTGGTGCCCTGGGTCGCCACGGCCGGCGAACTCAAAACCAAGCCCACCCAGCACAGCGTGCAGAAGCTGCGCGAAATCGGCATTTCGCCGCACGTGCTGCTGTGCCGTGCCGACCGCCGCATTCCGGACGACGAGCGCGCGAAGATCTCGCTGTTCTCGAACGTGCCCGAAGATGCGGTGATTTCCGTGTGGGACGCGGACAGCATCTACAAGATTCCGCAGATGCTGCACGACCAGGGTCTCGACGCGATCATCTGCGAAGAGCTGAAGCTCACGCCGAAGGCGGCGGACCTGTCCATGTGGTCGGACCTCGTCGAGAAGCTGCAGAACCCGAAGCACGAAGTGACGATCGGCATGGTCGGCAAGTACGTCGATCTGACCGAGTCGTACAAGTCGCTGATCGAAGCGCTGCGTCATGCGTCGATGCATACGTCGACGCGCGTGAATATCGAGTACATCGACTCCGAAGAAATCGAAACGCAAGGCGTCGGGAGCCTCAAGCATCTCGATGCAGTGCTCGTGCCGGGCGGCTTCGGCCGTCGCGGCACCGAAGGCAAGATCGCCGCGATCCGTTATGCGCGCGAAGCGAAGGTGCCGTATCTCGGCATCTGCCTCGGCATGCAGCTCGCCGTGATCGAATTCGCCCGCGACGTCGTCGGCCTGAAGGACGCGAACAGCACCGAATTCGATCAGGAAACGAAGAACCGCGTGGTCGCGCTGATCACCGAGTGGTACGACCGCGAAGGCCGCGTCGAGAAGCGTACCGAAGAGTCGGATCTCGGAGGCACGATGCGCCTCGGCTCGCAGCGCTGCCCGATCAAGCCCGGCACGCTCGCCGAAGAGATCTACGGCACCGATGTGAACGAACGCCACCGTCACCGTTATGAGGTGAATAACCGTTTCGTGCCCCAGCTCGAAGGCGGTGGCCTCATCATTAGCGCCCGTACCCCGAGCGAGGATTTGCCGGAAATGATGGAGCTGCCGCGCAGCATGCACCCGTGGTTCGTCGGCGTCCAGTTCCACCCTGAATTCACGTCTACGCCGCGTGACGGTCATCCGCTGTTCAAGTCGTTCGTCGAAGCGGCGCTCGCGCATCAGCAGTCGAGGGTCGAGGAGAAAGCATGAAACTGGGCGATTTCGACGTCGGGCTCGACAAGCCGTTTTTCCTGATCGCCGGTACCTGTGTCGTCGAATCGGAACAGATGACGATCGACACGGCCGGCCGCCTGAAGGAAATCTGCGCGAAGCTGAACATTCCGTTCATCTACAAATCGTCGTACGACAAGGCCAATCGCAGCAGCGGCAAGTCGTTTCGCGGTCTGGGCATGGACGAAGGTCTGCGCATCCTGTCGGAAGTGAAGCGCCAGCTCGGTCTGCCGGTGCTGACCGACGTGCACGCCGAACACGAGATCGAGCAGGTTGCGTCGGTCGTCGACGTGCTGCAAACGCCCGCGTTCCTGTGCCGTCAGACCGACTTCATCCACGCGTGCGCGCGCTCGGGCAAGCCGGTCAACATCAAGAAGGGCCAATTTCTCGCGCCGCACGACATGAAGAACGTGATCGACAAGGCGCGCGACGCCGCGCGTGAAGCGGGTCTGTCCGAAGACCGTTTCATGGCGTGCGAGCGCGGCGTGTCGTTCGGCTATAACAACCTCGTGTCGGACATGCGTTCGCTCGCGATCATGCGCGAGACCAACGCGCCGGTCGTGTTCGACGCGACGCATTCGGTGCAGTTGCCGGGCGGTCAGGGCACGAGCTCGGGCGGCCAGCGCGAATTCGTGCCGGTGCTCGCGCGCGCCGCGGTCGCGGTCGGCGTCGCCGGTCTGTTCATGGAAACGCACCCGAATCCGGCGCAAGCGAAGTCGGACGGGCCGAACGCGGTGCCGCTCAATCGCATGGCGGACCTGCTCGAAACGCTCGTCACGCTCGACCGGGCCGTCAAGCGCGGGCCGTTCCTCGAAAGCGATTTCAACTGATTCAGGTGTGCGCCGCGTGTCACGATTGCCCTCGATAATCGACCCGCGGCGTTTTCGCATAATGGTCGTCGAACGTATCGGCGCGCGAGCTGTCTGTCGGGGAGACCGGCAGGCGCTTTGCATGGGACCGGAGTAGGCGCTAAAGCGCCAACTCCGGTTCGACAGCGCGATGCAAGGTCACAGTAAAGAATTCAACGTCATCCTTTGAGGAAACCATGAGTGCTATCGTAGACATCATCGGTCGAGAGATTCTCGATTCGCGAGGCAACCCCACCGTCGAATGCGACGTGCTGCTCGAGTCGGGCACGATGGGGCGCGCGGCCGTGCCGTCGGGCGCGTCGACCGGCTCGCGCGAAGCGATCGAACTGCGCGACGGCGAAGCCGGCCGCTACGGCGGCAAGGGTGTGCTGAAGGCCGTCGAGCACATCAACACGGAAATCTCCGAAGCGATCATGGGTCTCGACGCTTCCGAGCAGGCGTTCCTCGACAAGACGCTGCTCGAGCTCGACGGCACCGACAACAAGTCGCGCCTCGGCGCGAACGCGATGCTGGCCGTGTCGATGGCCGTCGCGAAGGCCGCGGCCGAGGAGGCCGGTCTGCCGCTGTACCGCTACTTCGGCGGCTCGGGCGCCATGCAACTGCCGGTGCCGATGATGAACATCGTCAACGGCGGCGCGCATGCGAACAACAGCCTGGACATCCAGGAATTCATGATCGTGCCGGTCAGCCAGCCGAGCTTCCGCGAAGCACTGCGCTGCGGCGCCGAAGTGTTCCACGCGCTGAAGAAGATCCTGTCGGACCGCGGCATGAGCACGGCAGTCGGCGACGAAGGCGGCTTCGCACCGAACTTCGGCAGCAACGAGGAATGCCTGTCCACTATTTTGCAAGCCATCGAGAAAGCAGGCTACCGCGCCGGTGAAGACGTGCTGCTCGCGCTCGACTGCGCGGCCAGCGAGTTCTACCACGACGGCAAGTACCAGCTCGCGGGCGAAGGCCTGCAGCTGTCGTCGACGGAATTCGCGGACTACCTCGCGAACCTCGCCGACAAGTTCCCGATCGTGTCGATCGAAGACGGCATGCACGAGGGCGACTGGGAAGGCTGGAAGACGCTGACCGACAAGCTCGGCGACAAGGTCCAGCTGGTCGGCGACGACCTGTTCGTGACGAACACGCGCATCCTGAAGGAAGGCATCGAGAAGGGCATCGCGAACTCGATCCTGATCAAGATCAACCAGATCGGCACGCTGACGGAAACCTTCGCGGCGATCGAAATGGCCAAGCGCGCGGGCTACACGGCGGTGATTTCGCACCGTTCGGGCGAAACTGAAGACTCGACGATCGCGGACATCGCCGTCGGTCTGAACGCCGGCCAGATCAAGACAGGTTCGCTGTCGCGTTCCGACCGCATCTCGAAGTACAACCAGCTGCTGCGTATCGAGGAAGATCTCGGCGATATCGCGAGCTACCCGGGCAAGTCGGCCTTCTACAATCTGCGCTAAGCGGTCTTCGCCAGATTGTTCACGCCGATCGATGAGCCGGTTATCCTTCGTTTCTGATTGACCTCGCCGCCCTGCGTATAGCGCAGGGCGGCGCGTATTTATTGTGCTTACTTCATGCGGCTTGTCACTGCTGTCCTGATCGTTCTGCTGGCGTTGATCCAGTACCCGCTCTGGTGGGGGCACGGCGGCTGGCTGCGCGTGCATGAGTTGCAGGGACAACTCGCGCAGCAACTGCAGAAGAATGCCGACGCGAAGCTGCGCAACGAGCGCATCCAGGGCGAAGTGCAGGACCTGCAGAATGGCACGGCCGCGGTCGAAGAGCGGGCGCGCTACGAAATGGGCATGGTCAAGGACGGCGAAGTGTTCGTGCAGTTCGTGTCGCCGAACCAGCCGGTGCCGTTGGCGAATACGCCGTCGGCGAACACCTCGACGCGCGGTGAGGTGTCGGCCGCGCCGCTGCATGTGGTGCCGAATCCGGAGTCGCGCGCGAAGCCGGATCGCAAGCATGGCGGGAAGGCAGCGGCTGCGAAGGAGAAGAAGCCGGTGCACTGAGGTTCGATATTTCGCATCGGCCTCGCAGGAAGGCGCAAAAAAAGCGCGGTTCATCTTGAACCGCGCTTTTTTGTTTTTATGCTGCCGTGTTCGCCCTACCAGCCCCAATACGGCCCGAACCCGACGCCGATCCCGGTTCCCCAGCCACGTCCCCAGCCGCCGCTCGAGAAGCCCGCGGAAAACCTCACGGGCGGCGAACGCGAGTAATAGCGCGACCAGGCTTGCGCGGCGGCGTCCGCGGCCATCGTCTGATTCTGTTCGAACATGACCTGTTGCTCGATCGCGTCATAGCGCGCGCGTTCCTCCGGTGTCAGCGTCTGCGTATGACTGATGGCTTCGGCCTGATCGGGCGGCAGACGGCTCAGAATCGGCGCTGGGCCAGGCGGATCGATCGAGCAGCCGGCCAGCACCGCGCTGCCCGTGAAGACGGCAAGGATCAACGAAAGCGTGTGCTTCATGGTCGAATCTCCATCGGTCCGAGGCTCGAGCAAGCGTCTTCCAACGCGCAGCGCCGCATGCATCCCTCCAAAGTATCAACGCCGCGCTCAAAAGCAACGCGCCGCCCGAGCCGTGACGAGGCATGGGGCGGCGCGGTCAAGACTTGCGTTGAAGAGCCCGATCAGTTCACGGGCACGTACTCCGCTTCGGCGAAAGCGCGGTCTAGTGCCGCTGCGCGGCCGCCGGCGTCACACCCTGTGAGAGTCCACCGGCCACGAAAAGTTGCGCGACGTCGACCGGGTCGAACTCGTAGCGCTGATTACAAAACTCGCAGTGAATCTCGACGTGGCCGCGTTCCTCGATCACGCTGTCGACTTCATCGCGGCCAAGCATCTTCAGCATCGCGCCGACTTTTTCGCGCGAGCACGTGCATTCGAAGCGCGTGGTAACCGGCTCGAAATGCTGGACGTTTTCCTGCCAGAACAGGCGTCGGAACACCGTCTCAGGTTCTTCCTTCAGCAGCTCGTCGTGCGACAGCGTGCCGCCGAGCGTGCACACGCGTTCCCACGTATCCGCGTCGAGCTCGCCCGGATGCGGGACGATGCCGCCGTCGCCCGGCAGTTTCTGCAGCAGCATGCCGACCGCGCGCTCGGTGTTCGCCGCGAGCCACATGCGCGTGTCGAGCTGCTCGGAGTGATGCATATAGTGCTCGAGCACCTCGGCGATCGACTTCAGCGCTCCGTCCACGCCCGACAGCGGCACGATACTCTGGTACGGCTGCTGGCCGGGCTGCTTGGCGGCCGGGTCGAGCGTGATCACGCAGCGGCCGTAGCCGCTCGCGTTCACCAGATCGATGAGCGAGGTCGTGTCGTCGATCGTATGGGCGGCTTCGCCGGACAGCTTCGCGGTGGCGCGCATCGTCAGGTTCGAGCTGCACTGGACGACCAGCATCTTGACCGGGCCATCGCCGAAAATCTGCATGACGAGCGTGCCATCGAACTTCAGGTTCGCCGACAGCAGCGCGCACGCGGCCATCATTTCGCCTAGAATCGTTCGCACGGGCGCCGGATAATCGCGGCGCGTCAGCACGTCCTGCCAGGTATTGCGCAGGGAAACGATCTCGCCGCGCACCGGCGCCGCGCTGAACATGAATTTTTGCAACTGGTCGCTCACAACTTTTCCTCGCTGGAATGACGCGGCATGACGCCGCGCCTTTGCGCACCGCGCGCCGGCCGTCTAGCCGATGCGTACGAGCTGCGCCTTGAAATACTCGCGGCGCCCGGCATAGCTTGCCGCGCCGCGCTGCATGTTGGCGATATCCGCTTCCGTCAGTTCGCGCACCGCCTTCGCGGGCGCGCCGAGGATCAGCGTATTGTCGGGAAACACCTTGCCCTCGGTGACGATGGCGCCCGCTCCGACCAGACAGTTGCGGCCGATCACCGCGCCATTCAAGACCACCGCCTGAATTCCGATCAACGCGCCTTCCTTGATCGTGCAGCCGTGCAGCATCGCCTGATGGCCGATCGTCACGTTCGACTCGACCGTCAGCGGATAGCCGGGGTCGGTGTGCAGCACCGCGCTTTCCTGCACGTTGCTGCCGGCGCCGATCGTGATCGGCTCGTTGTCGCCGCGCAGTGTCGCGCCGAACCACACGCTCGCGTTCTCCTCGAGCGTTACGTTGCCGATGATGTTCGCCGAATCCGCGACGAACACGCTTTCATGAATGATCGGGGCGGCTTCGCCCAGCTTGTAAATCGTCACAATGTCTCCTTGTTGGTCAGAGCCGGGCCTTCGGTGACTCCGATCCTGTGCACGATGATGGTCTGATCGGTTGCCACGCATGGGCGGGGCGGCGCGCAGCCGGCGCGGTGCGAGGTTGGCGGTCTTGCGTCGCCAACTGACGGGCGTGCCCGAAAGCGCGCCGGTTGGTCGAATCGGGTATTGTAAACGGTTGTGTGCTTGAGCCGCTTGACTGCTCGCGCGCGGCTCAGCCGCCGTCTGTCCGCCGTCTTTACCGCTTCCAACGCCGATCCGTTTGTCATGACGTCCGCCGCTTCGCCCGTTTCTGTCGCTTCTCGCGCATCGAATTCTTACGACGAGCCGCCGTGCGCGCGCCGCGCCGCGCTCGCCGCGTTGCGCGAGCGGGATCCGGCCGCGAAGGCCGCGGCGGCCCGCGAGTTGTACGCTGCGGTACTCGACGGTCGCGCGCTCTGTGACTCCGGCCTCGATCTCGCCGAGCCCGCTGGCCTGCCGGGCCGCCCCGAACGGCCCGAACTGGTCGAACCGCGCCAACTCGGTCGACGCAGCATGCAGTCGCCGCAGGGCCGCGCGGTGCTGCTCCACGCGCTCGCGCACATCGAGTTCAATGCGATCAATCTGGCGCTCGACGCCGTCTGGCGTTTCCCCGGCATGCCCGCCGGGTTCTATACCGACTGGCTCAAAGTCGCCGCCGAAGAGGCGTATCACTACTCGCTGCTCGCCGCGCGTCTCGCCGAATATGGCCACGCGTACGGCGACTTCCCGGCGCACGGCGGCCTATGGGACATGTGCGAGCGCACCCGTGGCGACGTGCTCGCGCGCATGGCGCTCGTGCCGCGTACGCTCGAAGCGCGCGGCCTCGACGCGTCGCCGCCGATCCGCGCGCGTCTGCAGCAGGCCGGCGATCACGCGTCGGCGGCGATTCTCGACGTGATCCTGCGCGATGAAATCGGCCACGTGCTGATCGGCAACCGCTGGTTTCGTCACCTGTGCGACGCGGACGGCCTCGATCCGCACCACACCTATCTGCGTCTCGCCGACCAGTATCACGCGCCGAAACTGCGTGGTCCGTTCAATTTCGAAGCGCGCCGCGACGCTGGTTTCGACGATGCCGAACTCGCCGCGCTCGCGAGTCAGGATGCGCAGCAAGCCATGCAGGCAACGGACGACCGAGCATCGCGTCAATAAACCGTTACCACTTCTTGCGCCGCTGTTCCTATAATCGAACGACCATTCTTTTTTACGGGTGCGCCGTTCATGAATACATCCCGCTCTGAGTTCGTTGCCGCGCGCGGCGTCCGGCTGCACGTGCGGCGCTGGGGCCATCCCGATGCGCGGATACTGTTCATGCTGCACGGCTGGATGGACGTCGGCGCGTCGTTCCAGTTCGTCGTCGATGCGCTCGGTGGCGACTGGCAGGTGATCGCGCCCGACATGCGCGGCTTCGGTCTGTCCGACTGGCCGGTCGCCGAGCGCGGCGGCGGCAGCTACTGGGTGCAGGACTATCTCGGCGATCTCGACGCGCTGATCGACCACTACGCGCCCGACGGCCAGGTGAACCTCGTCGGTCACAGCATGGGCGCGAACGTCGTGTGCCTGTATGCGGGCGTGCGGCCGCAGCGGGTACGGCGCGTGGTCGATCTGGAAGGCTTCGGGCTCGCGCCATCGCATTCGGCGCAGGCGCCGAAGCGCCTGCTCAATTGGCTCGACGAATTGCGCGATC
The DNA here is from genome assembly GCF_014201065.1 of Paraburkholderia sp. Cpub6. Lineage (NCBI taxonomy): Bacteria > Pseudomonadati > Pseudomonadota > Betaproteobacteria > Burkholderiales > Burkholderiaceae > Paraburkholderia > Paraburkholderia sp. Cpub6. The sequence continues at coordinate 636,855 of NZ_JACHDM010000001.1, forward strand.
CACCGCAGCTCAAGCGCTACGCATCACTCGACGAGGTCGCCGCGCGCCTGATCAAAACCAATCCGCGCCTCGTTCCGCGGCGTGCGCAGTTTCTCGCGCAGCACTGGTCGAAGCCGGATGGCGAAGGGCGCTTCATGCTGCTCGCCGATCCGGCGCACAAGGTCCGCGGCCCGACGCTGTATCGCCTCGACGAGGTGATGGCGGTGTGGCGTAAGGTCAGCGCGAAGGTGCTGCACGTCGAGGCCGCCGGCTCGCCGACGCTCGCGCAGATCGCCGGCGACATTCCGCTCGACGAATTCAAGGCGCGTTTCCAGGCGTTTCCCGATTGGCGCGAGAAGATCATCGACGGCGCGGGGCACATGGTGCATCACGACCAGCCGGAGCAGATCGCCGCGTTGATCGAGGGGTTCTGCACCTGACACCGCGCCTGAAGCTACGTTTGAAACGGCGCTCGTGGGTCGCCCGGAGGTCGCGGGATCGGCGCTGACTGGTCTTGACCTCGCGGCACGCCGGCAACCGGCACTGGCGTCGCGAGATACCCCTGCGGCCCCTTACTGCATTGCAGTAAAATGACCGCAGAACCCTTCCAGGACCACGATGAACGCCGATCTTCACTGCCACTCCACCGTTTCCGACGGCCAGTTCGCGCCGGCCGACGTCGCGCGCCGCGCGCACGCTAACGGCGTGACGCTGTGGGCGCTCACTGATCACGACGAAGTGGGCGGCCAGCACGAGGCGCGCACCGCGGCCGAGGCTCTCGGCATGGATTACCTGAGCGGCGTCGAGATTTCGGTCACGTGGGCGGGGCGCACCGTGCATATCGTCGGACTCGGTATCGATCCGGGCAGCCAGATCCTGATCGACGGTCTCGCCCGCACGCGCGACGGCCGCGCCGCGCGCGCCGAAGCAATCGGCGAGCAACTGGCCACGCTCGGCATTCCAGACGCGTACGAGGGCGCGCTGCATTACGTGTCGAATCCCGACATGATGTCGCGCACGCATTTCGCGCGCTTCCTGGTCGAGCACGGCCACTGCGCAAACACCCAGGAAGTGTTCGACCGCTATCTCGGCGACGGCAAGCCGGCTTACGTCGCGCACCGCTGGGCCAGGCTCGCCGACGCACTCGGCTGGATCCAGGCCGCGGGCGGCGTCGCGATCGTCGCGCATCCCGGTCGTTACGCATATTCGCAACTCGAATTCGACGCGTTCTTTGGCGAATTCATCGACCTCGGCGGCGAGGCGATCGAGGTCGTGACCGGCAGCCACACGCCCGACCAGTACCGCGAATATGCGGACGTCGCGCGTCGCTATGGCTTCGAGGCCTCGCGCGGTTCCGACTTCCATGCGCCTGGCGAAGGCCGCATGGAACTCGGTGCACTGCCGCCGCTACCCGCCGATCTGAAGCCCGTTTGGGAACGCTGGCTGTGACCGCGCGCCGGGCCGGAGCGGCACGGCGCGCGGGCTGGCTGGATGCGGCACGCGCTCTGCTCGCCGCAGCCCATCCGCCGCAGTTCGTCTGCCGCCATCGTGAGTCTCCATGTCCCAATACTTTCGGCTTCACCCCGACAATCCGCAACCGCGTCTCGTCAAGCAGGCCGTGCAGATCATCAACGGCGGCGGCGTGGTCGCCTTGCCGACCGATTCGACCTACGCGCTCGCCTGCCGTCTCGACGACAAGGATGCGGTCGAACGCCTGCGGCGCATCCGCGGACTCGACGAAAAGCAACTACTGTCGCTGCTCGTGCGTGATCTGTCGGAGCTCGCCAATTTTGCTATGGTGGACAACTGGCAGTACAGGCTGCTTAAGTCGGTGACCCCGGGTCCGTACGTGTTCGTGCTGCAGGCCACCAAGGAAGTGCCGCGGCGCGTGTCGCATCCGTCGCGCAAGACGATCGGCCTGCGCGTGCCGGATCACGCGATCACGCTCGCGATTCTCGAGGAGCTCGGCCAGCCGCTGCTCGGCTCGACACTGATCATGCCCGGCGAAACCGAGCCGCTGAACGACCCCGAGGAAATCCGCGCGCGGCTCGAAAAGCAGCTCGATCTGGTGATCGACGGCGGCGCGTGCGTGTGCGAGCCGTCCACCGTAATCGATCTGACCGGCTCGGAGCCGGTGCTGGTGCGGGCAGGGCGCGGCTCGCTCGCGCCGTTCGGTCTCGAGGAAACGGCGTGAGCGTCGTGAGCGAAAGCGGACAGACACGCGCGAGCGCATTGTTACAATAGCGAGCTATGGATTCTTCCCTGATACAAACCATTGCGGTGTACGCGCTGCCGGTGATCTTCGCGATTACGCTGCACGAGGCTGCGCATGGCTACGTCGCGCGCTGGCTCGGCGACAACACCGCGTACGTGCTCGGCCGCGTATCGCTGAACCCGATGCGGCACATCGATCCGCTCGGCACGATCGCCATTCCGCTGCTGCTGTACTTCGCGACGAGCGGCGCGTTCGTGTTCGGCTATGCGAAGCCGGTGCCGGTCGCGTTCGGCAGTCTGCGCAACCCGCGCTGGGGCAGCCTATGGGTCGCGGCGGCCGGGCCCGTGTGCAATTTCATCCAGGCGCTGTTCTGGGGCGTGTTCGGCGTTGCGCTCGCGGGGCTCAATGTCAACGAACCGTTTTTCACGCGCATGGCGGGCGCTGGCGTCGGCGTCAATCTCGTGCTCGGCGTGCTGAACCTGTTTCCGCTGCCGCCGCTCGATGGCGGCCGCGTGGTGATGGCCCTGTTGCCGCCGAAGCAATCGATCGCGTTGTCGAGGCTCGAGCCGTACGGCTTTTTCATCGTGATGGCGCTGGTGATGACGGGTACGCTCACGCGTTTCTGGTTGAGGCCACTCGTGACGCTCGGGTATAGCGCGATCACTGCAATTCTGACTCCACTTGTTTCGCTTTTCTAAATAACCATGTTCCCAGACCGTATCTTCTCCGGCATGCGGCCCACCGGGTCGTTGCACCTCGGCCACTATCACGGCGTGCTGAAAAACTGGGTGCGGCTGCAGTCCGAATACCCGTGCTTCTTCTGCGTGGTCGACTGGCACGCACTGACGACGCACTACGAAACGCCCGAAGTGATCGAAAAGAACGTGTGGGACGTGCTGATCGACTGGCTCGCTTCCGGCATCGATCCGGCGCAGGCGACGCTGTTCATCCAGAGCAAGGTGCCCGAGCATGCCGAGCTGGCGCTGCTGCTCGGCATGAGCACGCCGCTCGGCTGGCTCGAACGCGTGCCGACCTACAAGGAGCAGATGGAAAAGCTGAAGGACAAGGACCTGTCCACCTACGGCTTCCTCGGCTATCCGGTGCTGATGGCGGCGGACATTCTGCTGTATCGCGGCTCGCTCGTGCCGGTCGGTGAAGACCAGGTGCCGCACGTCGAGATGACGCGCGAAATCGCCCGTCGTTTCAACTACCTGTACGGCCGTGAGCCGGGCTTCGAGGAGAAGGCGAACGAAGCCGCGAAGAAGCTCGGCGGCAAGCGCTCGAAGCTGTATCACGAGTTGCGCAACGCGTATCAGCAGGAAGGCGACGACGAAGCGCTCGAACGCGCGCGGGCGATGCTGCAGGAATCGCAAAGCCTGTCGATGAGTGATCGCGAGCGCCTGTTCGGCTATCTCGAAGGTTCGCGCAAGATCATCCTCGTCGAGCCGCAGGCGATGCTGACCGAGGCGTCGCGCATGCCGGGTCTCGACGGCCAGAAGATGTCGAAGTCATACGGCAACACGATCGGCCTGCGCGAAGACGCGGAAACCATCACGAAGAAGGTCCGTACGATGCCGACCGACCCCGCGCGCGTGCGCCGCACCGATCCGGGCGATCCCGACAAGTGCCCGGTGTGGCAGTTGCATCAGGTCTATACCGACGAAGCGACCCACGAGTGGGTGCAGAAGGGCTGCCGCTCGGCAGGCATCGGTTGCCTCGATTGCAAGCAGCCGGTCGTCGAAGGGATTCTGCGCGAGCAGCAGCCGATGCTCGAGCGCGCGCAGAAGTACATGGACGACCCGTCGCTGTTGCGCGCGATCGTCGCCGATGGCTGCGACAAGGCACGCCGGTTCGCGACCGAAACGATGCGCGACGTCCGTGAGGCGATGGGGCTGTCGTACAACTGATGCGCACCCGACGCACCGCGGTGCAGCGATGAGCACGCCCGTTACCAGTGGCTTGCATGGCCTCGGTGAACCGTCGCGCTGGGTGCGTCACTGGGCGCACCTGATCGCGCCGGGCGGCGCGGTGCTCGACGTCGCGTCGGGGGCCGGGCGGCATGCGCGCTTTTTTGCGTCGCTCGGCCATCCGGTCACCGCGATCGATCGCGACGCGGCTGCTCTCGACCTGCTGCGCGACGCGCCGCTCGTCACACCTCTCGTGGCCGATCTCGAAGGCGCGACGTGGCCACTACCGGCCGATGCGGCGTTCGCCGCCGTCGTGGTCACCAACTACCTGCACCGGCCGCTTTTTCCGCAGTTGCTGCGCGCGCTCGCGCCCGGCGGCGTACTGGTTTACGAGACCTTCGCGCAAGGAAACGAAAGCGTCGGCAAACCCTCCAATCCGGCGTTTTTGCTCGCGCCTGGCGAGCTGCTCGACACCGTGCGGGGCCACCTGCGGGTGATCGCATTTCAGGACGGATTTCTCGCCGAGCCGCGTCCGGCCTACGTTCAGCGCATCTGCGCGGTTCGGGAAACGGCCCGGGCGCATGATCCTGCACGGGCAACAGCGCCACCTTGTTACGAGTTGGCTGGCTAATCCGCTACAATCGCGGTTTACCTGATCATATTCATGGCGTTTCATGACTAACGGCAACCACAGCGGTCACCAGGACGGCGTTCAGATCCGCGGCAGCATTCCTGCCATCATCACTCCGATGCTCGAAGACGGCAGCCTCGATCTGCCGGCGTTTCGCAAACTGATCGACTGGCACGTCGAGGAAGGCACGAATGCGCTCGTCGTGGTCGGCACGAGCGGCGAGTCGGCCACGCTGTCGGTCGAAGAACACGTGCTGATGGTCAAGACCGCGGTCGAGCACACCGCTGGACGCATTCCTGTCATCGCGGGCGCGGGTGCCAATTCCACCGCTGAGGCGATCGAACTCACGCAACACGCGAAGGACGTCGGCGCGGATGCCACGCTGCAGGTCGTGCCGTACTACAACAAGCCGACCCAGGAAGGCATCTACCGCCATTTCGCGAAGATCGCCGAAACCGTCGATCTGCCAGTGATTCTGTACAACGTGCCGGGCCGCACCGTCGCCGACATGAGCAACGAGACCATCCTGCGCTGCGCGCAGGTGCCGGGCATCGTCGGCGTGAAGGAGGCCACGGGCAACATCGACCGCGCCGCGCATCTGATCAAGTCGGCGCCGGCGCACTTCGGCATCTATAGCGGCGACGACCCCACCGCGATCGCGCTGATGCTGCTCGGCGGTCACGGCAATATTTCGGTCACCGCGAACGTCGCGCCGCGCGCAATGAGCGAACTGTGCAAGGCCGCGCTCGCCGCGGACGTGAAGACCGCACGCGACATTCATCTGAAACTCCTGTCACTGCACAAGTACCTGTTTGCCGAAGCGAATCCGATTCCGGCGAAGTGGGCGCTGCAGCAACTGGGGCGTGTGCAGGGCGGCATCCGCCTGCCGCTTACGCCGCTCGACGCGCAATACCACGAAGTGGTGCGCGGCGCGCTGCGCGAAGCGGGCCTGCTCGGCTGAACGGGCCGACCGTCCCGCCGCCCACGCAAGACCGCCACCGGCATTTCATTAACCGACGTCGCTTCAGCCCACGTTCCCGGCAGATCGAACGAGGCATCGCGTTCCAGCATCACGAAGGACCTCATGAAACGTTCCGCACTTTCCCTCCACGCAACCCGCATGGCGGCGCTGGCGCTTGCCCTGTCGACGCTCGCCGGCTGTGACACGCTGAACGACTGGTTCGCTTCCGACCGCGTCAACTACAAGGCGACCTCGAGCGCGCCGCCGCTCGCCGTGCCGAGCGATCTGAGCACGTCGCCGAACGACCAGCGCTATGTGGCACCGCCGGCCAATCTGGCGCTTGGTGGCACGCCGACGCGCGCTGTCACGGCGGCCGGCAACGCGACCGAAGGTCAGCCGAACGCGCAGGATCCGCTCGGCATGCATATCGAGCGCGACGGCGACCGTCGCTGGCTGGTGGTAGACGGCCGTTCCCCGGAGCAGCTCTGGCCGCAGCTGCAGGAGTTCTGGCAGGAAAACGGCTTCGTGCTGAAGACCGATGCGCCGGCCACCGGCATCATGACGACCGACTGGGCGGAAAACCGCGCGAACATTCCGGATGATTGGTTCCGCCGCACGATCGGCAAGGTCATCGACTTCGCTTATTCGTCGGGCACCCGCGACAGTTTCCGCACGCTGGTATCGCGCGGTCCGGACAGCGCGACCGATATCTCGATCACGCACAGCGCGATGGAAGAGGTGATGACCGGGCAGGACAAGACGTCTTCGCGCTGGGAAGAGCGTCCGCGTGATCCGGCGCTCGAGGCGCTGTTTCTCGCCAAGCTGATGCAGAAGTTCGGCCTGACTGAAGCACAATCGAAGCAGCTGCTGACCGACGCGCGCACCGCCGCCGCGCCGACCACGATCGAGCAGAACGCGGGTGCGTCGACGCTCGATCTGCAGGAGTCGTTCGACCGTGCCTGGCTGCGTGTGGGCCTCGCGCTCGATCGCACCAACTTTACGGTCGACAACCGCGATCGCGAGAAGGGCATCTACTACGTGCGCTACGCGGATTCGATGCAGGAACTGAAGAAGGAAGGCCTGTTCGGCAAACTGTTCTACAGCGGCAATTCGACGCGCAAGCCGGGCCAGGAATTCCTCGTCAACGTGCGCGCGAAGGGCGACGCAGTGACGCAGGTCGCGGTCGTCGACGCGAATGGGCAGATCGACACGTCGTCGGACGCGCAGCGCATCGTGTCGCTGCTGCACGCGCAACTGAACTAAGGCGGGTCGTGCGCTTCGCAAGTCTCGGCAGCGGCAGTGAAGGCAATGCGCTGCTGGTGGAGGCGCGCAGCGGTGCGGTCACCACGCGTGTGCTGCTCGATTGCGGTTTTTCCGCGCGCGAAGTCGAGCGGCGTCTGACGCGGCTCGGCGCGAGTGCCGAGCACCTCGACGCGATTCTGATTACGCATGAACATAGCGATCACATCGGCAGCGCATTGACGCTGGCGCGCAAGTGGTCGATTCCGCTGTACATGAGCTGGGGCACCGCGCGCGCGGTGGGCGCCGACGAAGCCGATGTTGACCTGCAGGTGCTGTGGGGCGACGAGGCGGTATCGATCGGAGAGCTCAGCGTTCTCCCTTATACCGTTCCGCACGACGCCCGCGAACCGCTCCAATACGTGTTCTCGAACGGCGCGAGCCGGCTTGGCGTGCTCACCGACGTGGGCACGTCCACGCCGCATATCAGCGCGGTGCTGAGTGGCTGCGACGCGCTCGTGCTCGAATGCAATCATGACGTGCAGATGCTCGCGGGCAGTCGCTATCCGCCGTTGCTGAAGGCGCGTATCGGCGGCAATCACGGGCATCTGAACAATCACGCGGCGGCCGAAATCCTGGCGTCGCTCGACCGCTCGCGCTTGCGGCATCTGGTCGCAGCGCATCTGAGCCAGCAGAACAATCTGCCGGAACTTGCGCAGGCGGCGCTGGCGGGCGTGCTTGACGCGGCTCCCACGGAGGTGGTGGTTGCGTCGCAGAGCGAAGGTTTCGCGTGGTTGACGGTGTGACTGTGGCGCCCGGTCGGCGTCCGGTCGCGCTGCACGCCATGCGCCGGGTGGTCAGGTAATGAAAAAGCCCATAACGAGCAATCGTTATGGGCTTCTAATTTGAGCGTCGAGTGCGGCGTGGGGCACGCCGCACGACCGGGCAAACTTAATTGCGGTTGCCGCCAAAAATGCCGAGCAGCGCAAGCAGATTGACGAACACGTTGTACAGATCCAGGTAGATCGCCAGCGTCGCCGTGATGTAATTCGTCTCGCCGCCGTTCACGACGCGCTGCACGTCGAACATGATGTAGGCGGAAAAGATCACGATTGCCATGACTGAAACCGTCAGCATCAGCGCCGGCAGTTGCAGGAACACGTTCGCGACCGAAGCCAGCAGGATCACGATCACGCCCATGAAGAGCCACTTGCCGAGGCCCGAGAAGTCGCGTTTGCTGACCGTGGCGATGGTCGCCATGGCCGCGAAGATCACACCGGTGCCACCAAAAGCGAGCATGATCAGCGACGGGCCGTTCGAGAAGCCGAGCACGAACGCGAGAATGCGCGACAGCATCAGCCCCATGAAGAACGTGAAGCCGAGCAGTACGAAGACGCCGACGGCGCTGTCCTTGGTGCGCTGGATCGCGAACATGAAGCCGAAGGCGATCGCGAAGAATGCCAGCATGCTCATGGCGGGGCTGGTGGCGGCGAACAGTGAGAAGCCGGTGGCAAGACCCACCCACGCGCCGAGCACGGTCGGAATCATGGACAGCGCGAGCAGCCAGTAGGTATTCCGTAGCACGCGGTTGCGTGTTTCGACCGTGCTGACCGCGCCGTTGCGGCCAAACATATACGGATGTTCGTTCATGATCTCTCCTTACCTCGGAAGCGTGTTTCGTGATGGTGATACGGCAATTTGCGAAGCGCCGGCGGGCGCACCGTTCATCCGTAAGATTAGCGCGGCAGCACGGAGTTTCAATACCTCCAGTCGCCCACATGGCCTACGCTACCAGTATTTCGCGCCCTTTGCTTTGATTCTTTCAATCATGTAAGGGTTCAATCGCAATGGTGCACGGGAGCATGCTACAATAGCGGATTCATTTGAATCTGTAACTTCTTAATTTTTTGGAGTTTTTATGGCGATCGAGCGCACCCTGTCGATTATCAAGCCGGACGCAGTGGCCAAGAACGTGATCGGCCAGATCTATACCCGTTTTGAAAACGCTGGTCTGAAGATCGTGGCATCGCGCATGGTTCATCTGTCGCGTGCTGACGCCGAGAAGTTCTACGCCGTGCACGCAGCACGTCCGTTCTTCAAGGACCTCGTCGAATTCATGATCTCGGGTCCGGTGGTCGTGCAGGCGCTGGAAGGCGAAAACGCGATCCTGAAATACCGTGATCTGATGGGTGCGACTGACCCGAAGAAGGCAGAAAAGGGCACGATCCGTGCCGACTTCGCGGACAGCATCGACGCCAACGCGGTGCACGGCTCGGACGCACCGGAAACGGCCGCGATTGAAATCGCATTCTTCTTCCCCCAAGTCAACGTCTACTCGCGTTGAGCGCCTCGCGCTGAGGTCAGGCACTGGCCTCGGTCGCAAGCCGTGTCCGCCTGGCGCGTTTCGTGCAGCCGAGTTGTTTTATCGCATGAATCGCGCGCGTTGCACGGCAAAGTAGTAAGGTAAAAGCAGCAGGAATGGGCGCGAACGGGCACGGCGTTCATGCAGCTTGTTGCATGAACGTAGTCTCGCAATGAAATGGCAGGATTCGATATGACGAGCAGTCCCTCCGTCAACCTTCTCGACCTCGACGCCCAAGGGCTCGTCGCCTATTGCGACAGCCTGGGCGAGAAACCGTTTCGCGCCAAGCAATTGCAGCGCTGGATTCATCAATACAACGCTGCCGACTTCGACGGCATGACCGATCTCGCGAAGTCCTTGCGCGAAAAGCTCAAAGGGCGCGCCGCGATCACGATGCCGGGCGTCGTCAGCGACCACGTTTCGTCGGACGGCACACGCAAGTGGCTGATCGACGTCGGAAACGGCAACGCCGTTGAAACCGTCTACATCCCCGAAGAAACGCGCGGCACGCTGTGTGTGTCGTCACAGGCTGGGTGTGCGGTCAACTGCCGGTTCTGCTCGACCGGCAAGCAGGGGTTCTCCCGCAATCTCACCACCGGCGAAATCATCGGCCAGTTGCGCATGGCTGAGTTTGCGCTGCGCGCGTCGCGTGGTGATGCCGGCGGCCGCGCGATGGGGGGCGACGGCAAGGGCGAGCGCGTCGTCACGAACGTCGTGATGATGGGGATGGGCGAGCCGATGCTCAATTACGACGCGGTCGTGCCGGCCATGCGCCTGATGCTCGACGACAATGCGTACGGCCTGTCGCGCCGGCGCGTCACGTTGTCCACTTCGGGCGTCGTACCGATGATGGACCGGCTCGGCGCGGATCTACCCGTGGCGCTCGCAGTGTCGCTGCATGCCTCGAACGACGCGCTGCGCGACGTGCTGGTGCCGCTCAACAAAAAGTATCCGCTGCGCGAGCTGATGGCGGCGTGCGAGCGCTATCTGAAAGTCGCGCCGCGAGATTTCATTACGTTCGAATACTGCATGCTCGATGGCGTGAACGACAGCGAGGCGCACGCGCGCGAGCTGCTCGCCGTCACGCGTAACGTGCCGTGCAAGTTCAATCTGATTCCGTTCAATCCGTTCCCCGAATCGGGCCTTATCCGTTCGAAGCCGGAACAGATCAAGCGGTTTGCGCAGGTGTTGATGGACGCTGGCGTGGTCACCACTGTGCGCAAGACCCGCGGCGACGATATCGATGCTGCCTGCGGTCAGCTGGCCGGCGCGGTGAAAGACCGCACGCGTCTTGCTGAGCGCACCGGGAAGGCGGCGAAGGTGATCGAGGTTCGCGCCGTGTAATCGCGAGGGGCGGCAGGGCGTCGGCGTTCGGCGGAAAGCACCGCGAGCGCAAAAATGCTCCCATGCCACCGGCGATTAAAAGAAAGTTTGCAGAATCGATCGGGAGCGGTACACAAAGCCGCACATTTTGTTATAAACGGTCTGCGATTTGGACGTGACGCTCGAGCCCGTCCGGTCGCACGATTAAAAGAATCGACGCGAAAGGATTTGGGATGAGTGAGCCGCAGCACCCGCAGCCGCACGAGACAGACACGAGCGATGGCCATCCGGCACCCGTTGCAAGGGCGGTGGTCCAGCCTGTCGTGCAGCCGGCCCTTGATTCGTTGGCAGCGGTTGGCGCGCGCTTGACCCAGTTGCGCGAGTCGAAAGGCTGGACTATCGAGGACGTGTCGGCGCGGCTGAAGGTGTCTGTCGTCAAGCTGAGCGCGCTCGAGGCGGGCGACGTCAGCCATCTGCCGGACACGACGTTCGCACTCGGCGTCGTGCGCAGCTACGCGAAAATGCTGGGCGCCGATCCGGCGCCTTTTACGGCGGCGCTGCGTCGCGAGAAGGGCGTGCCGGCGCCGAATCTGTCGATGCCGGCGTCATCGGGCAAGGATCTGCCGCGCGGCAAGGTTTCGCTGTCGCTCGGCGACAGCGGGCATAAGAGCCGTTCGTGGCTGTGGGGCATTGCGGCGATCGTCGTCGCGGTCATCGCACTCGGGATGTGGCGCACTAACGGCGGTGATTCGTCCGCGTGGCTCGCGCGCCTGAAGGCAAGCGCGAATAGTTCGACTATCAGCGACACGGCGGCTTCGGGCGCGGTCGCTCAGGGTCCGGCGACGGCGGCGGAAGGGGCATCGGCGCCGGATGCGGCGGCCACGGCTGACAACGCGGCAAGCGCTGATAATGCGGTGTCTGCGTCGGCAACGCCGATGCCGGCTCCGCTTGCCACTGGCACCGCGCCGGGCTCGGCCCCGGCAGCGAATACAGCGGCAACGCCGGCACCGACGGCCGCGGCACCGAAGGCCGGCTCGCAGGCTCAGGCACAGGCCGCCATGGAGAGCGCAAATGCACCGGCGGTCGTGGCGAACGCGTCGGCACCGGCGGTCACGCCAGCGCTCGGCGAGGCGGTCGTCGCGCTGCGCGTGACGCAGGACAGCTGGTTCAGCGTGCGTGACAAGAACGGCAAGGAACTGTTCTCCGGCCTCGTGCATGCCGGGGATCCGAAGGAAGTGACGGGTGTCGGTCCGTTCAAGGTCACGGTCGGCAACAAGGCGGGTCTCGAGTCGGTGACGCTCGACGGCCAGCCGGTCGATCCGTCGAAATATGCGACAGCCAAGGGCAACGTGGCGCGCTTTGCGCTGCCTTGACAGATACGGTACGCGCCGCGGTCAACCGGTCCGCGGCGCTTTTTCAATTCAGGCGCTGCGTTTTTGCATAGCGCGTGCGGCGTAAATGGGTTTTTCGATGCAAACCGAAGCTCAATCCCAATCCTGTAGCAAGATCGTTTCAGACGAGCCGGTGTTCGGCGGCCCCGCGATGCGGCGCAAGTCGCATGCGGTCAACGTCCGCTGGGGCGGCCAGCTCGTGACCGTCGGCGGCGATGCGCCGGTGCGCGTGCAGTCGATGACCAACACCGACACCGCCGACGTGATCGGTACCGCTATCCAGATCAAGGAACTGGCGCAAGCCGGGTCCGAACTGGTGCGTATCACCGTGAATACGCCGGAAGCGGCGGCGGCCGTTCCGGCGGTCCGCGAGCAACTCGACCGCATGGGCGTGATGGTGCCGCTCGTCGGCGACTTCCATTACAACGGCCACCTGCTGCTGCGCGACTATCCGGGCTGCGCGGAATCGCTGTCGAAGTACCGGATCAATCCGGGCAACGTCGGGCACGGCGCGAAGCGCGACACGCAGTTCGCGCAGATGATCGAGACGGCGGTCAAATACGACAAGGCGGTGCGCATCGGCGTGAACTGGGGCAGCCTCGACCAGGACCTGCTCGCGAAGATGATGGACGAAAACGGCTCGCGCGCCACTCCGTGGGAAGCGCAAAGCGTGATGTACGAAGCGCTGATCCAGTCGGCGATCGGCTCGGCGGAACGTGCGGTCGAACTCGGCCTCGGGCGCGACCAGATCATCCTGTCGTGCAAGGTCAGCGGCGTGCAGGATCTGATTGCCGTGTACCGCGAACTCGCGCGCCGTTGCGATTTCGCGCTGCATCTTGGCCTGACCGAAGCGGGCATGGGCTCGAAGGGCATCGTCGCGTCAACCGCGGCGCTGTCGGTTCTGCTGCAGCAGGGCATCGGCGATACGATCCGTATTTCGCTGACGCCGGAACCGGGCGCGTCGCGCACAGGCGAAGTGATCGTCGGTCAGGAAATTCTGCAGACCATGGGCCTCCGGTCGTTCACGCCGATGGTGATCGCGTGCCCCGGCTGCGGCCGCACCACGAGCACGCTGTTCCAGGAACTCGCGTCGCAGATCCAGACCTATCTGCGTCAGCAGATGCCGGTGTGGCGCGACCAGTATCCCGGCGTCGAGCAGATGCACGTCGCGGTGATGGGCTGCATCGTCAATGGTCCGGGCGAATCGAAGCAGGCGAATATCGGCATCAGCCTGCCGGGCTCGGGCGAGAATCCGGCCGCGCCGGTGTTCATCGACGGCGAAAAGGTGAAGACGCTGCGCGGCGAGCACATCGCGCAAGAATTCCAGCAAATCGTGAGCGACTACGTCGAGCGCCGCTATGGCCGCGCCGACGCGCTCAACTAAAAACCGGCTATCGAAACACAGATGACTGAACAGAAGAAAAAGCTCGAGAAGCTGTCTGGCGTGAAGGGCATGAACGACATCCTTCCGCAGGAAGCCGGGCTCTGGGAATTTTTCGAAACCACCGTCAAGTCGATGCTGCGTTCGTACGGATACCAGAATATCCGCACGCCGATCGTCGAGCATACGCAGCTGTTCACACGCGGTATCGGCGAAGTGACCGACATCGTCGAAAAAGAGATGTACAGCTTCACCGACGCACTGAACGGCGAAAACCTGACGATGCGCCCGGAAAACACGGCGGCCGTGGTGCGCGCGTCGATCGAACACAACATGCTGTACGATGGCCCGAAGCGTCTGTGGTATATCGGTCCGATGTTCCGTCACGAGCGTCCGCAGCGCGGCCGTTATCGCCAGTTCCACCAGGTCGGTGTCGAGGCGCTCGGTTTCGCGGGTCCGGATGCGGATGCGGAAATCATCATGATGTGCCAGCGTCTGTGGGACGACCTCGGCCTGACTGGCATCAAGCTCGAAATCAACTCGTTGGGCCTCGCTGAAGAGCGCGCCGCGCATCGTGTCGAACTGATCGCGTATCTCGAAAAGCACATAGACGTGCTCGACGAAGACGCGAAGCGCCGTCTCTATACGAACCCGCTGCGCGTGCTCGATACGAAGAATCCTGCGCTGCAGGAAGTTGCGCGGAACGCGCCGAAGCTGATCGATTTTCTTGGGGAAGAATCGCGCGCGCACTTCGAAGCTCTGCAGCGTCTGCTGAAGGCGAACAACCTTCCGTTCACGATCAATCCGCGTCTCGTGCGCGGTCTCGATTACTACAATCTGACCGTGTTCGAGTGGGTGACCGACAAACTCGGCGCGCAAGGCACGGTCGCGGCGGGCGGCCGCTACGATCCGCTGATCGAACAGCTCGGCGGCAAGCCGACGGCTGCGTGCGGCTGGGCGATGGGCGTCGAGCGGATTCTCGAGCTGCTGAAGGAAGAACAGCTCGTGCCGGAAGACGAAGGTTGCGACGTGTACGTGGTCCATCAGGGCGACACCGCGCGCGAGCAGGCGTTCATCATCGCCGAGCGTCTGCGCGATACCGGTCTCGACGTGATCCTGCATTGCAGCGCGGACGGTCAGTCGGCAAGCTTCAAGTCGCAGATGAAGCGCGCCGACGCGAGCGGCGCCGCGTTCGCGGTCGTGCTCGGCGAAGATGAGATCGCCAACGGCACGGTCGGCGTGAAACCGCTGCGCGATACGCAAGCCCACGGCGGTAAGAACGAGCAACAGAACGTGCCCGCCGAAGACTTGACCGAATATCTAATCAATGCGATGGTTGCATCCGCCGAAGACGGCGACGACTGATCGCGATGTCGTTGGGCCGGCTGGCTCGACACGCACACGTAGCAAGAATGAGGAAATCGCCGGGCGATGAGTTACCACGACGAACAAGAATCGATTGAAAGTCTGAAGGCATGGTGGACGCAGTGGGGCAATGCGACCACGTGGATCGTGCTGGTGGTGTTGCTGGCAGGCGCGAGCTGGAACGGCTGGAATTTCTGGCAGCGTCGTCAGGCCGCGGAAGCCGCGGTGCTGTATGACCAGGCTCAGCAAGCCGCGGCATCGGGCGATAAGGCGCAGATTGCGCGCGTCGCCGCCGACATGGAAGACAAGTTCGGCCGCACTGCCTACGCGCAGATGACTGCGCTGGGCGCCGCCAAGGCGCTGTACGCCGCTGGCGACGAAGCCGGCGCGAAAGCGCAGCTGCAATGGACGATCGATCACGCGAAGGACGACGAGTTCAAGCAGATCGCGAAGCTGCGCATGGCATCGCTGCTGCTCGACGACAAGGCATACGACCAGGGCCTCGCGCTCCTGGCCGAGCCACAATCCGATGCCTTCAAGGGCGTCGTGGCGGACCGCCGCGGCGACCTGCTCGCCGCCCAGGGCAAGCGCGACGACGCGCGCGCGGCCTACAAGCTGGCGCTCGACTCGCTGTCGAACAGCGACAGTTCGGCGCGCCAGCTGATCCAGTTCAAGCTGGATGCGCTTGGCGGCTGAGCGTCCCGCGCGGCGCGCCGCGAGCCACGACCGCAAGGCGGTCTCCTTTAATCCAATTTCCTGAATGCTTCGTCCACCGATGAATCTGCTGAAACGTTACGCCGTGCCCGTTATCTGTGCGATGACCATTCTCACGCTGGCGGCTTGCTCATCCACGAAAGACGAGCGCCGTGTGCCGACGCCGCTCACCGAGTTCAAACCCGTGCTCGACGTGCAGCAGTCCTGGTCGGCGAGCGTCGGCAAGGCGGGCCGCTACCTGTTCTCGCCGGTTGCGGTCGGCAATGCCGTGTACGCTGCCGGCACGAATGGCACGGTTGCCAAGATCGACGCGCAAACGGGCAAGGACGTGTGGCGCGTCAAGTTGCACGATGATCTGTCGGCGGGCGTCGGCAGCGATGGCACGCTCACCGCGGTCGGTGGCTTGAAGGGCGACGTGTACGTGCTAGGCGCGGACGGCAAGCAGCTGTGGACCGCGAAGGCGCCGGGCGAGCTCATTACGCCGCCGCTCGTCGGCAACGGCCTCGTGATCGTGCGCACGATCGACGGCCAGATCGTCGCGTTCAACGCGCAAACCGGCGAGCAGAAGTGGAACTTCCGCAACCGCGCCGTGCCGCTGAACCTGCGCGTGTCGTCGGGCATGACGTTCGCAGGTGACGCGGCCGTGCTGGCCGGCTTCCCGGGCGGCTCGTTCGCCGCGATCAACTTGCAGACGGGCGACGCCTACTGGCAGACGCCGGTGTCGTATCCGAAGGGGGTGACCGAGGTCGAGCGTATCAACGACGTGACCGGCCCGCCCACGCTGGTGGGTTCGGAAACCTGCGCCGTGACGTTCCAGGGCCAGATTGGCTGTTTCGACGCCAATTCGGGCCGCGCGCTGTGGGGCAAGCCGTTCTCGAGCACGACCGGCCTCGCGCAGGATGAGCGCAGCGTGGTCGCCGCCGACGACTGGTCGGTCGTGTCCGCATTCGACGTGAACAACGGCTCGGTACTGTGGAAGAACGACACGCTGAAGAACCGCGACCTGAGCGTGCCGACGCTGCTCGGCCGCGCGGCCGTGTTCGGCGACTACAAGGGCTTCGTGCATTTCCTGTCGACCGTCGACGGCACGCTCGTCGCACGAGTGAAGACCGACGGCAGCGCGATTACCGCGGCGCCGGTGCTGGCTGGCGACACGCTGGTCGTACAGACGCGCGACGGCGGCCTGTTCGGCTATCGTCCGCGCTGATCGCGATAGATGATGTCAGGCGCGCAGGCCGGCTTTGCCGGCCGCGCGCTTTTTAATTGAAGTCTGCGCCGGCTTTGGCGTGCGGCTCCTGCGTCGGGTTGCCATGCTGCCCGTCGCGTGATCGGGCAGGCTCAATAGAAAAAATCGCCGGATGGGCTGGTCCGGCAAGTCGGATCGAGGCTGTGGCCGCCGGCATGCAAGGCGGCGCGTGCGCTTCGTCGGCGGCCTTGCAAATTAAAGACGCCCTCGAACACGAGCGCGTCAGCCGTCGAGCAGCCCGGTCTGAAGCAGGCGCCCCCGGCGGCGTCTGTGCAGCCCACTCCCGTCCGCCTGGATGCGCAAATCGATCGCGCATCCGGAGCAGGCTGAATTCGTGATAATTTCGTCAGAACGCCACCCCGTGGCGGCCGCCTGGCGTCGCTACGCGCGCGATCGGTTGCGATCCCGCGTTTCACCGTGAACAACATCAGATGAAACCCGTTATTGCCCTCGTTGGGCGCCCCAATGTGGGGAAATCCACGCTGTTCAACCGCCTTACGCGTTCGCGTGATGCGCTGGTTGCCGACCTGCCCGGTCTCACGCGGGATCGCCATTATGGCGAAGGACGCGCCGGCGAGCGGCCGTATCTGGTCGTCGACACCGGCGGCTTCGAGCCGGTCGCGAAAGACGGCATCCTGCACGAGATGGCGCGCCAGACCCGCCAGGCGGTCGAAGAGTCGGACGTCGTCGTGTTCATCGTCGATGGGCGCAACGGTCTCGCGCCGCAGGACAAGTCGATCGCCGACTATCTGCGCAAGGTCGGCCGGCCGATCTTCCTCGTTGTGAACAAGGCCGAGGGCATGAAGTACGCCAACGTCGCGGCCGACTTCTACGAACTCGGTCTCGGCGATCCGCGCGCGATTTCGGCCGCGCACGGCGACGGCGTCACCGACATGATCAACGAGGCGCTCGAAGTCGCGTATGCCGGTCAGCCGGAAGAGAGCGAGGAAGACAAGGAAGCGCGCGGCGTGAAGATCGCCATCGTCGGCCGGCCGAACGTTGGTAAGTCGACGCTGATCAATGCGCTGGTCGGCGAAGAGCGCGTGATCGCATTCGACATGCCCGGCACTACGCGCGACTCGATCTACGTCGATTTCGAGCGCAACGGCAAGCCGTATACGCTGATCGACACGGCCGGCCTGCGCCGCCGCGGCAAGGTGTTCGAGGCGATCGAAAAGTTCTCGGTCGTGAAGACGCTGCAGTCGATCTCCGATGCGAACGTCGTGATCCTGCTGCTCGACGCGCGTCAGGACATCTCGGATCAGGATGCGCACATCGCTGGCTTCGTCGTCGAGCAGGGCCGCGCGTTGGTGGTTGGCGTGAACAAATGGGACGGTCTCGATCCGCATGTGCGCGAGCGCACCAAAGCCGACCTCGAACGCAAACTAAAATTTCTGGACTTCGCCAAATTCCATTTCATTTCCGCCGCGGAAAAAACCGGAATCGGGCCGCTGATGCGTTCGGTCGACGACGCGTACACGGCCGCGATGTCGAAGCTGCCGACGCCGAAGCTGACGCGCGCGCTGATCGAGGCGGTCGAATTCCAGCAGCCGCGCCGTCGCGGTCCAGTGCGTCCGAAGCTGCGTTACGCACACCAGGGCGGACAGAATCCGCCGATTATCGTGATTCACGGCAATGCGCTCGACGCGATCACCGACACGTATAAGCGGTACCTCGAAAATCGCTTCCGGGAAACTTTCAAGCTGACGGGGACTCCATTGCGAATAGAGTTCAGATCGTCGACGAACCCTTACGCGGACAAAGGCTGAAGCAAGCTGAAGCTGGTCTTAAACCTGGGCTGAAACCCGCGTGTATGCTGGGTTTGGCCGGGGGTCCCGGGCCCGCGCGTCGAAATGAAAATCAGCTATAGTGTAGCGGTTGGCGGCGGATCTCTTTTTCTTCGCCGTCAATTCAGTCAACCTGCAAAAAAATACGGAGTTTGCTATGAGCAACAAAGGGCAATTGTTACAAGACCCGTTTTTGAACGCACTGCGTAAAGAGCATGTGCCGGTGTCGATCTACCTGGTCAACGGCATCAAGCTTCAAGGGAACATCGAATCGTTCGACCAGTACGTCGTGTTGCTCCGGAATACGGTCACCCAGATGGTCTACAAGCACGCCATTTCGACGGTCGTGCCTGCCCGTCCGGTGAATTTCCACCCGGATTCCGAACAGTCCTAACCCTCGCCGCGGCCGGCACACTGTCGCCCGTTGGCGATCACTCCCGGCCGCGTCATTTTGATACCCTCCAATTTGATCAATGCAGCGCTCGTTGGCATCGACTTCGGCAAGATCGATTTCGAAGCCAGTCTCGAAGAACTCAGCCTGCTCGCGCAAAGCGCGGGCGCGAACCCCCTGGTCACCCTCACCGGACGCCGTTCCAGTCCCGACGCGAAGATGTTCGTCGGCAGCGGCAAGGCCGAAGAATTGCGCCTTGCGTGCGAAGCAAACGACATCGAACTCGTGATCTTCAACCATGCTCTGGCGCCTGCGCAGCAGCGCAATCTGGAGCGGGCGCTTAATCGGCGCGTGGTCGATCGCACCAGTCTGATCCTCGACATTTTCGCGCAGCGCGCGCGCAGCCACGAAGGCAAGCTGCAGGTCGAACTCGCGCAGCTGCAATATCTGTCGACCCGGCTGATTCGCGCGTGGACCCACCTCGAACGCCAGAAGGGCGGTATCGGATTGCGCGGTCCAGGCGAGACGCAGCTCGAAACCGACCGCCGGCTGATCGGCGAGCGCATCAAGGCGCTCAAGATCCGCCTCGACAAGCTGCGCCGCCAGCATGGCACGCAACGCCGGGCGCGGAATCGCAACCAGACGATGTCGGTGTCGCTCGTCGGCTACACGAACGCCGGCAAATCGACGCTCTTCAACGCGCTGACCAAGGCGCAGGCGTATGCCGCCGACCAGTTGTTCGCCACGCTCGATACCACCTCGCGGCGCGTGTATCTGGGCGACGAAGCGGGGCAGGTGGTGGTGTCCGATACCGTCGGTTTCATCCGCGAGCTGCCGCACCAGCTCGTCGCCGCGTTCCGCGCGACGCTCGAGGAAACCATTCACGCGGACCTGCTGCTGCATGTCGTCGATGCATCGAGCGCGGTGCGGCTCGACCAGATCGATCAGGTCAACGAGGTGTTGCACGCGATCGGCGCGGACACGATCCGTCAGGTGCTCGTGTTCAACAAGATCGACGCGGTGCCAGAGCTGGCAGCCCGTGGCGACGCGGTCGAGCGGGACGAGTATGGTAATATTTCGCGCGTCTTTTTGAGCGCGCGCACCGGGCAGGGGCTGGATGCATTGCGCGCTGCCATCGCCGAAATCGCTACAGCCGAACCGCTTGCCGACATGCCGTTCGATGCGTCGCAAGATGACCGCGCGGCGCAACTGCGCGACGACCACAAGGTTCCAGAACTCGGGCACTGACCCGTTCCAAAATTGCACTGACCCGCTGTCTACTCTGGTGAACGAACACAGGTGAACGATTACAACGAGCGGAGTATCTGGCTGCGTATGCGCGCCTTGCTTTCACTGAACGATCCGCGTTGGGGCCGGGGCGACGGCAACGGCGACCGGCAACGGCCGAACGATCCGAAGCGACCGGCACGCGACGGTGAAGGTCCGCCCGACCTCGACGAAATGTGGCGCGATTTCAATCGCCGTCTGTCCCGGATTTTCGGGCGCAGGGGCGGCGGTGTCGGCGGTGGCCGTCCTGACAACGGCCGTGGCGCGCGCATCGGCGTCGGCATCGTGATCGGCGTGCTGATCGCGATCTATCTCGGCAGCGGTGTGTTCGTCGTGCAGGATGGCCAGGCGGCCGTCGTGCTGCAGTTCGGCAAGTATCGCTATACCGCGGCGCCGGGCGTGCACTGGCGTCTGCCGTTTCCGTTCGAGTCCCACGAGTTCGTCAATGTCGGGCAGATCCGCCAGGTCGAGATCGGCCGTAGCAATGTGGTGCGTCTCGCGAACGTGAAGGACGCGTCAATGCTCACGCACGACGGCGACATCGTCGACGTGCGCTTCGCCGTGCAGTACCAGGTGCGCAATCCCAACGACTTTCTGTTTCGCAGCGTCGATCCCGATCAGAGCGTGATGCACGCCGCGCAGGCGGCGGTGCGCGGCATCGTCGGCGCGCAGAGCACTAGCGATATCCTCGATCAGGATCACGAAACTTTGCGCCAGCAGCTGATCGCGGCGATCCAGCAATCGCTCGATCAGTACCAGTCCGGTCTGGCAGTCACGGGCGTGACGATCCAGAGCGTGCAGGTGCCCGAGCAGGTGCAACCGGCGTTCGCCGACGCTGCGAAGGTGCACGACGAAAACGAACGCGCGAAACGCGATGCGCAGGCTTATGCGGCCGATCTTCTGCCGCGCGCGCAGGCCGACGTCGATCGTCAGGTCCAGGAAGCCAAAACCTATAGCCAGACCACGGTCGCGCAGGCGCAGGCCGAGGCCGAGCGCTTCAACCAGGTCTACGCCCAATACGCGAAGGCGCCGGCCGTCGTGCGCTTCCGCCTGTACATGGAAACCATGCAGCAGATTTACGCGAAGGCGACCAAGGTGTTCGTCGACGCGAAGAACGGCAACAACGTGCTGTATCTGCCGCTCGACAGGCTCGTCGAGCAGAACCGCGAACGCCAGGCCGCGGCGGCGGGCGCCGCCGCTTCGGGTGCTGCTGTCGCGGGCGCGCCGCAAGCGGCGAGTGCGGCCGCGCCGTCGGCCGCGTCGGCCGCTGAGACCGGTGCCGCGGCAGGCTCCGCCGCCGATGGCGCATCCGCACCCGCTGCTTCCGCGCCTGCGCCAGCGAGCCGGCCGAGCGCCGCGTCGCTGCGCTCGCGCGAAGCGTTCCGCAATCGCATGCGCGAAGACGACGTTCAATAAGGAGCGCACAAGAATATGAACCGAATCATTGCGCTCGTCGTCGCGGTCGTCATCGTGCTGTTCGCGGCATCGTCGATGGTGTTCGTCGTCGATCAACGGCATATGGCTGTGTTGTCCGCGCGCGGCGACGCGACGCCCACGCTGCTCGGCCCGGGGCTGCACGTGAAGCTGCCGCCGCCGCTGCAAACGGTCGCGTTCGTCGACAATCGCATCCAGTCGCTCGACGCACCCGACGAAGATCATTACGTCACGTCCGACAAAACCGATCTGCTGGTCAACCCGGTCATCAAGTTCCGCGTGACCGATCCGCTGAAGCTGATCGCCGAAACGAAGGGTGATCCGCAGAGTCTGCCCGACCGGCTCGCGCTGCTGTCGCGCGGCGCGCTCGGCGACGCGTTCGGCAAGTTCACGCTGTCCGACGCGCTCGCCAAACAACCGGCGGTCGCCGAACAGGCCCGCGGTGCGATGGACAAGGGCGCGGCATCGCTCGGCGTATCGGTCGTGGATGTGCAACTCACGCGCGTCGATTTCCCGGCCGCGGTGGCCGACTCGGTATTCAAGCGCATGATCGCCGCGCGCAAGCAGGTCGCGGCGGACGAGCGAGCGAAGGGCGCCGCCGAAGCGAATCAGATCCGCGCGGACGCGCTCGCCAAGCAGCAGGCGGTGCTCGCCGACGGCCTCGCGCAGGCGCAGGGCATTCGCGGCGAAGGCGATGCAAAGGCCGCGGAGATCGCTGCCGAAGCGTTCGGCAAGGATCCGCAGTTCTACCAGTTTTATCAAAGCATGCAGGCGTACCGGAAGACCTTCAAGCCGGGCGACCTGATCGTGGTCGACTCCAGTAGCGAGTTCTTCCGCTTCATGCGTAGCCCGACCGGCGGCGTCGCCCCGGACGCTTCCGCGCCTGCTGCGCGCAAACGCTGATTACCGAAGGCCGCGGCATCCGCATCGCGGCCGCTTCACTCGCATGGACATAGCTGGTTCGTTATTGCTCGCGATCGCGCTGATGCTGATTATCGAGGGGATGTTTCCGTTCGTTTTTCCAACCGCCTGGCGCGACACGTTCCGTAAAATAGCGGAACGACCGCCGCATCAGATTCGTGTCGGAGGGCTCATCGTGATGTTGCTCGGGCTGGTTCTACTGTTCATCGCGACCTGAAGCCGGCTTGCTTGTCTGATGAACGCCGCGTGTTGCGGCGTGTTTTGCCGGCCCGAGCAAAACGCGTACTGACCGGCCACGCCGCCGCGCGTCGCGCGCGTGCCGCAAAGCGCCGCCCGGGCGTCTGTGTCAGCCGCCAGAATCAAGCCGCTCTACGTCATTCACACTCATCATCGGCGCTGCAAGACGCCGTGTTCAACGCCGTAGGACTGTATCGATGTCGACCTGGTTGCTTCCTGAGAATATCGCCGACGTGCTGCCGTCGGAGGCCCGCAAGATCGAAGAATTGCGGCGTCATTTGCTGGACCGTTTCCGCTCGTACGGCTACGAAATGGTGATGCCGCCGCTGCTCGAATACCTCGAGTCGCTGCTGACGGGCGGTGGGCACGATCTGAATCTGCGCACCTTCAAGCTCGTCGATCAACTGTCGGGCCGCACGCTCGGTCTGCGCGCCGACATCACGCCGCAGGTCGCGCGCATCGACGCGCATCTGCTGAACCGCCAGGGCGTCACGCGTCTTTGCTATGCGGGCAACGTCGCGCATACGCGCCCGCGCGGCCTGCATGCGACGCGTGAGCAGATCCAGATCGGTGCGGAAATCTACGGCCACGCGGGGCTCGAAGCGGACCTCGAAATCCAGCAGCTGATGCTCGACGCGCTGCGTCTCGCCGGCCTCGCGAAGGTGCGTCTGGACCTGTGTCACGCGGGCGTGCTGGCGGCGCTGATCGAAGCCGAGCCGGCCGCCGAGGAACTCGGCCCGGCGCTCTACGACGCGCTGGCCGGCAAGGACGTGCCGCGCCTGGTCGAGATGACCGCGCAATTCTCGCCGGTGATTCGCGATGCGCTGCGCGCGCTGCCGACGCTGTACGGCGACGCGTCGGTGCTCGAAGAGGCCCGCGCGCGTCTGCCGAATTCACCGGCGATCGCCCGCGCGCTCGACGACCTCGCGTTCCTCGCGAGCCAGGTCGACGGCGCCGAAGTGATGATCGACCTCGCCGATCTGCGCGGCTACGCGTACCACAGCGGCGTGATGTTCTCCGCTTACGTGGACGGCGTGCCGAACGCGGTCGCGCGCGGCGGCCGTTACGACCACGTCGGTCAGGCCTATGGCCGCGCTCGCGCGGCAACCGGCTTTTCGCTGGATCTGCGCGAAGTCGCGCGGATCTCGCCGGTGGAAGCGCGCAGCAGCGCGATCCTCGCGCCGTGGCGGCACGACGAAGCGTTGCGCGTGGCGGTCGCGGCATTGCGCGATGGCGGTGAAGTGGTCATCCAGGCGCTGCCTGGCCACAAGCACGATCTCGATGAATTCGCGTTCGACCGGGTGCTGGTCGAGCGCAATGGCGCATGGGTGGTTGAACCGCGCGCTTGAGCCGCGCGTTCCGATCTACGCTGCCGGGGACCCGTCCCCCGACGTTCGCCCGAGGGCGGCGCAACCACCGCCCGAATCGCGCGCGGTCGCGCGACTCTGCACGGCCGCGCATCCCTCCCGATACTCAACATAACGTGCATACCGTTGAGCGGAAACGGAAAAATTCCGGAAGCTTCCGCGAACCTAGGTAAAATACGTTTTTAACCAGCTTACGAAACAACATGTCTGCCAGCGCAGTGAATGTGAACCCCGGGCGCAACGTCGTCGTCGTGGGTACCCAATGGGGTGATGAGGGCAAGGGCAAGATCGTCGACTGGCTGACGGACCACGCTCAGGGCGTCGTTCGCTTCCAGGGCGGTCACAATGCCGGTCACACGCTTATCATCGGCGGCAAGAAAACCATCTTGCGTCTGATTCCGTCGGGCATCATGCATCCCGGCGTCGCGTGCTACATCGGCAATGGCGTCGTGTTGTCGCCGGAAGCGCTGTTCAAGGAAATCGGCGAACTCGAAGCCGCCGGCATCGACGTCCAGAAGCGCCTGTTCATTTCCGAAGCCACCACGCTGATCCTGCCGTACCACATCGCGATCGACCAGGGCCGCGAAGCGCGCCGCGGCGCGAGCAAGATCGGCACGACCGGCCGCGGCATCGGCCCGGCCTACGAAGACAAGGTCGCGCGCCGCGGCCTGCGCGTGCAGGACCTGTTCGACGCGCCAGCCTTCGCCGAGCGTCTGCGCGAAAACCTCGACTATCACAACTTCGTGCTCACGCAGTACCTCGGCGCCGCCGCGGTCGACTTCCAGCAAACGCTCGACACGATGCTGAGCTACGCCGACCGACTGAAGCCGATGGTTACCGACGTGTCGCGCCGTCTCTACGACGTCAACGCGAACGGCGGCAATCTGCTGTTCGAAGGCGCGCAGGGCACGCTGCTCGACATCGACCATGGCACCTATCCGTTCGTCACCTCGAGCAACTGCGTCGCGGGTGCCGCGACGGCGGGCGCGGGCGTCGGTCCGCAGAAGCTCAACTACATCGTCGGCATCACGAAGGCGTACTGCACGCGTGTCGGTTCGGGCCCGTTCCCGAGCGAACTGTACGATGCGGACAATGCTTCGCGCCAGGACCCGATCGGCCTCGAACTCGCCACCGTCGGCAAGGAATTCGGCTCGGTCACCGGCCGTCCGCGCCGCACCGGCTGGCTCGACGTCTCCGCGCTGCGTCGCTCGATCCAGATCAACGGCGTGACGGGGCTGTGCATGACCAAGCTCGACGTGCTCGACGGTCTCGACGAAGTGAAGCTGTGCGTCGGCTACACGATCGACGGCCACAACGTCGATCTGCTGCCGCGCGGCGCGACGGAAGTCGCGCGCTGCGTACCGGTCTACGAAACCTTTGCGGGATGGAAGGAAAGCACGGTCGGCATCAAGGAGTGGGACAAGCTGCCCGCCAACGCGCGTGCGTACCTGAGGCGCGTGCAGGAAGTCGCGGGCATTCCGATCGACATGGTCTCCACCGGTCCAGACCGCGACGAAACGATTCTGCTGCGTCATCCGTTCAAGGTCTAAGCGATGCAAGATGTACCCATGATCGCGATGAAAGATCCGCGCAACGACGACAAGAACCTGTGGGTCGGCTGGGACGAATATCACCGGCTGATCGAGATGCTCGCACTTGCCGTGCACGAATCGGGCTGGAAGTTCGACAAGATCCTGTGCCTCGCGCGCGGCGGTCTGCGCGTCGGCGACCAGTTGTCGCGCATCTACGATCTGCCGTTGGCGATTCTGGCAACGAGCTCTTATCGCGAGGCAGCGGGCACGCAGCAGGGCGAACTCGACATCGCGCAATACATCACGATGACGCGCGGCGAACTGCACGGTAACGTGCTGCTCGTCGATGACCTCGTCGATTCGGGCGTCACGCTCGCGCGCGTGCAGCAGCATCTGAAGGAACGCTATCCGGCCATCACCGCGGTGCGCTCGGCCGTGCTGTGGTACAAGGGCTGCTCGAAGGTGAAGCCCGATTACCACGTGCAGTATCTGCCGACCAACCCGTGGATTCATCAGCCGTTCGAGGAGTGGGACACGGTGCGTCCGCATAACCTCGGCGCGTGGATCAAGCGCGGCATCGCCCAGGCCGATGAGGCGTCGGGCAATTGACGCGAAGCCGCGCGCCTCACGCTTTGTCGCATCGGATCTCGCGCGTCATCGCGGTGTCACAAAACGGAGTCCAGTCGGGCTCCGTTTTTGTATGCGTCACGCGCGGCGCCAGGACGTCCGCACCGCGACAGGCGCGTCCATATCGCAGTGCTACACTGCGCGGACATCCACGTGGCGTATCCACAACAAGCCGGGCGGTACCGGATGGGCAGTTTAAAATAGCGGTCGTTTTTTCCGCCCGGGAACGGATTTCCTCGCGTCCATGACAGATAACAATCACGTACACAAACAGCCACTGCCTTCCCTTGCGATTGCCGCGATCGGAGTGGTGTTCGGCGACATCGGTACGAGCCCGTTGTACGCGCTGAAGGAAGCCTTCAGTCCGTCGCACGGCATCCCGTTGACCGATCAGTCGATCCTTGGCGTTATTTCGCTGCTGTTCTGGGCGATCGTGATCGTGGTCGGCGTTAAGTACGTGCTGTTCGTGATGCGCGCCGACAACAACGGCGAGGGCGGCGTCCTCGCGCTGATGGCGCTGGCGATGCGCTCGGTCGATCAGAAATCGAAAATGGCCGGCCTTCTGATGATGCTCGGCATCTTCGGCGCCTGCATGTTTTACGGCGACGCGGTGATCACGCCGGCAATCTCGGTGATCTCGGCGGTCGAAGGTCTCGAAATCGCCGCGCCGCATCTGGCGCATCTGGTGATTCCGCTGACCGTCGTGATCCTGATCGTGCTGTTCTGGATCCAGCGGCACGGCACGGCCACGGTCGGCCGTCTGTTCGGGCCGATCATGACGCTTTGGTTCCTCGTGCTCGCCGTGCTCGGCCTGTGGCACATCATGCAATCGCCGAATGTGATCCAGGCGCTCAATCCCTACTACGCGTACACGTTCATGGCCGCGCACGTGCTGCAGGCCTACGTGGTGCTCGGCTCGGTCGTGCTGGTGCTGACCGGCGCGGAGGCGCTGTACGCGGACATGGGCCACTTCGGCGCGCAGCCGATCCGCATGGCGTGGTACGTGCTCGTGATGCCTTCGCTCGTGCTGAACTACTTCGGCCAGGGCGCGCTGCTGATGCACGACCCAAAGGCGATCGAAAATCCGTTCTTCCTGCTAGCGCCGGACTGGGCGTTGTTGCCGCTCGTCGTGCTGTCGACGGTCGCGACGGTGATCGCGTCGCAGGCGGTGATTTCGGGCGCGTACTCGCTGACGAGCCAGGCGATCCAGCTCGGCTACGTGCCGCGCATGAAGGTCCTGCACACGTCCGAACTCGCGATCGGGCAGATCTATGTGCCGGTCGTGAACTGGATGCTGCTGTTCATCATCCTGTGCATCGTGATCGCGTTCAAGAGCTCGGACAATCTGGCGGCCGCGTACGGTATCGCGGTGACGGCAACGATGGTGATCACGACGATCCTTGCCTGCGTCGTGATGGTGAAGGTGTGGAACTGGAACAAACTGCTGGTTGGGCTCATCATCGGCGTGTTCATGGTGGTCGACCTGGGCTTTTTCGGCGCGAACCTGCTGAAGGTCGAAGAGGGCGGCTGGTTGCCGCTGTGCATCGGCGGCCTGCTGTTCTTCCTGCTGATGACGTGGTTCAAGGGCAGGATGATCGTGAAGGAACGCACGGCCGCCGACGGTATTCCGCTGATGCCGTTCCTGCAAGGCCTGCTCGCGCATCCGCCGCATCGCGTGTCGGGCACCGCGATCTATCTGACCGGCAGCGATTCGCTGGTGCCGGTGAGCCTGCTGCACAATCTGAAACACAACAAGGTGCTGCACGAGCGCACGATCTTTCTGACCTTCGTCACGCGCGACATTCCGTACGTGAAGGACGCCGATCGCGTGACCGTGAAGGACGTGAACGGTGGCCTGTGGCTGGTGAAGGCAGCCTACGGCTTTAACGAAACGCCCGACGTGAAGGCGGTGCTGCTCGACGTCGGCCGCACGCACGACATGAGCTTCGAATTGATGGACACGTCATTCTTCCTCGCGCGCGAAACGGTGGTGCCGACGCAATTGCCGGGCATGTCGGTATGGCGCGAGCGTGTGTTCGCGTGGATGCATCAGAACGCCGCGAAGCCGACCGACTTCTTCAGCATCCCGGCTAACCGGGTCGTGGAACTGGGAACGAAGATCGAGATTTGACGGCTCGCGCGTGATGTGCGGGAGCGCAAACAGGGAGCGCAAACAGGGAGCGCAAACAGGGAGCGCAAACAGGGAGCGCAAACAGGGAGCGCAAACAAAAAGCCCACGCATTGCGTGGGCTTTTTGTTCATGCGCGCGTGCAAGCGGTTGAGCGCGCGACGCAGTCATGTCACGGACCGGAGCGCGTGCGACGACGTGCTCCGGTCCGTGACGCTCACTTCTGCTTGAGCTTCGCAAACGCAGCCGCCATCGCGCCGCCCGGCTCCGGTTCGCGCGAGCGTTGCGGCGCACCGCGTCCCGCTCCGCCGCGATTGAAGCTGCCGCCCGAGCCACCGCGATCCTGCTGCGCACCGCCGCCGCTGCGCGCGGCCGCTGCACCGGGTTCGTCGTCGAGACGCATCGTCAGTGCGATACGCTGGCGCTTCACGTCGACTTCGAGCACCTTGACCTTGACGATCTGACCGGCTTTCACGACCTCATGCGGGTCCTTCACGAACTTCGTCGACATCGCCGACACGTGCACGAGGCCATCCTGATGCACACCGACGTCGATGAACGCGCCGAACGCCGCGACGTTCGTCACGACGCCTTCGAGCACCATGCCCGGGATCAGGTCGCTGACCTTCTCGACACCTTCGCGGAACGTCGCGGTCTTGAACTCGGGACGCGGATCGCGGCCCGGCTTCTCGAGTTCGACCAGGATGTCGCGCACGGTTGGAAGACCGAAACGCTCGTCGACGAATTCGGTGGGTGACACTCCGCGTAACGCGTCGCGATTGCCGAGCACTTCGCCGACCTGCTTACTGATCTTCGCGAGGATGCGTTGGACGACCGGATACGCTTCCGGGTGCACCGACGAACGGTCGAGCGGATTCTCGCCGTTATTGATGCGCAGGAAGCCGGCAGCCTGCTCGAAGGTCTTGTCGCCGAGACGCGGCACCTTGCGTAGATGCTCGCGCGACGGGAACGGCCCGTTCGCATCGCGATAGTCGACGATGTTGCGCGCGAGCGTTGCGTTTAAACCCGACACCCGCGCGAGCAGCGCGACCGACGCGGTGTTCGCATCGACGCCGACCGCATTCACGCAGTCTTCGACGACCGCGTCGAGCGAGCGCGCGAGTTCGCGCTGATTCACGTCGTGCTGATACTGGCCGACGCCGATCGCCTTCGGCTCGATCTTCACGAGCTCGGCGAGCGGGTCCTGCAGACGTCGCGCGATCGACACCGCGCCGCGCAGCGACACGTCCATGGCGGGGAATTCCTTCGCGGCAAGCTCGGACGCCGAGTACACCGACGCGCCGGCTTCGGACACGACGATCTTCTGCAGCTTCAGCTCCGGATGACGCGCGATCAGCTCGCTCGCGAGCTTGTCCGTCTCACGCGACGCGGTGCCGTTGCCGATGCTGATCAGCTCGGCCTGCGTTTGCGCGGCGATTCGCGCGAGCTTCGCGAGCGAGCCGTCCCAGTCGCGGCGCGGCTCGTGCGGGTAGATCGTGTCGGTCGCGAGCACCTTGCCGGTGCGGTCGACCACCGCCACCTTCACGCCGGTGCGCAAGCCCGGATCCAGACCGATCACGGCCTTCGGACCAGCCGGCGCCGCGAGCAGCAGGTCCTTCAGATTGCGCGCGAACACGCGGATCGCTTCGTGTTCGGCTTCGTCGCGCAGATTGGTCAGAAGCTCGTTTTCGAGGTGCGGCTGCACCTTCACGCGCCAGCACCAGCGGCACACGTCGGAGAGCCACTTGTCGGCGGGGCGATTCTGATTGGCGATGCCGAAGTGCCGCGCGATCAGCGCTTCGCCCGGGTGCGGCACCTGCGCATCGAGCTCTTCGCCGAGGCCGAGCTTGATCATCAGCACGCCGGCATTGCGGCCGCGGAACAGTGCGAGCGCGCGATGCGACGGCACCGTGCGGATCGTTTCGGCGTAGTCGTAGTAGTCGCGGAATTTCTCCTCTTCCGCGGTTTCCTTGCCTTCCACGACCTTCGACGACACCACGCCCTGGTTGAACAGATAGTCGCGCAGCTTGCCGAGCAGTTCGGCGGTCTCGCCGAATTGTTCGGAGAGGATGTCGCGCGCGCCGTCGAGCGCGGCCTTCACATCGGCGACGCCTTTGTCCGCGTCCACGTACGCCGCGGCTTCGGCTTGCGGATCGAGCAGCGGATTGCCGAGCAGCGCGTCGGCGAGCGGCTGCAAGCCGGCTTCGCGCGCGATCTGCGCGCGCGTGCGGCGCTTCGGTTTGTATGGCAGATAGAGGTCTTCGAGCACCTGTTTGCTGTCGGCGCCTTCGATCGCGCCGCGCAGCTCGTCGGTGAGCTTGCCCTGTTCGTCGATGCTCGCGATGATCGCCGCGCGCCGGTCTTCCAGCTCGCGCAAATAGAGCAGGCGCTCCTCGAGATTGCGCAGTTGCGTGTCGTCGAGATTGCCGGTCACTTCCTTGCGATAACGGGCGATGAACGGAACGGTCGCGCCTTCGTCGAGAAGTTCCACTGCGGCCGCGACCTGGCGCGGCTGGACGGACAGTTCGGTGGCGATGCGCTGGATGATCTTGAGTGCTACGGTTTCCGTCATAAGGTCTTGGTGTTCCTGCGGACTCAGTGATGGGCCGCGCGCGGGCGGCAAATCGGGACAGGCCCGGCGTGCGCCGCGACCAGGTTGCTAGAGCGGGGCATTTTGCCATAAATGCCAAAGGGCTCAACCGTGGGGTGTTAGAATTTCGGGCATGTTCCGTTGACCCTCTACGACGTTGCCAATCTCCTTGTCCCTCAACCGCCTGGTCTCTTCGCTGGCGTCAGGTTCACTGCCGGGTTCACTGCCGGGTTCGTCTCAATTGCCGCTGGTTTCTTTACGCTCGGTCGGTCGGTCGGCTTTAACGGCTGCCGCGTCGTGCGTGATCGCCGCAGCGCTCGTTGTGCCGGTCTCGGCCGTGGCGCAAAGCGCGACGCCGGCGCAAGGTACGGGGCCCGTCGCGGCCTCGGGCCCGCAAGCCGCCGCAACCGCCGACGGCCCTCAAAGCGCAAGTGATGTAGCCGTGCTGGAGAAGTCGTTCGACGAGCGGCAACAGGTGCTCAATCAGCGCACCGACGACAACAACTATCAATTCGCTGTCGCGCAACACAACTGCTACAGCCGCTTCTTCGTCAATCACTGTCTGAACCGCGCGCGCGACGCGATGCGCAGCGTGCAGGCGGACATCCGCAAGGAACAGCTCGCGCTCGACGCCGAGCAGCGTGCGCAGCGCGCCCGTGAACGCGACGAACGCACCGCGTTGCGGCGCGCGCAAAACGAGGCAGAAGCGCCGCAACGTGCCGCCGAAGACGCGCGCAACGAGCAGGCGTATCAGGAAAAGCAGCGTCAGCACGCGCTCGATCAGGCGCAGCACAACGCCGAGGCGCCGCAGCGCGAAGCCAATGCGCAGGCCTACGCGGAGAAGCAACGTCAGCACGCGCTCGATCAGGCGCAGCGCAACGCCGCGGCACCGCAGCACGAAGCCAATGCGCAGGCCTACGAGGAGAAGCAGCGCCAGCACGCGCTCGATCAGGCGCAGCATGGTGTCACGCCTGCGCAGGCGGCGGCCAATCAGAAGGCCTACGACCAGAAGCAGAGCGACTACCAGCGCAAGCTCGAGGAAGCGCGTCGGCAGGGTGCGCAAAAGGCCGCGGAGCGCCAGCAGAAACAGGAGACTTTCGAGCGGAAGCAGGCCGAGGCCGCGCAGCACAAGCTCGATGTCGAAGCACGTCAAAAGCAGGCCGCCGAGAAGGCCGAGCAGAAGCGTCAGGACGAGCTGAAGCAGCAACAGCTCGAAGAGCAGCAAAAGCAGCAACAAGAGCAACAGTAAGCGTGCTGTAGTGGCTGTATCGTAGAGTAAGCCGTGGGGCGGTCGTGGCCAGGGCCGCCGTAGTCGCCGTAATGCGTTTTGAGGCGGACAGCAACCTCAGGCATCGGACCGCGCGAACGCGGTTCGTGCCGCCGACCAGAGGAGGCGAGCATGCGCGATCGTCATCACGTCATCGACGCAAACACACTTCGCGACCGCATTCTGCAACTGGAATCGGAGCATAGTGGACTCGACCGGTTGATCGACCGGATGTCGGATGAACCCGGCATCGACGACTTCGAGTTGCAGCGCCTGAAAAAGCGCAAACTTAAAGTCAAGGACACCATCATCTTGCTGCAATTGCAGCTCGAACCGGACGCGCGCGCCTGAGTTCGCGGCCTGGCAGGCGCCGGGCGCGCAGCGCGCGAGCCGGACTTAGCAGGAACGCTTGCCTTGAATTCATCGCATGACACTTCATCCCGGGCCGCGCCGGACAACGCATCTGCTTCGGGCACGCCCGCGCCGCGCGCGGCAGCACCGGTGCCAGGTGTGTCGCTGAATCGGCGCCGCGCGAGCGAGCTCGACGACATCTTCGCCGACAACGGTCTGCTCGCACGGCAGATCGACGGTTATCGGCCGCGTGCGTCGCAGATCGAGATGGCGCGCGCGGTTGCCGCGGCGATGGAGGCGTCGGGCCGCGCGATGCCCGAGCCCGCGATGTTCGAGACGCAGAAGCGCCCGGCGCGGCGCCTGCAGCAGACCGGCGCCGAAGCCGTCTCTGAGTCGACCGGGAGCAACGCGCAAGCCGATGGCGTCGACGGTGGTGAGAATACGCTGATCGTAGAGGCGGGTACCGGCACCGGCAAGACCTATGCGTACCTCGTGCCGGCCATGCTGTGGGGCGGCAAGGTGATCGTCTCGACCGGCACCAAGCATCTGCAGGATCAACTGTTCCAGCGCGACATTCCGACCGTGCGCGACGCGCTCGCGGTGCCGGTGTCGGTCGCGATGCTGAAGGGCCGCGCGAACTACCTGTGCCATTACTACCTGCAACGCACCGCGGACAACGGCCGTCTGCCGTCGCGCCAGGAGACCTCGTATCTGCAGGACATCGTGCGCTTCGCGAAGATCACGCGCACCGGCGACAAGGCCGAACTCGCGAGCGTGCCGGAAACGGCGCAGGTGTGGTCGATGGTCACGTCGACGCGCGACAACTGTCTCGGCCAGGAGTGTCCCCACTACAAGGACTGCTTCGTGATGCAGGCGCGCCGCGAAGCGCAGCAGGCCGATATCGTGGTGGTCAACCACCATCTGTTTTTCGCCGACATCATGCTGCGCGATACCGGCATGGCGGAGCTGCTGCCGACTGCGAATACGGTCATCTTCGACGAAGCGCACCAGCTGCCCGAAACCGCGACGCTGTTTTTCGGCGAGACGCTATCGACCGCGCAGTTTCTCGAACTCGCACGCGATTCGGTGGCCGAGGGCCTCGGTCACGCACGCGATGCGGTCGATTGGGTCAAGCTCGGCGCGACGCTCGAGCGCGCCGCGCGCGACGTGCGGCTCGCGTTCAAGGAAGACTCGGTGCGTCTGTCGATCGGCCAGCTGCCCGACGATCACCCGCTGTTCGCCGCGCTCGAGACGCTCGAGGCCGAGCTCGACGCGTTGGCCTCGGCGTTGGCGGGCCAGGCCGAGCGAGCCGAATCGCTCGGCGCGTGTTTGCGTCGCGCGCGCGAGTTGCAGGACGTGCTGAGCGGCTGGACCATGCCACCCACGAGTGCAGAACGCGACGCGGTTGCGACCCGCGAGGGTGACGCCAGCGCGGAGCGCGCCGATCCGAATGAAAAGGTGCGCTGGATCGAGGTGTTCTCGCACACGGTGCAGCTGCACGAAACGCCGTTGTCGGTCGCGCCGATTTTCGCGAAGCAGCGCGCCGGCGTACCGCGCGCGTGGATCTTCACATCGGCGACGCTGTCGGTGCGCGGCGACTTCACGCACTATGCGGCGCAGATGGGCTTGAACTCGAAGCGCTCGATGACATTGCCGAGCCCATTCGACTATCCATCGCAAGGGCTTCTGTACGTACCGCGCAATCTGCCACAGCCGTCATCGCCGATGTTCACCGACGCCGTGTTCGATGCCGCATTGCCCGCGATCGAAGCCTCGGGCGGCGGCGTCTTCATGCTGTGCACGACGCTGCGCGCGGTGGATCGTATCTCGGCGAAGCTGCGCGACGCGATCGAGTCGCGCGGCTGGGATTATCCGCTGCTCGTGCAGGGCGATGCGAGCCGCACCGAACTGCTCGACCGCTTTCGCGCCTACGGCAATGCGATCCTGGTCGGCAGTCAGAGCTTCTGGGAAGGGGTGGACGTGCGCGGCGACGCGCTGTCGCTGGTCGTGATCGACAAGCTGCCGTTTGCGCCGCCGGACGATCCCGTACTGGCCGCGCGGCTCGACGCACTGACGAAGAAGGGCTTGAGCCCGTTCGCCGTGCATCAGCTGCCGCAGGCCGTCATCACGCTGAAGCAGGGCGCCGGCCGGCTGATTCGCGCGGAGACCGATCGTGGCGTGCTGATGATCTGCGATACACGTCTCGTCGATAAACCTTATGGCCGCCGCATCTGGCAGAGTCTGCCGCCGTTCAAGCGCACCCGCGAGATCGACGTGGTGCGTGAGTTCTTTGAGGAGAGCGCTGGGCCAGCGGCGCCGGTTCGATAGGGGATGTGTTCCACACATGCGACGAGCTCCGCAGCGGAAAGCGGCCCTGAATGACAAAACGCCACGGATGTGAATCCGTGGCGTTTTTCTTTTCCCGTTTGCGGCTCGCGCCGTTTCCGGCCAGCCTCCAAACGTTTCATGCGCAGGCGCTGTAGCGGGAGCGCCGCTACAGCGCCGAACCGTTGCGGCTTACTGGCTTGCGCCTGCTGCCGGCGATGCTGCTTCAGCCGGCGATGCTGCCATTGCCGGCGATGCTGCTTCGGCCGGCGATGCTGCTTCAGCCGGCGATGCCGCAACTGCCGGCGATGCTGCTTCAGCAGGCGATGCTGCCGCCGGTGCGGACGCAGCTTCCGACGGTGCAGCAGCCTGATCGTTGCTCTTGTTGCATGCAGCGAGTGCCACAACTGCCAACAGGGATGCTACGAGGAGGGATTTCTTCATGATCACGTCCTTTTATGGTTTAAAGGTAAGCAACAGCGCAAAATAAAACCGGTAATGTGCTCCAACACCGACCTGGGCCGCTGGTGGAGATGCTCTTTTGACGAGCTGGAATCTTCCCTACGGCTTGGGCGGAAATTATATGCACTTTCGTACTGACAGTCGATAAATGCGGGTCAATACGTTGTCTTTCTCATACAAAATTTCACCGTACGGTATAACAGGCGGGCAGAGTTACGCAATCTCGCCTACCTGTATCCAGCCCGCACAATACCACTCGTGTAGCAGTGCTGTCACCGATGAATCGTGCGATAGTGTTACAAAGCGTATCGCACTCATGCACCGCAGATTTGCGAGTTCAAACAGCCATTTTTTCGCGCCGGTCCACGATATTTCTTCTCCATTTACGAAGAAAAAACGTCGTTCATACAACAGGTTAGTCTTGCGATCGAGCCGTAGACCGGATCTCGACGCCGCGCCGATGAAACGGGCTTCGTTGAGCGGCCGTTGCGGCGGATCGAAGACGACACTCGGCTTGGGTTCGCTGAGGTACGTGCCAAGGAACGACGCAATGTCCTGCTCATTCCATCGCACTTTAGCAAGCATCGCGCCCACCCGTTCGACGAGCGCCGCGGGCAACTCGGCCGGCTGTTCGACGGCGGCCTGCCGTGGGTCGCGATAAAGGGCGCCCGCCTTGCCCGTGGCCTCTCCGCGCTCGGCCAGGTGGTAGAGGAACTGCGCGGTCAGCTCGCTTTCGGAGGGCGCGCGAAAACCGATCGAGCAGGTCATGCATTCGCCCTCGGCGATGCCGTCGTGCGCGATGTGCGGCGGCAGGTACAGCATGTCGCCGGGCTCGAGTACCCACTCCTGTGCGTGCTCGAAGTGCTGTAAAACCTTCAACGGCAAGCCGGGCTGCAGCGTCAGATCTTTCTGCGCGCTAATGCGCCAGCGGCGCTTGCCTTTTACTTGCAAAAGAAACACATCGTAGGAATCGAAGTGCGGGCCGACGCCGCCGCTATCGGTCGCATACGAAATCATCAGGTCGTCGAGACGCGCGTCCGGCACGAAACGGAAACGGTCGAGCAACGCGCGCGCGCGGTCGTCGTGCAGATCCACGCCCTGCACGAGCAGTGTCCATGCGCGCTGTTTGACGGACGGCAGTTCGTCGGGCGCGAACGGGCCGTGCTCCAGCTGCCATTTGTTGCGGAAGTGCGTGATCAGGCGCGCTTCGACGTCGTCCCGATCGGCCAGCTCGAACAGCTCGTCGCGCGACAGCGGCGCTTCGATGTCCGGAATCGCCTGACGGATCAGCAGCGGCTTTTTCTGCCAGTAGCGGCGCATGAATTGCGACGGGCTCAGATGGCCGAGAAGTGCGGTCGGAACGTCGGGCGAGGGCGGAAGAATGGGCCGCGTGGCCGGCTTTGCAGTAGACGGCGAATTGCTTGCCGAACCTGCATCGGCCGGGAGGTGAGTGGGCCGCCTGGGCATCGTATAATGTGAGTTGTATTTTGGAGAATCGAATGAAAATCGCAAAGAACACCGTCGTGTCGGTCGCCTACAAGCTGTCGGATGCGCAGGGCAATCTGATCGAGGAAAGCGAAGAGCCGATGGTCTATCTTCACGGCGGCTATGATGGCACGTTCCCCAAGATCGAGGAAGAGCTCGACGGCCACGAGGCTGGCTTCGAGACCCAGATCCAGCTCGAGCCGCAAGACGCGTTCGGCGAATACGATCCCGAGCTTGTGAAGATCGAGCCGCGCGATCGCTTCCCGGAACCGCTCGAAGTCGGCATGCAGTTCGAAGGCACCCCGGAAGATGGCGACGAGGAAATCGATGCGCTGGTGTACGTGGTGACCGACGTCGCGGAAGACAAGGTCGTGCTCGATGGCAATCATCCGCTCGCCGGCATGGCGCTGCGTTTCGCGTTGACCGTCAGAGACGTGCGTCCGGCTACTGAAGACGAAATCCAGCACGAGCACGCGCATGGCGCGGACGGCCTCGAAGTTCTCGACGACGATGAAGACGAGGACGAAGAAGACAGCTCAAAACCGACCCTGCACTGAGCTTGCGGGCATGCGCGGTGTCGTCACGGGGGCAGGCGGCACCGATGCGGGCAACGCAGGCGAGGCTGGCAGTATCGACCCCGGCGGCATCGAGATAGCGGGCCCATAGTCGCTGCCGCCCTGGTCGGACGGGATGCGCGGCTGCTGCTCCTGCGACTCTCCAGGCGTCTGCAATACGGGCGGCAATTCCGACGCCGGCCCGAAACCTTCCACATTCGGCATCTCCGGCGCAACCGGCATCGACGCGCCGGATTCGTCGCGCGGCGATGCGGGCGGCAAGACCGGCGGCGTGGCGGGCAGCGGCATCTGCTTCGGCACGTCGCGCACGCTGACTCTGAACGGCGGCTTCCTGCCGAAATCCGCTTCTATCTGAATCCATTGGTTGAGACGATCATGCGGCGCGAGCGCAATGCGCGTGAGGTTCGTCACGACCGTCCCCTTGTCGTTGCGTAGCGGCTGATCGATGACGAAACCGCCGGCCGGCCGGTCGTCGTCTGCATGAATGACGACCACGGGTCCGGGGAAAATCTGCGCGAGCTTGACCAGACTGCGCTTGAATTCCAGAAAGCCGTCGCGGCGCGAGCTATGTGCGAAGTGCAGCCAGGCGAACCGTTCGTGTCGCTCGTAGCGCTCCGGGTCGAAGTCGCCTTGAATGAACACGACGATCGCGCGCGCGTCGCGGCGCTTCGCGTATTCGGCCGCGTGCTCGAGCCAGAATGCGTTGGCGATCACGCGATCTTCGAACTCGCCGTTGCGGCCGCCCGCGCTCAGGTAGTGGTTGTTCGGACCTGGCGCGTTCAGGCCGATGAAGACGATGTCGCCGGCTTTGGTGTTCGCTTTGTCGTTCGTTTTTTCGTTGACCACCCAGCGCACGTTTTCACGGAACGGGCGGAAGCGCGACACCTCGCTCTCGCGCGTCAACGCGATCGGGTTCTGCCCCATCGACGTTGGATCGGCGAACAGCGTTTGCCGCAACTGGTCGAGCCGCTCGACCGGATCGAAGCCGCCGGCTTCCGCCGTGCCGCAATCGACCCAGTCATGCTGGCCGGGGATAAAGAAGAGGGCGGTGCGCGAGCTGTCGAGCAGCGCGTGGCGGCGCTCGAACAGCGCGTCGCGGCAAACTTCCTTTGGCCCCTTCAGATTGCCGTCGTAGACGATGAAGCGCACGTCGCGCTCGCGGCCGATCGCCTCGAGCAGCCGTTGCGTGGCGGCTTCGTCGGCGGGGCTGTGCATCGTGCCGGAAATCACCGCGAACGCGAAGCGCGAGGCCTCAGCGCGCGCCGGCGCGGTCCATGCGCACACTGCCACGAGCACGACGATGCCGCCTGCCGGTGCGAGCACTTGGCGCAGCGCCGCGCGAAGCCCGCGCGGGCGCGGCGGGTGTCCCGCCGTGTCAGTGGTCCGCATCCGGCGCGACGGCCAGTTCATGCAGTTCGTACAGCAGATCGAGCGCTTCGCGCGGCCGCAGATCGTTCGGATCGATGCCGCGCAGACGCTCGACGAGCGTCTGCATCGCGAGCGACGCAGGCGTTGCGTCGCTCGCCGCCTCGTGGTCGTCGTCCGCGTCTTCGGCGAGCATGGCAGGCTGCGTCGCGAACAGATCGAGTTGCGGCGCGGGCTGCGCGGCCGATTGCTGCTCCAGATGCGCGAGATGCTTGCGTGCCGCGCGGATCACCGCGTTCGGCACGCCGGCGAGTTGCGCGACCTGCAGACCGTAGCTCTGATTGGCGGGCCCTTCGTTGACCGCGTGCAGGAACACGATGCCGTGCCCGTGCTCGACTGCCGACAGATGCACGTTGGCCGCGTGCGGAAACTCCGCGGGTAGTTGCGTCAGCTCGAAATAGTGCGTCGCGAACAGCGTGTAGCAGCCGTTGTGGGCGAGCAGGTGGCGCGCGATCGCCCACGCGAGCGCGAGGCCGTCGAACGTCGACGTGCCGCGGCCGATCTCGTCCATCAGCACGAGGCTTTGCGGTGTCGCGTCGTTGAGGATCGCGGCGGCTTCGGTCATCTCCACCATGAAGGTCGAGCGGCCGCCGGCGAGGTCGTCGGCCGCGCCGATGCGCGTGAAGATGCGGTCGATCGGTCCGAAGGCCGCGCGCCGCGCCGGTACATAGCTGCCCACGTAAGCGAGCAGCGCGATCAGCGCGGTCTGGCGCATGAAAGTCGACTTACCGCCCATGTTGGGACCGGTGATCAACAGCAGCTTGCGCTCGGCCGCGAGTGAGCAATCGTTGGCGATGAACTGCTCGACCTGCGCCTCGACCACCGGATGACGACCCTGCTCGATGTCGATACCCGCGTTCGCCGAGAACGTCGGCGCAACCCAGTCGAGCGCGCGAGCGCGTTCGCCGAGCGCGGCCAGCAGATCGAGTTCGGCGAGCGCGAGCGCAACGCGCTGACAGTCGGGAATGAACGGCAGCAACGATTGCAACAACGCGTCGTACAGTGCGCGTTCGCGCGCGAGCGCGCGTTCCTGCGCGGACAGCGCTTTGTCCTCGAAGGTTTTCAGCTCCGGCGTGATATAGCGCTCGGCATTCTTCAGCGTTTGCCGACGGCGATAGTCGTCCGGCACCTTGTCGGTCTGGCCGCGCGTGACTTCGATATAGAAGCCGTGCACCTTGTTGTACTCAACGCGCAGATTGCTGATGCCGGTGCGCGCGCGTTCGCGTGTTTCGAGATCGATCAGGAACTGTCCGCAGTTCTCCGAAATATCGCGCAGTTCGTCGAGCTCGGCGTCATAACCACGCGCGATGACGCCGCCGTCGCGCACCATCGCGGCCGGCTCTTGCGCGACCGCGAGCTTCAGCAAATCGACGCACGCGTGCGGCGGTTCGAGCGCCGCGTCGATGCGCGCAAGCGAATCCGCGTTCGAGGCCACCGCCGCGAGCTGCGCGCGCAATGCAGGCAGCGCGATGAAGGTATCGC
Source organism: Paraburkholderia sp. Cpub6 (assembly GCF_014201065.1). Classification (NCBI taxonomy): domain Bacteria; kingdom Pseudomonadati; phylum Pseudomonadota; class Betaproteobacteria; order Burkholderiales; family Burkholderiaceae; genus Paraburkholderia; species Paraburkholderia sp. Cpub6. The sequence goes on from NZ_JACHDM010000001.1 coordinate 677,242, forward strand.
GCAGGCTTGACAGATCGCGCGGCCGCGCCGACAGCAGCGCGAGACGTCCGGTGATCCGTTCGATGTCCGAAATCTGCCGCAATGCGCTGCGCAATGTATCGAGGTCGGCGCCCGGCGGCGCGTCGAGCAACGCGCCGATCGCCTGCTGACGTGCCTGCGCCACCGCCGAATCGCGCGGCGGATGATGCAGCCAGTGCCGCAGCAGGCGGCTGCCCATCGTCGTGCAGCAGGTGTCGAGCAGCGAGCACAGCGTCGGCGATTCGGTGCCGCGCAGTGTCTCCGTGAGTTCGAGGTTGCGGCGCGTGGCCGGATCGAGGCCGATGTATTCGGATTCGTATTCGACCTTCAGGCTGCGCACATGGCGCAGTTGCTGGCCCTGCGTGGACGCCGCATACAGCAGCAACGCGCCGGCCGCGCCGCACGCGCAGCCGAGCGAATGCGCGCCGAAGCCGTCGAGGCTAGCGACTTCGAGCTGGTCGCACAGGCGCTTCGTGCCCGAGGTGATATCGAAGTGCCAGGCCGGTACACGCTTGAGCGCGCTGGCGTTGACAGGCGGTGTCCAGCTGGTCGAATCGGCGCTGGCGTCGGCGACCAGAATTTCCGCGGGACGGATGCGCTCCAGCGCGGCGGCGACCTGATCGGGCGCGACTTCGGCGAGGCGCAGCGCGCCGCTCGCGAGATTGAGCCACGCGAGACCGACGCTCGTGGCGACACCGCGGCGATTGTGCGCGACGCCCAGCGCGAGCAGATAGACGTCGCTCTTGTCGGACAGCAGCGCGGCGTCGGTCAGCGTGCCAGGCGTAACCACGCGCATGACCTTGCGCTCGACCGGGCCTTTCGAGGTGGCCGGGTCGCCGATCTGTTCGCAGATCGCGACCGATTCGCCGAGCTTCACGAGCTTGGCCAGATACTGTTCGACAGCGTGATGCGGCACGCCGGCCATCTTGATCGGATTGCCCGCCGACGCGCCGCGCTGCGTGAGCGTCAGGTCGAGCAGGCGCGCGGCTTTTTCCGCGTCATCGAAAAAGAGTTCGTAGAAGTCGCCCATCCGGTAGAACACCAGCGTGCCCGGATGCTCCGCCTTGATGCGCAGGTACTGCTGCATCATCGGCGTGTGTTGTGCGACGTCGTTGGACGCTGCGGTTTGAATACCCATCCTTCGTGTCTTCTTGCGGTAGATGCTCAGGGCGTGAGTTTAACCCGCCGGCGCGGCGAGCGGACCCTGGCCGAACGGACGATGCCCAACACAAGAGCTGAATGTCAGCATGACCTATTCGATCAAAGCGGGGGTTGCACGCCGTCGCGGCGGGTTACGGCCGTCGAGCCGAGCCTCGCGCTGTCATTGCTGGAGCACCGTGATGCATTCATTCCTCGATCATCGCCCGCATGTCCACCCTGCGTTCGTTCGCCGCGCTGCGGCGTTTCGCGAGCCACATCAGCAGCGTGATGAAGGTGCCGAACACGACGATGATCCACTGGGCGGGCATCTTCGCCGTGAGCAGCAGCGCGTACACGCCGAGCATCAGCAGCACCGCGAGGTTCTGGTTGAAATTCTGCACGGCGATCGAGTGACCGGCCGACAGCAGCGTCGCGCCGCGATGCTGCAGGATCGCATTCATCGGCACGATGAAAAAGCCCGACAACGCACCGAGCACGATCATCAGCGGATAGGCCAGCAGAATGTAGTAGGGCGCGACGTGCGTGCCGAAGCGCAGGCCCGCGCCCGCCGGGAACAGGTCCTTGTTGTAGAAGGCCATCGCGATCGCCACCGCGCCCGTCAGCACGCCGACCGGCAACACCTTCAGCGAGTGGCGCAATGGAATCAGCGCGGCCGCGCCCGCCGCGCCGATCGCGATGCCGAAGCCGGTCACGCCTTGCATCACCGCCGCCTTCGACAACGACAGCCCGAGGTTCACGTTCGCCCATTTGAGCACCAGCAGCTGCATCGTCACCGCGGCGCCCCACATCAGCGTGGTCACCCACAGCGCGATCTGCGCGAGCTTGTCGGCCCACAGCACCCGGAAGCAGTGATGGAAATCGCCGACCAGCTTATTCGGCTCGGTCAGCCGGTTCGGATAGCGCGCGCCAGTGTCCGGAATGAAGATGTTGATCGCGGCGGCGATCGCGTAGGTGAGCATGACCGCGCCCATCGCGAGATCGGCGGCCGAGCGGATCAGCGGCATATGCGCACGCGTGACGAAATGCTCGACGACGGTGCTGATCAGCGCACCGCCGAGCATCGTGCCGGCGATCGTCGACAGCACCGTCGCCGATTCAAGCCACGCGTTCGCCTGCACGAGCTTTCCGGCGGGCAGCAGCTCGGTGAGGATGCCGTACTTGGCGGGCGAATACGCGGCTGCGCCGAAGCCGACCACGCCGTAGGCGATCATCGGATGAACGCCCAGAATCATCATCAGGCAGCCGCTCGCTTTCAGCGCGTTGGAGATGAACATCACGTGGCGCTTCTGCATCGAATCGGCGAACGCGCCGACGAACGGCGCGAGCAGCACGTACGAGATCGTGAAAAAAATCTGCAGCAGCGGCGTAACCCACGCGGCCGAGCGCATCACGGAAAGCAGGGCGATGGCGGCGATCAACAGCGCATTGTCGGCCAGCGACGAAATGAACTGTGCCGCGATGATCGTATGGAAGCCTTTTTTCATGGGGCAGATTGGAGGCTGCGCCCGGGGCGAAAGTCGGGCAGGGTCAAAGCGGCATGGAGCAGGGAACGGTCCCGGCCGAGTACCGTCCCGAATAACTTCCCGCTTTTTAGCACGACGCTCCGGACACTGGAGCGCCGCCAACAGAAAAGCGGCCGAAGCCGCTTTTCTCTGCAACCGTTATGCGTTGCCGCGGACCTGCCGCGGCGGCGCACCTTACGCCGACTGCTGGCGCGTGCGGCTGTAGCGCGACAGGATCGGAATCATCTGCGCGTAGACCTTCGGGTTGCCCGCGACGACTTCGCCGACGTGCAGGAACTCCGAATCACCGGTGTAGTTGCCGACCAGGCCGCCGGCTTCGGTGATCAGCAGGCTGCCCGCCGCGACGTCCCATGCGTTCAGGCCCTGCTCGAAGAAGCCGTCCATGTGGCCGGCCGCGACGTTGGCCAGATCGAGCGCGGCGGCGCCCGGACGGCGCAGGCCGGCGCAGGCTTCGGTCATCTCGGCGAACTGACGGCCGTACGATTCGAGGCTGTCCTGCGCGCGGAACGGAAAGCCGGTGCCGATCAGGCAGTCGGCCAGGCGGTCACGCTTGGCGACGCGGATGCGGCGATCGTTGAGAAACGCGCCACGGCCGCGCGATGCGGTGAACAGATCGTTGCGGGTCGGATCGTAGACGACGGCCTGCGTGACGACGCCCTTGTGCGCGAGCGCGATCGACACGCAGTAGTAAGGGAAGCCGTGGATGAAGTTGGTGGTGCCGTCGAGCGGATCGATGATCCACTGGTATTCGGAATCGTGGTCCGACTTGCCCGACTCTTCGGCGAGGATGGCGTGATCGGGATAAGCGGTCTTCAGCGTTTCGATGATCGCCGCTTCGGACGCTTTGTCGACCTCCGTGACGAAATCGTTGTGCTGCTTTTTGCTGACCTGAATCAGGTCGAGATCGAGCGATGCGCGGCTGATGATTTGAGCTGCGCGGCGCGCGGCCTTCACAGCGATATTGAGCATGGGATGCATAAACTGATCCTTGTGCCGGGGCAGCACGGCTGCCGGCCGGTAAATAAGCGCGAAACTGCGCTGACGGGCGCCGCAACGACGCAAAAACAGCACGGAACGGCAGACCGGCTATCAAACCGGAGAGCATTCCGTCGACGGAGACGAATTGAATAAGAACGGTGCGACCGGTTCGACGCAAGCTTCAGCAAACGTCGGCGCCGGACGCGAAAAGCGGTATTTTACCTGAGTCCGGGCGCCCTCGCGCAGGTGCTCGCTCACGTGCGGCTGATGTACCGCACAGGCGCCCGCCGGTGCCGGCCCGATGCTGCGCCCTCGTCCGCGCGCGTGGCTCGCGCGTGCGCCTGATTCGGCATAGGTGCCCGTTGGCGCTACCATACGCGTCTTGAGTCCTAGCCAGCCGAGTTTCATCGTGGATCACACCCACCATTCCTCCGACCCCGCCGTGGCCGATTTGCGCGGCGGCTTCACGTCGACGCGTTTCGTGCTGGTCGAGCCCAGCCATCCGGGCAATGTCGGCGCCGCGGCGCGCGCGCTGAAAACCATGGGCTTTTCGCGGCTCGTGCTCGTGTCGCCGCGCGTGCCGAACGTGCAGAACGACCCCGAAGCGATCGCGATGGCGAGCGGCGCCGACGACGTACTCGCCTCCGTGCACGTGGTGCCGTCGCTCGCCGATGCACTGACTGGCGTGCACTGGTCGATTGCGCTGACCGCGCGGCTGCGCGAATACGGTCCGCCGCAATGGACGCCGCGTGCGGCTGCCGCCGCCGCGCACGCTGAGGCGATGCACGGCGAGATCGCGCTGGTGTTTGGCAACGAGCGCACGGGCTTGTCGAACGAGGACGTCGAGCGATGCAGCGCGATCGCGCATATTCCGGCCAATCCGGCCTATAGCTCGCTCAATCTCGCGCAGGCGGTGCAGGTGCTCGCCTACGAGCTACGCACCGCGTACCTCGGCGCCGACGAAGCGAGCGACGGCGCACCCACCGCGGGAGCGCACGCGGCGCCGGCCGAATCCGCCGCTCCACGTGCGCAGATGGCGGCCAGCGACGAGATCGAGAGCATGTTCGCGCATCTGGAAAGCGCACTGGTCGCGCTCGAGTTTCTCGATCCGGCCAATCCGAAGAAGCTGATGTCACGGCTGCGGCGGCTCTTCGCGCGCTCGGGCCTCGAGCGCGAGGAGGTCAACATCGTGCGCGGCATCGCCAAGCACATCCTGCTCAAGACCAGGCGGACCGGCTGACGGTCCGTTGACCAGCCCGTGACGGCGCACCTGATGCGCCGCCTTCGTCTGACGACAACCTTGCAGGTGACGGGGACTTCCGGCAGGTTTCGCGCAATCGCCCTACAATCCACGAAACGTTAGAAGCAAAGCTGCCGCCGTGCCAAGCGGCAGCGATGCCGTTAGCTATGGCGCGAAACGCAGAGTCCCGCGCATGCGCAAACCGCGCGGATTCGCTCACGCAGACGGTTTTCCCCCAACAATACAGTCCCTGCCATGTTCACGAGACTTCGCGAAGATATCGCCACCATCCGCGAGCGCGATCCCGCTGCCCGCAGCGCATGGGAAGTGCTCACGTGTTATCCGGGGCTGCACGCGCTCGTGCTGCATCGGATCGCTCACGCGTGCTGGCGCGCGAAGCGCCGCTGGCTCGCGCGTTTCGTGTCCCAGATGGCGCGCTTCATGACCGGCATCGAGATTCATCCGGGCGCGAGCGTCGGGCGGCGCGTGTTCATCGATCACGGCATGGGCGTCGTGATCGGCGAGACCGCGCAGATCGGCGACGACTGCACGATCTACCAGGGTGTGACGCTCGGTGGCACGTCGCTCACGCGCGGCGCGAAGCGGCATCCGACGCTCGAGCGTGGTGTGATCGTCGGTGCGGGCGCGAAGGTGCTCGGCGGCTTCACCGTCGGCGCGGACGCGAAGATCGGATCGAACGCGGTCGTGACGAAGCCGGTGCCCGCGCGTGGCACGGCGCTCGGCAATCCGGCGCGGATCATCGTGCCGGCCGCGGCGGCTGCGAACGGTGCGAACGGTGCGAACCCGAATGCGAACAACGCCGCGCGTGACGCGAAGCGCGGCAGCGAAATCAGCGCGTTTTGCGCATACGGCATCACGCCCAACGCGGACGATCCGGTTTCGCTCGCGATTCACGGTCTGATCGACCATGCGGCTACTCAGGCGCGACGTATCGATGAAATCGTCGATGCGCTCGAGCGGCTCGGCACGAGCCTCGAAGGTCTGCAAGGCGCGGATGCGGCGTTGCTCGATTTGCGGCGGCTATCGGCGGCGATCGGGGGGAAGGTGGAGGGGCTGGCGGGGGAGCGCTAGGTATCGGCGCCTCGGCAGCGCGAAGCGCACGCCGTACCCACGAGGTCAATCCAGCGGCAACGCTCGAATCCCGTCGGCATCGATCTTCAGATAGCCGCCCCGGCGCTCGCCGTGATCGAAATCCCAGTCGGGCAGAACCCAGCGCGTGCCGCCCGGCTCGCGATGCCGCGCGGGCAGATGGGTATGCCCATGAATGATCGTCGCGGTCTTCGATTTCCTGAACAGCGCGGCGACACCTTGCGGGGTCACGTCATACTTGATCGGCATCGGCCGCGTGCGGCCATGCTCGCTCTTCGAGCGCATGTTCTCGGCGAGCTTGCGACGCCAACGAAACGGCCACGCGAGAAACAGAATCTGCGCGAGTCGATTGCGCGCGAAACACCTGAACAACTGATAGCCGCGATCCGCGGTGCACAGACCATCGCCATGGGCGAGCGCAATGCGCGTGCCGAACGCGGTAATCACGAACGGATCGGGCAGCCAGATCGCGCCGGCCGCTTTCATGAAGCGCTTGCCCAGCAGAAAGTCGCGGTTGCCGTGCATGATGTAAAGCGCGATGCCGCGCTCGGACAGCGTGTGCAGCAGCGCCGCAATATGGGCGACGAACGGCTCGCTCAGCATGTCGTCGCCGACCCAGTACTCGAACAGGTCGCCGAGGATGAACACCGAGTCGGCCGCTTCCGCGCTCACGCGGATGAAATGCTCGAACGCGGCGACCGTGCGCGGAATCGCCTCGCTCAGATGCAGATCGGAGAGGAAGAAAAAAGGGCGCGCGGCGTGCGGGCGTCGGCCCTCGCCTGGCACGCCCGCGGCGACGCTTCGCAGCGGCGTCTCTTGCAGCATTGAAGGTGCCTGATTTCAGTTCAAAGGAGTCGACGCCCGCATGAGGCGCGACTCACTCACGGTTTAGCCGACGACGACAGCTTTTTCGATCACGACATCATCGACCGGCACGTCCTGATGGAAGCCCTTCGAACCGGTCTTGACCTTCTTGATCTTCTCGACCACGTCCATGCCTTCGATGACCTTGCCGAACACCGCATAGCCCCAGCCTTGCGGCGTCGGCGACGAGTGGTTCAGAAAGTCGTTGTCGTTCACGTTGATGAAGAATTGCGCGGTCGCCGAATGAGGGTCGTTGGTACGCGCCATCGCGATCGAGCCGTTCTCGTTCTTCAGACCGTTGTTCGCCTCGTTGGTGATCGGCTCGGCCGTCGGCTTCTGCTTCATGCCGGGTTCGAAGCCGCCGCCCTGGATCATGAAGCCGTCGATCACGCGGTGAAACACCGTGTTGTCGTAGTGGCCGGCCTTCACGTAGTTCAGGAAGTTCTCGACCGACTTCGGTGCCTTTTCGGCATTCAGCTCGAGTTTGATGAGGCCGTGGTTCGTATGCAGTTCAACCATGATGGAATCCTTTGATGAACAGGTGGATAAAAGGCGCGGCGCGTCGTCATGTGCTGACGACCGGCCGCGCCGGGGCGTTGGTTGGGGCCGGGCTTCGGCCGCGCGGGTTTGCTTGCCCGTTCTTTTACTTGCTCACCACCGTCGCCGACTGGATCACGACCGGCTTCTGCGGCACATCGCTCATCGGGCCGCGCGTGGTGGTGGGCGTGGCTTCGATGCGTTTCACGACGTCCATGCCGCTCGTGACCTTGCCGAATACCGCGTAGCCGTTGCCGTCCGGATTCGGGTAGTCGAGATTGGCATTGTCCACCGTGTTGATGAAGAACTGCGCGGTGGCCGAATTCGGGTCGCTGGTGCGTGCCATCGCGATCGTGCCAGCGGTGTTCTTCAGACCGGTGCGGCTCTCGAGCGGAATCGGCGCGCGCGTCGGCTTCTCGACGAAGCTCTGCGTATAGCCGCCGCCCTGGATCATGAAGCCCGGAATCACGCGATGGAAGATCGTGCCGCTATATTGGCCGGCTTTCACGTAGTCGAGGAAATTGGCGACCGTCTTTGGCGCTTTTTCGGGATACAGCTCGACGCGGATGTCACCCTCCGACGTCTTCAGCAGCACGGAAGGATGAGCGGCCTGCGAACCGGACTGCGCAAAGGCGGGTGCGTTTGCGATCAGGGCGGCGCTGCCGAGCGCCAACATCAACCATTTCATGAAAGTCCTCGGGGTTGGAGAAAACTTGCGGCAGGCGACGAGCCCGGCGCTCAGCGCGACGGCGCCATGTACGGCGGCATGGCGAGCGAGCCATTCGGGCCGCCGAACTGGAAGCTCGGGCTGTCCGTGATGTTCGACGTGGGGTGCGCGGCGGGCACGGTCGTCTGCTCGGCGGCAGGCTGTGACGCCGCGGCAGCGGGCGTTGCCGGCGACACGACCTTCTGGATATCCGCGAGACGCTGCGCGGTCCTCGGGCTCGCCTTGCCGAGGCTCTCCGCGCGACGGTACGCGGCATCGGCGAGGCGCAGATAGAGGTCACCGAGGTTCTCGAACGCGAGGCCGTAGTTCGGATTGACCTGAGTGGCCATCTCGAGCGCCGCGCGCGCTTCGGTCAGACGGCCTTGTCTCGCGAAGAGTGTGGCGAGGTTGTTGTACGGCTCGGGCAACTCGGGATACAGCTGCGTGAGTTCGGTGAACGCTGTGATCGCTTCGTCGTCGCGATTCAGATGCACGAGCACGTTTGCACGTTTGAACTTCGCTTGTGCGTCGCGCGGATTCGCGGCGACGCGCGCATCGAGTTGGGTCAGCGCGGCTTGCCAGTTTTTCTGCGCGATCGACGCGTCGATTTCCGGCGTATTGTCACGCACGGCGGGGCCTTGCGGCATCACCGCGGTCTTCTGCGCATAAGCGCTCGCGACCGGCACCGCGGCAAGTGCGGCAACGACGGTGACGCGCCACGCGAGGGCACGCGCCGCTTCCAAAGTAACGCCACCGACAACGTTGCCAAACGCAGTCGCGGCGAGGGTCGCAGCGCTGTGCGCGCGGCCGCTGGAGTGTTTCATAGGCTCAGGTCTGGATGTTATACTCCGAGCCATTCTAACAAAAGGTCTGCGCGTTCCGTCGAACCGCCGACTGTCTTTTCGCCACTCGTGGCCGTCTCCGCCCGGTTCGCAGCCTCGTCTGCAGCCTGATCGCCGCACGAGGTGCGCCGGTTTCAGCTGTATGCGATGCACCCGTTCTCCTGTTCGTTTCGCGGGTCGCGGCGCGCATGAAGCACAATGCGGACTTCTTTCGGCCCACGCACCGCTCTCTATGGAATCTCTGCGCATTTACAACACGCTCGCGCGTGACAAACAGACTTTCGTGCCGCTGCGCGAAGGTGTCGTGCGGATGTACGTCTGCGGGATGACCGTGTACGACTATTGTCACGTCGGTCATGCGCGGGTGATGGTCGTGTTCGACATCGTGCAGCGCTGGTTGCGTGCGCTTGGCTACAACGTGACTTACGTGCGCAACATTACCGATATCGACGACAAGATCATCAAGCGCGCAGTCGAGAACGGTGAAACCATCAAATCGCTGACCGATCGCTTCATCGCCGCGCTGCATGAAGACGCGGACGCGCTCGGCATCGAGCGTCCGGACATCGAGCCGCGCGCGACCGACTTCATTCCGCAGATGCTCGGCATGATCGAGACGCTCGAGAAAAACGGCTACGCCTACCAGGCGAGCGACGGCGACGTCAACTACGCGGTACGCAAATTCGCAGGCTACGGCAAGCTGTCGGGCAAGTCGCTCGAAGACCTGCGCGCTGGCGAACGCGTCGCGGCCAACGACGCGAAACAGGACCCGCTCGACTTCGTGCTGTGGAAGCAGGCGAAGCCCGAGGAACCGGCCGACAGCGGCTGGGATTCGAAGTACGGGCGCGGTCGTCCCGGCTGGCACATCGAGTGCTCGGCGATGGGCTGCACGCTGCTCGGTGAACAGTTCGACATTCACGGCGGCGGCCAGGACCTGCAGTTTCCGCACCACGAAAACGAGATCGCGCAAAGTGAGGCCGCGACCGGACAAACATTCGTCAATTACTGGATGCACAACGGCTACGTACAGATCGACAATGAGAAGATGTCGAAGTCGTTGAACAATTTTTTTACGATTCGCGAAGTGCTCGCGCAGTACGATGCAGAGGTGGTGCGTTTCTTCATCGCGCGCGCGCATTACCGCTCGCCGTTGAACTACAGCGACGTACATATCGACGACGCGCGCAATGCACTCGCGCGTTTGTACACGGCGTTGAAAGACGTGACGCCCGATAGCGCCGTGCTCGACTGGAACGAAGCGTACGCGCAGCGTTTCCAGGCGGCAATGAACGACGACTTCAACACGCCGGTGGCCGTGTCGGTGCTGTTCGAGCTGGCCACCGAAGTGAACCGCACGCGCGACCCCGCGCTGGCCCGTCAATTGCGCGCGCTTGGCGCGGTGCTCGGGCTGCTCGGACGCGAACCGCGTGCATACCTGCAGCAGGCAGCGGGTGCTGCAGCCGAAGGCGCGCTCGAGCCCGCCGCGATCGAAGCGAAGATCGCCGCGCGCATCGCCGCCAAGCAGGCAAAGGACTATGCGGCAGCAGACCGGATCCGGGCCGAATTGCTCGATGCCGGCGTTGCCCTTGAAGACAAACCCGGCGGGTTGACCGAGTGGCGGCGCGTGTGAGCGCACCTCGTACTTCCCTCTGAACGACTCGCCAGGCAGGAGGCAGGATGGCAACGGCCACGAAGACGCCGGCTAAACGCGCGGCGTCTCAAACCAGTGCGGCAGCCGCGGCATCGGCTGCCGCGGCATCGGCTGCCGCAGCATCGGCTGCCGCAGCATCGGCTGCCGCAGCATCGGCTGCCGCAGCTCAGTCGACTCGTGCGGGCGACGGCGCGGTAGACAAAGCGCCCTCGAAAGCGGGCGGGGCGGCGGCGAAAGCCGACTCGACCGCGGCAAAGAAGAGCGCGGCCAAACGCTCGCTCAATGGCGCGGCCACTGAAGCTGCGCACGCGCCTGCGAAACGCGCGAAAACGGCGTCGCGTGCGAAGGGCAACGGTGCGTTGCCGGCCAAACTCGCGGCCGAGCTCGCCGGCGACGTGCAGGAACTCGCGCGCGACACGAACGCGGGCGAAGTCGTGCGCAAGACGCGCGTATCGGCCACCTCGGCGAGCACGGCCAGCGCGGGCGGCGAAGCGGCCGGTGTCGCATCGCTCGCGAACGAAGTCGCGGTGCCGGTGCAGATCGGCGGTCTCGCGCCTGAAGTCACGCGTCCCGCGTATTGGGACAAGGCGTGCGCGGATCTCGTCAAGCGCGATCGCATTTTGAAGAAGCTGATTCCGAAGTTCGGCCCCGTGCATTTGCTGAGTCGTGGCGATCCTTTCGTCACGCTGGCGCGCTCGGTGGTCGGCCAGCAGATCTCGGTCGCCTCGGCGCAGGCCGTGTGGGCGAGGGTCGAAGTCGCGTGTCCGAAGCTCGTGCCGCAGCAGTTCATCAAGCTCGGTCTCGAGAAGCTGACCGCGTGCGGTTTGTCGAAACGCAAGGCCGAATACGTGCTCGATCTCGCGAGGCATTTCGTGTCGGGCGCGTTGCACGTCGGCAAGTGGACGTCGATGGACGACGAGGCGGTGATCGCCGAACTCACGCAGATTCGCGGCATCGGCCGCTGGACCGCGGAGATGTTCCTGATTTTCAACCTGTCGCGTCCCGACGTGCTACCGCTCGACGACCTCGGCCTGATCCGCGCGATCAGCGTCAACTATTTCAGCGGCGAACCCGTCACGCGCAGCGAAGCGCGCGAGGTTGCCGCGAACTGGGAGCCGTGGCGCACGGTGGCGACCTGGTACATGTGGCGTAGTCTCGATCCGTTACCGGTCGACTACTAAAGAAGAACAGGAAACGAAGCCGTTTCAAAGACTATTGCGTATATGATATCGATAGTTGAGAAATGGTTTTGACATCGGCGCACACGGTTAGAATACGCGCTGCCCGGTAAGTCCAAGGATTACAACCAATGAAGACCACGTTTCTGGATTTCGAACAGCCGATCGCTGAACTCGAAGCGAAGATCGAAGAATTGCGCTTCGTGCAGGACGACTCGGCCGTCGATATTTCGGAAGAGATCGAGCGGCTGTCCAAGAAGAGCCAGCAGCTCACCAAAGATCTGTATGCGAACCTCACACCGTGGCAGGTTTCGCAAATCGCCCGTCATCCGCAGCGTCCGTACACGTTCGACTACGTGAGCGAGCTGTTTACCGATTTCCATGAACTGCATGGCGACCGCAACTTCGCGGACGATCTGTCGATCGTCGGCGGTCTCGCGCGGTTCAACGGCCAGGCGTGCATGGTGATCGGTCATCAGAAGGGCCGCGACACCAAGGAGCGCGCGCTGCGCAACTTCGGCATGCCGCGTCCGGAAGGCTATCGCAAGGCCGAGCGGCTGATGCGCCTCGCCGAGAAGTTCGGCCTGCCGATCTTCACGTTCATCGACACGCCGGGCGCGTACCCGGGCATCGGCGCGGAAGAGCGCGGCCAGTCCGAAGCGATCGGCCGCAACCTGTACGTGATGGCCGAGCTGAAGACGCCGCTGATCGCGACGATCATCGGCGAGGGCGGCTCGGGCGGCGCACTCGCTATCGCGGTGGGCGACAGCGTGCTGATGTTGCAGTTCTCGACTTACTCGGTAATCTCGCCGGAAGGCTGCGCATCGATCCTGTGGAAAAGCGCCGCCAAGGCACCGGAAGCAGCGGAGGCGCTCGGCCTGACCGCGCATCGTCTGAAGGCGCTCGGTCTGATCGACAAGATCGTCAACGAGCCGCTCGGCGGCGCGCATCGCGATCCGAAGGGCATGGCGGCGATGCTGCGCCGTGCGCTCGCCGATTCGCTGCGCCAGTTCCAGGGTATGAGCACCAACGACCTGCGCGAACGCCGTTTCGAACGGCTGATGGCGTACGGCAAATTCAAGGAAACGACGCCGGGCGCATAAGCCCGCGCGTTGGCCTGTCTCTTTCGTCCACCGGCGCTTTCCGCGCTAACGACGTGACCACCACCGCCGACTCATCCGCCGAGCGCCTCGTGATCGAGGCGCTCGGCGCCGCGCTGTCCGGGCTCGATTCGAACGCGCGCATTGCGGTCGCATTCAGCGGCGGCGTCGATTCGAGCGTGCTCCTAGATGCGGCGGTGCGCGTCGCGGGTGCGTCGCGCTGTATCGCGCTGCACGTGCATCATGGTTTGAGTCCACATGCCGATACGTGGCTCGCGCACTGCGAGGCTTTCGCGCGCGAACGTGGCGTCGAATTCGACGCGCGACGCGTGGATGTTTCGCGCGCGCCGGGCCTGAGCATCGAGGCCGCGGCACGCGACGCGCGTTATCGCGCGCTCGAAGCGATGTGCGCAACGCACGGCATTGGCACGCTATGGCTCGCGCAGCATGCGGACGATCAGGCCGAGACCGTGCTGCTGCAACTGCTGCGCGGCGCGGGGCTCGCGGGTCTCGCGGCGATGGCGCCCGGCACGCTGCCGACAGGTGCGTCGACGACACGTGTGCGGCCGCTTTTGCATCTGCTGCGCGCGCAGCTCGAACACTATGCGAGCGCGCGCAAGCTGCGCTGGATCGACGACGAATCGAACGCGGACACGCGTTATGCGCGCAACGCCTTGCGTCATCAGGTGATGCCGGTGCTCGCGGTGCACTTCCCGGGCTATCGCGATGCGCTCGCGCGCACGGCCGCGCATTCGGCATCGGCGCAGCGATTGCTCGACACGCTCGCGCGCGCCGACATGGAAAGCGCGTCGCGCGATGAAGGACGCGCCCTCGCGCACGACGCGCTGCTCGCTCTCGACGACGATCGCGCGCTGAATCTGCTGCGCTACTGGATGCGTACGCTCGGCTTCGTCGCGGCATCGAGCGCGCGTGTCGCGGATGCACTGCGGCAGTTGCGCGAAGTGGCTGCGGGGCAGGACGGACATCGGCTCCGCATCGATCATGCGGGGCATGCGTTGCGCAGCTATCGCGGCCTCGTCTACTGGGAAGCCGGCGATAGCAGCGAACCCGCCGACGAAACCGCGCTCGTCGAGCGCGAGATCAGTGAACTCGCGTGGCAAGGGCAAGAGATCTGGCATTTGCCGCAATGGCGCGGCACGTTCGTGTTCGCGATGGTGGATGAAGCCGCTGCTTCCGACGCAGCGCCACGTAACGAAGCATGCGACATGGTTCCCGTCAGCGTCCTGCAACGAGCCTCTCTAAGCGTGCGGGCGCGCCGCGGCGGAGAACGCATGCGCGTCGGTGTGCCGAACACGCCGAGCCGCACGCTGAAGAACCTGTTTCAGGAGCGCGGCATTCCCGCATGGAAGCGCGACGTGCCATTGCTTTACGTTGGCGATGAACTGCTGTTCGTGCCGCTGATCGGCCTGAATCGCGGGACCGTGCGCGACGCATCTCCAGAGCGCGAAGCGTGCGTGAAAATCGTCTGGCGCGAGGATCTGCTGATCGCCTGAGCGCCGGTCGGACAGTCGCGCAAGCCGTGCGTGCAGATGTCGAAAGCGTGAAACAGGGCGCAAATCAACCATAAAACAGGCCATTGCAGGCCTGATTCGACGCATTTGAGCGCTCGTTGCGTCTTGTCTTTTTGCGCCTAATCAGGTACTTTAGCTTGTTTGCCCGACCCGATTTCGCCGTCGCTTTTGTCGCTATCGGTCGTTAGTGTCGGCAGGCGTGCGTGATCCGTCGTCGCCGTTCAATTCCGATCAGCCATTTGCGATTTCATCCCGGGCAAATCCGCGCGTGCTGCACGCGTGCTGCATCTACGCCGCCACACACTTTGCCGCCGTTCACGAGACGTTGCGCCCCTGTGCTTTCTGTGCGGTCGTCTCCAGCGCGCCAGCGCGGTTTCTCTTCCAGTTCAGAACGACAATGGCACTCATCGTACATAAATACGGCGGCACCTCGATGGGCTCGGTCGAGCGCATCAAGAACGTCGCCATGCGCGTCGCGAAATGGCACAAGGCCGGCCATCAGATGGTCGTCGTGCCGTCGGCAATGTCCGGCGAAACCAATCGCCTGCTTGGCCTCGCGAAAGAAATCACGACTCAACCGAGCCCGCGTGAGCTCGACATGATCGCCGCCACCGGCGAGCAGGTCAGCTCGGGTCTGCTCGCGATCGCGCTGCAGGAAGCCGGCGTCGAAGCGGTCAGCTACGCAGGCTGGCAGGTGCCGGTCAAGACCGATAGCGCGTTTACGAAAGCGCGCATCAGCGACATCGACGGCGAGCGCGTCATGCAAGACCTCGCAGCCGGCAAGGTGGTCGTGATCACCGGCTTCCAGGGCATTGACCCGGACGGCCACATCACGACGCTCGGCCGCGGCGGCTCGGACACGTCGGCAGTCGCGGTCGCGGCCGCGCTGAAGGCCGACGAGTGCCTGATCTACACGGACGTCGACGGTGTGTACACGACTGACCCGCGCGTCGTTGAAGAAGCGCGCCGGCTCGACCGCGTGACGTTCGAAGAAATGCTGGAAATGGCCAGCCTGGGTTCGAAGGTGCTGCAGATCCGCTCGGTGGAATTCGCCGGCAAATATCAGGTGAAAACGCGCGTGCTGTCGAGCCTGACCGATCCGCTGATGCCACTCGACGAAGAAATGAAGTCGGGCACCCTGATTACTTTTGAAGAAGACGAGACCATGGAAAAAGCAGTCATCTCGGGTATCGCGTTCCAGCGCGACGAAGCTCGTATCGCCGTGATGGGCGTGCCCGACAAGCCGGGCATCGCGTATCAGATTCTCGGCCCGGTGGCGGACGCGAATATCGATGTCGACATGATCATCCAGAACCAGAGCGTCGAGGGCAAGACGGCATTCACGTTCACGGTTGGCCGCGGCGACTATGCGCGTGCAATGGAAATCCTCACCGGCACGGTAAAGGCGCACGTCCAGGCCGAGCAGGTGCTGGGCGACCCGAAGGTGTCGAAGGTGTCGGTGGTCGGCGTCGGGATGCGCTCGCACGTCGGCATCGCCAGCAAGATGTTCCGCACGCTGTCGGAAGAGGGCATCAACATTCAGATGATCTCGACCTCGGAGATCAAGATTTCGGTGTTGATCGACGAAAAGTACATGGAGCTCGCGGTACGCGCGCTGCATAAGGCCTTCGAACTCGATCAGGCATAAGTGGCGGGAAAAACGGGGCGCTCTAGAGCGTCCCGTTTGTTTTGTGGCGTTCATGTGAATGAATTGCGTGATGAGACGCCACGTTGGCACAAATAATGTTCGTCAGACATTGACCTTATCGACCCGGCCCGCTATCATCTTGGCTTCGTCGCACTGACTCCCTGTGCGACAGAAAGTTTGGGAGACGTGGCCGAGAGGTCGAAGGCACTCCCCTGCTAAGGGAGCATCTGGGCCAAAACCTGGATCGAGGGTTCGAATCCCTCCGTCTCCGCCAGGAGCACCTCCCGGGGCATCTCACAATGTCCCGGACCAAACCCCGGAAGGCCGCCACATGGCCTTCCGGGGTTTTTTCTTGTGCCGGACCTTCCCGCTCCATACCACCCAATCGCAAACAAAAGTATGGGTAGAAAGGAGGCAGTCATGAGCACGATTTCACGCTCCATCCACCGTCTTTCCGCGCTCGGCGTCGCGCGTCTGAAGCAGCCTGGCCATTACTGCGATGGCGGTGGTCTGTACCTTCAGGTGTCGGTGGCGCGTACGCGCTCATGGGTCTACCGCTTCAGGCGCAAGGGCCGGTTGCGTGAGATGGGCCTGGGGCCACTGCATGTCGTCTCGCTTGCCGATGCACGCGAGCTCGCAGCCCGCTACCGGAAGATGCTTTTCGAAGGTGTCGATCCGATCGAGGCGCGCCGTGCCGAACGCGCGCAGCAGCTTGCGATGGCCGCACATAACAAGACGTTTGATGAGTGCACCAAGGCATTCATCAAGGCCAACCGTGCAGGGTGGAAAAATGAAAAGCACGTGACGCAATGGGAGAACACCCCGGCCACTTACGCTTCTCCATTTTTCGGCCAGCTTTCCGTGCGCGATATCGATACAACGCTCGTCGTGAGTGTTCTCGAACCCATCTGGGAGGCGAAGCCCGAGACGGCCAGTCGCGTGAGGGGGCGCATCGAGTCGGTGCTTGACTGGGCAACCGCGCACAGGTATCGGGAGGGAGAGAACCCGGCACGATGGAAAGGCCATCTCGACAAAATCCTGCCGGCGCGCATCAGGGTGCGCAAGGTTCGGCACCATCCCGCGTTGCCCTTCGGCGAAGCGCCCGCATTCATGAAGGCTCTCAAGGCTCAGGATGGTCTCGCAGTACGCGCGCTGGAACTCGTGATTCTCACTGCGGGCAGGACCAACGAAGTGATCGGCGCGATACGCAGCGAGTTCGATCTCGATGCCGCGACGTGGACAATCCCTGCGGAGCGGATGAAGGCTGAGCGCCCGCATCGGGTTCCGCTGTCCGCGTCGGCTCGTGCACTGGTTCGCCGCCTGCTTGATGAGACGGACGGAGAACTGGTCTTTCCGGGCGCGAAGAAGGGCAAGCCGCTGTCGAACATGGCAATGCTTGCCGTCCTTCGCCGCATGAAGCGCGCCGACCTCACCGTGCACGGCTTTCGTTCGACCTTCCGCGACTGGGCCGCCGAATGTACGACGTACCCCAACGAAATGGCCGAAATGGCGCTCGCTCACGCGGTGGACGACAAGGTTGAGGCCGCCTATCGTCGAGGGGACATGTTCCAGCGACGCAGGCAGATGATGGATGACTGGGTGGCTTACTGCAGCCCGAAAGCGAAAGCAGCCTGATGTCGTGCGCGGATTGTCTGAGGCCTTGTCGGCGCGGCCGCTGCGAACAGGTAGGGTTTCCTGGCGCACGCATCTCTCACGGGCCGCAAGGATTAGTTTCGGGCAAATCGCGAAGTTTCGCTCTCTGGTGGCTTGCCGGTGGGAGGATTGCCCCGTCGTCCCTGGAGAGTGGGAACAGCAGGGAATCCAGGGGAAATCGCCTTCGGAGTGTGGCTCCGGATTTCCGCAATCCTGTTCCTCATCGCAAGTTTGCAGCGCCTTCTGCGACAAGCTAGATTGGCGATGTCCGGGGTTATCCGGACGTAGTCGGGAGGGCCAGGACAATGGACGAACAGATTGTCGAACGCGCTGGCGCGAGAGTGCGCCTGATTCGCGTTCGCGAGGTACGTACCCGCGTTGGCCTCGGTGCAAGCACTGTATACCGGTATCTGGCGGTAGGGAAATTTCCACGGCCGGTGGAGATTGGCGGCGGCAGAGTAGCATGGCTGGAAAGCGAGATTGACGCATGGATTGCTAACCGCATGGAGGCGGGACGGCGCGGGCCAGGATGAAGTGGCTTATTCTGGTACTCCGAGTGCGATGTTGTCATCCATGCAATAAACGTACCGTGCGTCGTACTGCCAGGTATTTTATGCGGGACGCCATCGACGCACGCAATTGCTTGCTAGTCAGACAAAGGCGCCCCGGTTCTCCAGTACGGTTGGAACCATAGTGAATGGTAAGGGCACGCGCCAGGCGGCCTCACGAGCTTGATTCGTAAAGGCATTGAGCTTTCCTTTCGCTGTACCTTGCTCCCATTCTAGGGTGATTCGTGTAGTTCGTCTGGCATTGCAATACACCTCCATTGCCTTCGGGCGGCGCTGCCGAGAAGCCGGCGTACAACCGTCGATGGGGACCGCCGGCGACGCTTACGACAACGCGATGTGCGAGTCGTTCTTCGGCACGCTCGAAGCCGAACTGCTCGGTCGCGAACACTTCGCGACCCACGAACAGGCAAGGCGGCGTCTGTTCTCGTTTCTGGAGAGCTGGTACAACATACGCCGCCTCCACAGCAGCATCGGCTACTGTTCGCCGCTCGAATTCGAAAACCTGCATGCGCAAAATCAAAGCATATCGTCGCGCGGGTTGTCCACCGCCGGGCAGCGTCGTGGTCGTGACAGGCGACCCGCCGCCCGACCGTGGACAACCCGCGATTTGATCTTATCGGGAGGTACCTCACCGCATTAAACTCAACTGCAAATCTATCCGTCGAACCGGGTCAACCTCAACCGTGCGGTGACGTGACGTTTCACGAGGCAATGCCTGGATAACTAAAAGGTAATCTGCGGGTCAGTGCTCCGACAGGTGAAATGACGAGAATGGAAAGCGTGGTTCAGGCCACTCACTTCTTGCCACTGCCCGGAGAGACATCATGAAACTGCTTACCGCGATTGCCGTTGCTGCACTTAGCTTGCCGTTCGGCGCAAACGCTTTTGCTCAAACCACGTCGTCGGGATTGACACGCGCTGAAGTCATCGCGCAGTTGAAGCAGGCACAGGCCGAAGGGCTGGTTCCGACGTCCAATAGCGACTATCCGCCGACGGCTGCAGAGATCGCGCGCAATCGGGAGATCTATGCGATCCAGCATGGCACACACGGTACTGCCGCAATTCGCACGGTGGGCATGCCGGCGGCGCACCCGGCGTCGGAATAAAGTTGAGAATGGGGTCGCCGGGTGCGAGCCGTCTTGACGCGCGAAAACCTCATGTGACCTCTTACGGCTGCTTCGGCAATTGCCTCTGCGTCACTAAAGTCGTTCTTGTTTGATTTGCGAAATGGTGCGGCAAACTGCGCCGGAGCGAGCCGTACTTCGTGACCGAGCATTTGCGTTTTGGTCGCCAGAAACTGCGTCCCGGCGCACGATTCCATCGCGATCAGTCAGTGCTCCTGCTGCACGACATAATCCAGAAGTGCCTCGCGGTAATCATCACGGCGGCAGTAGTAGCGAGAGGAATGACGACAGCCCTGTAGAAGAAGCCTGGTCAATGACCGAGGTGCCTGTTGAAGAACTCGGTAATTTCACCAAACGCTTCTTTTGTCTCGGGTATGCGGTCATCCATTTGGTACTGCGCGTGCGACATGCCGTCAAAGACCTCGAGTTGTGCATCGATACCCGCCTCCCGAAGCTTCCGATGCACACGAATGGTGTTGCTGAGCAGCAGGTCCCGGGTTCCCGTGGTCAGGATAGCCGGCGGAAAACCGTGCATGTCTCCGTAGACAGGTGAGAGCAGTGGGTCTTTGAGATCATGGCCGTGCGCATAGACTACGGCCGCGGCATCGCAGAATCCATCGCGTGACACCAGGACGTTGTCGACCTTTTCGTTGGTGTAGAACGAATCGCCAGTCTTCGTGAGGTCCGACATCGGCGTACCTGGCGCGATCGCGCCGGGCATTTGCAGGCCTTCCTGTTTCGCGCGCAGCATCAGCTCCAGCACCAAAGCACCACCCGCCGAGGTCCCAAAAACGCCCACGTTCTTCGCATCGTTCTCCCGCAGTACCGCCTTGTAGACCGTCTCGACATCGTCAAGCGCAGCGGGGAAGTAACCCTCAGGCGGCATCCGGTAGTCAACAGAAATCACCTTGTAATGCCCCAGGCCCGCCATGATGACGGCTTCGTTCGTGCCCGCCTCGCCCGGGTAAAGCTCATAGCAGCCGCCATGAATGTGAATTAGCACCTTGTCGTGGTGATCGGGCGGAATAACATCGGGCGTCACGACGTACACCCTCACACCGTTGATTGTATTGGGCTGCACCGTCACACCGAGGCGTTCGCGCATGGCCGGTTGGGTTTGCATGACCTTGGCAGCCTGCGCGTTGGCTGCCACTCTCCATTGCTCGCCCGTGGTCCACAACACATTCCATGCTGGGTTATAGGGCGCCGCGATGAGCTTTTGCAATTCGGGGCTAACATCTGCCGGCATTGGCAGGATCTTTGCGGGCACCCGCCGCTGGGCAAGCGCGACGTCTCCGGCGAGCGCAACGCCCGAAACACCTACGAATGCAGCGCACGCGAGTACAAACAACTTGGTGAATTTCATGGATAACTTCCGTTTGCTTGCTTAAAGCGCGAGTTCATAAACGATCTCGAATGGTTTCAGGGCGCGAATCCGTCCGAACTCCTGATCGTCACCGACGCTCATGGTGTGATCTTTTTCTGCTCGATGCCGCGTGGAAATATCACACCATCAAGCCGCTTTCGTCAGCGTTGTGTTCGGCTCGGCGCGATTGGCACGGTCACCCCCAAAAAAGCCCGCCAGAATGGGCGGGCCAACTGTTTCTCGGAGAACGCTTGTCGGTGACAGGGACTACCGGCAACGTTATCAAGCCTCTCGCGCTCGAATAACGCAGTTGAGGTAGCTTGTCACCCCTTCAATACTCGGCTCTCTTCCGGGGAAGCGAATGTTCCGCTCCCACGAATCGAGCCCCAACGATACAAATATCAGTCATCGCCGGTTGAGAAACACGCCTGCCTGCCGCACGCGAATTGCCGCAAGCCCGGCGTTCCTCAACCGTTCGATCAGGCCTTAGAAGCGGGTGCGCAGACCGGCGCCCACGACCACCTGGTTCTTCGTTGCCGCAATCCCGCCGACATAGGAGCTTGCGCCTTCAAATGCAGTCAAGCTCGAATTACCCGGTGCCGACGAGTTCAGACCGCCGCTCAGGTGTGACCAGTTGGCGACTGCGTACACGTCCGTGCGGTTCGACAGGGCGTAATCCGACAACAGGCTGAGCTGGTTCCACTTCGGCGATGCCGCGTTCCCAGCGTTGTCGAACTTGCCATCGGTGAACGTGTAAGCTGCGCCCAGGGTCAACGCCGAGGTCAGGCTGTAATGCGCGTTCACTTCATAGTTCGTGAAATGAACATAAGCGGCGTTTGCAGCCGTCAACGTACCGCCGCCGGGGAAAGCGGTTGCGTTGTTCAGCTTGGTGTCCGTGATCACAAAACCAACTTTGGCCGGGCCGAACGTGTAGTTCAAGCCGCCACCGAAGGTACGCTGACGCCCTGCGGTAAAGTTCTGGTCACCGGTGCCGCTTCCGTTCGCGCTGTTATCAACTGCGCCACTGTTGTTGAGGCTGCTGATGTTGTTGTTAATCTGCGTGTAACCCAACGTCGCAAGAATCGGCCCGTTGTTGTACATGGCACCAAAACTGTACGCACGGTTGTTCGCGAAGCCGCCGGCCTGGTTCGAGAGGCCATACAAGGCGCCGACGGTCAGGCCATGGTAATTCGGGCTCTGGTATTTCACCGCGTTGTTGACGCGGAACGTTCCAAGCATGTTGTCGTTGTCCATCACGTGCGCGAAGGTATTGCCACCTGCGCCGTTGAAGTTTTCCATCGATACATGGCCGACCCAGTCGTACATGAATTCGTTCTGACGACCCATGGTCAGGGTGCCGAACTGGTTGCTCGACAGGCCGACATAGGCGCTTCGGCCGAATTCGCGGCCACCCTGGCCAAGCTTGCCGTTGCTCAGCGTGAAGCCGTTTTCCAGCACGAACAGTGCCTTCAGGCCACCACCCAGATCTTCGGCGCCTCTCAGGCCCCAACGATTGCTTTGCATCATGGCGTCGGTCAACTTCACATTGCTGCGACCGCCGGTGTTGTTGCTATAACTAATGCCTTCATCCAGCAGGCCGTACAGGGTCACGCTGCTTTGCGCATATGCTGCGGTCGTGCCGAGTGCAGCAAGCAGCGTGGCAGACAATACTTTGTACTTCATCAAGACTCTCCATAACTGAGTACTCCTCGCAAACAGGGCAGCGTTTGCGGGAGACGAAAGTCTAGCCTTGTATACATGGTGAATTTTTTGAAATATGGACAACGTGTGTTTTATACAAATATGTCAAGCATGTAATTTTCACGTCACGGAGCTAACACCAGGAGTGGCGTCTGTACGGCTTGATAAGTAGCGATCTTCACGCGGCGAATTTGATGAGCGCGGTGATCGTCCTTAACCGGCTCGCCGTCCCTGAACGCAATGCCTTTCAGCAACCGCTTGAACTTTTTGGTGAGCAAGGACCGTGAACTGAAAGATCGCGCCGCGAGGCTCATTCGCGTTCGCCCACAATCGGCCGCCGTGTGCCTCGACGATCGAACGGCAGATCGACAGCCCCATGCCCAAACCGGTGGGCTTCGTTGTGTAGAACGAGGCGAAAACATGCTCGGGGGTGCTGTCCGGGGCAAAGCCCGGCCCCGAATCGCGCACGGTCACAAGTACGCAGTCAGCGTCGGCGTTTCCCGTGCTGATCAGCACTTCCCGCGCGCCATCGCTGACGTCGCTCATGGCCTCGATTGCGTTGATGACCAGGTTCAGGAGGACCTGTTGCAATTCGACACGGTCTCCCTCGATGAAGGGCAAGCCGTCTGCAAGTTGCGTCTGCACCGAGGCGCCGTGCTTCACGGTTTCGCCACGGGTGAGTTCGATCACCTCGCGGATCGCCCTGTTGATATCCACCGTTTCCTTACGTGGTGGCGCCTTCCTGATGAGTTGACGGATCCGGCCGATCACGTCCCCGCCCGATTGCCGTCATTGACGATACGGCGGAGCGCCTGCCGCACCTCCTCGACGTCCGGCGGCTGGGCGTCCAGCCAGCGCAGCGCGGCTGCGGCGTTGGTGACCGTCGCAGCGATCGGCTGGTTGACCTCATGTGCGATTGAGGACGCGAGCTGGCCCATGGTGGCTACGCGGTTCGCATGCGCTAGTTCCATCTGCACTTCACGATAGCGCCGCTCGCTCTCGCGGACTTTTCCCTCCGCCTGCTTGAGCTCGGTCAGATCGAGCACGAAAGCGACACCCGCGCTCCCGCCTTCCTCGAAGACCGCTGCCCCGGTCAGCACAGGCACACGCCTGCCATCCTTACGGAAATACTCCTTCTCGAACGGTTTGAGGGTCCCGGTATTCTTAAGTTCGGCCAGGGCATGTGCGGTGCGCTCGCGTGATTCCGGAGTTGTCAGCTCCGTCCACCGCACGCGACCCGCGACGAGATCTTCACGGTCGTATCCCACGATTCGTAGGAACGCGTCATTGGCCTCGAGAATTGCACCTTCATTGTTCCGGATCACGATCCCGATGATGTTGGCGTCGACCAAACGCCGGATCTGAGCCTCGCGCTCCGCGAGGTCGCGGTATAAGCGGGCATTCTCCAGCGCGATCGCCGCCTGCGAGGCGAGCAGCTTCAACACGGCGATGCGGGCCGGTGCGAAGACGTGGGTCATCAGATTGTTTTCGAGGTAAAGCGCGCCGGTTAGCCTGGCCTGATTCATCAGGGGCAGGCAGAGAATCGAACGGGCACGATGCTGATGGATGTAGGGGTCCGTCGCAAACGGGGGCTGGGCCGCGGCATCGTTGAGAATGACGCTCTCCCGGGTGCGTAGCACATGGTAGAGGACCGACTCCGGCAGCACCGCCGCAGTCACCGGCTTCTCGCGCAGCTGCACCTGGGTCGTGTCGCCGCCGGTCGTCGCTTCTGCTGCTATCCGTTGTTCGCCGCCGTCTGGAAGAATCAACAGACCCCGCTCGGCACCGGCCTGTTCAATCGCCGTGCGCATGAGCGTATCGATCAGGTTGTCGAGGACGATGTCGCCCGAGACGGCCTGCGATACCTTGATCACAGTCGTGAGATCGAGATGTTCGACCGGCGCGCCGATTGTGTTCGTCAGGCGGGGCGCGGGCTCTTCGACGTCAAGGTGCGGATACTGCTCCTCAAGTTGCCGCGCCTTCCCGTTGGCTCCCCAACGCAGGTAGCAGCAGTGAGCCTGCCGCAAATACAGGCGCCGAAACTGTTCGAAGCCGCGCGCGGCGTAAAAGCGCGCGGCCACTTCATACGCGATCGCCTCGTTCTGGACGAAGCCATTGTCGCGCGCCGCGCGGATCGCCTGTTCGTAGAGGCGCATCGCGTCGACATCGCGGCCTTCAAGGCGAGCGATCTCGGCACCTACCAGCGCCGCGCGGTCCTCGAAATTCTCCGGACAGTTGTCCGCCCAAGCCCGGAGCTGGTGATGGTGCGCAACGACAACGTGCAGGTGCTGCTGTCGCTCGCCGCCCGGTTCGCGCTCGCAACAGGCGGCATGGGACAGCGCACAGTAAAAGCGATGATCCGCAGCGGTGAACAGCAATCGCAAGATGCCCGGATGCACCTGTTCCGCTCTGGATGCCGCCTGGATGGCAGCGGCAAAGTTGCCAGCATGGAAGTGGGCCTGCAGCTTTCGGGTATGGTAAAGGCAATCGATCCACGCGAACTGCGGGTCACTTGCCAGACGCGTTTCGATCTGGAGCTCGTCGAACTGTTCGTCATTGAAAGAGCCGAATGTCGACGTCAAGCCGCGCAGCATCCGGACCAGCCCGAGGTACGATGCGATGAGCTCGACGTGGTGCCCCAATTGCATCTTTTGTGCAAATGCGAGACCGCCCTCGGCTTCGCGTTGGACCTCGATGAGAGGCGTGCCCGCTGCGAGAAGATTGTCGATGAGGTAGAGACCCCTGTACCAGCCCATAAACAGCAGATCGCCGCTCCGGTTCGCGATCTCGAACCCACGGCGCAGCACATCGCGTGCAGTTCCGACCCGCCTTGCGAATGGAATCAGGTGACTTCCCGCTGCCAGACGCGCTGTCTTTATACAACCAGGACCTCGAGGACGACACGCCGTCAGCCTGGAAAACTGTCAGAAACGAGGTGTCAGCAATGGATGCGGTTCTGTTCGTTACTCCGGAATACAACAGCTCCATTCCAGTCGTGCTCAAGAATGCTGTCGATGTTCTCTCCCGGCCTTACGGAGCAAGCGCATTGTTAGGGAAACCTGCGGCCGTTGTCACCTCGTCGCAGGGAGCAATGGGCGGGTGCGGTGCGAACCATCACCTTCGGCAGTCGTTGGTTTGTATTGGCGTGAACGTGATGTCCACGCCTGAAGCATACGTAGGCGGCATGGCTAGTCTGTTTGACGAGCAAGGCGTCTTGACCAATTCCGGAACCAGTCGGTTTCTGGAGGAATTCATGGCCGCATTCTCGCAATGGATCGAGCGGTTCGCGAAGGGCTAGTCTTTACAGGAAGCACGCGCGAACGTGAATACGCGGTCTGGCGGTGACGTCAGTCGCAATCGGTCGCCTCTACTATGCCGGGGTTTAGCGCCGCGATGCGTTGCAGTCGTGCTCACGCTTTGCATCAGCGGCTGTATGAACGGTCCGATCTGTTCAGGTCAATACCGCGCAACTGGCCGGCGAGCGCAGCCGTTTTCGAGCAGTGATGGATCGTTCGCCCTACGAGCGCTGCATGGGTCAGACGCGTTGCACGCCGAAGTCCTTGAGCGCATTGCTTAGCATGTCGACGGCCTGCTCGGTAACGGCGTTATATAGCGACGCGCGCAGGCCCCCAATTGACCGATGTCCCTCCAGCCCGACGATGCCTCGTTCCCGGGCCCCAAGGATAAACGCATCGTCGAGTCGGGAATCTCCGAAGGTAAAGGCTACATTCATTTGTGAGCGCCAGCGGTGGTCCGCGTGAATGGATATGGTGTCTTCCATAGCGTCCAGTGTCTCGTACAACCGCCGCGCCTTTCTTTCATTGACGCTTTGCATCGCCTGCAAGCCACCGACATCGAAGCGCAGCCAGCGCGTAATCAACGTCAACACATAGATTGCGAACACCGGCGGGGTATTGTAATTCGAGCCATGCGTTATATGCGTGCGGAAATCGAGCATGGCGGGCAGTCCGTCCGGAATCCGTTCCAGAAGCGCACGCTGGATCACCGCAACCGTTACCCCAGCGGGACCGAGGTTCTTCTGCGCGTGGGCATACATCATCGAGAACACGTCGGGCCGGAAAGGCTTTGACAGAAAGTCAGAGGACATGTCCGCAATGAGTGGTACTGACATCGGTTCGTCGCAAACCGGAAACTGCAAGCCCTCCACGGTCTCGTTCGACACATAGTGCAGATACGCGGCCGACCTGGATATATTCAATGCATGAAGTTCAGGCAGTTGCCGATAGCCGGAAGCCTTGCCATCCCAGGCAACTTTTCTCGCCGTCACCTTGGCCGCCTCAGACGTCGCCCGGCCGCTCCAGTAGCCCGATGTTACATATTCTGGCGGTGAGAGGTCATGGACAGCAAAGTTCATTGGAATCATTGCGAACTGCAGACTGCTACCCCCCTGCAGAAACGTAACGGCGTAGTCGTCGGAGATACCGAGCAGGTGGCGCAGATTCAGTTCGGCTTCGTTCAGTATTGAGCGGAACCAGTCCGAGCGATGGCTCATGCCGAGCACCGAGAGGCCCGTTTCCGGCAGGGCCAGGACGGCCTCGCGAGTCTGCTCCAGCACAGTTTCCGGAAGCGCTCCGGGACCACCAGAGAAATTCAATGCATTGGATTTCATTGTTCTTCGAAAGCCGTCGGGTTGGATCAGCACGACTTTGCGGACGTGCGGCGCAGCATCTGATCAAATGCGTCGAATATCCGGCGCATTTGCGGCAGCTTGTAACGAAAGGTGTTCGGATCGTCCATGTCGTGCACGACCATTGCAGTGGCGATTTCAAAGATGAGCAGCCGGTCATCCCCCGTTTCGGCACAATCAAATCCAACGTAGTCGAGGCCGGTTAATTCCGCGATCATCCGGAGCGCCTCTTTGTGACGTACTGCAAAACCGGAGTCGAAACTCGCCATCAGGTGCGCTTCTTCGTCCCGACGGTCGGGGTGCGCGAGCATTTCTGCATACGGATAGTGAACCATCCATTCTTTCGAAATGCCCATATGGCACACGAATGGCTTCCCCTCGATCATCACGATCCGGTATTTGCGAAACAGGCCGTCGGTACTGGAGTAATCGATAAAAGGCGCCACATAGAATTCCGTGGCCGCGGAATCATTCACGTATAGGGCGAGTTCCCGGCTGTCAGTCACCTTTGCCAGTCCCTGTCCCGCGTGCGATCCTGTCGGCCGGATGATGAACGGGTAATGTCCGTCCAGCAGATCAGACAGATCGAACGCGCCCGACGTCGCTTCGAGGATCCGCTCGCGTGGCAGGCGTACCGTGTGAGCCATGCAGATGCCGGGCACCGTTCCCAGCAACGTATAGGCTGCATCGCGCGTCGTGTGCGCGATACGTTCCGGCTGGTTCAGCACCTGGCAACGTGTGCCGCTGATTAGCGACGCAATTTGTGCAAGAACGCCGGCGTTTTCATCGGATGCGCACGCGGCCACGAAGATAACGTCATGTTCGGGCAGACTGATGTCCTGCTGTGGATGGGCGTCGACATACACGACGTCTATCTGCAGGTCGGCGTCCTCAAGCAGGCATTCGAAAGGCGTGTTCGCCATCAGATCGCCAGGAGCCTTGAGCATTAGCACCTTGACTGAACGCCCAGGTGTTTGGGCGTCCTTCAATCGATAGTGCCTGCACATCTGGATCGCCTGCGCCTGGACGGCGATCGCGACTTCCTTCTCATACTTCAATTGCAGTACGAGCGACAGATCGAGGAGCGCGTAGGGGTCGTCATGGTGTGTGACGTACTCAAGCAGGCTTTGCCCGAACGGTGTCAGATCGTTTCCAGCCGTTGCCGCCCTGAGCAATACGGCCAGTCCCAACGGCTGATGCGTTGATGGATGCGTGGCATTGCTGGTTAGTTCCGTCTGAACAGTATTCATGGATGGAGCACTTCGATGGAATGATGCCCGCGCTCAACGGCCGCGTTTGCCGGCATAGTTTTTTCGTGACGCTCAGTCGCGCCGTTGCCCATGCATGCCCGCGCGGATACGAAGGGTCATTGGCGTTTCGCCGAGATAGCCGACCTCTTCGTCGAGCCATCCTTCTGGCATCGAAGCGGTCGGCGTTGCGCTTGTTGTCGGCCGCCGCAACGCCCACCTCGGTTTCGTGATCCACGCGGCGACGGTCATCGACAGCGAAGCTTCGATAGAAGTCTTCAGGATTAGGGAATGTCTATCGTCCGAGTGATGCTTGCATGAGATCTTGCCGTGGCGACCCTGTCGAAAACGTGGCGAGGAAATTACCGTTTTGTCATTTTGACTGCTCGCCGCGATGCGCATTTTTAGCGCCTCTGTGTCCTTCGCTGGCATCGTTCACGATCTCCAGCAACATTACCGGATCGTAATCACCCGCCCGGGTGCTTGACGGTATCATTTGATGGTCAACGCAAGCGGAGCAACCGATGCGAATCCTGGTGATCGAGGATGAGCCAAAAACAGCGGCCTATCTGAAGAAGGGTCTGGAAGAATCCGGCTACGCGGTCGACGTCGCGAACGACGGCCCGCAAGGGCTGATCCTCGCGCAGGAAGAAGAATACGACGTGATCGTGCTCGACGTGATGCTGCCGGGCATGGATGGCTGGACCGTCGTCAAGACGTTGCGCAGCACGCGCGCCACGCCCGTGCTGTTTCTCACCGCGCGCGACGACATCGACGACCGCGTGCGCGGCCTGGAGCTCGGCGCGGACGATTATCTCGTCAAACCTTTTGCGTTCGTCGAACTGCTGGCGCGCGTGCGTACGCTGGCGCGCCGTGGGCCGCCGCGCGAAAGCGAACTGATCAAGGTGGGCGACCTGGAGATGGATGTGTACCGCCGCCGCGTCAAGCGGGGCGGCACGCGCATCGATCTCACGCCACGTGAATTCTCACTGCTGCAACTGCTCGCGCGGCGTCAGGGTGAGGTGCTGAGCCGCACGCAGATCGCGTCATATGTGTGGGATATGAATTTTGATAGCGACACCAATGTGGTCGAGGTGGCGATTCGCCGGCTGCGCACCAAGATCGACGACAACTTTCCCATCAAGCTGATTCACACGGTGCGCGGCGTCGGCTATGTGCTCGAACTGAAGGACACTGCTTGATGCGCGTCCGCTCGCTTGCCGCGACGCTCGCGCTTGCCTTCGGCGCCACGACGCTGGCGGTTTTCGTGCTGGTCGGCAGCTTTCTGTATCTCGCGCTCGAAAAGCAGATCAAGGCGCAGGACAATCTCGACATCGTGCTTGCCGCGCGCCACGCACGGCGGCTTGCCGAGGAGCTGGAGACGTCGAAGGGCATTCGCGAGCATAGCGACCGTTTGATCAGCATCGTGCTCGGCAACCAGGC
This sequence comes from Paraburkholderia sp. Cpub6, assembly GCF_014201065.1. Taxonomy (NCBI): domain Bacteria; kingdom Pseudomonadati; phylum Pseudomonadota; class Betaproteobacteria; order Burkholderiales; family Burkholderiaceae; genus Paraburkholderia; species Paraburkholderia sp. Cpub6. The sequence continues at coordinate 707,081 of NZ_JACHDM010000001.1, forward strand.
CATGTCGATGGAACTGTTCGATCCCGATGGCAACCGGGCAGTCGAACACAACATCGCCGGGACTTTTGCCGTGCCCAATGCGGCGAGCGGCGCGGCGACGCTCGCCATGTTGCCGCCGCTCGCGCGCGTAGCGGCTTCGGCGCGTATCACCGAGGCCGATATCGGCGAGTGGACCGGCCGCAACGGCGCGCCGATTCGCGGCATTCTCACCGACGCGCGTCTACGCAATGGCGAAACGGCGAGCGTGCTGGTGGCGCGCAACATGAGCGACCGCTGGCTGCTGCTGGACCGTTACCGCGACAGGCTTCACCTGGCGGGCGTAGCCGGCGTGATGCTGGCGATGCTGCTCGGTTATCTGCTGATCCGCGCCGCGCTGCGGCCGTTGCGCGATATCGCGGCTAGCGCGAGCCTGGTCACGGTGAATCGCCTCAATACGCGGATCGCGGTGGCGCGTGTGCCGAGCGAACTCGAGACGCTGGTGGCGTCGCTGAACGCCATGCTCGAGCGCGTCGACCACGGGTTTCAGCGTTTATCGCGTTTCACCGCCGACCTGGCGCACGACATGCGCACGCCGCTCAGCAACATGCGCGGCGCCGCTGAAGTCGCGCTCGCCCGGCCGCGTTCCGTCGATGAATACGAGTCGCTGCTCGCCTCGAATCTGGAAGAGTGCGACCGGCTGTCGAGAATGATCGAGAACGTACTGTTTCTGGCGCGCGCCGAACATCCGCAGTTCGTCAAGCACATGCGTGAGTTCGATGCGGCGCGAGAGTTGAGCCATATCGCCGAGTACTTCGAAGGGATTGCCGAAGAGGCGCTAGTGCGTGTGCGTGTGCGTGTCAGCGGCACGGCCAGCTTGACGGCGGATCTCGAACTGTTTCGCCGCGCGGTGAGCAATCTGCTGGCCAATGCCATTCGTTATACGCCGCAAGGCGGCGAGATCGTGCTGGACGCGAGCGCATCGGCCGACGCGGTGCGCGTGACCGTGTCGAATGAAGGACAGCCTATTGCCGCCGAACATCTCGATCGGATTTTCGACCGCTTCTATCGCATCGATCCGTCACGCAGCTCGCTGCCGTCATCGGGCTTGTCGCGAGGCTCGACGGGATCGACGGGGCTCGGGCTTGCGATCGTGCGCACAATCATGGAGTTGCACGGCGGCTCGGTGCATGCGCAGAGCGATGCACGGAGTACGCGCTTTGTGCTGGTATTTCGGCGGGGCGGGTGAAGGGTATCCAGGAGGCTTACACAGACCCGGCCGCACGCTTGCCCTCATCACCCCACGTCCCACCCAACGCCTTCAACAGCAACACACTCGACTCCAACCGCCGTGCGGCGATCTGGTCGGCGACACGCTGATTCGTCAACGCAATCGTCTGCGCCGTGACCACGTCGAGATAGCTGACCGCGCCCGCGTTGAAACGGTTCGTCGTGAGCCGCAACGACAGTTCAGCGGCCGTGGTGGCGCGCTGCTGGCTGGTGGCTTCGTCGGCGAGGGAATGCAAGGCGGACAGATTGTCCTCGACCTGCTGGAACGCCACCAGCACCGACTGGCGATAGTCCGCGACTGCGCCGTCGTATTGCGCCGTCGCGCCGTGCAGACTGGCGCGGCGCTTGCCGCCGTCGAACAGCGTGCCGGCCAGTTGCGGGCCGAGCGACCAGAACAGACTCGGCGCACTCAGCCAGGGTGCGAAAAAGGTGCTTTCCAGTCCCGCGCTCGCCGACAGCACCAGATCCGGGAAGAACGCCGCCTGCGCGGCGCCAATCTGCGCATTGGCCGACGCCACGCGCCGTTCGGCGGCGGCGATGTCGGGGCGCCGCTCCAGCAATTGCGACGGCAAGCCGACCGGAATCGCGGGCGGCGTGACAGCCGAGCCGTTCGGCGGCAGCGCGAAGCTCGAAGCCGGCTCGCCGGTCAGCGTGGCAATCGCGTGCTGCATCTGTGCGCGCGTCACGTCGATGTCGGTGTCCTGCGTGCGCGTCGCTTCGAGTTGCGTCGTGGCCTGGGCGACCGCGGACGCATCGATCGCACCGTTTTTCAGTTGCTGCTGCAGCAGTTTCAACGCGGCCGCGTAGGCGCTCACGCTGTCGTCGAGCAGCTTCTTCTGCGTATCGAGCGAGCGCAGGGAGAAATAGTCGACGGCGAGATCCGCGCTCATCGATAGGCGCACGCCTTCGAGGTCGGCTGCGCTCGCCTGGGCGTCGGCTTGCGCGCCGTTCACGCTATCGCGCACGCGCCCGAACAGATCCGGCTCCCAGCTCGCCGACACGCCCGCCGAATAGTCCGGCACGGTCTTGCCCGCGAGCGATTTGCCTTCGACATTCTGCGAGGTCCGCGAGCGATCCTGCGCGACACCAGCGGTAATCGTCGGGAAAAATCCGGCGCGCTGATAGTCCACCATCGACCGCGCTTGCTGGAGCTGCGCGACCGCCTTCCGCACGGTCTGGTTCGACACGTCGATACGCGCTTCGAGTTGATTCAGCACCGGATCGTTGAAGATCGTCCACCATGGGCCGCGCGGCGTGGCGTCAGCCGGTGCGGCCTGCGCCCAGCCGGGTGCGGTGCCCGCATATTGCGCGGAAATCTCGGCGCTCGGGCGCTGATAGGAGGGCAAGGTCGAGCACGCGCTGAGCAGCGCGCCGATCATCCCGGCCACCAGCGTGCGGCGCTGCACCGGCCGTGAAAGAGACAGGGAAACCATCAGTGAATCCTTTCTGTGACGATGCACCTAGCCAGGCATGGCCGGCGCAATCTGTACGATCTGGCCGGTGTTCAGCGAATCGCCGGGGTTGTCGATCACGCGGTCGGTGGCGGCGAGGCCTGTCGTGATTTCCACGTGCGTGCCGAAATCGCGGCCGATATGTACGGTCTTGAGCAGCGCCCGGCCGTTGCTGTCGACCACGGCGACCGTCACGCCGTCCGGCCGGAACAGCAAGGCGCTGACCGGCAGGTCGAGCGCCGGCGTGGTCGATCGCAATTGCAGATGCACCTGCGTGTAAGCGCCGGGCATCAGCACGCCATCCTTGTTGTCGACGTCGATCTCGACGCGCAGCGTGCGGCTCGACGGATCGATCGAATCGGTGCTGCGCGCGACCTTCGCGGCGATGCGACGGCCCGGATACTGCTGGGCGGTGAGATACACGCCGGTCGCCGGCGTGACATAGGGCGCGTCGTTCTGCGGCACATCGACGAAGACCCGCAGCACGCCGGTCTGCTGGATGTGGAACAGCTCGCCCGACATGCCCGCGGTGCCCGGCGTGCCGCCCGCCGTGACCAGTGCGCCGACGTCGACGTTGCGCGCAGTGATCACGCCGTCGAACGGCGCGGTGATCTTCTCGTATGAGACAAGCTCGGCCAGATGCGCGACGTTGGCCTGCGTCGACGCCAGCATCGCGCGGCGCGCTTCCATGTCGCTGACCTTGGTGTCGACGTCCTGCTGCGCGACCGATTGCGTTTTCAACATCTGCTGCCAGCGCTGCGCGGTGGTCCTGGCGAACTCGAAATTGGCCTGCGCGGTGGCTTCGTCGGCGCGGGCCTGGCGCAATTGCGCATCCAGTTCGGGGGCTTCGATTGTCGCGAGCGTCTGACCGCTTTTAACCTGTGCACCGATGTCGGTGTTCCAGTGCGCGAGGTAGCCGCTCGTGCGCGCGTAGATCGATGCTTCCGCGAACGGCGTAACCGCGCCGGGCAGCAGCAGTTCGTTGATGGCCGGCGCGGCGCGCGGTGTGACGACCGAGACGTTCAGCATCCTTTGCGCCTGCGTTTGTTGCGTGAGCGAGGCACTGGCATGCAGACGCGGCACGATGCCGACGATCAGCAACGCCGCGGCAAGTCCGGTCAACGCAAGCGGCCAGAAGCGGCGGCGCGCGTTCGTGCTGGCGGCCGCTGCCGAAGTGGCGCCGGCATGCTGGGTTTCCTTGGCGCTGTGCAAACGCGCGGTCTCGGCGGTCTCGGCGGACGCTTTGGACCGCTCGCCAAGCTCGGGCGGAAGGGATGAATCGTTCATGGGCAAGGTCTCGGCGGAATCAATGAGTGCGGGCGGGAACGCCGGATTCGTGCGTGTCGATGCGTGCCGCGCGGCGTTTGTCGAGCCACGCATGCACCATCCCGTAGACGACGGGGACGAACAGTAGTGTCGACACCGTGCCGAGCGCGAGGCCGCCGATCACGGCGCGTCCGAGCGGCGCGTTCTGTTCGCCACCATCGCCGAGGCCGAGCGCCATCGGCAGCATCCCGATCAGCATGGCGAGCGCCGTCATCAGCACTGGACGGAAGCGGCTGAAGCCGGCTTCGAGCGCGGCCCGCAGCGGCGGCTTGCCGCCGTGGTGAAATTCGCGCGCGGTGTTGATCACGAGAATGCTGTTGGCGGTGGCGATGCCGATGCACAGAATCGTCCCGGTGAGTGCCGGCACGCTCAGGCGAGTGCCGGTGCTGAACAGCATCCATGCGATGCCCGCGAGCGAGCCCGGCAAGCCGCTGATGATGATGAACGGGTCGAGCCACGACTGGAAATTGACTACCATCAGCAGGTAGACCAAGGCGATCGCAAACACGAGGCCACTCGCAAGACCGCTGAACGAGTCGTGCATGGCCTGCACCTGGCCGCGCATGACGATCGACGCGCCAGGCGGCAATTGCGGTCGGATCTGATCGACGAGCCGGGTCACGTCTGCTGCCACGCCGCCGAGGTCGCGTCCTTGCGCCGACGCGAAAATGTCGAGCACCGGCTGCACGTTGTAGTGCGAGACGACGGCTTGCTGGGTGACGCGTGTCAGTGTGCTCAACGCGCCGAGCAGGTTTTGCGGCGCCGGACCGCCCGTGTTTGCGCCCGTGGTCATCACGCCGGACCCGGTGCCTCCGGTTTGCGCGACCGGAATGTTGGCGAGCGCCTGCAACGAGTTGATGTCGTACTGCGGCATCATCGCCATCAGCGGATAGCTCACGCCGTTGTGCGGATCGAGCCAGAAATTCGGCGTGGTCTGCGAACTCCCGGACAGCGCGATCAGCAGGTTTTGCGACACATCGCGTTGCAACAACCCGGCCTGAATCGCGCGGGTACGGTCGACGTTGACGTTGATTGCGGGGGCATCGCCGGGCTGTTGGATACGTGCATCGACGAGGCCGCGCACGCCGCGCAGTTGCGCGAGCAGGCGGTTCGCCACGACGCGGTTGGCGTCGAGCTTGTTGCCGACGATCTGGATATCGATCGGCGCGGGCAGCCCGAAATTGAGAATCTGGCTGATGATGTCGGCGGGCAGAAAGGCGAACGTGACGCCGGGGAAATCCCTGGCGAGCGCCGTGCGCAGTCTCGCCACGTATTGAGCGGTCGGTTTGTGCCTCGCCGCGAGGGTGATCATCACGTCGGCGTCTTCCGGGCCGATCGGGTCCGATGAGTCGTAGGTCAGATTGATCCCGCTCACCGGCACGCCGATATTGTCGAGCATCGCCGAGAGTTCCTGCTTCGGAATCATGCTGCGCACACGGGCTTCGACTTCGTCGGTGAGTCGCGCGGTGTCTTCGATCCGCGTGCCGGTCGGCGCACGCAGATGCAGGCGGATCTCGCCAGTATCGACGGCGGGGAAAAAGTCGCGGCCCGCAAACGGCACCAGCGCGAGCGAGCCGATGCATAACAGCAGGAAGATCGCGATGAACCGCCGCGGACTCGCTATCGCCGCGCCGAGCACGCCGCGATAGCGTTCGCGCAGCCGCTCGAAACGATGCTCGAAGGCGGCCTGAAAGCGGATCAGGCGCGCAATCGGCCCATTGCCCGCCACTGGCGCGTTGCTGCGTGCGCGCATGAGGTACATCGCGAGCGTCGGCACCAGGGTGCGCGAGAAAAAGTACGACGCGATCATGGCGAACACCACTGCTTCGGCGAGCGGCACGAACAGATAGCGCGCCACCCCTGAGAGCAGAAACATCGGCACGAACACGATGCAGATCGACAGCGTCGATACGAACGTCGGCACGGCGATTTCGCCGGAACCGATCAGGATCGCGTCGTGCAGCGGCTCGCCGTTCTCCAGATGATGGGTGATGTTTTCGATGGCGACCGTGGCGTCGTCGACGAGAATCCCTACGGCGAGCGCGAGGCCGCCAAGCGTCATGATGTTGATGGTCTGGCCAAGCGCGGACAGCGCGATCAGCGAGGTCAGCACCGCGAGCGGAATCGACACCGCGATGATCAGCGTGGCGCGCCAACTGCCGAGAAAGAGCAGGATCATCAAAGCGGTGAGGGCGGCGGCGATGAGCGCTTCGCGCGCCACGCCCACGATGGCCGACTTCACGAACACCGATTGATCCGACAGTGCGGTGACGTGCAGCGCGCTCGGCAAGCCGGCCACGATATGCGGCAGCATCGCCTTGACCTGCTGGATGATGGTGAGCGTCGACGCGCTGCCGGACTTTTCGATGGTAAGAAGCGCGGCGCGTTTGCCGTCGCTGCGCACGATGTTGGTTTGCGGCGCGTAGCCATCGCGCACATGGGCGACGTCGCGCACATATACCACGCCGCCGGCCACCGTCTTGATGGGCAGATCGTTGAGCGCGGCTACGGTGTCCGTGCTGCCGTTCATCTGCACGTTGTATTCCTTCGTGCCGATCTTTGCGGTGCCGCCAGGCAGGATCAGGTTTTGCGCGTTGACGGCGTTGACCACGTCGAGCGGCGCGAGGCCTTTGGCCTGCAATGCGCGCGGGTCGATATCGACCATGATCTGCCGGACCTTGCCGCCGAACGGCAGCGGCACCGACGCGCCTTGTACCGTCGCCAGCTGCGTGCGGATCGCGCTGTTGCCGAGGTCGTAGAGCTGCTGTTCGGAGAGCGTGTCGCTGGAGAGGCCGAGTTGCAGGATCGGCACCGTCGACGCGTTATAGGTAATGATGTTGGGCGGCAGCGTGCCGGGCGGCAGCACGCGCAGGATCGATGCGGAGTTCGACGCTGCCTCGGCGATCGCGCGATTGATATCCGCGCCCGGATGAAAAAAGATCTTCACCACCGAGACGCCGTTCAGCGATTGCGACTCGATATGCTCGATGTCGTCGACGTCCGAACTCAGCGCGCGCTCATAATTCGACGTGATGCGACTGGCCATGTCCTGGGCGGAAAAGCCGTTGTACGTCCAGACGATGCTTACCACCGGGATATCGATGTTCGGGAAGATATCGGTCGGCGTGCGCAGTATCGCAAGCGGGCCGACGATAAGGATCAGCACCGCAAGGACCACGAAGGTATAAGGGCGGCGCAGCGCGAGCCGGACAATCCACATGACGGGTTCCTGAAATGAGGCCATGAAGGCACGGCGTTCCCGCGCTGTCAGAGCGCGTGACGCGGGCTTCTCGACTCAGGAGTGTGATGGTGGAGCCCTTACGGGGCGCGGTCGGCTGGATTACCGTTCCGTTATCTGGGCGTTTGCCGCGTTCCGGGCGTCCCTGATGTCGCAACGTCTTACCAAACTCGCGGCCAACCTGGCAGTGCGCGTTCGGCTATTCCAGGCGGGTTTCCGAGCCGGACTCCGCGTCCCGGTTCGAAGGCGCGCGATCGGTACGCTTTTCGCCGAGATCGAACTGCCGGCGCGCCGATTCCATTTCCGTCATATGCGCTTCCACCCAGTCCCAGATCCCGCAGATCTTGTCGAGCAGACTGCGTCCTAGCGGCGTTAACTGATAGTCGACACGAGGCGGTATCACGGGATGCACATAGCGCGTGACGAGACCGTCGCGCTCGAGTTGCCGCAAGGTCTTCGTGAGCATCTTCTGACTGACGCCCCCCACCTCGTCGCGTAGCCGCGAGAAACGCATCTCGCCATGGGTGCCCAGCGCGTCGATCACGAGGATCGTCCACTTGTCGGCGATTTGCTCGATGACGTTGCGCGCGAGGTCATCGGTTTTCTTCTGTGGGTTCTCGGCGGCGTGAGGGCCGTCGTAGCAATTTGTTTCCATGGGGAAAGTATGGAACCTTCAGGTGCCTTCTTGTGATCGCCGGATGCGGCTGAAATAATCGACTCGCCTGCCCGTCCTTTGGGCACGTCGCATTTTCTCGGACCGCATTCGACATGGATGCGGCGCTTTAACCAGAGAGCATCGCATGACTATTGAAACAATTGAAGTTGAGGGTTTATCGACGCCTGTATCGCGTATCGGCCTGGGCACGTGGGCGATCGGCGGATGGATGTGGGGCGGCACTGATGAGAAGGACTCGATTGCGGTGATCCGCCGGGCGCTCGACAGCGGCGTGAACCTTATCGACACGGCGCCGGCGTACGGCTTCGGCGCGTCGGAGGAAATCGTCGGCAAAGCGCTGGCCGATGGATATCGCCATAAGGCAGTCATCGCGACTAAAGTCGCTCTCGAATGGCAGGACGGCAAGGTATTTCGCAATGCTTCGCCGGAGCGTATTCGTCATGAAGTAGAGGATACACTTCGGCGCTTGCGGACAGATTACATCGATCTGTACCAGGTTCACTGGCCCGATCCGCTCGTGCCAATCGAAGAGACGGCCGCGGTGCTGGACGACCTGCGCAAGGAAGGCAAGGTTCGCGCGCTCGGCGTCAGCAATTTCTCTGCGGCGCAAATGGACGCGTTCCGCCGCGTGGCGCCGCTGTCCACCACCCAGCCGCCTTATAACCTGTTTGAACGCGACATCGACCGCGACGTGCTGCCTTATGTGAAACAGCATGGGCTGGTTGCACTCGCCTATGGCGCACTGTGCCGCGGATTGCTGGCAGGGCGCATCGGCGCCGACACGCGTTTCGAGGGCGACGATCTGCGTCAACATGACCCGAAGTTCCGTGCGCCGCGTCGTCAGCAGTACGTCGACGCTGTGAAAGCACTGAACGTCTTCGCGCGCGATAACTTCGACAAGTCGGTGCTTGCGCTTGCCGTGCGCTGGGTGCTGGACCGCGGCCCGACGATCGCGCTGTGGGGTGCGCGCCGCCCGTCGCAACTGGACGGACTCGAAGCCGCGTTCGGCTGGCGACTCGACGACAAGGCCTTCGCGCAAATCGACGCGATCGTCTCGCAATTCGTAAAGGATCCGGTAGGTCCGGAGTTTATGGCACCGCCGCAACGTGTTCTGGTGTCGTGAAAGGAGTGTATTGAACATGCGAACCAATCGACGAAATTTCATTGTGCATACCGTTGGCGCCGCGGCGCTGGCAATGACCGGCGGCACGGCGTGGGCCGCGCCCACGCAGCTTCAGGAAAGCGATCCGGCCGCGCAGGCGCTTGGCTACCGGAGCGACGCATCGCGTGTCGATCACGCGAAATATCCGCGCTTCAGCGCCACCCAGCGCTGCTCGAATTGCCAGTTCTATCAGGGCAAGCCAGCCGACACGAGCGCGCTTTGCGCGCTGTTCGGTGCGAAGCAGGTGAGCGGCGCGGGATGGTGCAACGCCTATCAGGCGAGAGCCTGATAGGCTTGTGCAGGTAAAGCGATACGGCGCATGACGACTTCGTGCCGTTCGCGTCGACTACGAGGAATCAGATGATGGAACTCATTGTGAACGGCGTGCATCACAACGTCGATGCGGATGCGAATATGCCGCTGCTGTGGGCAGTCCGTGATCTGCTCGGGCTGCACGGGACCAAGTTCGGTTGCGGGGTCGGTGCGTGCGGCGCATGCACGGTCCATCTGGACGGTGTCGCTGTGCGTTCGTGTGTGACTGCACTGGCGGATGTTCAGGGCAAGCCCGTAACGACCATCGAGGGACTCGGCAAAGGCGGCGATCATCCCGTGCAGCGCGCGTGGAAAGCCGCCAATGTGCCGCAGTGCGGTTACTGCCAGCCTGGACAGATCATGCAGGCCGCGTCGTTGCTCAAGCAGACGCCGAAGCCGAGTGACGAGCAGATCGTCGAAGCGATGTCCGGCAATGTTTGCCGCTGTGGCACCTATCAACGCATCAAGGCCGCCATCAAGGCGGCAGCGTCGGAGGCGTGATGGGCGAAATCGTCAATCTGAGCCGGCGCGGGGTGTTGAAAGGGACCTTGGCGGGTGGGGTTGTGCTGGGCTTGCAGATCGGCGGCGCGGGCACCGCGCTCGCGGCGAGCGTGCTGTCATCCGCGAATGGCGCTAAAGCGGCTTTCGCACCGAACGTGTACGTCTCGGTCGCGCCGTCCGGCGAGATCATTCTGGTCGCGCATCGTTCGGAGATGGGGACCGGTATCCGCACCAGTCTCGCGATGATTCTTGCCGACGAGCTCGATGCCGACTGGAACGCCGTCAAGGTCGTGCAGGCGCAAGGCGATGCGAAGTATGGCGACCAGAATACCGATGGCTCGCGCAGCATCCGCCAGTTCTTCCAGCCATTGCGCGAAGCAGGTGGCACGGCCCGGCAGATGCTCGTGGCGGCGGCCGCCGTGCAATGGCGCGTGGCGCCGGCGACCTGCCACACCGAGCCGGGTCATGTCGTGCATGCGGCGAGCGGGCGGCGCGTGGCCTACGGCGCGCTCGCAACGGCGGCGGCGCGTCAGCCGGTGCCGGGCCGTGACACGCTGCATCTGAAAGACGAGGGTACCTGGCGCTATATCGGCAAGTCGCTGCCGATCGTCGATCTCGACGACATCGTCCACGGCCGGGCGACGTACGGTATCGATGTCGTATTGCCCCGAATGACGTACGCGTCGATCGAACGTTCGGCGGTCTATGGCGCGACGCTCAAGAGCGTCGATTCGACGGAAACGATGAAAGTGCCCGGCGTGCTGCATGTGGTGCGCATTCCCGCTGCGCCGTTGCCCGCCGGTTTCCAGCCGCTGGGCGGCATCGCGGTGGTGGCAACCAGCACTTGGGCCGCGATGCAAGGGCGGCGGAAATTGAGGCTCGACTGGGACCTTGGGCCGAATGCATCGTATGACAGTCAGGCTTATCGCAAGGCGCTCGAGGACACCGCGCGGCAGCCGGGCAAAATCGTTCGCAACAACGGCGACACTGCGGCTGCGCTAAAGAGCGCCGCCCACCATGTCTCGGCGGACTACTACGTGCCGCACCTGGCGCATGCGGCGATGGAGCCGCTCGCCGCGACCGCGTCCTATGCGAACGGTGCGGTTGAAGTCTGGACCGCGACGCAGAATCCGCAGCAGGCTCGCACGACCGTGGCACAGGTGCTCGGCGTGCAGGAGCCGGCCGTGACGATCAATGTCACGTTATTGGGCGGCGGCTTTGGCCGCAAGTCCAAGCCTGACTACGTGGCCGAGGCGGCGTTCCTGTCACGCGAGGTCGGCGCGCCCGTGAAGCTCACGTGGACTCGCGAAGACGATGTGCACAACGACTATTTCCATGCGGTGTGCGCCCAGCACATGGAAGGCGGGCTCGATGCGCAAGGCAAGACGGTCGCGTGGTTGCACCGCACGGTGTTTCCGTCCATCAGTTCGACGTTCAAGGCCGATGTCCGCTATGGGGCGGCGGGGGAATTGGGGCAGGGCGTGACCGATATGGCCTACGACATCGCCAACGTGCGGTGTGAGAACGGCGCCGCCTTCGCACACACGCGCATCGGCTGGTATCGATCGGTGTACAACATTCCCCACGGCTTCGCGTTAGGGTCGTTCGTCGATGAGCTTGCCGCGGCCGCGCGGCAGGATCCGGTGCAGCACCTGCTCACGCTGCTCGGCACGCCGCGGCATGTCGATCTGCATGCACTAGGGGTCGATTACCCGAACTACGGCGCGTCGATCGACAAGTATCCGATCGACACCGCCCGCTATGCGGCCGTGGTTCGCGCAGCCGCCGTGCGCTCCGGATGGTCGACCGCATTGCCGGCGCGGCATGGACGCGGGATTGCGGTACATCGCAGCTTCCTGAGCTATGTGGCCGCGGTCGCGCATCTGCAGGTAGCCGACGACGGTTCGGTGCGTGTGACACGCGTCGATCTGGCCGTCGACTGCGGGCGCATCGTCAATCCCGATCGGGTTGTTGCGCAGTTCGAGGGCGCGGTGGTGATGGCGCTCGGCAACACGTTATACAGTGAACTCACTTTCCGGAACGGTGCGTCGGAGCAATCGAACTTCACGGACTACCAGGTCGCCCGTATCGATTCCGTTCCCGAGACACACGTGTATATCGTGCCGAGCGATGCGCCGCCTGGCGGCGTTGGCGAGCCGGGCGTGCCGCCGACTTCAGCGGCCATCTGCAACGCGATCTTCAACGCGACCGGCCAGCGGATTCGTGCGTTACCGGTGGATACGTCGCTGTTGAAACGGACGTAGCGGCAAAATGCAACGGAGTTCGAGCGGCTGCCTACCGTGAGAATGAAATCAGCGTTAAACGATAGAGCTGTCGCGTCAACGGAACGCTGTGCGCGGGCGGCGGTGTTCAGTGCGCTTCGGTGCGCGCCAGTTCTTTCGAAATCGTTTTGCGAACCCGCCGTTGGGTCATCTGCCGCCTGGCAATGACGCAACGGCCGCCGGCTTGCCGTAAAGCCACCCTTGCGCAAGTTCGATGCCGCAGTTCTGCAATGCGTCGTGCTGGGCTGCCGTTTCGACACCTTCAGCAAGCACCTTGCAGCCGAGCTTACAGAACTGTTCAGCCGACGCGCGAATAGCGGCTGCGAAGGGCGCACCCTTATCGGCATTGCGGATCACTGTAATGCACAGTTTGACGATTTCTGGCTTCAACAGGCGGACGGTATCGAGGTCTGCGAACCCGCAGCCCGTGTCGTCCAGGGCCAAGCCAATGCCGATGGTACGCAGGCGTTCGACCGCGTCTCGCAAACCCTCGGCTTCGTTGAGCGGCAAGTGCTCGGTGAGTTCGAACATGACTTCCTGCCGGTCTGCCAACGGCAGTTTTTCCGCAGCAAGGGCCAAGGCATCCGGGCCCAGATTGATGGTCAAAAACTTGCCGGGCGGCAGCTTCCCTTTGGTGCGATCGAGAGCCAATTCGGCACACAATAATTCCATCTCCACGGCACAGCCGGCCGCATGGGCCGCGTCGAACAGCACGTCCGGGCGTTCAAATGGCGTCCGTTGCGGACCTCTGGAAAGGGCTTCAAAACCGGTCACTGCACCGTCTTTAATGCGCACTATCGGCTGCAACACGGTCTGTACGGATCGTTCGCGCAGAATTGCTCTCACTCTGGTCGATGAGTTGTCCCGGTCTTTATGTTGATGCTTCGGTTGGGACCTGGATCGATCTTCCGTCCATTGAAACCAACCTGTTTTGGCATCTCCTGAGACTGCTTCGGAGGGCAAAACGAACACCGACAGATCGCAGTTGATCCGGGCGCCTGTCCCGCCGCCAAAAATAGCGAGTAGCCGCTCGCGAATCAGATGACGCCCTGCCTTTTCTATGGCCTGCGCCGCTTCGCTGGCATCACGCGGCAAGCCTCCCGACAGCACACGGAAACATGCAGAGCAATGTCCGTCGACATCAGAACGATATCGGTCAATTACCTGATGCTGAGCCAGCAACCGCTTTAGCAAAGCCGTTGCTTCCTCGCCGAACTGAGTGAGAGCCTGTTGAGTCGATCCCTCGCCGAATATGTGGGTCAGACGCGTGATATCTGCAATCCGGATGCTGACTACGGCAGTGATTTCCGTCATTGAAGACAACCTCGTTGTATTCCTTCTTGCTTACGCTCTTCGAAAAATGGTTCTGCCAAACTCGCTCTTGACCTTTTGGCCTCTTTTGAATTTCGAGTGGGCGGTTTGGCGGGTCAAGGGCGGGCGTGAGCCCGGCGCAGCGAACCCTTGAGGCGCCCTGAACCGGCAAGCTGGTGCATGGCTGGTTGCGGCAGAATGCGGCAACCAGCCATGCGAGACGAAGCGAACATGACGAATCAACTCTTTGAAGCCGCCTTGGGAATCAAGGCCCCGTGGTACGTGCAAGGCGTCGACTTCGACACGGCCAAACGGCAGCTCACGATTGCCGTGGACTTTGTCGCTGGCAGCCGCTTCGCCTACCCCGGGGTCGCCGGTGAGCACCCAGTGCATGACACGCAAATCAAGCGACTGCGCCACCTGAATTTCTTCCAGCACGAGTGCTATCTGGAGGTCCGGGTACCGCGAGTGCGCTTGCCGGATGGCGCGGTACGGCTGGTCGAGCCGGATTGGGTCGGCCAACTTGACGGCTTCACGTTGCTGTTCGAAGCGCTGGTGCTGATGCTGGCGCAGCAGATGCCGTTTGCCGCTGTGGCGCGCATCGTCAATCTGTCGTGGCACCGGGTGCACGCCATCTGTTCGCGCTATGTGGAACTCGCGCTCGCGTCTGCGAACCTCTCGGACGTGAGCACGGTCGCCATTGACGAGACCTCGTACCGGCGCGGCCACGAGTATCTGACACTGGTCGCCGATATGCGGGCGCGGCGCGTCGTGTTCGTCACGCCCGGCCGGGACGCGAAGACGATTGAGGGCTTTGCGGCGTGCCTTAGCCAGCACTACGGCACGCCCGAGCAAGTCACCTCGGTGAGCATCGACATGTCGCCCGCGTTTATCAAGGGCGTGGGCGAACATCTGCCCAACGCGCGAGTGACGTTCGACAAGTTTCACGTCGTCGCCCACGCGTCCAAGGCGCTTGATACGGTGCGCCGCCAACAACAGAAAGCCGACCCGGAACTCAAAGGGATGCGCTGGACGCTGCTCAAGGACGCCAACAAACTGAATCTATCGCAATTGACCGACCTCGAGGCGCTGGTCAGGCAGTACGCCACCAAGCGCACCGCCCGCGCATGGCTGTATCGCGAGCAACTGCGCGAGATTCTCGAGCGCAAGCAAATCCATGTCGTCTCCGAGATGTTGCGGCAGTGGTGCACCAATGTCATGCGCTCGAAAGTCGAGCCGATGAAGGACGTCGCGCGTCTGATTCGCCGGCACTTCGACGGCATCGTCGCCTGGACTCAGACCCGCCAGACCAACGGCTTCATCGAGGCCATCAACGGCTTGTTTCAAGCTGCCAAACGCAAGGCTCGCGGCTACACGCGCTTCACTACCGGAAATTTTCAAGGTAGTTGTCGCCTCAACGTTTAGATTTCAGGCGGCCTTTCGCTCCTGGTTATCGCGCTGCGGAATGCCTGCCAGGTTGTCGGTTCGATCCGGGTTCAGATGCACAGCACTTACGCGCTGCCAGTTGCGCGTTTGGCCCTTCCATCGGAGCGGATTGCGTTGCCGGGCAGTGTCGTAGAGCGCCGCGCGTCGATCCAGAATGTCCTGATCAAGGTTGGCATGACGCTGCGCCGGCGTCACGAACCGGATGGCGCTGTGACGATGTTCATGGTTGTACCAGCGCACCAGTGCGCCCACCCAGGTGCGCGCGGCCAACAGGGTATCGAACGCCTTGAGCGGGTAAGCAGGCCGGTACTTCAGGGTCTTGAACAGCGACTCGGAGTAAGGGTTGTCGTTGCTCACACCCGGGCGACTCAACGACGGCATGACACCCAGCGCCTGAAGGGTGGCGAGCATCGTCGCACCTTTCATCGGGCCGCCGTTATCGGAATGCAGAATCACCTGGCCGGGCTGTATCGCTGCGCGCGCGCAGAGGTCCCTGAGGACTTCGCTGGCCAGCACGCTGCTTTCCTCGGCATAAACCTGCCAGCCGACAATCTTCCGGCTGAACACATCCAGAAACAGATACAGATAAAAATACTGTCCACGGATCGTCGTCGGCAGGTACGTGATGTCCCAGCTATACAACTGGTTCGGCGCGTCGGCGCAAACCGAACGGGGTTTGCTGCGTGTGTGCGACGGCCGTTCGCTGCGCCGGTGGGCGAGTTGCTTCTCGGCCTTCAGTACCCGGTAGAACGTCGATTCGGAGGCGATATAGCGTTGCTGGTCTGCCAGTCGTGGCACGATCTGGCTTGGCGGCAGATGACCGAATTCGGGCGAGTTCGCGACCGCCAGCAGCTCGGCGCGTTCGTCGGCAGAAAGCTTGTGGCGCGGCTCATGATGCCGTAACGTGCGCCCGTCCACCACGTCAGGTTCGCCGCATTGCCAGCGCTGAACTGTCCGGGCACTGAGCCCCAGAATGTTGCACGCGTGTGCCTGGCGAGCCCCGGCCAGGGTCGCCTCGCTGATCAGGCCGATCAATGCCTTGCGCTCTTCAGGGGCCGTCATTCGGCCTCGCCCTCGAACAGCGCGCGGTACTTTTTTTGCAGCACCAGTAGCGCCGCAGCTTCAGCCAGCGCCTTCTCCTTGCGGTTCAACTCGCGCTGCAACTGGACATTGGCCTGCTTCAGATCCCGCACTTCCTGGGCGTTCTCGCGCCGGCTACCGGTTACACCGACGGTGCAGAAATCCGCTCGCCACTGCGCGAGATGGTGCGCAAAAAGGCCGCGCTCACGACACCAGCCGTTCAACGCTTCGTCGACCAATCCGTGGCTCTCCTGCAAGGCCATCAGCCGTTCTTCCAGCGACCAGTCTTCCGGACGCTTTGCATGTCCGGAGCTCGAGCTCCGGTTCGCGGCGGCTGCACCTCTCATCCATTTCCTCAATGTCAAAACGTTCACGTTCAATTCGTCGGCTACGGCTCCAACCGTTCGGTTGCCCCGCTGCAGGACCTTCGAGAGCGCCTGCTCCTTGAACTCGACAGAATAAGTTTGTTTTGCCTTCAACTTGCACCTCTGACTCTTCTTAATAAAGAAATTCAGAGGCGACAACTACTATGACGCCGGGGGCTACCATGCGCACCGTGCTCTTTCTCATCGCTGGCAAACTCGATTTCTCCAGCTTCAACCCACATGCCTCGTGAGCCGCATTACCCACACAATTTTCAAAAGAGCCACCTTTTGAGATTTGGGTCGCAAGCGCAAACGAAACAACAGAGCTGCACATAGGCCTCTGAGCGACGTATCAACATACCGGCTCCTGCATGTCGCAAATCAGTCGGCAACATGACATTCGTGTCATCCAGACCCGCAGCGCGATTTTTCGCGCTTACCAGCGGCAGCGAATTCAATTGGTGAGATCTGCGCAAAATCGGAAGACATGCTAACGTCTGCGTCTTCAATAAAGGAAAGATCATGAACGTTACGCAAACCGCCGCAAGCGTGGCTATGCAAGTGATGCAGCAGTCCTCGCAGGGCGTTGCCGCGCATACGCCGCAAAGCGGCGCCCTGGCTCTCGTCGAAGCGGAAGCTGCGAGCGCGCCGCCTGTCAGTGCAAACGGCATGGTTGGAAGCATCATCAATACTTTCGCGTGAACGCAGAGCTGCGTAGCGCCTTACTGCGTAGCGCCGACCTGGCGCAGCGCATCGGCTGCGGCGGTATTGTGTTGCGAGATGGCCATTTGCAGCGCGGTGCCGCCGCGTGCGTCGACATGATTGACGTTCGCTCCGTGCGCCACCAGCACCGAGAGCATATCGAGCCGGCCGAACAGCGCAGCAAACGATAGCGCCGTTTCCCCTGCGTTGTTGGTTTGATCGATAGGGCAGCGCGTCCCGAGCAATATTTGCGCAATGTTCGTTTCGCCCTTGAACAGTGCACCCATCAACGCGGTATTGCCGTGCTTGTCGGCGGCGCATGCGTTGGCGTGTGCGTCAAGAAGCGCCCTTAGCGTGTCCGGGTGGTTGTCATAGGCGCTAAGAATGAGCGCCGTATATCCCTGAGACGTTGCGGTTTCGATTGGATAGTGCACGTCGATCAGCAATTGAACGATATCGGTTCGCCCTTCGCGCGCCGCCGCGAACCAGTCATCGGTGTATGCTCGCGTGTCAACCGTGCCGGAATACATTGCTGGTCGATAAACGTGCTCCGCACAACTCGCGCTCAGAAGTGCGGCTATCGCTGCCACGGCTGCGTTTCGAACCACTCGCCGTGCAGTAGAGAAACCTCGCATGACGTTCTCCGTCGGAAATCGTATTCAGGCAGACGGGGCCTGCTTGCGCAGGCTCCGTCTGCGTTGCCTACTGGCTTCAGTTATCGCCGAGGTGCGACGCCATATCCTGCACACGTGAGAGATCCGCGTGCGTGGCGCGTGCGAGGCGAGTACCGTAATCGGAATCAGCCTTGTAAAAGTACGACAGCATCGTGTACTTATTCGTGTCGTTTGTTACACGGCCCAGATCGCCCGACAATGCCGTGACCAGATCCGCCTTGTTGGCTTCAGACAGCGTCCGGTAGAACTCGCCAGCCTGACGGAAGTCGAGCGTCTTGTGGATCGCCATTTGCTGCGTCGTTCCGCTGAGCGACGTCTGCACGGACTTGTACCTGGCCTGCTGCGAGATCTCCGCGATGCTGGATGGCTCGTAGTTCACCTCAGCCTTGCGATCGCCGGAATTCATCGAGCCATCCTGATTATTGTTGTACACAGGCACAACAGGACGGTTGATCGGCAAATCGTTGTAGTTCGGTCCCAGGCGATACATCTGCGTGTCGGCGTACGCGAACAGACGACCCTGCAGCATCCGGTCCTCGGAGGGCTCGATGCCCGGCACGAGGCGGGACGGCGCGAATGCCGATTCTTCAGTCGACTGGAAGTAGTTATCCGGAACCCGGTTGAGCGTCATCGTCCCGACCTTCTGCTCAGGGATCGACGACGGCCACACCTTCGTGTCGTCAAGCGGATCGAAGTCGAACTTGTTCAGATCCTTCGGCGACAGGATCTGGATGTACAGATCCCATTGCGGATATGAATGGGCCTTGACCGAGTTGTACAGGTCGTCGGTCATCAGATTCCAGTCGGCGCCGATCGAATGAGGAATATCCTGCGGGCGGATGCCCTCGATGCCCTGACGGCTCTTCCAGTGAAACTTCACGTAGTGAACTTCGCCTTTGGCATTGACGAACTTGAACGCATGCACGCCGAAGCCATCCATGTGACGGTATGAGTCAGGCATTCCCTCGTCGGTGTAAAGGTGCGTCAGCATGCTGGTCGCTTCCGGCGTATGAGCGAAGAAGTCGAAGGCCAGATTCGGATCCTGCACGCCCGTCACGGCGGACGGCTTGTTTGCGTGCACGAAGTCCGGGAACTTGATGGCGTCCCGGATGAAGAAGATCGGCCAGTTGATGCCGACGACGTCCCAGTTGCCTTGCTGCGTATAGAACTTCACGGCAAAGCCTCGCGGGTCGCGCGCCTGCTCAGGCGATCCGCGATAGCCCATCACGGTCGAGAAGCGCACGAAGACCGGGGTCTTCGTGCCAGGCGTGAACACTTTGGCGGTGGTCAATGCGCTGATATCGGCGGTCGGCGCGAACTCGCCAAAAATACCCGTGCCGCGCGCATGAACGACGCGCTCCGGGATGCGCTCCCGGTCGAAGCGCTGCAACTTCTCGATCAGATGCGAGTCCTGCAGCAGTACCGGACCGTCAGGACCGGCGGTTTGGGAGTTCTGGTTGTCGCCGACCGGCGAGCCACTATCCCGCGTCATATCTTCAGCGTACACGGGTTGCGCAGTGACGATTGCGGAGGCGATGGAAAGAATGCTTGCTGCGATTTGTGTCGTGCGTAATTTCACGTTGTGATCCCAGTTCAGGACAGGAGGAAACCAGGCACATCCTATGATTGGGCTTTTCATAGCGCCAATCTATTTTCTCTATTTCTGCAATAGGAGGCCAGTTTCTTTCAAGGCTAAAAAGAGGATGATAAAAATGAAAGCATCGGTGATTAAGTTATGTGGTATGGCTGAATTGGCTTAACCTAGGAGTACTGCAAAAAAGGCATGACAAAGATCGGGTTGCAGGATCTCCAGGAAGGGAGCCTGAGCAAGTTCTCGACACTGCTCTTCTTCGAAAACAGTCCGTAAATAGCGGGGCTAGAGTTCGGCGATAGATCGCGTAAGGCGGGACCGGATCGTCGCGTTCGCCCGCAAAAATACGTCGTGAACGTCAAAAAATTGGAAAACTGTCTTGCTGAAATTGACAGTAGAGTCCAGTATTCTAATTGGTAATCTAATGCGCTAGATTGGTAGAAATTCGTTTTTCATTTTTTCAATTTTTATTGCTGTGGAAGAATCCATTGACTGAATTGACATGAATAAAGATTCAATGTCAAAGAGCCGGATCGGTAATGCGTCGCTCAGTATTCAGTCATCAGTCGTGGTTGAATCCTTACCTGTGGCTTCCTCCGTGGAAGCCTTCGCTGCGGAAACCCGCGTCTTCTCCAATGCAGCCGCGCGCGTCTCACCGGTCGGCGATCCCTTCGCCTCCGGAAAGCGCCGGGCTGGCATCGTCTGGGCTCGCCGCGGATGGTGTGCGGCCAAGGAACCCAAGCACCATGATCGCGGAGGCGAGCGTGATTGCCACCAGCATATGGAGCAGTACCCGGAACGCGCCGTCGTACGCATGCACGAGTACAGGCGGCCCGAGTGTGGGCAGAAGCACCGTGGCATGTGCCAGATCGCCGGTGGCCACGCGCTGGGCGGCTTCTGTGACGGCATGAGCCGACGCGCCGGGAGATCCCGCGAGTGCGTCGGCTAGTCGCAAGCGGGTGAGCACCGCCAATATCGCGCTAGCCACCGCGAGGGTCATGCCTTCGCCCGCCACGCGCGTCGTGCTGAAGATACCCGTCGCCATGCCGGCGCGTTCCTTTGGAACAACGCTGACTGACAAGCCGTCCATCAGTCCCCACGGCAGCCCCGCACCGACACCGATCACGACCAGCGGAATTGCAAGGACAGTAGCTGACGCATCAAGTGCGATACCACTGAACCAGAGCATGCCGATGGCCGCAATGACGAGCCCGATCGCTGAGATGACGCCGGCCGACATCCAGCGCGTGAGATGCGCAGCGGTGAGCGGCACGATCAGCATCGGCGCCGAAAGCGAAACCATCATCAAGCCCGCGCCGATCGCGGTATGTCCTTCGATGCCGATGAATCGCGTCGGCAAGACAAGCAGCAACGTGACGTAGCAGAATGCGGTCGCAAGCGGGAGTACCTGCACACCGACGAAGCGCGAATAGCGAAACAACGACAGATCGAGCATGGGCCGGGTAACACGACCTTCGATCCAGACGAAGGCGATCGCCATGACCGCGGCACCCACGAACAGTGAAACGATGAGGGGACTGCTCCAGCCGCTCTCCGGCCCTTGCAGCAGGCCGAAGGTGAACAGGGTCAGTGCCGCGGTAAAGCTGATGGCGCCAGGCCAATCGAGACCATTGGCGTGCGGATCATAGGATTCTCTCAGTTTTGGAACGCCGAGCGCAAAGCCCGTCAAGCCGATTGCCGCATCCGCCAGGAAGAACGAGCGCCAGCCGAATGTTTGCGTAAGAAACCCGGCGAGAAGCGGACCCAGCGCCAGGCCCACGCCGAAAGTCGTGCCGAGCATGCTGAACGCGCGAGCGCGGCCATGCCCGTCGAACTCCTGGGCAAGCGCTGCCGATGATCCAGCCAGCACCAACGCGGCCGCAATGCCCTGCAGCGCGCGCAGAAAGTCGACCCACACGAGGCTCGGCGCGGCCGAGATCCCGAGTGATGTCGCTGCAAAGAGCGCTACCCCGACGGCGAATACACGTTTTCGTCCGAGCAGATCCGCGAGCGCTCCGGCGACCATCAGACTGCTGCCGAAGCTCAGCATGAACGCGTTCAGGATCCAGTTGATTGCCACTGGACTGCCTCCCAACGCGGCGCCGATAGTCGGCGCCGACACCGCCGCACCGCCGAAATTCAGCGGCAGCACTAGTACCGCGATACAAACGCCCGCAAGGATCAGCGCCTGTTGCGAGGCGCTGCGAGCGACTGAGCTGTCCGCTACTGGCGCCGCGTGGGGCGAGGCGGCTTGTGAACTCGTAATTGGCGTACCCGGGTTATTCTGCACGGACTCTCTCTCTGTTTAATTTGGGCCAGTCGCCATTCACGCGCTCGATACAATTTCCGCACTACCGCGATGCGGCTCCCGTATGGCCGCTAACCTCGCAGCCGGCGTCCGGTTCGAGGCCGATAAAGTACAGCACGGAGATCAGTACCAGCACCGCGACAAGCAGAAACGCGACCCGGAAATCAGCAAGCGACAACTGCGCGTGGCCGCCATGTATCAGGACTGCAGCATGCAGCGCGATCGCACCGAATGCGATGCCGAGGCCGATGGTCATCTGCTGGACCATGCTGAAAAACGTGCTCGCCGAACTCATCCGCGCCGGCGGCACGTCCGCGAATGCGAGCGTGTTGATGCTGGTGAACTGCATCGATCGACATAGGCCGCCGACCAGCAGCACTAGCATGATCAGCGCGCGCGGCGTGTCCGGCGAGAGCAGGGCGCACAGCGCGATGGTGGCGGCAGTGAGCAGGCCATTGACGATCATTACCTTGCGAAAACCAAAGCGCTTGAGGATGGGCGTGGTGACGGTCTTCATGGCCAGATTGCCGGCCGCGTAAGCGAGCACGAGCAAGCCGGCGGCGAACGCGTTGAGCCCGAAACCGAGCTGGAACAACAGCGGCAACAGGAAGGGCGAAACGCTGACCGAGACCACATACAACGAACCGCCATCGAGGGTCGCGCGAAAGGTCGGGATTCGCCACGGCGCAAGATCGATCAGCGGATGTTCGGCACGCCGGAAATGCCGTACCGCGAAGGCTGCGGCGAGCACGCCACCGGTCAGCGCCGCGGCCGCGATGTGCCAGTCGCCATGCAGTTGCCCGACGAGTTCCATGCCGTACATGAGGCAGGTTAGCGCGACTCCGCTAAGCACGAATCCGGGCACATCGAACGGACGGCGGCTGGATTCGCGGTGGTTCGGAATGAACGTGGCGGTTAGCGCCAGGCCCAGCAGGCCGATCGGTACGTTCAGCAGAAAGATCCAGCGCCAGCTGAAATAGGTGGAGATAAAGCCGCCCAACGCTGGACCCAACACCGGTGCGGCCAACCCGGGCCAGGTAATGTAGGCGATCGAGCGCATCAGGTGACGCCTGTCCGTGCTGCGCAGCACTGCGAGCCGGCCTACCGGCACCATCATTGCGCCGCCGAGTCCCTGCAGGATCCGCGCGACCGTGAATTCGACGAGACCGTTGCTGAGCCCGCAAAGTATCGACGCGCCGGTGAACACGACGATGGCGCTACCGAACACGGAGCGTTGCCCAAAGCGATCCGCCACCCAGCCGCTGATGGGGATGAAAACCGCGAGCGCGAGCAGATAGGCGGTCATGCCGATGCTCAGCCTCACGGGCGTGACGCCGAACGTGGCGGCCATGTGGGGCAGCGCTGTCGCAATCACCGTGGCGTCCAGGTTCTCCATGAAATAGGCACTGGCGACGATCAACGCGATGATGACCGATTGACGGCTTGACAAAGACATGAGCGGAGAACCGAAACGGGTTGAGTGAAAGACCCGCAAACGCCCTGGCGCGGGGAGTGCCAATGCCTGCAGTCATAGATGAGGCGCTCGCTTCGCGATGGCACTGAGATAGTGCACGGGCTAAAACCGGGAGCATGGCGACACCGGTTCATGCCGGCGGACGATGTACTCTATCAAATCATAAGTCGTCACGCGAAGACATATTTGAAAAAACCGCAAAACATCATAGTGGCACCGTCATACACGGACTGCCTGCGCATTAGACTGACCATGATCCTCTCAATGGGACATTTAGTCGTCAATTGACGATCTAATTTATCGGCGATATCCTCGTTGCCAATGCGATGGCTGAAGCGGTAGCTATCCCACGGGGTGAACAGCGCCGCGCACGCGGCTGGAGCGACTCATGAGCAGCGTCAAGCGAATCGGGAATGGCCGACGTCGATTGCCTCGGTTACCGGCGGGCGGGGGCTGTCGCGGGTTGCCGGTCTTCGCCCGGAATCGCAGCCTGAGGGCGCAGGCGCAACGCGTATGAAGCCCACCGCGTTTTCGTATCACCGGCCGCACACACTCGACGACGCGCTGTCGCTTCTTGCTCTTCACGGTTTTGACGCCAAGCTGATCGCCGGAGGACAAAGCCTCGCGCCGATGATTGTCGGATCTCGATCCGCCCAGGGCCTATACGATTGCCGGTATGGGCAGTGCGGGTGCGCTGGGCTTTGCCAAAGTCACGGCGCGCCTGCAACTTGAAGCGCAAGGCAATACGACCGTGCTGGCGTACGACGCTGACGTCGAAATTGGCGGGAAGCTGATGAGCGTGGGCTCGCGCCTGATCCAGTCCGCCGCGAGCAAGAATCTCGACGAGTTCTTCAGCGCGCTGAAGGCGCATGTCGAAAGCCACGCGGTCTGACGGCGGTGTGCTGTGAAAGAGTACCGATCGAAACAGAGGGAATCATGCTGGTAGAAATGCGTACCTATCAGATTACGGCGGGAAAGACAGGCGAGTTCCTGGACATCTACGAGCGCGAAGGGCTCGGCATCATCGGTCAGTACGCCCGGCTCAAGGGTTGCTGGACGAAGGACTCAGGCACGTTGAACTCGATCGTGTTTTGCTGGGGCTACGAGGACTACGCGCATCGGGCAGCGCAGCGCGCGAAACTCGCAGCCGATCCACGCTGGCAAGCTTTCACGCCGCGCATCCTGCCGTATCTCGTCCATCAGGAATCGGTGTTTCTGTCGCCAGTGCCGTTTTGCCCAATGGACTGAGAGATCCGCCTCGAAGCAGCCGTTCGGGATCGCTTCGGCGGCACGGATATCCTCATGAACAATGCGGGGATTCAACCAGGTAGCGTCATGTTCGGGGCGGCGGCTAACTGGGAGCGGGTGCTCGACGTCAATCTATGGGGTGTCATTTGTGGCACTCAGACCTTCGTGCCCGCGATGATCGCGCGCGGACGCCCGGGCCTCGTCATTAATACCGGTTCGAAGCAGGGCATCACGACGCCGCCCGGCGACCCGGCTTATAACATCTCCAAGGCCGGCCTGAAGGCGTTTACCGAAGCACTGCAGCACGAGTTGCGCAATACGCCGGGCTGCCGGATCAGCGCGCATTTGCTGATCCCAGGCTTTGTGTTCACGGAGCTTGCCGCTCGAGGTCGTACCGAGAAACCGGCCGCTGCCTGGACGCCCGAGCAGACTGTCGATTTCATGCTTGAGCGACTGGATGCGGGCGATACATTCTGTGCCCCGACAACGATGTGCCTCGCTCCCTCGACGAGCGACGCATCCTTTGGGCTGCGGGAGACATTGTGGAGAATCGCCCGGCGCTGTCGCGCTGGCATCCGGACTACGCGCAGGCGTTCGCAGCGTATGTCCTGAAGAACGACTGACGGCCGCCCCGGCGAAGCAGAGTTCGTCGCTGGCGACATCGCCAATCCGAACGGCCTTTGTTTCTCGCCGGATGAAAGCCGCCTCTACATGGTCGAGTCCGAATCCGCGCCAACACGCATCCGGGTGGACGACGTCGAGGATGGCCGGCGCCTCGTCAACGGCCGCATCTTTGTCGACCGCGGCGAGCACGGCGCGCCGGGTGGCTTGCGCTGCGACACCGACGGCAACCTGTGGGCCGTCACGACATGAAGCAGTGTCGAGACCGCCAGCTTCAGCATGGCGATCACCCTCGGTGCGCATCGGCGACGAATGGCGTCCACTTGCGATGCCCGTCAACACCTCGTCAATGAAGAATCTGTTCGATCTGCCGCCCTCCCGGTTGCGCCCTGTGCAGACCTTCAATATGCGCCGTGTGCCATCGTTGTCGCGACCAGTGCCGGCGTGGCAGCCACTTGGGCGAGTTCATCGCTCGACCATCCGCCGCCCAGTGCATGCAGCAGTTGCACGTTGGCACTTAGCTGGCGTGTCTGGATATCGAGCACGCTGCGTCGTGCTTCGAGTGCGACGGTCTGCGCCTGCACGACATCGAGATAACCTACAGTGCCCTGGCGATATTGGTGCAGCGCCAGATCGACCGAGTATTGCGCGGCATTCGCGGCATCCTTTTGGTCGCCAAGCGCGGTGCCGAGATACGACAGCAGCGAAAGGTTGTCCTCGACCTGCTGGAATGCCGACAGAACCACGCTGCGATAGCGGTCTCCGGCTTCCTCGGTTGCCGCCTTCGCGGCGTCGAGCTGCGCACGACGGTAACCGCCGTCGAAGACGTATTGCACGAGCTGCGGGCCAATCGCCCAGAACAGATTGGGCGCGCTAACCAGTCCAGCATAGGCGGCGCTTTGCACGCCACCCTGCAAGCTCAGCGTGATGTCCGGGAAATAGGCCGCGCGCGCGACACCAATCTTTGCGTTGGCCTCGGCAACCCGGCGTTCCGCTGCTGCGACGTCGGGGCGACGTTGCAACAGCGTCGAGGGCAGGCCGGTCGGAATCGCCGGCAACGCGATGGCGGCAGTCTGCTGCGGCAGGCTGAATTCGGACGCGGACGTGCCGACCAGCACGGCAATCGCGTGTTCGATGAGCGCTCGTTGCGCGAGATTCTGCGACAACTGGGACTTCGCCGACGACAATTGTGTTTGAGCCCGCGAAACGTCGAGGCCCGCCACGATGCCGCTGTCATGCAGCGTCTGCGTGAGTTGCAGCGCTTTCGCATACGCCATGACCGTCTCGTTCAGCAGCTCGGTCTGCTGGTCGAGGCCCCGCAAACCGATGTAATTGTCCGCGAGTGCCACTTGCAGGGCCAGTTTCACCGAAGCCAGATCGGCTTTGGTCGCCTGAGCCTCATCCTTGCCGGCCACCACGGAGTCACGCACGCGGCCCCACAGGTCGAGGTCGTAATTGACTTCGGCGCGGAGCGTGACGGAGTTGTAGTCGTTCGGCCCGCCCACGCGCAACGGCCGGTTATCGGACTGGCGAACGCGCTGCGGCACCGCGCTTGCGCTGATGGTCGGATACAGTCCCGACGCGACCTGCGCGACGAAAGCCTGCGCTTGCGCATAGTGCGCGTACGCGGCGCGCAGATCGGTGTTGTTGGCCAGCAGACGCGCTTCGAGATCGTCGAGTTGCGCGTCGCCATATATTTTCCACCAGCCGTTACGATCTATCCGGTCGGCGGGCTGAGCGGCCGTCCAGGGACCAACGGTTTTGTATTGTGCTGCTACCGGCGCCGAAGGCACCTGATATTGCGGCGCGAGCGAGCACGCGGAGAGCGCCAGAACGCCCGTTAAAAGCGCGACCCGTCCAGGCTTAACCATGTGCGGCCGCCTTCCTGTCAGTGGCCGGCGCAACCTGCACGCCGTCGCCGTCGGCGAGTCCATCGGGCGGGGTATCGATCACGCGATCGCTGGCGGCGAGTCCCGAGCCGATCTCCACCGAATCGCCCAGATCACGGTCGATCTTCACCTGCTTGAACAGCACGTGACCGTTCGCACCGAGCGTGGCGACTACGACGCCGCGGCTATCGAACACGAGCGCGCTGGCCGGCACCCGAAGTGAATCGGCCGACGCGGGCAACGTGAATTTCAGGCTGGCGAAACCGCCCGGCAGCAGCTTGCCATTGGCATTGTCGACCAGCAACTGCACGAGCGTCGTTCCCGAACTCGAATTGACGGAGTCTGCCGCTGCTATCACGCGCGCGGTGAACTGCTGGTCGGCGTACTCGGGAACGGTCAAGATCGCGGTCGTGCCATCGTGGATCGCCGGAGCGTAGTTCTGCGGTACCTGAACATACACACGCAACTGCTTGACCTCGGAGACCGCGAACAGCTCCTGGCCGACGCCGCCGCTACCGGCGTTCACCAGCGCGCCAACGTCGGTGTCGCGCGCGGTCACCACGCCGTCGAACGGCGCGACGATCCGCGCGAAGGCCTTCGTCGCGACGAGGCGATCGACGTTGGCCTTCGCGGCCGCCACGATCGCCTCCTTCGCGGTGTAATCGGCAGCGTGCTGATCGACGTCCTGCTGGGCCACGGAATCGGTGCCTCTTAGCGCCTCCCAGCGCTTCGCCGTCGTACCCGCTACGACGGCATTCGCCTGCGCACTCTGCAGATCGGCGCGTGCCTGAAGGAGCTGCTGATCAAGCTCGGGTGTTTCGATTTCGGCGAGCACCTGACCCGCCTTGACCGGCGCGCCAATATCGACGTTCCATGATTTCAGGTAGCCGCTGACCTGCGCGAAAATCGGCGCCCGTGTAAACGCTTCGAGCCGGCCGGGCAGTTGCAGTGAAGGGCCGTTGGGATCGCGCATGGGCTGGATCAGATTGACTGTCGGTACGGCCTGAGCCTCCGTCCAGGTTTTCAGCTTGCGGGCGTCGACGGCTCGCAGCGCGACACCGCCAACGACGATGCCTAAGGCGACCAGCAGGCCGATCACGCCCGCAACCCGAAGCGGACGGCGCGATGACGTGTTAGTGGGAAAAGCGGATTCAGACGACATAGGCAGAACCTCCCGGGACGGGTGCTGGGGTCGCCGCGCGCCCGGGGCGCGCGTGAACGATACAGAAGATGACGGGGACCAGGAACAGCGAAGCCGTGGTGGCAAACATCAAACCGCCGATCACGGCGCGGCCGAGCGGCGCGTTTTGCTCACCGCCTTCGCCGAGGGCGAGCGCCATCGGCGCCATGCCGATGATCATGGATAGCGCGGTCATGAGCACCGGGCGAAAGCGCGTAAAGCCCGCTTCGAGCGCCGCCTTGAACGGATCGCCATGGACGGCAAGACGTTCGCGGCAGAAGCTGACGACCAGAATCGAATTGGCGGTCGCCACCCCCATGCACATGATCGCGCCAGTGAGTGCGGGTACGGAGAGCGTCGTGTGCGTCGCGAACAGCATCCAGACGATACCCGCCAACGCCGCCGGCAATGCGCTCACAATCACGAGCGGATCGGCCCACGACTGGAAATTGACGACGATCAGCAGATAGATCAGCACCACTGCGCCAAGCAGGCCGAACAACATGCCGGCAAAGGCGCTGTTCATCGTCTGCACCTGACCCAGCAGCGCGACGCTCGAGCCCTTCGGCAGCGTGCTGGCGTTCTGGTGCACGATGCGCTGGATATCGGCCGACACCGCGCCGAGATCGCGGTCCTGGGTGGTCGCGAAGATCTCGACCATGGGCTGGATGTTGTATTGGCTGACGACTTCGTTGCTAGTGGAGCGCTCGACCGTTGCCAGACCGCCGAGGATCTGGGCGGTGCCTCCGCCGCTGGCGGTGATCGGCAGATTTTGCAATGCTGCCAGTGAATCGAGACGGTATTGCGGCGTTTGCATCACGATCGGATACGACACGCCGTTCGCGTTGTTCAGCCAGTACGTGGGCGCCACCTGGCTCGAACCTGCGAGATTCACCACCATGCTGTTCGTCACATCGCGCTCGGTGATGCCGAGCAACTGTGCACGCGTGCGGTCGACATCGACGTTGAAGGTGGGATTGCCGTGCGACTGCGCGATCCGTGCATCGACCACGCCGGGCACGTCGCGTACCGCGCGCAGCAAACGGTCTGCATACGCGTAGTCGGCGTTCAGGTTGTTGCCGCGGATCTGCAGGTCGATCGGCGCCGGCGAGCCGAAGTTAAGGATCTGGCCGATGATGTCCGCCGGTGGGAAAGAGAACGTGACCCCCGGGAATTCACGCGGCAATCTTTCACGCATCATGCGGACATACCCGTCGGTCGGACGATGCCCTTCGTTCAGCGCAATCTGGATGTCGCCGTCCTGCGAACCGACCGTCCCGGTGTTGTTGTAAGCGGTATTGATGCCGCTGACCGGCAGACCCATATTGTCGACCACCGTGCCGAGGTCGGACGGCGGGATGATCTGGCGGATCGCGCCTTCGACATTCGCGAATATCTGCGCGGTCTTTTCGACGCGAACCCCGACTGGTGCACGCACATGCATCAGGATCTGCCCGGCATCGACCGCCGGGAAGAAGTCGCGGCCGAGCAAGGGCGCGAGGGCGAACGAGAGCGCGACGAAGCCGAGGAAGCAACCGACGAACGGACGCCGATGGTTCAGCGCGAGTTCGAGTAACCCGCGATACACGCCACGCACCTTTTCAAAGCGTGCTTCGAAGCCGCGCTGGAAGCGTCCGAGCGGACCCGGACGTCGCGTCTCATCGGCGTGCTCACCCTGCGCATGCGGTTTCAGCAGGTATTTGGCCATTGTCGGCACGAGGGTTCTCGAGAGGATGAACGACGAGATCATCGCGAAAATGACGGCCTCCGCCATCGGCACGAACAGGAAGCGCGCCACGCCGTTCAGGAAGAACATCGGCACGAACACGATGCAGATGCACAGCAGGGAAACGAACGCGGGTGTGACGATCTGCGCGGCGCCATCGAGGATAGCGGTCTCCACCTCCTTGCCGTGCTCGAGGTGCCAGTTGATGTTCTCGATCGTCACGGTCGCATCGTCGACAAGAATCCCCACCGCTAACGCAAGACCGCCGAGCGTCATGATGTTCAAGGTTTCGCCTAGTGCGGAGAGCGCGGCGATCGAGCCGAGAATGGCCAGTGGGATCGAGGTTGCGATGATGATCGTCGAACGCCAGCTGCCGAGGAACAGCAGAATCATCAGGCTGGTGAGCACGGCCGCGATCACGCCTTCACGTGCCACACCGGTGATGGCTGCGCGCACGAAGATCGACTGGTCGCCGATCGGTTCGACATTCAGGTTATCGGGCCACGACGCTTTCCCGTTGGCGATTTGCTGCTTGATGCCGGAGATGATCCCGAGCGTCGAAACCGAGCCGTTCTTGAGTACCGACATCAGCACCGAGCGCCGGCCGTTCACATGGACGATATTGGTTTGCGGCGGACTGCCGTCGCGAACATTCGCAATGTCACGGATAGTGACCGTCGTGCCATTGGCGGCTTTGACCGGTAGATCGCCCAGGGCCTTGATTTCCGAGGGCGCATTGTTGAGTTGCAGCGTGTATTCGTAGTCGCCGATCTTTTCCGTGCCGACCGGCGTGATCAGGTTCTGACCCGCCAGCGCATTGGCGACGTCCTGTGCGGACAAACCGCGCGCCTGCAGTGCCGCAGGATCAATGTCGATCTGCACCTGGCGCGTCTTGCCGCCGAACGGGTAGGGAACCGACGCACCGGCGACAGTCGTCAGAACGGGACGCACCGCATTCAGACCGAGGTCGCCCAGCCTCTGCTCGGACAATCCCTTGCCCGATAGCGCCAACTGGATGATTGGCACGGTCGACGCGTTGTAATTGAGGATCAGCGGCGGCGTAGTGCCCGCGGGCAACTGCCGCAACTGAGTTTGCGCGACCGCGGTCACTTGCGCGTTCGCCGTGCTGATATTCACGCCCGGCTGGAAGAAGATCTTGATGATCCCGAAACCAGCGACCGATTCTGCCTCGATGTGTTCGACATCGTTCACGGTGGTAGTCAGCGTGCGTTCGAACGGCGATGTGATCCGGCCGACCATCTGGTCGGGCGGCAGCCCCGTGTATTGCCACACCACGCTGATCACCGGGATTCTGATATCGGGGAAAATGTCGGTGGGCGTCTTCATCGCCGACAGTGGCCCGATGATGAGGATGAAGATTGCCAGGACGACGAAAGTGTAAGGTCGTCGGAGCGCGATACGAACTAGACCGAGCATGAGAATTCCAGGGAGTGGGGGAAACGCAAGAGCATCTTGCAAAGATCTGGCGCAGGAAGATGTTCGCAACGAGGATGATTGCTTTGTGACCTATGTTGGGTGTTCCCAAACGCAACCAGAGTGCGAATGTACACAACGCTCTGGATTCCTGCAGACGGAGAAATAGCATTCCGGCAACGTTTGAATGCCGGGCGAGTCAATTTCTTTCTACCTGCGCATATCAGGAAAACCTTGTCCATGCTGGATGGAGTGATGCTCGGCAAGATTCGGACGGAGGCGAACTAGCGTGATTTCCAGCGAAGACTAAAGCGTTAAGGATTTTTATTACCAATTGTTTGAGAGGCCATCAAGGGTTCTCGTCACGAATGACATGCGCATGAAGATGTGAAGAGGAATGCTGACAGCGTGCCGTCAAAGCGTTGAGCCGCGGCAACGCGGGGTTCAAATCGGGCTTCGCTAAGGCCGTGACAAAACAGACGAGCGCGGTGCGTCCAACGACCGCTGGTAGCCGTTGCGCAAGCCACGCGACGCGGCCCCGGACCCGGGGCCGGATTCAGTGCCGATCGGCACCATCAGTGACCAAAGTAGATCGAGTGAGTCCCTGCGGTCGCCGACGGCGCACCCGACTGCGAGGAGCCGTTCATCGACACTCCGCCGACTGCCGTGCTGCTCGGCGTCGTGGCATCCTGCGCATGAATACGTGCCTCCGCAGCCTGAACATCGGTGGGATAGTGCAGATCCTTGAGGCCCGGGCGATACCCCGCCTGTTCCATTTGCACGAGGTCCGCGCGCACTTCGGCACGCGTCAGCGGGGCAGTGGATTCCTGTGCAAAAGAGACTGCGGGGACGACGAGTGCGTTGGCAACCAACGCTGCATAGATCAGAGTCTTCATGGTGAATTACCTGTCAAGTTAAATATAGTCAGCTTCACACGCGATGAATGGAGCCTCGGGTGTCGCCGCGCCACCGCCGCAACGGCGAGTAACCTGTATTGTCCGCAGATGGGGTGACGCGAGGCTGACCTCTTCATTACGCCGTTGTCATGTTCAAATAGGCAGGAGCGTTGCGCTCTGAACTTTGATGAGAACCGATCGGCAGGCGTACGTAAACGCGGCTATGATTTCATGCGGCGATCGGCGCCGAAACAAGAAAGGAGAAGTACCCAGATGATCCATGTCATTGCCACAATCACTGCCCAGCCCGGTCAACGCGAAGCCGTGTTGGCACTTTTCAACCAGAACCGTCCAGCGGTGTTGGCCGAAGAGGGGTGCATCAGCTACGAGGCCGTCATCGACGTACCGGAGTTCGGGACGCTTCAGACACCGCTCGGCAAAGATACGTTCGCTGTCATCGAGCGCTGGCAGAGCGCTGAAGCGTTGAGGGCGCATGGGGCCTCAACGCATATGGCCGAATATGGACACAATACGCG
This sequence comes from Paraburkholderia sp. Cpub6, assembly GCF_014201065.1. Taxonomy (NCBI): domain Bacteria; kingdom Pseudomonadati; phylum Pseudomonadota; class Betaproteobacteria; order Burkholderiales; family Burkholderiaceae; genus Paraburkholderia; species Paraburkholderia sp. Cpub6. Next base: position 739,776 of record NZ_JACHDM010000001.1, read on the forward strand.
CCCGTTGCTCGTGAGCCGCGTCATCAACGTGCTTCAGGCTTGCTAAAGAGAGCGTTCCTGGCGGCCCGCCATTGGCTGGGCAGGCCAATATGGGCGCCGCCACGCCGACTTCCAATCATGCTGCCTGCGTGTATACTTTTATCAAAATGTAAATCGTCATGTGATGACATCGGCGATAATCCGACAGCGCAGGGAGTTATGAAGAACAAAGGGACTATCGAGAAGCCGAACCGTGGAACCGGCGCCGAGCGCGTCGCGCTCAAGCGGCCGATGAAAAAAGCGCCGCAGCGTTTGCCGCGCGCAGAGCGTCAGGCGCGCGTGCTGGAGAAGGCCGCGGAGTATTTCGCGGAGCATGGTCTGGGCGCGCAGACCCGCGCCATCGCGGAAGCCTGCGGCGTATCGCAACGCTTGTTATATAGCCTGTTCCCGAGCAAGGCCGCTTTGATTGACGAAGTCTACAAGCGGGAAGTCGTCGGAATCTTCGACGCAATCTGGTTTGTTCAGTTGCAAGACCGAAGTGTGCCGATTGAAAGCCGACTCAACCGCTTTTATCGCGAATACTATGACACACTCCTGACGCGCCGCTGGCTGAGGCTTTTCCTTTACTCGTCGCTCGAGGGCCTGCACACGGCGCCGGCCTATACGAACGCGATCGTCAGCCATGCGCTCGAAATCATCGTCACTGAGACCGCGCATGAACTGGGTCTACGCATGCCTGTCGACCCGGCTCAACTGGGCGAAGTGGGTTGGCTGTTACATGGCGCCGTGTCTCATCTGGCGATTCGCCGCCGCATCTATTCAAACGAAAACAGCACGCCCGCCGAAGCGGTGATTGCCATGCACGTGCGCGCCTTCCTGACGAGCCTGCCGAGCCTGCTGCCTGCGCTATAGCGCATTGCGCGTCGGCGCAGGGCGGTTCGCCGGTGTTATCGCTGCGACCGTCTGTGTCGTCTCCAGCGCAAATCGTCAAGCGACGATATAATCCTGCGAAATTGGGCTGCATTGCCGCGCAGGCGCCCTGGGGGCTGCTCATTGTGTCCGCGCCGTCGCCCGTTCGAGCTGTATTTGGCTTGCGCATGGCGGCTGCGTCATAACTGTTCGCAATCGTCGCCATGAGGCAAACCAATTTCCCGAACGGCCTGCGCCTCGGCACAATGCCATTGCGCATCCTGGTGGCGTTTCGGCCGATATGTCAGGCCGCGAGTCATTGCACGCTGTCCGCGGCCGCCGTCTTCGAAACAGCCGAGACACGCGCAACAAATAATGCATCTCTGACGAAAAAGGTGAATCCATGAGGACTACGGCGGGTTTGCGTGTCCACACCCAGTTGGTTGCCGGCTTTGGCATTGTCCTCGTCGCTCTCGTTGCGCTGACAGTCATCGCCATCACGCGCGTCGAGTCGGTGCGGCAACGACTCGATCAGATCATCGACGTGAACGGCGTCAAAGAACGCTACGCCATCAACTTTCGCGGTAGCGTCCATGACCGGTCAATCGCCGTGCGCGATGTCACTCTCGTATCGCATGATGAACTGCCGGCCGTCGTCGCGCATATCCAGCAACTCGCGGCGGATTATGACAAGGCGGCAAAGCCGCTTGCCGCCGTCTACGCGCAGCGCACCGACATCACCGCAGCCGAGCGCGCTATCTATTCGCGCGTGATCGAGGCGGGCAACAAGGCCACGCCGTTTATCGACGAGGTGATTGCGCGGCAAACCTCCGGCGACACCGAAGGGGCACGCACCGTGCTGCTCCAGCAAGCGCGCCCCGCGCTGGTCGAGTGGCTCGCGGCAATCAACCAGTTGATCGACTTTCAGGAAGCACTGAACCGGCGGGGCGGCGCCGAGGCACGCCAGATAAGCGTCGATTTCCGCTTGATGATGCTCGCGCTGACCGGGCTTGCGTGCGTGATCGGTCTTGGCGTTGCGGTGCTTGTCGTGCGCAACATAGGCCGGTCGCTCGGCGCCGAGCCGCGTGAGCTGATCGCGTTCGCCGATGCGATCCGGCGCGGCGATCTTTCCCAGTGCGCCGACTTGCGCACCGGCGATACGGGTAGCGTGATGGCGACTGTCGTGCGGATGAGAGAAGCGCTCGCGGACATCGTGGGACAGGTGCGCGATGGCGCCGATGCAGTCGCCGACATGAGTCACGCGATTGCCGCCGGCAATGCCGATCTTGGCGCGCGCACCGAGCTCCAGGCCAGCGCGCTCGAGCAGGCCACCGGCGCACTCAAGGAATTCGACGCGAGCGTGGCCACCAACGCTGCGAACGCGGGACACGCGGACGAGCTTGCCAGGCACGCCTCGGATACGGCTGGGGAAGGCGGCATGGCGGTCGGCCGGGTGGTGGAGACGATGCATGGGATAAGAGCGTCGTCGGCGCGCATCGCGGAGATCATTTCGGTCATCGACGGGATCGCGTTCCAGACCAACATCCTCGCGCTGAATGCGGCTGTCGAGGCCGCGCGTGCCGGTAGCCAGGGACGCGGTTTTGCCGTGGTGGCCGGCGAGGTCAGGCTGCTCGCGCAACGTAGCGCAGAAGCGGCGAAGGAGGTCCGGCAACTGATCGTGGCGAGCGACGCTCGCGTGAAAGACGGCGCCACCCAGGTTGATGCCGCGGGCTCGACGATCTCCGCGGTCGTTGATTCGTCGGCGCGCGTCACGGGCATCATGAGCGAAATCCACGACGCGTGTCAGCAACAGACGCTTCATATCGGCCAAGTCCGGGAGATGATCGCGAGCCTGGAGCATGGCACGCAACAGAATGTTGCGCTGGTCCAGCAATCGGGTGCTGCCGCGGACGCTTTGAACAGGCAAGCGCAGACTCTGCTTGGCGCGGTCAATCTATTTTCCGTCGATGCCGAGCGCGGTTCGGATCTGAAATCGGCGGGCCCACAGCAGCGCGATGCAACTGCGCGCAACCCGGCGCTTTCGCTCACCAGCAGCTACTCGTGAGCGCAGGGCGGCATAGCACGATTTTCAATTCAATCCAGGTCGTCCGCGCTGCAGGCGCGATGCGCCCGCCACTCTGAGGAGCAGCACATGATCGATTTGCGCAGCGATACCGTGACCCGTCCGGACCTGCCGATGCTCGCCGCGATGTCAACCGCCGAGTTGGGCGACGATGTGTGGGGCGACGATCCGACTGTCCTGCGTCTACAGGCCGTGATCGCCGAACGCGCCGGCAAGGAAGCCGGCCTGTTCTTTCCGACTGGAACGCAATGCAATCTTGCGGCCTTGATGGCGCATTGCGCGCGTGGCGACGAATACATCGTCGGCCAACTGGCGCACACCTATAAATACGAAGGGGGTGGCGCGGCGGTGCTCGGCAGCATTCAGCCGCAGCCGCTGGAAAATGCCGTTGACGGCACCTTGCCGCTCGATAAGATTGCGGCCGCCATCAAGCCGATCGACGATCATTTCGCGCGCACGCGTCTGTTCGCGCTAGAGAACACGATTGGAGGCAAAGTGCTGCCCGCGGACTATGTGGCGCGTGCGGTCGAATTCGTTCGTCAGCGCGGGCTCGCGACGCACCTCGACGGGGCACGCGTGTTCAACGCCGCGGTGGCTTCGGGCCAATCGCTGGCGGCGCTGTGCGCGCCCTTCGATTCGGTGTCGATCTGCTTCTCCAAAGGACTAGGCGCGCCGGTCGGCTCGGTGTTGCTCGGCAGCCAGGCGCTGATCGGCGCAGCGCATCGCTGGCGCAAAGTGCTGGGCGGCGGCATGCGGCAGTCGGGCGTGCTGGCGGCGGCGTGTCTGTACGCGCTGGATCACAACGTCGAGCGGCTCGCGGACGATCACGCCAACGCCCAACTTCTTGCCGACGGTCTCGCGCGGATCGATCAGGTGACGGTACAGTCACACGCGACCAACATGGTGTTCGCGCAGTTTCCGCAAGAACATTGCGCTCCGCTCGAAGCGTGGCTCAAGGAACGGGGCATTCTCACGCAGATGCTGTATGCGTCGCGTTTTGCGACACATAAGGACGTCTCGCGCGCGGACATCGATACGTTTCTGTCGGCTGTAAAGGCGTATTTCGCTCGCGGCTGATGTCCGCGCGATGCCGGTTTTTTCATCGCGTGTTGACATGGCGCGTTCGGGTCGGACAATAATCTCAGTCCCGACACTCGCCAACTCAGGTTCCAAGCGTGAACGACATAACCGGCATTTCCCCCTCGCGGGCTGATCATGTCTATGTCAGCGTACGCGAGGATATCTTCGATATGCGCCTGCTGCCCGGCGACCGCGTGACGGAAGGCAGCATCGCCGAGCGCTTCGGCGTGTCCCGCACGCCCGCGCGCGAGGCCTTGCAGCGCCTGCAAAGCGACGGCCTGATGCGCGGTTATGTGCGCGGCGGCTGGGAAGTCGTGCCGGTCGATTTCAAGCGCTTCGAAGACCTGTATGAAATGCGCAAGCTGATCGAAACCTTTGCGGTCGCGAAGCTTGCGGGTGCCGAAGGGGGGCTCTGCGAAGGCGTCGCACGGATGCTCGGTCGGCTCGAACAAGTCTGGAAGATTCCACCTGCTCATCGTCGGCGTGACGGCCGCGAGATGGTCGCGCTCGACGAAGCATTTCATCACGCCCTCGTGCAGGCCGCCGATAACGCCGAGCTGACCAATGCGATGCGGCGCGTGACCGATCGCATCCGGGTCGTGCGGCGGCTCGATCTCGTGTATGGCGACTGCATCGACGAAACCTACGACGAACATGTGGCGATCCTCGATGCGATCCGTCGTCGCGAAACGGATCGTAGCATTGCGTTGATCGCACGCCATATCGAGGGTAGCCGCGCTGAAGTGCGCACCTTGACCGAGGAGCGCCTGCAACGCGCACGCACTGCAATGGGGCCGAATGCGGTCCCCTATGCACCACCCAGGCTGCGCGGCACCAAATAGCGACATCGTCGTGAGCACCGGGTCGCGCGTAACCCTGCTCTGGCGCGCATGAGCCGTCGACTCGCATGCTGGCATGCTTCTCGCATAAGTGACGGGTATGTATACAAGCAAAAGCCCCGTCCAATATGTCATCTAGTTTTCTGAATCCAGCACGCGGCGCGCGGGGCATGGCCGTCGCGCCGAATGCGCTCGCGGCGCAGAGCGCGTTGGCCATCATGCGGGACGGCGGCAACGCCGTCGAAGCCATGATTGCCGCTGCCGCGACTATTGCAGTCGTCTATCCGCACATGAACAGCATTGGCGGCGACGGCTTCTGGCTAATCTCTCGCCCCGGCGCGGAGCCGGTGGGCATCGAGGCCTGCGGCGCGGCCGCGCTCGCTGCGACGATCGACGCGTACCGCTCCCGCGGATATACGACGATTCCGACACGCGGCCCGCTGGCCGCGAACACCGTCGCGGGCACCGTGTCTGGCTGGCAGCTCGCGCACCGCTGGTCGACGGACGCGCTCGGCGGCAAGCTGCCCGTCAAGCGTCTGCTCGAAGACGCCATTTACTACGCGAAGTCCGGCGTGCCCGTCACGCGCAGCCAGGCACAATGTGTCGACAGCCGACGCGCCGAACTGAGTCCTATCGCCGGTTTCGCGGACACCTTTCTCCATGACGGCCGCGCGCCTGCAGCGGGCGAGCGCTTTGTCGCGCCACGTCTCGCCGTAACCTTGGAGCGCCTCGCCGAAGCCGGTCTCGACGACTTCTATCGCGGCGACCTCGCGCGCAGCATCGCGAGCGATCTTCAATCCGCCGGCTCGCTGCTGGCGCTTGCCGATCTCGAACGGCACGAGGCGCGCTGGCGCAAGCCGCTCGCACTGCAGCACTCGCTCGGCACGATCTACAACATGCCGCCGCCGACACAGGGTCTCGTGTCGCTGCTGATTCTCGGCATTCTCGACCGCGTGCTGACGAAGGACATGGATCCGCTCGGGCCCGAGTTCGTCCACGCGTGCGTCGAGGCAACCAAGCTGGCTTTCGCGATTCGCGACGCGCACGTCACCGATCCCGATCACATGACGGTCGATCCCGCCACGCTGCTCGAACCGGCCGCACTCGACGCGATGGCCGCGCGCGTCGCGCCGACGCGAGCCGCGCCCTGGCCGGCCGGTCGCGGACCGGGCGACACCGTATGGCTAGGCGTGACGGATAGCGAAGGCGTTGCGGTCAGCTTCATCCAGAGCATTTATCACGAGTTCGGCAGCGGCATCGTCCTGCCGGGCTCCGGCATCAACTGGCAGAACCGCGGCTGCAGTTTCTCGCTCGACGAGCACGCGCTCAATCCGCTGATGCCGCGGCGCAGACCATTTCATACACTCAATCCGGCGCTGGCGCGCTTTGCCGACGGCCGCACGATGGTGTACGGCAACATGGGCGGAGACGGACAACCCCAATCGCAAAGCGCCGTGTTTTCACGGATCGCGAATTTCGGCTGGAATCCGCAGGCGGCGATCGACGCGCCTCGCTGGCTGCTCGGCCGCACATGGGGCCAATCGACCGACACGCTCAAGCTCGAGCCACGCTTTGCCGCGCACACGGCAGCAACGCTCAGCGCGTTCGGGCACGAGGTCGAGATGATGGCGCCTTACGATGAAGCGATGGGGCATGCCGGCGCAATCGTTCGGCACCCTGATGGGTTAATCGAAGCGGGCTACGATCCGCGCAGTGACGGGGCCGCTGCGGGCTGGTAGACACCGCGCGCTTTTACCCAAACGACTTGCCGTTCCGGCCGTTCCGGCCGTTCAGGCCCGGAGGACTGCGCACGTCTCGCGCATGCCGGCTGGCATGCGCTCAGGAATCGGAGAACACCATGAGTACACGCTTGCAACCGATGTCGCCGCATATCGAGAATGTCTCGACGCTCGCCACGCATACCCGCTGGATTCAACTTGGGCTGGGTCTCGTCTGCATGATGGCGATCTCGAGTCCGCAATACGTCTGGACGTTGATGACCAAACCGCTCGCCGCGAAACTGGGCATCGCATTGCCTGAACTGCAGGTGACGTTCTCGCTGCTGATCATTCTGCAGACGTTCTTTTCGCCGTTTCAAGGCAAGCTGATCGACCGCTTCGGTCCGCGCACGCTGATCTCGTTCGGCACGGTGATGTCCGGCCTGAGCTGGGTGTTCGCATCGCAGGTCCAGAGTGCGCCGATGCTCTATCTGACGTATGGCGTGATCGGCGGCCTTGGCACGGGCATCGTATATGTTGGCGTTGTCGGGCTGATGGTGCGCTGGTTCCCCGCGCAGCGAGGCTTCGCGGCGGGCGCTGTCGCCGCCGGCTATGGCATGGGCGCGATCGTCACGACGTTTCCGATCGCGGCGTCGTTGCAGGCGCGCGGTGTCGAGGCGACGCTGTGGATGTTCGGCATCGCGTTCGCGGTGGTGGGGCTGCTGGCATCGCAGGGCTTGCGTGTGCCGCCCGCGCACGGTGCCGCCGGCGCGAATGTGAATGACGCCGGTTCGCCGGTGGCGAATCTGCGCCCGTCACAGACGCTCAGGACGCCGATCTTCTGGCTGATGTTCGCCATGATGACGATGATGTCGACCTCCGGTCTGATGGTCACGTCGCAAATGGCCACCTTCGCCACCGATTTCGGCGTGACCAAAGTGCTCGTGTTCGGCATGGCGGCGCTTCCGCTTGCGTTGACGATCGACCGCTTCACGAACGGGCTGACGCGACCGCTGTTCGGCTGGGTGTCCGACAAAGTCGGCCGCGAAAACACGATGTTCTTCGCGTTCGCCCTGGAAGGCGTCGCGATGGCGCTGTGGCTGTTCACGCGCGATAACGCGGTGCTGTTCGTGTTGCTCTCGGGCGTGGTGTTCTTCGGCTGGGGCGAAATCTTCTCGCTGTTCCCGGCGACGCTGACGGACACGTTCGGCACGCGGCATGCCACGGAAAACTATGGCTGGCTCTACATTTCGCAGGGCATCGGTTCGATCCTGGGCGGCCCGCTCGCGGCGTTGATGCACCAGCACGCGGGTAGCTGGCTGCCGGTGTTCGGCGCGGCGATCACGCTTGACATCGTTACCGCATCGCTCGCGATTGCGGTTCTCAAGCCGATGCGCCGCCGTTTTCTTGCCGCACCACGCGGCGTTTGACGGCAACTGGCCGCTCGTTCGTTGTACGGCTAATTGCCAGGTGGCGCGCCTCTTTCATGGGCGCGCCGCGGTCGCTCGTCGGTCTTCCAGTGACGCTCTGAAATGACCGAAACGTCATCCAGCAGCCATGTCGTGTTAACGACCGAATTCCGATAATGACAACCGGGATCATTCCAGTCCACTCGAGACTGACTCGCCGAGCAAACAGCAATCGATGCAGTACGCGAAGAGCAATTGGTATTGGCTCGAGTCTCCATGCTGGGCGGCTCGCGGCATGATTGCCGCCGGATACGCTCTCGGATCGCCGACGTGATAGTCTCGACTCACGTATTCAATCTTCACGCCGCCCCGGACCAACATGCACACACGGTGGACCACCGACGACATTGCGCCGCTGACCGGCAAGCGAGTGCTCATCACGGGAGCGAATAGCGGTATCGGCTATCACGCCGCGCTGACGCTGGTGCGCAAAGGGGCACGGGTCATCCTGGCATGCCGCGATAAACGACGCGCAGAAAAAGCTCTCGCCCGCCTGAAAGCCGAAGTTCCCGGAGCAAGCGCGGAACTGGCGATTCTCGACCTTGCTTCCCTCGCGTCCGTCCGCTCGTTCGCGCAGAAAGAACTCGCGGAGCAACGCCGCATTGATATTCTGGTGAACAATGCCGGCGTTATGGCGCCGCCGAAACGTCTTGAGACCACCGACGGCTTCGAGCTGCAGTTCGGCACCAATATGCTTGGCCATTACGCACTCACGGCGCTGCTCATGCCCGCTCTTGAACTTGCCGCGGCTGAATCGCCTGACCGGCCACGCATCGTGACGATTGCTTCCATCGCGCACAAGCAGGGGAGAATTGATTTCGACGATCTGCAGTCGGAGAAGCATTATTCGCCGATGCAGTCATATCGCCAGTCGAAGCTGGCGAATTTGATGTTCGCCTTTGAGCTCGACCGTCGACTGCGCGCGGCGAATTCCCGAGTCATGTCTGTAGCCGCCCACCCCGGGGTCGCGAACACCAATCTGTTTCGTTCCGGCGATCGTTCCGCGCTGTCACGTGCTGCTCGCAGCCTCGCTGGCCGGGTCATCGGCGTCGCGCTGAACAGCGAATCCGCCGGCGCGCTGCCGACGCTCTACGCGACGACGTCGCCCGACGTCGATGACGGCGGCTATTACGGGCCGCAAGGTTTCCTCGAGGCACGGGGGCGCAGAATCGGCGAAGCGAGTGTCGCGACGCAGGCCACGGATGAATTGACCGCCCAGCGTTTGTGGCAGGTATGCGAATCGCTCACGCAGATTCGCTTTCATCTGCAGTCCGAGCGGACCGCGTGAGTTGGGCGCACGATGCCGCCGGATCTTTTTCGAATCGCGCTAATTGAACGACAGGTTGCAGCACCATGCGAATACTCATTATCGAGGACGAGCCGAAAATGGCTACCTATCTCCGCAAGGGGCTCATGGAAGCGAGCTTCCAGGCGGATACCGCCCTTGATGGCAAGGAGGGCCTCTTCCTTGCGCTTAGTGAAGACTACGATCTGATTCTGCTTGACGTGATGCTGCCCGAACTCGACGGGCTCGAAGTCCTCAAGCGCATCCGGGAGAAAAAACATACGCCGGTACTGCTGTTGACGGCTCGCGACACGGTCCAGGACAAAGTCGTCGGGCTCGAGTCCGGTGCGGACGACTACCTGTCCAAACCGTTCGCCTACGCCGAACTGCTGGCGCGGGTCCGTGCGCTGCTGCGAAGGCCGGCGCAGTCGTCGGTCACTGTTTTGTGTGTCTCCGACATGGAGGTCGATCTGGTCAGGCGGCGCGTGCGGCGCGGCAATGTGCGCATCGAATTGACGGCTCAGGAGTTTGCACTGTTGAAGTTGCTCGCCGAGCGCCAGGGCGAAGTGCTGACCCGGGCTTTCGTGACTTCCCACGTGTGGGATATCAACTTCGACAGCGACACCAATATCGTGGACGTCGCGGTCAAGCGTCTGCGCACGAAGATCGACAGCCCGTTCGAAAACAAGCTGCTGCATACGGTTCGCGGCATGGGCTACGTGCTGGAGGACAGGGCATGATTGGGGCCGGCGCGCCGTATTCACTGCTGAAGCGGCTCGCGCTCGCGTTTTCGATTCTTGCCATCCTGGTGCTGTCGCTCGCCGGCGGCCTTCTCTACCATACGCTCTCACTGGAACTGCGACGCCGCGACGACAGCGAAATTGCCGTGAAGCTTCAGGAGTTCATGGAGCAGGCTCGCACACTGGGCAGCGCGGTATCGGTCGCGCAAAACGGTGCGGTATTTAAGGAGGCGCTGCTTTCACATCCCGCGGTGTCTTTCGCGATATCCGGCGGGGGTGGTGAACTGTTGGTGTACACCGGGGGACGCGGGCAGCGTCTGGCATCCGGGCTCGGCAAAGACGCCGAGTCTGGTCCGTTCACCTGCAATCCGCCGGTCGTCGGGCCTGCCCGCTGCGTTGTGGGGCGAGAAAAGCTGTCGTCCGGGGAGACGATCCAGATCGTTCTCGCGCACGCGGCTCATGTACGGCGCTCGGTGCTGCGCGCTTTTCAGGAGGATCTATTGCTCGTGCTCGTCGGCGGTTCGCTGCTGATGGGCTCACTCGGTTATGCGATCGCGAAACGGGGTCTCGCGCCTGTGAAAACGATCGGTGCTCGCATTTCCAGCATCGAGGCACACAATCTGGACAATCGTCTGCAGATCGGCGGCGGCCCCGTCGAGCTTCACGACATAGCTGTCCCGGTCAATCGCATGCTCGACCGGCTCGAGCGCGCCTTCACGCGCCTCTCGCAGTTCTCGTCGGATCTGGCGCACGACATGCGCACGCCGCTGGCGAATATCATCAGCTCCTCGCAAATCACGCTGTCCAGGCCGCGCACGATTGAAGAGTACGAGACGCTCATCGATTCGAATATCGAGGAGTGCGAGCGACTGCAGCGCATGATCGAGACCATGCTGTTTCTCGCGAGGGCGGATCATGCCAGACAGCAACTCAAGCTAGGGTCGCTCGACTGTCAAAGCGAATTCGCCAAACTCACCGCATTTTTCGATGCCGTCGCGGAGAATAAGAGCGTTCGGTTCTTCATTGATGGGCCCGTGCAAGTGCGAGCCGATCCGACGCTGTTCAGGCGCGCCGTCAGCAATCTGCTATCCAATGCGCTGGAGCATGCCGGGACCGCGTCAGAAGTCGCGCTGCGAGCGTTCCGCTCGGGAGAGTATGTGGCCGTGCAGGTCATGAATAACGGCGAGAGCATTCCGCCCGAACATATCGATAAGATCTTCGAACGCTTTTATCGCGTCAATGCTGCCCGCGAGGGATCGGCGAAGAATACCGGCCTCGGTCTTGCGATCGTCAAAGCGATCATGGAATCGCACCGAGGCAAGGTCGAAGTGCTGAGCCGCGCAGGCAGCACGGTGTTTACGCTGTATTTTCCGGCTTTCGTCTAAAGCGCGGCGCGCCGCGCCGCAGCCCGTTCTCCTCTTCTACCTCGCGCACGTCGCCAGCCTCAATGTCAAAAATGACATTTAGCCGCAATGTGTGTATCAGCCGCAGATTTCGATAATTGACACCAGGCGATCGAGGACATTGAGTCCTCGCTCTTCGAGCGTGTCAGGTCAATTCGATTCTGCGAGGGACTCATTGAAAACCAACTACCAGAGACGCCTGTATGCGTCCGTCGCCGGGGCCGGCTTGATCGTTCTGTGCGGCGCCTTCGCGATTCATTCGCGGAACACGCGGGCAGCGGCCGAACCCGTAGCGGCCGAATCTGCCACCTCAGCGGCAGCGAGCAGTACGCCTACCGTTTCCAGCGCCGTCGACCTGGCGCCCGAGGCGCTCTCGAACCTGCATCTGCAAATCGCCGACGCGGCGCTTCGCCCAGGCGTGCGGACCATCACCGCGCCGGGCGTGATCGCCTTCAACGGCAAACAGCTCGCACAACTGAGTTCCCCCTCCAGAGGTCGGATCGAGGCCGTCGACGTCGCGGTTGGCGAGCACGTGCGTGCGGGGCAGCGACTTGCCGTGCTCGACGAGTTCGATCTCTCCGATGTGCGCAGCCAGCTCGCCAGCGCGCAAGCCGCGCTCGCCGATGCGACGGCCGCAGCCGACGCGGCACACGCTGCGCTCGCGCGCGGCACAGAGTTGGTCGACGCCGGCGGCATTGCGCAAAGCGAACTCGAGCGCCGTCGCGCGATGGCGGCCAATGCCGATGCCACGCTGCGCTCCCGGCAAGCGGATCTGCAGAAATGGCGCGGCATGACACAACGATTGATGCCGATCGATGCCGGCGCGAAGGCAAAGGGCGACATGCGCACCCTTGCCGCCTTGAGTCCGCGCGACTCGCTCGGCGCCGTGGTCGCGCCGTTCGACGGTGTCGTCACGGCAGTGAGTACGGCCGCCGGCAACATCGTCGATACGTCGCAGTCGCTCGTCACGGTGACGGATCTGTCGACCGTGTGGCTGCAAGTCAGCGTGCCGGAACACGACGCCGCTGCCGTGCACGCGGGTCAGACAGTCGCGGTGAACGTCGATGCCTATCCGAACCAGCCGTTCAACGGACGCGTCATCGACGTCGCCGATCAGGCCGATCCGAATACGGGCACGGTCATGGTGCGTTGCGAAGTGCCGAACCCCGGCGGGCTGCTGCGCGCCAACCTGTTCGCCACGGCAAACATCGCGGCGCCGCTCGGCCACGATTCCGTGCTGGTGCCCGATTCCGCATTACAGGACGTGAACGGGCGGACGGTCGTGTTCGTGCCTGCGGGTCAGGGTCACTTCCTGCCGCGCACGGTCCATACCGGCGTGGCCGAGAGCGGCATGACCGAGATCGTGAGTGGGGTCGCGGCCGGAACGCCGGTGGTCGCCAACGGCAGCTACTGGCTGAAGGCCGCGCTGATGCAAACCACCATTCCCGACGAAGGCTGAACCGCGAGCGCAGGTCATGATTACGAAGATTGTCGATGCGGCGCTGAAGAATCGCGCCATGGTACTGATCCTGGTCGCCGTACTGATCGCCTTTGGGCTCGTCAGCATGCAGCGACTGCCATTCGATGCGCAGCCCGATATCTCGCCGGTCCAGGTGCTCGTGACGACGCAAGCGCCGGGGCTCGCTCCGGTCGATATCGAACGCTCGATTACCGCGCCCGTCGAACTCGCCCTGCAAGGGCTGCCCGGCATGCAGGCGCTGCGCTCCATTTCCCGTTATGGCCTGTCGGTCATCTACGTGCGCTTTGCCGACGGCTCGAACATCTATCAGGATCGCAATCTGATCGGCGAGCGCCTGCAGACGGTGCAGCTTCCGCCCGGTACAAATCCGCCTCAGATGGGACCGCTGTCGGATGGCCTGAGCGAGATCTATCAATTTCAGGTGCGTGGCCACGGGCAATCCCTGATGACGCTGCGAACGCTGCTCGACTGGCAGATCGCGCCGAAATTCCGCGAAGTGCCGGGCGTGGTCGACGTCAACGTCAACGGCGGCGAACTGAAGACCTATGAAGTGCAGGTGGCGGACGACGCACTCACGCGCTACGGCCTTTCGACCGCCGACATCTTCAATGCCGTGCAGATGAACAACGGCGCAACCGGCGGCGCGACCATCGAGCACAACGGCGGGGAGGCCATCATTCGCGGCGAAGGGCTGCTTCGCAACGCGACGGACATCGGCAACATCGTGTTGCGCACCGAGCCGGATGGCACGCCGCTTTATGTTCGCAATGTTGCGCGCGTCGTCGAGGCGCCGATGCCCCGGCTTGGCGCGGTCACGCGCGACGGCAACGGCGAAGCCGTTGTCGGCGTCGTTCTGATGGGACTCGGGCAGAACACCCGTATCGTCGCGCAGCGGGTTCAGGACGCCGTCAAGGAAATCAACACGACGCTGCCGCCCGGCGTCGAAATCGCACCGTACTACAATCGCGCCGACCTGATGAACCGCGTGCTGCACACGGTTGCTCACAACATGGTCGAAGGCGCCGTGCTCGTGATTGCCGTGCTGCTGCTGTTGCTCGGCAATGTGCGCGCCGGCCTGATCGTCGCGCTGGCGATTCCTTTGTCGATGCTGGCCGCGGCGATCGCCATGTACAGCGCGGGTATGTCCGGCAATCTCATGAGCCTGGGCGCCATCGATTTCGGCCTGCTCGTCGACGGCGCGGTGGTCATGATCGAGAACATCGTACGGCGGCGCGCGGAAGCACCGGCGCGGCCCATGCAGGCGGTCGTGCTCGAGGCATCCCGGGAAGTGGCGCGGCCCATCACGTTTGCGGTCCTGATCATTACCGCCGTCTATCTGCCGATTCTCAGCCTCCAGGGCGTCGAGGGAAAGATGTTCCGCCCGATGGCGTTGACGGTCGTGTTCGCGCTCCTCGCGTCGCTCGTGATCACGTTGACCGTGATGCCCGTTCTCGCGAGCTTTCTGCTGCGCGGCAAGGTGGCCGAACGCGAGAGCCGCATCATCCACTGGATGCGGCGGCGCTACGAGCCGGTGCTCACGCGCGCGGCGCATCGTCCCGTGCTGACTGTCGTGCTTGCCGTGCTGCTGCTCGCGCTCGCGGGCGTTCTCGGCTCGCGCCTCGGTGCGGAATTCCTGCCGCGTTTGGAAGAAGGGGCGCTCACGGTCACGACCACGAAGCTGCCCGGCATTTCCGTGCCGTCGGCGGTCGAGTCACAGACGATGGTCGAGCGAACGCTGATGCGCTTTCCCGAAGTTCAGTCGGCAGTCACGCTCGGGGGCAGCTCCGAGATTCCCACCGATCCGATGGGTGTCGAGCAAAGCGACACTTTCATCATGCTCAAGCCGAAATCGGAGTGGAAGACCGCGCAGACTCAGGAGGGACTGGTCGAAGCGTATTCGGATGCGCTCAATCGCGCGGTTCCCGGCCTCACGCTCGATTGGGCCCAGCCGATCCAGATGCGCATGGACGACATGCTGGCGGGCGTGCAGGCGGATGTCGCCGTGATGATTCACGGCAACGACCTCGACGCGTTGCACGATACTGCGCAGCGTATTGCGAGCGTGATCGCTCGCGTGCCGGGAGCCGCCGACGTGCAAGCGCAACAGACGGTCGGCCAGCCGTACTTGCGCATCATCGTGAACCGGGATGCGGTGGCGCGCTATGGCCTCAATGCGAGCCAGGTGCTCGACGTGGTGCAGGCGCTCGGAGGCCGCACCGTTGGCTCGATTTCGAATAACGATGGCCGCTTCGACATACGCGTTCGTCTGACGCCGCAAGACCGCACGGATGTGGCGCGAATCGGCGCGCTACGCGTGAGCAACGGCGCGGGCAAGGCCGTGCCGCTCGCCGAAGTCGCCGACATCCGGATGGAGCCCGGTCCTTCGACGATCGAGCGCGAAGAGGGGCAGCGCGTGATCATGGTGCAGGCCAACGTGCGCGGCCGCGATCTCGCCGGGTTCGTGCTCGCTGCGCAACATGCCGTGGCCACGCAGGTCAAGCTTCCGCCCGGGTACAGCCTGTCCTGGAACGGCAGCTTCAAGAATCTGCAGGAGGCGATGTCGCGGCTCTACGTGGTCGTGCCCGTCGCCCTGGCGGTGATCTTCGTCCTGCTTTATCTGATGTTCGACAGCGTGAGCCTGGCGGCACTCATCTTCTTCAACGTGCCGTTTGCGGCAATCGGCGGGATCCTGGCGCTCTGGACTCGCGGCCTGCCGTTCAGCATTTCGGCCGCCGTCGGCTTCATCGCGCTGTTCGGCATTGCGGTGTTGAACGGGGTCGTGCTGGTCAGCTACATCGTCGAGAAGCGGGCGAGCGGCCTTGGCGCTATCGAGGCTGCGCGGCAGGCTGCCTTGACACGGCTGCGTCCCGTGCTGATGACGGCGACTGTCGCGAGCCTCGGCTTCCTGCCAATGGCTTTTTCCACGAGTTCCGGCGCGGAAGTGCAACGGCCGCTCGCCACGGTGGTGATCGGTGGACTGGTATCGGCCACGCTGCTGACCTTGCTGGTGCTGCCGTCCCTGTACCCGTGGTTCGACCGCCGCAAGCGCACGGTGCCGCAAGAGCAGACCGTACCGGAATACGCAGAATGACACATGGCGTTAGTCACATGATCACCTTCAAACGTTCGACCAGCCTGTTGATACCGTTGCTCCTCGCGGGTTGCGCGGTCGGTCCCAACTTCACGCAGCCTGCCGCACCGGCTGGAGCCGGCTATACGCAAGCGCCGTTGCCTTCGAGGACCGCGGCGGCGGCCGGCGCAGATGGGCCGGCGCAGGACTTCGTCGCCGGCGGCGATATACCCGGGCAATGGTGGACGCTGTTCCAGTCCCCGCAGTTGAACCAGCTGATCGATCGCGCGTTCAGGCGCAGCCCGACGATCGACGCCGCACAAGCTGCGCTCACTAGCGCGCGCGAAAACATGCTGGCGCAGGAGGGAGCGTTCTTCCCCAGCATCGGTCTCGATGCGTCGGGCAGCAGGAACGGGACTCCGACTGCGAGCCTCGCACCGGTCGCGGCGAACAACCAGCGCATCTATTCGCTGTACACGGGCGAGCTGACCGTTTCATATTCGCTCGACGCATTCGGCCTGAATCGCCGGACCGTCGAATCGGCGGCCGCGCAAGCCGAGAATCAGCGCTTCGAACTCGAAGCGGCTTATCTGACGTTGAGCAGCAACGTGGCGCTCGCGGCGATCGACGAAGCGGCCTTGCGAGGTCAGCTTGCCGCGCAAGAAGAGATGATCAAGGCCGACACCGAACTCGCGGACATCGTCCGCCGTGAATACACGCTCGGCGAGGCCGCACAGGCCGATCTGTTGCAACAACAGGCTGTGCTCGCCCAGGCGCAAGCGGCGTTGCCGCCGCTCGAAAAGCAACTGGCGCTGCAGCGTGATGCGCTGACTGCTCTGGTGGGAGGCTTTCCGAATGAAGACCTGGCGGTGCACTTCGATCTGGCGGACCTGCACCTGCCCGACAATCTTCCGGTGAGCTTGCCGTCCAGGCTCGTCGAGCAACGCCCGGATATTCGCGCCGCCGCCGCCACGCTGCACGCGGCCTCCGCACAGGTCGGCGTCGCCATCGCCAACCGGCTGCCGCAGATCTCACTGAGCGCCGCACTGGGCACCTCACCAAATGCTCTCGCCAACGCGTTCACGCCATACAACCAGTTCTTCAACGTGGTCGGCAAGGTCGCGCAGCCGATCTTTCAGGGCGGGGCGCTGCTGCACCGCCAGCGCGCCGCACAGGCGGTCTACGAGCAGGCCGGGGCGCAGTACCGCCTGACGGTCATCAACGCGTTCCAGAACGTTGCCGATGTCTTGCAGAGCGTGCAAGCCGATGCGAAGACGCTGGAAGCGTCCGCGGCCGCCGAAGCGGCTGCATCGCGCAGCCTCGATATCGCTCGCCGGAAGCTGCAGACGGGGGAGATCGCTTACCTGTCCGTGCTGACGGCACAGCAAAGCTACGAAACGGCGCACGTCGCCGCGATCCAGGCGAGAGCTGCGAGGCTCGCGGACACGGCGGCGCTCTTTCAGGCCGTCGGCGGCGGTTGGTGGAACAGGTCGGACGCGCTGGTCTCGAGCGCGGCGCTAAAAGAAGCTCATTGAGACGGACCACGCGACACATTCCTCATGATACGAACTCTCATTGGCCTGATCTTCGTCGCTCTGCTGAACGGCTGCGCCTATTCGTCGGCACAGGCTCACCGTGCGCCGCTTGCGCAGACTGCGACAACCCGGACCGTCGACTATGCGGGCCTACCCTGCGGGAATCAGTATGTGCACGTCAAATCGCCGGCGTGCTACTTCCCGCGCGAAGCGCAAATACCCGCCGCCACGCTGCAGGCGGGGACGGCGTCATCGCATTGAGTACGACGCATTGCGCCCGGCAGTCGAAGTGTCCAGCTTGCCGGGTGCGCTGCCAACTCGACTGGCCGAGCAACACCATCGACCCGCTCGCGACGCTGATGTCCTGCTTCGCGCCCGTGCAAGCATTTGGGCGCGCTGGAACAAGTCCACGGAATTTCGTTCACCTACCCTTGGTTTCGTGCGATGCAACGAGGCGTACATAGGGTGGGCCTTTGACATCTGCCGTTCAGGAGTATGGGGATGAACACAAATACTGTCGGTCATGGACGTGGCATGCCGCGCGCAGGCGGTTTTGGTCGCCGCTGGCGCGAGCTGCTTCTCGGCGCTGCCAGTCTGCTGGCGCTGCTGATGTCGGGTCACGCTCAAGCCGCCGCGCCGGTTCCCGCCGAGTGCGCCGCGTTGCAGGCGAAATACCCGCAATTCAAGGGCAAGACGCTGATCAACGCGATCAACCCGCACACGCCGGGTTACGAAGCGCTGGACCCGAACGATCCGACCAAATACATCGGCTTCGACATCGATCTCGGCGAGGCGATCGGCAATTGCCTCGGCTTCAAGATGGCGTACAAGCCTGTCGCGTTCTCGGCGCTGCTGGCGACGCTGCAAAGCGGTCAGGCCGACATCGTGATCTCCGATATCTATGCGACCGAGGAGCGCGCGAAGGCGGCGGACTTCATCACCTATTCGAAAGTGTTCGACGGCGTGCTGGTTGCGAAGGGCAATCCGAAGAAAATCAGCGGCATCAACCAGACGATGTGCGGCACGACTGCTGCGGAGAACACCGGTTACGTCGAAGTGCCGCTGATCCAGAAGCTCGCACCGCTTTGCAAGGCGGCGAACAAGCCGGAAGCCGCCGTGCAGCTGTACGACAACAACGCGAACGCAATCCAGGCGATTCTCTCAGGCCGCGCCGATACGTACATCAACGACGTCAATACGGTGGACCAGGCGGTCAAGGCGTATCCGGGCCAGCTCGAAAAGGCCAATGCGGTGACACTGCCGTATTCGATCGGTATCGGCGTACCCAAAACGAATCCGGCAATGCGCGCGGCGGTAATGGCGGCGCTCGTCGCCATCCAGAAGTCCGGCACCCAGACCGAGCTGCTGAAGAAGTGGTCGCTTGGTGCTGAAAATCTCGAAACTCCCAAGCTGATTGCCTCGAACTGATGAATTTGTTCCTGCACTATGTCGGCCTGCCGTATCTGTTAAGCGGCATCGGCTTCACCATCGCAGTCACGCTCCTCGGGCTGGCAGGCGGTCTGATCGTGGGACTGGTGCTCGCGAGCATGCAGCTGAGCAAGGTGGGGCCGCTTGCCGCCATTGCACGCGGCTACACGGTGATTTTTCGCGGAACGCCGCTGATCCTGCAACTCGTGTTCGCATACGACGCGCTGCCGCACATCGGTTTGAAGTTGAGCGCGATGGGCGCCGCGGGTCTCGCGCTTGCGGCGAACGAAGGGCCGTTCATCGCGGAAATCCTGCGCTCCGGCGTGCTCGGCGTCGACCGTGGGCAAGTTCTTGCGGCGCAGGCGCTCGGCATGACGCCGACCGTGTTGCTGCGCCGTGTGATCGCGCCGCAGGCGATCCGCACCATGGTGCCGGCGCTCGGCAACGAATCGGTCAGCGCGCTGAAGAACTCGTCGCTGGCCTCCGTGATCGCGGTCGACGAACTGACCTTGCGCAGCACGCAACTCGCGTCGTCGACGTTTGATTTCTTCTCGATCTTCTTTGCGTCCGGGCTGATGTATCTCGTGCTGACCGGCTTGATTGCCGCGATCCAGCTATTCGCCGAAACCGCGCTCGATCTCGATCGCAGTCCGTCCGGACGGTTTGCGCGACTGCTGCCGTGGCGCCGGGCCGCGCTCGCCGTGGAGCCCTCCGCCGCGAGCGCGACGCTATCCGTCGGTGTGCCGCTCGACGCCGCGCCCGTGCCGGTTGCGCGCAAGGCCCATGCGGAGCGCGCAAGCCGCTACGAGCTATTGCAGAAGCAGAAAGCGGCGGTGCAGGTGAAAGGGCTGAGCAAGCGTTACGGCAAGCAGACGGTACTCGACGGCTTCGACCTCACGGTCCGCTTCGGCGAGGTCATTGCGCTGCTCGGGCCGAGCGGATCGGGCAAAAGCACGCTGCTGCGCTGTATCAATCACCTGGAGCAGTGGGATGCCGGCGAAATCCGTATCGGCGGCAAGCGCATCGGTTTTCGGGTCGACGGTCAGCCAATGACACAGGGCGACCTCGCCAACGAGCGAGCGAGTGCCGGCGTCGGCATGGTGTTCCAGCATTTCAATCTATTCAGCCATCTGACGGCGTGCGAGAACATCGCCGGGCCGCTGCGCTGGGTACACGGGATGCCACCGGCCGACGCCGAGCGCCGCGCGCGCGAACTGCTCGAACGCGTCGGCCTCAGTCATCGCGCGGATGCGTTGCCGCGACATCTGTCGGGCGGCCAGCAGCAGCGCGTCGCGATTGCCCGCGCGCTGGCGCCGAATCCTCGCGTGCTGCTGCTCGACGAACCGACCTCCGCGCTCGACCCCGAACTCGTCGGCGAGGTACTCGACGTGATTCAGCGGCTCGTGGACGAAGGCGGCCTGACCATGATCATCTCCACGCACCAGTTGCGCTTTGCCGATCAGGTCGCCGATCGCGTCGTGTTCATGAGCGGCGGCGCGGTGGTCGAACAGGGACCCACGCATGAAGTGCTCACCCAGCCGCGCCATCCGTTGACAGCTCGATTTCTGAGCGTGATGGGCGCGGACGACCGGCTCGAAGTCGCGTCTTGACGGCGCACGCCATTCAGCATCGCCCGGCCGTTCGTGCCGGGCGTCTTACGAGGTTCGAACAGACATGAAGCACCATACACTCCCGGTTTCGCCTGAAACGGTTCACTGGGGTTACTTCAGCAAACAGGTCGCGCCCGCGTTGACGCTGCGTTCCGGGGACCGGGTCACCATCGAGACGCTGACCCACCATGCGAACGACGACCACGAACGGATGGTCGCGGGCGACCCCGGCGCCGAAAGCATTTTTCAGTGGACTCGCGAGCACAAGGCCATGCCGCGCCGGGGCGCCGGGCCAACCGATGGACCGTTTACGCTCGGCTCGGGCGAAGGTGTCGGCGTGCATCTGCTGACCGGGCCGGTCGCGATCGAAGGGGCCGAGCCGGGCGACGTGCTCGAAGTGCGAATCCTCGACGTGCGCCCGCGGCCGAGCTGCAATGCGTGCTATCGCGGCCGTTGTTTCGGTTCGAATGTCGCCGCATCGTGGGGCTTTCATTACCACGATCTCATCGAGGAGCCGAAGCCCCGTGAAGTCGTGACGATCTTCGAGCTCGATACCTCGGGCGAGCCATTTGCGCGTGCGGTCTACAACTACGTATGGACGCCGCAAACCGACCCGGACGGCGTGGTCCACGCGATGATCGATTACCCGGGCGTCAAGGTCGACCCTACGCTGGTGAACAAACGTGAGAACATCCTGCCGAACGTGAAGGTGCCGGCCAGGCTGCATTTCGGCACGATGGGGCTCGCGCCGGCGGAACTCGACTATGTCAGCTCGATTCCGCCCAGCTACACCGGCGGCAATATCGACGATTGGCGCGTCGGAAAAGGTGCGCGGATGTATTACCCGGTCGCGGTCGAAGGCGCATTCTTTTCTGTCGGCGATCCTCATGCAGCGCAGGGTGACAGTGAACTTGGCGGTACGGCGATCGAAACCTCGCTCACCGGCGACTTCGAGTTCGTGCTGCACAAGAAGAATGACCTCGGCGGCACGATTCTCGAAGGCCTCACGCACCCGATGCTGGAAACCGACGACCAATGGTCGGTGTACGGATTCACTTTCGCCAACTACCTGGCGGAACTCGGCCCGGCCGGACAGACCGAGGTGGCACAGCACGCGAGTCTCGACAAGGCAATGCGCGACGCGTTCCGCAAGCTGCGCCGGTTCCTGATGACCGTGCACAGGCTAAGCGAGGATGAGGCCATTGCGCTGATGTCGGTCGCCGCGGATTTCGGCGTCACACAAGTGGTCGACGGCAATTGGGGTGTGCATGGATCAATTCGCAAGAACGTCTTTGTCGGCGGCGCCGGCCGCTGAGACGTCCCGCTCGGGCCGCAGGCGATTCGCCGCGCGGGTGCGCGGGCGTCCCGTATGCGTCAGGTCGGTGCACAAGGGCGTTGCTGGTGCCTGCGCGCGCAATCATCGCGGTCGGGCGGCCACCGGCGCTCGGGGCGCCGCGCCCTCGCGATGCACCCGACCCGAGTTGGTGCGGTTATTGCTTTTTTGGGCGACCCGTACCGCTCGTCGAATCTGTCCTCGGGTAGCGGGCGTTGCGCTCGTGCGACGGGCGTCTGTTCTGGAGTCAACGTTGGATTTGCTGCGCTTTACTACCGAGTCCTATTCGGAGGCCGAACGGCTTCGCGCGTGGGTTAAAGCGCTTGACACGATGGGGTGGCGTAGCGGTGCGATTGCTTCTGTGCGGGCGTTGCGTGGCACGATCGTCGCGCAGCGCTCGCCCGGCGGTTTCGATCTGGGCTTGCTGGCGTCGGTGGCGCAGACGCTCGAACCGAGTGCTGCCAGTGGCGACGGCGTGCTGATTGTGCTGCACCTTGACGGTGTGGCGACGCTGCAGGCCAACAGCGGACGTCAGCCTCTGGCAGTGAACGACCTCGTCTTTCTGCCGTCGGGCGAAGGCGCCTCGCTGCTCTTCGCGACCGATTTCCGCGCTTTTGTCGCGCGTGTACCGCGCTCGGCGATCAGGGGGCGGCTGTTTGCAGCGTCGATGAACGCCGGCCGGATCGCCGGAGATGCCGGTGTCGGGCATGTGTTTTCCGGTTTTCTTGCGTCGCTTGCGGAAGGCGTGGAGACGTTGTCCGCCAACGACCTGCGTCCGCTTGAGCTCGCGCTGGTCGAGTTTCTGGTGGCGATTCTGTCCGTGCAACAGCGCGAAACGCCGATTAGCGGACTGACATCGTCACAGGCGGCCATCTTCTCGCGCGTGTGCCGCAGTATCGATGCGCAACTGGGCGACCCCAACATCAGTCTCACGCGTCTCGCCGCAGAGGAGCGCGTCTCGCAGCGCTACCTGCAAAAGCTGTTCGAAACTGCCGGCCAGAGCTTCTCCACGTATTTGCGACTCAGCCGCCTTGAACGCTGCAGGGCTGAACTCGTCGATCCGCTCCACGAAAAGACGTCGATTTCGGATATCTGTTTTCGTTGGGGCTTCAACGATCCCGCGCATTTCAGCCGTGCGTTTCGCGAGCAGTACAAGACGTCGCCGCGCGCCTTCCGTCATGAAGCGAGCCTCGATCTGGCCCGGCGTGTGGTGCAGCGCATTTCGCGCGGATTGCCGCTCAACGCGGATGCGCTGCTGGTTCCCGCGAAAGCGTCGTCGCGCGAAGCAAAGCTCGACTCTGCCGGTGCGATCGTGGCCAGTCGCCCCGTCGACACTCGAACCGGCCCGAGGCAGGCAATCAGCAGCCGGTCCGGCAAGCCGCGCCACCATCTGTTGCGTGCAACGGCCAACACGGTACATTGGGGCTATTTCTCACACGACCTGAAGCCGGTGCTCGAAGTCGACAGCGGCGATAGCGTGACGATCGAGACACTGACGCAGCATGCGTCGGACGACTGGGCGCGTATGGTGGCCGGCGATCCAGGCGCTGAAAGCGTGTTCCACTGGACCGCCGAGCGCAAAAACGTGAACCGGCGCGGCGCCGGACCGATCGACGCATCGATCTACGGTCGAGGCGCCGGCGAAGGGTTTGGGGTGCATATCTGCACCGGCCCGATTGCGGTACGTGGCGCCGAGCCGGGCGACATACTGGAAGTCAGGATCCTCGAGGTGCATCCGCGGCGCTGCGCGAATCCGCAATTCAGCGGGCGGACGTTCGGCAGCAATGCGGCCGCGTGGTGGGGTTTCCATTACCGTGAATTGTTGACCGAGCCTAAACCGCGCGAAGTCGTCACGATTTATGAACTCGACGCAGAGCCCCGGCCGGACCAGGGCACGCCCTTTGCGCGCGCGGTCTACAACTACCGCTGGACGCCGCAACGCGATCCGTTCGGCGTCGTGCATCCGACCATCGACTATCCGGGCGTTCCTGTCGATCATTCCACCGTCGAGGAGAACTATGGAATTCTCAAGGGCGTCAAGATTCCGGTGCGCCCGCATTTCGGCCTGATCGCGGTCGCGCCGCAACAGGACGGTCTCATCGACTCGATTCCGCCGTCCGCGTTCGGCGGCAACCTGGACAACTGGCGCGTCGCGCAGGGTGCGAGCGTCTATCTGCCGGTGGGGGTTCCCGGCGCATTGCTGTCGGTCGGGGATCCGCACGCATCGCAGGGCGATTCCGAGCTATGTGGGACGGCGATCGAATGCTCGCTGACCGGCGAGTTCCAACTGATATTGCACAAGAGAGCGACTTTGACCGGCCAACCGTACGCGGATCTCACGTATCCGCTCGTCGAAACCGCCGACGAGTGGGTGCTGCATGGCTTCAGTCATGCTAACTATCTGGCTGAATTCGGCACGCACGCGCAGAGCAAGGTCTACGAGAAGTCGACGCTGGATCTCGCGATGCGTGACGCGTTCATCAAGACGCGCCGCTTTCTGATGACGACCAAGGGCCTTACCGAAGACGAAGCAATCTCGTTGATGTCGGTCGCAGTCGACTTTGGTGTGACACAGGTCGTCGACGGCAACTGGGGTGTGCACGCGATCATCCGCAAGGCCTTGTTCGCGGAGTAAATCATCTTGTCGTGCGTGCGCGATCGGTCTGCCGAAGCGGTGCGCACGGTGCTTTCCTTTTTCCGGAGTTACCTCGAATGGATGTATCTACAAAATTCTGGATGGTCGAGGGCGGCCCGACACCGGTAGGCCCTTTCTCCCATGCAACCGAGCACGACGGCTGGGTGTTTCTCACCGGCCAGATGCCGACGTCGCCGGAGGATGACAACGCACCGCTTCCCGAAGGCGTGGCCGCCCAGACGACACGAGTGATGGACAATCTGATACTGGTGATGAAGGGGATGGGTCTGGGCCTCGAACATGTCCTTTCGGCGCGGATTTTCCTGACCGAATTCAAACGGGATTACGCGGCGATGAACGCCGTCTATGCAGCTTATTTTCCGACTGGGAGATTGCCGGCGCGGACCTGCATCGGCGTAACCGGATTGGCGCGTGACGCGCTCGTCGAAATTGACTTCATTGCTCGCAGGCCGAGTTGAACAGCGACTCGATGCAGCCGTTATACCTGGCAGTCAATGTGCCCATGCTACCGCGCCGTCTCGACGGTCACCTCGCCGTGCAACAGGAATGAGGCCATCTCAGGTGCGTCGCGACGGGCGTCGGTCACGAGCGTCCACTCGCGGTCGAGCGGTGTCCAGTGTTGCTGGCTTGCGCGGTCCAACTTGTGCGAGGTGACCAGTACGAAGAGTTGGGCAGCCTGCCTGATGACGCATTCCTTCAGGTAGGCCTGCTCCGCTGACGCCTCGCAGAGGCCTCGGTCAGCCACCACGCCGTCCGCGCCGAGAAATGCCTTGTCGACCGACAGGCGGCTCAAGGCAAGCTGCGCAAGCGGGCCGAGCGTGCTCATGCTGGTGGGACGCAGATCGCCGCCGATCAGCGTGACGGGCACTTCGCTCGCAGCGAGCGTGTTGACGGCCAACAGATTGTTGGTCACAACGCGAACCTCGCGACGGCCGGCGAGCAAACGTGCCATTGCCGCGGTGGTGGTGCCGCCGTCGAGAAAGATGGCGTCGCCATCCTGCACATGGCTCACGGCCACGCGCGCGATGGCCTCCTTTTGCTCGCGAAAACTCTCGCGGCGGCTATCGAGCGATTCCTCGGGTTCGTGAATACCGAGCGAAGCGGCCGCGCCTCCGTAGGTGCGCACGATGCGCCGTTCGTCGGCGAGCGCGCGCAGGTCGCGGCGAACCGTCGCCTCGGACATGCGGAAGTGCTCGCACAACGCGCTGACGTCGGTCATGCCGGAGAGGACGGCCTGCAGCATTGCCTCGCGGCGGTTCGTAACTTTCATGGGAGATGGCTTGCCTGGGTGGTGCGCCGTGTAAAGGCGTCGAATCGCGTAAGTGTAATCAAACGGGCTGGCGGGGCAATGGGGCGGGGCAGGCAGGTGTGCGCCGCGCGAATGTGCCCGCCTGCGGCGGCAGGCCCGCTGCGTCAAATTGACTGAAGTGATTGAATCGATCAATTCAGGCGGCAAGCCCATCGCCCCCAATCATTTTCAAAATGCCGGCTGTAAAAAGGGCTGTTCCAGAAATATTTGCGCGAAGCGGAGGGCGGGCGTACACTCATAAATGATTGAATCGATCATTAAAGTGATCATATCGATCACAAACAACCGTGAGACAACTATGGCCCAACTACCCATCAAGCGCGCAATCGAACGCGTACCCGGCGGAATGATGATCGTCCCGCTCCTGCTCGGCGCAGTCATCGCCACCTTTCTGCCGGGCATGCCGAAATTCTTCGGCTCCTTCACGAATGCGCTGTTTACGGGTGCGTTGCCTATCCTTGCTGTGTTCTACGTGTGCATGGGCTCGTCCATCGATATCAAGGCGACGCCCTATCTGCTGAAGAAGGGCGGCGCGCTGTTTGCCGCGAAGGTGGGGACGGCGATTGTCGTCGGTTTCGTGCTGGGCCATTTTCTTGGCGAGATGCCCGTCTCCTCCGGACTGTTCGCCGGCATGTCGACGCTCGCGGTGGTCGCCGCGATGAACGACACCAACGGCGGCCTCTACATGGCGTTGATGGGGCAATATGGTCAATCTGAAGACGTCGGCGCGTACACGATCATGTCGCTCGAATCCGGCCCGTTCCTCACCATGGTCACGCTCGGCGTGGCCGGGCTTTCGGCGTTTCCCTGGCAGACGCTGGTCGGCAGCGTCCTGCCGTTGGCGGCCGGCATGCTGCTTGGCAATCTCGACCGGGAAATGCGCGCCTTTCTTGGCCGCGCCGTGCCGGTCATGATTCCGTTCTTCGCGTTGGCGCTCGGTGCGAGCCTCGACCTGCACAAGGTATGGCAAGCGGGCCTGCTGGGCATCGGCCTCGGCATTGCCGTGGTGATCGTCACGGGCATTCCCCTTTACCTGACCGATCGGCTGACGGGCGGCACGGGTGTCGCTGGGGTGGCGGCCGCCAACACGGCGGGCAACGGCGCGGCGGTGCCCGCGCTGATCGCCGCGGCCAATCCGGTCTACGCTGAAGCCGCCAAAAGTGCGACGCTGCTGGTTGCCGCGTGCGTGGTCGTGACGGCCATCGTCTCGCCCATGCTCACCGCGGCTGTCGCAAAGCGTGTCGCCACGCGCACGGAAGCGAGAGACTCGACCGTCGGAGCGACACGTTGAGCATGACCAAACTTCTGATCGTCGCCGACGACCTGTCCGGCGCCGCCGATTGCGCGATTGCCTTCGCCGCTGCTGGTCTGCGCACGGCGGTGAGCCTCACGGCGGCGCAGGCGATGCCGCACGCCGAAGTGATCGCGGTGGATACTGACACGCGCCGTATGTCGCCCGCTGACGCGGCACGTTGCACGGGCGCGGCGTGGCAGGTATGCGGCGCGCCGGCC
Source organism: Paraburkholderia sp. Cpub6 (assembly GCF_014201065.1). Classification (NCBI taxonomy): domain Bacteria; kingdom Pseudomonadati; phylum Pseudomonadota; class Betaproteobacteria; order Burkholderiales; family Burkholderiaceae; genus Paraburkholderia; species Paraburkholderia sp. Cpub6. Next base: position 767,214 of record NZ_JACHDM010000001.1, read on the forward strand.
TGCCGGTTGTACAAAAAAATCGATTCCACCTTGCGCGGCAACTGGGCCGCCGAAGTCGCCGGCTTGCAGCCGCTCGCGGGGCTCGCCATTGTCGCGCCGGCTTACCCGGCAACCGGGCGTACTGTGTGTGACGGCCGGGTCTTCGTGCGCGGCATTCCGCTCGAAGAGACCGAAACCTGGCAGCTCGAACACGCTGAACGTTCTGCCGATCTCGCGAGGATGCTGGAGTCCGCGGGCCTCACCACGGCGCTGTTGAGGGTCGCGGCGCTGCGCGGCGATCGGCAGGCGTTGCGCGAGACCATCGGCACAATGACGCGCGGCGGCATGCAGGCGCTGGTCGTCGATGCGCAAACCGATGCGGACCTCAGGGCGCTCGCCGAGGCCACGGCGTCGCTGGACGGCGCGTTCTTCTGGGTCGGCTCCGGCGGACTGGCTCGCGAGCTGGCTTTGGTGAGCGGCCAGTCCTCGCCCGCGCCGGACCAAAACGCGGCGCCGTCGCAGATGTACCGGCAGGACGGCGCGGTGCTGATTCTGGTCGGCAGCCTCTCGGCGGTCTCGGAGCAGCAATGCGCGATGCTGCGCGAGCGTGCGGGCATTGCCGAGATCGTGGTGCCGCCCGCCTTGCTGCGAGACGCCGAGCGGCATCCGCAATGGCCGGACTGGCAGGCCCGCGTGGCCGCTCACCTTGGCGAACGCACCGATCTGCTGCTGCGAATCGGGCGCGACGAAGCGTTCAATCCGGCCGAAGGTGCGCATCTGTCGAAGGCGCTGGCGGCGCTCGTTGCGCCATCGTTTGCGCATCTCAGCGGACTGATCGCCACCGGCGGCGAAACTGCGCGCGCGATGCTGAGCGCGGTCGGTATCGCCAGTTTGCAATTGCTATCGGAGATCGAGCCGGGCGTCGCGGTAGCGCGTCCGCATGGCCGCGAGCATCTCAGGATTGTCACCAAGGCCGGCGCATTCGGCAGCGCGCATGCGCTGTACGGCGCTTACCTTCATCTGAGGAGCGCGACCGACTCCGCGCGCGGCGGGCCGGAAGTCAGCAGCCCGGCCGGCCCCTCCACACCCTCAACGGTTTGCAACACGAGCCCACGGAATTCAGCCAGAACACTATGAGCAACTACCTTCCTGTCATCGGCATCACGATGGGCGACGCAGCCGGCGTGGGTCCCGAGATCGTGGTCAAGAGCCTGACGCACGAGTCGGTCTATCAGCAGTGCCGCCCGCTTGTCATCGGCGATGCGGCACGCCTCGAACGCGCGAATGAGATTCTCGGCGGCAGCGCCACGGTGCGTCGTATCGAGAAGGCGTCGGAGGCCCGCTATGAGTCGGGGACCATCGAGTGTATCGACCTCGCGCTGATTCCCGTCGACCTGCCATTTGGCAAGCTCTCGGCACTCGCGGGCGACGCCGCCTACCGCTACATTGCGCGCGCGGTCGAGCTGGCAAAAGCCGGCGAGATCGACGCGATCTGCACGGCGCCCTTGAACAAGGAGGCGCTTCACGCAGGCGGTCACAAGTATCCTGGCCATACCGAGATGCTCGCATATCTCACCGGCATCGACGAAGTCTCGATGATGCTCGTCGCGCCTAAATTGCGCGTGATTCACGTGACCACGCACATTGGCATCATCGATGCGATTCGCAAGATCGAGCCGGGCCTCGTGCAGCGCACGATCGAACGCGGTCATGCGACGCTCGTGAAGGCCGGCATCGCCAATCCGCGCATCGCCGTGTGCGGCATCAATCCGCATGCGGGCGAGAACGGCCTGTTCGGTTACGGCGAGGAAGAAGAAAAGATCGTTCCCGCGGTGCAGCGTCTTCGCGAGCGAGGCTGGGACATTGAAGGTCCGTTGCCTGCCGACACGCTTTTCTTCCGCGCCGGACGCGGCGATTTCGACCTGGTGGTCGCGATGTATCACGATCAGGGTCACGGTCCGGTCAAAGTTCTTGGGCTGGAGGCGGGCGTCAATGTGACGGTCGGTCTGGATGTGATCCGCACCTCGGTCGATCACGGCACGGCGTTCGACATCGCCGGCAAGGGCATTGCCGATGAGCGCAGTCTCCTCGAAGCCTTGCGTCAGGGCGCCGAGCTCGCCACGCGGCGAGCCTGAGACGCGGCGATGGGAGCACCTGTGCGCAGAACCGCGGACTTTCACCAGAAGCTGCTGGAGGCCGGCGTCGCGCTGTTTGCCGAAACCGGTTATCACGGCACTGGCGTAAAGGACATCGTTGCGCGCGCCGGCGTGCCGAAGGGTTCGTTCTACAACTACTTCGACAGCAAGGAAGCGTTTGGCGCGGCGATCCTGCGTCACTACGCGGACGAGCAGGCGGCAGAGTGGCAGCAGTACTCGATCGAAGCGGATGCGCCTGATCCGCTGCTCGCGCTACGCGGCATCTACGAGCGCATGGTGGCCGACTACGAGGCTTGTGAAGATCGTTGCGGATGCCTGTTAGGCAATTTTGCCGGCGAGATCGCGCAGTCGAGCGATCTGTGCCGTCGTGCGGCGCGCCTGACGGTCGACGAATGGCGCATGCGTTGTGCGGAGTACCTGCGCCGAGGACAGGAGTTCGGTTCGGTGCGCCGCGATCTTCCGGCTGAAGCAATGGCAGACCTTTTCTGGAACACGTGGGAAGGCAGCCTGTTGCGGATGAAGCTGGAGGACTCGGTCGAACCTTTGAAGGCCTGTGTGCATTCGATGTTCGATCTGTTTTTCAAGTCCCGGCAATCACAGTAAGCGAGGTCGGCGCGCCGGGCGGCGCGCAGTCGCTCTGCGGTGCGCGGTTTGTCCGCAGTTGAGACGACCGGTCATATCAATGCAGGAAAGCAAGGTCCCCATGCAAAACTTCATCTTCCACAATCCAACTCGCATTCTGTTCGGCGAAGGCCAGATCGCCGCACTCGACACCGAGGTGCCGCCCAACGCGCGCGTGATGATCACATGCGGCGGCGGCAGCATCAAGAGCAATGGTGTGCTCGCGCAAGTACAGGCAGCGCTCGGCGAGCGTCCCTATTTCGTGTTCAGCGGCATCGAGCCCAATCCCACCTACGAAACCTTGATGCAGGCGGTCGAGCTGGCACGTGAGCGCGACCTCGACTTTCTGCTCGCAGTCGGCGGCGGCTCGGTGATCGACGGCACGAAGTTCATCGCGGCCGCACTGAAGTTCGACGGCGAGCCGTGGGACATCCTCGCGAAACAGGTCGAAGTGCGCGACGCGATGCCGTTCGGCAGTGTGTTGACGTTGCCGGCCACGGGTTCCGAAATGAACAACGGCGGCGTGATCAGCCATCGCGCGAAAGGCGACAAGCTGCCGTTTCGCAGCGATGCAACCTATCCGCGATTTTCCGTGCTCGATCCGGTTACGACCTACTCGCTGCCGCCGCGGCAGATCGCCAACGGCGTCGTCGACGCATTCGTTCATGTCGTCGAGCAGTACCTGACCTATCCGGTCGATGCGAAAGTGCAGGACCGCTTTGCTGAAGGGCTGTTGATCACGCTGACCGAAGTGGGTCCGCAGGCGCTTGCCGAGCCGCACAACTATGCCGTGCGCGCCAACCTCATGTGGACCGCGACGCTCGCGCTCAACGGCCTGATCGGCGCAGGCGTGCCGCAGGACTGGGCGACTCACATGCTCGGCCACGAAATCACCGCGCTGCACGGGCTCGATCATGCGCAGACGCTCGCGATCGTGCTGCCGGCCATGCTGAGCGTGCGACGGCAACAGAAGCACGCCAAGCTGCTGCAATACGCGGAGCGCGTCTGGAACATTACCGAGGGTAGCGAGGACGAGCGCATCAGCGCGGCGATCACGGCAACCCGCGTGTTCTTCGAGCGCATGTCGCTCGGGACCCGGTTGCGCGACTATCAGATTGGCGGCAGCTCCATCGGCACGCTGATCAACAAGCTCGAAGAGCACGGGATGACGGCGTTGGGCGAGCACGGCAACGTGACGCTCGAAGTCAGCCGCCAGGTCTATCAACTTGCAGTCTGAGCGATCCCGTGTCCGCTTGACTGTTCTCCTGGATTATCACCATGAAGATTGGATTCGTAGGTCTTGGCTCGATGGGCGCCGCAATTGCGATGAACCTGATCGAGTCGGGGCATGAGGTGCATGTTTTCAACCGCACGGCCGCGAGGGCGGAGCCTTTGCGCGCCGCTGGCGCACGGGTCGCCGCAAGCCCGGCGCACGCCGCAGAGTCGGCTGACGTCGTTTTCACGATGGTCGCCGACGATGCCGCGCATGCCGCCGTCACGTTCGGCGAGGCCGGTATTGCTAACGCGCTGCGACCGGGCGCGCTGCATATCTCGATGAGCACGATTAGCGTGGCGGCCGCGCAGGATCACGCGGCGCGCTACCGCGAAGCGGAGCTCCCTTTCGTGTCCGCACCGGTATTCGGACGGCCCGACGCCGCTGCGGCCCGCAAGCTCTTCATCATGGCCGCGGGCGAGGACACGCATCTCACCGTCGCGGTCCCGCTTCTCGAGCAACTCGGACAGTCGGTCGGCATCGTCGGCACGGATCCTTCGCAGGCGAACCTTGTGAAGCTGATCGGCAATTTCATGCTGTCCGCGATCATCGAGACTTTGGGCGAGGCCTGTGCGGTGGCCGGCAAGGCGGGCATCGACCCGATGCGCCTCGTCGAATTGCTGACGAGCGCGAACTTCAACGCGCCGCCGTACAAGATCTACGGCCCGTTGATCGCGTCCCAGCAGTTCCAGCCGCCGGGTTTTTCGTTGCCGCTCGGCCAGAAGGACAACCGTCTGATGCTGGCGGCCGCCGAGGCGCTGGGTGTGCCGTTGCCGCTGGCGAGCCTCGTGCGTGACCGCTTCCTGACCTTGCGTTCGCAAGGGATGGGCGCCGCGCACGACTGGTCGGCGGTAGCGTTGTGTGCGTTGTCCGATGCGGGCATGAGCAAGCCGGTCCACTTCCCGACCTAGCCGCCTCGCGGCTGATTCGGCGGTCTTCAAATCGAGAAGCCGGGTTATGGGCAGTCGCGCTGTGAGAAATCGCACTGCCCGCAAGACAGTCGGGCCGCTGAAGCGAAGGCGGTGGTGATGAACGGCGCAGAGGGTGGGTCTGGCGGTGTCGCGCGGTCCGACAGGTAAGCATGGAGAGACATTCGTCGAACACACCCTGATCCCGCCTGGTTTCTTAACCTCCGGCTCATTCCTGCTCCGATGAACGCTAGACCAATGAGCTGGTTGTGGCAGAGGCGGCGCGACTCTGGTGATGCAGATTCCCGACCATAACGGTTTGCGGCTTCGACAGCGGGATCTTCGCCGCACGTAATCGCTTGAGGATCTCGAACAGCAGATCGCTCTTGATATCCCCCGTGATCCTGGGGCTGCGGACATAGCCGGTGACGCTCAGCGTAATGCCGTCGGGCGTCAGTTGACTGAACATGACGGACGGCGCCGGATGGTCGAGAATCGACGGGTGCGCCTGACAGGCACCCAGCAGAAGATCGCGAACCTGTTCAGGATCGGTGTCCAGTGGACAGGTGAGCGTGAGCGTCGTCACGCCCTGGGTACGGTCTCCCATCGTCACGTTCCGCAGGTTCTGCGAGATCAAATGAGAGTTGGGGACGATGACCGTCGAGCGGTCAGCCAGTTGTATTTCGGTCGCGCGCACGTTGATGCGCCGGATGTCTCCCTCGACGCCGCTGATACCGACCATGTCCCCGACCTTGACCGGACGCTCGGTCAACAGGATCAGCCCCGAGATGAAATTTTTCACGATTTCCTGCAACCCGAAGCCGATGCCGACCGATAGCGCGCTGACGATCCACGCGATTGGCCCATCTGACACCGAGTACCGGGAGTGTGAGCAGGGCGATCAGCACATAGCCGAGATTGACAAACAGGGTAAGGAGCGATGCCCGCATTCCCGCACCCATACCGGTCTTTGGCAGGAATTCGTTGTCGAGCCATCTGCGCACGGACCGGATCAGATACAGCCCCAGCCCGAGTGTCAGGATGGCGTTCAGCATGTGGGCGGGCACGATGGTCAGGTTGTGCAGACGGTCGCCACCGAATATGTCGAGTAGGCTGTTGAAGAGATCAGTCGGCGTCGTGCCAAAGCCGCCGGTTAGCAGCGCAACCACCGTGATGACGAGTAGCAAGCTGTTGGCAAGGCGCGTCTGCGCGTTCAGGCGCAGCATGGACGGTCAATGGAGGACGAGGCCCGGGACATTCTCCACGCGGCGCTATCGACCGAATCCATCTGCGGTCAGCATGACCTGGCTGAATGGATCCGGAACCGGATCGAGCCGTTCTGTGGCATCGACCTGGAATTGCCGTCACGCGAGGCGATTCGGGGACGAGTGGACCTCGGCGCCTGATTCTTCTTGACACGAACGTTCTGTCTCAGACGTTGAAGCCTGTGCCAGACGTCAGGGTAATGGCGTGGCGTGGCGCACAGCCGCGCGCGGCGCTTTTTACGACGACGGTAACCCGTGCCGAAATCCGCTACGGGCTGCATCTGCTGCCAGACGGTTCCCGCAAGGGTGCTCTTGCTACTGCGGTCGATGCGATTTTCGTCGAGGATTTCGCGGGCCGGCTTCTCGCGTTCGACAGCGATGCCGCGGACGCAAACGCAAGGATGGCGGGGTCGCGCGAAAGCGCGGGCAGACCAATCAGCCAGTTCGACGCCATGATCGCTGCCCGTACACACTCAGAGGGGCGGCGCTGACCACGCGCAATGTGAAGGATTTCACCGGGTGTGACATAGCCGTCGTCGGTCCGTGGGCGCAGTCCTGAATCGGGATTCGAACCGTCTTTCGGCGAGCCGAAATCGGGAATCGGGGCATCCCAGACAGCGAAAAAACCGGTTTTTTTAATATGGGTAGAAGTATGGGTAATGGAAAGGTGTTTTTCCAGGTCCTTGCTGGTAAAGGCTTTCCCGGCGGTTTGGCATCCCTCCGTCTCCGCCAGCAATGGTGGCGAAACCCCGCAGAGTCTAGGCTCTGCGGGGTTTTTGTTTTTCCGCGCCTTGATTTTGATCTCGCTCGATACTTCAGCGATGTCGGCGGCATTCCCAGCCCTCCAGCGTGTGACCACGTCCTACGTGAATAGGCAGGTCTGCTGATCAATGCATGGCGCCGTTAGCCCGCCACGCTGGTCCGCAGAAAACCGCGCCAGATCCGGCGCGGCAGGCAAGGAGTCCGCATGACTGATCCCGTCGTGCCGCTGACCGAGACCGCCTCGCTTAGAACGCGTGCCGCAACCCCACCATGCCGACGAACTGAGACGGACCCGATGACGGCGTCGTGTTCTGCGAGTCGCCGACCACCGCGACCGCGTCGGCGATGGTCACACCGCTGCCCGACGAGATCAGCGACTTGCCGCCTGCATGCTGATAGGCCTCGAGCGCGTACAGCGTGGTGCGCGTCGACAGGTTGTAGGTCTGTTCGAGCGAGATCTGATGATAGTGCGCCGGATCGCTGATGCCGTTCGCCTTGCTTGCCTGGGTGAAGCTATAGCCGCCGCCGACCGTCACGCTCGGCGTGATCCGGTACGTCGCGATCGCACCGTACGTGTTGAACACGGCCTTGTCGAAGAACAGCGAGCCGTGGCCCGGCGCGTACTGCACATTCGAGTAGTTGAGGCCCACCATCAGATCGTGCCACGTATAGCGACCCGCCGCGGCGAACAGTTGCGCGCTGCGCGCGCTCGCGTAACCGTTGTTGACAGGCGAGTTGATCGCGAAGCTGCCGAGCGCCGCGCTCGTCGAAATGTCCTTCAGCTTCACGTAGCCGGCTGCGAGCGACACGGGCTGGAAGTCATAACGCAGCGCCGCGCTGAACAGGCTGCCGTTCGCGACGCTGCCGGGCACGCCGCCGAGACCATACTGCGCGCTTGCCTGCAGGCCCCCGATCGTCGGCGATAGGTAGGTTACCGAATTATTGAAGCGCAGCGTCGTGTCGAGGGCGTCGAGATCGCCGGGGTGCGCGCCGGTCGCGCCGGTCAGCACGCCGGTCGGTCCGAGCGCGCCGACCATCTGGAAGTAGGGTGTGTACTGGCGGCCGAGCGTCACCGTGCCGTAGCGGTCGTTCGCGAGGCCGACATAGGCCTGGCGATTGAACAGGTAGCCCGCGGTGCTTTGCGCGCCAGTCAGCGAATTGAAGCCGCTCTCGAGTCGGAAGATCGCCTTCGTGCCGCCGCCGAGATCTTCCGAGCCGAGGAAGCCGAACTTGCTCGCCTGCAGGTTGCCCTGGCTCATATAGAAATTCGAATGCCCCTTCTGGTTGCTGGCATAGGCGAACGCATTGTCGACGACGCCATACAGCGTGACGCTGCTTTGCGCCGATGCGCTGGTGGACAACGCGGTGCCCGCGAACGGCAGGCAGCAGAGGACGAACGCGCGGGTGCGCGCGCGCTGGTTTATTTTCATGATTGGGATGTCTCCAGACTGATGGGACGGCCTGATCCCTCAGGCCGGTGCGGTGTGTTGTTCAGTGCGGCACCGAAATCGTCAGGCAGCGCCAGCCGTCCGCGGTGTGATCGGTGACGAGCGTGCCGTTAGCGCAGACGACCGCGCGTGTTTCGCGCATCGGCACGAACACGCGCACTTGCGGCTGCACGCGCGGCATCCATTGCGAACGCTCGAGCGTCACCCGCAAAGTGTTTGCGTCGCCCGTCAGCGTGACGTTCCAGCGGCCTTGCTCGCCGTTGCGCCAGGCTTCGGTCTCGCCGTCGTCCTCGATCGAGCCGCCTTGCGCGGTGCCCGCGTCGGCATACGGCACCGCGAGGAATGCGCGTTCGTCGGCGGGGCGGCCAAAATGCTGCTCGGCGATGTTGAGCGGAATCACGCTGCCTTCACGCAGCAGGAACACCGGCCGCTCGAACGGCGCGGGCAACGTGACGGTCTGGCCGCCGTCGAACGTTTCGCCGCTCCAGTACGACACCCAGCGCGAACCGGCCGGTAGATACACGGCGCGCGTGCTCTGGCCCGGATCGACCACTGGCGCGACCAGCATCGACGAGCCGAGCATCATGTCGTCGCCATCGACGAGGCAGCGCGGATCGTGCGGAAACTCCGCGAACAGCGGCCGCAGCACCGGCTCGTACGCGCTATGCGATTGCCACAGCAGCTCGTAGAGATAAGGGATCAGGCGATAGCGCAGCTTGATCAGGTCTGCCACGTGCCGCGTGACTTCGGGATGCATCCACGGCTCGTTGACGGTGCCGTCGTCGTTCCACGAGTGAATCGAAAAGCGCGGCAGGAAGATGCCGAACGCGACCCAGCGCGCGAACAGCTCCGGCTCCGGGGCCGGACCCGAGAAGCCGCCGATGTCGTGACCGCTATTCGACACGCCCGACATCGCGAGCCCGAGACCCATCTTCAGATTGAAGCGCAGCGTTTCCCACGACGTATAGTTGTCGCCCGACCACGTCTGCACGTAGCGATGCATGCCGACGCCGCCCGAGCGCGACACGAGGAACGGGCGCCTGTCCGGCGCGTGCTCGCGCTGCGCGTCGTGCGACGCGCGCATCATCAGCTGCGTCTGCAGCACCTTCGCATGGTGTGCCGGATACGGCTTGCCGAAGCCGCGCGCGATCGCATGCGGCGACCAGATCTCGAACTCGTTGTTGTCGTTCCAGGTGGCCGCGATGCCGTATTTGAGCAGTGCGTCCTTCACGCGAGCTTTCCACCAGTCGATCGTCGCGGGATTCGTGAAGTCGAGGTACGCGCCGACTTCGTCCCAGAACTGCACCCATGCGGGATCGCCATCGGGCGCTTCGATCAACAGGCCGGCGTGGGCGACGTCGTCGAACGCTGGGTGGTCTTGCAGCAGACACGGCTTGATGTTCGCGCACAGACGCACGCCGTGATCGAGATAGCTCCGCACGAAGCCGTCGATGTCCGGAAACTTGTCGTGATTCCAGTTGAACACGTAGCGCTTCGGCCCGATCGACGTATAGCCCGACGACAGATGAAACGAATCGCACAGCACGTCGTGTTCGCGGCAACGCTCGATGAATTCGCCCATCTGCTTTTGCGCGTCCGGCGCGTCGGTATAGCTCATCGTCGAGCCCGAGTAGCCGAGGCCCCACTTCGGCATCCACGCGGGACGTCCGGTGAGCCACGTGAAGCGGCGCACCGCGTCGAGCGGCGAGCCGGGCGATGCGATGAAGTAGTAGTCGAGATCGCCATGCTCGGCGATGAAGTGCCGATAGTGACCGTGATAGTTGTCGAGCTCGCGGCCCATGTCGAAGCGGCAATCGGCGAGCGTGTCGTAGAACAGGCCGAAGCCCGTCGACGTCTGCGGCTGCCACGTCACGTAGAACGGGATGTGCTTGTACAGCGGGTCCGTGGTGCGCGCGCTGTAGCCCATCGCGTCGATGTTGCGCATCTCGTAGCTTTGCTGCGCGCGATCGAGCGAGCCGGCACGCTCGCCGAGGCCCACGTACATTTCGTCGCGGCGCCGCTCGACGTAGTGATAGATGCGCGAGTCCCACCAGCCGAAGTTGTACGCCTGGGTCTTGCGATCGCTCATCACGCGATGCCACTTGCCTTCGTGCAGGATGTCCCAGGCGCAGGCGCCGCCATCGAGCGCCACGCTCACGCGCACGCGCGCCGTTTCGATCACGATGTGACCGGCTGCTTCGTTCACCGTGAACAGCGGCGGCGTGAAGCCGCTCAGGTCGCGGCGCTCGCGGCCATCGAGCGGCACGTCGTCCATCCCGGGCGCGATCGCCCATGTGCGCGGGCCGCGCGTTTCGCCGTCCGGCAGCACGAGCACGCGGATGATGTCCTCGGCGAGCACGAACAGCTCGATGCGGCAATTCGGCTGCGCGCTTAGCACGACCGGGTTGGCCGCCGGGTTGCCAGCGTGAGGGACGAGCGCGAAGCGCGGCGGATGTTTGAGATTGATCTGTGAACGCATGATGAGTCTTCGAGGAAGGTCAGGCAGCAGTGTTGACGCTCAGTTCGGCGCGGCGCGCGCGGCCGTGGCGCGGCACACCGCGCATCAGGATGATCAGCAGCGTCGCGCCGATGATGTCGAATGCGCCGAGCGCACCGAACAGCGGCGTGTAGCCGATCGAATCGGCGAGCGCGCCGACCATCAGCGAGAAGCCGAGGCCGCCGATCCACGCGGCCATGCCCGCGAAGCCGGCGACGGTGCCGACTTCGCCCGGATCGAATACGTCGGCGGCGAGCGTGTTGACGAGCGCCGAGATCATCTGGTGCGCGAAGCCGCCGACGCAGAAAAGGGCGATGGCCTGGTAGGGCGACGCGACGAGACCGATCGATGCCGGCCCGATCATCATCAGCGCGCCGAGCACGACGCCCGAGATGCGCGACCAGATCAGCGGCACGCGAAAATGCTTCATCAGGAATGGCGACAGATAGCCGCCGAACAGACCGCCCAGGTCCGCGGCGAGAAACGGCAGCCACGCGAACATCGCGATCTGCTTCAGATCCATATGACGCTGCGTGGCGAGATAGAGCGGAATCCAGAAGCTGAACGTCTGCCACGCGGGCTCGGCGAAAAAGCGCGCTTGCGCGATCGCCCAGAAGCGGCGCGTGCGCAGCACTTCACGCACGCTCGCGCGGCGCGCGGCGGGCGGTGCCTGGCCTTCGACGATCGCGGCGCGCTCGGCATCGCTCACGCGCTTGTGCTCGGCGGGCGAGCGGTACAGCACGAACCATGCGGCGGCCCACACGAAGCCGAGCGCGCCAGTCACTGCGAACGCGCTCTGCCAGCCGTAGCGCAGCGACAGGAAAACGACGAGCGGCGGCGCGAGCAGCGAGCCGAGCGAGGTGCCCGCATTGAAATAGCCGACCGCGACGGATTTCTCGCGATCGGGAAACCATTCGGCGACGACCTTCATGCCGGCCGGAATCGCGACCGCTTCGGACAGGCCCATGAAGCCGCGCAGCGCCGCGAGCGAAAGCCAGCTGCCCGCGAAACCGTGGAACACGCCGGTCAGTGACCACAGGCACGCGAACAGCGCGAAGCCGAGGCGCAGGCCGATCAGATCGATGATCAGGCCGCAGACGGGCTGCATCACCGTATAGCCGACCTGGAACGCGCCGACCACGTACGAGTACTGCCGCGTGTTCATGTGCAGCAGTTTCATCAGCTCGGGCGCCATCACCCCGAGCGCGTTGCGCGACAGATAGTTGACGATCGTCCCAACGCACACGAGGGCGATGATCCACCAGCGCAATCCCTTGATCGTTTTCAAAATCAGTCTCCGTGGCGCATTGAGCGGTTGCTTCCGACGCAGTGCTCGGGTATGCGCGAATTCGAACATTTATTGGTTTTCGATGGCAGTCATCCTATCACTTGGAAACGACCTGGATATCCGGGGAAACCATAGTTGTTGCCACGTTTTTCCTTGATTTTTTGGGATAATTTGATATTTTTTTGCCTGGTATCGGAGTGGTGATCGGATGACTGTGGTGAAAAATATCGAACAGATATGTTCTTTCGAACTTTAAAGTGTTCGTTTTCGGGATGTCAGCCAGGCCGCGAGCCGGCGCCCGCGCGGAGGGTGCTTTTTCACCGCCGTCTGGCGTGTGTAACCAGACATTACGCCGCCGCCGGCGAGGCGATTTTCAGCATCAGTTATTACAAAGTTGAAATACGCGTGTTGCTGCCTTGCGTTATATTTCCGCCAACAAAACATGTTCCTACAAAGGTGATCAATGAAGTCCGCTCGTCTTGTTCCGCTTATGTTCGGCGTGTTGACGTTGGCTGCATCCGGTGCCGCGATGGCCGCGGGGCTCAACATCGGGGTCAATATCGGCATTCCCGCGCCGGTCTACGTCGCACCGGCGCCGGTCTACGCACCGCCGCCGCCTCCGCCGCCGCCCGTCGTCTATCAGCCGGCTCCCGTGTACTACGGCGGTCCGCAAATCGTGATCGGCTGGCATGGCGACCGTTACTGGGACGGCAATCGCTACTGGGCGCGCAACGACTGGTATCGCCACCATCCGCCGGGCCGCGGCGACTATGCGCGCGGTCACTACGACCAACATCGCGGCTGGCACTGAGTCGCCACTGCGTCAGCGCTGAAGCGCGCCAACCGGCCGCAGCGATGACAGAACCGCCCTTGGAGGGCGGTTTTGTTTTTTTGTGCTGAAACATCCGTCGCTGACGCATTTCGTCGCAGTCGGCCGCCAGATCGCGCAAGCTAATTGGGTAGAATCCCCCACATCGCCACTGCCCATTTACCAGCACGACTCCATGACAACTGGCTCGCGACGGGTTCAAACGCCTGAGGGACTTCGACACAGCGTGATCCACGGACCCTTGCGCGCCGCGCTCGCCGTCGCGTTGCTGTGCGCGAGTCTGCTCGTCGCGCCGCACGCGCATGCCGCGCATGCGATCGCGCAATACGGCGAGCCTAAATATCCGGCCGGCTTCAAGCACTTCGACTACGTCAATCCCGATGCGCCGAAAGGCGGCACGCTCGTGCTCGCGAACCCGAGCCGTCTAACGAGCTTCGACAAGTTCAATCCGTTCACTCTGCGTGGCAATGCGGCGCCCGGCCTCGAATTGATGTTCGAGAGCCTGACGATCGGCAGCAGCGACGAAGTCGCGTCCGCCTACGGGCTGCTCGCCGACGACATCGTCGTCGCGCCCGACGGCCTGTCGGTCACGTTTCACATCAATCCGCGCGCGCGCTTTTCGAACGGCGACCCTGTGACCGCCGACGACGTCAAGTTCTCTCTCGACACGCTGAAGAGCCCGCAGGCCGCGCCGCAGTTCGCATCGCTTTTCAGCGAGATCAAGCGTGCGGTCGTCGTCGATCCGGCCACGGTGCGCTTCGAGTTTCGCGAGCGCAATCGCGAGTTGCCGCTGCTCGCGGGCAGCATGCCGGTGTTCTCGCGCAAGTGGGGGATGAAGCCCGACGGCAGCCGTGTTCCGTTCGACCAGCTCGCATTCGAAAAGCCAGTCGGCAGCGGGCCGTATCTGATCGACAGCTACGACAACGGCCGCACGATCACGTTCAAACGCGACCCGCACTATTGGGGCGCCGATCTGCCGGTGCGCGTCGGCATGAACAACTTCGATCGCATCGTCTACAAGCTGTATGCCGATAGCACCGCGCGGCTCGAGGCGTTCAAGGCTGGCGAGTACGACGCGCTGGTCGAATATATCGCGCGCAACTGGGTGCGGCGCGACGTCGGCAAGAAGTTTGACAGTGGCGAGTTGATCAAGCGCGAGTTTGCGCAGCACAACGGCACCGGCATGCAGGGCTTTTTCCTGAACACGCGCCGGCCGCTGTTCCAGGATGTGCGGGTGCGCAAGGCGCTCGATCTCGCGCTCGACTTTCAGTGGCTGAACCGCCAGCTGTTTTTCAACCAGTACACGCGCATCGACAGCTATTTCGCCAACACCGAATGGCAGGCGAAGGGGCTGCCTTCGCCTGGCGAGCTCGCGCTGCTGGAGCCGTTTCGCGCCCAACTCGACCCGGCGGTATTCGGGCCGCCGCCGAAGCAGCCCGATACCGATCCGCCCGGCTCGCTGCGCGCGAATCTGCTGCAGGCGCGCGATCTGCTGCAGCAGGCCGGCTGGACCTATCGTGACGGCGCGCTGCGCAACGCGAAGGGCGAGCCGTTCCAGTTCGAGATACTCGACGACTCGGGTTCGGCCTCGTCGATGGAGCCGATCATCGCGACCTTCACGCGCAATCTGCAAAAGCTCGGCATTACCGCGAACTTCCGCACCACCGACTTCGCGGTCTATCAGAAGCGGCTCGACGCATTCGACTTCGACGTGACGACGATTCGCATGCCCGACGTGCAGGTGCCGGGCTCCGAGCAGATCACCCGCTTCGGCAGCAAGGCCGCCGATACCCCCGGCTCGGACAACGCGATCGGCCTGAAGTCGCCGGCCGTCGACGCGGTGTTGAACGCGCTCGTGCATGCGCAAACGCGCGAGCAGCTGACCGATGCCGCGCACGCGCTCGACCGTCTGCTGACGCATGGCTACTATGTGGTGCCGCACTGGTACAGCGGCACGCATCGCGTCGCGTTCAAGCGCGGGCTCGCGTGGCCGAAGACTTTGCCGCTGTACTATGGCGCGGAGGGCTGGATCACGACGATGTGGTGGTACGAGGATCCGCGGGCGCGCACGCCCACGGGCAGCGCCGACTGATCCGCAGATCCATCGCCCCCACCAACGCGTTCGCACTGGAACACCGCCTATGTGGAGCTACATCCTCAAACGCCTGCTGCTGATGATCCCGACGCTGCTCGGCGTGCTGACGCTGACCTTCGTCGTGATCCAGTTCGTGCCGGGCGGCCCCGTCGAGCAGATGCAGCACGAACTGCGCAAGGGCGCGGAGGGCGCCTCGCCGTTCGGGCTGCGCTCGCATAGCGGCGTCGATGCGCAACAGATCGCGCAACTGAGGCAGCTGTACGGCTTCGACAAACCGCCGCTCGAACGCTACGTGCTGATGCTCAAGCGCTTCGCGACCTTCGATCTCGGCCAGAGCTATTTCCGTCATCAGAGCGTGTGGTCGCTGATCGTGTCGAAGCTGCCGGTGTCGATCAGCATCGGCCTGTGGACGTTCTTTCTCACCTATCTGATATCGGTGCCGCTCGGCATCGCGAAGGCGGTGCGCAACGGCTCGCACTTCGATATCGCGACGAGCCTCGTCGTGCTGGTCGGCTACGCGATTCCGGGCTTCGTGCTCGGCGTGCTGCTGCTCGTGCTGTTCGGCGGTGGCACGTTCCTGCAGCTGTTTCCGCTGCGCAACCTCACTTCCGACAACTGGGACCAGTTGAGCCTCGTCGGCAAGATCCTCGACTATCTATGGCATATCACGCTGCCGATCACGGCGTCGGTGGTGGGCAGTTTCGCGGTCGTCACGATGCTGACGAAAAACGCGTTCCTCGACGAAATCCGCAAGCAGTACGTGCTGACCGCACGTGCCAAAGGTTTGTCCGAGCGGCGCGTGTTGTGGAAGCACGTGTTTCGCAATGCGCTGCTGCCGCTGATCGTCAATTTCCCGGGCGCGTTCATCGGCGCGTTCTTCACCGGCAGCCTGCTGATCGAAACGCTGTTCTCGCTCGACGGGCTCGGGTTGCTGTCGTATGAATCGGTAATGCGGCGGGACTATCCGGTCGTGCTCGGCACGTTGTATCTGTTCACGCTGATCGGCCTTGTCACGCGGCTGATCTCCGACCTTTGCTATGTGTGGGTCGATCCCCGCATCCAATTCGAACAACTGGAGCGCTGATGAATCGAGCCCGCCTTTCCGCCGACGCGGCGGCGCGCACCGAACCCGCGCGGGCACTGATGTCGCCGTCGCCGGCGCGTCGCGTGTGGCAGCGTTTTCGCCAGCAGCGTCTCGGCTACTGGAGCCTGATCATCTTCGTCGTCGCGTTCGCGGCGAGCCTCGTGGGGCCGCTGTGGTCGAACGACAAGCCGGTCGTCGTGCGCTACGACGGCCATCTGTATTTCCCGCTCGTCGAGACCTACGCCGAGACCACCTTCGGTGGCGACTTCCCCACGCCGACCGATTATCTCGATCCGTACATCCGTCACCGCTTCGATGCGCCGGGCAACTTCGCGCTGTATCCGCCCAATCACTACTACTACGACACGCTCAATTACTTTTCGAAGGCGCCCAACCCGGCGCCACCGTCGCGCGAGAACTGGCTCGGCACCGACGACCGCGGCCGCGATCTGTTCGCGCGTCTGCTGTACGGCTTCGGCGTGTCGGTCGTGTTCGGCCTCGTGCTGACCGTGATCAGCACGATCGTCGGCATCGCAGCGGGGGCGGTGCAAGGTTACTTCGGAGGGCGAACGGACATCGTTGGGCAGCGTCTGATCGAGATCTGGAACGCGATGCCGCAGCTCTATCTGCTGATCATCTTTTCATCGATCTTCGAGCGCAGCTTCGCTCTTTTGATCGTGCTGCTGTCGCTGTTCAACTGGATCGGCCTGTCCGACTACGTGCGCGCCGAGTTCCTGCGCAATCGCCAGCAGGACTACGTGCGCGCCGCGCGCGCGATGGGCCTGTCGCATTGGCAGATCATGTGGCGTCACGTGTTGCCGAACAGTCTGACGCCGGTCATCACGTTCCTGCCGTTCAGCATGAGCAGCGCGATTCTCGCGCTGACGAGTCTCGACTTCCTCGGCCTCGGCGTGCCGCCGCCGACGCCGAGCCTGGGCGAACTGCTCGCTCAGGGCAAGGCGAATCTCGACGCGTGGTGGATCTCGGTGTCGACCTTCGGCGTGCTGGTGGCGATGCTGCTGCTATTGACCTTCATGGGCGATGCGCTGCGCAACGCGCTCGACACGCGTATCTCCGATGCGATACATGCCGGAGGTGGTCAATGAGTGCGCTGCCGCAAATCGATCCGCAATCGACGGACACGCCGCTGCTCGAACTCGACCATCTGCGTGTCGCGTTCGGCGACACGGTGGCCGTCGACGACGTCACGCTCGCGATCGCGCGCGGTGAACGCGTCGCACTCGTCGGCGAGTCGGGCTCGGGCAAGAGCGTGACCGCGCTGTCGGTGCTGCGCCTGCTGAACGACGCACAGGTGAGCGGGGCGATCCGCTTCGATGGCAAAGATCTGCTCGCGAAGAGCGAGCGTGCGATGCGTGGCCTGCGCGGCTCGGACATCGCGATGATCTTCCAGGAACCGATGACCGCGCTCAATCCGCTGTATACGATCGGCGACCAGATTGCGGAAACGATCGTCGTGCATGACGGCGTCAGCGCGGCCGAGGCGTGCAGGCGGGCGGTCGCGCTGCTCGCGCGCACCGGCATCACCGAGCCGGAGAAGCGCATCAACAGCTACCCGCATCAGCTGTCGGGCGGGCAGCGGCAGCGCGCGATGATCGCGATGGCGCTCGCCTGCCGGCCGCGCCTGTTGCTCGCCGACGAGCCGACCACCGCGCTCGACGTGACGATTCGCGCGCAAATCGTCGAGCTTCTGCTGGAACTGCAGCGCGACGAAGCACAAAAGCGCGGCATGGCCGTGCTGCTGATCACGCACGACCTGAACCTCGTGCGTCACTTCGCGCAGCGCGTCGCGGTGATGGAGCGAGGCGTGCTGGTCGAAACCGGCACGGTCGAGCAGGTGTTCGAGGCGCCGCGCCATCCGTATACCCAGCGGCTGCTCGCGAGCCGGCCGCAGCGCGAGGTCGTGCCGGTGCTGCCGATCTCGCCGGTGCTGCTCGAAGCGCGCGATGTGGCGGTCGACTTCAGAACGAAACGGACCGGCCTGCGTGGCTGGTTCGGCGCGGGGCGGTTTCGCGCGGTCGACGCGGCGAACGTGTCGGTGCGCCAGGGCGAGACGCTCGGGATCGTCGGTGAATCGGGATCGGGCAAGTCGACGCTCGCGATGGCACTGCTCGGTCTGCAGCGCACCGCGCATGGCGAGATCCAGTTTCAGGGCAGGGCGCTCGCGAGCTATCGCGGCGCCGAAAAGACCGCGCTGCGCTCGAATATGCAGGTCGTCTTTCAGGACCCTTTTAGTTCGCTTTCGCCGCGGCAGACGATCGAGCGGATCGTCGGTGAGGGGCTCGCGCTGCATCGGCCGCAGATGACTCCGCAGGCGCGGCGCGACAAGGTCGTCGCGGTGCTGCGCGAAGTCGGCATCGACCGGACCGCGCTGTATCGCTATCCGCATGAATTTTCGGGCGGGCAGCGGCAGCGCATCGCGATCGCGCGCGCGCTGGTACTGGAGCCGCGCGTGCTGATCCTCGACGAACCGACCAGCGCGCTCGACGTATCGATCCAGCAGCAGGTGCTCAAGCTGCTCACCGGTTTGCAGCACAAATACAACCTCGGCTTCGTGTTCATCAGCCACGACCTGGAAGTGATCGGGGCGATGGCGCACCGAGTCGTGGTGATGCAAAACGGATCGATCGTCGAGACCGGCGAAGTCGAGAAAATTTTTGCTGCACCCGCGCATCCTTACACGCGAAAGCTGCTGAAAGCGGCGCTTGATCGTTGATTTTTCACCCTTTCCCCAATTGGGTGCGTCTGTCGATTGATTTTTCCTATTCCTTTTGACAGGCAAATACTTACTGGCTAGTATCGAGCAAACTTTTTTTCTAGACCCCTGATTTTTTTGGCAAAAACTACCGACCAATGCAGCACAGAAACTTCACCCAGGCTTGCACGCGCGTCGTCGCCGGGATGTTCATTGGCGTCTTGATGGCAGCAGCTCCCGGCGCGTTCGCCGACGAAGTAAGCAGTTTTAATCAGAATGCCTCGTATCCGACCACCAACGGCTCGGATCCTCTCTCCCTTCTCACTCCCCAAACCAGGGCCGCCGGCAGCGAAAGCGGCAGCGCCAAATCGTTCCTTTCGGGCATGGCCGGCAAAGCGGGCGACGTGGTGGTCGGCGCGTTGAACATGATCGGCGTTCGCTACCGTTGGGGCGGCAATACGCCTGATTCGGGGCTCGATTGCAGCGGTTTCGTGCGCTACGTGTTCCAGGACACGCTCGGTCTCGCGCTGCCGCGCCGTGCCGAGGAAATGAGCCGCCTGGGCGAGAAGGTGCGGGTAAGCGACCTGAAGCCGGGCGATCTGGTGTTCTTCAATACGATGCGCCGCACGTTCTCGCACGTCGGCATCTATATCGGCGACAACAAGTTCGTGCACTCGCCGTCCACCGGCAGCACGATCCGCGTCGACGACATGGATGACGGCTACTGGGAAAAGCGCTTTACGGGTGCGCGTCGGATCGAGACCTCGTATCAGGCCGACGATCTGCGCAAGCGCGTGACCGCGACGATCGGCGGGAATAACTGATTCGGCGCCAGGCCTGGCGATAAAAAAGCCTGCTTCGTTCGAAGCAGGCTTTTTGCGTTTGATGCGCGCATTTTTGCCATGGCGACGCACAGCGACTGTGCGTTGCCGGGCTTTCAGGCTCCCATGCGCCGCGCGGCGAGCTTGCGCTGCAACTCCGGCATCATCTTCGCGGCCGCTTCCTCGCCGGCGAGGATCGCGGCGTTGCGCTGTGAGAAATCGCTGCCGCTCATCGCCGCGAGATTCGGTCGGATCACCACGTCGGCGTACTTGTCGAGCTCGTAGGCCTTGATCGTCTGGCCCATGATCGTGAAGGTCTGCATCAACACGTCGAACGAGCTTGCCGTGACGCCGGTTTCCGGTCGCTGGGAGATGTCGACGGCGATCACGAAATCCGCGCCCATCTTGCGCGCGAACGACGCCGGTACCGGACTCACGAGACCCCCATCCACGTACTCGTGACCGCCGATCTTCACCGGCTCGAAAATCGACGGCACGCTGCATGACGCGCGCACCGCGATGCCGGTGTTGCCACGCTGGAACAGGATCGGCTGGCCGGTTTGCAGATCGGTCGCGACCACGCCGAGCGGCCTCGCCATCTTCTCGATCGGGCGGTTGTTCAGCGTCGTGTTCAGGTAGTTCTGCAGCGCGACGCCCTGCAGGAAGCCGCGCGTACGAAACGGCATCGCCCAGTCGCTGATCGACGCTTCGTCCATCGACAGCGCGAGTTTGTTCAGCGCGAAGCCGTTCATGCCCGACGCGTACAGCGCGCCGACGACGGAGCCGGCGCTCGTGCCGGCAATCAGGTCGATCTGGATATTGCGCGCCTCGAGAGCCTTGATGACGCCGATGTGCGCAAAGCCGCGCGCGGCGCCGCCGCCGAGAGCGAGCGCGACGCGAACCGGCTTCTGTTGCGCTTTTTCAGGCGGCGGGGGAACGGCGGGCGTCGCGGTGATCGGCGCGCCATCGAGTTTGCCGGCGGTCGTGGTGCAGGCGGCAAGCACCGCGGATGCGGCCGCCAGCGAAAAGCTGCGGCGACTCAAGTTCGGGGATGAGGGTTTCAACGAGTTCTCCAGCAACGGCGCGCGCGACGCGAGCGGCGTCGCGCGTACCGCGATCAGGCTGAGGTCAGACCGGGCGGATCGCCGACGGCGATTGCGCGCGCTTGCAGCGGTGCTCGCTCCGTATCGGATCGATGTGCGGTAAGCCCGCATCGCAGCGCGCGCACATCTTAATGCAAACGATCGGCTCGCGCGGTCCGCTGTAATGAAACGTTGCAGAGGAAGTATTCGGAACTGACGCGGCGCTTTTTCAAGATGAGTTGGGCGAGCGCTGCGAAGGTGCGTACGCAGATGTCCGGACGCCGTTCGCCCATGCGCCTTAGGCCGTTCGGACGAGGGCGGCAACCCGCGTGCGGAAGGTATAATTCGGCTCTTGCACTTATTCCCTCGTGGCCGTGCGCGACGTCGCGCGCAGCATGGGCACGCTTCGCTGCCGCGCTTCGCAGTCATGTTCGCCTGAGCGCCGGCGCCTGTTTTCCGAGTAACCGCTAATGACCACCTCCGTTCGTACCCGTTTCGCACCGAGTCCCACCGGCTTCATCCACCTGGGCAACATCCGCTCCGCGCTGTATCCGTGGGCGTTCGCGCGCAAGATGAAAGGGACCTTCGTGCTGCGGGTCGAGGACACCGACCTCGAGCGCTCCACGACCGAATCCGTCGACGCGATTCTCGAAGGCATGGCGTGGCTCGGCCTCGATTTCGACGAAGGCCCGTTCTACCAGATGCAGCGCATGGACCGGTACCGCGAAGTGCTGAAGCAGATGCAGGAGGCGGGGCTCGTCTATCCGTGCTACATGTCGACCGAAGAGCTCGACGCGCTGCGCGAGCGCCAGCGCGAAGCAGGCGAAAAGCCGCGCTACGACGGCACGTGGCGCCCGGAGCCGGGCAAGGTGCTGCCGGAGCCGCCCGTGGGCGTGAAGCCGGTGCTAAGGTTTCGCAATCCGCTGACCGGCGTGGTCGCGTGGGACGACGCGGTGAAAGGCCGCATCGAAATCTCGAACGAAGAACTCGACGACCTCGTGATCGCGCGTCCGGACGGCACGCCGACGTATAACTTCTGCGTCGTCGTCGACGATCTCGACATGCGCATCACTCACGTGATTCGTGGCGACGACCACGTCAACAATACGCCGCGCCAGATCAACATACTGGGCGCGCTCGGTGGCGAGCCGCCGGTGTATGCACACCTGCCGACCGTGCTGAACGAGCAGGGCGAGAAGATGAGCAAGCGCCACGGCGCAATGAGCGTGATGGGTTATCGCGATGCGGGGTATCTGCCGGAAGCGGTCGTCAACTATCTGGCGCGCCTCGGCTGGTCGCATGGTGACGCGGAGATTTTCACGCGCGAGCAGTTCGTCGAGTGGTTCGATCTCGAGCACCTCGGCAAGTCGCCGGCGCAGTACGACCATGACAAGCTGAACTGGCTCAACGCCCACTACATCAAGGAAGCCGACAACGCACGCCTCGCCGAACTGGCGAAACCGTTCTTCGCGGAGCTCGGCATCGACGAAGCCACACTCGCCCAAGGTCCGGATCTGACGGGCGTGGTGGGCCTGATGAAGGATCGGGCGTCGACCGTGAAGGAGATCGCGCAGAACGCCGCGATGTTCTATCGCACCCCGGCACCCGACGCTGGGTCGCTTGCACAGCACGTCACCGACGCGGTTCGTCCGGCGCTCGCTGATCTGGCCGCTGCATTGAATACGCTCGAATGGACCAAGGAGGCGATCGCCGCCGCGCTGAAAGCGACGCTCGGCACGCACAAGCTGAAGATGCCGCAGCTCGCGATGCCGGTGCGTCTGCTGGTGGCGGGTACGACGCATACACCGTCGATCGATAGCGTGCTGATGCTGTTAGGTCGCGACGTCGTCGTTAGCCGCATCGAAAAAGCGCTTGGCTAATCCGTTGGCGGCGTGCGTCAGAGGTTTCGCCTGCCTCCGCAGAAAATTCGAATGTAATTGCTCAAAGGGTATTTACAAAGCGCAGATCGCCCTCTAAAATCTCGTTTCTCTGATGTGCGCGGGGGTATAGCTCAGCTGGGAGAGCGCTTGCATGGCATGCAAGAGGTCAGCGGTTCGATCCCGCTTACCTCCACCAACAGAGCAGAGAGGTGAAAGTGGTTAAGAAGTCTGATGGTTGTAGAAAAAAGACTTCACAAATCGCTGAAATGTAGTTAAAGTAGCGGTCTTCGCTGTTGACCAGAAAATAGCTTGGCGAATTAACTGAAAAGTTAGCGCGAGTTGATCAAGTCAAAAGCGAATTGAGACGGATCTGAAAAGATTTTGTCCCCTTCGTCTAGAGGCCTAGGACATCACCCTTTCACGGTGAGTACAGGGGTTCGAATCCCCTAGGGGACGCCAAACATCAGCGTCGCTTTAGTATTCGAGTAGTAGAGCAGCGCAGCTTGCAGAGAATTAACCGACGCTCGCAAGCAGGGTGTAAAGACTGGAGTGGTAGTTCAGTTGGTTAGAATACCGGCCTGTCACGCCGGGGGTCGCGGGTTCGAGTCCCGTCCACTCCGCCAGACAAAGCCCGTTCACACATACTTGAACGGGCTTTTTCATTAAAGGTGTAAGCAGTACGTTGTCCCCTTCGTCTAGAGGCCTAGGACATCACCCTTTCACGGTGAGTACAGGGGTTCGAATCCCCTAGGGGACGCCAGAACATCGGCGTCGTTCGGTTGGAAGTTTGAGCGGTGCAGCAGGCTGAGAGTATGGCTCGCAGGCTGCGATGCAAAATCTGGAGCGGTAGTTCAGTTGGTTAGAATACCGGCCTGTCACGCCGGGGGTCGCGGGTTCGAGCCCCGTCCGCTCCGCCAGATTTGAGAAAGCCCACTTCGCAAGAAGTGGGCTTTTTTTTATTGTGCGCCCAGCATGGGCGCACTCCTGCGAGTGCAAGTCCCGCCATAAGCTGGTCACAGCGAATGAAGTGAAGCGCAACTGCATGACGGCGGCCGAATGTGGGAAGCAAGCGTGGAGCGTAAGTCGCGAGCCGATAAACAAGAACCGCATAGAAGGCGTTGCCAAGCAGGGCGGGCGGGTAATAGACCGCGAAGCTCTCGTGACCAGGGCGAAGCGGCGTAAATGCGGCGGCTGTGCCATGAAGGAGTGCGCTCTTACCTGGGGAGATCTCGCCTCATGCCTGAAAGGGCGACGGCGTCGAGCCGGAGCGAGAAGTCAGCAGAGGCCGTAAGTAGTCACAGGACAGGTCGGTGAGACTGGAACTGGTGATGAGGGGCCAAACGGGAGGGAGAGTCCAGCGCCATGACGTGGTGGACAAGGAACTGGAACGGCGCGGCCACTGCTTCGTGCGCTATGCCGACGATGCGAACGTGTATGTCCGCAGCCGTCGTGCTGGTGAGCGGGTGATGGCGCCTGCGCATAGGACCGTAACCGCTCCGTTTCTACTGCCGTTGCCGGCCGCCTCCCGGAAGGCTCGGGACAAACAGCCATTGCCAGCGCGCGCGGCCTGTTTTACCGTTTATCCGACTCATCCTCGCGGTCCTGCCATGTTCGATCCCACCGAAGCTCCGTCACCGTTTCATCTGCGCACGGCCAGCATGGACGATTTCGAGTTTGCCGAGGCGCTGACCCGCAACAACATGGGCGGCTACTATCGCCGGCATCATCTGGTGTGGCGCAGCGATCTGTTTCTCGGCAGTTGGCGCGAATCGGAGAATTTCATTCTCGAAGTGGATGGCGTGCCGATGGGCGTGCTGCGTATCACCGAGGAGGGTGATTCGCTGCATATCCGCGACGTGCAGATCGCCGAAGGATATCGTCGGCTTGGCGCCGGTACGTTTCTGCTCGACATCTCGCATCAATGGGCGCGCGAGCGCGGGCTGCGCGAGTTGCAGTTGCGCGTGTTCGTCGACAATCCGGCGGCGCGGCTCTATCAGCGCAAGGGTTACAAGCTCGCCGGGCCGCGGCTCGCGCAGCTAGGCGCAATCCGTCATCTGGCGCGGCGAGTTTGAGGCGTGGCCCGCATTGGATGGCCGACGCGCAGCGCTAGTTGTCGCCATTTACCGCTCGGCGACGTCCGTCGAACCGGCTTGATCCTGTGCCGTTTCATCATCCGCTTGCGCGTCATCATGCTCGCCGTTGCTCGCGCGATGCTCGGCGCCTCGCTCGATAAACGCGCGTGGACTCGCGCCGAACGCACGCCGGAACATCGCGGAGAAGGCGCTCTGGCTCTGATAGCCCAGTTCCTGCGCGACGTGCGACAGCGGTCGTCCCTGGCTCAACAATGGAATGGCGCGCGCGAGAATCGCCTGCTGACGCCACTGCGAGAAACTCACACCCAGCTCCTGGCGGAACAGCCGCGCGATCGTGCGCGTGCTCGCGCCCACCGTCGATGCCCACTGCTCGAGCGACTCGCCATGCATCGGGTCGGCGATCACGGCGTCGCACAGCGCGCGCAGGCGCTTTTCGCTGGGCATCGGCACGGACAGCGGCAACGGCTCGGAGCGCGTCAGTTCATCGAGCGCGAGCGCGCCGAGCAGCTGCTCGCGCGCGGCGGACAGGCCAGGCGTATCGAGCGCGGCAATCACCTCGCGCAACAGGTTCGATACTTCGACGACGCGCGGCGTATCGAGCCCGGCCGGCACCGTACTCTCGGTGATGTACAGCGTGCGCAGGAACGCATCCTCGACGGCGACCACTTCGTGCGTCACATGCGGCGGCAACCAGATTGCGCGCGATGGCGGCACCATCCATGTCGTGCCCGTCGTTGCGACCCGCAGCACGCCGCGCGACGCATACGCGACCTGCGCCCAGGCATGCGTATGACGCGCGATATGCCAGCCCGCCGGCATTGGCCGCGAGCGCACGCGGATCGGATGCATCTCGTTCGGCGCGAACTCGGGCGGTATGTCGGCGAAACGCACGCGGCTCAACAAGTCGGAGTCGGAGGACGAGGTCATGGCAAGGTCGGTTCGGATCACGGAACTGGCAACGGCGAAGCGCGGTCGAGGCCATTCACCGCCGCGGGCATCAAGCATTGTAGGCCGTGCCCAGTTTCTGTTGCCGACGGGCCGCCGTTGCATAATGTCCCGATGGCCCCCGAGCCACCGACATCACCTCTGACCATGGAGACTCAACGACGATGCAGACCGTCTTTGTCTACGGCACGCTGCGTGCCGGTGAAACCAACGACATCAGCGAAGCCGCCGCGCGCAACGACATCCCCGCGCCGAGCCTGCTCGGCAGTACCACCGTGCGCGGCCATCTGTTCGATTTTGGCGCCTATCCGGGTCTCGTCGTCGACGAAGCGGGCATCGACGTGCGCGGCGACGTCTATGAAATCGACGATGCGCTCGTCGCGGTGCTCGACGAAATCGAAGCCGTGTATCCGGGCGTCGAGGATCGTTTTCTGACACGTGAGGTGATGGTCAAAGTGGACGGCAACGTCGTGAATTGCCGCTTCTATCCGGTCGCGCCGAGCGCGGTAAAAGGGCTGCCCGAGATCCGTTCAGGAGATTGGGTCGAACATCGGCGCACGCGCTGAGCTGGTCCACGAAGGCGAGCAAAAAAACGGCGCGCCACGTATGTCCGCGGCGTGCCGTCGTTCAAGCCGATGGGGTCCCCTGGCTCGAGCAGGCCCAAGGCGCTCGAGCCCGCATCATCAACACCATCAAATCTCTTCGTAAAGCGGCAGCGTCAGAAAATCGGTGAACTGCTCCGCGGTCGACATCTGCTCGAAGATCTGCGCGGCACGCTCATACGGCTTCGTATCTGCGCCCACCGTCTGTTTGACCTTGTCGAGCTCCTGCGCCGCGAGCTCGCGCACCAGTTCGACCGTCACCTTGCGACCGTCGTCGAGTTTGCCCTTCGGCGAGCGGATCCACTGCCAGACCTGCGAGCGCGAAATCTCGGCGGTGGCCGCATCTTCCATCAGGTTGTGAATCGGCACACAGCCATTGCCCGCGAGCCACGAACCGAGGTAGTGAATGCCGACGTTGATGTTGTTGCGCAAGCCCGTTTCGGTGATCGGCGCTTCCGGGCGGAAGTCGAGCAGGTCGGTCGCGGTCACGAGCACGTCGACGCGCTGCTTGCCGATCTGGTTCGGCCGATCGCCGAGCACCTTGACGAACTCTTCCATCGCGACCGGCACGAGGCCCGGGTGCGCGACCCAGCCGCCGTCGTAGCCGTCGCCCGCGTCGCGCGCCTTGTCTGAACGCACGCCGGCCATCGCCTTGTCGTTCGCGGCCGCATCGTTCCTGATCGGAATCAGCGCGCTCATGCCGCCGATCGCCGGCGCGTTGCGGCGATGGCAGGTCTTCAGCAGCAGCAACGCGTACGCGCGCATGAACGGCGAGGTCATCGTGATCTGCGAGCGATCGGCGAGGCAGAAGTCGCGGTCGCTCTTGAACTTCTTGATCGCCGAGAAGATGTAGTCCCAGCGGCCCGCGTTCAGGCCCGAGCTATGTTCACGCAGCTCGTACAGGATCTCGTCCATTTCGAACGCGGCGACGATCGTCTCGATCAGCACCGTCGCGCGAATCGTGCCGCGCGGCACGCCGACCGCTTCCTGCGCGGCGACGAAGATGTCGTTCCACAGCCGCGCTTCGAGATGGCTCTCCATCTTCGGCAGATAGAAGTACGGGCCCGAGCCGCGCGCGATCAACTCCTTCGCGTTGTGCACCATGTACAGCGCGAAATCGAAGATGCCACCCGACACGCGCTGGCCGTCGACCTTCACGTGCTTCTCGTCGAGATGCCAGCCGCGCGGACGTACGATCAGCGTCGCGGTCCTGTCGTTGAGCCGATACGCCTTGCCGTTCTGTTCGAGCGAGATCGTGCGGCGCACCGCGTCCTTCAGATTGATATGACCGGTGATCTGATTGTCCCAGCTCGGCGCGTTCGAATCCTCGAAGTCGGTCATGTAGGAGTCGGCGCCCGAATTGAGCGCGTTGATGATCATCTTGCGCTCGACGGGGCCGGTGATCTCGACGCGCCGGCACTGCAGATCCTGCGGCAGCGGCGCGATCTTCCAGTCGCCTTCGCGCACGTTCTTCGTGGCGGCGAGGAAGTCGGGCCGCTCGCCCGCGTCGAGCCGCTTCGCGCGCTCGACGCGCGCCTGCAGCAACTGCTGACGGCGCGGCTCGAACGTACGGTGCAAGGCCGCGACGAGTTCCAGCGCTTCGCCGGTGAGGATCGCTTCAAAGCCGGGCTTGATGTCGCCGGTGATTTCCATGCCTTGCGGCAACGACAGCGAATTAGCCATGTTTTCTCCTTGGTCGGTCAGATTGCAAAAATGCGAAGGTTGAAAAGGGGGAAGTGGATTGCCGAATGCGAGGGGCGCCGTCATACGCGCGGGCCGGCGCGCTTGCGACTGCCACTGCCAGGAACTTTCGTTCGACGGCCGCCGCTCGAGCGTGACGACGTCGCGAGTGTGCGCAGAAAGTCCAGCAGATCGTTCATGCCGCTACCGGTGCCATGCGGCGTCACGCCGAGCTCTTCGACGGGCAGGTTCTGCCGGTTCAGCCAGAACGTCGTGAAGCCGAACCATGTCGCGCCCGCGACGTCCCAGCCGTTCGACGACACGAACACGATCTCGCTCGCGGCCACGCCGAACGCGTCGGGGCCGAGCGCATACGCGGCAGGCGAGGGTTTGTACGCGCGCACGGCGTCGACCGACAGCACGTGATCGAAGAGGGCGTTCATGCCGGCGCTCTTGACCGCGATGTCGAGCATTTGCGGATTGCCGTTTGACAGAATCGCGAGCCCCACGCGTGGCGCGGCGGCGGCCTCGTGCAACGCACGCAGCACGGGCACCGCGTCGGGAAATGCGGACAGGCACGCGTATTCGTCCATCAGCCGCTTTTCGGCCGCGCGGCCGAGCGTGAGCTGCAGTCTTTTCGCGGCGAAGCGCAGAGCGTCGAGCGTGATGTCCCAGAACGGGCGGTAGTGTTCGCCGGGGGCGTCGCTGCGCGCGGCGAGCGTGCGCAATTGCGTGTATTCGATCTGCTTCTGGCGCCACAGCTGCGACAGCGCCTCGCCGTGGCTGGGAAACAGTTGCTCCGCGGCGGCGATCACCGAATGCACGTCGAACAACGTGCCATAGGCGTCGAAAATCACTGCTCGCGGGGAAGGTGTCGTTGTGGCCGACATTGCCATGCGCTCCTGTCAGAGGTCGGGATCGATTGTATTGCTGACCTTAGGTGCTAAAAAATAGGCTAAAGATCACTTGATCTTTTACTTTTTCGTACCTAATCTGACGCGCACTGCTCACTGTTCCGCCTCGCCGCGGCGCGTATCGTTCATGGACCGTTTCAAGCAGATCGAAACCTTCGCCGCTGTCGCGGCCAAAGGGAGCCTGTCCGCGGCGGCGCTCGCCGAGGGCGTCGCGCCCGCGATCATCGGCCGGCGCATCGACGCACTGGAGGAGCGCCTCGGCGTCAAGCTGCTCGTGCGCACGACGCGCAAGATCACGCTGACCTTCGAAGGCTCGGCCTTTCTCGAAGACTGCCAGCGCATTCTTCACGACATGCAGAACGCCGAGGCGAGCGTGTCGGCGGGCGGCGTGAAGGCGAGCGGCCATCTCCGGCTGTCGGCGCCGGCCGGCTTCGGGCGCCGGCACGTGGCGCCACTGGTGCCCGCGTTCACGGTCGCGCATCCGGACGTGTCGATCACGCTCGATCTGTCCGACCGTCTCGTCGACCTCGTCAACGAAGGTTTCGATTGCGCGGTGCGGCTCGGCGAGTTGCCCGATTCGTCGCTGGTGTCGCTGAAGCTCGCGGAGAACCGGCGCGTATGCGTCGCGTCGCCCGCGTATCTGAGCCGGCGCGGCGCGCCGCACAGCCTGGCCGATCTCGCGCGCCACAACTGTCTCGCGCTCGGCGCCAGCGCGAACCAGCAGCGCGGCTGGATGTTTCAGCACGGCGGCAAGGTCGTGTCGATCAAGGTGTCCGGCACGATGGAGTGCTCGGACGGCGCGGTGCTGCACGAATGGTGTCTCGCCGGACACGGGCTCGCGTGGCGCTCGTGGTGGGAGGTCGGCGCGGAGATCGCGACGGGCCGCCTCGTCAGCGTGCTCGACGAATTCGCCGCGCCGCCGATCGGCATCCACGCGGTGTTCCCGCAGCGCCGTCATCTGCCGCTGCGGGTGCGGCTGTTTCTGGACTTTCTCAAGCATACGTACGGCGAACCCGGTTACTGGGACTGATGCGCCAATCTCCAGACAGACGCGAATACCCGCATTCATACGCATTACAATCGTTTCGAGCAGCCTGCACCCTGGGCTTTGTTGGACGCTGACGCCGTGCTGCGGGCAACCGGCGACGGAGGGGATCATGTTCAGGCACATCCTGGTTCCGACCGATGGTTCAGATCTGTCACGCAAGGCGATAGCGGGCGCGATCGACCTCGCGCAGGCCGTGGGCGCCCGCGTTACCGCATACGCCTGTCTGCCGCAATATCCGTACTCGCCGTTCTCCGATGTCGTGGTCGAACCGCCCGGCGAGTTCCTGCAACGCAGCGAACGCGAGGCGCGCGTGCATCTGCGCGAAGTCGAGCATGCGGCGCACCGCGTCGGCGTCAGTGTCGAGAGCCGCACGAGCGTGCATCCGGCGCCGTATCTCGGCATCATCGAAGCGGCCGAGCAGGGGCGCTGCGACGTGATCTTCATGGCATCGCATGGGCGGCGCGGGCTCGGCAGCCTGCTGATCGGCAGTGAAACGCAGCGCGTGCTCACGCATACGAAAATTCCTGTGATCGTCTATCGCTGAATCGCTTGGCTCTGCCGGCAGCGTGCCGGCATGCACCGCCTTCGAAAAAAAGCGCGCCGGCGGCGCTGCCGGCGCGTTCAGGTTCGCCGCACGCTTGCCGCGTGCTGGCTTCTTTGAGACTCTCCGGCCGTCGGCGTTCGCGCTGACGCTCCTGCCAATCCAGGACGGCACGGCCCTCCCTGCGTCGGCGGCACTCTGGTGGTGCCGCTCGACGTTTGCCGATCGTTGCTGCGCTCAGGCCACGGGACTGCGTAACCCGACTGGCTGATCTCAGGCGACCTTCTTGTCGAAGAACTGCTCGTTTTCCGTCGAACCGTGCAGCGCGGTCGTCGATGCTTCGCGCTCGACCGTCTGCGTGACCGCGTCGAAGTAGCCGGTGCCGACTTCGCGCTGATGCTTGACCGCGGTGAAGCCTTTTTCGGCCGCCGCGAACTCCGCCTGCTGCATTTCGACGAACGCGGTCATCTGGTTGCGCGCATAGCCGTACGCGAGATTGAACATCGAGTAGTTCAGCGCGTGGAAGCCGGCCAGCGTGATGAACTGGAACTTGTAGCCCATCGCGCCGAGTTCGCGCTGGAACTTCGCGATCGTCGCGTCGTCGAGGTTCTTCTTCCAGTTGAACGACGGCGAGCAGTTGTACGACAGCAGTTGGTCCGGGTACTCCTTGTGGATCGCGTCGGCGAATTTCCTGGCGAACTCGAGGTCCGGCTTGCCGGTTTCGCACCAGATCATGTCTGCGTACGGCGCATAGGCGAGGCCGCGCGAGATTGCCTGCTCGAGACCGGGCTTCGTGCGATAGAAGCCTTCGACGGTACGCTCGCCGGTCAGGAACGGGCGGTCGTTGTCGTCGATGTCCGAGGTCACGAGGTCGGCGGCTTCCGCGTCGGTGCGGGCGAGCAGCACGGTCGGCACGCCCGACACGTCGGCGGCCAGACGCGCGGCTGTCAGCTTCGCGACGGCTTCGCGGGTCGGCACGAGCACCTTGCCACCCATGTGACCGCACTTCTTGACCGATGCGAGCTGGTCTTCGAAGTGCACGCCGGACGCGCCCGCTTCGATCATCGCCTTCATCAGTTCGAACGCGTTCAGCACGCCGCCGAAACCGGCTTCCGCGTCGGCCACGATCGGCGCGAAGTAATCGACGTAGCCTTCATCGCCCGGGTTCTTGCCTTCCGACCACTGGATCTGGTCGGCGCGCGTCAGCGTGTTGTTGATGCGCTTGACGACGAGGGGCACCGAGTTGGCCGGATACAGCGACTGGTCCGGGTACATTTCACCGGCGACGTTGGCATCGCCCGCGACCTGCCAGCCCGACAGATAGATTGCCTTCAGACCAGCCTTCACCTGCTGCATCGCCTGGTTGCCGGTCAGCGCGCCGAGTGAGTTGACGAACGGCTCGTTGTTGACGGCGGCCCACAGCTTTTCCGCGCCGCGCTTCGCGAGCGTGTGCTCAGCTTGCACCGAGCCGCGCAGACGCACCACGTCTTCGGCCGAGTAGGTGCGCTTGACCCCTTTCCAACGCGGGTCCGCTTCCCATTGCTGCTTGAGTTGCTGCACTTGCTGTTCGCGGGTCATGGTCATGATGTGCTCCTTCGATGCCAGTTATGGAGGATGGGTGACTCTGTCTTCTCGAAGCGTCGGGCCCGGAGAGGCGTTCTGTTTCGTGAAGTCTTATATAAGAGTCTAGGCAAATCGAAGGACGCGCAATAGACGCCGCAAAGCGTTTTTCCAATATTTATTTTTATATAAAATCAATGACTTGATGCCTGCGTTTCGCGATAAGAAACGATATTTTCCCTGTTGCAATAGTCCTTCTTGTGCCTTGCAGCATGATTTTTTACGACGCAAAAAAATTTTTTACATCGTGAAATTTGGGGCGGGCAGTCGATAGACGAAAAAAAACCGGCGCCCGAGCGCCGGTTTTCTTCAGTGTCACGGACGGCGCGAAGCCATCCGGTCGGTCAGGTGGGTCGCTATTAGCTGCCGCGACGTGCCGAACGGGGACCGTCGTTGCGGCGCGCGCCGTAGCCGTCGCGCGAGCCACCGCCGAAGCCTTCGCGCGAACCGCCGTGGCTTTCGCGCGAGCCGAAGCCTTCGCGCGAACCGCCGGCCGACTTGTTACCCCAGCCGCCGCCGTTGCCGTTGCCATTGCCGTTACCGTTGCGCGAGCCGCCGTAGCCGCCCGGCTTGCCCGAGCCGCTGCCGAAGCGACGGCCGTTACCACCGCCAGGACGGCCGCGGCCGCCGAAGCCAGGACGGCCGTTGCCCGAGGGCGCCGCCTTGCGCGGCTCGAAGCCTTCGACGACGTTGACCGGCAGCGGCGTGCGCACGAAGCGCTCGATGCGCTTCAACGCGCCCTGTTCGGCGTGATGCACGAGGCTCACGGCGATACCCGAGCGGCCCGCACGGCCGGTACGGCCGATGCGGTGCACGTAGTCTTCGGCGAACTTCGGCAGGTCGTAGTTGAACACGTGCGTGATGCCCGGGATGTCGATACCGCGAGCGGCGACGTCGGTCGCAACCAGCACGCGCACGCGGCGCTCGCGCAGTGCGCGGATCGTGCGGTTACGCGCGCCTTGCGGCAGGTCGCCGTGCAGCGCGGCCGATTCGAAGCCGGCGTCGGCCAGACGGCCCGCCAGCTGGTCGGCGTCCATCTTGGTGGCCGTGAAGACGATGGCCTGGTCGAGGCCGTCGTCACGCAGCAGATGGTCGAGCAGACGGTCCTTGTGATCGCGGTCGTCGACGTAGTGGACGGTTTGCGCGATGTTGGTGCGCTGTTCCATGCGCTGGACGATCTCGATCCGCTCCGGGTCCTTCAACAGACGGCCGGTCAGCGAGCCGATCTTGCCGTCGAGCGTGGCGGAGAACAGCATGGTCTGACGCGTAGCCGGCGTTTCGGCGACGATCGTGTCGATGTCGTCGATGAAGCCCATGTCGAGCATGCGGTCGGCTTCGTCGAGCACGAGGATCTGCAGTTGCGACAGATCGATGCGGCCGCGCTCGAGGTGGTCGATCAGACGGCCCGGCGTCGCGACGAGGATTTCAGGGTTCTTCGCGAGCAGCATCAGCTGCTGGCCATAAGCGACGCCGCCGAGAATGCTGACGGTGCGCAGGCGCTTCAGGTGCTTGCCGTACGTTGCGGCGGCGGTCGTGACCTGCATCGCCAGTTCGCGGGTCGGGGTCAGCACCAGCATGGTAGGACGCGCGACCGGCTGCGGACGGCGGCCGCGGCCACCGTCGGCCGGGCGCGGTTCGCGCGGCTGGCTCGCCTGCGTCTTTTGCAGCTGCGAGAAACGCTCGATGGCGGGCAGCATGAACGCGGCGGTCTTGCCCGAGCCGGTCGGGCTCGAAACCAGCAGATCGCGGCCGGCGATACCTGCTGGCACCGCGCGTTGCTGCACCGGCGTCGGGTGCTCGTAGCCGGCGGCGATCAGCGCGGAGACGACGTCCGCGGACAGGCCGAGCGACGCGAAGGTCGGCTTGGCGTCAGCCTGCGCGGCGGCTTCGGGAGCGGCGGGCGTAACGCCGAGTGCTTCGTCGGCGATGGCGTTCAACGGGCTGCTGGGGGTGTTGCTCAAAGTCATGTGAATCCTTGAAAACGATCCTGGGTGGTTCATCGGATGAAAACGTCAACGCCAATCGGCATACCCAAGTCGTCGGATTCAGCGAGCAAAACAGCAGCGAGCAAATCGAAAAACGGGGGCAACTCGCGACAATGAAGGCGAGTTTTTCGTTAGAAGCTGTATCGGATGCGACGTGCCAACATGGCGAGTCGCCAGCCTGGGACTTGAGCCCGGAGCGGGCTAGGCAGAAGGGGACAGGTTCTAAACTGGATTGGAGCAAACGCTATGGACGCTGCGCCGCGAGGACCGCTGGAAAAGACGGGCAAAGCAGTGAAGCGCAGGCGGCAGTATAGCGACATTTGCTGCACTGCGCCACCATTCAGGCAATTCCGACAGAAGAAAGTGCCGGACTGAAGTAGGCGAGTGAGGGCGGCGGTCGGAGCTTCGTGTCCGAAATCGCCGCGAGGCGGTCGCAGCATTGCCAGACGGCCATTTCGGCAGATGATTGGCGCACCGGAAGCTCAGGCCGCGGTGCCGCTCTTCAGCGATTCGACGAGTTCGACGTATTGCTGCTTCGCGGCGTTCTGCGCGGTGCCCTTGAGCGCCGTCCACGCATCGTACTTGTATTTGCCGACTATGTCGGTGAAGCCCGGCTTGTCGCCGTGCACGTCGCCTTCGCTCGCCTGCTTGAAGAGCGCATAGAGACGCAGCAGCGTCAGGTTGCCCGGACGCTCGGGCAGTTGCTTGACGTGTTGCTGGGCTTGCTCGAACTGGGAATTGATGTCGGTCATGGTCGTTTGGCCCGCGTGGCGGGATAGATGAGATCGGCCGAAAATCATAGCAATTGCCCGCCGCCCCGGGACCGAGGGCTTATTCCAAACGATGACGGCCGCGAAGCCGGGCAGCGCGGCCGCGCAAACCACGATTCAGGCGCACCGCGCCGATTACAATACGGTCCATGACTCAAACAGTGCTCCTTGCCCTCGATACATCGACCGAGTTCTGCTCGGCGGCGCTCGTGTCCGCGTCCGTCGATGCCGTCGGTCAGCCCAGCGCCGAACCGCGCGTCTGGGTTCGTCACGAACAAACCGGCGCGGTGTCCAGTACCCGCCTGCTGCCGGCTATCCGCGAACTGTTCGACGAAGCCGGCCTCACGCTGGCGGATTGCGACGCGATCGCGTTCGGCTCGGGTCCGGGTTCGTTCACCGGACTGCGTACGGCGACCGGCGTCGCCCAAGGCCTCGCGTTCGGCCTGAACCTGCCGGTCGTACCGATCGGCACGCTGCTCGCGTGCGCGGAGAGCGCCCGCCTGCGCGATCCGTCGACGACGCGCGTGCTCGCCGCGCTCGACGCGCGCATGGACGAAATCTACTGGGCCGACTACGCGTGGGACGATACGCAGCACGAATGGCGCACGGTGCAGACCGCGTCGCTCGATGCACCCGAGCGGCTCGTACTGCCCGACGTGCCGTTCACACTCGCCGGCAACGCGGCCGCCGCGTTCGGCGCGCGGTTGCCGGCGGTCGCGGCCGCGCGGAGCGTCGATGGCCAAGCGTTGCCGCATGCGTTGCCGCTCGCGTACGCGGCGCTGCGCGCGTTTCATGCGGGCCGCACGGTGCGCGCCGATCAGGCCGCACCCGAGTACGTGCGCGACAAGGTCGCGCAGACGACCGCAGAGCGCATGGCCGACAAAGCGGCGAAATCAGCCAAAGCGGCTCATAGCGCCGAGCAGTCCGCGCAGCACGCGCCCGATGGCGGCTCCGGCCAACCGTCCCACGACGAGGCGCGCCCATGAGCGGCGTGCTGCTCACGGACCGCTACATGTCGCCGATGACCGAAAGCGACCTGGACGAAGTCGCCGCGATCGAGAAACTTGCGTATGAGTTTCCGTGGAGCCGCGGCAACTTCGGCGACTCGCTGCGCAATGGCTATTTCGGCGTCTGTCTGCGTCACGTGACGGGGACGTTGATCGGCTACTGCGTGCTGATGCCGGTCGTCGATGAAATGCATCTGCTGAATCTGTGCGTCACGCCGCAAGCACAAGGCGCCGGCGCAGGCCTCGCGCTGCTGCGCGAGGCGGTGCGCATCACGCACGCGGAGAGGCTCGAGGGGCTGCTGCTCGAAGTGCGGCCGTCGAATCGTCGGGCGATCCGGTTGTACGAGCGCTTCGGCTTCGCGTCGATCGGCCGGCGCAAAAATTATTATCCGGCGCGGCATCGCGGCCGGGAGGACGCGATCGTGATGCGTCTGTCGTTAGCCACGGAGGGCGAAGATGGCGCTGCATGAATCGGTGCTCGAAGAATTCGGACTCGCGCCGTTGTGGGTGCGCCGCGGACTCGCGGCGCGAGAGGAGGCCGGGCAGAGTGATGCGCTGCAATCGCCACGGGAACACGCAGACGGCGTGCGTCGCGCGGAGCCTGCGACGCAGACCTCGCGCGAACCGCTGCGCGCGTCCGCCGAGGTGCAGCCGCCGCAAGTGCAGCGCGAATCCACGCCGCGCTTCGACGAAACTGCAGCGCGGCGCGAAACATCAGAATCGCAAACTGACTTTTCAGCCTCGCCGACTTTCGACGCCCCTCCCGAGCACGACTTCGCGTGGTTCGACGATCCGACCGCATCGGCCCCCGCGCCCGCCGAAGCGCGCCGCGACGCGCCCGCGCTGCCGTCTATCCACACACTCGACTGGGACGCGCTCGCCGAGCGCGTCGCCGGATGCGAGGCGTGCCGGCTGTGCGAGAAGCGCACGAACACGGTGTTCGGCGTCGGCGATCGCGAGGCCGACTGGATGCTGATCGGCGAAGCGCCCGGCGAGAACGAGGACCGTCAAGGCGAACCGTTCGTTGGCCAGGCCGGCAAGCTGCTCGACAACATGCTGCACTCGCTCGCGCTCGCGCGCGGCACCAACGTGTATATCGCGAACGTGATCAAGTGCCGGCCGCCTGGCAATCGCAATCCGCAGCCGGACGAAGTCGCGCGTTGTGAACCTTATCTACAGCGTCAGGTGTCGCTCGTGAAGCCGAAGCTGATCGTCGCGCTCGGCCGTTTCGCCGCGCAAAGTCTGCTCAGGACCGACGCGAGCATTTCGTCGTTGCGCGGCCGCGTGCATACGTACGAGGGCGTGCCGGTGATCGTCACCTATCACCCGGCCTATCTGCTGCGTAGCCTGCCCGACAAGGCCAAGGCCTGGGCGGATCTGTGCCTCGCGCGTGCCACGTGGCTCGCGAACGGCGGCGTGCCGTCGAACGAATCAAAGTGACGATGCCCGAGGGACCGGCGGCGCGCATGCCCGCCGCGTTTGTCAGCCGCGCGGCGCTTCTCGATACCTTGCTGGGTTTGCGTGGCGATGCTTCAGTCGATGCGCTGCGCGATCCCGCTGTCCGCGATCTCGCGTGGCTGCTGCTCAGTCCCGATCTGTTGCGCCCTCAGCTTCCCACAGGCGCGCTCGCCGATCCTTTCGGCACACCGCAGGAATTGCAGGCCACGCTCGACTGGCTGCGCGCGCTCGACGCCGCGCCGGCACTTCTGCGTCAGGATCTCGCGGCAACGCGTATCACGCGCCTTGGCCGCTACGCCGAACGCCTGCTGGGCTTTTTCCTTCGTCATGGACCGGCGACGCAACTAATCGCGGCGGGTGTGCCGCTACGACATGCGGGCCTCACGCTCGGTGAATGCGATTTCCTCGTGCGCACGCGCCAGGGCGCGCGACTGCATTGGGAACTCGCGGTGAAGTGCTATCTGCATGCGGGCGATGCGAATGGGGCAGAGGCGGCGCGTCTCGCCGATTATGTCGGCCCCAGTCTGAAAGACCGCCTCGATCTGAAGCTCGCGCATTTGCTCGATCATCAGTTGCCGCTCAGCGCACGCGAGGAATTTGCCTCGACGGGCTATGCGGGCGCGTGGACGCCGCAGATGTTCGTCAAAGGCTGGCTGTTTTACCGGCATGGCGAGATGCCCACCGATCCTGCCGGACTCGATCCCGCGCACGGTCGCGGCTGGTGGGTCACGCATCGCGACTGGCCGGCTTTCGCGTGCGCGCATGCGCACAGGTGGCGGGTGTTGCCGCGGCTCGAATGGCTCGCGCCGCAATATCGAACGCAAGCCGGTGCGGACGACACGTGGTACGTCGACGCAAACACGCTCGCCGCGCAGATCTCATCGCCACAGGGCCCGACGATGGTCGCCGGATTCATCGAAGACAACACGGGGCGTGTACTTGAACGCTCGCGCGGCTTTATCGTGCCCGACGACTGGCCCGAGCACGCGCGGCGTTACGCGAAGCAATGACGTCGCTCACCACCACCGATGAAAGTGATGCACCGGCCCCACGCCGTGGCCGACGTCGAGCCGCTCGCTCGCCTGCAACGCACCCGTCAGATAAACCTTCGCATCGGCGACGGCGCTAGCGAGATCGTCGCATTGCGCAATCAAGGCCGCGATCGCCGACGACAACGTGCAGCCCGTCCCGTGCGTGTTCTTCACCGGCACGCGCGGACCGCCGAGACGCAGCGTGCCGCTTTCCTGCACGAGCCAGTCGGGGCTATCGGTCGCGCTCAGATGGCCGCCCTTCATCAGCACCGCGCGCGCGCCGAGCGCGCGCAACGCTTCGCCTTGCTCGACCATGCCGGCTTCGTCGGCGGCGGGTTGCATGCCCAGCAATGCGGCCGCTTCCGGCAGATTCGGCGTCAGCAGATCGGCGAGCGGCAGCAGTTCGTCGCGTACCACCGCGACCGCATCGGGTAGTAATAGCGCGTGATTGCTCTTCGAGATCATCACCGTGTCGAGCACGATGTGTTTGGGCTGATGACGGCGCAGCGCGTCGGCGACCGCACGCGCGATCGGCGCATTCGCGAGCATGCCGATCTTCACCGCGTCGATGCGGATGTCGTCGAACACCGCGTCGAGCTGCGCGGTGACGAAGCCCGGGTCCGGCGCGTGAATCGCGCTCACGCCGCGCGTGTTCTGCGCGGTCAGCGCGGTGATCACGCTCGCGCCATAGGCGCCGAGCGCGGAGAAGGTCTTCAGATCGGCCTGGATGCCGGCGCCGCCGCCGGAGTCGGAACCGGCGATCGTCAGCACATTGGGAATCGATTGAGTCATGGTCGAGCGAGGAAGAAGGGGGGCGCGCTCGTGTGTGCCGCGGCCGGCCCGGCGCAGCCGATCAGTGCTTGGCTTCGCCGATCAGCGCGACCGAATCGAAGGCGCGCTGGTTCGCCTGATGGCGTCGCATCACGAGCCACATCATCAGGCAGACGAAGGTGCCGAACAGCACGATCACGACGGTGACCGGCACGTCGAGCCACACGAGCACCGCGTACAGGCACAGCATCACGAGCACGGAGAGATTCTCGTTGAAGTTCTGCACGGCGATCGAATGGCCCGCCGACAGCAGCACGTGCCCGCGATGCTGCAGCAGCGCATTCATCGGCACGACGAAAAAGCCCGACAGGCCGCCCACGAACATCAGGAAGATATACGCGAAAATCAGATAGCCCGACACGTGCATGCGGCCAAAATACACGCCCCAATGCGGGGGAAACAGATCGCGCGTGTAGAACGCCATCAGCATCACGGAGATACCCATCATGATGCCGACCGGCAAGACCGACAGCGACTTCTTCAACGGCACACGCGAAGCCGCGAAAATCGCGCCGAACGCGACGCCGACCGCGACCACCGCCTGCAAGATCGCCGCCTCGGACAGCGACATGCCCAGCGACACTTCGGCCCACTTCAGCACGATGAATTGCAGCGTCGCGCCCGCACCCCAGAACAGCGTCGTCACGGCGAGCGAAATCTGTCCGAGCTTGTCACGCCACAGCACGAGAAAGCAGTCGGCGAAATCGGTGATCAGGCGGATCGGCCCGTGCTCCTGTCGCGGATAGCGCGCGCCGGTGTCGGGAATGCGCAGATTGAACAGCGCGGCGATCACGTAAATGGCCATGATCACGACCATCGCGGCTTCCGCGGGCGTGTTCACGGTGGGAACGTGCCATTTGAGAATCGGCGCGGCGATATGCGGGCTGATCAGCGCGCCGCCGAGCACCGTGCCGAGAATGATCGAGCCGACCGTGGTGCCTTCGATCCAGCCGTTCGCGGCAACGAGCCGGTCAGGCGGCAACAGTTCGGTGAGAATGCCGTATTTGGCGGGCGAGTAGGCCGCCGCGCCGAAGCCGACGATGCCGTACGCAAGCAGCGGATGCGCGCCGACCAGCATCGTTATGCAACCAACCACCTTGATCGTATTGGTGATGAACATCACGCGTCCTTTCGGACGGGAGTCGGCGAAGGCGCCCACGAAGGCGGCAAGAACGACGTACGACAGCACAAAAAACAGCTTGAGCAGCGGCGTCATCCAGTTCGGAGCGTGAAGATCTTTCAGCAGTGCGATAGCAGCGATCAGAAGCGCATTGTCGGCCAGCGACGAAAAAAACTGCGCGGCCATGATGGTGTAAAAACCTTTTTTCATCTGATGCGATGCTGTCCTCGCTGCGGTCTGTCCGCCCCGGCCGTTTGTCATGTGTCCGGGCTTATGCCGATCGAAATGGGTTGTGCGCACGGCTTTATATCATGAAAATAGCTGGATTCGGACTAGCAGAATCCTTGATCGCACCGCCCAGCGGGCCGCCGAGCGCTGAAAACGCCCTGTAAGCCGCTGATTCGCAAGTGTCTTTACGAAAAAATCCCATGCCGCGCCCCCTTTCCGCCACGATTCATACCGCTGCTCTCGCCAATAACCTCGCTGTCGCGCGGCGCTATGCGCCGAAATCGAAAATCTGGGCCGTCGTCAAGGCTAATGCCTACGGGCATGGCCTCGCGCGCGTGTTTCCCGGTTTGCGCGCTACGGACGGCTTTGGGCTGCTGGACCTCGAAGAAGCGGTGAAGTTGCGTGAATTGGGCTGGGCGGGCCCAATTCTTCTGCTGGAAGGCTTTTTTCGGCCGACCGACATCGACGTAATCGACCGCTACAGTTTGACCACGGCGCTGCATTCGGACGAGCAGCTGCGCATGCTCGAAATGGCGCGTCTGTCGAAACCCGTCAATATTCAGTTGAAGATGAACACCGGCATGAACCGGCTCGGCTACACGGTCGAAAAATTCCGTGCCGCGTGGGAACGTGCGCGCGCCTGTCAGGGCGTCGGCCAGATCACGTTGATGACGCATTTTTCCGATGCCGATGCCGAGCGCGGCATCGCGCATCAGATGGAGGCGTTCGAGCGTGGCGCGCAGGGCATCGCCGGTGCGCGCAGTCTGTCGAATTCGGCCGCGACGCTGTGGCATCCGGAAGCGCATTTCGACTGGGTGCGTCCGGGCATCATCCTGTACGGCGCGTCGCCGTCCGGCGTGACGGCCGCGATCGACGGCACGGGCCTGCAGCCCGCGATGACGCTTGCGTCGGAACTGATCGCCGTGCAGACGCTCGGCGAAGGCAGCTCGGTCGGCTATGGGTCGAGGTTCACTGCGCGCGCTCCGATGCGCATCGGCGTGGTCGCGTGCGGTTACGCGGACGGCTATCCGCGCGTCGCGCCGGAAGGCACGCCGGTGATCGTCGATGGCGTGCGCACACGGGTCGTTGGACGTGTGTCGATGGACATGCTGACCGTCGACCTGACCCCGGTGCCGACCGCCAACGTCGGCTCGCGCGTGGAATTGTGGGGCACCGCGCTGCCCATCGACGACGTCGCGCAGGCCTGCGGCACGATCGGCTACGAGCTGATGTGCGCGGTCGCGCCGCGTGTGCCGGTTCGGGCGGAGTAACGCGTGGCGAAAGCGAAGACGTTGTACATCTGCGGGGAATGCGGCGGACAGTCGCCGAAGTGGTCCGGTCAATGCCCGTCCTGCCAGACGTGGAACACGCTCGTCGAATCGGTCGCGGAGGCGCCGTCCGGTCACCGTTTCCAGTCGCTCGCGAAGAGCACGCCGGTACGGCGCCTCGCCGACATCGACGCGTCGGACGTGCCGCGCTTTTCCACCGGCGTCAGCGAATTCGACCGCGTGCTCGGCGGCGGCCTCGTGCCGGGCGGCGTGGTGCTGATCGGCGGCGATCCGGGCATCGGTAAATCGACGCTGTTGTTGCAATCGCTCGCGGAAATCGCGGCGGACAAACGCGCGCTCTATATCAGCGGCGAAGAATCTGGCGCGCAGATCGCGTTGCGCGCGCAACGGCTGGCGTTGCTCGAACCCGGCTCGAAGGCAAGCGAGCTGCAATTGCTCGCGGAAATCCAGCTCGAAAAAATTCAGGCGACGATCACGGAGCAACGGCCTGAAGTCGCCGTGATCGATTCGATCCAGACCGTCTATTCGGATGCTTTGACATCGGCGCCGGGCTCGGTCGCGCAGGTGCGCGAGTGCGCGGCGCAACTCACGCGCATCGCCAAGCAGTCGGGCACGGCGATCATCATGGTCGGGCACGTGACGAAAGAGGGCGCGCTCGCGGGACCGCGCGTGCTCGAACATATCGTCGATACGGTGCTGTATTTCGAGGGGGATACGCACTCGTCGTACCGTCTCGTGCGCGCGATCAAGAACCGTTTCGGCGCGGTCAACGAACTCGGCGTGTTCGCGATGACCGAGCGTGGTTTGCGCGGCGTCGCGAATCCGTCGGCATTGTTTTTATCGCAGCACGAGCAGTCGGTGCCGGGCTCATGTGTGCTCGTCACGCAGGAAGGCACGCGGCCGTTGCTCGTCGAAGTGCAGGCGCTCGTCGATGCGGCCAA
The DNA here is from genome assembly GCF_014201065.1 of Paraburkholderia sp. Cpub6. NCBI lineage: Bacteria > Pseudomonadati > Pseudomonadota > Betaproteobacteria > Burkholderiales > Burkholderiaceae > Paraburkholderia > Paraburkholderia sp. Cpub6. The sequence continues at coordinate 810,018 of NZ_JACHDM010000001.1, forward strand.
CGCGCCAAATCCGCGACGCCTTGCGGTCGGCCTCGAACAGAACCGGCTCGCGATGCTGCTCGCGGTGCTGCATCGGCACGCGGGCATCGCCTGTTTCGATCAGGACGTGTTCCTGAACGCGGTGGGCGGGGTGAAGATCTCCGAGCCCGCCGCCGACCTCTCGGTATTGCTCGCGATCCATTCGTCGATGCGCAACAAGCCGCTGCCGAAGGGGCTCGTCGTATTCGGCGAAGTGGGCCTCGCCGGCGAAATCCGGCCGTCGCCGCGCGGTCAGGAGCGCCTGAAGGAAGCAGCCAAGCTCGGCTTCTCGGTGGCGGTGATTCCGAAGGCCAATGCGCCGAAACAGCCAATCGAAGGCTTACAGGTCGTTGCGGTCGAACGGATCGAACAGGCCATCGACCGCGTCCGCACGCTCGAATAGACGGGGGCCGGGACGGCTCGCCAGTACTTTGTACGCTTGCGGTCCCGTAATGCCCGGTAAATATCTTCATATTGGCTGTAACCTGGTCGCCATGCCTTTTTTCTAAGCTGTAATGATATGCATCCCGTCTGATGCTCGAAAAAGGATCGCGCCTTGAAACAGTCTCGTGAAACCGCTGCCCACCATAACATCCAGGTGCGCGGCTGCCGGGTCTCCGCACCGATTCATCAGCCGTGGGGCGGCGCTTGCCGGATCGTCGAGTGGATCGACACCGCGGGCCAGATCTCGCGGCGGGTGGTGGCCGAAGACGTAACGGCCGCCGAAGTGCGTGCCACGATCAGCCGCCATGTGGAAGGCCGCAAGCACCTGCTGTACGACGACGAAAAGTCGCCGCGGCAAACGCTGCCGAGGCAGACGCCGACGCGGCGTTGACGGCGGCGGGTGTTTCGATTGACCGGGCCTTGATCTTCATTGCGCCCGCGTCGCGGCTGCGCCACGCGCATCAGGCCCCGTCGTCGTGTGAGTCGGCGGCGCTCGCGGCCACCGCCGCATACGCGTGCGGATTGAACAGCGGATGCTGCGCCGCTTCAGCGGGCGTTAGCACCGGCGACACGCAGCAATCGAGCGATTCCAGCGATTCCACCCATTCGCCGAGCGTGCGCGTCGCAATCAGATTGGCGACTTCCTGAATGAGTGCCACGGCATCGGGACCGCCGATCGCCTGACCCAGGCTCCAGTGACGCGTCGCCCATTCCGGCCGATCGAGCGCCATGCACAGCGTTTCCCAGAACTTCAATTCGAGCGCGCCGACCGCGAGCCAGCGTTCATCGCTGGTGCGGTAGAGGTTGTAGCAGGGCACGCCGCCGTTCAACAGACCACTGCCCGCGGCGGGCGCCGCACCTTCGTTGACGAGCGACACCTGCGCGACGAAGTTGTGCGCATGGCTCGTGTGCGTCATCGATACATCGACGAAGCGGCCCGCGCCGCCTCGCGCGACATGCCAGAGCGCGGCGAGAATCTGCGTGACCGCGCTCAATGCGCCGCCGAGCAGATCGGCGATCTGGAAGTTCGGCAGGATCGGCGCACCGTCGCGGTTCGCCAGTTGATCGAGCACGCCTGCATAGCCGATGTAATTCAGATCGTGGCCGGCATGGTCCGCGAACGGACCGCTCGCGCCATATCCGCTGATCGCGCAATAGACGAGCCGCGGATTGGCTGCGCTGAGCGTCGCGTAGCCGAGGCCGAGCCGCTCCATCACGCCGGGCCGGAAGCTCTCGATCAGCACGTCGGCTTCAGCCGCGAGTGCGCGCAGCACCTGGTGTCCTGCTTCGGACTTGAGGTCGAGGCGCGTCTCGCGCTTGCCGCGATTGACCATCCGGTAAAACGCGCCGGGTCGGCCCGCGACACGATCGCTCGACGACTGCATCATCGTGCGAGTCGGGTCGCCCGCGCCGGGCGCCTCGATCTTCAGCACATCGGCGCCGAGCTCGGCGAGGCGCAGCGCGGCCACCGGACCCGGCAGCAGACGCGTGAGGTCGAGCACGCGCAGTCCTTGCAACGGCGGCGCATCGGCTGCCGATGCAGCTACGGATTCTGGGGCCGATAACCCGGACGATGAATTCGCAAATGACAAAGCCAAGCTCCCGTGGATGCCGGCGCGGTGCCGCTAGCCGATCTGTTCGAGTTCCTCGTGCGTCTCGAGCCATTCGGCTTCGAGCGTGTCGAGGCGCGCGTTCACGTCTGCCTGACGGCGGATCGCCTCCGTCAGCTTGCTCTTCTGCTCCGGTTCGTAACTCGCGGGATCGGCGACGAATGTATCGAGCGTCGCTTTCTCCGTGTTGAGTGCGTCCATTTCCTTTTCGATTTTCGCGATGCGGCTTTGCAGCGGCTTCTTCAGATGCGCGAGCTTCTGCCGCGTTTCCGCTTCGAGGCGGCGCTGTTCCTTGCGATTGACGTTGCTGTCGCTACTTGCCGCGCCGTTGGACGCTGCGTCCGACGCACCGGAAGCATTGGCCTTCAGCGCGGCGCGCTGCTCGGCCGCATGCTGCAGCAGCCAGTCGCGGTAGTCGTCGAGATCGCCGTCGAATTCCTGCAGACGATGCTTCGCGACCAGCATGAACTGATCGGTCGTCGCGCGCAGCAGATGCCGGTCGTGCGAGACCAGGATCAGCGTGCCTTCGAATTGCGCGAGCGCCATCGTCAGCGCGTGGCGCGTTTCGAGGTCGAGGTGGTTGGTCGGCTCGTCGAGCAGCAGCAGGTTCGGCTTTTGCCAGATGATCAGCGCGAGCGCGAGGCGTGCCTTCTCGCCGCCCGAGAACGGCGCGATCTTCGCGGTCGCCATGTCGCCGGAAAAGTTGAAGCTGCCGAGGAAGTCGCGCAGCTCCTGCTCGCGCGTATCGGGCGCGAGACGCGCGAGGTGCTGCAACGGGGTGTCGTCCGGACGCAGCGTTTCGAGCTGATGCTGCGCGAAGTAGCCGATGCGCAGACCCTTGCCTTCGCGTACGTGGCCGCTCAACGGTTCGAGCGTGCCCGCGAGCGTCTTGATCAGCGTCGACTTGCCCTGGCCGTTCGCGCCGAGCAGGCCGATGCGCTGACCATTCTGGATCGACAGCATCACGCGCTCGACGATTGGAATCTCGCTGCCGTCTTCGGCATGGTAGCCGCAGCGCACGTCTTCCATCACCATCATCGGATTCGGCGCGGAGTCGGGAGTGCGGAACTCGAACGTGAACGGCGACGCGACGTGCGCGGGCGCGATCAGCTCCATCTTCTCGAGCGCCTTCACCCGGCTTTGCGCCTGACGCGCCTTGGTGGCCTGCGCCTTGAAGCGGTTGATGTAGCTCTGCAGATGCGCGACCGTGCGCTGCTGCTTTTCGTATGCATTCTGTTGCAGCGCGATCTGCTGCGCGCGCAGCACTTCGAATTGCGAGTAGTTGCCGCCGTAGCGTTTGATCTGCTGGTTCTCGAGATGCAGCGTGACGTTGCAGGCGGAATCGAGAAACTCGCGGTCGTGCGAGATCACGATCAGCGTGCCCGCATAGCGATTCAGCCAATCTTCCAGCCAAACGATCGCGTCGAGGTCGAGGTGGTTGGTCGGTTCGTCGAGCAGCAGCAGATCGGAGCGGCACATCAGCGCCTGCGCCAGATTCAGGCGCATGCGCCAGCCGCCCGAGAAGCTGCTGACCGGCTCGCGGGTCTGGTCGAGCGTGAAGCCGAGGCCGAGCAGCAACGCTTCGGCGCGAGCCGGCGCGGTGTAGCCGTCGGCGTCGGCGAACGCAGCGTGCGCTTCGGCTTCTGCCGCACCGTCGTGCGCCGCGGAGGCCGAAGCGATACGCGCTTCGATGTCGCGCAGCGCGGCGTCGCCGTCTAGCGTGTAGGCGAGGGCGGTTTTGTCGACGGCGGGCGTTTCCTGCGCGACGTGCGCGATGCGCCAGGTCGGCGGGATCGAGAAATTGCCGCCGTCCGCATGCAGCTCGCCGAGCAGCACGGCGAACAGCGTCGACTTGCCCGCGCCGTTCGCTCCGACGAGGCCGGCTTTTTCACCGGGGTTCAAGGTGAACGTGGTGTTGTCGAAAAGCGGCTTGGTGCCGCGCGCGAGGCTGAACTGATTGAAGCGGATCACGACGTGGCCGGCTGAAGAAAACCGCTATTTTAGACTGCCCGGCGCGTTGCCGGGCGCGCGGCGCCGATTGCCCGTCTGTCACTTCGCGCGCAGCGGTCATCGGCCATCCGGCCGACTGTATCGGCAGCGCTTTTGGCATAGACTGACGGCTTTCACGGGAGGGCACATGACATCGATCTTTTCGTTTTCGGCACGCACGCTCGGCGGCGAGGAAGCGAGTCTCGCGCAGTACGAAGGCAAAGTGATGCTGATCGTCAATACCGCGAGCGAATGCGGGTTCACGCCGCAATACTCGGGCTTGCAGAAACTGTATGACGCGTACGCGGCGCGCGGGCTCGCGGTGCTCGGTTTTCCGTGCAACCAGTTCGGCAAGCAGGAGCCGGGCGACGCCGCGCAGATCGGCAGCTTCTGCGAGAAGAACTACGGCGTGACGTTTCCGATGTTCGACAAGATCGACGTGAACGGTCCGAACGCGCACCCGCTGTTCCGCTATCTGACGATCGAGGCGCCGGGACTGCTCGGTCTCGAGGCGATCAAGTGGAATTTCACGAAGTTTCTGATCGGCCGCGACGGCAACGTCGTCAAGCGCTATGCGCCGCTGACCAAGCCCGAGGCGATCACCGGGGACATCGAAGCGCTGCTGTAAGCGGGCACGCCTACAGGATCGGCGAAAAGAGCCGCGCGACGTGCATCAGCATGCGTCGCAGCGCGCTCGACTTGTGGTACTCGTCGCGGTCGATTTCGCGCGACTCGGCAAAGTCGTCGAGCAGCATCGTCTCGACTTCGAGCGCGAAGCCGCGGTCGACGGTCAGCACCATGATCTCGAAGTTCAGGCGAAACGAGCGGTTGTCGAGATTGGCGCTGCCGATCGCGGCCGCGCTGCTGTCGATCAGCACGACTTTCTGATGCAGGAAGCCCGGCTGATAGCGGAAGATGCGAATTCCCGCGCGCAGTGAGTCGTACGCATAGAGCTTCGACGCCGCGAACACCACGAGGTGATCGCGCCGGCTCGGAATCAGGATGCGCACGTCGACGCCGCGCAGCGCAGCGAGGCGCAACGCAGCGAATACGGCTTCGTCGGGGACGAGGTAGGGCGTCGTGATCCAGATGCGTTCACGTGCCGCGTTGATTGCTTCGACGAAAAACAGCGAGCAGGTTTCCTGCTTGTCGGCCGGGCCGCTCGGCAGCACGAGGCAGTGCATGTTGTTCGCGGCGCGCTCGTTGGCGCCGTGGTCGCCGGGCTGGTCGAAGGATGGGGTCACGGAATCCGCGGCCGGCGCGTCGAACTTGGGCAACTGCTGCGTGGCCCAGTACCAGTCCTCGATGAAGACGAACTGGATGCTTGCGACCGCCGGACCACGCACTTCGATGTGCGTATCGCGCCACGGCGACAGCGGCGGCTTCGCGCCCAGATATTCGACCCCGACGTTATGACCGCCGACAAACGCGCGCTCGCCGTCGACCGCCACGATCTTGCGGTGATTGCGGAAATTCAGTTGCAGACGGTTGACGAAGAGGCGGTTCGTGGCGAACGGCTGCATCTCGATGCCGGCGGCGCGCAGCGCCGCGACGTAGCGGTGCGGCAGATCGAAGCTGCCGATACTGTCATACAGGAAGTAGACCCGCACGCCCTGTTTGGCTTTGGCGATCAGCGCGTCCTTCAGCATGTCGCCGAGCGCGTCGTCGCGCACGATGAAGAATTGCACGATCACATAGCGGCGCGCGTTCTCGATCGCCTCGAAGATCGCCTCGAAAGTCGCCGTGCCGTTGACCAGCGTGCGCACGGTATTGCCGGGCAGGAACGGCATGCCGCCGAGGCGCGTCAGCGACTGCACGAGCCGCGAGCCGAGCTGCTGCGTCGGCACCCCGGCCGACGACGCCTGCGTGTCCCACTCCAGCGGATGCGCGCGCGTGCGCAGCAGCTCGTTCTCGACGCGGCGCGCGTCCGCGTAGCCGGCGAACTTGCTGCGGCCAAGGAACAGGTAGGGTACCAGCGTCAGATAAGGCATCGCGACCAGCGACACGGCCCACGCGATCGCCCCTTGCGAGGTGCGGGTATGGAGAATCGCGTGAGCGGCCGCGATGATGCCGAGAATGTGGGCAACAGCAACCAGCGTGCCGACGTGAAGCAGGTCGAATGACATAAGCTCGCGAACAGTTGGCGAAGCGCCGTGGTTCAGGAAACGGAGACGGGCACGGGCCCGCTCCGTGGTCTGCGGCGAACGCGTCGGGCAACGGGCTCAGGCTGCGGTTGCGGGCAAGGCCACGCGCTGCCGCGGCGATTGCTCGTGACCCTGCCTGAGAAACGCGCTTGAAACGACGATCAAACGGTCAGCATGCCGGACTCAGACCGGCAAGTCGCTGGCCTGGATCAGAAACACGTTGTCGTCGCCGGCGCTGGTCGACAGCCACACGAGGTCGAGACCGCCGAACGCGGCCTCGACGTGTTCGCGTTCGTTGCCGATCTCGATGACGAGCACGCCGTCTTCGGTCAGCCAGTTGCGCGCGTCGGCAATGATCCGTCGCACGATGTCCATGCCGTCCGCGCCACCCGCGAGCGCCATCTCCGGCTCGTGCCTGTATTCGGCCGGCAGCTCCTGCATCGACGTGGCGTTCACGTACGGCGGATTGCTGATGATCACATCGTAGCGGCGCTCGGCGAGCGGCGCATACAGATCGCCTTCGAACAGCGCGATGCGCTCGTCGAGGTGGTAGTCCAGCACATTGCGCGTCGCGACTTCGAGCGCGGGCGCGGACAGATCGACCGCGTCGACGTCGGCGTTCGGGAACGCGTGCGCGGCGAGGATCGCGAGGCACCCGGAGCCGGTGCACAGTTCGAGCACCGCGCCGACCTGCTCGGGGTCCTCGACGTACGGCTGCAGGCCGTCCTGCAGCAGCTCGCCGATGAACGAGCGCGGCACGATCACGCGCTCGTCGACGTAAAAGCGATAGCCGTGCATCCACGCTTCCTGCGTGATGTACGCGGCCGGCACGCGTTCGGCGGCGCGTCGCTCGATCACTTTCAGCACCGCCTCGATTTCGGCCGTGGTCAGGCGCGCGTCGAGAAACGGTTCGAGCAGGTCGAGCGGCAAATGCAGCGTGTGCAGGATCAGATAGGCGGCTTCGTCGTAGGCATTGGCCGAGCCGTGGCCGAACGACAGTTTGGCCTCGCTAAAACGCGACACTGCATAACGCAGCAGGTCGCGGACGGTGCAAAAAGGAAGCGTCATCGCAAAGTTCCAGGTTACGCGATCAGTTGTTCGAGCACGCGGCGATACACGTTCTTCAGCGGCTCGATATGGGTGACTTCGATATGTTCGTCGATCTTGTGGATGCTCGCGTTCAGCGGACCGAACTCGATCACCTGCTTGCAGATGCGCGCGATGAAGCGGCCGTCCGACGTGCCGCCGGTGGTCGACAGTTCGGTGTCCACGCCGGTTTCGTCCTTGATCGCCTGCGCGAGCGCGCTCGACAGCTCGCCGCGCGGGGTGAGAAATGGCAGGCCGCTCACGGTCCATTGCAGTTCGTACTCGAGGCCGTGTTTGTCGAGAATGGCATGCACGCGCTTTTGCAGTCCTTCGACGGTGCTCGCGGTCGAGAAGCGGAAGTTGAACATCACGTCCGCGTGGCCGGGAATCACGTTGGTCGCGCCGGCGCCGCTGTGGAGGTTCGACACCTGCCAGGTGGTCGGCGGAAAATATTCGTTGCCTTCGTCCCAGCGCTCGGCGACGAGTTCGGCGAGCGCTGGCGCCAGCAGGTGCACCGGATTCTTCGCCAGATGCGGGTAGGCGATATGGCCCTGCACGCCCTTGACGATCAGCTTGCCCGACATCGAGCCGCGCCGGCCGTTCTTGACCATGTCGCCGAAACGCTCGCTCGAGGTCGGCTCGCCGACGATGCAGTAGTCCATGCGCTCACCGCGCTGCTGCAGTGCTTCGACGACCTTGACGGTGCCGTCGGTGGCGGGGCCTTCCTCGTCGCTCGTGATCAGGAACGCGATCGAGCCGCGGTGCTCGGGGTGCGCGGCGACGAACTCCTCGCTCGCGACGACGAAGCCGGCGATCGACGCCTTCATGTCCGCCGCGCCGCGGCCGTACAGCCTGCCGTCGCGCTGGGTCGGCTCGAACGGCGCCGAGCGCCACTGTTCGAGCGGGCCGGTCGGTACCACGTCGGTGTGGCCGGCGAACGCGAGCAGCTTGCCTTGCGTGCCGTCGACGCCGCGTTTGACGGCCCACAGGTTGGTCACGCCGTTGGATTCGATCGTCTCGTGCTCGAAGCCGAGCGCGGCGAGGCGCTCGATCAGGAGACGCTGGCAATGCTGATCGTCGGGCGTGACGGACGCGCGCGCGATCAGTTGTTCGGTAAGGGCGAGGGTGCCGGACATGGATTCAGTACAAGCCACTTTGAAATGAAAAAATGCCGGCTCGCGGTGAGGCACCGCAGCCGGCAACAGCCTTTGAACGACGCGGCGCGAGGCCGCGCGTTCGACTACCTCGTGCTGGAGCCTGGCGCTTCAGCGCCGCGCTCAGACAAACAGCGCCGCGTACTCGTCCGCCGAAAAGCCGAGCGACTTCACCCGCCCGTTCACGACCAGCACCGGCCGCTTGATCACCGACGGCTTGTGGATCATCAGCGCGATCGCGCCCGGCTGCGTTTCCGCGGCCGCCTTCATGTCGTCGGACAGCGCGCGCCACGTCGTGCCGCGGCGGTTCAGCAGCGCGTCGAGCTTGACGTCCTTGAGCCAGTCCTGCACGAGCGGCTCGGTCACGCCGGCCTTCTTGAAGTCGTGGAACTCGAACTCGACGCCGTGCTCTTCGAGCCACACACGGGCCTTCTTCACGGTGTCGCAGTTCGGAATGCCGTAGACGACGGTTTTGGTGCCGCGCGCCATCAATCGCCTCGCAGCAACTCGTTCAGGCCGACCTTCGCGCGCGTCTTCGCGTCGACCTTCTTGACGATGACCGCGCAGTACAGGCTGTGCGTGCCGTCCTTCGACGGCAGGTTGCCCGCCACCACGACCGATCCCGCCGGAATGCGGCCGTACGTGACTGCGCCGGTTTCGCGGTCGTAAATTTTGGTGCTCTGGCCGAGGTACACGCCCATCGAGATCACCGAGTTTTCCTCGACGATCACGCCTTCGACGACTTCCGAGCGCGCGCCGATGAAGCAGTTGTCTTCGATGATGACCGGGTTGGCCTGCAGCGGCTCCAGCACGCCGCCGATGCCGACGCCGCCCGACAGGTGCACGTTCTTGCCGATCTGCGCGCACGAGCCGACGGTGGCCCACGTGTCGACCATCGTGCCCTCGTCGACGTACGCGCCGATGTTGGTGTACGACGGCATCAGCACGACGTTCTTCGCGATGAACGAGCCGCGGCGCGCGATCGCGGGCGGCACCACGCGGAAGCCGCCGGCGGCGAAGTCTTCAGCGGTGTAGTTCGCGAACTTCGACGGCACCTTGTCGTAGAACTGGCTGTAGCCGCCGGCCGGCATCGGCGCGTTGTCTTCCAGACGGAACGACAGCAGCACGGCCTTCTTCAGCCACTGGTTGACGACCCAGTCGCCGTCCTTCTTTTCGGCGACGCGCAGCGCGCCCTTATCGAGTTGCTCGATCGCATGGGCGACGGCTTCGCGCACTTCTGCCGGCGCGGCTTTCGGCGACAGTTCGGCGCGGTTGTCCCAGGCGGTATCGATGATGCTCTGAAGTTGTTGCGACATAGGCGTGATTATCTGAAGGGTTGAAGTCTGAAGAAGGGGATGCCGTGTAGCTCGAGCGAGGCTCAGGCTGCACTCAGTTGACACTGAGCGAGCGGCAGAATTCGACGATCCGCTGCGCGCCCGCCGTGCATTCGTCGACGTCGGCGACGAGCGCGAGGCGCACGAAATTGCGGCCGGGGTTCACGCCGTGCGCGGTGCGCGCGAGGAACGAGCCCGGCAGAACCGTCACATTATAGTCGGCGTAGAGGCGCTGGGCGAACTCGGTGTCCGTGAGGCCGGTGCGCTCGACGTTGGCCCACAGGTAGAACGCGGCGTCGGGCAGGCGCACGTCGAGCACGTCGGCGAGCATCGGCGTGACGGTCGCGAACTTCTGCAGGTACTTCGCGCGGTTCTCGCGCACGTGTGTCTCGTCGCTCCAGGCGACCACGCTCGCGCTCTGGAACACGGTCGACAGCGCCGTGCCGTGGTACGTGCGGTACAGCAGGAATGCCTCGAGAATCGCGGCGTCGCCGGCGACGAAGCCCGAGCGCATGCCCGGCACGTTCGAGCGCTTCGACAGACTCGACAGCATCACGAGGCGCTCGAAGCCGCGTCCGAGCTTGTGCGCCGCTTCCAGTCCGCCGAGCGGCGGCTTCGACTCGTCGAAATAGATTTCCGAGTAGCACTCGTCCGAAGCGATCACGAAGCCGTAGCGGTCCGATAGCGCGAACAGCTCGCGCCAGTCGTCGAGCGTGAGCACGGCGCCGGTCGGGTTGCCCGGCGAGCAGACGTACAGCAGTTGCGTGCGGGCCCACACGTCGGCGGGCACCGCCGAGTAGTCGCACGCGAAGTTGCGCGCCGGGTCGCTGTTGACGAAGTACGGCTGCGCGCCGCCGAGCATCGCCGCGCCTTCGTAGATTTGGTAGAACGGGTTCGGACAGAGTACGATCGCAGGCTCGCCGTCAGCATCGCGGCGCGGATTGAGCACCGTCTGCGCGAGCGCGAACAGCGCCTCGCGCGAGCCCGCCACCGGCAGCACCTCGGTCAGCGGATCGAGCGGCGGCAGGTTGTAGCGTTGCGCGACCCATTTCGCGATCGACTCGCGCAGCGGCGCCGAGCCGAGCGTGGCCGGATACGCCGCGAGGCCGCCGAGCGAATCGATGACGGCGTCGCGGATCAGCGGCGGGGTTGGATGTTTCGGCTCGCCGATGCCGAAGCTGATGTGCGCAAGGCCGGCCGGCGGCGTGACGTCCTTGAAAAGCAGGCGCAGCTTTTCGAACGGATAGGGCTGAAGGGAGTCGAGTAGCGGATTCACGGACGAAATGGCCTGATCGGGATGGACGCGGACGAATGGCGGGACAACCGGGCACGCGCGCCGGCGGGCGGCGGCGAACGGACGATTATAGCGTGGCGCGCCCGCGGACCAGGCGGGAGCCTGGCGCGCGGCGCGGGAGCGATCCGCGAGGCGGCACACCGGGGCGCCGCGGCGGGAACGGCGCGAAATCCGCCACGGTTCGCGTAAAAGAATACGCAGGAGCAGCAATGTACGCAGCAGTTCAGGAGACGGCCGGCTGGACCCTCATACGACCCGCCCACGACGCCCGTCGGAGTCCCGCCCCATGACCAACTGGCTTCGCAACGGCTGGCCGACGCTCGCGATCATGCTGGGCGCGTCGGTCTGGGGGATGGTCTGGTATCCGCTGCGGATGCTGGCCGCGCTCGGGGTGACCGGCACCGCCGCGAGCGCGCTCACGAGCGGCACCGGCTGCCTGTTCGTGCTGCTCGTGCGGAATGGCGCGCTGAAGACCGTGCGGTGGCACTGGCTGCTGCCGGCGCTCGCGCTCGCCGCGGGCGTCACGAATCTCGGCTTCGTGTGGGGCGCGATCCACGGTCAGGTGATGCGCGTGCTGCTGCTGTTCTATCTGACGCCCGCGTGGACCGCGCTGTTCGCGCATTTCATCCTGCACGAGCGGCTCACGTGGTCGGGCGCGGCGCTGGCCGCGCTGTCGCTCGCGGGCGCGATGACGATGCTATGGTCGCCGCGTCTCGGCATTCCGGTACCCGGCAATCCCGCCGAATGGGCCGGGCTCGCCGGCGGCATGGGCTTCGCGATGAGCAATGTGCTGATCCTGAAGACGAGCCGCGTGCTGCCGGACATGAAGCCCGAAATGCGCACCGCGGTGATCTTCGGCGGCGCGGCGCTGTTCGGCGCGCTCGCGTCGCTGTTCGAGCCGATGCCCGCGCCGCCCGTCGGCGCGCATCTGGGCACGGCGGCGCTGCTGGTGCTCGGTCTCGGTCTGCTGCTCGCGTCGAACAACATGCTCGTGCAATACGGGCTCTCGCGCGTGCCGGCCAATCGCGCGTCGATCATCATGCTGTTCGAACTCGTCGTGACGGCGCTGTCGGCGTGGCTGTTCGCCGGCGAAGTACCGGGCCCGCGCGAATGGGCCGGCGGCGCGTGCATCGTGCTCGCGTCGGCCTTGTCGAGCTGGGTGCATCGGACGAAACTGGCGCCGCCCGATCCCGCCATCGGGGACACGGAGGGGCCCGGCGGCGACGATGGACGCGGTGGTCAATGCGGTAGCAAACGCGGTGACCAACGCGGTGACGAACCCGGCCCTGACGGCGACAGTAACGACCGCCGAAAGGGCGGTAAGAATCGTCCACGCGCGATGGTATGATTCCCCCTCATTAGCCGGCGCATGCGTACCTGTGTGTGCCTCAGATATGCATGAGCGCATGCAGCCGGCAACCAAATTGCGAAGGCTCGCGAGGTTGCGCGGGGCCGTCCCGCTGCGGCGGTGAACGACTGGCGCAACCTCGCGAGCCACCTATCACTCTCTCTTTTCAAACAGCGAAATCGCCGTGCGGCTCACCTCGATCAAACTCGCTGGTTTCAAATCCTTCGTCGATCCCACGCACTTCCAGGTCCCAGGCCAGTTGGTTGGCGTGGTCGGTCCGAACGGGTGCGGCAAATCCAACATCATCGACGCCGTGCGCTGGGTGCTCGGCGAATCGCGCGCCTCTGAATTGCGCGGCGAGTCGATGCAGGACGTGATCTTCAACGGCTCGACCGCCCGCAAGCCCGGCAGCCGCGCGAGCGTCGAACTCGTGTTCGACAACGCGGACGGCCGCGCCGCCGGCCAGTGGGGCCAGTATGCGGAGATCGCCGTGAAGCGCGTGCTGACGCGCGACGGCACGTCGAGCTACTACATCAACAATCTGCCGGCGCGGCGCCGCGACATCCAGGACATCTTCCTCGGCACCGGCCTCGGGCCGCGTGCGTACGCGATCATCGGGCAGGGCATGATCGCGCGGCTGATCGAGGCGAAGCCCGAAGAGCTGCGCGTGTTCCTCGAAGAAGCCGCCGGCGTGTCGAAGTACAAGGAGCGCCGCCGCGAGACCGAGAACCGTCTGCACGACACGCGCGAGAACCTGACGCGCGTCGAGGACATCGTCCGCGAGCTCGGCACGAATCTCGAGAAGCTCGAGGGGCAGGCGGTCGTCGCGACCCGTTATCGCGAGCTGCAAAGCGACGGCGAGGAAAAGCAGCGTCTGCTGTGGTTGCTGCGCAAGAACGAGGCGGCCGGCGAACAGCAGCGCCAGCAACGCGCGATCGAGCAGGCGCAGATCGACCTCGAGGCGCAAACCGCGAAGCTGCGCGAAGTCGAGGCGGAACTCGAAACGCTGCGCGTCGCGCACTATTCGGCGAGCGACGCGATGCAGGGCGCGCAGGGCGCGCTGTACGAGGCGAACGCGGAAGTGAGCCGGCTGGAAGCCGAGATCCGCTTCATCGTCGAATCGCGCAACCGCGCGCAGGCGCAGATCGCCGCGCTGACCGCGCAGCGCGAGCAGTGGCAATCGCAGGCCGACAAGGCGCAGGACGATATTGCCGACGCTGAAGAGCAACTGGCCGTCGCTGAAGAAAAGGCCGTGCTCGCCGAACAGGACGCCGCCGCGAAGCACGATGCGCTGCCCACCCTCGAAGCGCGCTGGCGCGACGCTCAGGCGGAGCTGAACACCGAGCGCGGCGGCATCGCGCAGACCGAGCAGGCGCTGAAGCTCGAAGCCGCGCATCAGCGCAATGCCGATCAGCAGTTGCAGCAGCTGCAGCAGCGCCATGAGCGGCTGAAATCGGAAGAGGGTGGTCTCGACGCGCCCGACGAGGCGCAGCTCGAGGAATTGCGCGTGCAGCTCGCCGAGCACGAGGAAATCCTTCACGAGGCGCAGGACCGCCTCGCCGAAGCGCAGGAAACACTGCCGCGGCTCGACGGTGAACGCCGCGCCGCGCAGGAGCGCGTGCAGGCCGAAAGCGCGCAGATCCATCAGCTCGACGCGCGCCTCGCCGCGCTCAGGCAGTTGCAGGAAAACGTGCAGACCGAAGGCAAGATCCAGCCGTGGCTCGACAAGCACGAGCTGGGCAGCCTGCCGCGTCTGTGGAAGAAACTGCATGTCGAGGCCGGTTGGGAAACCGCGCTCGAAGCGGTGCTGCGCGAGCGCCTCGCCGCGCTCGAAGTGTCGAATCTCGACTGGGTCAAGGCGTTCGCAACCGACGCGCCACCGGCCAAGCTCGCGTTCTACGCGCCGCCCGCGGCTGGTCAGCCGGCCCCGGCGGCGGGCGCGCTGCGCTCGCTGCTGTCGCTCGTGCGCATCGAGGACGCGGGTATCCGCGCGGTGCTGACCGACTGGCTGGGCCTCGCGTTCGTCGCCGACGATCTGCAGCAGGCGCTTTCGATGCGCGCGCAGCTGCCCGAGGGCGGCGCGTTCGTCGTCAAGGCGGGGCATGTGGTCACGCGCGTCGGCGTCCAGCTGTATGCGGCCGATTCCGAACAGGCCGGCATGCTCGCGCGTCAGCAGGAAATCGAAAACCTCGGCCGCCAGGTGCGCGCACAGGCATTGCTCGCCGACGAGGCGAAGGCCGCCGCGATCCGCGCCGAAGCCGCGCACACGCAAGCCGCGCAGGCGCTCGCCGAGCTGCGCCAGCAGGCCGAACGCGCGACGCAGCGGGTGCACGCGTTGCAGATGGACGTGCTGAGGCTCACCCAGGCACACGAACGCTACACGCAGCGCAGCACGCAGATTCGCGAGGAACTCGAAGAGATCGCCGCGCAGATCGACGAGCAGCGGGCGCTGCGCGCCGAGTCGGAAGCGAACTTCGAGCGTCACGACGGCGAGCTCGCCGAACTGCAGGCGCGCTTCGAAGACCACCAGCTCGCGTTCGAAGCACTCGACGAAGAACTGACGACCGCCCGCGGCGAAGCACGCGAGCTCGACCGCGCAGCTACCGACGCGCGCTTCGCCGCGCGCAACATGGCGAACCGCATCGACGAATTGAAGCGCAGCATCCAGGTCGCGCACGAGCAGAGCGAGCGCGTCGCGGGCGCGCTCGAAGACGCGCGCGCCGAACTGGAAACGATCAACGAGCAGACCGCGCACACCGGGCTGCAGGACGCGCTCGACATCCGCGCCGTGAAAGAAGAGGCGCTGCGCGCCGCGCGCGTCGAGCTCGACGACCTGACCGCGAAGCTGCGCTCGGCCGACGAAACGCGCCTCACCGCCGAGCGCGCCCTGCAGCCGCTGCGCGACCGCATCAATGAATTGCAGTTGAAGGAGCAGGCCGCGCGCATCAGCGGCGAGCAGTTCGTCGAGCAGCTGGCCGCGGCCGGTGTCGATGAAGCCGAACTGCAAGCCAAGCTGACGGCGGACATGAAGCCGTCGTACCTGCAGGGCGAAGTCACGCGCATCAACAACGCGATCACCGCGCTCGGGCCGGTCAACATGGCCGCGCTCGACGAGCTGAAGGCCGCGACCGAGCGCAAAAGCTTCCTCGATTCGCAGTCGGCCGACCTGACGAGCGCGATCGAAACGCTCGAAGACGCGATCCGCAAGATCGACGCCGAAACGCGCACGCTGCTGCAAAGCACGTTCGACGAAGTGAACCGTCATTTCGGCGAGCTGTTCCCGCGTCTCTTTGGCGGCGGCCAGGCGAAGCTGATCATGACCGGCGACGAAATCCTCGACGCCGGCGTGCAGGTGATGGCGCAACCGCCGGGCAAGAAGAATTCGACAATTCACCTGCTGTCGGGCGGCGAGAAGGCGCTGACCGCGACCGCGCTCGTGTTCGCGATGTTCCAGCTGAATCCGGCGCCGTTCTGTCTGCTCGACGAAGTGGACGCGCCGCTCGACGACGCCAACACCGAGCGTTTCGCGAATCTGGTACGGGCGATGTCCGACAAAACCCAGTTCCTGTTCATTTCGCACAACAAGATCGCGATGGAGATGGCGCAGCAGCTGATCGGCGTGACGATGCAGGAGCAGGGCGTCTCGCGGATCGTCGCGGTCGACATGGAAACGGCGGCGGGTTTCGCCCAGAATATCGTTTGAGTTAACGCCTTCGCGGGCATCCGCATCCAGCGCAGCGGCCTCGATGAGCGCCGCGCGGTACGTGGAGCGGACGACAGGCCCGCGCGGATAGAAGAATTGCTGATGGAGCATGCATGGACGAGTTGACACTCGGTTTGATCGGCGCGGGTGCCGTGGTGGTGGGGGGCGTGGTCGTGTACAACGCGTGGCAGGGCGCGAAGGTGCGCCGCAAAATGCCGCGGCCGATGCCGGCCGACACCGCCGAGAGCTTTGCGCGGGACGAGCATGAGGAGCAGAGCCCGTTCATCGAGCCGGCCCGGCCGACCACGCGGCGCGAGCCGAGCGTGAGCGCCGAGGCGGCCGCGGACCCGACCGCAGCGCGCGTCGAGCCGACGTTCGGCGCGGGCGCCGCACCGCTCGATACACCGGCCGATATCCAGGCCGAGATGACGTCGCCGAACGGTTATCCATCGGCGGACGCCGATACCGTGGGCGAAGGCGAACATGCGGCGGCGCCGGGCGCGCACGCGAAGCGGCCCACGGCCGAAGCGCCCGCGGCCCAGCCCGCGTCCGCCGGGCACGAGCGGGTCGAACCGATCCTGCCGGCCGCCACGACGATTTCGTCGGCGCCGCCCGCGATCGTCGATCGACGCATCGACTGTATCGTGCCGATCCGGCTGAACGGCCCCGTGGCCGGCGACAAGGTGCTTCCGCTCGCGCAGCGCTTGCGTCGGGCGGGCAGCAAGCCCGTGCACATCGAAGGCAAGCCCGAAGGCGGCGGCGCGTGGGAGCTGCTGCAGAACGGCACGCGCTACGAAGAGCTGCGCGCGGCCGCGCAACTCGCGAACCGTAGCGGCGCGCTGAACGAGCTCGAATTTTCCGAGTTCGTGACCGGCGTACAGCAGTTCGCCGATGCGCTCGACGCGGCGCCGGAATTCCCCGACATGCTCGAAACCGTCGCGATGGCGCGCGAGCTCGACGGCTTTGCCGCCCAGTGCGACGCGCAGTTGTCGATCAACGTGCTGTCGGACGGCGCGCCGTGGTCGGCCAACTACGTGCAGGCGGTCGCATCGCAGGACGGTCTGCTGCTGTCGCGCGACGGCACGCGCTTCGTCAAGCTCGACGCGCGGCAAAGCCCGGTGTTCATGCTGCAGTTCGGCGACACCAACTTCCTGCGCGACGACCTCACGTACAAAGGCGGCGAGATGATCACGCTGGTGCTCGACGTGCCGGTCGCCGACGAAGACATCCTGCCGTTCCGGCTGATGTGCGATTACGCGAAGTCGCTGGCCGAGCGCATCGGCGGACGCGTGGTCGACGACGGTCGCCGGCCGCTGCCGGAAAGCGCGCTGCTCGCGATCGAAAAACAGTTGATGACGCTGTACGCGAAGCTCGAACAGGCGGGTATTCCGGCGGGTTCGCCGGCCACGCGGCGCCTGTTCAGCCAGTAAGCCTTTTGCAGCGTTCTACGCGTTTTGACGACGGCCGCACGATGTGCGGCCGTCGTCGTTTCCGGCTTGCGTCGCAGCGCGGCCCGCCCCGATTCAGCGATGTAAAGGGGCACGCTTCCTGCGATAATCCGATGTCCGACTTTCTTCTCGAGAAGCTTCCGACAGCATGGCCCGATCCTCCGTCCCTCCTTCCGCAACCAGCGCTCCGGCCGAGCGGGCCGTGTGGTTGCGCGCGGAACTCGAACGCGCGAACTACGCGTATTACGTGCTCGATCAACCGGACCTGCCGGACGCCGAGTACGACAAGCTGTTCAAGGAGCTGGAGCGCATCGAGGCCGAGCATCCCGATCTGATCGTGCCGGATTCGCCGACGCAGCGCGTCGGCGGCGAGGCCGCGAGCGGTTTCGAGCCGGTCGTGCACGATCTGCCGATGCTGTCGTTGAACAACGGTTTCGCCGACGAAGACATCGTCGCGTTCGACAAGCGCATCGGCGACGCGCTCGGCAACAACGCGAGCGAGCCGCCGGTTCCCGTCGACTACGCGGCCGAGCTGAAATTCGACGGCCTCGCGATCTCGCTGCGCTACGCCGACGGCGTGTTCGTGCAGGCTTCCACGCGCGGTGACGGCACGACCGGCGAGAACGTCACCGAAAACGTCCGCACGATCCGCTCGATTCCGTTGAAGCTGAAGGGTAAGCGCGTGCCGCGCGTGCTCGACGTGCGCGGTGAAGTGCTGATGTTCAAGCGCGATTTCGAGCGCCTGAACGAACGCCAGCGCGCCGCCGAACAACGCGAATTCGCGAACCCGCGCAACGCGGCGGCGGGCAGCTTGCGGCAGCTCGATTCGAAGATCACCGCGCAGCGGCCGCTGTCGTTTTTCGCGTATGGCATCGGCGTGCTCGAAGGCATCGAGATGCCGGCCACCCATAGCGAACTGCTCGACTGGTACAAGGAGATGGGCTTGCCGGTCAATGGCGAGCGTGCGGTCGTGCAGGGCGCCGAAGGCCTGCTCGGCTTCTTCCACGCGGTCGGCGAGAAGCGCGACAGGCTCCCCTACGACATCGACGGCGTGGTCTATAAGGTCAACCGGCGCGACGAGCAGGATGCGCTCGGTTTCGTGTCGCGCGCGCCGCGCTTCGCGCTCGCGCACAAATTCCCCGCGCAGGAAGCGCTGACGAAGCTGGTCGCGATCGACGTGCAGGTCGGCCGCACCGGCGCGATCACGCCGGTCGCGCGGCTGGAACCGGTGTTCGTCGGCGGCGCGACGGTCACGAACGCGACCTTGCACAACGAGGATGAAGTGCGCCGCAAGGACATCCGCATCGGCGACACGGTGATCGTGCGGCGCGCCGGCGACGTGATTCCGGAGGTGGTCGGCGCGCTGCTCGAGCGTCGTCCGGCCGACGCGCGCGAGTTCGTGATGCCGACGCAGTGCCCGGTGTGCGGTTCGGCGATCGAGCGGCTGCCCGACGAGGCGATCGCGCGCTGCACGGGCGGGCTCTTCTGTCCGGCGCAGCGCAAGCAGGCGTTGTGGCACTTCGCGCAGCGGCGCGCGCTCGATATCGACGGCCTCGGCGAGAAGATCATCGATCAACTGGTCGAACAGAACCTGGTGCGCACGCCGGCCGATCTGTTCAATCTCGGCTTCACGACGCTCGCGGAACTCGACCGCTTCGCCGAAAAGTCCGCGCAGAACCTGCTCGACTCGCTCGACAAGGCCAGGCACACGTCGCTCGCGCGCTTTATCTACGCATTGGGGATTCGCCATGTCGGCGAATCGACCGCGAAGGATCTCGCGAAGCACTTCGGCTCGCTCGATCCGATCATGGATGCGTCGCTGGAGGAACTGCTCGAAGTCAACGACGTGGGGCCGGTCGTCGCCGAATCGATCCACCAGTTCTTCGCCGAGGACCACAACCGCACGGTGATCGAACAGCTGCGCGCGCCGGGCAAGGTCACGTGGCCCGAGGGGCCGCCAGCGCCGAAGGCGCCGCAGGGCGTGCTGGCCGGGCAGACGGTCGTGCTGACCGGTACGCTGCCAAACCTGTCGCGCGAGGACGCGAAGGAAATGCTCGAGGCGGCCGGCGCGAAGGTGGCGGGGTCGGTATCGAAGAAAACCAGTTACGTGGTGGCGGGGGCCGACGCGGGCAGCAAACTTTCGAAGGCCGAGGAACTCGGCATCCCCGTACTCGACGAAGATGGTATGCGCAAGCTCCTGGAGGGGCACTGATGATTCACGACATTCTGAAGATGGGCGATCCGCGCCTGCTGCGAATCGCCGAGCCGGTCGATCACTTCGACACGCCCGAGCTGCACCGGCTCGTGGAAGACCTGTTCGAGACCATGCACGCGGCGAACGGCGCGGGTCTCGCCGCGCCGCAGATCGGCGTCGATCTGCAGGTGGTGATCTTCGGCTTCGGTTCGAACGAGCGCTATCCGGACGCGCCGCCGGTGCCCGAAACGGTGCTGATCAACCCGACCGTCACGCCGGTCTCGCAGGACATGGAAGAAAGCTGGGAAGGTTGCCTGTCGGTGCCGGGGCTGCGCGGCGTGGTGAGCCGGTTTTCGATGATCCGTTATCACGGCTTCGACCAGTTCGGCAATCCGATCGACCGGGTCGCCGAGGGTTTTCACGCACGGGTTGTGCAGCACGAATGCGATCATCTGATCGGCAAGCTGTATCCGATGCGGATTACCGATTTCTCGAAGTTCGGCTTTACGGAGGTCCTGTTCCCGGATCTCGATACGAACAGCGACGACTGACACAGCTGCCGCCAACAAAAAACCCACGCCAAAGTGCGTGGGTTTTTTGTTGTGCCGATGCGTCCGCTCTCAGCAAGGAGGCGCATTGGACGGACCTCAGAACGACTCGTCTTCCGACAGATAGCGCCACTGTCCCGGCGGCAGCGCGCCGAGCATCACCTGGCCCATGCGCACGCGCTTCAGGCCCACCACCTCGAGACCGACCAGTTCGCACATGCGGCGAATCTGACGCTTCTTGCCTTCGCGCAGCACGAAACGCAGCTGCTCGCCGTTCTGCCAGCTGACCTGCGCGGGCTTCAGCGCGACGTCGTCGAGCGACAGGCCGTGGCGCAGCAGCGCGAGTTTTTCGGCCGGGAAATGGTTTTCTACGTCGACCGTGTGATCGCCGTAGGCGACGCGCACCAGATACTCCTTGTCCACGTCCGAGTGACCGCCGATCAGTTGCTTCGCGATGCGGCCGTCCTGCGTCAGCACGAGCAGGCCCGTCGAATCGATGTCGAGACGCCCGGCCGGCGCGAGCTGGCGCAGATGCGACGCCGAGAAGGGGATCCCCGAACGGTCGCCTTCCCAGCGATTCTCCGGCGTGACGAGCGTGATGGCCGGCTGATAGCCGTCCTCCGCCTGGCCCGACACGAGCCCGACCGGCTTGTGAACGATCACGGTCACCTGGCTCGACTGAAAGGCTTCGGCGGCCGGGTCGATGTCGATGCGCTGATCCGGGAACACCTTCGTGCCGAGCGTATCGACGCGCTCGCCGTCGACCATGACCCAGCCTTTCTCGATCCATTCGTCGGCCTCGCGACGCGAGCACAGGCCGAGCTTGGACATCAGCTTCGACAGACGCAGCATGCCCGGCGCGTCTTCGCGATCGCGGCGGGGCGGATGCGGGGTGTCGATGGTGGTGTCGACGGGGCGGGCGGTTGCTGATGCCGAGGCTCGCGGCTTGGCGGCGCGGGCTGGTCGGTCGTCGCCGAAGCGGCGGTTCGCGGCCGGCAACGTGCCGTCGAAGCTGCGCGCAGGGCGCTCGCGACGCTCGGTGCGTTCGCCGTAGCCGCCTTTTGCCGGCTTCGCGAAGCTGCGCTCGCCACGCTCGCTTTCGAAGCGGCGCGAGGTGCTGTCGCTGCGCGCGCCTCGATCGCCACCGCGACGCTCCTGCGGCTCACCGCGATCGCTACCGAAGCGCGGACGGTCGGCGGCCTCGCGCTCCCGGCGCACCGGACGATCGCCACGCGCGCCGCCTTCCGACGGCCTGCCTGTGCCTGGACGCGGACCGCTGAACGGACGGCGTTCGCCGGCGTCGCGGCCCGGTGCGCGCTCGCCGCGCTCCGCATTGCCCTCGAAACGACGGGGTGCGCGTTCTGCACGCTCGCCGAATTCGCGTCGAGGAGCGCGTTCGCCACGCTCAGCGCTGCCTTCGAAACGACGCGGCGCGCGTTCGCCACGCTCAGCGTTGCCTTCGAAACGACGCGGCGCGCGTTCAGTCCGTTCGCCGAAATCGCGCCGAGGCGCCCGTTCGCCACGTTCAGCGTTGCCTTCGAAACGACGCGGCGCGCGTTCAGTCCGTTCGCCGAAATCGCGTCGAGGAGCGCGTTCGCCACGCTCAGCGTTGCCTTCGAAACGACGCGGCGCGCGTTCAGTCCGTTCGCCGAATTCGCGTCGAGGCCCGCGTTCGCCACGCTCAGCGTTGCCTTCGAAACGACGCGGCGCGCGTTCAGTCCGTTCGCCGAAATCGCGCCGAGGCGCGCGTTCGCCACGTTCAGCGTTGCCTTCGAAACGACGCGGCGCGCGTTCAGTCCGTTCGCCGAAATCGCGCCGAGGCGCGCGTTCGCCACGCTCAGCGTTGCCTTCGAAACGACGCGGCGCGCGTTCTCCGCGCTCGCCTCGCTCAGCCGCACCTTCGAAGCGGCGCGGTGCGCCCGCGGCAGCCGCGCCCCGTTCGCGCCCGCCCGACCCTTCGGCACGCGGCCCGCGTGCACCGGCGCCCGCCGGCTTCGCACCGACCGGCCGCTTCGCGCCACCACCCGTCGATGCCGCGCCTTCGCGCTTCGCGCCGGCCTCGGCCTCGAATGGCTTCGGCCGCGCTGGACGGGTCGGCTTACGCGCCGACGCGCTGCTGGGGCGGACAGGGGCGCGTTCGGACGACGCCGGCCGCGGATGCTTCGCTGTTAATTTGATTCGCATGAAATCTCACACTGCGATCGCGCGCAGTAGTTCGGTCTCGACCTGAATTTGCAGGCGGTTGTCCGACAGGCTGTGTCCTTCGAGCAGAAACACGTCCTCGACGCGTTCGCCGAGCGTATTGATCCGCGCCGAGGCGACGCCGACCCGGTGCTCAGCCAGCACGCGCGCGATCGAATAAAGAAGGCCCGGCCGGTCGTTCGCCGACACGGACAGGATGTAGTATTGGCCGCGCTCATCGGCCCGCAGGTCGACGCGCGGCGTAATGGGGAAGGTGCGCGATAGCCGTGACAGCCGGCCCTTCGACGGTCCCGGCAGCAAGGTGCCGTGGCCCCCGAGGCGCGCGGTCAGCTCCTGCTCGACCAGATTGGCGATGTCGCGATAGTGCACGTCCTCTTCGGTGTGCGCGACGAGGAAGTTGTCGAGCGCGTAGCCGTGGCGCGTCGTGCTGACGCGCGCATCGAGCACCGACAGGCCGTTGCGGTCGAAATACGCGCAGATGCCCGCGAACAGATCGGGCTGGTCCTTCACGTAGACGAGCACCTGCAGCGCCTCGCCGATCGGCGACGGCCGCGCGCGTACGAGCGGCGTCGGCGTTTCGACGTGGCGGTACAGCACGCGCGTCTGCCACGCGATGTCCGCCGCGTCGTGGCGCAGGAAATAGCCGACGTCCAGCTTGTCCCACAGCGCCCGTTGCGCGCCTTCCGGCACGGTTTCGAGACGCAGCAGCGCGAGCGCCTCTTCCTGGCGCGACTTCAGCTCGGAATGCTCGTCCGGCTGGGCACCGCCAAGCACGGCCAGCGTGGTGCGGTAGAGGTCTTCGAGCAGCTTGCCTTTCCACGTGTTCCAGACCTTCGGGCTGGTGCCGCGGATGTCGGCGACGGTCAGCAGATAGAGCGCGGTCAGGCGGCGCTCGGTGCCGACCAGCTCGGCGAAGCGCTTGATCACTTCAGGGTCGCTCGTGTCCTGCTTCTGCGCGACCTGGCTCATCGTCAGATGCTGCTGCACGAGCCACACGACCAGCTCGCCATCCTCGCCTTCGATGCCGTGCTGGCGGCAGAAGCGCCGTGCGTCGGCCATGCCCAGCGTGGAATGATCGCCGCCGCGGCCCTTCGCGATGTCATGAAACAGCGCGGCCACGTACAGCACCCACGGCCGGTCGAAGTTGACGATCAACTGGCTGCAGAACGGGTATTCGTGCGCATGCTCGGCGACCGCGAAGCGGCGCAGATTGCGCAGCACCATCAGGATGTGCTGATCGACCGTGAACACGTGGTACAGGTCGTGCTGCATCTGCCCGACGATGCGCCGGAAATTCAGCAGATAACGCCCGAGCACGCTCGTCTGGTTCATCAACCGGAACGCATGCGTGATACCGGCCGGCTGCTTCAGGATTTCCATGAAGAGCCGGCGATTTTCCGGATCGCGCCGCCAGTGCTGGTCCATCACGTCGCGGGCGTTGTAGATCGCGCGCAGCGTGCGCGCCGACAGTCCCTTCACGCCGGGGGTGCGCTGGTATAGCAGGAACGCCTCGAAGATCGCATTCGGCTCGCGCTGGAACACGTCGTCGGAGGCGATTTCGAGCATGCCCTGCTTTTCGACGAAGCGATCCGACAGCACGCGCGTGATGCCGCTCGTGCTCGGAAACAGCTGCGCCTCGATGTTCTGGATCAGGATCGTCGCGAGTTGCGTGACCGCTTTCGCGGCCCAGTAGTAGCGGCGCATCAGCTGCTCGCTCGCGCGCTTGGTCGCGGTCGGCTTGAGGCCGAAGCTTTCCGCGACCGGCGTCTGCAGGTCGAACACCAGGATGTCCTGGCGGCGCCCGGCGATCACGTGCAGCCGCGCACGCAGCGACTTCAGGAAGCCTTCGTTGTGGCGCAGTTCGCGCGCCTCGCGCTCGGTGATGAGTCCGCGCGCTTCGAGTTCGCGCCAGCTGCTGCCGAAGCCGGCCGCCTGTGTGATCCACAGGATCAGCTGCAGGTCGCGCAGCCCGCCCGGGCTTTCCTTGATGTTCGGCTCGAGCGCGTAGGGCGTGTCCTGAAACTTCGCGTGACGCTGGCGCATTTCGAGCACCTTCGCCTGGAAGAACGCCTTCGGGTCGAGCGCCGCACGGTAGCGCCGGGCGAAATCGTCGAACAGTGCGGTGCTGCCGGTGATGCGGCGCGCTTCCAGCAGCGAGGTACGCACCGTGACGTCGTTGGCCGCTTCCTCGATGCATTGCGACACGCTGCGCACGCTGCTGCCGAGTTCCAGCCCGAGATCCCACGCGAGACTGATGAAGCGCTCGATGCGCGCGTCCAGATGCTCGAGCCGCGCGTCGGGCAACAGCACCAGGATGTCGATGTCGGAGTGCGGCGCGAGTTCGCCGCGCCCATAGCCGCCAACCGCGACCAGCGCGAGGTCGTCGGGCAGCTCGCAGGTGTCCCAGGCGGCGCGCAGCGAATGGTCCGTGGCGCGCGCGAGGGCGGCCATCAACGCGTCGACGTTGGTGGCCGTTCGGAAGCGTTCCAGCAACTGGGCTTTGGCCACTTTGTAGTCCGCCTTGAGCGACGAGGCATGGGAGGGGGCGACGGCTGGAACGCTACTCATTGGCAGGAAGGCGGTGTGGTCGGAATCGGTCAGGCCGTGGCCGCGACCACGGGCGGACGCGCGGGCGTGCCGGCCGACACGGTCAGCACGTCGTAGCCGGTCTCGGTGACGAGCACCGTGTGCTCCCACTGCGCGGACAGGCTGCGGTCCTTGGTCTTGACGGTCCACTGGTCCGGCATCGTGCGGATGTCACGACGGCCGGCGTTGATCATCGGCTCGATCGTGAAGATCATACCGGCCTGCAGTTCGAACCCGGTGCCGGGGCGACCGTAGTGCAGGATCTGCGGATCTTCGTGGAATACGGTGCCGATGCCGTGTCCGCAATATTCGCGCACCACGCTGTAGCCGAGGCCTTCGGCGTGCTTCTGGATCGCATAGCCGATGTCGCCGAGATGCGCGCCGGGTCGCACCTGGTCGATGCCGAGCCACATGCATTCGAAAGTGGCTTGCACGAGGCGCTTTGCCATGATCGACCCTTCGCCGACGATGAACATGCGGCTCGTGTCGCCGAAATAGCCGTCCTTGATCACGGTGATGTCGATGTTCAGCGCGTCGCCGGTTTTGAGCGCCTTGTCGCCCGGAATGCCGTGGCAGATCACGTCGTTGACGGAAATGCAGGTGGCTTTCGGGTAGGGCGGGTAGCCGGGCGGCT
This sequence comes from Paraburkholderia sp. Cpub6, assembly GCF_014201065.1. Classification (NCBI taxonomy): domain Bacteria; kingdom Pseudomonadati; phylum Pseudomonadota; class Betaproteobacteria; order Burkholderiales; family Burkholderiaceae; genus Paraburkholderia; species Paraburkholderia sp. Cpub6. The sequence goes on from NZ_JACHDM010000001.1 coordinate 835,754, forward strand.
GGTAATTCAGCGGCGCGGGGACCGTGCCCTGGTCCTTCAGCATGTATTCGTGACACAGACGGTCGAGCTCGCCAGTGGTGACTCCGGCCTTGACGAACGGCGTGATGTAGTCGAGCACTTCGCTCGCGAGCCGGCAGGCGACGCGCATCTTCGCGATATCGTCTTCGTTTTTGATGGTGATAGCCATGGTTTCCTCGGAAGCCTTGCTGGATAAGGCTTGCTGGGTGTTGCGGTGGCCGGGCGGAGGGGCGTCTGCCGGGCACGGAATGCCGGTCGATCCTTAACGCCCCCCGCGCGTGGCGGAATCGAGCCATTTTACAGCAGTGGGGGCCGGGTCGTTGCGCTGGATCGGGCGGCAATGGGCGAAAAGCGCCAGAATCGGCAAATTGGCGGCCCAAAGGACGCCAGGCCGGGCTTCGGGCCCGGCGGCGCGGTCCCGTGCGTAGGACCATCGGCCGGTGGTCGGGCCGGTTGAGTCAGTCGGTCGTCGCGTGCTATACTGTTTGGCTAAGTCGGTCCTAGTCCGCTTTCATTCGCGAGTGCGCAAAATCGCGCATGGCAGCTGGGCGGAGCGGCTTCTCGCGGCACTCCGGTTGTTGGGTGTCGTGAGTGAGAGAAAGTCGTGTCAGGCAACCAATTCGCAAGCCGGCGCACCCAGGGTGTCGTCGCGTTCCAGCCAAGGTAGAGGCGGGCGCGGCCGATACGGCAGCCGGTTTAAGACCAAACCCTCGTGGAGAATTTCATGGCAGTTACGATGCGTCAAATGCTGGAAGCAGGTGTCCACTTCGGTCACCAGACCCGCTTCTGGAACCCGAAGATGGCTCCCTTCATTTTCGGTCATCGCAACAAGATTCACATCATCAACCTCGAAAAGACGCTGCCGATGTACAACGACGCGCTGAAGTACGCGCGTCAGCTGGCATCGAACCGCGGCACGATCCTGTTCGTCGGTACGAAGCGTCAATCGCGTGACACGATCGCCCAGGAAGCGCAGCGCGCTGGTATGCCGTTCGTGAACGCGCGCTGGCTCGGCGGCATGCTGACCAACTTCAAGACGCTGAAGGTTTCGATCAAGCGCCTGAAGGACATGGAAGCGGCGCTGGAAGCCGGTGAAACCGAGCGCATGAGCAAGAAGGAAGCGCTTCTGTTCGAACGTGAAATGGCCAAGCTGCAGAAGTCGATCGGCGGCGTGAAGGACATGGGCGGCATTCCGGACGCGATCTTCGTGGTTGACGTCGGCTACCACAAGATTGCCGTGACCGAAGCAAACAAGCTCGGCATTCCGGTCATCGCCGTGGTCGATACGAACCACTCGCCGGAAGGTGTGGACTACGTGATCCCGGGTAACGACGACGCCAGCAAGGCCGTCGCCCTGTACGCGGCTGGCGTGGCCGATGCGATCCTCGAAGGCCGTGCCAACGCGGTCAACGAAGTGGTCCAGGCTGCGCGTGGCGGCGACGGCGACGAGTTCGTCGAGGTCAACCCGGAAGCGTAAGGCTGCCCAGGGTCCGGCATAAAAGGGGGCTTTCTACAGGCCCCCTTTTTTTAAGTCGCGACGTCTATGACAGTTGTTGTAACGGGCATCTGGCAGAGTGCTCGAGGCGACGCGAGGCGCGTCGCTCGCAAAAAATGCGCGAAAACGCTGAAACGAATTCCTGCCGCCGGCATCGAAATGCGGGCGGCGTGTGACAGACAGAACTCAAGGAGCAAATGATGGCGGCAATTACCGCAAGCATGGTTGCAGAACTGCGCGCGAAGACCGACGCGCCGATGATGGAATGCAAGAAGGCGCTGACGGAAGCCGACGGCGATCTGGCGCGCGCTGAAGAACTGCTGCGCGTGAAGCTCGGCAACAAGGCGACCAAGGCGGCATCGCGCGTGACGGCCGAAGGCGTCGTCGCATCGTTCATCAACGGCAACGCTGGTTCGCTCGTCGAGCTCAACTGCGAAACCGACTTCGTCTCGAAGAACGACGACTTCCTCGCGTTCTCGAAGAAGGTCGCCGAACTCGTCGCGACGCAAAACCCGGCTGACGTCGCGGCGCTGTCAGCCCTGCCGCTCGACGGCCAAACCGTCGACGCAGTGCGCCTCGCGCTGGTCGGCAAGATCGGCGAAAACCTGTCGATCCGCCGTTTCGTGCGCTTCGACACCGCGAACAAGCTGGCGGCGTACCTGCACGGCACGCGCATCGGCGTGCTGGTCGAGTACACCGGCGCGGACGAACAGGTCGGCAAGGACGTGGCGATGCACATCGCCGCGATGAAGCCGGTTTCCCTGTCGTCGGACGACGTGCCGGCGGACCTGATCGCCAAGGAACGCAGCATCGCTGAACAGAAAGCCGCCGAATCGGGCAAGCCGGCTGAAATCGTCGCGAAGATGGTCGACGGCAGCGTGCAGAAGTACCTGAAGGAAGTGTCGCTGCTGAACCAGACGTTCGTGAAGAACGACAAGCAGACGATCGAGCAGATGCTGAAGGCGGGCAACTCGAGCGTGCAGAAGTTCGCGCTGTTCGTGGTCGGCGAAGGCATCGAGAAGAAGCAGGACGACTTCGCCGCGGAAGTGGCCGCCCAGGTCGCTGCTGCAAAGCAACAATAAGCGTTACCCAAGTTTCATCGCCGTACCGTTTGGACCCGCGGCGAGGCAAGACCTTGCCGCGGTCGGCAGCGCCGCAAGGCCGCGCACGAGTTGACCCTCGCCGCGCGGCCGCCGCTGGCGAACCTCAGGGTTCGCCAATTTGGCGGTGCTTGCCCGAATCAGCATTTCACCCCTACATTAGTCCCTTGTTGTTGCCCTGTTCTGCGCGATCTGGATACCCCTATGCCCACTGCCTATAAACGCGTCCTGCTCAAACTCTCCGGTGAAGCTCTGATGGGCGACGATGCCTTCGGCATCAATCGCGGAACCATCGAACGAATGGTGGCGGACGTGGCCGAAGTGGTCCGTCTCGGAACACAACTGGCCGTGGTGATCGGCGGCGGCAATATTTTTCGCGGCGTCGCGGGCGGTGCGGCGGGTATGGACCGCGCAACGGCCGACTACATGGGTATGCTCGCCACGATGATGAACGCGCTGGCGCTGCAGGACGCGATGCGTCACGCCGGCATTGAGGCGCGCGTGCAATCGGCGCTGCGCATGGACCAGGTCGTCGAGCCGTACATCCGGCCCCGCGCGATCCGCCAGCTCGAGGAAGGCAAGGTCGTGATCTTCGCGGCCGGCACCGGCAACCCGTTCTTCACGACCGACACGGCCGCTGCATTGCGCGGCGCGGAAATCGGCGCAGAAGTGGTGCTGAAGGCGACCAAGGTGGACGGCGTCTATTCGGCCGATCCGAAGAAGGATTCGAGCGCGACCCGCTACAGCACGATCAGCTTCGATGAGGCAATCGGCCGCAATCTGCAGGTGATGGACGCGACGGCTTTCGCTCTGTGCCGCGACCAGAAGCTGCCGATCCGCGTGTTTTCGATCGTCAAACCCGGTGCGCTCAAGCGCATCGTGCTAGGTGAGGACGAGGGCACCCTCGTCCACGTGTAAACTTCGTTTACATTACGTGGGCTTTGACGCGAGCCCGGGCCGCCGCATCGCGCGTGCCGGGCGGCTCGCACCGTTTTGAAGGTTCGGAGGTTTAAAAATGTCTGTGGCTGATATCAGGAAGGGCGCTGAACAGAAGATGCAGCGCTCCATCGACGCGTTCAGGAACGACCTGTCGAAGATCCGCACGGGCCGTGCGCACACGGGCCTGCTCGATCATATCCAGTGCGACTACTATGGCTCGCCGGTGCCGATTTCGCAGGTCGCGAACCTGACGCTGATCGACGCGCGCACGATCGGCGTGCAGCCGTGGGAAAAGAAGATGGTCCAGGTCGTCGAAAAGGCGATCCGCGAGTCGGATCTCGGTCTGAACCCAGCTACCCATGGCGATGTGATCCGCGTACCGATGCCAGCGTTGACCGAAGAGCGTCGCCGCGAGCTGACCAAGGTCGTTCGCAGCGAAGCCGAAACGGCCAAGGTGGCCGTGCGCAACCTGCGCCGCGACGCCAACGAGCAACTGAAGAAGCTCGTCAAGGACAAGGAAATCTCGGAAGACGACGAGCGTCGTGCCGGTGACGACGTCCAGAAGCTGACGGACAAGTTCGTCGCCGAAATCGACAAGCTCGTCACAACGAAAGAAGCCGAGATCATGACGGTCTGACGCCGTTCGGCCCAGCACCTTCTGATTTCCACTTCTTTACTGGCATTACTGTCCCGACGGCCATGACCTATACCAGCTCAACCGTGCGCGTGCCTGAAGTCGCCGCGGTGCCGCGACATATCGCGATCATCATGGATGGCAACGGCCGTTGGGCCACGCAGCGGCGTCTGCCCCGCGTGGCGGGCCATACGCGCGGCGTCGACGCGGTGCGGGCGGCCGTCGAGGCGTGCGCGCGGCGGGGCGTCGAATATCTGACGCTGTTCGCGTTCAGCTCGGAGAACTGGCGCCGTCCGAACGAGGAGGTATCGTTCCTGATGCGCCTGTTCGTCACCGCGCTCGAGCGCGAGATCGGCAAGCTGCACGCGAACGGGATCCGTTTGCGCGTGGTCGGCGATCTCGAGCGTTTCGACGACAAGATCCGCGATCTGATCAAGCGCGCGGAAACCAAGACCGCGCGCAACACCCGTCTCACGCTGACCATCGCCGCGAACTACGGCGGGCGCTGGGACATCATGCAGGCCACCCGCAAGCTCGTCGAGCAAGCGGCGGCGGGCAAGCCGGTCGAGGTCAACGAGGACGCGTTCGCCGAGCACCTGTCGATGGCCTACGCACCCGAGCCGGACCTGTTCATCCGCACCGGCGGCGAGCGCCGCGTCAGCAACTTCCTGCTGTGGCAGCTTGCCTACACCGAGTTCTATTTCACCGACACGTTCTGGCCGGATTTCGACGCCGACGCGCTCGGTCACGCCATCGCTTCGTACACGGAGCGGGAACGCCGCTTCGGCCGCACCAGTGCTCAGCTCGAGCCGCAATCGCAGAACGTCGATTCGCTTCCATGCTAAAGACCCGTGTCATCACGGCGATCGTGTTGCTGGCAGTGTTCCTGCCTGTCACGCTGTTCGCGCCTGTCGGCGCATTCGGCGCGCTGATCGCTTTCGTCGTCGTGTTCGCCGCGTGGGAGTGGGCGCGCCTGCTGAAGCTCGGTGGCGCGGGTCCGGTGCTGTACGCGCTCGTCGCGGCACTCGGACTCGTCACCAGTACGCGGGTGGGCATCGGCACCGAGCCTGCGCGGCCGTTCTTCCAGGCGGCGGCGATTTTCTGGGTGATCGCCGGTCCATTCGTGCTGCTGCGCAAGCCCGTGCTCGCGCAGGGCGCGTGGCGCGCGTTTCTGTTTCTTTCCGGAATCGTCGGTTTCATCGCGTGCTGGCATGCTCTCGTCGCCGCGCGCATGCAGGGTGTGCCGTTCGTGCTGTCGCTGCTGCTATTGGTATGGCTCGCCGATATCGGCGCATACTTCTCCGGGAAGGCATTTGGCAAGCACAAGCTGGCGCCAGCGATCAGTCCGGGTAAAACCTGGGAGGGGGCGATCGGCGGCTGGCTGCTGGTCATGATCGTCGCGGCCGCGGCGATCTTTTTGCACGCGTTCGAGCCGACCCTGTATTCTGCGCTGCTGGCGCAACTGGGTGCGCTGCGCACGGTGCTCGCGCTGACTCTGCTGGTGGTTTTCAGCGTGGTCGGTGACCTGTTCGAATCGATGATGAAACGTCAGGCCGGCGTCAAAGACTCGAGCGGCCTGTTGCCGGGGCACGGCGGCGTGCTCGATCGCATCGACGCGTTGTTGCCGGTGCTGCCGCTCGCCATGCTGCTGCTCGGCTAGAGAAAGAGATATGCAAAAACGTCTGACATTGCTCGGTTCCACGGGCTCGATTGGAGACAGTACGCTCGACGTGGTCGCGCGTCATCCCGAGCGGTTTTCGATTTACGCGCTGAGCGCGCATCGCAACGGCGACAAGCTCGTCGGGCAATGCCTGCGTTTCGCGCCCGAAGTGGCGGTGGTCGGCGACGCCGACACGGCCGCGAAGGTCGCCGCGAAGCTGCGCGAAGCGGGCAGCAAGACCGAGGTCACGTACGGGCCGCAGGCGCTCGTCGACGTCGCGAAGGGCGAGGGCTGCGACACGGTGGTCGCGGCGATCGTCGGCGCGGCCGGTCTCGCGCCGAGCCTTGCCGCGGCGCGCGCCGGCAAGCGCATCCTGCTCGCGAACAAGGAAGCGCTGGTGATGTCCGGCGCGATCTTCATGGACGCGGTGCGCGACCACGGCGCGGTGCTGCTGCCGGTCGACAGCGAACACAACGCGATTTTCCAATGCCTGCCGCGTGAAGCGTCGCTGCATGGCGGCGTTTCAAAGATCATCCTGACCGCATCGGGCGGCCCGTTCCGTACGCGCGAACCGGCCACGCTCGTCGACGTGACGCCTGACGAAGCCTGCAAGCATCCGAACTGGGTGATGGGCCGCAAGATCTCGGTCGACTCGGCCACGATGATGAACAAGGGCCTCGAAGTGATCGAGGCGCACTGGCTGTTCAACCTGCCCGGCGAGCGCATCGACGTGCTGATCCATCCGCAGAGCGTGATTCATTCGCTGGTGTCGTACGCGGACGGTTCGGTGCTCGCGCAGCTCGGCAACCCCGACATGCGCACGCCGATCGCGCACGCGCTCGCGTTTCCGGATCGCGTCGATTCCGGGGTCGCGCAGCTCGATCTCGCGGAGATCGCGTCGCTGTCGTTCGAAAAACCCGACTACGCGCGCTTCCCGTGCCTCGCGCTCGCCATGAAGGCGCTTGTGGAAGGCGGCGTCGCGAGCGCGGCGTTGAACGCCGCGAACGAGATCGCGGTGGAGGCATTTCTCGCGCGCCGCATCGGCTTCATGGCGATTGCCGAGACGGTCGACTCGGTGCTGAACGCGTTGCCGAACCGCCGCGCGCACGCGCTCGACGACGTCATCGAAGCGGACGCCGCCGCGCGCCGAGCTGCTACCGAATTCATCGCGCGTCTGCCTGACGGCGCCCGTCGCACGGAACGCGCCGTCCAGTGAGGCGTCTATGAATCTGCTGATCGAACTGCTCGCTTTCGCGGTTGCGATTGGCGTACTCGTGGTAGTCCACGAGTACGGGCACTACAGCGTTGCGCGTCTGTGCGGCGTGAAGGTGCTGCGCTTCTCGATCGGCTTCGGCAAGCCGCTCGTTCAGTGGGTCAGTCCGAAGACGGGCACCGAGTGGACGATTGCCGCGCTGCCGCTCGGCGGCTACGTGAAGATGCTCGACGAGCGCGAGACCGGCCCCGGTTCGATTCCCGAAGCGGATCTGCCGCATGCGTTCAACCGTCAGTCGGTGTGGCGGCGCTTCGCGATCGTCGCGGCCGGTCCGGTCGCGAATTTCCTGCTCGCGATCGTGCTGTTCGCGCTCGTGTTCGCAACTGGCGTGACCGAACCGGCCGCCGTGATCGCGACACCCGCGCCGAACACGCCGGCCGCGCTGGCGGGCTTCGAGGGCGGCGAGACCATCGTCGGTGTGCGCACCGGCCATAGCGATGAGACCGAGCCGGTGCGGTCGTGGTCGGATCTGCGCTGGAAGCTGCTCGGCGCCGCGTTCGATCAGCAGCGCATCGTGCTCAGTGCAAAAGACGCGCACGGCACGTCCGATTTTCCGATGGACCTGCGCGGCCTCGGCGAGAAAGACGTCGACGACGATCTGATGTCGCGCCTCGGCTTCGAGCCCGGTGGCGGCAAGCTGACGGTGGCGGGCGTGCAGGCGGGCAGCGCCGCGCAAAAGGCGGGGCTCGTCGCCGGCGACCGGCTGCGCGCGATCAACGGCACGCCGACCGATAATGCCTCGGCCTTCATCGCTTTTGTAAAATCGCACGCCGGCGTGCCGGTCACGCTGCGGGTGGAGCGCGGGGGCCGTGGCGGTCATGCGGCGGGCGCGCTCGAAGAAATCACCATCGTGCCGCAGCTGCAGCGCGATGCGGCGAGCGGGCAGCAGATCGGCCGCATCGGCGCGGAGCTGGCGACCCAGGTGCCGTCGATCGACGTGCGCTACGGGCCGCTCGAGAGCCTCCACCTCGGCGCGCGCCGTACCTGGGATCTCGCGGTGTACTCGGTCAGGATGTTCGGCCGGATGATCGTCGGCGAGGCATCGCTGAAGAATCTGTCCGGTCCGGTGACGATCGCCGACTACGCGGGAAAGAGCGCACGTCTGGGTCCTGCCGCGTTTCTGTCGTTCCTGGCCCTTGTCAGCATTAGCCTCGGCGTGCTGAACCTGCTACCAATTCCGGTATTGGATGGGGGTCATCTGTTATATTATTTGGTTGAAGCTGTGACCGGTAAAGTTGTCTCCGATCGCTGGCAACTCGTTTTTCAGAGGGCGGGGCTTGCCTGCATCGTCGCGTTGTCGGCGATTGCGCTGTTCAACGATCTGGCTCGTTTAATCCATTTTTAAAGTGTCCGGCGGCGTTCACGAGGGCGGCCGCCAGGCCTGATGCAGCTATACATACTGGGGAAGCACGTTGTTCAAACCTCATCGCTTTGGTCCAAAGACGGTTGTAGCCGCGGCGTTCGCCGCGCATGGGCTGGTTGCTCACGCAACGACGCCCTTCGTGGTGCAAGACATTCGCATTGAGGGATTGCAACGCGTCGAACCGGGCACGGTGTTCGCGTACCTGCCCATCAAGCAAGGCGATACCTTTTCCGACGACAAGGCGTCCGAAGCGATTCGCGCGCTGTACGCGACGGGCTTCTTCAACGACGTCAAGATCGCGACCGAAGGCAACGTGGTGATCGTGCAGGTGCAAGAGCGCCCGGCCATCGGCACGATCGACTTCGCCGGTATCCACGAGTTCGACAAGGACAACCTGATCAAGGCGCTGCGCGCGGTCGGGCTGTCGCAAGGCCGCTACTACGACAAGGCCCTCGTCGACAAGGCCGAGCAGGAACTGAAGCGCCAGTATCTGACGCGCGGCTTTTACGCGGCTGAAGTCACCACGACGATCACGCCGATCGACCGCAACCGCGTCGGCATCCTGTTCTCGGTGGCCGAAGGTCCGAGCGCGAAGATCCGTCAGATCAACTTCATCGGCAACAAGACATTCAGCACCGGCACGCTACGCGACGAAATGCAGCTGTCCACGCCGAACTGGTTCTCGTGGTACACGAAGAACGACCTGTACGCGAAAGACAAGCTCACCGGCGACCTCGAGAACGTCCGCTCGTACTACCTGAACCGCGGCTATCTCGAGTTCAGCATCGAATCGACCCAGGTGTCGATTTCGCCGGACAAGAAGGACATGTACCTGACGGTCACGCTGCATGAAGGTCAGCCGTACACGATTTCGAACATCCGCCTCGCCGGCAATCTGCTCGACCGCGAAGCGGAACTGAAGAAGCTGATCAAGATCAAGCCGGGCGACCGCTTCTCGGCCGAAAAGCTGCAGGCCACCACGAAGGCGATCGTCGACAAGCTCGGCGAGTACGGCTACGCGTTCGCGACCGTCAATGCACAGCCGCAGATCGACCAGAACAACCACACCGTCGACCTGACGCTTCAGGTCGACCCGAGCCGTCGCGTGTACGTGCGACGCATCAACGTGGTCGGCAACACGCGCACGCGCGACGAAGTGGTGCGTCGCGAAATGCGCCAGCTCGAAAGCTCGTGGTTCGATTCGAACCGCCTCGCGCTGTCGAAGGACCGTATCAACCGTCTCGGCTACTTCACCGACGTCGACGTGACCACGGTGCCGGTCGAAGGCACGCCCGACCAAGTCGACATCGACGTGAAGGTCGCCGAAAAGCCGACCGGCGCGATCACGCTCGGTGCGGGTTTCTCGTCGACGGACAAGGTGGTGCTGTCGGCGGGTATCTCGCAGGACAACGTGTTCGGCTCCGGCACGAGCCTCGCGGTGAACATCAATACCGCGAAGACGTACCGTACGCTGACGGTCACGCAGGTCGACCCGTACTTCACGGTGGATGGCATCAAGCGGATCACCGACGTCTACTACCGCACGTACCAGCCGCTGTACTATTCGACCGATTCGAGCTTCAAGATCGTCACGATAGGCGGTGACCTGAAGTTCGGCATTCCGTTCTCCGAAGTCGACACGGTGTTTTTCGGCGTCGGCTTCGAGCAGAACCAGCTCGACATCGACTCGAATACGCCGCAAAGCTATATCGACTACGTGAACCAGTTCGGCCGCGTGTCGAACAACGTACCGCTGACGGTCGGTTGGTCGCGCGACGCGCGTGACAGCGCGCTGGTGCCGAGCCGCGGCTACTTCACGCAGGCGAACGCCGAGTACGGCACGCCGGTCGGGGGCACGCAGTACTACAAGGCCGACATCAACGCGCAGTACTATTACTCGTTCGCGCGTGGCTTCGTGCTGGGCTTCAACTTCCAGGGCGGCTACGGTAACGGCCTCGGCGGCAAGCCTTATCCGATCTTCAAGAACTACTTCGCCGGCGGTATCGGTTCGGTGCGCGGCTACGAGCCGAGCTCGCTCGGTCCGCGAGACGCGAAGACCAACGACCCGATCGGCGGCTCGAAGCTGCTCGTCGGCAATATCGAGCTCACGTTCCCGCTGCCAGGCACGGGCTACGATCGCACGCTGCGTGTGTTCACGTTCCTCGACGCCGGTAACGTGTGGGGAACGGAAGGTAACAGCATCGGCGCAAATGGCCTGCGTTACGGCTACGGTGTGGGTCTCGCGTGGATCTCGCCGATCGGCCCGCTCAAGTTGAGCCTTGGCTTCCCGCTCACGAAGCACACTGGCGACCAGTACCAGAAGTTCCAGTTCCAGATCGGGACGGCGTTCTGATCGGGCGGCGGGTGTTCCCGGCGGCCGGCGTTGCCGGCCGCCGGCTGCGGCGGCGGACCCGGCCAAACTACAGTATCGAGAGGATGACTTTGCTAACCGGTATGTTTTCGAAACGTGTAGCGTGCGCATTGGCGCTGGCAATGACCCTCGGGGTCGGCATGGCGCACGCGCAGGAGGCGAGGATCGCCGCGGTGAATTCCGACCGCATCCTGCGCGAATCGGCGGCGGCGAAAGCCGCGCAGCTGAAGCTCGAGGCCGAATTCGCGAAGCGGGACAAGGATCTCGCCGACATGGCGCAAAAGCTCAAGTCGATGTCCGATGCACTCGACAAGAATGGCGCGACAATGTCAGCGACCGATCGCGCGCAAAAGCAGCGCGACCTGTCGCAGCTCGATTCGGACTTCCAACGGAAGCAGCGTGAGTTCCGCGAAGACCTGAACCAGCGCCGCAACGAGGAACTCGCGGCGGTGCTCGATCGCGCGAACAAGGTCATCAAGCAGATCGCCGAAACGCAGCACTACGATCTGATCGTCCAGGAAGCGGTGTACGTGAGCCCGCGCATCGATATCACCGACCAGGTGCTGAAGGCACTGGCGGCATCGGGCAACTAAGGGCAATGAGGGCGACTGAGGGCGGCGCACGGTCGCCCCGCACGCCTCGGCGCGCGCCCTCGCAATGATTTGAATGGGACCAGAGTAAGCGCTAAAGCGCCAACTCTGGTCGACATTGGAGACGGGATAGGCATGGCATTTACGCTCGAGGACATCGTCCAGCGGTTCGGTGGTGAAGTAGTCGGTAACGGGGCGCAGCGCGTGAGCAGTCTTGCGCCGCTCGACCAGGCAGGCCCGGACCAGTTGGCGTTCCTCGCCAATCCGAAGTATCTGTCGCAGGTCGAAACGACCCGCGCCGGCGCAGTGCTGATCAATGCCGGCGACCTTGCGAAGCTCGCCTCGCGCGAAGCTCGAAACTTCATCGTCACGCCGAATCCCTACGCTTACTTTGCGCGCATCGCGCAAACCTTCATCGACCTGGCCGCGCCGAGGGCGGTCCCCGGCGTGCATCCGAGCGCAACCATCGATCCTTCCGCCCAGGTCGCCGCGAGCGCGGTGATCGGTCCGCGTGTCACCGTGGAAGCGGGCGCAGTGATCGGCGAGCACGCGCGGCTCGACGCCAACGTCGTAATCGGCCGCGGCACCCGCGTCGGGGCGAACTCACATCTGTATCCGAACGTGACCGTGTACCACGGCTGCAAGCTCGGCGAGCGCGTGATCGTCCAAGCGGGCGCGGTGATCGGCTCGGACGGCTTCGGCTTCGCGCCCGACTTCGTCGGCGAGGGCGACGCACGCACCGGCAGTTGGGTCAAGATTCCGCAGGTCGGCGGCGTGTCGATCGCGAACGACGTCGAAATCGGCGCGAACACCACGATCGACCGCGGCGCGATGGCCGACACGATCATCGAGGAGTGCGTGAAGATCGACAACCTCGTGCAGATCGGCCACAACTGCAAGGTCGGCGCCTACACGGTGATCGCGGGCTGCGCGGGCATCGCGGGCAGCACGACCATCGGCCGTCATTGCATGATCGGCGGCGCGGTCGGCATTGCCGGACACGTGACGCTCGCCGATTACGTGATCGTCACCGCAAAGTCGGGCGTGTCGAAGTCGCTGCTGAAGCCCGGCATGTACACGAGCGCGTTCCCGGCCGTGAACCACGCGGACTGGAACAAAAGCGCCGCGCTGCTGCGCAATATCGACAAGCTTCGCGATCGCATCAAAGCGCTGGAGAACGCCACCGTCGACAAAGCCGGCAATGCCACTGACGGCGCCGCAGGTCAACCCGCAGGCAACAAGATCTGACAGTTATCCCGGCGACCCATCCGCACCGCGTAAAATAGTGGTCGAGCATCATGAAGCAAAGCCGGTGGCCGTGACCGGGTGGCACGACCACCGGTCATCAGAGGCGCCGGTCGTGCGCGTTTTCAACCCACCTGCACCCAGCATCCGCAGTCATCATCGCGCAGTCAATGCGTGAGCAGAAACACCATGAGCACCGAAAAAATCAATCTCGACATTCATAAGATTCTCACGCTGCTGCCGCATCGTTATCCGATCCTGCTGGTCGACCGGGTGCTCGAACTCGAACCGCACAAGAGCATCAAAGCGTTGAAGAACGTGTCGATCAATGAGCCGTATTTCCAGGGACATTTCCCGACGCGGCCGGTGATGCCAGGCGTGCTGATCCTCGAAGCCCTCGCGCAGACCGCGGCGCTGCTGACGTTCTCGGAAGAGCCGAGCGATCCGTCGAACACGCTGTACCTGTTCGTCGGCATCGACAACGCGCGCTTCAAGCGCGTGGTGGAACCGGGCGATCAGCTGATCCTGAACTGCACGTTCGAGCGTCACATGCGCGGCATCTGGAAGTTCAAGGCGCGCGCCGAAGTGGATGGCGTCGTCGCGGCGGAAGCCGATCTGATGTGCGCGGTGCGCCACACGGACAAAGACGCGTAAAGCCCGCGTCGGGGCAGGTCGCGGCGCGGCAAGGCACGCGCGCGGCGGCCCTGACGGCAAGGCCATCCACACAACGCAACAGAATCAGAAGCGAGGACGCATGAGCAGGATCCATCCCACCGCGATCATCGAAGCGGGCGCGCAGCTGGACGAATCCGTCGAAGTCGGGCCCTATGCGGTGATCGGCGCACACGTGACGATCGGTGCGCGCAGCACGGTCGGCTCGCACAGCGTGATCGAAGGCTATACCACGCTCGGCGAAGACAACCGCATCGGCCATTACGCATCGGTCGGCGGGCGTCCGCAGGACATGAAGTACCGGGACGAGCCGACCAGGCTCGTGATCGGCAACCGCAACATGATCCGCGAGTTCACGACGATCCACACCGGCACGGTGCAGGACGCGGGCGTCACCACGCTCGGCGACGACAACTGGATCATGGCCTACGTGCACATCGGTCACGACTGCCACGTCGGCAACAACGTGATCCTGTCGAGCAACGCGCAGATGGCCGGTCACGTGACGATCGGCGACTACGCGATCATCGGCGGCATGTCGGGCGTGCATCAGTTCGTGCGCATCGGTGCGCATTCGATGCTCGGCGGCGCGTCGGCGCTCGTGCAGGACGTGCCGCCGTACGTGATCGCCGCGGGCAACAAGGCCGAGCCGCACGGCATCAACGTCGAAGGGCTGCGCCGCCGCGGCTTCTCGGCCGACGCGATCTCGGTGCTGCGCACCGCGTATCGCGTGCTGTACAAGAACGGCCTGTCGCTCGAAGAAGCGAAGGTGCAACTGAAGGAACTCGGTTCGGCCGGCGGTGACGGCGACGCCCCGGTGCAGACGCTGCTCGCGTTCGTCGAAGCGTCGCAGCGCGGCATCATCCGCTAACCGATGAGGTTGCAACCCAGTCCGCTGCGCGTCGCGATGGTGGCCGGCGAGCCGTCCGGCGACCTGCTCGCCGCGTCGCTGCTCGACGGCCTCGCCAGCCGGTTGCCGGCCGCCACGCAGTACTACGGCATCGGCGGTCCGCGCATGATCGCCGCGGGCTTCGACGCCCACTGGCCGATGGAAAAGCTGACGGTGCGCGGCTATGTCGAAGCACTGCGGCACATTCCTGAAATCCTCGGTATCCGCAACGAGCTCAAGCGTCAGCTGCTCGCCGAACCGCCGTCCGTGTTCGTCGGCGTCGACGCGCCCGACTTCAATTTCGGGCTCGAGCACGCACTGCGCGACGCCGGCATTCCGACCGTGCACTTCGTCTGCCCGTCCATCTGGGCGTGGCGTGGCGGGCGCATCAAGAAGATCGCCAAGGCCGTCGACCACATGCTGTGCGTGTTCCCGTTCGAAACCGCGCTGCTCGAAAAGGCGGGTGTCGCGGCGTCGTACGTCGGGCATCCGCTGGCCGATCAGATCCCGCTCGAACCCGACACCCTCGGTGCGCGCCGCGCACTCGGTCTCGCGGAAAGCGGGCCGGTGATCGCGGTGCTGCCGGGCAGCCGGCGCTCCGAGATCGATCTGATCGGCCCGACGTTCTTCGCGGCGATGGAGATGATGCAGCACCAGGAGCCCAGCGTGCGCTTCGTGATGCCGGCGGCGACGCCGGCGTTGCGCGCGTTGCTGCAGCCGCTCGTCGATGCACATCCGGGCCTCGTGCTGACCATCACCGAAGGTCAGTCGCAACTCGCGATGACCGCCGCCGACGCGATTCTCGTGAAGAGCGGCACCGTCACGCTCGAAGCCGCGCTGCTGAAAAAGCCGATGGTGATTTCGTACAAGGTGCCCTGGCTGACCGGCCAGATCATGCGCCGCCAGGGCTATCTGCCGTACGTCGGCCTGCCGAACATCCTGGCCGGGCGTTTCGTGGTGCCGGAGATCCTGCAGCACTTCGCGACGCCGCAGGCGCTCGCCGAGGCGACGCTGAAACAGTTGCGCGACGAGGCGAACCGGCGCACGCTGAAGGAAATCTTCACGGAGATGCATCACGTGCTGAAGCAGAACACCGCGCAGCGCGCGGCCGAAGTCGTGGCGAGCGTCGTCGAGCAGCGGGCAGGGCGGCCATGACCGCCGCGCGCGCGCCTCGCCGGAAGATCGCGGCCACCGTTCGGGTAGTGGCGCAAGCCGGCCTGAACTTCGAGAGCGCCGACGACATCGTCTGCGGCGTCGACGAGGCAGGGCGCGGACCGCTGGCCGGTCCGGTCGTCGCGGCGGCGGTGATTTTCGATCCCGCCAAACCGATGATCCGTGGCCTCGACGATTCGAAGGCGCTGAGCGCACTCAAGCGCGAAGCGCTGTACGACAAGATCGTCGAGCGTGCGCTCGCGTACTGCATCGCGTCGGCGACAGTCGAGGAAATCGATTCGCTGAACATCCTGCACGCCACCATGCTCGCGATGAAGCGCGCGGTCGAGGGCCTGTCGGTCGTGCCGACGCTCGTGAAGATCGACGGCAACCGTTGCCCGACGCTCAGCATCCGTAGCGAGGCGGTGATTGGCGGCGACGCGCTCGTGAAGAGCATCTCGGCGGCGTCGATTCTCGCGAAGGTCACGCGCGACCGCATGCTGGTCGAACTGCACCAGGCGTATCCGATGTACGGCTTCGACGCGCATGCCGGTTATGGCACGCCGCAGCATCTCGCGGCGCTGCGCGAGCATGGGCCGTGCGAGCATCATCGGCGATCGTTCGCGCCGGTGCGCGAAGCGCATTTGCGATTCGGCACTGGCGTGCCGTTGCCGCTGGCGGACGCCGTCGTCGTGGCCGACGCACTGCTGCTCGACGGCGATGCGTTCGGCGAAGCCGGCTTCGCGTGACCGACCCATCAGCGCGGCTCGAGCGCGCTGCGCGCTTGGGTGCCGTTGATTGCCGCTGATTCCTTTTCCCTTCTCACCGCCTTCGCTGCCTGTGAAAGCCATCACCTCGCGGGACAATCCGCTCTACAAGCGCCTGAAGGCACTGGCCGGCTCGACGCATCAACAGCGCCGCAGCGGCCACGCGCTGCTCGAGGGCTTCCATCTCGCGAGCACGTATCTCGACGTCGCAGGTCAGCCGGAGCTATGCGTCGTCACCGACGGCGCGTTGCGTCACGACGAAGCGCAGGCGATCGTGTCACGGATCGACGAGCATCGGCTCGTGACGCTGCCGGATGCATTGTTCGGGCAGTTGTCGAATGTCGTGCATGGGGTCGGGATTCTGCTGCTCGTCGAGAAGCTCGACGCACCGCTGCCCGAGCGCGTCGAGCAAAACTGTCTCGTGCTCGATGGCGTGCAGGACGCGGGCAACGTCGGCTCGATTCTGCGCAGCGCAGCGGCTGCGGGTATCGAGCACGTGTTCTGCGCGCCGGGCACCGCATACGCGTGGTCGTCGAAGGTGCTGCGTTCCGGGATGGGCGCGCACTTCCTGTTGCAGATGCATGAGGATGTCGAAGCGCGTGCGCTGATCGAACGGCTCGCGGTACCGATCGTCATCACCGATTCGCACGGTGCCGAAGCGATCTATGACAGCGACCTGAGCAGGCCGCTCGCGTGGGTGTTCGGCAACGAAGGGGCGGGCGTGTCGCAGGCGTGGCGCGATGCCGTATCGTTGCGGGTGACGATTCCGCAGCCCGGCGGTATGGAGTCGCTGAACGTGGCGGCCGCGGCGGCGGTCTGCGTGTTCGAGCAGTGCCGGCAGCAGCGCGGGCGCAAAAAGTAGACTTACTGTAAGTAGCGTTGCCGGGGCTCTGGCCCGGCAACGCAATGCCTGCCCGGCTTGACCGTCAATACGACGGCCGATCCAGCTTGATCTCCTGCAGGATCGTCGTAGCGATTTCCTCGATCGACTTGTGCGTCGACGACAGCCACTTGATCCCCTCGCGCCGCATCATCGTTTCGGCTTCGTTGATCTCATAGCGGCAGTTTTCCGGCGCCGCATACTTGCTGCCCGGCCGCCGCTCGTTACGGATCTCCGACAGCCGCTGCGGATCGATCGACAAGCCGAACATCTTCTGTCGATGCTCGCGTAGCGGCGTCGGCAGCTTGCCGCGTTCGAAATCTTCGGGAATCAGCGGATAGTTCGCCGCTTTCACGCCGTACTGCATCGCCAGGTAAAGGCTCGTCGGCGTCTTGCCGCTGCGCGACACGCCGACGAGGATCACGTCGGCGTCTGCGAGATTGCGATTCGATTGACCGTCGTCGTGCGCGAGCGAGAAATTGATCGCCTCGATCCGGTTCTTGTACTCCTCGGTGTCCGCGTTCTGGTGGCCGCGGCCCATCGCGTGGCTCGACTTCAGTTCCAGTTCCTGCTCGAGCGGCTCGACGAAGGTCTGGAACATGTCGAGCACGAGCGCGTTCGAACCCTTCACGATCTGATTCGACGAGCTATCGACCAGCGTGGTGAACACGATCGGTCGACGGCCGTCCTGCACGACCGCTTCGTTGATCTTTTCGAGCGTTGCGTAGGCCTTCTCGGTCGAGTCGACGAATGGCACGCGGACCAGGCGGAATTTCTGGTCGAACTGGGAGAGGATCGAATGCGCGAAGGTTTCGGCAGTAATCCCGGTACCGTCTGAGACGATGAATACGGTGGGCGGCATCAGAGGATCTGTGAACGTGAAAGGCAAATGAGCCGGAAAGCGTGAGCGCGACAACGCGCTCGAATCAAACCGCGCGGCGGCGGGCGCGCCGCGCTCGTGCCCCGCGCGGGCGGTCTCGCAAAAGCCCGCTGGCTCGCTCGGCGCGCGATTCGAGGCGCAATTCTCGACCGACTGCCACATTTCAGGAGTCGGCACGGTAGAATAGCGGCAACCTGTTGGATAAGCAATTGCAGGCGATTGGCCGCTAACTTGCCGCGAACGGTCGTTCAACGTCACGTTATCTAATGTCAACATGCGTTGAACGCAACAGATCGAGCGGTAAGTCCGCTCAACCGCGTTCTTCGGTGCGTCCGCCTCGTGCTCCACGGCCGGCGCGCCATGCAACGCATCTCCGCCGTCCAGGCGATTGCTTATCTAACAGGTTGTGCAAGACACGGGGTCGAGGCTTTCAATGGGCTGCCCGTGTTCAAGCCCACTTGCACAGCCGTGAATTTCTTTCACACTTAGGGGCTTGTATGACTAACGCAGTTACCGTCGCAAAGGACAAGGCGTATGTAGTTCCGTTCGAGCAGTTGCGGATGACCGACGTGGAGATCGTCGGCGGCAAGAACGCGTCGCTGGGCGAGATGATCAGCCAGCTCGCCGAAGCCGGCGTGCGCGTGCCGACCGGCTTCGCGACCACCGCGCTCGCGTTCCGTGACTTCCTGCAGCACAACGATCTGACCGAGCGCATCGCCAAACGTCTCGAGACGCTCGACGTCGACGACGTGAAGGCGCTCGCCGAAGCGGGCAAGGAGATCCGTCAATGGATCGTCGACGCGCCGCTGCAGCCGCAGCTCGAGGCTGACATTCGCGCGGGGTTCGACACGCTGCAACAGAGCTCGCCCGAGGAACTGTCGTTTGCCGTGCGTTCATCCGCGACCGCGGAAGACCTGCCGGACGCATCGTTCGCCGGTCAGCAGGAAAGCTACCTGAACGTGGTCGGCATCGACGACGTGCTCGATCGCATGAAGCACGTGTTCGCGTCGCTGTATAACGACCGCGCCATCTCCTATCGCGTCCACAAGGGCTTCACGCATGCTGAAGTCGCGTTGTCGGCGGGCGTGCAGCGCATGGTGCGTTCGGACGTCGGCGCCGCGGGCGTGATGTTCACGCTGGACACCGAATCGGGCTTCAAGGACGCCGTCTTCATCACGTCGAGCTATGGCCTCGGCGAAACCGTCGTGCAGGGCGCGGTGAATCCGGACGAGTTCTACGTGTTCAAGACCACGCTCGCGCAGGGCAAGTACCCGATCATTCGCCGCTCGATCGGCTCGAAGCTGATCAAGATGGAGTTCACGAAGCCGGGCGAGCCGGGCCGCGTGAAGACCATCGACGTCGCGCACGAACAGCGCAACCGCTTCTCGATCACCGACGAAGACGTGATCGAGCTCGCGAAGTACGCGGTGATCATCGAGAAGCACTACCAGCGTCCGATGGACATCGAGTGGGGCAAGGACGGCCGCGACGGCAAGATTTTCATCCTGCAGGCGCGTCCGGAAACGGTGAAGAGCCAGGGCGGCGGCAAGGCCGAGCAGCGCTTCAAGCTGAAGGGCCAGTCGAACGTGCTGGCAACGGGCCGCGCGATCGGTCAGAAGATCGGCGCGGGTCCGGTGCGCGTGATCCACGACCCGTCGGAGATGGACCGCGTGCAGCCGGGCGACGTGCTCGTCGCCGACATGACCGACCCGAACTGGGAGCCGGTCATGAAGCGTGCGTCGGCGATCGTCACGAACCGTGGCGGCCGCACCTGCCATGCGGCGATCATCGCGCGTGAGCTGGGCGTGCCGGCCGTGGTCGGCTGCGGCGACGCGACCGACGTGCTGAAGGACGGCGCACTCGTCACCGTGTCATGTGCGGAAGGCGACGAAGGCAAGATCTACGACGGCCTGCTCGAAACCGAAATCACCGAAGTGCAGCGCGGCGAACTGCCGCCGATTCCGGTGAAGATCATGATGAACGTCGGCAATCCGCAGCTCGCATTCGACTTCTCGCAACTGCCGAACGCAGGTGTGGGTCTCGCGCGGCTCGAGTTCATCATCAACAACAACATCGGCGTGCACCCGAAGGCGATCCTCGAGTACCCGAACGTCGATCAGGACCTGAAGAAGGCGGTCGAAAGCGTCGCGCGCGGTCACGCGTCGCCGCGCGCGTTCTACGTCGACAAGCTGACCGAAGGTATCGCAACGATCGCGGCGGCGTTCTATCCGAAGCCCGTCATCGTCCGTATGTCGGACTTCAAGTCGAACGAGTACAAGAAGCTGATCGGTGGTTCGCGCTACGAGCCGGACGAGGAAAACCCGATGCTGGGTTTCCGCGGCGCGTCGCGCTATATCGCGGAAGACTTCGCCGAGGCGTTCCAGATGGAATGCGTCGCGCTGAAGAAGGTGCGTGAAGAGATGGGCCTCGACAACGTCGAGATCATGGTGCCGTTCGTGCGTACGCTGAAGCAGGCGGAGCGCGTGGTCGGGCTGCTCGCGAAGTTCGGCCTGAAGCGCGGCGAGAAGGGCCTGCGTCTGATCATGATGTGCGAAGTGCCGACGAACGCGATCCTCGCGGAAGAGTTCCTGCAGTACTTCGACGGATTCTCGATCGGCTCGAACGATCTCACGCAGCTCACGCTCGGCCTCGACCGCGACTCGGGCATGGAGCTGCTCGCGGTCGATTTCGACGAGCGTGATCCAGCGGTCAAGTTCCTGCTCAAGCGCGCGATCGAAACCTGTCTGCGTCTCGACAAGTACGTCGGTATCTGCGGCCAGGGGCCGTCGGATCATCCGGACTTCGCGCAATGGCTGACTGACGAAGGCATCGAGTCGATCTCGCTCAACCCCGACACGATCATCGATACGTGGCAGCAGCTGGCAAAGGCGAAGCAGTAACTCGCGAGGTATCGAATGCCGCTTTCGCAAGCGGCATTCGGCACGCGTTAAAGGCACGTGCGCTTCGTGCTATAAACACCCCGGTAGAACCGGGGTGTTTTGCTTTGTGGAGGTCGACGTGGCGCCTGGCGGACTGTTCTGGTGGATCGGGGCGGGTGTGCTTGTCGTGCTGGAGCTGATGAGCGGCACCTTCTATCTGTTGATGATCGCGTTCGGCTTCGTCGCGGCCGCGCTTGCGCGCATTGCCGGCGCCGGGACCGATCTGCAATTCGTAGTGGCGGCGCTGGTTGCGCTCGCGGCGGTCGTGGTGCTCAGACGCTCGCGCTTCGGCCGTCGTAGGCGCGAGCAGGCGTCGCGCAATCCGGATGTCAATCTGGATATCGGGCAGACGCTGAACGTGCCGGCCTGGCAGGGGCGCAAAGCACGCGCGACCTATCGTGGCGCGGCATGGGACATCGAGCTGGCCGCGGGCGAACCCGAAGACGCGCAGGTCTACGAGATCAAGGAGTTGCGGGGCAGTTGCCTCGTCGTCGTCGCGAGCCGGCAGCCGAAGGCGCGCGCGAGCGCGACCTGACGATCTGAGCGCCGGCCGCCCAAGCTGAAAACGCAGGCCCGACCAACCTGCGCACAACTATTCGAAGCAGAATCGGAGGGTAGCGATATGGATTCAACCATTGTCGGGGCAGTGCTGCTGATCGTCGTGATCGTGCTCGCGTCGCAGACCATCAAGATCGTGCCGCAGCAGCATGCGTGGGTGCTCGAGCGCCTCGGCCGTTATCACGCGACGCTGACGCCGGGTCTGAGCTTCGCGTTCCCGTTCGTCGACCGGGTCGCGTACAAGCACGTGCTGAAGGAAATTCCTCTCGAAGTGCCGAGCCAGGTCTGTATTACGCGCGACAACACGCAACTGCAGGTCGACGGTGTGCTGTATTTCCAGGTCACCGATCCGATGAAGGCATCGTACGGATCGAGCAACTTCGTGTTCGCGATCACGCAGTTGTCGCAGACCACGCTGCGCTCGGTCATCGGCAAGCTGGAGCTGGACCGGACCTTCGAGGAGCGCGATTTCATCAATCACAGCATCGTGTCCGCGCTGGACGAGGCGGCCGCGAACTGGGGCGTAAAAGTGCTGCGCTACGAGATCAAGGACCTGACGCCGCCAAAGGAAATCCTTCACGCGATGCAGGCGCAGATCACCGCCGAGCGCGAGAAACGCGCGCTGATCGCGGCATCGGAAGGGCGCAAGCAGGAGCAGATCAATATCGCGTCGGGCGGCCGCGAGGCGGCGATCCAGAAGTCCGAAGGCGAGCGTCAGGCAGCGATCAATCAGGCGCAGGGGCAGGCCGCGGCGATTCTGGCGGTAGCCGAGGCGAACGCGCAGGCGATCCAGAAGATCGCGGCGGCGATCCAGCTGAACGGCGGCATGGACGCGGTGAATCTGAAGGTGGCCGAACAGTACGTGAACGCGTTCTCGAACCTCGCCAGGCAGGGCACGACACTGATCGTGCCGGGCGACATGTCGAACATGAGTTCGATGATCGCGTCGGCGCTGACCATCGTGAACAGGAGCAAGGCGGCAGCGGAGCCGCCGCGCGGCGACTTGCGCTGACGAACGGGCAATGCATGCGCAATGAGTGCGTGACGTAAAAGCAAATGGCCCGCATATCGATGCGCGGGCCATTTTTGCATGAGCCGGAAACGAATCGCGTTCAGGTCGGCGAGCGCATCAAGCGCGCCTTCTCGCGCTCCCAGTCGCGCTTCTTCTCGGTCTCGCGCTTGTCGTGCATCTTCTTGCCCTTCGCGAGACCGATCTCGCATTTGACGCGACCGTTCTTGTAGTGAAAATTCAGCGGCACGAGCGTGTAGCCGCGCTGCTCGACCTTGCCGATCAGCTTGCTGATCTCCTCGCTATGCAGCAGCAGCTTGCGCGTGCGCACCGGGTCGGGATGGATGTGCGTCGACGCTTCGGGCAGCGGGCTGATGTGCGTGCCGATCAGGAACAGCTCGCCGTTGCGGATCACCACGTAGCCTTCCTTGATCTGGCCGCGCCCGGCGCGCAACGCCTTGACCTCCCATCCTTCGAGCACGAGGCCTGCCTCATAGCGTTCCTCGACCGAGTAGTCGTAGAAGGCTTTTCTGTTGTCTATGATGCTCATGAATGGAAAGTGCCCAACTCGTTTAAAATCACGATTTTAGCAAAGCGGGGCAAGGAAAGCCCGCGGCGCTCGTCCACCGTTGCCACGCGCTGTTCAATTTATGGCAGATGTCCAGAAAACCGTTTTGATTCGCCACTCGGCGGAGCAGATGTTCGACCTCGTCACCGACGTCGACGATTACCCCAAGTTCCTGCCATGGTGCGGGGGCATCGAAATTCGTCACCGGGACGACACCAGCATGGAGGCGAGGATCGATATCAACTTCAAGGGCATCAAGCAGCATTTCGCCACGCGCAACTCGATGGAGCGCCCCACGCGCATCGACATGGAATTCGCCGACGGTCCGTTTCGCAAGTTCACCGGTTTCTGGCGCTTCACGCCGCTGCGCGCCGATGCGTGCAAGATCGAATTCGCGCTGCACTACGAGTTCACCAGCATACTGCTCGAGAAGATCATCGGGCCGGTGTTCAATCACATCGCCAATACCTTCGTCGAATCGTTCGTGAAGCGCGCCAACCAGCGCTATGGTCAGTCATGAGTGCGCGGCTAACGGTCGAGGTCTGCTATGCGCTCGCTGCAGAGCAGGCGCTGATTGCGGTCGAGTTGCCCGCGGGCGCGACGCTGCAACAGGCGATCGGCGCAAGCGGGATTCTGCAGCGCTTTCCGTCGATCGATCTGAACACGCAGAAGGTGGGCGTGTTCGGCAAGCTCAAACCGCTCGATACAGTGCTGGCGGACCATGATCGCGTCGAGATTTACCGGCCGTTGCTGGTGGATCCGAAGGTGTCGCGCCAACGCCGCGTCGAAAAGACACGCAAGGCGGGGTCGATCGAGGGGCGGCGTTGGTTGAACAAGGATTCGCGCTAGGCGGCGCTAGTTGGGGGGGCGGCGGACTTTTTCGCGCGCCGCCCGTCTTGCATCATCGCGTCACATCACCTCAAGGCGCCGCCGTCTGCGCCTTATCGTTCATGCCCTCGATGCGCGCCGCACCCGACGAATCGTGGTCCGAATGCCGGCGCACCGACCACCAGACCCCCGCCACCAGCAGGAGGATCGCCGCGAGTTCGAGCGGGCGCGGCAGGCGCTCGTCGTAAATGAACGCGTACAGCAGCGCGAACAGCGTCTCGAACACGATCATCTGGCCGGACAGCGTTAGCGGCAGCCGTTTTGCCGCGGCATTCCACAGGCCGTTGCCGAGCCACGACGCGCCGATCGCGAGTGCGAGGTTGAGCAGCCAG
The DNA here is from genome assembly GCF_014201065.1 of Paraburkholderia sp. Cpub6. Taxonomy (NCBI): domain Bacteria; kingdom Pseudomonadati; phylum Pseudomonadota; class Betaproteobacteria; order Burkholderiales; family Burkholderiaceae; genus Paraburkholderia; species Paraburkholderia sp. Cpub6. Next base: position 859,976 of record NZ_JACHDM010000001.1, read on the forward strand.
AACGTGTGCCAGCGCGGGTCGGCCAACTCACCCTGCGGGCCACCCGACGGCAGCGCCGCGACCACGAGCCACAACGCGCCGCCGAGCGCGCCAGTCACGACGCCCCACAGCACCGACCACTCATTGCCGCTGAAATGCGTCTGACGCTGCAGGTAACGGGCGTTCTCGACCGCGAACCAGGTCCAGCAGATGAGCGCGCCCACCGCGCAGGCCACGCCGAGCAGGCGCGTCGCGATGCTCACCGGCGCCGCGCCGGCCACCGTAAAGACGTCGATATTGATGCAGACGATGCCCGCCATCACGGTCGCGAGCGGCCATGCGAGGCGCGCGAGCGGCACCGCGCCGTGATCGCGCCGGCCGACCAGCGTGACCGTGACCGGCAGCACGCCGACGATCAGCGAGGCCGGCGCGATTCCGATCAGGTGCACGGCGGCCGTCAGCAGCAGGTAATAGACGATATTGCCGGCCAGCGCGAGCTTGACGAGCGCGATCAGATCCTCGCGGCTCAGCCGTTTGGCGAGCGAACGCGCGATCGGCAGCGCCGCGGCGAGCGACACGACGCCGTACATCGAGTAGCGGCCGGCGACGAGCAGGAGCGGGGAGAAGTCGGGCAGCACCCGCGGCACCAGAAACACCATGCCCCACAAGGCTCCGGCCATGACGCCATATACGACACCGCGCTGCATCGACTGCCTCTGCTGGATAAACTGGAATGGCCGGCAGAATAGCGGTTTTGCGAGCAGGGCGTCTTGTTCGATCCTGCATTCGGACCGCTCGACCGCCGCTCGACAGGGTACGTGCCGCGAAAATGCCGCCGGCTCTGCCCCGATTTCGCCTGCGAACGCGCAATCGAAACCCGTTCGAACCCGACGCGAACAGACAAGCGAAATCGACGCATGCCGGAGCGGCAAAAAATCGTCTGAAATTCGCTAAGCTGCTGTTCGCGCAGTGAAAACCGGGGTGGTATCGCGTATAATTCGCTTTTGCGCCTATAGGATTTGCCATGCGTCTGATCCAAACAGCACTCACATTCGATGACGTGCTCCTCGTCCCGGCCTTCTCCGATGTTCTGCCGCGCGACACCAGCCTCAAGACCCGGCTGACCCGCAACATCTCCCTCAACATGCCGCTCGTTTCCGCCGCGATGGACACGGTCACCGAAGCACGTCTGGCAATCGCCATGGCGCAAATGGGCGGCGTCGGCATCATCCACAAGAACCTCACGCCGGCCGAGCAGGCGCGTGAAGTCGCGAAGGTCAAGCGTTTCGAGTCGGGCGTCGTGCGCGATCCGATCACCGTGCCGCCGCATACGAAAGTGCGCGACGTGATCGCACTGTCGCGCCAGCATGGCATTTCGGGCTTCCCGGTCGTCGAGGGCTCGCAGCTCGTCGGCATCGTGACGAATCGCGACCTGCGCTTCGAAGAGCGTCTGGACGAGCCGGTGCGCAACATCATGACGCCGCGCGAGCGCCTCGTCACCGTCAAGGAAGGCACGCCGCTCGCCGAAGCGAAGGCGCTGATGCACAGCCACCGCCTCGAGCGCGTGCTGGTCATCAACGACGCATTCGAACTGCGCGGCCTGATGACCGTCAAGGACATCACCAAGCAGACCGAGCACCCGGATGCATGCAAGGACGAGCACGGCAAGCTGCGCGCGGGTGCGGCGGTCGGCGTCGGCGCGGACAACGAAGAGCGCGTCGAGCTGCTCGTGCAGGCCGGCGTCGACGTGATCGTCGTCGATACCGCGCATGGCCACAGCAAGGGCGTGCTCGAGCGCGTCAAGTGGGTCAAGCAGAACTTCCCGCACGTTGAGGTGATCGGCGGCAACATCGCAACCGCCGCGGCTGCCAGGGCGCTCGTCGAATACGGCGCGGACGGCGTCAAGGTCGGTATCGGCCCGGGCTCCATCTGCACGACGCGAATCGTCGCAGGCGTCGGCGTGCCGCAGGTCACCGCTATCTCCAACGTGTCCGAAGCGCTGAACGGCACCGGCGTGCCGGTCGTCGCCGACGGCGGCGTGCGCTTCTCAGGCGACGTCAGCAAGGCGCTCGCGGCGGGCGCCAGCGCGGTCATGATGGGCAGCATGTTCGCCGGTACCGAGGAATCGCCGGGCGAGGTATTCCTGTACCAGGGCCGCCAGTACAAGTCGTACCGTGGCATGGGCTCGGTCGGCGCCATGAAGGACGGCGCGGCGGACCGCTACTTCCAGGACAACTCGGCCAACATCGACAAGCTGGTGCCGGAAGGCATCGAAGGTCGCGTCGCGTACAAGGGTTCGGTCAACGCGATCCTGTTCCAGCTGATCGGCGGCGTGCGCGCGAGCATGGGCTACTGCGGCTGCCGCACCATCGCCGAAATGAACGAAAAGGCCGAGTTCGTGCAGATCACCGGTGCGGGCCTGCGCGAGTCGCATGTGCACGATGTGCAAATCACCAAGGAAGCGCCCAACTACCACGTGGACTAAACGCCCATGAAGCCACTGCTGCGCGTTGTACTGATCCTCGATGCGTTGTTGCTGCTGGCGTTCGGCCTGCTGTTCGTGCTGACGCCGTGGACCTCGCTGTACGACGCGTTGCAACTGGTGCCAACGGAGCCGATGCTGGTCGGCCAGGCGTTCGGCGTCGCGCTGATCGGGCTCGCGTGGCTCGCGGTGCATGCGTCGTTCGACGGGGCGCTGACCTCGACGGTCGCGAAGGTCGTCGGTCATGTGCACTGGCTGATCGGCGTGCTGATGCTGGTCTGGCTGCTGGGGCTGCATACGCCGTCGCTGACCGGTTTCGGGCAGATGGTGGCGGTGCTGGCCGGTGTCGTGCTGGTGGTGATCGGGCTCGGCGGCGTGCGACTGTCGGGTGCGGTGCGGCGGCGCGAGAAGGGGATCGTGGTCAAGCCCTCGTCGAGCAAGGCCGACGGTCGTGCCGATAAGCGTGCCGCGAAAGAAGGCGAAAAGGATGCCGCACGGCAGCGTGAACCCGAACGCGACAACGCGCGCGAGCCACGTGCCTCAGCGGGCTTTCCGGTCGATCACGCCGAGCCGGTGCCAGAGCCCGTCGTGCCGGTCACGCGGCCGGCCAATCCGGCTGCCGCGGCTTCCGTTGCCACTACCGCGCCGCTTCATCCGGCCGCAAGCGAGCCCGGCCTGAGCGAGTCCGAACGCGCCGCGCGCGACACCAGCAACGACGTGCCCGGCGCACCCCGCCCGCCGTTTCATGGTTGAAGCGCCGCGCGCGAGGCCGTTTGCCGAAGCTACCGGATTTCGTTCGCGCGCATCGCAGGCGGCGAGTTCCGTGGTTGGCCGCGCCCTTGTGCTTCATCGTAATGTTGGCTGTCCGCGCCGCGCCAAGACCGTCGCCGCGTGGACCGCTTTGAATTCGACGCCGCGCCTCGCGCGCGGCATTCCGTATCCGCTCACTTCTGATTCCGTCCGCTGCCATGCATGACAAGATCCTGATTCTCGACTTCGGTTCGCAAGTCACCCAACTGATTGCACGTCGCGTTCGCGAAGCCAACGTGTATTCGGAAATCCATCCGTACGACGTCGACGCGTCGTTCATCCGCGACTTCGCGCCGAAGGGCGTGATTCTGTCGGGCGGCCCGAGCTCGGTCACCGAGGAAGACACGCCGCGCGTGCCGCAAGCCGTGTTCGAACTCGGCGTGCCGGTGCTCGGCATCTGCTACGGCATGCAGGCGATGGCGCAGCAGCTCGGCGGCAAGGTCGACATCGGTCATCTGCGCGAATTCGGCTACGCCGAAGTGCGCGCGCGCAACCATACGAGCCTGCTCGAAGGCATCAGCGACTTCACCACGTCCGAAGGCCACGGCATGCTGAAGGTATGGATGAGCCACGGCGACAAGGTGCTGGAGATGCCGCCGGGTTTCGCGCTGATGGCATCGACGGAATCGTGCCCGATCGCCGCGATGGCCGACGAGCAGCGCCGCTTCTATGGCCTGCAATGGCATCCGGAAGTCACGCACACGGTGCAGGGCCGCGCGATGCTCGAGCGCTTCGTGCTGCAGATCTGCGGCGCGAAGGCCGATTGGGAAATGGGCCACTACATCGACGAAGCCGTCGCGAAGATTCGCGAGCAGGTCGGTAACGAGCACGTCATTCTGGGCTTGTCGGGCGGCGTGGATTCGTCGGTGGCGGCGGCGCTGCTGCACCGCGCGATCGGCGATCAACTGACCTGCGTGTTCGTCGACCATGGCCTGCTGCGCCTGAACGAAGCCGAGCAGGTGATGGCGCTGTTCGCCGATCACCTTGGCGTGAAGGTGATTCACGTCGACGCGAGCGAAGCATTCCTCGGCAAGCTCGCCGGCGTGACCGATCCTGAAGCGAAGCGCAAGATCATCGGCGCGGAGTTCGTCGAAGTGTTCCAGGCCGAAGCCGGCAAGCTGACCGACGCGAAGTGGCTGGCACAAGGCACGATCTATCCGGACGTGATCGAATCGGCGGGCAAGGGCAAGAAGGCCGCGCAAACCATCAAGAGCCACCACAACGTCGGTGGTCTGCCGGAGACGCTGAACCTGAAGCTGCTCGAACCGCTGCGCGAGCTGTTCAAGGACGAAGTGCGCGAGCTTGGCGTGAAGCTGGGTCTGCCGCACTCGATGGTGTATCGCCATCCGTTCCCGGGTCCGGGTCTGGGCGTGCGGATCCTCGGCGAAGTGAAGCGCGATTTCGCGGACCTGCTGCGCCGCGCGGACGCGATTTTCATCGAGACGCTGCGCAACACGATCGACAAGGAAACTGGCAAGTCGTGGTACGACCTGACGAGCCAGGCATTCGCGGTGTTCCTGCCGGTCAAAAGCGTCGGCGTGATGGGCGACGGGCGCACCTACGAGTACGTCGTCGCGTTGCGCGCTGTGCAGACGCTCGACTTCATGACCGCGCATTGGGCGCATCTGCCGCATGAACTGCTTGGGCATGTGTCGAACCGGATCATCAACGAAGTGCGCGGGATCAACCGGGTCGTCTACGACATCTCGGGGAAGCCGCCTGCGACGATCGAGTGGGAATGAGGGTAAAAATATCTCAATTAAATCAATGGCCTTTCTGAGCGTCATTCGTCAGCTTCGGTACTACATGCCAGGGCTTCATGAAGCCGGGTTTCGGTCGTGCGCAAGCTCGTACACGGACAGCAATTGGCACGTGTGCCGACGTAAATTTTGGACAATTCTGTAGTGGCGGAAAGTTGGCCAGGTGAAGAAAAGCCGCACCCTGCGGCTTTTCTGCGCACTCGTCAAGCCAGTCGGAGCATGAGCGTGAGGGGAGGAATCGGAGACGGTGTGAGCCCGTACGACTCATAGAAAGCCGCTGCGTGTGCGTCAATCGCATGCACAAGCATCGCACGTACGCCAAGATCTTTTGCGATCGAGCTAGCGCGATTGAGGGCGTCCTTCAAAAGGGCAGCGCCGAGTTGGATGCCTTTTGTATTTGCGTCTCGCGCTAGCCGGCCAAGCACAACCACCGGAATTGGATCCGGCATATTTCGACGAAGGTTGCCGGTTGCATCGACGTGGGCAACGGCTCCAGCCGCGAGAGCATCCGCGAGGGCATAGTAGCCGTAGACGCGGCCGGTATCATCGGTCGTTACAAATACACGGCTTGCCCCACTGTTGTGGTTAATCAGGGCGCGCCGCTTCAGCCTGTCGTCAAGCTCCAGCCTTCCGCAGGAAAAGCTGGCAACGTCGTGCTCGGCCAGCAGCGGCTGCGAGCAGAAAGCTTCCGATTCATTCGCTGTTTTCATTCCAAGGGGTTTTCACGTCCATAAGACGTGCAAGACCCGCGTTTGCGACTTTCGGCGCGTCTAGCAATTCGGTGAACTGCTTAAATTTTTCCGAATCAAGCCCAAAGAAAGTGCGATCCAGGACGACGGTCTGAGCGCGCTCGCAAGCGGCCTCCAACATAAAGTCAGAGCGGTTTTTGCCAAGCAGGCTCGCGGCGTAATCGATCAGATCACGTTGCTCTGGCAAGGCGCGAAGATCAATAGGTGCGTCGCGCATGATGCAATCCATACTGTATATACGATAGATATACGTATGGATAGAGCGATGTATATCTGATGTCAATACGCGCCGTGGCAGAATCAGTCAGGTTTCAGCCTGGCGACTGGATCGAGAAGTGCCTGGCGCACGAGGACGGACGTTCCTCGCGCTCGATCTACAACAAGGCAGAGTACGCCGAGCAGCGGCGCCACATGCTGCAAGAGTGGGCCAACATGGTCGATGCCTGGATCGACGGGTAGAGCTACGTGCCGAAACTATTGCCCGAGAATGAGGTAGTGCCGGTGCTGAGTGCCGCCTTGTGTGTCGAATCTGCGGGCGATGGAGGACGAGGCCCGGGATATACTGTGTGTCCTCTTTTTTACCGAGCCGGTAGGCAATCAAGGACGCCTTACGGACTCGATCCGGGGGCGGATTCAGCCGTTGGCGGATTGACTGGGTCTGGCCCGCGTGGGAGGCAATCCGAGACCCGCTGGACTTCGCATTGTTGGAGCGGGTCGGTCGCGCAAATATCACGTCAAGTCATGACTAGCAAACATTCTTCCACCAAGTCACGTCGATCCTCGAAGCTTTCCCGCATCCACGCCCCCGATCACATGTCGCCCGCCGACTGGCAGCGCGCCTTGCGTCGGCAATTCGGGCAAGAGCAAGCGTTCTCGCTGGAGAATCTCGGGACGGAGACGTATTTCTCCGAATTCCGCGTCGGCAATCCGGAGTCGAACTTCAGCTATCGCGTGTCGATTCGTGGGGTCTGCCCGGGCGACAACTTTTGCGACTGTCCCGATTACGCCACCAACGAACTCGGCACCTGCAAGCACATTGAATTTACCTTGTCGCGACTGCTGCGCAAGCGAGGCGCAAAGGCGGCCTTCGCCCGTGGTTATCAGCCCGCATTCTCGGAGCTGTATTTGCGAAACGAGGGAGGGCGAGCGGTCCATTTTCGCGCCGGCGCGGATTGTCCGGCAAAGGTAGCCAAAGCGGCCGCCGCTTTGTTCGACGAGTCTCGGCGATGGCATCTGCCGGAGGACCGTTTCGAAGATCTCGGGCGCTTTCTCTCCGCGGTGGCGAAGGCCGGGCACGAATTGCGCGCCCATGACGACGCGCTCGATTTCATCGCTGGCCGAAACGATGCGGCGCGCCGTGCCAGGATGCTCGACGGGCAGTTTCCGCGAGGAGGGGCGACGCCCTCGCTGAAGAAGCTGCTCAAGGTGCCGCTCTATCCTTACCAGGCCGAAGGCGCATTGTTCGCCGTGCGTGCCGGGCGGGCTTTGATCGGCGACGAAATGGGCCTCGGCAAGACGGTGCAGGCCGTCGCGGCGGCGGAAATCCTGATCCGGCATTTTGGCGTGTCGAAAGTGCTGGTGATTTGCCCGACTTCGCTCAAGTATCAGTGGCAGAGCGAGATCACGCGGTTCTCCGGCCACGCTTCGAGGGTAGTCGCGGGCGGCCTTGCCCAGAGGCGGGGCGAATATGCGGCCCAGGATCTCTACAAGATCACCAACTATGAGAAGCTGAAATCGGACCTTGACATGATTTCCGCGTGGGCGCCGGAGCTGGTCATCGTCGACGAGGCGCAGCGCATCAAGAACTGGAACACCATTGCGGCGAAGGCTCTCAAGCGAATCGACAGCCCCTATGCCGTCGTGCTGACGGGAACGCCTCTCGAAAACAAGCTGGAGGAACTCGTTTCCATCGTTCAATTCGTCGACCAGCACCGTCTCGGGCCCACGTGGAAGCTGCTGCACGAACATCAGGTCAAGGACGAGGCGGGACGCGTGACGGGATACACGGGCCTAGAGAAGATCAGCCAGACCCTGGCACCGGTCATGATACGGCGTCGCAAGTCCGAGGTGCTGCTGCAGTTGCCCGGGCGCACCGACCAGAATCTGCTGGTGCCCATGACCGAGCTGCAGATGGCGTATCACACGGAAAACGCGGACATCGTGGCCAAAATCGTCCGGCGCTGGCGTAACACCAGGTTTCTGTCGGATCAGGACCAGCGGCGCCTCACCTGCGCTTTGCAGAACATGCGCATGTCGTGCAACAGCACCTATCTGCTGGACCAGGAAACCGATCATGGCGTGAAGGCCGACGAGCTGGCGACGTTGTTCGAGTCGCTTTTCACGCAGCCGGACGAGAAAGTCGTGGTGTTCAGTCAATGGACGCGCACGCATGAGATAGTCATTCGCCGGCTCAAGAAGCTCGGCATCGGCTACGTCAGCTTCCATGGCGGCGTGCCGTCGGAAAATCGGCCCGCGCTGGTGCAGCGCTTTCGGGACGATTCGGACTGTCGGGTATTTCTGTCGACGGACGCAGGTAGCACGGGGCTCAACCTCCAGCACGCGTCGACGCTCGTGAACATGGATCTGCCGTGGAACCCGGCGGTGCTGGAACAGCGCATCGCGCGCATCTATCGGTTGGGCCAGAAAAAGCCGGTACGAGTCGTCAATTACATCGCGAAGGGAACGATCGAGGAGGGCATGCTGTCGGTGCTGGCTTTCAAGCGCTCGCTGGCGGAAGGCATCCTCGATGGCGGCGCCAGCGAAATTCTGCTCGGTGGTTCGCGCCTGACCCGCTTCATGAAGGATGTCGAAAACGTCGCGGGGCGCATGGGAGAGAGCGAGGTCATGGCCGCGGCGGAGGAAGCCGCGAGCGGCGCAGTCGTGTCAGGCGACGCGGCGCGTGACGCGAGCGTCGTGGAAACCGACCTCGCCGGTACCGGAGAGCGGCCTCAAGCTTCGACCATCGATACAGCGCAACGAGGCGCGTCCATCGAACCGTGGTCAGGGTTGCTGCAGTTCGGCGCGGCGCTGGCGTCGGCGTTGAATGAGCCGGGCGATGGCGCGGTTGCCGCCCACCCGTGGGTCGAGCGCGATGCCGTGACGGGCGCGCGAAGTCTCAGGTTGCCGCTGCCATCTCCCGAGACGGCAAGACGACTGGCTGAGGCGCTGTCGACGATCTCGGATGTTCTGCTGCGCAACGGCAGCGCAAACTAAAGTCGCTGAACGTGGGAGTTGGGGCAGGCATCTTCGAGGCGGCCTGCTTCGAGTCGTATTCGAGTTGTACCTGGCGGTGAGATTGGGAAGTTCTAGGCGCAAGCCCGCTCTTCGAGCGCCGCCCTGACCCACCCGAATCCCACGCGCTCCTGCTCGAGCCGCAATCCATGGCGAATCCGGTTGTCGCGGAGGTCATCGAAGAGTTCCCGCTCTTTGGCAGTGAGCCGCGGCAGATCGCGCGTGACCTGATCGCCTTCTTCTCCCCAGAACGCTTCATGCGCCAGCAGCGTCGCGCGGTCCATCAAGAACGATCCAACGTGCGGGAACCGGCTGCGCAATTGATCGAGAATGGCGAAGCCGTGCGTGTCGATGTCGCCCCAGTAGTGGAGCGCGCAGTCCGTGAGCCATCGCGCCGGCTCGAGAGCTTCCCAACCGTAGCCCGCCCCGAAGAGCACGATCGACTGCGGAACGTCGGGAAACGCCAAAAAATTTATCTCGTTTTCCGTAATGAACACGTGGCGGCATGGCAGTGTGAGGCGCGCGAAGCTGTCAGCGTCGAGTGCGATGTCGGGCCGGCCCATGCCGGGCAGAACGGCGAGCCTGTCATCGAGCGCGCGAAATCGAATCCGAGGCGGCTTCTCGCGGAACCCGTAGCGAGCAGCGAATTGGGCGGCGGCTGTCCGGCTGCTGTCGATTGACTCCGACGGCAGCACGAGATCGAGCCATTGAGCGAGGACGCCGCGCCGCGCCTCGATGAATTTCGTGTCGACGTTGGCGATTTCGGCTTGGCGAAGATATACGCCCGGCTGCGGATGTGCTTGCAGCCAATCGACGACTGCCAGCAGTCGTTCCCAATCGCCTGCGAATTCGAGTGCTTGCAACGGGCGCTGCGCAAGCCACGTGGTGAGCTTCGGCTGGCGGGAGCGTGTGATTTCGAGCAGCCGCTCGAACTGCGCTGCGTCGCGGCGCTTGCCGGCGACCGCGAGCGCATCGTCCAGACTGTCCACCCAAGCTGCTTGTGGCAAACGCTGCAGGCCGAGAATTCGATGATTGATTTCTCGCCATTCGATGCGTACGCGCGGTGTCGCGGCAATCTCCGCGATCCATGCGCGTACCGCGTCGAAGCGTTCGGCCAATTCGGACGAGCTCGGGCCTTTTATCGTCAGACGTAGCGGGAACAGCCCCTCGGTGCCGTCTACGAGGCTCCGCAGCCATTCGCCACGCTCCCATAGGCGCTGGAGGCGAACGCGCAGTTCGGCGGTCGTCGTCCAATTCATTGCTCGAACTCCGCCTTGCGCGCGCGGTACTCCTCGATCGACAGGTTGCGCAGCTTCGAGGCGCGTCCGCCCTCGTTCTGAACGAATCCGACGCTCGAAACGAACGGCTCGATGATGTGAATCTTCTGCAGCGGCGTGACGATCAGCAGTTGCAGGTTCAGTTTTTGAAACAATGTGAGACCGTATTGCGCCGATTCGTCGGAGCCTCGTCCAAACGCCTCGTCGATGACGACGAAGCGGAACGATCGAGAACGCACGGCGCCCCATTCGAGGCCGAACTGATAGGCGAGACTCGCGGCAAGGATCGTATAGGCGAGCTTTTCCTTCTGGCCGCCCGATTTACCGCCCGAGTCCGAATAGTGCTCGTATTCGCTGTCGTCCTCACGCCAACGCTCGCTGGCGGCGAACAGAAACCAGTTGCGCACATCGGTCACTTTGGCGCGCCAGCGCCGGTCCTGCTCGGTCAACCCTTCGCGGCCGCGGAAGCGGTCAATGATCCGTTTGACTTGCAGGAACTTGGTCTCCGAGTATTGGCTATCGTCCGAGCCGGTGAGTTCGCCCTCGGTGCAAGCACGCAGGTCGCTCTGGAATTCGCGGATCTCCGCGTCGGGGCTGGACTGACTCTCGAGGACGATGTATCGGCCCGCGTTGTAGTCGATTTGTCGCAACGATTCGTTGATGCGTTCGATACGTTCCTTGATCGTTTGCCGTTCGCGGGCGAGCTGGGCGTGGAAGTTGGCGATCTCGTTGATCGTATTGACGTTGAGCAGCTCTTTGAAACGCGCTTCGAAGCGCGGCAGATCGTCCGCTTGCAGCCGCGCGAGCATGTCACGGTACTCTGAGGTCGCGTCGAGGCTCGCATCGAAGTCGGCCGTTTCGAGCTTGTAGGCATCCTTGAAGGCCGCCATGGCCTTGACGATTTTTTCGGCAAGGCGGCCGAGCGACTTCGTTTCGTTGTCGATACGGGTTGTCAACGCCTCTCGCACGTCCCGCTCGCGGTTGTCGCATGACTCGACGGAAAGCTGGTGTTCGCCGAGAATCTCCGCTCGCAGCGCCTCGATTCGCTCGGCAAGTTCGGCATTCACTTCCGCAACGAGCGCGTGCGTCTCGTCGCGCAACGTTTGCGCTGCCTCCCGCCTGGCCAGGATACCGCCCAGTTCCGAGTCGGTTTCCGAGATCGCCGCTTCACTCTCTGTCAACGACGCTTGCGCCGAGTCCAATTGGGCCGTTAGCTCCGCGAGGGCGTCGCTTGCCGCTTCGAGGCGAGCTTTTTCGTCTGCCAGACGTGCGATCGCGGTCGCGCAGCTTCCCCAGTCGATGTCGCGGAAGTCGACGAACTCGCCGATGCGCGCAAGCGCTTCGAGCTGCTCGCGCACCTTCGCGTGCTCGCTTTGAGCTTCTCCAAGCTTCTGTCCGATCTCGCCAAGCCGAACCTCGAGCGCTCGCCGTTGTGCTTCGAGGGCGGCAATTTTGGCCGTGTTGCTCCAACCCAGCACGTAGCGGCTGCGATCGTCAAGCGCGCGGCGGTCGTCTTTTTCGTGGCGCTCGCCAAGCGCTTTCGCCTGGCCCGCACGCGTGATCGCGCGCATCTCGCGCCGAAACTGCTCCTGCGTATCGCAGCATGCATAGTCGAACCGGCGGCCGATTTCGCGCTCGAGCCAGCCATAGAACAGCGAATCGGGCTTGATCGCGAGCTTGTGCGCGAGCGAGTGGCGGTGTAGCTCGATGGCCTCGGCTGCACGCGCGGCGCGTTCAGAGCGCACGCGAAAGTAGACGAGCCGCCCCCGGAGATGAGTGCGATCGACCCACGCCGCGACGTTCGCATAGTGCTCGTCGGGCACGAGCAGCGACAGGCCGAAGTTGCGCAGGACGCGCTCGGCGGCGCCCTCCCAATCGCGCGCATCCTCTTGCACCTGAATGAGTTCGCCGGCGAACGGCAGGGCGTCTTCCTCCAGACCGAGCGCCGAGCATAGGCTCGCCCGCATCGCGACTTGTTCCTTCGGGATGTTGTTACGTCGAGCTTTCAGGCTCGCGATTTCGTCCTCTAGCAGATCACGCTGCGCTTTCCCTTCGCGAAAGGCCACGCTCCATTCGGTAATCGCATTTTGCTCTTGCGCTTCGTCGTCGACGAGCGAGCTGCGCCGCTCGGCCAGACGTTGGCGTTGGGAAGCGAATGCGGCCTCATCCGTGGCCTCGGTTTCGCCGAGCAGCGTAACGATGGCGGCATAGCGTTGCGCGCGTTCGCGGCGACGCGCGCTTTCTCGCTCGTGCTGGCGGATTTCGACCTCGAGCTGCGCGATGCGATCGCCGCCTTGTTCGGTCACGGCGCGGCGCAAATCGTCCACGCGCTGGCGCGCCTGGTCGCGCGCTTCTTCGTGCCGCGCCTTGCGTGATATTGCACGCGCGTGATCCTCGTCGAGCAATTGGAGGCGGCGCTCGATGAGGCCGAGCTTGAGCCCGGCGAAGTAGGGTTTCAGTGCTTCACGGCACGCTCGCCAGCCGTCGAGAACGTGTCCTTGCTCGCTGTGGCGATCGCAGTCGTCGACGAGCGGTGTCAGCAGTTCCACCTGGCGCTTGGCTTTCAGTACCGCCTCGTGCGCGCGATTCAGATCGTCGAAGTGAGTGATCAGTGCGTCGACGCGCGGTGCAACGTCGAACGGCTCAAGCATGTGGCTGCGTACGAAGTCGGTGAGATTGCCCACCGATTTCATCGATACCGTTTGATGGAAGAGCTCGAGCGCTTGCTCGTTTTCGATTCCGAAGCGCCGCCGGAACCAGGCGCTGTATTTCGGAAATGTGTCCTCGATTTCGGCACCCAGCCCGCGCAACTTTTTGCGCAGCTGTGCGATGTCGGTGCCGAAGCGCGAGAAGTCAGCGGCGATCGAGAGGTCGCGTTCGGCACAGACGAAGAATCGCGCGGGTTGAGCCTGTGCGTCTTTCATCCAGAACACCTGCGCGAGTGTGACTGTGGCATCGTACCCGGCGTTACGAAACACGCCCAAAATCACCGAATAGCTGTTATGGTCGCGCAGGCTCACGGGCTTGGCCGTCCCCGTGACCTCGTTGCGCTCCGACTTGTAGTAGCCAAGCACATACGAGCGTAACGTACGTTCCTTGCTGTCCGCGCCTGCCGCCTTGTTGTAGGCGATGCGCTGCGCGGGCACGAGGAGGGTGGTGATGGCGTCGACGAGCGTCGACTTGCCGGAGCCGATGTCTCCTGTCAGCAGGCCGTTGCGGCCATCGACCCGCAGCACCCAGACTCGTTGGTCGAAGGTTCCCCAATTGAAAACCTCGAGCCGCTCGAGGCGAAAGCCCGTCAGGGCGTCGTCGACGGCAAAATCGAGGCCGAGCGTACGCGGCTCATTCATCGCGACTCTCCTGTTGGTCAGAAACCGTCGAATCTTGAAGGTGGTGCGCCCGATAGCTCGCGAGCCGCGCGTCGAAATCGAGCAGCCATTGCGCATCGACGAACGCCTTGAGAATGCGCCGCACCTCGAATGTGGGCGGTCCGCTCGTGGTCTTCATCCGGCGTAGGAAGCCGAGCTCGACGATCTTGTTCACGTGTGTATCGATCTGATCGACCAGGCGCGCCTCGTTGGTGCTCGCGGGAAGGAATACGCGTACGAGCTCGACGATGTCCTCGCGCGCAAGGACGAGCCGCGTGTCTCCGCCGCCAGCATCCCATTCCGCCAGCTTCTTTCGCAGCAGCGCGAGCAGCAGGCTCACGGGGAACGAGAGTGGACGCCGGGCAACGAGCCGGGGTAGCTTAGCCTGTTCCCCATCGACTTCAGCGTCATGCGCGGCGCGGCTTTTTACGAAGGCGTAGCCTTCCGCCTCGTCCACGACGAGCTCGAGGCCAAGCACGGCGACGTAGTCGCGCGCGTGCGTCTGCAATTCGAGCAGTGCGGCCCAGAGGCGCTCGTTTCCATCACGATAAACCACGCCCTTGAGCAGCGCGATGGCAACTGTCGACAAATCACCTCGACCAGGCGACGAGGCTTGCTGTTCTTCCGTCATCTCTACCTTGTGAAAATCACACGAGGCATCGTCGTGCGCTTAATGATTGGTGTTCCGTTGGCGTCGTTCGCCTGCCACTCGATCGTATCGGAAATGGTCTCATCGACGGTCGCGCGAAATGATCCAGCTTCGGCGCTCAGTTGCAAATAGGCGACGAGCTCGGCGAGCCCATGCTCGAGAGGCTGCGAAGCGGTCAGTTCGGCAAGCGTCACTTGCGGCCGATCTTGCAGGCATCGGCGGATATGGCCTGCGAGGCGCGCGCGATCGACGACGATCTGCGTGTAGAGTGCCGAGGCATCGAGGTTCGCCTCACCGGTTTCGATTGAGACGTTGGCAATGAGAGGGCGCAGCGCCGGCGCGTAAAGCGGGCGTTCCATCGGCAGCTCGATGTCAGTGGATGCGGTCTCGATCTCCATGACGGAGCCTGGTGGGGGCGCTTCGCGCAGCGCAAGCGCTTTCGTTTCGATACCGCGCAGAATGTCCATGATGCGGCGGTTTTCGAGCCACGCTTGATCGTCGAGGAAGCGTCGAAGCTGCTGCGAGAGCTGAGCTACCGTGCGCTGCGTATGCTCGCCGGCTTCCAGCCAGTCATGGTGGACGCGCCGCGTGCGCGCGTCGGGCCTCATTTCCATGACCGCCGGCAGCGCCAGCACGCGTTCGAGCCGTTTCGAGAGTTCCTCTTGACGGCGGCTCGACATCAGGAAGTCCCAAAACGCCCGGAAGCTGCTGCCCTGGTCCGAATCGGCGATCGCGTCGCGCTCGCCCATGATTTGCTCGATGAGCGCACCCTTCGATCCTTCCCAGAGCGCGATTCGCTCGCGCACATGTCGGTCCAGCAGCCGAAAGTTTTGTTCGACTTCTCGGAAATCCGTGAGCAGGTCGCGCGCCATCTGCATGAATTGCTGAAAGCGGTCCTTGAGCGCGGCATCGTCGAGCAGCCGAACGTCACCGGCCTCCACGCGGGCGATTTCTTCGTCGATCTGGCCGCGCCGCGTGTGGAGCTCGGCAAGACGCTTTTCGGGGTCCGCCTCGCTGCCTTCGCCCATCTGCCGCAGCAGCTCGAAAAGTGTCAAGAGCCTCGATTCCGTGCCGACAAAGCTGCGTTCCGTCAGCGTGCCGAGCCACGCGATCGCTTTCTCCGTGGCGGGGGTCAGGTCGAATTGCGGTTCATCGGAACCTTGGCGATAGTACTTGCGCAACCATCCCTTTTCAGGGCTGGCCCAGTCGTTCAGATACTCGAGCGCCGGCTTCGGGAAGGCGTCATCGCCGAGTTGTTCGCGCAACGCGTAAAGCTCATCTTCGAGTGCTTCGGCAAGAAGCGGAGCCGCCACCACGCGCACGTTTGGCGCGACGAACACGCGGTGCAGGAAGCTGACAGCGAGCGGCGCGTGGTCGGAGCGTAACAGGCGCCAAGCGGGATGGCGCGTGCGCAACGCATCGAGGGTAGGGTAGTCGAGGGGCATCGGTGCGAGATGACGGGTTCGGCACCCCTGAGGAGATCGCCGAACTTTGGCTCAAAAGGCCAGTATCCTACTCCGACTGTCATCCCAATTTTGCAAGGCTCCGCTCCGGAATGAGTTTCACGGTGTTTCTGGCGGTGTACGTGGGCGCCCGCGCAGGGGTTCGCTCACGGTGTCGACGACGGTATCGAATCGGCTTCAGATGCTCGGTCTTGCTGGCTTTTTTAACGGAGCGGGTTCTCGGACGACACGAAACGCCCGTGTTTCTGGCTCAGAACACGGACATCGTGATTTCGCATCAACTGGAAAACCCGCTCAATTACTTCTACCTGGAGGTGCGCTGGCAGGGCTATCCGCTGGTGCACAACGCGCATCTGTGCGCGGACCTCGGTTACTACTATCGGGACAACGACGTTGAAGAGGGGGCGCGTAGGGCTATCGAAGCGACAGATTGCCACGACGCGCATACGTCGTGGTATCGCGAGAAGCAGCGCACGGAGATCGCCCGCTACCTGCCGGATAACCGTCAGCCGGTCGCCACCTACGCGGCGCTGCTCGACGATCTGATCGCGCGAGCGCCGCGGCAGTCGTCGCGCGCGGCGCAAGGGCGAGGTGTCGTTGCGAGAACAGAATTGCCAGCGTATCCCGGCGCATCAGGTCCTCGCTGCCGCCGCGACTCGCGTCAGAACCGGAAGACCCGCAGCGCGTTGTTGCCGCGGATCGCGTCGCATTGCTCCTTCGGCAGACGCGCGGTGTTGGCGAACGCACCGCGAATGTCGTACACCTGATGCGGCCAGTCGGTGCCGAACATCACGCGATCCGCGCCGACCACCGAGACGAGAAATTCGAACGACGCCGGGCTATACGTGATGCAGTCGTAGTAGATATGGCGCAGATAATCGATCGGCTTGCGCTTCATCTTGCGACGTTGCGGGATCTCGACCTCGTTGCCTTTCTCGAAGCGGCCCGCCAGATAAGGCAACGCGCCGCCCGCATGTGACGCGATGAGCTTCAGATCCGGATACTGATCGAAGAAGCCTTCGAAGATCATCCGCGTGATGGCGAGCGTCGTGTCGAACATGAAACCGACCGCCCAGCTCAGATCGAACTTCGTCATGTCCATCAGATCGACGCCGGGCGGATCGGTCGGATGCACGAGCACCGGCAACGCGCGACGGTCGATCTCGGCCCAGATCGGCGCGAACATCGGATCGGTGAGGCTGCGTCCCGCGATGTTCGCGAGCACCATCACGCCGCTCGCGCCGTTCTCGCAGGTGCGGCGCAGTTCTTCGAGCGCCGCTTCCGGATATTCCCACGGCAGCGACGTGAACCAGCGGATGCGGCCGGGATATTTGGCCTGTGCTTCGGCGATCGTGTCGTTCGATTCGCGCGCGGCGAGGCAACTGGTTGCCTGATCGCCCCAGTACACGTTCGGGCAGGTCAGCGACACGACCGAAATATCGATGCCCGATTCATCCATCTGGCGGATCCGCATGTCGAAATCGAAGTGGCCTTTTTGCGGAATCACGACCGGCGTGTTGCCGCGAAACACTTCCTGCTGACCGTCGGGGCGCGTCTGAATGTTGTACGCACCGCCGCGCTGCCGCAGCAGTTCGAGCCATTTGTGCGTGAAGATGTGCGTATGAACGTCAATGACAGGCATGCGGGATCTCCCGGAGAAAGTGCGGGTAAGAGGAAAACGGGGATGAGCGGGCTACTGGGTGGCGAACTCGTTCACCGGCGCGGCGCGGCGTTTCAGCATGAACGCGCCGATCAGGCCGAGCGCGAAGAACACCGCGCAGAAATGCGCCGGCATCATGTTGTTGCCAGTCACGTGCAGCAGCCACGTCAGCACCATCGGCGAGAAGCCGCCGAAAACGGCCGCGCCGATGTTGTACGAGATCGCGAGGCCGGTCGAGCGGACTTCGGTCGGGAACAGGCCGGCGAGCGCGGTCGGAATCGGCGCGTTCGACGCGCTGATCAGCAACGCGAAGCCGAGTTCGACGGACATGATCGACGCGAACGACGGCGCGTTGACGATCCAGTAGTAAGCGGGGTACAGCACGACGAGAAACAGCGCGAGCGCGACGCGAATCAAGCGTTCGCCGCCGATGCGATCCGCGAGATGACCGAATAGAGGAATCGTCACCACGCGCAGCAGCACGCTCGCGAGCAGCACGGAAAACGGCAGCGTCACCGGCATATGCAGGTTCTGCACCGCGTAAATCGGCAGATACGTGATGATCACGTAGGCCATCACGTTGAGCGCGGCCGACAGCGCGGTCGCGACGAACAACTCGCGCGGATAGTGCATCACGACGCGCGAGAACGGCACCTTCACGCGCGCGCCGAGCTTCTGGAACGCCTCGGTTTCGGGCAGGTTGCGGCGGATATAGAAGCCGACCGGGCCGATCAGCAGACCAAGCAGGAACGGAATGCGCCATGCCCACGACTCGAGCGCCTCATGCGTGAACAGATGCGTGAGCGCGCTGCCCATCGCGACCGCGAGCAACGCGCCCAGGGCCTGCGCGAACATCTGCCAGCTGCCATACAGATTGCGGCGCGCTGTCGGTGCATATTCGATCAACATCGCGGTCGCGGTGCCGAATTCGCCGCCGGCCGAAATGCCCTGCAACAGACGCGCGCACAGCACGATCGCCGGCGCGATCAGGCCGATCTGCTGGAAGCCGGGGGTGAGCGCGATCATCGCGGCGGCCACCGTCATCATCGCGATGACGAGCGTGAGGCCTGCCTTGCGGCCTTTGCGGTCCGCGTACATGCCCAGCAGAATCCCGCCGAGCGGCCGCACGACGAAGCCCGCGCCGAACGTCGCCGTGGTGAGCATCAGCGCGGCGTACTCGCTGTGGCTGGGGAAGAACTGCTTCGCGATGATGATCGACAGAAACCCGAACACGACGAAGTCGTACCACTCGAGCACGTTGCCGAGCGTCGACGCCATTGCGCCGATCAAGCGTTTGCGCGAATCGATTGCTGTCACGACTGTCTCCTGTCGTTTTTTGAACGGCTGCGCGCTGCGTAGGAGAGCAATGTAGGGTACTGTCGGAATGAAAACAATCGAACAAAATCAATGGTCCCATAAAGTAACTTTATGATTGCGCTTCCATGACCCCAACCATCAAACAGTTGCGCGCATTCGCGCTCGTCTGCCGTTTCGGCGTGCTGACGCGCGCGGCCGACGAGATGTTCATCACCCAGCCCGCGGTCAGCGTATTGATCCGGCAAATGGAGGAGGCGCTCGGCCTGCGGCTGTTCGACCGCACGTCGCGCTCGTTGCGCCCGACTGCGGCCGCGCATGAAATCCTGCCGACCGTCGAGCGGATGCTGCGTGATCTCGAGTCGATCCAGTTGAGCGTGAAGGAGCTGGCCGGGCGCGAGCGCGGTCGGCTGCGCTTCGCGGCGACGCCGTCGATCGCGGCGGCGATCGTGCCGAAACTGCTCGCCGAATATCGCGCGCTGTACCCGAATATCGAGGTCTCGGTCGACGACGCCGCGCCCGATCGCCTGACCGCGTCGACGCTGACGGGCGACGTCGAGTTCGGCATCGGCACGATCAGCGAGCGCCCCGAGGGCATCACGCTGCAATGCCTCGCGCGCGACAACTTGTGCGCGATCTGCCGCAAGGATTCGGCACTCGCGAAAAAGCGGCGTGTGAGCTGGAAGGATGCGCTGCAGTATCCGTGGATCGGCATCAAGTCGACGAGCGGCATCCGCAAGTTGATCGACGAAACGTTGTTCACGCTCGGCATGCGCAAGGCGGTCGAGTACGAAGTGTCCTATATGACGACCGGGCTTTCGATGGTGCAGGCCGGTCTCGGCATCGCGATTTTTCCGGGCATTCTGCTCGGGTCGTTTCCCCATCGCGATCTGGTCGCGCGCAGGCTTGAAGCGCCGCTCGTCACACGCGACGTGAATCTGATCCGACGCGCCGAGCATTCGCTGTCGCCGGCGGCCGAGTCGTTTATCGAGCTTTGGTACAAACGCATCGGCAAGCCGGCCGATCTGTAGCGCGTCGCAGTTGCACACGGCCTGTCATACTGTATGAATATACAGTATCATGACTGCAATGGGCCGCTTGTGCGGCGGTGTGCGGATCGACGGAAAGAATCAGCGAAGGAACGAGGCGCGATGCCTGAACAACTGTGGTTGCCCGGGCTCGAGGCGCCGCCCCCGCCCACCGACGGGCTCTTTTTCGCGGTCTATCCCGATGCCAATACCGCGGCCGGTATCGCGAAGTTCGCGCAGCAGCTTTGTGTGGAGGCACGCGTGCGCAGCGGCGTGCGCGGCAAACCGCTCGCGGCGAACCGCTTGCACGTCACGCTCAGGCATCTCGGCAATTTCGCGGGCGGCTTGCCGGCGGATGTGGTCGAGGCGGCGAAACGGGCGGCCGCGGCGGTCAGCATGGCGCCATTTACGGTCGAATTCGACGCGGTCGCCAGCTTCGCGAAAAGGCCGCGGCTCGGGCCGGCGGTGCTGGTGGGCGAGCACGGTGTGCACGGACTGCAGGCGCTTCACGATGCGCTCGAAGCGGGCTTGCGCGACGACGGCATCGAGCCCGACGCACGTTTTACGCCGCACGTGACGCTGGCGTACGGGATGCAGTGGATCGAGCGCCATACGGCCGAGGCGGCGTGCTGGAATGTGCGCGAGTTTGCGCTGATGCACAGCCTGCTGGGACGGACCAGACATATCGTCCTCGGGCGTTGGCCGTTGGTGGGGCCGAGCTGAGGGAGGGGCGTGCCACCTCGGTAACGAATTCGCGGCTGTTTCGCGAGGCGCCGGCTAGAACCGCACGCTCGTCCCGCAGCCCCCGGCATAGGCGCCGCCGCTCGCCGCGGCGCCACCGCAAAAAACGCCGCAGCCGGAAAGCAGCACGGCCGCGGTAATCGCCGCCAGCGCGCTACGCACGCCGATCCGCCGAGACGCTTGGACGGGAAGAGCACTGGGACGGCCGATCGGTTTGAATGGCATGGCGGCGTCAAATTCGACGAGAGGGAACCTCTGCGTGCCGCGCCGGTTAAGCGCCGCGCGCGTTGTGCGACTTGATGACTTACTCTAAGTCCACGCTGAAGCACCGTCAAATGCCGGGTTGCCGGCAAATCGTCGCCTTTATGGCGTCAAGTGAGCACGGAGCGCCCGTGCGCTCCCTGATAGAATGCTCGGGCCGCAACGTTGTGGATTGCAGATGAAATTGCTTGATGCGCTTGTCGAACAGCGTATTGCCGCCGCCGCCGCGCGCGGAGAGTTCGACGACTTGCCGGGAGCGCGCGCGCCGCTGGCCCTCGACGACGATGCGTTGGTGCCGGAAGAGGTGCGCGTCGCCAACCGGATTCTGAAAAATGCGGGCTTCGTGCCGCCCGCCGTCGAGCAGCTTCGCGCGTTGCGCGATCTGCAAACGGAGCTGAATGCCGTGAGCGATCAGCCGACCCGTTGCCGTCTTCAGGCGCGCATGCTCGCGCTCGATATGGCGCTCGAATCGCTGCGCGGCGGCCCGATGGTCCTGCCGCGCGAATATTGCCGCCGCATCGCGGAGCGTCTCTCTGAGCGCGTGGGCAATGTCGATGTAGCCGCCGCGGGTTCGCAGTGAACGAGCCGCTCCCGTGTGCCGCCTCGATCGACTCTTCTGCGCAAGCCGAGGCCGGTGAGAAATCCGTTGGCGCCTGCATCGGCGCGGTCTTCGCACCGGCGGCTGATCACCCGATGGCCGCTGCCGCCATCCCTCCCGGAAATTCCGACGCTCCCATCATCTCCGAACGCGACCTGCGCTTCATGGCGCTCGCTCAGGCCGCCGCCGAAGAAGCGCGCGCAGCCGGCGAAGTACCGGTCGGCGCGGTGCTCGTGCGCGGCGACGAAGTCATCGCCACGGGCTTCAATCATCCGATCGGCGCGCATGACCCGTCCGCGCACGCCGAAATGGTCGCGCTGCGCGCAGCCGCGCAGTCGCTCGAAAACTACCGTCTGCCGGGTTGCGAACTCTATGTGACGCTCGAGCCTTGCCTGATGTGCGCCGGCGCGATCATGCACGCGCGCATCGCCCGTGTCGTGTTCGGCGCGCGCGATCCAAAAACCGGCGCGTGCGGCAGCGTGGTCGATGCGTTCGCGAATCCTCAGTTGAACCATCACACGACGGTCAGCGGCGGCGTTCTCGAAGCCGAATGTGGTGCCGCGCTCAGGTCGTTTTTTGCCGAGCGGCGTCGGACGAGTCGCGCAGCCCGCGCGGCGGCGCGCGGCGAAACGGCTGAAGCGGCCGATGCGGCCGTTGACACCGCCACACCCTCCAGCAGCGAACCGCCCCCAACCACGCCGCTCTAAAACGACAACGCCCAACGGGTCTCGCCATGACCGCTTCTCGCACCATCGAACTGATTGCGCCATCCGGCTATCCGCATGATCCGGAGGTGCTGCATCGCGCGCTGCATCGGCTGCGTGCGCAGGGGCATCGAGTCGATGGCGAGGAGGCCGCGAAGCGCCGCTACCAGCGCTTCGCGGGCACCGACGGCGAGCGCGCGGCCGATCTGAACCGGCTCGCCGATCCATCGCGTGAGCTGCCCGATGTCGTGTTGGCCGTGCGCGGCGGCTACGGCGCGGTGCGGATTCTGCACGGTCTCGACTACGAGGGGCTGCAGCGGCGGCTCGCCGATCAGCCGATAGCGCTGGTCGGTCACAGCGACTTCACCGCGATCCAACTGGCGCTGCTCGCGCGCGCCGGCTTGAAGACCTTCGGCGGCCCGATGCTGATGAGTGATTTCGGCGCCGAGCAGCTCAGCGAATTCACGATGCGGCATTTCTGGTCGGCGTTGACGCAGCCGACCATCACGGTCGCGAGCGACACGCCGCAAGCGCAGAGCGTCGACGTAACGGGCACGCTGTGGGGCGGCAATCTGGCAGTGGTGGCGTCGCTTGTCGGCACGCCGTACATGCCGCCGCTGCAGGGCGGCATCCTGTTCGTCGAGGACGTCAACGAGCAGCCGTTCCGCATCGAGCGGATGATCTATCAACTGCATCTGGCCGGCATCCTCGCGCAGCAGAAGGCGCTCGTGCTCGGTGATTTCTCGGGCGGCAAGCCGTACGACTACGACAACGGCTACGACCTGCACGCGATGGTCGAGCAAGTGCGCTCGCTGATCGGCATTCCTGTCGTGACGGGGCTGCAGTTCGGGCACGTTCATAACATGGTGACGCTGCCGGTCGGCGCGGCCGCGCATCTGGTCGCCAATGCGCATGGCTTCAGGCTGACGGCGTCGGATTATCCGAGCATTGGCTGAAGCCGTCGTGGGCGGGGCGGAGGCGGGCGGATCGCCCGCTTTTTATTGCGTCAGTAACGCAACTAACTGTCAGTATTTCCACATTCACCACCTCCCACACCCTTCGCCAATGTTTGCAGTTTTTGTTGACAAAAACTGGCTGCCACTACTCGTCTTGGCATTGTCAAAACCGGGTAAGATTCCCGCCAGACAGCCGCGCAGCTAGGGTCGCAGGGCTTCTGCTGACGCAGCGCAGCACAAAAACTGTCGAAAATCGACGCAAAAATTGTTGACAATATTTGTGTCCGTCCTATGATGACCAACATACCGAGACGCCAATCATGTCCGACACCGAATCCGTCGCGAACAGTTCGAAGCCCGAAGCAATCGCCGAGCGCATCCGCGCGGCGATCCTCGAGCACCGGCTGGCACCCGGCGCGAAACTCACCGAAGCTCAGCTATGCGAAGTATTCGGTGTGAAGCGCGGCCCCATCCGCAAGGCGCTGTCGCAGCTGGCGAGTGAGCGCCTCGTCGATCTCGAGCCGAATCGTGGCGCGTTCGTCGCGAGTCCGTCGTTGCAGGAGGTGCACGAGGTGTTCGAAATGCGCCGCATCATCGAGCTGGCCGTCGTCGAAAAGATCTGTAGCGGACACGGCATGCGGCGTCTGAAGAACATCGGCGGCAGGATCGGCCGGGAACGCAAGGCATTCGAAACGCGGGATTTTCCGGCATGGATCCGCTTGTCGGGCGAGTTTCATACGGAGCTCGCGAACCTGACCGGCAACTCAGTGTTGTGCGATTGCCTGAACGGGCTGGTCGCGCGTTCCACGCTGATTTCCGCGCTGTACGAATCGCTCGGACGCAGCCCGTGCTCGTTCGAGGACCACGAAGCGATTCTCGCCGCGCTCGACGCCGGCGATGCGAAGCAGGCGGCCGCGCTGATGTCGCGCCATCTGCAAAGCGTCGAGTTGAAGATGCTGGAGCGCCCCGCGCGCGGGGCAGCGGATCTGCATGAAGTATTCGGCGCGCTTGCGTCGAAAGAAGCATCCACCTAGACAGCCGAAGCCGACTCCACCCCAGGCTGAGGCAAGCAGCAGGCGAGCGCCCGTTCGTGGTGCGCGCCGCACTGAATTGAACTGAACCGATAGATGCACGGCCAGGCGGCCTCGCGTGAGCGCCGCCGGCCTGAACACGCACGTCCGTCGCGAGACGACGGAGCTCGGGTAGCGACGCATCGCCGCAAAGCCGCGGCGGCTGGCGATGCGACAACCACAAGTACGTCAGTACGGAGACACGCGCGGCACGGTCCGGGACCACGACGCCGACTTCTTCGACCCACGCGGGACGAGAAGCGAGCAACTGGCATGGCCGATGCAATGTCCGTCGATGCTCTTTCGACGGTCCCTATCCAAAGGAGGAATCATGGCTCAGTTCAGTGCAGCGCCAGGCAGTCACCCCATCTCCAACTATCCGGACGGCACGGCTCAAACCGATCCGTCGATGCCGGCCGGCTACAGCGAGCGGCTCTACAACGAGGACCTCGCGCCGCTGCGCGCGCAGAACTGGAGCGCGTACAACATCTTCGCGTTCTGGATGTCGGACGTGCATAGCGTGGGTGGCTATGTATTCGCGGGGAGTCTGTTCGCGCTCGGCCTGACGAGCTGGCAGGTGCTGGTGTCGCTGCTGATCGGCATCACGCTCGTGAACGTACTGTGCAACCTGATCGCGAAGCCGAGCCAGCTGAACGGCGTGCCGTATCCGGTCGCGTGCCGCGCGACCTTCGGCGTGCTCGGCGCGAATGTCCCCGCAGTGATCCGCGGCCTGATCGCGGTCGCGTGGTACGGC
Organism: Paraburkholderia sp. Cpub6; assembly: GCF_014201065.1. Classification (NCBI taxonomy): domain Bacteria; kingdom Pseudomonadati; phylum Pseudomonadota; class Betaproteobacteria; order Burkholderiales; family Burkholderiaceae; genus Paraburkholderia; species Paraburkholderia sp. Cpub6. The sequence continues at coordinate 884,830 of NZ_JACHDM010000001.1, forward strand.
ATCCAGACCTATCTCGCGTCGAGCGCGCTCGTGATCGTCGTGCTGAAGTTCGTGCCGCAACTGCTGCCGTACGCGGACGTGCATCGGCATGGTCTGCTCGGTCTGTCGACGCTCGGCTGGGCGGGCTTCATGCTGCTGTGGGTACTGCAGGCGCTGGTGTTCTGGCACGGCATGGAGACCATCAAGAAGTTCATCGACTTCGCCGGGCCAGCCGTCTACGTCGTGATGTTCATTCTCGCCGGCTACATGGTGTATCGCGCGGGTTTGCGCAACATCGGCATCAACCTCGGCGGCGTCAAATATCACGGCATGGAAGTGGTACCGGTGATGATCACGGCGATCTCGCTGGTGGTGTCGTACTTCTCCGGACCGATGCTGAATTTCGGTGACTTCTCGCGCTACGGCAGGAGCTTTCGCAGCGTCAAGCGCGGCAACTTCTGGGGCCTGCCGGTCAACTTCCTCGCGTTCTCGCTCGTCACGGTGATCACGACCGCGGCCACGCTGCCGGTGTTCGGCGAACTGATCACGGACCCGGTCGAGACGGTGGGCCGCATCGACTATCCGATGGCCGTGATTCTCGGCGCGCTGACCTTCACGATCGCGACGATCGGCATCAACATCGTCGCGAACTTCGTGTCGCCGGCCTTCGACTTCTCGAACGTTGCACCGCGTCTGATCAGCTGGCGCGCGGGCGGCATGCTCGCGGCGGTGGCGTCGGTGTTCATCACGCCGTGGAACCTGTTCAACAATCCGGCCGTGATCCACTACACGCTCGACGTGCTCGGCAGCTTCATCGGACCTTTGTACGGCGTCCTGATCGTCGACTTCTACCTCGTGAAACGTCAGAAGATCGTGCTCCACGATCTGTACACGGTCGCGCCGAGCGGCTCGTACTGGTATCGCAACGGCGTCAACTATCGCGCGGTGGCCGCGTTGCTGCCGGCCGCGCTGATCGCGGTGATCTGCGTGATGGTGCCGGGGCTGGACGGCTGCGCGAATTTCTCGTGGTTCATCGGCGCGGGACTCGGCGCGCTGTTTTACCGGATGCTCGCACGCTGAGTTTCACGGGCTTTCGTCGCTGCAATAACGAGTCGAACAGGAGTCGCCATGCGTATCAAACTGATCAATCCGAACACGACGCGCCGCATGACCGAGGCGATGGGGCGCTGCGCGCGCGACGTCGCCGCGCCCGGCACCGAAGTGATCGCCGTCAATCCGACGATGGGGCCGCCGTCGATCGAGGGCTATTACGACGAAGCGCTCGCCACGCCCGGTCTGCTCGCCGAAGTCGCGGCCGGCGAACTGGACGGCTGCGACGGCTACGTGATTGCGTGCTTCGGCGACCCCGGTCTCTATGCGGCCCGCGAGTTGGCGCGCGGCCCGGTGATCGGCATCGCCGAGGCGGCGATGCACGCGGCGAGCGTGCTCGCGCGGGGCTTTTCGGTCGTGACGACGCTCGCGCGCACCTGCGGCATGGCCTGGCATCTGGCCGAGCGCTACGGCATGAAGCGCTTCTGCCGCAACGTGCGTGCGACCGACGTCGCCGTGCTCGATCTCGACAAGCCGGGCTCGGCGGCGCGCCGCATCATCCTCGACGAATGCCGGCGCGCGCTCGCCGAGGACGGCTCGGACGCGATCGTGCTCGGCTGCGCGGGCATGGCCGAACTGTGCGCGGAGATCGAGGATGCGCTCGGCGCGCCGGTGATCGAAGGCGTGACGGCGGCCGTCAAATGGACCGAGGCGCTGGTGGCGCTGCGTCTCGCGACGGCCAAACGCGGCGACTACGCGCGGCCGCTCGCGAAGCGCTACGACGGCGCGCTCGCGTCGTTCAGCCCCGGTCCCCTGCGGGTAAACGCCGAATCGGCGGACTCGCACATACACTCGCTGTAACACGCACTATCTGCCCGGCTGTATGGGCGCACCGGAGTGTTTTCGCTACACTGGGTCAACTCGGCGCTGCGGTTTCCGCAGCCGCTGAAGCCGCCTGTTGCGTGGCTACACGTGTGAACCCCGCACCGTTGTCGAGGGGTTTCGAACCGCGTTCACGCGCATTCCTGGTCCCGTCACTACGCATCCGTCAAACCATGCCACTCGACCCGAACTACCCACGCGATCTGATCGGCTACGGCCGCCACCCGGTGCATCCGAACTGGCCGGGGCGAGCGCGCGTTGCGGTGCAATTCGTCCTCAATTACGAAGAGGGCGGCGAAAACTGCGTGCTGCACGGCGATCCCGCTTCCGAGCAGTTCCTGTCGGAGATCGTGGGCGCGGCGGCATATCCGGCGCGGCACATGAGCATGGAGTCGATCTACGAATACGGCTCGCGCGCGGGCGTGTGGCGCATCCTGCGCGAATTCGAAAGGCGCGACCTGCCGCTGACGGTGTTCGGCGTCGGCATGGCGATCGAACGGCATCCAGAAGTTGCGCGGGCGTTCGTCGAACTCGGACATGAGATCGCGTGCCACGGCTATCGCTGGATTCACTATCAGGACATGTCGCCGGAGCAGGAAGCGCAGCACATGCGCCTCGGCATGGAGGCGATCGAGCGCGTGACCGGCGTGCGGCCGCTCGGCTGGTACACCGGCCGCGACAGTCCGAATACCCATCGGCTGGTCGCCGAATATGGCGGCTTCCTGTACGACTCCGATTACTACGGCGACGACCTGCCGTTCTGGATGGACGTCGAGGTGGCGGGCGGCAAGACCGTGCCGCAGTTGATCGTGCCGTACACGCTCGACACCAACGACATGCGCTTCGCCACCCCGCAAGGCTTCAACACCGCGGACCACTTCTTCACCTACCTGCGCGACGCATTCGACGTGCTGTACGAAGAGGGCGACGAAGTGCCGAAGATGCTGTCGATCGGCATGCACTGCCGGCTGCTCGGGCGGCCCGGGCGTTTTCGGGCGCTGCAGCGCTTTCTCGATCACATCGAACAACACGATCGCGTGTGGGTGTCGCGGCGCGTCGATATCGCGCGACACTGGCACGAAACTCATCCTTACCAGCAAGACAGCCGCGAGGCTGCGGCATGAAGGCGATGCAATACACCCTGGACCAACTCAACAGGATCTCGACCGACGCGTTCGTCGCGGCGCTGTCGGGCGTCTTCGAGCACTCGCCGTGGGTCGCGGAGATTGCGGCGCGGGAGCGGCCGTTCGCGAGCATCGACGAGCTGCATCGCAGGATGTCGCAGATCGTCGAAACGTCTGGCGAGGACAAGCAGCTCGCGCTGATCAACGCGCACCCGGAGCTGGCCGGCAAGGCCGCGGTGCGCGGCGAGCTGACCGCCGAGTCGACGCGCGAGCAAAGCGGCGCGGGTCTCGCGCAATGCACGCAGGAAGAGTTCGACAAGCTGCATGCGCTCAATCAAGCGTATCGCGAGAAATTCGGTTTTCCGTTCGTTCTCGCGGTACGCGGCTACGACCGCCACGGCATCATCGCGAACTTCGAATCGCGCGTGAACAACAGCCGCGCCGACGAACTGCGCGCGAGCCTCGATCAGATCTATCGCATTGCACGTTTGCGGCTCGACGACCTGATCGGCGCGTGACGCGCACTGCGTCACGCAGCGAGCCGTAACGTTTTTCCCGCACCAATCGATCTCAAGGACGACAAAGATGGCACTTCCGATTCTCGACCCCAACGCACCGGAATTCACGCGCCGTTACGTGAACCTGGCGGACCCGCGTCTGGGCGCGCAGGCGCTCGAGGCTAGCGACGAATTCTTCGCACCGAAGAACCGCATGCTGAATCCGGAACCGGCCGTCTTCATTCCGGGCAAGTACGACGACAACGGCAAGTGGATGGACGGCTGGGAAACGCGCCGCAAGCGCACGACCGGCTACGACTGGTGCATCGTCAAGCTCGCGCGGCCCGGCGTGATCAAGGGACTCGACCTCGACACGAGCCACTTCACCGGCAACTTCCCGCCGGCGGCGTCGGTGGAAGCGGCGCGCGTTGCGGATGGCGAGCCGAATCAGGCGACGCAATGGACCGAGATCGTGCCGTCGACCACGTTGCAGGGCAATAGCCACCACTACCTCGAAGTCGGCGACGCGAGCGCGTACACGCATCTGCGCGTGAACATCTATCCGGACGGCGGCATCGCGCGTCTGCGTGTTTACGGTCAGCCGCAGGTCGACTGGGCCGGCGCGAGCCGCACCGAGCAGTTCGATCTCGCCGCGATGGAAAACGGCGCGTATCTGGTCGGCGCGAACAACCAGCACTTCGGCGCGGCCTCGACGCTGCTGATGCCGGGTCGCGGCGTGAATATGGGCGACGGCTGGGAAACGCGTCGTCGTCGCGAGCCGGGCAACGACTGGGCGATCATCGCGCTCGCGCAGCCGGGCGTGATCCGCAAGATCGAAGTCGACACCGCGCACTTCAAGGGCAATTATCCGGATCGCTGTTCGATCCAGGCCGCGTACGTGAAGGGCGGGACCGACAGCTCGCTCGTCACGCAGGCGATGTTCTGGCCGGTGCTGCTTGGCGAACAGAAACTGCAGATGGACAAGCAGCATTTCTTCGAGAGCGAGATCGCGGCGCTCGGGCCCGTTACGCATGTGCGCTTCAACATCTATCCGGACGGCGGCGTGTCGCGTCTGCGTCTGTGGGGTACGCTCGAATGAAAACGCTCGCCATCGAACCGCTGACGAAAGCGGCGTTCGCCGCATTCGGCGACGTGATCGAACTCGAAGGCGCGAAGCAGATTCCGATCAACCTCGGCACGACGATCCGCTATCACGACCTCGCGAAGGTCGACGTGACCGACGAGCACGGCCGCACGCTCGTCAATCTGTTTCGTGGCCAGCCGCGCACGCTGCCGTTCGAAGTGAAGATGCTCGAGCGTCATCCGCTTGGCAGCCAGGCGTTCGTGCCGCTCAACGACAAGCCGTATCTGGTCGTCGTCGCGCCCGCGGGCGAACTCGACACGAAGGAGATCCGCGCGTTCGTCACCACTGGCTGGCAGGGCGTCAACTACGCGAAAGGCGTGTGGCACCATCCGCTGATCGCATTGGGCGAGACGAGCGACTTTATCGTCGTCGATCGTGGCGGCGAGGGGCTCAATCTGAACGAGCAGGATCTGGCGGAGTCGCTGTGGCTCACGGAAGATGCGCTGAGCGCGGTGGCGGTTTGATGGCGATGCAGCTGCCGGGTCGCCGGCAGCGTTGTGGTTCGAAGAACAGGCCCGCGACGTGCGTTACGTCGTGGGCTTTTTTGCATGGATGGCGATCACTTGCGCCTGCCAAGCAGCGGCGAATGCCCAATGACTTCCCTTGACCGCTCGGGCGGCTCCGGCGCCGAAAATCCCGCTGCTTCGATGGCCGGCTTGAGCCCCCTGAATTGCAGGCTTTTCTTCGGCGAGCGCAGCGATGTCATGCCGTCGTCCCATGCATGCAGCATCTGCTTGGCTAGCGCACGCCACTGCGGTTCGTTGCGCGCTGCTTCGATCAACTCGTGGCCGACGTCGACAGCGGAGTCGCACAGCGCTTCAACCATCTGCGCATATTGCCGCGGGGCGATGCCCATGCGCGTGTTGAAAAATCGTTCCAGCGTTTTACCCGCTGCCCAGGTTTTGCGGCCGTCGACAGGCAGCCCGGGCGGATTGGCTGCGAAGCGCGGATAAGCCTGGGTCGTCACGACATCGTAGACGGGCGTGAACGCGACATCGTCGACCGAGGTATAGAACAGTGCGACGTTCTTGGTGTGGCAGTCCGCATTGCGCACGACGTAGTTCGTCAGCAAATGCCAGCCGAGCTGCTGGAGTTGCATCCGCATGGTGTCGCGATCGAGCAGATACGCTCTTGCCGCGTTGAGCATTTTCTCGCTCGTCGAATGGTATTTTTCGTGCGGCGGCAAGCCGAGCAGACCGCACAAGTCTTCGACGCCATACGCCGGCAGTCCCTGCGCGTCGACATCGAAGCGCTCGACGACGAGCGCCCTGCCATCGTCCGACATCCGCGTGCGCGCAACGGGCGCCACTCCCAGCCGCTCCAGCACCCGCATCGAATGGAACTCGTTGAAACCGAGAAAGGGCGTGTTGTCGTCCGAACCTTTGACGATGTGACGGCTCGTTCGAATCGTCGGCTTACCAAGCTGCAACGGCGTCGATGCGGCAGACTGCGCCTCCGGCGCGATGAACTTCGGCACGACGCCCGAAATGGCCGCTCGCGCGTATTCACGGACGAGTTGCGCGAAATGTTCGGCGGTGTTGTCGCCGTGCAGGATGTGCTGGACGTCGAGCGCCTGGAGTTCGGTGCCCGGCGCCACGCCTTCGGGCGTCACGGTGACCCGGCCGATCCCCATCGAGCCCACGACGGCGAGCAGTGACAGATCGGTTCCGTCGAGCAAGGGCCCGAATTGCTCGCGGATCAGATTCAGCAGATAGCCTTCGGGCAGGTTCTGCCGGAAAAACGGATGCAGGTCGCGTGGCCAGCGCCAAGGCTCTTCGCGCACCGGCATCGTCAGGCTGACGAAGTCGGCCGCGTTCGCATCGCCGTTATATTTGAGGACATAGTCGTCGCGCTCGCGAAACAGCGTGGCAACGTTCTTGCCTAGCACCTGAACGTCGAGCTTCATGGCTGCGCGTCCGGGCTGCGCTGTTCAGCGAGGATGTCTTCCAGCGTGCGGCCATGTCCATGCTCGACGAACTTGAGGTCGTAACCGGCGGCCTCGAGCAGGCGCACGAGCACGGATACGCTCATATCGTTCCTGGCGAGCGTTTCCATCCGCGCGACGGTCGTGCGGGCCACGCCCGCGCGGCGCCCAAGTTCTTCCTGCGATAGTTTGCTGTCGCGTCGCATGGCTTTCAGCATGTCCGAGACATCGGCGAGGTTGGTCATTTGTAGCCCCAGGGCGTCAAATTCAACGTATTTGATGTTTATTGTAGCCCAAGAGACACAACAGGGTTATTCGTACTTGTGTCTCTAGGGCTACATTTTATGTATCTTTGGCAATTTTTGTAGCCCAAGGGCGACAAACTCCGATTATCGAGCTCGCTGACCGCGCACGTCACCTTCCCAAACAACAACGGGCTTGCCGCTCTCGCGACAAGCCCGCTTCGCACTCCAGCCTCTGCCTCGGCACCGGCTCCATGATCCGGACAGACGTCCTTACTTCGCCGCGCCGCCTTCGAACCACGCGGCGATCTTCATCCGCTCGTCGTCGGTCATATGCGTGACGTTGCCGAGCGGCATCGCCTTCAACGTGACCGCCTGCTGGTAAATGCGCTGCGCGTTCTGCGAAATTTCGTCGGGCGTATCCATCAGCACGCCGGCGGGCGCGCTGCCCATCATCGTCGGATGCGCGGAGTGGCAGGCCACGCAGCGCTGCTGCAGCACCGGCGCGATGTCGGCGACCTTCAGCGTCGGCGCGTTGGCGGCCTGCGCCTGCGGCACCACCGGACGCGGCATGGTCCACACGAGTGCCGTGCACATCAGCGCGACGCCGACGATCGGCAGATACCACAACACCTGGCCGCGATGGCGCATCACGAAGAACTGACGGATCAGCGCGCCGGCCAGCATGATGACGACGAGCACCGCCCAGTTGTACGGATGCGTGTAGGTCATCGCGTAGTGGTTCGACAGCATCGCGAACACGACCGGCAGCGTGAAATACGTGTTGTGCACCGAGCGTTGCTTGCCGCGCTTACCGTAGATCGGGTTTGGCGTGTCGCCCTTCAGCATCGCGTCGACCATCTTGCGCTGGCCCGGAATGATCACGAAGAACACGTTGGCCGACATGATCGTCGCGAGCATCGCGCCCATGATCAGATACGCTGCGCGGCCCGCGAAGATATGGCAGGCGAGATACGCCGCGATCAGCACATAAACGCCGACGCAGATGCCGAGAAGTTTGTCGCGTGTGCCGAGAATGCGGCACAGCGAGTCGTAGACGATCCAGCCGGCCGCGAGGAAGCCGATCGCCGAGGCGACGGCGACCACCGGCCCCATGTCGAGCACGTTCCTGTCGATCAGGTAGGTGCTCGGCGAGAACAGATACAGCACGGTAAAGAGACCGAAGCCCGACAGCCACGTCGTGTACGACGGCCATTTCGACCAGTGCAGGTCTTCGGGCATTTCGGGCGGCGCGACCGTGTACTTCTGCATGTTGTAGAAGCCGCCGCCGTGCACGTGCCACAGTTCGCCGAACACGCCGCGACGGCGCTGATTCGGATCGGTCGGCGGCTTCAGGCTGTTGTCGAGCGCGACGAAATAGAACGATTCGCCGATCCATGCAATCGCGGCGATGACGTGGAACCAGCGAATCGCGAGGTTCAACCAGTCGGTGATAAAGCCTTCCATGAAACTCCTCCACTTCTGATTCGTTGCGTGCGCGATGACGTTCGACGTCGTCGGTCATCGCGCCGACTGCGCATAGAAGACGCAGCGCGGGTTGTTATGGGTATCGCGGGGCGTTGTGCCTGTCCAGGTCTGTTCGTGCCGGTTCGGACGCGGCTCGCATCCGGCAGGGCTAGCTGCCCCGATACGTGCTGTACGAAAACGGCGACACCAGCAGCGGCACGTGATAGTGCGCTTCGGCATCGGCGACGCCGAAGCGCAGCACGACGCGATCGACGAAGCGTGGTTCCGGCACCTTCGTGCCGAGCGACGCGAAGTAGTCGCCCGCGCCGAACACGAGTTCGTACTCGCCCGCGACGAGCGCGTCGCCTTCGAGCAGCGGCTCGTCGCAGCGGCCGTCGTGATTGGTGAGCGTGGTTTTGAGCGCGCGGCGCGTGTCGCCCGCGAGCGCGAAGAGTTCGACCTTGATGCCTGCGCCGGGACGGCCGTTCGCGGTGTCGAGCACGTGGGTAGTGAGCTTGCCCATTCGCAATTGTCCTTGTGTGAATGCGAGGTGTCGGCGGCGGCCCGATCCATTACGTTTGCGGCGGATCGAGGCTCCACGTCAGTGGCTACATACCCGTCGGCGAATCGAAGCGAGCGCCGTGGCAGCCATTGTAGAAAGGATGCTCTGTCCCGAGCGCGAGCGATAGGAAAGATAATAGTTCGCGCATGATGGACAGCCAGACGAAAGCCGCGCCGGCTCATCGGCCGATCGTACCGGCGCCAAAAATGCACCACTATATTGGCGGTGTGAAGTTGGGTATCGCAACCGCGCGGGTTGTCAGCGGGATTTTGGCTACCGAAGGTAAGCGCTGTGCGCCGCCACCTCGCGCGAACCCGATGCGGTTCGCGCGAGGTGGCGGCGCGACACACCCGTGCAAAGGCAGGCCTTTGGCACGGACAACCCCGAAGACGGCGACTCACGCTGGGTAACCGGGCCAATGGCGTTCAACGGAACGCGACGGCACGGTGGCGTGCCGCCGCATCGCGTTCGAACGGCTTTGCATGCAGGCAATCAGGCGGACAGACGAATGACGATGAATGAAGTACTGAAACAACCCGGTAAAACGATGCTCGTGAAGCACGCGGACGTGCTGGTCACGATGGATGACGAGCGGCGCGAACTGCGCGACGCCGGGCTGTATATCGAGGACAACCGGATCGTCGCGGTCGGACCGACCGCGCAACTGCCGCAAACGGCCGACCAGGTACTCGACCTGCACGGCCATCTCGTGATTCCGGGCCTCGTCAACACGCATCACCACATGTACCAGAGCCTCACGCGCGCGATTCCCGCCGCGCAGAACGCCGAGTTGTTCGGCTGGCTCACGAACCTGTACAAGGTGTGGGCGAACCTCACGCCTGACATGATCGAAGTATCGACGCTGACCGCGATGGCCGAGCTGCTGCTGTCGGGCTGCACGACGTCGAGCGACCATTTGTATATCTATCCGAACGGCAGCCGTCTCGACGACAGCATCGCGGCCGCGCGCCGAATCGGCATGCGCTTTCATGCGGCGCGCGGCAGCATGAGCGTGGGACGCAAGGACGGCGGCCTGCCGCCCGATTCGGTGGTCGAGCGCGAAGCGGACATCATGAAGGACACGCAGCGTCTGATCGAGACGTATCACGACGATGGGCGCTACTCCATGCTGCGCGTCGTCGTGGCGCCGTGCTCGCCGTTTTCGGTGAGCCGCGACCTGATGCGCGAATCGGCGGCGCTCGCGCGCCAGTACGGCGTGTCGCTGCATACGCATCTGGCGGAGAACCTCAACGACGTCGAGTACAGCCGCGAGAAGTTCGGCATGACGCCGGCCGAGTATGCGCACGATCTCGGCTGGGTCGGCCATGACGTATGGCATGCGCACTGCGTGCAACTCGACGACGCGGGCATCGCGCTGTTCGCGCGCACCGGCACCGGCGTCGCGCACTGTCCGTGCTCGAACATGCGGCTCGCGTCGGGCATCGCGCCGGTCAAGCGCATGCGGCTCGCGGGCGTGCCGGTCGGGCTCGGCGTCGACGGCTCGGCGTCGAACGACGGTGCGCAGATGGTCGCCGAAGTGCGCCAGGCGCTGCTGCTGCAGCGCGTCGGTTTTGGGCCCGATGCGATGACCGCGCGCGAGGCGCTCGAAATCGCGACCCTGGGTGGTGCGCGCGTGCTCAATCGCGACGACATCGGCGCGCTCGCGCCCGGCATGGCCGCGGATTTCGTCGCGTTCGATCTGCGTGAGCCGCATTTTGCCGGCGCGCTGCACGATCCGGTGGCGGCTCTGGTATTCTGCGCGCCGTCGCAGGTCAGCTATAGCGTGATCGACGGCAAGGTGGTGGTGAAGAATGGGCAGTTGGCGACGCTCGAACTCGGGCCGGTGATCGAGCGGCATAACGCGCTCGCGCGGCAGCTTTACGAGGCGGCCGCTTGAGCTCGAGCGGAACGGGCGGCACTCGCGCCGCGCCGCGCGCAAGCCGCGAGTCGCTGATCCGTGAGCGGCGGCGCAAGTGCGATCGGCGCCGCATGCGGCGTCAGGACTTGTCGATCAACGTCCGGGTCGCCTCGCCAACCAGGCCGCGCAGCCAGCGCACTTCGTCGGAGTAATGCACGCGCTCGTGCCACAGCTGGTAGTACTGCATCGGCGGAAAGTCGAGCGGCGCGGCCACCACGGTCAGCGGCAGGAACTTCGCGTAGTAGTCGGCAAAGAGGCGCGTCGTCGTGAAGATCAGATCGGATTTGATCAGCACGTACGGCGCGAGATTGAAGTAGGGCAACGTGACGACCACATGGCGCTTGAGCCGCTCGCGCGCGAGATGCACGTCGATCGCGCCGCGCTGGCCGACCGAATACGGCGTCGGCGCGAGATGTGGCGCGTTCAGGTACTGGTCGAGCGTGAGCCCGCCGCGTTTGGCGAACGGATGCGTGTTGCTCATCAGGCACACGATCTGATCGACGAACAGGTTCGACAGGTGCAACTGCTCGGGCGGCTCCGGCCAGTTGCCGACCACGATGTCGAGCTTGCCGTCCTCGAGCGCGAGTTCGTAGTCGAACGCGGGGCCGAGCGAATGGAATTCGAGCGTCGCGTTCGGCGCGGCCTTACGGAAACGTTCGACGACCGTCGGCACGAACAGCACGTTCAGATAGTCGGGACAGCCGATCCGGTAGCAGCGGATCGACGTGGCCGGATCGAAGTTGTGCTGCTGGAACTTGATGCGCTCGATTTCGCGCAGCGCGTTCTGCACCGGTTCGAGCAGGCGCAGACCGTACTCGGTCGGCACCATGCCGGACTTGCCGCGCACCAGCAGCGGGTCGCCGGTGATGTCGCGCAGACGGCGCAGCGCCGCGCTGATGGCGGGTTGGGACTGGTTCAGTTTGACGGCGGCGCGGGTGACGCTGCGCTCCATCAGCAGTGTGTGCAACACGCGCAAGAGGTACGTGTCGATCGCCTCGCGTTGCTGGCTCATGGATTCTCCGAATATATGTGCTGGCTGATCGAACGAACGTGGGGGTATATGCGTTTTAATATGGACGAAAAACGGCGTCAAGGGCGACATACCCGCAGAGCTTGTAGCGGCGGGGGTTTGCGGGAATTTTGTCAACTCGACTGAGTGGGGCGAATTAGGTATTGTCATCCGGTTGTGGTGACGGATCGCCCGCCGGCGGGGCGGACCCATAGTCCGCAATCCGGCGGCAAGCAGGCGGCAAGCAGGCGGCAAGCAGCGTCACGAACGCACTACGGAATCTCATGAGCGACACTCCACTTAGCGACGGCGCGCAACTCACCGGCCAGGCGGTGCCTCGGCTCGCGCTGACGGGCATCACGAAGCAGTACCCGGCCGTGCGCGCCAACGACGACGTCACGCTCGTCGTCGCGCCCGGCGAAATCCATGCGGTGCTCGGCGAGAACGGCGCGGGCAAGAGCACGCTGATGAAGATCATCTACGGCGCCGTGCGACCCGACGCCGGCGAGATCCGTTGGGAAGGCGAGACGGTCGACATCGCGAGTCCGGCGGCCGCCCGCAAGCTCGGCGTCGGCATGGTGTTCCAGCACTTCTCGCTGTTCGAGACGCTGACGGTCGGCGAAAACATCGCGCTCGCGCTCGACGAACCGTTCGATCTGAAGACGTTGGCCAAACGCATCCGCGAGGTGTCGGCCGACTACGGGCTCGACATCGATCCGCAGCGGCATGTCCACAGCCTCACCGTCGGCGAGCGGCAGCGTGTCGAAATCGTGCGCTGCCTGCTGCAGAATCCGCGTCTGTTGATCATGGACGAACCGACCTCGGTGCTGACGCCGCAGGCGGTCCGCAAGCTCTTCACGACGCTGCGCCGGCTCGCGGCCGAGGGCTGCAGCATCCTCTACATCAGCCACAAGCTCGACGAAATCCAGGCGTTGTGCGACACCGCGACGGTGATGCGCGGCGGTCGCGTGACCGGCCATGTGACGCCGAAGAACGAGACGCATGCATCGCTCGCGCAATTGATGGTCGGCCACTCGCTGCCGGACTACACGCGGCGCGAGCACAAGCCGGGCGCGGTGCTGCTCGATGTCAGGCAGTTGTCGGTCGCGAGCGACGATCCGTTCGGCACCTCGTTGCGCGACGTGTCGTTCAGCGTGCATGCGGGCGAGATCTTCGGCATTGCCGGTGTGTCGGGCAACGGGCAGGCGGAACTGCTCGCGGCGTTGTCCGGAGAGAAGCGCGCTGAAAAACGCAGCCTGCCGGCCGACGCAATCACGATCTGCGGCAAACCGGCCGCGCGCCTCGGCGCGGGCGGGCGGCGCGCGCTCGGCTTCGGCTTCGTGCCCGAAGAGCGGCTCGGCCGCGGCGCGGTGCCGGCGATGAGCCTCGCCGACAACGCGCTGCTCACCGCGCATCGGCAGAGCATGGTCAACTCGGGCTGGATCAAAACGGGAGTGATGCGCGCATTCGCGAAGCGCTGCATCGACGCGTTCGACGTGCGCTGCGGCGGCCCCGACGCGCTCGCGCAAAGTCTGTCGGGCGGCAATCTGCAGAAATACATCATGGGCCGCGAGATTTTGCAGGCGCCGAAGGTGCTCGTGGTCGCGCAGCCGACGTGGGGCGTCGATGTCGGCGCGTCGGCGTTCATCCGTCAGCAACTGCTCGATCTGTCGGCGCGCGGCGTTGCGATTCTGGTGATCTCGGAGGAACTGGAAGAGCTGTTCGATATCTGCGATCGCATCGCGGTGCTCGCGGGCGGGCGGCTTTCACCGGTGCGCGCGACCGGTGCGACCAACGCCGAGGAAATCGGCCGCTGGATGGCGGGGCTGTTCGGCGACCGCGAGGGCGCGGCGCCCGCGGCGGATCAGCCGGCGCATGCATGAGGCGAGGCGTTGCCCGCCGGCCACGCCAACACGCTAACCACGCACGCGAATGCGGACCCTGAAGAACAGAACCCGAACAAATACACGCTACCCATGATGCTTCCCTATCGACTCGAAGCCCGCACGTCGCCGTCGCGCACGATGCAGCTCGCCGTGCCGCTGATCGCCGCGTTGCTGACGCTCGCGATCGGCTTCCTGATCTTCGGCCTCGTCGGCCGCGACCCGTTGCAGGCGATGCACGGGTTTTTCATCGAGCCGCTGTCCAGCATCAACGGCTGGTCGGAGCTGCTGCTGAAGGCGTCGCCGCTGTGCCTGATCGGCCTCGGTCTCGCGATCGGCTATCGCGCGAACGTGTGGAACATCGGCGCCGAAGGGCAGATGCTGCTCGGCGGCATCGCGGCGAGCGGCGTCGCGATCTATTTCGATCAGGCGAGCGGCTGGTGGATCCTGCCGACCATGATGGCGGCCGGCATCCTCGGCGGCATGGCGTGGGCCGCGATTCCCGCGTTTCTGAAGAGCCGCTTCAATACCAACGAGATTCTCGTGAGCCTGATGCTCACGTACGTCGCGACGCAACTGCTGATCTATCTCGTGAGCGGCCCGTGGCGCGATCCGCAGGGCATGAACTTCCCGCTGTCGGAGATGTTCAGCGGCGACGCGCTGTTTCCGACGCTGTATGGCGACTGGCACTGGAAATTTCTGCGTGGCACGCGCCTGAACGCGTCCGTGTTCCTCACGCTGATCGCGATTCCGCTCGTCTGGCTGTTCATGCGCAAGAGCTTCGCGGGCTACCGGATGAACGTCGGCGGACTTGCGCCGCTCGCCGCGCGTTACGCCGGTTTCTCCGACAAGAAGACGATCTGGACGTCGCTGCTGATTAGCGGCGGCCTCGCGGGCCTCGCCGGTATGGGCGAAATCGCCGGCCCGATCGGCCAGTTGCAGGCGACGTGGTCGCCGGGCTACGGCTTCACCGCGATCATCGTCGTGTTCGTCGGCAGGCTGCATCCGCTCGGCATCGTGCTCGCCAGTCTGCTGATGGCGTTGCTGTATCTCGGCGGCGAAGCGGTGCAGACCTCGATGCAATTGCCGCAGGCGCTCTCGGGCGTGTTCCAGGGGCTGCTGCTGTTCTGCCTGCTCGGCGCCGACCTGTTCGTGAACTACCGCGTGCGGCGCCGCTCGGCCGCAGCAGTGGCTCGTTAAGTTTGCCAATCAGCTCGCTAATCCGCTTTCAGACTCGATATGGATATCCAGCAAGCCAGCGCGCTCACGTCGAGCGCGATCACCGCGTCGATCCCGTTGATGTTCGCGGGCGCCGGCGAACTCGTCGCCGAAAAATCGGGCGTACTCAACCTTGGCGTGGAAGGGATGATGCTGATGGGCGCCGTCAGCGGCTACGCGGTCACGTCGATCACCGGCAGCCCGTGGCTCGGCGTGCTCGCCGCGATCGGCGCCGGTCTCGCGATGTCGCTGCTGTTCGCGTTCCTCACGCTGACGATGCTCGCCAACCAGGTCGCGACCGGCCTGTCGCTGACGATCTTCGGCATCGGGCTGTCCGCGTACGTCGGCAAGCCGTACACGTCGGCGGCGGTGCGCGCGACGATCGATACGTGGACGATCCCCGGCCTGTCGAACATCCCGGTGCTCGGCCCCGCGCTGTTTACCCTCACGCCGCTCGATTACCTCGCGTTCCTGATGTTCGCCGCGATCGGCTGGTTCCTCTATCGCACGCGCGCGGGACTCGTGCTGCGCTCGGTCGGCGAATCGCCGCAGGTCGCGCATTCGGTCGGCTTTCCGGTGGTCGGCGTGCGCTATGGGGCGGTCGCGTTCGGCGGCGGCATGGCGGGGCTCGCGGGCGGCTACTATTCGATCGTCAATCTGCACCTGTGGCAGGAGAACCTGACCTCGGGCCGCGGCTGGATCGCGCTCGCGCTCGTGGTGTTCGCGACGTGGCGCCCTGGGCGACTGCTGATCGGCTCGCTGCTGTTCGGCGCGGTGACGGGGCTGCAGTTCTATGCGCAGGCGATCGGTGTGCCGGTGCCGACGCAGTTCCTCGCGATGCTGCCGTACGTTGCGACGATCGTCGTGCTCGCGCTGATCTCGCGCAATCCGAACACGATTCGCCTGAATGCACCCGCGTCGCTCGGCAAGCCGTTTTTCTCGGCGGGCTGACGGCGACACAGGTTCTTTATCGATCCGCTCAACACTATTCGCTCATTACGACAGGGGGAAAAACATGAAGAGAAGAAATCTGCTGACCGCTTTCGCCTGGGGTGCGGCGTCGCTGGCACTTGCGGCGCCGCTCGCGCAAACCGCGCAGGCCGCCGACGTGCCGGGCGTCGCGTTCGTCTATCTCGGCAATCCGGGCGATGCCGGCTGGACCTTCGCGCACGATCAGGGCTCGCGGGAAGCCGAAGCGAAGTTCGGCAACAGGATCAAGATCACGCGCGTCGAGAACGTGCCCGAATCGGCCGACTCCGAGCGCGTGTTCCGCGATCTCGCGAACAAGGGCAACAAGATCATCTTCGGCACGAGCTTCGGCTTCCAGGACTTCCAGCTCAAGGTCGCCAAGGACTTCCCGGACACCATCTTCCTGCACGCGACCGGCTACAAGAAGGCGCCGAACTTCGGCACCTACGACGTGCGCATGTACCAGGGCGCGTATCTGGCCGGCGTCGCCGCGGGCTACGTGACGAAGAGCAACACGCTCGGCTTCGTCGCGTCGGTGCCGATTCCGGAAGTGGTGCGCAACATCAACGCGTTCACGCTCGGCGCGCGCTCGGTGAATCCGAAGGTGCATACGAAGGTGATCTGGATCAACAGCTGGTTCGATCCGGGCAAGGAAAAGCAGGCCGCCGAAACGCTGATCGGCCAGGGCGCCGACGTGCTGCTGCAGAACACCGATTCGAGCGCGACGCTCGCGACCGCGTCGGAGAAGCACGTGCACGCGTTCGGCTGGGATTCGGACATGAAGAAGTTCGGTCCTGATGCGCATCTCGGCTCGGTCGTCGCGCACTGGGGCGTGTACTACAGCGCGGTGATCCAGCAGGTGCTCGACGGCAAGTGGAAGAACGATCCGGTGTGGTGGGGCATTCCGCAGAAGGCTGTCAACCTCGAGGACCTGAACACCTCGGCGATTCCGGCCGATGGGCAGAAGCAGGTTGCCGCGAAGCGCGACGAACTCGCGAGCGGCAAGCGCGACGTGTTCACGGGCCCGATCAAGGATCAGTCGGGCACGGTGAAGGTGCCTGAAGGCAAGACGCTGACCGATCCGGAACTGCAGCGCCTGAACTGGTACGTGGAGGGTGTCGACGGGTCGCTGCCGAAGTAAATCGGGCGGTCCGTTGTTGAAAAAAAGCTGCGTCCAGCCCCGCCTGGACGCAGCTTTTCTGTTTGCGGCTTGCGCGTGGCAACGGGCAAGCGTGTCGTGCGGTCGCCGCTCAGTCCTCGATGCGCAGGCCGACCTTCAGCGTTACCTGCCAGTACGCGACCTTGCCGTTCTCGATCTGGCCGCGCGTTTCCGTGACCTCGAACCAGTGCAGATTGCGCAGCGTTTCCGACGCTTTGGCAATCGCGGTGGTGATCGCGTCGTCGATCGATTTCTTCGACGAACCGGTCAGTTCGATCTTCTTGTAAACGTGTTCTGACATGAGTTCCTCCTTGGTGTGCGCCGCTGGTCAGTAAAACGCTGCTCGGAAACATGCATGGAAAAAGTATAGGCAACGGTTCGCGCAGTCCGACGGACAGATGCGTCCTCGCCAGCGCAATCGCCTGCGCGGCGGACCAGACGTCGCCGCTCGAACCATCGATACCGCACATCGCATGCCCGGTATCGCGCGACTTAAGCGCCTGGCGCGGTCGCTATCATCCGTACGCAACATAAGCCATTCAATCTGATAACCGACGAGGTTCGAACGTGGAAACTGGTTTTTGCGGCCCCGGCCTGATGGGCGCGCCGATGATCCGGCACCTGCCGCGCGCGGGTCATAGCGTGCATGTGTGGAACCGCACGCGCGCGGTCGAGCAGATCGTGTTCGGCGCGGCGGGGGAGCGCCTACGAGACCGGCACGCCGATGTCGGTCGCGTCGACGGTCCAGCAATTGCTGCGACTGGGTGCGGCAATGGGGCTCGCCGACGCGGATTTTTCGGCCTTTATCGACATTCTGCAGACGCCGCGCGGCGGCTCGAGCGGGTGACGCGGGCCGCGCCGGAACAACTGTCCGGTTGAAATCTCCAAACCTGCTAAAATATTAGGTTTTTCGCCGATATCACATTCAAAGGGACGCGCTGTGCTGTCTACTGCCAATATCACCATGCAATTCGGGCCGAAGCCCCTCTTCGAGAACATTTCGGTCAAATTTGGGGGAGGGAATCGCTATGGCCTGATCGGTGCGAACGGCTGCGGTAAATCCACCTTCATGAAGATTCTCGGTTCGGATCTCGAGCCCAGCTCGGGCAACGTGATGCTCGAGCCGAACGTGCGTCTGGGCAAGCTGCGCCAGGACCAGTTCGCGTACGAAGACGTGCGCGTGCTCGACGTCGTGATGATGGGCCACGCCGAAATGTGGGCCGCGATGACCGAGCGCGACGCGATCTACGCAAACCCCGACGCGACCGACGACGACTACATGCACGCGGCCGAACTCGAAGCGAAGTTCGCCGAGTACGACGGCTACACGGCCGAAGCGCGCGCGGGCGAGCTGCTGCTCGGCATCGGCATTGCGATCGAAGACCACAACGGCCCGATGAGCAACGTGGCGCCCGGCTGGAAGCTGCGCGTGCTGCTCGCGCAGGCGCTGTTCTCGAAGCCGGACGTGCTGCTTCTGGATGAGCCGACCAACAACCTCGACATCAACTCGATCCGTTGGCTGGAAGACGTTCTCAACCAGTACAACTCGACGATGATCATCATCTCGCACGACCGGCACTTCCTGAACCAGGTCTGCACGCACATGGCCGACATGGACTATGGCACGCTGAAGGTCTACCCGGGCAACTACGACGACTACATGCTCGCCAGCACGCAGGCGCGCGAGCGGCAGCAGGCCGCCAACGCGAAGGCGAAGGAGCGCGTGGCCGATCTGCAGGACTTCGTGCGCCGCTTCTCGGCGAACAAGTCGAAGGCGCGCCAGGCCACCAGCCGTCTGAAGATGATCGACAAGATCAAGATCGAGGAATTCAAGCCGTCGTCGCGGCAGAACCCGTTCATCCGCTTCGAGTTCGAGAAGAAGCTGCACAACATCGCGGTGGTCGCCGACAGCATCTCCAAGAAATACGAGCGCTCGATCTTCAATAACTTCAGCATCAGCGTGCAGCCGGGCGAGCGCATCGCGATCATCGGCGAGAACGGCGCGGGCAAGACCACGCTGCTGCGTTCGCTGCTCGGCAATCTGCAACTCGACCACGGCACGGTGAAGTGGGCGGAAAACGCCAACGTCGGCTACATGCCGCAGGACACGTACGAAGAGTTTCCGGGCGACGTCACGCTGATGGACTGGATCGACCAGTACCGCAAGGAAGGCGACGACGAGCAGATGGTGCGCGGCACGCTCGGCCGGCTGCTGTTCAATGCGGACGACATCCGCAAGTCGGTCAAGGTGCTGTCGGGCGGCGAGAAGGGCCGCATGATCTGGGGCAAGCTGATGCTGGGCCGCCACAACGTGCTGCTGATGGACGAGCCGACCAACCACATGGATATGGAGTCGATCGAGTCGCTGCAGATCGCGCTCGACAAGTTCGACGGCACGCTGATTTTCGTCTCCCACGACCGCGAGTTCGTGAGCGGCCTCGCGAACCGGATTATCGAAGTGAAGACCAATGGCACGCTGAACGACTTCGGTGGCAACTATGAGGACTTCCTGACGAGTCAGGGCGTGCAATAAGCGCTTCGGTTCACGCTGATCGAATCGCGTCACAGCAAAAAGCCCGCTTCGTCGAAGCGGGCTTTTTTTATGGTCGCGTCAACGTGCGATGCGCGCAACGAACACCCTCACACCTTGTCGTTCTGAAACCGCATCGCCGCGCCTTCCCGTTCGATCCGAGTCCAGATCGCGCGCTTTTCCTCGTCGCTCAGAAACACCCAGTTCGACACTTCGGTGGCGGTGCGGCCGCAGCCTTTACAGACCTCGTCGAAGAGCGTGGAGCAGACGCCGATGCACGGGCTGTCGGGAAGATCGTGGAGATTCGAAGTCATCGGAAACCTTGAGGCGGGGAGGCGAAGTGCCGCTATGTTAACCGATGCGCGCCGCGCGGCTTGCATGCGTCGCTCAGCGTCGTGCGAACTTCATGTCAATTGCGCTGACCTTTGCGTCTGCGATCACGCCGAAGTCGCCAGTTGCCACATCAGCGCGCCATTGAGCGCAATGATGAACGCCGCCGACAGCCATGACAGCGCGAGCGGCACGCCGTGCACGCGCCAGCCGCGCATCAGCGCCGCATCGGACGCGCAGCGGATCAGCGGCACGACCGCGAGCGGCAATTGCAGGCTCAGCACGACCTGGCTCGCGACCAGCAACTGATTCGAGCCATGCTGGCCGAACACGCCCACCGCGAGCAGGGCCGGCCCGATCGCGAGCGCACGCGTGAGCAGCGCGCGTTTCCAGCGCGGTAACCGCAGCCGCAGGAAGCCCTCCATCACCGTCTGACCGGCCAGCGTGCCGGTAACGGTCGCGCTGAGTCCGCACGCGAGCAGCGCCGTCGCGAACAGGATGCCGGCCCAGCGGCTGCCGACGAGCGGCGCGATCAGCCGATGCGCATCGGCCAGATCGGTCACGTCGCGATGACCGCTGGCATAGAACACGGCCGCCGCGACGATCAGCAGCGCCGCGTTGATCACGAACGCGAACGCAAGCGAGCCGAAAGTATCGAGATTGACGACGTGCAGCGCGGCTTTGATCTGCGCGTCGCTGCTGTCGGGCGCGTGATGCTTGACCAGCGCCGAATGCAGATACAGGTTGTGCGGCATGACCGTCGCGCCGACGATGCCGGCCGCGAGCCACAGCATGCCCGCGCTTCTGATCAGCTCCAGGCTCGGCGCGGTGCCGGCGAGCGCCGCGTGCCAGTCGGGCCGCGCGAGCGCGAGCTGCACGACGAAGCACAGGCCGACGAAGCCGATCAGCGCGGCGATCACCGCCTCCAGCCTGCGGCCGCCTTTCTGCTGGAGCGCGAGCAGCGCGAAGGTGCAGACCGCCGACATCAGCACGCCGACCGTCAGCGACACGCCGAGCAGCAGTTGCAGCGCGACCGCGCTGCCGACCACCTCGGCGACATCGCAGGCGATGATCGCGACCTCGCTCGTCAGCCACAGGAACAGCGTCGCGCGCCGGCCATTGCGCTCGCGGCACAATTGCGCGAGGTCGCGCCCGGTCACGACGCCGAGGCGCGACGACAGCCACTGCATCAGCATCCCCATCAGGCTCGACAGCAGCACGATGCCGAGCAGGCGGTAGCCGTAGCCCGCGCCGGCGCCGAGCGCGGTCGCCCAGTTGCCGGGATCGATATAGCCGACCGCGATCAGCGCGCCGGCGCCGAGGAACGAGAACCAGTGCGCCGGACGCGTCGGCTCGCCCGGCAGGCGCCGGCGCCGGTTGGGACGCATCGCGAAAGGATTGGTGTTCATCGTGCCAGAGCTTGTGGGAAACGCATCCTGTTGCAAGTCACATGCCCATCGCACGCGCGCAACGGCTGGCCGGCCGTCGCGCGACGACGTCGCGCAATACGCATCAAAAGATCATGATAGGAGCATTAGAGCCGTCGTGGCGGCGCCGCGGCGCATGAAAGGCGCGCCGGACGCCGACGCGGCTCTGCACCGGCAAGCACCGTCCGGCACTTGCGCGCGCCAGAGCGGCGCACCGCCCAGGTGCGAGCCAACGCCGAGCTGACAACCAGATAACAGCGACGCGATGAAACCCTCGCAGCCTGTGCCCAGCACGGATAAAGCGCGGCCGACGACCGCGTATTTTTCGGTAGACACGCGCCGATAACCCGTTAAAATTGCGCCCATTTTGCAAGGGTGCGGCCAGAGCCTGTACCGTTTGCGCGACAGCTCCGGGTTTTTTTTTGTGCGGGCAATAATTGGTGGTAGTTTTCGGGGTTTTCAGGGGACCGTGCGGGCGACGGCGCGGCTTGAGTGACGAGAGGATCGGAGAACGGGATGAACAAGCGGATAGTGGGGCATATGGCGGCGCTGATCTTGTGCGCGGCGCCGTGGTTGACGGCCGCTGCGAAGGATACGCAGCTCAACGTGTATAACTGGTCCGACTACATCGCGAAGGACACGATACCGAACTTCACCAAACAGACCGGCATCCAGGTCAAGTACGACAACTACGACAGCGACGACACGCTGCAGGCGAAGCTGCTCACCGGTCACTCGGGCTACGACATCGTCGTGCCGACCAGCAACTACGCGGGCAAGCAGATCGCCGCGGGCATCTTCGAGCCGCTCGACAAATCGAAGCTGCCGAACCTGAAGTACCTCGACCCGTCGCTGATGGCGCTCGTCGCCGGCGCCGATCCGGGCAACAAGTACGTGGTGCCCTGGGCGTACGGCACGACCGGCCTCGGCTACAACGTGACGAAGGTCCAGCAAATCCTCGGCAAGGACGCGCCGCTCGATAGCTGGGACATCCTGTTCAAGCCGGAAAACATCTCGAAGCTCAAGGCCTGCGGCGTGTCGGTGCTCGACGCGCCGGACCAGATGTTCGCAGCCGCGCTGCACTACATGGGCAAGGACCCGATGAGCACGAACCCGGCCGACTACCGCGCCGCGCTCGCGATGCTGAAGAAAATCCGCCCGTACATCACACAGTTCAACTCGTCGGGCTATATCAACGACCTCGTCGGCGGAGACATCTGCTTCGCGTACGGCTGGTCGGGCGACGTCGTGATCGCCAAGCATCGCGCGATCGAGGCGAACAAGCCGTACAAGATCGAGTACTTCGTGCCGAAGGGCGGCGCGCCGGTGTGGTTCGACGTGATGGCGATTCCGAAGGATGCGAAGCACAAGGAAGCCGCGCTCGAGTGGATCAACTACATCGAGACGCCGCAGGTGCACGCCGCGATCACCAACGCCGTGTACTACCCGAGCGTCAATATGGAAGCGCGCAAGTACGTGGACAAGGACGTCGCGAACGATCCGGCCGTGTACCCGTCGCCGGAAACCATCAAGACGCTGTTCCTGTTGAAGCCGCTGCCGCAGGAAATCCAGCGGCTGCAAACGCGGCTGTGGACCGAGTTCAAGTCCGGCCGCTAAGCGCGACAACAAACAGACAAGCAGCCTATGAAGCCCTCGGTGTTCACCGGGGGCTTTGTTCGTCAAACGCCGGAGTGAAGCAGCATTATGATGAGTAGTGACCAGCCGGGCGCACTGGCCGGGACGGCCGTGCCGTCGACGGGCTCGAACGCCGTGACGGGAGACGCAGCGGAGCAGTTCATCCAGATCGTCGATGTCGTGAAGAAGTTCGGCGAGACCGTCGCGGTCAAAGGGGTCAATCTGACGGTGAAGAAGGGCGAGCTGTTCGCGCTGCTCGGCAGCTCGGGCTGCGGCAAGTCGACCCTCCTGCGCATGATGGCTGGGCTCGAAACCGTGACGTCGGGCAAGATCCTGATCGATGGCGAAGATCTCGCGCAACTGCCGCCGTATCGCCGGCCGGTCAACATGATGTTCCAGTCGTACGCGCTCTTTCCGCACATGACGGTCGAGGCGAACGTGGCGTTCGGCCTCAAGCAGGAAGGTGTGCCGAAGGCCGAGCTGAAAGACCGCCTGCACAACGCGCTCGAACTCGTGCAGATGGGCCGCTTCGCGAAGCGCAAGCCGCATCAACTGTCGGGCGGGCAGCAGCAGCGCGTTGCGCTCGCGCGCTCGCTCGTCAAGCGGCCGAAGCTGCTGCTGCTCGACGAGCCGATGTCGGCGCTCGACAAGCAGATCCGCCAGCGCACGCAGATCGAGCTCGTCAACATTCTCGACCAGGTCGGCGTCACCTGCATGATGGTCACGCACGATCAGGAGGAAGCGATGACGATGGCCAACCGCCTCGCCGTGATGAGCGAAGGCCAGATCGTGCAGCTCGGCACGCCGCATGAAGTCTACGAGTACCCGAACAGCCGTTTCTCGGCGGAATTCATCGGCTCGACCAATCTGTTCGAAGGCCGCACGGTCGAGGACGAGCCCGATCACGTGTTCATCGAAACGCCGGATCTGACGTGCCATTTGCACGTCAATCACGGCATCACCGGTCCGCTCGGCATGCCGGTGACGATCTCGGTGCGCCCCGAACGCATCGCCCTCACGCGTAAGCCGCCGGAGGGCGCCTACAACTGGGGCAGGGGCGTCGTCACGAATATCGCGTACATGGGCGGCTATTCGCTGTATCACGTGAAGCTCGACGGCGGCAAGACCGTGATCGCGAACGTGACGAGCCTGGCGCTCACTGAAATCGATCCGCCATCCTGGGGCGACGAAGTCTACGTGCGCTGGAGCGCATCGGCCGGCGTGGTGCTGACGTCATGAAAGAGGCGCTTTCGACGTTTTTCGCGTGGCCCGTGCGGCGTCTGAAGTTCAGGGGACGCACCGCGGTGGTGGCGGGGCCGTTCATCTGGCTGCTGCTGTTTTTCCTCGTGCCGTTCCTGCTGGTCGTGAAGATCAGCTTCGCCGATTCGCAGCTCGGCATTCCGCCGTACACGCAGCTCGTCACCTTCGCGGAAGGCGCGCTGCACATCACGCTGGATCTGTCGCACTACGCGTTTCTGTTGACCGACAGCCTGTACTTCGCGACCTATGTGAATTCGGTCGTGGTCGCGGCGATTTCGACCGTGCTGTGTCTGCTGATCGGCTATCCGATGGCGTACTACATCGCGCGCTCCAATCCGGCCACCCGCAATCTGCTGATGATGGCCGTGATGCTGCCATTCTGGACCTCGTTCCTGATTCGCGTGTACGCATGGATCGGCATTCTGAAGAACAACGGGCTGCTGAATAACTTCCTGATGTCGGTCGGCCTGATCCATTCGCCGATCGAGCTGTATCACACGAACACGGCGGTCTATATCGGCATGGTCTATTCGTACCTGCCGTTTCTCGTGATGCCGCTGTACGCGCATCTCGTGAAAATGGACCTGACCTTGCTGGAAGCCGCCTACGACCTCGGCGCGAAGCCGTGGAAGGCGTTC
Organism: Paraburkholderia sp. Cpub6; assembly: GCF_014201065.1. Lineage (NCBI taxonomy): Bacteria > Pseudomonadati > Pseudomonadota > Betaproteobacteria > Burkholderiales > Burkholderiaceae > Paraburkholderia > Paraburkholderia sp. Cpub6. The sequence continues at coordinate 909,677 of NZ_JACHDM010000001.1, forward strand.
TGGCAGATCACGCTGCCGCTGTCGAAGAACGGCATCATCGCGGGCTGTCTGCTGGTGTTCATTCCGGCGGTCGGCGAGTACGTGATTCCTGAGCTGCTCGGCGGCGCGAACACGCTGATGATCGGCCGCGTGATGTGGAATGAGTTCTTCGACAACGCCGACTGGCCGATGGCGTCCGCCGTCACATGCGCGATGGTGTTGCTGCTGCTGGTGCCGATGGCGCTGTTCCAGCATGCCCAGGCGAAGGCATTGGAGGAGGGCCGCCAATGAAGCCGAATCGCATGCTGCAGCTGATCGCTCTGGGCATCGGCTTTCTGTTTCTGTATATCCCGATCGTCAGCCTCGTCGTGTATTCGTTCAACGAATCGCAACTGGTGACGGTGTGGACGCGCTTCTCGACGCGCTGGTACGCGGCGCTGTTGCAGGACGGCGAGCTGATCACGTCGGCGTGGCTGTCGCTGCGTATCGGCCTGCTCACGGCGTTCGCGTCGGTAATCATCGGCACGTGGGCCGGCTTCGTGCTCGCGCGTATGGGGCGCTTTCGCGGCTTCACGCTGTACACCGGCATGATCAACGCGCCGCTGGTGATCCCCGAAGTGATTCAGGGCATCTCGCTGTTGCTGCTGTTCATCGAAATGGCGCGCTGGATCGGCTGGCCGGCCGAACGCGGCATCTTCACGATCTGGATCGGTCACGTGATGCTGTGTATTTCGTACGTCGCGATCATCGTGCAATCGCGCGTGCGCGAACTGCATCCGTCGCTCGAGGAAGCCGCGCTCGACCTCGGCGCGACACCGCTGCGCGTGTTCTTCTTCGTCACGCTGCCGCTGATCTCACAGGCGCTGGTGGCGGGCTGGCTGCTGTCGTTCACGCTGTCGATCGACGACCTCGTGCTGTCCGCGTTCCTGTCGGGTCCCGGCTCGACGACCTTGCCGCTCGTCGTGTTCTCGCGCGTGCGACTGGGTCTGAACCCGGAGATGAATGCGCTCGCGACGCTGTTCATCGCGGTCGTCACGGTCGGCGTCGTCGCGGCGAACTTCTTCATGCAGCGCGCGGAGCGCAGGCGGGCCGTGATGGCGGTTTGAGCTTGCGCGACGCGCGGGCATCGCGCGCCACGCGTGATCGAACTGGAAATCGCGGCCCTCACTTCTTCTGACGATAGCGATGATCGAGTCCCTTCTGCGCGTGCTGGACTGGCAGCCGCTCTATCGGCTGTGGGAACTGATCGTGATCATCGTGAAGTTTCTGTGGGAGCTGTTGCAGTTGCTGGGCGGTGGCGGGTAACGAATGCGCCGGCCCACGCCCGCGGCGCCGGATTGCCATTGTGCGGACTCAACGCGCGAAGCGGTAATCCTGCGGGCGCACGCGGCGCGTACGCTTGCGAAAGCTGAACGTGAAGCCGGGCCAGATCGCGGTGACTTTGCCGCTCTGCGTTTGATACCAGCTGTGGCAGCCGCTCGTCCACACCGCGTGCCGCATCTCCTGTTGCAAACGCGCGTTGAAATCGCGCTGCACGTCGGCGCGCAAGGTCATCGTGCGCGCATTCTGTTTCCGCAGCACGCGCAGGCAATCGCCGATATATCGCAGTTGCGACTCGATCATGTAGATCATCGAGTTATGGCCGAGCCCCGTGTTCGGGCCGACGATCATGAAGAAGTTCGGGAAGTTCGCGATGCTCGTGCCGAGATAGGCCTCGGGGCCATCGCGCAGCCATAGCGTGCTGAGGTCGGTGCCGTCGAGGCCGGTCACTTCGAACGGCGCGGGCACGTCGTTGACCTGGAAGCCGGTGCCGCAGATGATCGCGTCCGCGCGGTGATGCAGACCGTCGTCGGTCACGATGCCATCCGCGACGATCTCGCGGATACCGCTCGTCACGACGTCGACGTTCGGCTGACAGACGGCCGGGTAATAGTCGCTCGACAGCAGCACGCGCTTGCAGCCGAGCCGGTGGTTCGGCGTGAGCTTCGCGCGCAGCACCGGATCCTTGACGCGTCGCTGCAGATAGCTGAGGCCGAACTTCATCGGCATCTTCATCAGCTTCGGATTGACGACGAACGCGATCCCACGCGACTCGAGCTGCCAATAGATCGCGCTGCGAACGAAGCGCTGCGTGAACGGCAGCGTGCGGAACAGCCATTGCGCGCGCGGGCCGATCGGCTTGTCGCGCTTCGGCATCACCCATGGGGCGGTGCGCTGGAACAGAGCCAGATGCGCGACATGCGGCTGGATTTTCGGCACGAACTGGATCGCGCTCGCGCCGGTGCCGATGACCGCGACGCGTTTGCCGTCGAGCGGATAGGCGTGATCCCAGCGCGCCGAATGGAACAGCTTGCCCTCGAACCGTTCGATGCCGGCGATGCGCGGCAGCGCGGGACGCGACAGCGGACCGTTCGCGGCGATCAGCATGTCGGCCTCGACGATTTCGCGCGCGCCGTTCGTGTCGAGCTCGACGAGCCAGATCTGCCGCGCTTCGTCGAAGCGCGCGGCGCTCACTTTCGCATTGCAACGCACGTAGCGATCGACGCCGTACTTGCGCGCGCAGTGCTGCAGATACGCGAGAATTTCGGCCTGGCTGCTGAAGGAGCGCGACCACGCCGGATTCGCCTCGAACGAGAACGAATAGAGATGCGAGGGGACATCGCAGGCCGCGCCGGGGTAGGTATTGTCACGCCACGTGCCGCCGATGCCGCTCGCGGCCTCATAGACCGTAAACGACGTGATGCCCATTTGCTGCAGACGGATGGCCATGCCGATGCCGGCAAAGCCACTGCCGACGATCGCAATGCGCAGCGCGGTGGATGAAGCAGAAGGGGCAGGCGTCACGGCGGTCTCCGGCACGGGGCGAAAGCGGCGGGTGAAACCATAGCGGCTACGGCGCGCTGGACTCGCGCGGCGCGACGGGCAGGGGCGAAATCGCGCGTCTACAGCTGTCTACACACGCTTAACGCGCAGGGTAGACAACTGTACACATCGCGTCAAGATCGTTTAGAGTGCAGCTATTAAACGCGCATACCGCGCGACGATTGAACGTACGATGACGACCGTCCCCGAAGCAGCGTCCGTCGCCGGCCCGGAGTTGCCGCCCGGCAAGCGCAAGCTGATCGAGGCCGCGCTGCGGTTGACCGCCGGCGGCCGCAGTTTCGCGAGCCTCGGCTTGCGCGAGCTCGCACGCGAGGCGGGGCTCAATCCGAACACGTTCTACCGCCATTTCAGCGCGCTCGACGAGCTTGCGCACGAAGCCGTCGCCTCGGTGAGCCGACGGCTTCGGCCGATGCTGCGGCGCGAGCGCTGGCTCGCCGCGCACGACGAACCGCACAGCGTGCCGCGGCGCGCGTGCGTCGCGTTTTTCGCGTTCGCGCTCGCGAACCGCGAGGCGTTCCTGAGCGCGCTGGCCGAATACCACGGCACGTCGCCGGCTTTGCGCGAAGCGGTGCGCGCGAACCTGCACGAGGTGTCGGCGGAGATGGCGGACGACGTCGTGCAGCTCGAATTGATGCCGCGACTCGCGCGCGAGACTGTCGACGAAGTCTGCACGCAGATCGTGCTGCAACTGTTTCATCTATCCGCTGAATACATCGATGCGAACCCCGCGCGCCGCGACGCATTGATCGATTACGCGGAACGTTTCATCGTGCGGCTGTTTGCGGGGGCGGTCGTGCTCGCGCAGCACGAGGGTAGCCAGGCGGAGTCGGCGCGGGCCTGACTTGAACGAAGGCGGTACACAAAACCGGCAGGCAAAAAACAGGCTCCGCGAAGGAGCCTGTCTTTTCATTCGACGCGGATCGATCGGGTTCGATCAGGTATCGGTCCAACCGCCGGAATCGTCGTTGCTGCCCATGTCGATGCCGCCGCCGCTGCCGTCATCGTTCCAGTCGTTCGAACCCTGACCGAAGTCGAGGCCGCCGCCGTTTCCGCCGTCGTCGCCGCGCCGGCGCAGTTCGTCGGGGTCGACGACCACGTCGCGCTCGACTACGCGGTCACGCCCATGACTGAGCGCCTCGCCAAGCAGCACGCCGGTCAGCAGACCGCCCATGCCGCCACCCATGCCACCGCCTTGCTGCACGATGACCTGCGGCTGCTGCTGATAGGGACCCTGTTGCGGATAAGGCGGTTGCGGGTTGCCGAAGCGCTCGGCCTCCTGCGCGTACGTCGATTGCTGAGCGCTGCCCACGGACGCGGCGGTCGGATCGGGCCGGCCGTCGGCGCGCGCGCGCAGGCTCGCGATGCGCTGCTCGAACTCGTCGAGTGCATAGGGCGGCAGCGGATTCTTGCCGTTCGACAGCGTTTCGACGGCGCCGCGCAACTGTTCTTCGGTCGCTTCGACGTCTTTCTCGAGCAACTCGTGACCCGGCGCGGTGGATAGCTTCACGTCGAGCTTGATCGAACGCACCGTATTGAGCATGTCGGTGGCGCGCTTCAATTGCGCGCGGCGGTCCTCGTCGGCGCGCGTGTCTTCCTGGCTGCGCGCGCGGCGCAAGGTCCAGCGCAGCACGAGCGCGATCACCGCGATCAGAACAATGATACCGATCCACATACCCACCCCCGGACCATGCCGTTGTTGCGCTTGCGACATCATCGCCGACTGTTGCTGCACAGCAGGCGCATTCTGCTGCGCGAACGGATTCGCGGCGTGACGGGTGACGTTGCCGCCCGCGCGTTCCGCGTCGCGGCGCAGGCGCGCTTCGGTTTGCGCGAAGCGGCTCGGGTCGGTGAAGCGGACCTGCGGATCGAGCGTCTTTGCCTGTTGGAGCTGCGCGAGCGCCTCGGCGGAACGGCCTTCGCGATCGAGCACCTGGGCGTACAGATAGTGCGCGTGTGCGTTGTTCGGATGCGCTTGCAACACTTCGGTGAGGCCGGCGTCGGCCTGCTGCCAGTTGCCCTGCGACATCGCCGATTCGATTTGCTGGGCGGTCGGCACCGCGAACGCCGCGGCCGACACGAGCAGCAGCGAAGCGAAGGCGGTTGCGAAAAGTTTTTTCATTTGCGGACCGGGCGGGGCGCGCCCGTCTCCATCAGTCGATTGCGGTGGCTGCCTGTGGCGGCCGGTATGCCGGTGCGTTCAGAAGCGAGCGCACCGGCATGTACTGCTACTGCTGTCATTGCTGCGTGTACTTGCTGCGAGGAAGTACACGCATCCAGCACTTACTGCGCCGGCGTATTGAGCTGCTTCTTCAGCGCTTCGAGCCGATCATCGACGGACGGGCCGCGGTTCAGGTCCGCGAGCTTGTCGTCGAGCGCCTTGCCGCTTTTTTCGTCGGCGGAGTTCAGACGTGCGTCGGAACGCGCGTTCGACAGCGCGACTTTATCTTCGAGCTTCTGGAAATCCTCGGACAGGTTCTTGCCGCCGATGCCGCCGAGTGCGGTGGCCGCGGTATCTTTCGCCTGCGCGATCTGCTGCTTGGCTTGCAGGATGCTCGAGCGCGCGTTCAGGTCGTTGCGGCGCGTGCGCATGTCCTCGATCTGGCTCTTCAGTTGCGCGACCGACGGCTCCAGCGAAGTCAGTTCTTTGGTCAGCGCATCGCGTTCGGCTTCGGCCGTGGCCTGCGCACCGAGCGCTTCACGCGCGAGCGCTTCGTCGCCGGACTGCAGCGCACGGCGAGCACCGTCTTCATACTTCTTCGCCTTGTCTGCGGCAACATCGCGCTTGCTTTGCTGGGTGGCGACCTGCGCCTGAATCTCGATCAGCGAGTTTTCGGCCTTGCCGATGCTGTCGTCGAGTTCGCGCACGATCTGGCGCGAGTCGCGCGACGGATCCTGCACCGAGTCGGCCGCATCGTTCAAAAGACCTTTGAGCGTGCGCGAAATGCTGTCAAAAAGCGACATGAAAACCTCCAGAGAATGTGAGCGGCGCCGACGATGCGTGCGCGCCTGACTGCCTTGAACTACTGCTACTTTACGCCGCCGTGCAGCCATGCTGCGCAACGTTCGGACCGGAGTTCGGGGCGCACTTGCCAATTGCAATAGCGCGGTCCGTTTTTGTTGAGGCGCAATGCCGGTTGAGGATTGCCATCGATGATGGAAAGCCGCGATGGGCATGGACTTGACGGCGGATCATGGACTTGACGGCGGATATTACACCACCGGCTGTCTTAAAGATGGCTTAAACGATGCGGCTTCCCGAAGGCTCGGACGATGCGCGAAAAGCCGCTGTTTGCGGGTGTGGGCGGGCGTTACCGAGCGGCGTTTCACGCAGGTGTCACTGATGTAACGATATGCAACCGGGACTCGTTGCGTACGCTCGCCTGCTCGCTCGGATGCAGTGATTGCGGCTCGGTGCGCAGTAATTTTCCGTCACGCTTTGCGTCACGCGAAACGGCCGCCTTCGGCGCTCGGATCGCTGTGCGGTTCGTCGTCGTCCGAGTCCTGGTCGTTGGGACGGCGCTTGAGTGAGTTGCGCAGACGCGCCGACGTGCCGGGCAGCCGTTTCGACGCGGCGTTGTCGATTGCGTCCGCTTCGGCGTTTTCCGCATTTTCGGCGGCTCGTGCTGCCGTCAGACGCGCGACGGCTTCGGCGGTGGCCGCGGCCTGTTCGTCCTGCTCGGCGGCGAGCGCGGCGGCGACGCCCGCGGGAAGCAGCGAGGGGGCATCCACAGCGTCGGTCACGGGAGCGGGGCGACCGGCTTGCTGGATCGAGGGCGAATCCACGGCATCGGCCGCGCCGGCAGCCGCCGGAGCCGCCGCGTCTTTCTCATCCGCTTGCAGCGCTACCGGCAGCGCGGCGCGCGCATAGCGCGTACCGCGCGCGACGCGCTGCAGCGCCGCGTTCAGCGGATCGGGCGCGCGCGGCGCGCGCAGCCGGTCGACGATGCTCGCGGCCTTGACCTGTTCGCTGGTCGCGCCGAAGCTCAGCACCGCGCGCCGCATCAGTTCACTCACGCTGATGCCCAGATCCTCGGCAGTCGCGGTGATCGCACGTTTCTGCGCGGTCGTGACGAATACGACGATGCGCTCACTGGGCTTGGACATGATCGACTCGCAGTCTTGTTAGCATGGGCGGTTCGGCGCGTGCCTTCGGATACGGTGTCGGAACCCGTCATCGGAACTGCCGTTGGATCCCGCCGCTGGGGTCCCCGTCGCGCGCATCGAGGGACGCGCGCGGGGTTCATCATATGACGAGTTGCGCCGCCACGGAACAAGCGCGGTGCGAAAATCCCGTGGCATCAATGAGTTGTAGTGTTTGCGGCCGGTTTGTCCACAGCCCTTTCAACAGAAAATGTTGATAACCCCGCATAAGCTGCGCGTCGCGCGCACGCTGCAATGCGCGCTGCGCGAAATTACAGACCCTTACCAGGAAAAGGCGGCCGGCAAAGGGAATTCTTACAAAAAAACTGCCTTGGACCGCTGCCGATTTCTTTAAAATGTGCTGTTACGTTGCGCCGGACATGGTCCGAGGCGTGCCGTGCGGCCGGCCGGGGGCAAGGTCCGCAGGGCGGCGTACGTCCCGGCCAGGATGTCGAACACGACCCATGCGCGCGCCGCGAGCGCGTGCAGACAGGCGCGCAGTTGCGGGCCCATTATTCCAGTCATGCCAATCATCAAACGACCGCATTCCTCGAACTCTCCGGCCGGTGAAGACCGGGACTCCCACCAACGCACCCCTGGACGCAATGCCGCTTCGCGCGAGCCCGAGCGCGGCCGTCGTTCGATCGGCGCGTCGCTCGTGCTGTGGTTCTTCGGCCTGATCGCGACCGTCGCCGTGGTCGGGGCGCTGATCGTCGGCTATGCGCTCGTCGTGATGGGGCCGCAATTGCCGTCGCTCGACGCGCTGACCGACTATCGCCCGAAAGTGCCGCTGCGCGTCTACACGGCCGATCACGTGCTGATCGGCGAATTCGGCGAGGAGCGACGCAGCCTGGTGCGCTTCCAGGACATCCCCGACCAGATGAAAAAAGCGGTGCTCGCGATCGAGGACTACCGCTTTTACGAACACGGCGGCGTCGACTTCGTCGGCATCCTGCGCGCCGGTTTCGCCGACCTTGCGCATGGCGGCGCGTCGCAGGGCGCGAGCACGATCACGATGCAGGTCGCGCGCAACTTCTTCCTCTCCAGCGAGAAGACGTACACGCGCAAGATCTACGAGATGCTGCTCGCGTACAAGATCGAGCGCGCGCTGACCAAAGACCAGATCCTCGAGCTGTACATGAACCAGATCTATCTGGGCGAGCGCGCGTACGGCTTCGCCGCGGCCGCGCGCGTGTACTTCGGCAAGGACCTGAAGGACCTCACGCTGGCCCAGGCCGCGATGCTCGCGGGCCTGCCGAAGGCGCCGTCCGCGTATAACCCGGTCGTCAATCCGAAGCGCGCGAAGATCCGTCAGGAGTACATCCTGCGACGCATGCTCGAGCTGAACTACATCACGCAGCAGCAGTACGACCAGGCCGTGAAGGAAGAGATTCACACGAAGAATCCGGGCAACGAGTACAGCGTGCACGCCGAGTATGTCGCCGAAATGGTGCGGCAGATGATGTACGCGCAGTACAAGGACGAAACCTATACGCGCGGCCTGAACGTGACCACCACGATCGATTCCGCCGATCAGGACGCCGCGTATCGCGCGGTGCGCAAGGGCGTGATGGACTACGAGCGGCGCCACGGCTATCGCGGACCGGAAGGCTTCGTGCAGTTGCCCGAGGCAGGCGACGACCGCGACCAGACGATCGACGACGCGCTGACCGATCACCCGGACAACGGCGAGATCATCGCCGGCGTGGTGACGGACGCGAGCGCGAAGCAGGTGGCCGCGCAACTGGTCGACGGCACCCAGGTGACGGTGTCGGGCGACGGCCTGCGCTTCGTCGCCGCGGCGCTGAGCCCGCGCGCGAACGCGACGCTGCGCATCAAGCCGGGTTCGATCGTGCGCCTCGTCGCCGACGACAAGGGCAACTGGCAGATCACTCAGTTGCCGCAGGTCGAGGGCGCGCTCGTGTCGCTGACGCCGCAGGACGGCGCGATCCGCGCGCTGATCGGTGGTTTCGACTTCAACAAGAACAAGTTCAACCATGTAACGCAAGCGTGGCGGCAGCCGGGTTCGAGCTTCAAGCCGTTCATCTATTCGGCGGCGCTCGACAAGGGGCTCGCACCGGCGACGATCATCAACGACGCGCCGCTGTACTTCCCGCCGAGCACGCCGGGCGGCGACGCGTGGGAGCCGAAGGACGACGACCAGCCTGATGGTCCGATGTCAATGCGCCTCGCGCTGCAGAAGTCGAAGAACCTCGTGTCGATCCGCATCCTGTCGTTCATCGGCACCAGGTACGCGCAGGACTTCGTCACGCAGCGCTTCGGCTTCGACGCCGACAAGACCCCGCCGTATCTGCCGATGGCGCTGGGCGCGGGCCTCGTCACGCCGCTGCAGTCGGCGGGCGCGTACTCGGTGTTCGCGAACGGCGGCTACCGGATCAATCCGTATCTGATCAACGAAGTGACCGACGCGCGCGGCGTGGCGATCTCGCGCGCGCAGCCGCTCGTCGCTGGGCGCGACGCGCCGCGCACGCTCGAGCCGCGTAACGCATACATCATGAACAGCCTGTTGCACTCGGTCGCGACCGCGGGTACGGGCGCGGGCACCAACGTGTTGAAGCGCTCGGACCTGCAGGGCAAGACCGGCACGACCAACGACGCGAAGGACGGCTGGTTCGCCGGCTATCAGCAGTCGCTGGTGGCGGTCGCGTGGATGGGCTACGACCAGCCGAAGAGTCTCGGCAGCCGCGAATTCGGCGCGCAGCTCGCGCTGCCGATCTGGGTCGAGTACATGCAGCGCGCGCTGCGCGGTGTGCCACAGGCCGAGCCGCAGCAACCCGACGGTGTGACGGTGATGAACGGCGAGCTGTTCTTTACCGACAAGTTGCCGGGGCAAGGCTTCGTCGCGAGCATCGGTCTCGATTCGGGCAATCCGATGGCTGGCGCGACCGATGCGGTGGGCGGGGTCGGCCCGGCGGGCATGACGCCGCCGGTGGTGCCGCCGCCGAGCGTGTCGACGACCGAGAAGAAGCAGATCATGGATCTGTTCGAGTCGAACAAGCCTTGATGTCTCGGATGGCGGGTGCGCGGGGGGCCGCGGATTCTTAAGCGATACGGGCATCGGCCCGCTCTCGCCGCATACCGTCATGTCAGCGGCGAAACACCTCGACGCGAGGCACATCGTCGGAAAAAGCGGACTGAAGTGCCCACTCCTCGTAGCGTTTCGCGCCGGCAAGATGCTCCGATAACTTCATGGTCAGATCATGCCAGGCTGAATCGCCTTCCGGCACGGTCATGGTACGGCCATCGTCTAGCCGGACGAGCAATACGATCGAATTTCCAATCGATTGTTCTGACCGCGTAGCGACGATTTCGCAAATATCTTCCCAGGCAATGTGTTGCTCGCCTTGCTGATTTGTCACGACGAGACCCTTATCGCTCAGGGATAGAGCGAAGGAGAATCTGCGTGACGGCAGGCGTCCTAGCAGCCAGGAGTTGATCCGGCTCATTATCATGTCGTAGCTCTATTTCCATTTGATTGGGGCGAGGCGCCAGATATTCTCTGCGGCCTCCTTGCCGACATGGTGGCCGAGCCAGCTCGCCATCATGCCACCGGCAATACCCCCCAGCACAATTGCCCCGCCTTCCGCCAACTCTCCTACGACCGGAATCATCAACGATGGCGCGGCCCATGTGCCAGCCCATGCCGCGCCAGCCGCCGCACCTGCCCACATGCCTCCCGTGCCCGCCGCCAATCCACCGATGGCTCCTGCAAATTCCTCAGTCGCTACTCGCGCTTTGTCCTTCTGCGGCGCTTTCTCGATGACTACGCCGACGGCAACAATCTCAATCACGATGCCGGCGGACCCAGCCATCCGGCCTACAAATGCGATACGGTTAACGACAGACCGCGTTTTGCCGACGCTCAACAGAACCGCTTCTATATTGCCTTTTTTTCGAAGCAGGGTGTCCAGGGTTGGCAAATTTCTGGATGGTTTGAGCGCCTCAGAGTAAAAGCGCCCGAATGGACTTAGACGCCTGCGCATTTCAATCACCAAACCGTTGCGTTGCACTTCGACCAATTGTCTGGCTTCCTCGTGAGTGACATTCCCACGCTGAAGGAGTCGCTTGGCCTGTTGCTGAATTACGGAATTCGTCTTGTCATAGATGTGTCTTGCATATCCGTCCCAAGCCATATTCGCGGCGACGGGAAACTGAATGTTAACTACATCTGAAACTTTAGCTGTATAGCTGTATCGTGTTCTACTTTGATCTGCCATTATCTAACTCGCATTGAGAAAATCGAAAATCTTGCATAGTTTATATGGCGAATCATCCTAAAATTGCGGGTATAGCTACAGTGACCTATGCGCACTGTGCGCGGCAACCGTGACTCAAGGCTGTGCGCGGGTAGCCCAAAACTGGACGGAAAGGAAAAGCACGAAAAAAGTATGAGCAAGTGTTAAATAACGGGATGCAGATCCAACGCAAATCATCGTCATGACCTCGGATATTGATGATATCTCCCATCGAGAGCCGTTTTTCGCGATTCTGATACAGTTCTATTCACCACAGACTCACGATGGGCGTCCGATCGATCTTTGAAATAGACGACGGTTTGAAATGAACGAAAGTGAAACCTTTGAGCGTCGCCGTTTAGTGGCAGTGGCACAGGCAATGTTGGACGGCAATCTCTCGGTTCTTGAAGGGGCGGCGCAGCTACTCGCTCTTAAGAATCAGTTAGACGGGATTGCCGATCGCGATCCGGACTTTGATGTCTTCGTCGTCATTCGATCAGAGACCGATCATTTGCCTTTCGAAGCGCAACGATCGCAGTGGCTATCTGAGGCGCTTGCTCATCTTGAGTCCGAGTTCAAAAGCTCGCAAGAGTGGGCAAGTTCTTTCGCGCCTCAAGCATGCATCGATCTGATAGCACGATTCAGTGATCGATAAACACCGTTGGGGCGCTGCAGAGCACGTGTACTGTGGCTTGCTTCTGATTCGTTTCGCACCGTACAAACAAATCGTATTAGGTTCAATGCGTTAGCCCGTTGTTCAGACAGTTTTCAACAGGTTCATCAACACGAACTGGGGATAAGTGCGCCGCGTTCCGTACGGAATCCGAGATTTAGTTGGATGTCACCGTGTTCGTCGTCCCAACCGATGCAGGCGCAGAAGCCGAAGTCGCCGCAGCCGATGATGCGCCTGCCTGATCAACCAGCGGATTCCCCATCGCCTGAAACAACGCGGCCGTATCCGTCAGCCGCGCGCTCATATAGCGGATCTCATCGAGCTGCGCGTTGCGCCATTGCTGCTCGCTCGAACGCGTCGCGGCGACGGGCAGCGCGCCGAGCCGATAGCGCGCCGAGGTCTCGTTGAACACACCCTGTGCCGAACGCGCGGCGACGTTCGCGGAGCCGAGCGACTGCGCGTCGTGCTCGAGTGAGGCGAGCGTGTCGGCGACGTTCTGAAACGCGGCCAGCACAGTCTGTTTGTACTGCGACACGCTCGCTTCGTACGTGTGCTGCGCCGCGCGGCGCTGCGCGAGCAGGGCGCCGCCATGAAACAGCGGTTGCGACAGCGACGCGCCGATGCTCCAGATCGCCCCCGCACCGGACATCGCGACCGGCCAGCTAAACCCGCCTTGTCCCATCGATGCCGACAGCGACAGACTCGGGAACATCTGCGCGGTGGCGACGCCGACATCGGTCGCAGCGGCCTTCAGCGCGGCGTCGGCGGCCTCGATGTCAGGCCGCGTGCGCAGCAGCTCCGACGGCACGACGACCGGGACCTGCTCCGGCACATGCAACTGCGCGAGATCGATGTCGTCCGGCGCGGCATCGGGCGTGCGGCCGAGCAGCACCGCGAGCGCGTGACGCGTAGTGAGCCACTGTTGCTTCAGCGCCGGCAGACTTGCCGACACGCTCGCCGCGCTCTGCTGCGCGTTCAGCAGATCGGCATGCGATACCGCGCCGAGCGCGAAGCGCCGTTCGGTATCGCGCGCCTGATCATTGGCGAGGACCACGAGCCGCTCGGTCGTGTCGATCTGAGCATGCAGCGCGGCGCTCGTGATCGTCGCGGTCACGATGTTCGCGGCGAGCGCGCGCCGCGCCGCCTCGAGCTGGTAGACCTGCACGTTCACGCGCGCGGCGAGCGCCGCGTTCGCGAGCCGCGCGGCGCCGAACAGATCGAACGTGTAGTGCGCCTGCAACTGACCGACGAACACGTTGTACAGAAACGTGTTCGGTCCGATCTCGGGGATCGCGAGCGCGCGATTGCGGGTGGCCTGGCCGCCGGCGTCGATGGTCGGCAGCAGCGAGCTGCCGACCTGCGCGCGCAATTGCTCGCGCGCGGCGGCGAGACTGCGGTCGGTCGCGTCGAGCGTCGGACTATTGCGCAGGCCTTCGTCGACGAGCGCGTTCAGCGCATCCGAGCGGTACAGCTTCCACCATTCGGGCACCGGCTGCGCGCCGGTCACGAACTGCTGCGTGACGCCCTGCGCGGGCACGGTTTGCGTCGGTAGCGGCTCGGCACCGTAGTGCGCGGGCTGCGGCATCGCGGGCGCGTCGCCGTTCGGTCCAAACGAGCAGGCGCCGAGCATGCAGGTGATGCTGGCGATGCTGGTGGCAAGCGTGGTACGGGCCAGCGCGTCGAAGCGCGCGCGGCGGTGGCGGGATAGGGCGGGAATAGTCATGCTCGTGCTCATGCTCAGTTACCCGTGTGCGTGGCGCCGGCACCGGACGGCGTCTGCGGCTCGCGCTCGTCGCTGCGCACACGGAACGACGCGGCGTACAACGCGGGCAGATAGAACAGCGTGAGGATCGTCGCGCTCGTGATGCCGCCCATCAGCGCGGTCGCCATCGGCCCGAAGAAGTTGGAGCGCAGCAACGGGATCAGCGCGAGCACGGCGGCCGCGGCGGTCAGCGTGATCGGCCGGAACCGCCGCACGGTCGCGCCGACGATCGCATCGAAACGCTTGTGCCCCGACGCAATGTCCTGCTCGATCTGATCGACGAGAATCACCGAGTTGCGCATGATGATGCCGAACATCGCGATCACGCCGAGCATCGCGACGAAGCCGAACGGCTGGCCGAACAGCAGCAAGGTGAGCACGACGCCGATCAGGCCGAGCGGCGCGGTCAGGACGACCATCAGCACGCGCGCGAGGCTTTGCAGCTGGATCATCAGCAGCGTGAGCACCGCGATCACCATGATCGGAATCTGCGCGTTGATCGAGGTTTGACCCTTGGCGCTTTCCTCGACGGAGCCGCCGATCTCGATCCGGTAGCCGACCGGCAGCGTCGCGCGGATCGGCGCGAGCGCGCGGTCCACCGCGTGCGTGACGTCGATGCCTTGCGCGCCGGCCGACACGTCCGACTGCACGGTGATGGTCGGCTGACGGTTGCGTTCCCAGATCACGCCGTATTCGAGGTCGTCGCGCAGATGTCCGAGCGTGCCGAGCGGCACCGGGCCGTTGGGCGTCGGCATCGCGAGCGCGGTCAGCTGCGACGGGTCGACGCGTTCGGCGCGCGGCGCGCGCAGATCGACGCTGATCAGCTTGTCGCGCTCCCGATACTGCGTGACCGTGTAGCCGGACATCGTCATCGCGAGGAAGCTGGCGACGTCTTCGGACGTCACGCCGAGCTCGCGCGCGCGTTTCTGGTCGATCTCGAAGCGCACCGAGCGCTCGGCGGGTTCGTCCCAGTCGAACTGCACGTTGCGCGTGCCGCGATTGGCGCGCATCGTTGCGGCGACGCGTTCGGCGATCGAGCGCACGGTCGCGATGTCGTCGCCGCTCACGCGGAACTGCACCGGATAGCCGACCGGCGGCCCGTTCTCGAGGCGCGACAGGCGCGTGCGGATCGCCGGGAAGTTGTTGAGCAACTCCGGTTCGAGCCACTGCGCGAGCTTCTCGCGATCCTTGACCGACTTCGCGGTGATCACGAACTGTGCGAAGTTCGGCTGCTGCAATTGCTGATCGAGCGGCAGATAGAAGCGCGGCGCGCCGGTGCCGACGAAGCTGACTGAGTGATCGATTTCAGGCCGGCCTTTGAGAACCTGTTCGAGGCGCTGCGCCTGGCGCAGTGTTGCATCGAACGACGCGCCTTCGGGCAGCCGCACATCGACCAGCAACTCCGGCCGGTCCGAGCTCGGGAAGAACTGCTGCGGCACGAGCGAGAAGCCGGCCATCGCGAGCACGAACAGCAGCACGGTGATCGCGAGCACGACGAAGCGCCGCTCGATGCACCAGCCGATCCAGCCGCGCAAGCGCGTGTAGAAGCGCGTGTCGTAGATGTCATGTTCGTGATCGTCAGGCTCGTGCGCATGGCGCTTGCGCTCGGGCAGCATGTGATAGCCGAGCAGCGGAATCAGCACGACCGCCGCGAGCCACGACGCGATCAGCGCGATCGCCGACACCTCGAAGATCGAGCGCGTGTACTCGCCGGTGCTCGACTTCGCGAGCGCGATCGGCAGGAAGCCGGCTACGGTGACGAGCGTGCCGGTCAGCATCGGAAACGCGGTGCTGGTGTACGCGAAGGCCGCGGCGCGCGTGCGGTTCCAGCCTTGCTCGAGCTTCACCGACATCATTTCGACCGCGATGATCGCATCGTCGACGAGCAGGCCGAGCGCGAGCACGAGTGTGCCGAGCGATACCTTGTGCAGGCCGATATCGAACAGGTACATGCACAGCGCGGTGACCGCGAGCACCACTGGGATCGAGATCACGACCACCATGCCGGTGCGCACGCCGAGCGACACGAGGCTCACGACCAGCACGATCGCGACCGCTTCGGCGACCGCTTCGAGGAAGTCGTTGACCGAGCGCGCGACCGCGTGCGGCATGCTCGATACTTCGACGAGATTCAATCCGGCGGGCAGCGCGGCGCGCAGTTGGGTCATCTGCTGATCGAGCGCGCGGCCGAGGCGGATCACGTCGCCGCCCGGCTGCATCGTCACGCCGATACCGAGTACGGGCTTGCCGCCGAAGCGCATCTGCGTGACGACCGGGTCGTCGTAGCCGCGCTTGATCGTCGCGATGTCGCCGAGACGGAGCGTGCGGTTGTTGATGCGGATCAGCGTGTCGGCGAGCGCGCCCACGTCGTTGAACTGGCCGCTCGGGCGCACGAACACGCGGTCGTCGGTGGTGGTCAGCGTACCCGCGGGAGCGATCGTGTTCTGCGCGTTGATCGCCTGCCCAAGCTGTTGTGGCGAGATGCCGAGACGCGTCAACTGCGTGTTCGCGATCTCGATGTAGATGTGCTGATCGGGATCGCCGAAGTAGTCGACCTTGCCGACGCCGGGCACGCGCAGCAGCACCGAGCGTAGCTGGTCCGCGTAATCGTGCAGTTGCGCGGCGGAAAAGCCGTCGCCTTCGAGCGTGTAGATGTTGGTGTAGACGTCGCCGAATTCGTCGTTGAAGAACGGGCCCTGGATGCCCGGCGGCAAGCTCGACGCGATGTCGCCGACTTTCTTGCGCACCTGGTACCACGTCTCGGGCACCTGGCTCACCGGCGCCGAGTCCTTCATCGTGAAGAAGATCAGCGATTCGCCGGGACGCGAGTAGCTGCGCACGAAATCGATGTACGGCGTTTCCTGCAGCTTGCGGCCGATGCGATCGGTCAACTGCTCCTGCACCTGGCGCGCGGTGGCACCCGGCCAGAACGTGCGGATCACCATCACGCGGAACGTGAAGGGCGGGTCTTCCGACTGCGCGAGCCGCGTGTAGGCGAGGATGCCGAACGCGGTGGCGAGCGCGATCAGGAATACGACCAGCGCCTGATGACGCAGCGCCCACGCGGACAGATTGAAGCGTCCTTCTTCGTGCGACGTGCTCATGAAGCGAAGTCCTCGGGATGCAGCGGCGCGATCGCGCGGACTTTCTGGCCGGCGCTCACGGTGTGCACGCCCTGCAGCACGACGCTTTCGCCATCTTTCAGGCCATCGCTGACGACGAACGTGCGCTCGTAGTAGCGCGTGACGGTCACGCGACGCAGCTCGAGCGTGTTGTCCGCGGCGCGCACGACCCACACGGCCGGTTGGCGCCCCTCGTGAAACAGCGCGGTGACCGGCAGCGTGAACACGCCGTGCTGCGCGGCCGCCGCGGCGAGCGGCACGGCCGGCGTGACGTCGGCGGTCATGCCAAGGCGCACGTCGGCGCCGGCATCGAGCAGGGTCAGACGCGCGCGCCAGGTGCGGCTCTGCGGATCGGCGGCCGGCGACAGCTCGCGCACGCGTGCGCCGAGCTTGCGGCCCGGCAGCGCGGCGAGCGTGACGCTCGCGTTCTGGCCGACCGCGAATGCGGCGAGCGTGCTTTCGGGCACGTCGCACAGCACGTCGACGTCGCCGCTCCACGCGAGGTTGTAGACGGCCTGACCCGCCGACACGTTCTGGCCCGTGTCCGCCTGTTCAGCCGTGATGACGCCCGCATGACCGGCGACGAGCGTCGTGTACTGCAGCTGGTTCTTCGCGAGTGCCGCCTGCTGCTGCGCCTGATCGCGCTGCGCGAGCGCGGACGCGTAGGCGTTGGTGGTCTGTTCGAGCTGCGCGGGCGCGATCAGGTTTTCTTTGGCCTGCGCCCTGTCGCGTTCGAGCTGCTGCTGCGCATAGACGAGGTTGTGCTGCGCGGCGTCGAGCTGCGCCTGCGTGCTCGCGGCGTTTTTCTGCGCATCGGCCGGGTCGAGCAGCGCGACGACTTCGCCGCTTTTCACCGTGTCGCCGAGCCGTACCCGCCGCTCGATGATCTTGCCGGCGACGCGGAACGACAGCGGCGTCGAATAGCGCGCCTGCACTTCGCCGGGCAGCGACGCCGCCTGCAGCGCGTGGCCGTCCGCATGCACGGCGAGCGCGACCACCGGGCGCGGCGCGGGCGCCGCGGCTTCCTTCTTCGAGCAGGCCGCGAGCGCTAGCACGCCTGCCAGCGCCAGCGCGCAGGTCTGCCTGGAGAAACCGCGGTGAGAGGATGGGGGAGACTGCTGGCGCATCGCTGACGATGCGGGAGAACCGGGACGCTTCACAATTACCCCAACTGGAGACAGCGAACGAACACGGCAAGCCGCGCGGCCCGCCAGCGAAGACCCGCATGCCGCGTCATGCTAATGGCATACAGGGATGGCTTTGAATGAAGCAATGCATTCTAATACACTCATGTATCTGAATGTATAGGTGGATTTGAATTCTTTGGGGTGCTAGGCTTGCGGCCATGAAACGTCAAAGACTGACAAGAGAGCAGAGCAAGGACCAGACGCGGGAGCGGCTGCTCGATGCCGCGCAGGCAATTTTCATGAAGAAGGGCTTCGTCGCGGCGAGTGTCGAGGACATCGCGGCGGCGGCTGGCTATACACGCGGCGCGTTCTATTCGAACTTCCGCAGCAAGACCGAGCTGTTTCTGGAGCTATTGCGGCGCGATCACGAAGCGATGCAGGCGGGCCTGCATGCGATCTTCGAAAGCGCGGCGTCGCGCGAGGAGATGGAGGCGCGCGTGCTGCGCTACTACAGCTCGCTGCATCGCGAGAACAAGTGTTTTCTGTTGTGGGTCGAGGCGAAGCTGCTGGCGGTGCGCGACGGCCGTTTCCGGCTGCGCTTCAACGCGTTCATGCACGAAAAGATCGAACAGTTGAGCGCCTATGTGCGCGAGTTCTCGGAGCGCGTGGGCACGCCGATGCCGATGCAGCCCGAGCAGCTCGCGATCGGCCTGATGGGTCTGTGCGACGGCGTGCAGTTCTTCTACACGGTCGATCCGCAGAATGTCCCGGCGGAGATGGCCGAAACGGTGCTGGCGGGGTTTTTCTCGCGCGTGGTGTTCGGGCGCGATGCGTAACGGTAGGCGTTGAGCCTGGAGGCGCAGATGCGCGAATGCGCGACCCGGAGGGATCGCGCATCAGATACGGTTCAAGGCGGAAGAATCATTCGACCGGCAGTTGCGCGCAGGCCTCGGCGGCGGGCGCCGCGCACGCGAACGCGAACGCGTATTGGCCGCTGGCGTCGAGGAATTTTTCCCCGGCGTGCAGGGCAACTTTGATATCGGGGCAGCGCTCGTAACCGATATAGGCCGAGCTCGCGGCGGCCGACCAGCAAACCAGCGAAAACGCGATCTTTTCCAGCAGACGAAAACGATGTGGCATGGCGGTGTAGCGGTAACTTTCTTTGGCCGCCATCTTACCAGCGAACTAGGGTTTATACCTAGCTAAAATCCACGATAGACGCCGTAATAGTGGCGCGATGGACACGCCGCGCCGAATCTGACCGGAATGTCATGTCGGGGTCAGGGTTGGGACATGTCCTATCGCTAGAATCGGTTGCGTTGGGCGGACCCGCGCGCGCCCATGCGGCGCGGGTCGACACAGGCGGCAACGATTGCGCCGGCCCGGCTTTACCGAGGCAGGAGTCGTCCCATGAATCAACTGCAGTCGATGCGCGTGTTCGTCAAGGTGGCGGACCTCGGCAGTTTCGTCGGCGCGTCGGGCGCGCTGGATGTGTCCACCGCGGTCGTCACGCGGCACGTCGCGGATCTCGAAGCGCGGCTCGGCACGCGACTGCTGAACCGCACCACCCGCCGTCTTTCGCTGACCGAATCGGGCGCGACCTATCTGGAGCGCGTACGCCACATCCTCGCCGATCTCGAGAGCGTCGAGCAGATGGTGGTGGCGCGCAATCACGAGCCGGTCGGCACGCTGCGCATCGTCGCGCCGGTCGTGTTCGGATTGCACAGTCTCGCGCCGGTCGTGCAGTCGTACGCGGCGCGCTATCCCGACGTCGTGCCCGACGTCACGCTCGCCGACCGCCACGTCGATCTGGTCGAAGAGGGCTTCGACGTCGGCATCCTGGCTGCGCGGCACATGCGCAGCGCGAGCATCGTCACGCGGCGGTTGACGACCGGGTACATGACGGTTTGCGCGACGCCCGAGTATTTGGCGCAACACGGCACGCCGAAGCGCCCCGCGGATCTGCTCAGGCATTCGTGCCTGAGCAGGCCGGCCGAGCAGGGCGGCGAGGAGCGGTTGTTCAATGGGCCGGACGGCGAAGTGCGGGTGCGGCCGACCAACGCGATCGCGGCGAACAACGCCGAGATGCTGCGGCAGTTCGCGCTGCTCGGCATGGGCGTGGCGATCCTGCCGAGCTACCTGATCGGCAGTGATCTGACGGCGGGGCGGCTCGTGCGTCTGCTCGACGCATACAGTCTGCCGCCCATCGAAATCACGATTGCGTATCCGAGCCGGCTGCATCTGCCGGCGAAGGTGCGGACGTTCATCGACCATCTGGTCGAGCATTTCCAGCCGGACAGCGCGCAGGCGCGGGATTCCCGTAGCGTGGCGCCGGTGCGGGTGGTGGCCGGGGTGAGCGGGTCCGACGCTCCGAGGGCGCGCGAGATCGCCGACGACGCGCTCGGAAACAGCCGCACGACGCGCCCTGTGACGCGGGTGGCGCGCGCGCGGATCGCGGCGTCGTCGCAGTTCTGACGTGTGAGGTGAGGCGAGGCTGAATCCGGGTTCAGATCCCCAGGCCCGGACCATAGTTGCCGCCGATCAGGCGCGTGACCGACTCGATGTCGACATAATCCTGCTCCGGCATACCATCGAGCATCGCCAACACCTCGTTGCTCGCGCCGGCTTCGCGCGCGGCGTCGACGAGTGCGTCCTTGTTGGTCGGGAATTCGACTTCGCTGAGAAAATCGGCGATCTGCAGATCGATCGATTCGCCGGGGATGTCCGAGGCCGTCATGCGCATGCTCCTGGTGAGCTTAAGTTAGTCACGTCGTTATTGCTGCCACGAAAAGCCAGCGCCTCGCCGCGATGAGTTTCTCGCTGTCTGTTGCAATCCCGCGCGCATCGCCGCCCCATCGTCATGACGGCCGGCGCAAACCGGGCAGGCGCGCCGTCGTAGCCGCGCCGCCGCCCGCCGTTGCGGCGGCTCTCACGTGGTCAGATGCTCGTTCTGCCCGGTCAGGCTGCGTTCCAGATGTCGGGACTTCGGCAGCGCAATATGCTCCCAGTGCTGCGGACGGCTGGCGTCGGTGCTCGACACGTCTGGGGCCGGAGGCGCGACCGGCGCGGCGTTCGCGCGTTGCGCAAGCGTGATGGAATCCGTGCTGTCCGAGGCGGTGTGAACCGGCGCGGCAAAGCACGAGGCTGACAGCGTCACCATGATTAACAGTGTCGAGGTTTTCATCGCCCGACCTCCTAAAGCTCATGCGGCGCTGACAATCGAGCAAGCCCTGTGCCGTCCCGCGTCGAGAGGACGGTGCAAGCCGAGGACGGCATGGCGCTGCGCGGCCCAGGCTCCTTACCATCTTAGATGGCAAATACTGCAACGCGCGCACATTTGCGGCAAAACCGTATTGTAGGTTCCATCATGGCACGAACAGGCGCGCGCGTCCGCCATGCGCTAGCGCAGCACCTCGAAGCGCGTCCACGGCCACGACGGCCGGTCGCGCATATAGCCGTTCAGCCAGTTCCACTGCGGATGCCGCTTCATGAACGCCTGCGCGTCGAACGGCCGGCCGCACGGATGCCCCCAGCGCGCGGTGAAGGCCATCTCGCGGGCCATTTCGCTGTCGACCACCTTGCCGTCGTTCGCGCCCCACGGATTGAACGGCCCGTGATCGGTGCCGCCGAAGCGCGCGTCGTCGAGCTCCAGATGCCCGCAGATCGTGCGCGAGCACGGGTTGTCGTTGCGATCGAGATAGACGTCGTGATGATCGGCGATCATCTGCTTCGCGAGCTCGACGTCGATGCTGCCGCGATGCAGTTCCTCGAGCTGCATGAAACGCAGACGCCGCGCGCCGTTCTTGCGCACGTCGGTATAGTCCTCGCCTTCGCCGATGCATTCCTGGTTGCGGATCTTCAGATCCGTCGCGGTGTTGTAGCCGCTGTAGAAACCGTCTTTGGTGGTCTCGAAGCCCGCATAGTGCAGCCCGAGTTCGTAACGCGCGATCTCGCCGGTCTTCGTGTCGCCGAGCAGCCAACTGTTCGCGTAGCCGCCGTTGTTCGCGAGCGAGAACATGTCGCACCATTCCTTGATGCTGTTCGCATATTGCGACGCGCGCCGCGAGCGATAGAACTCGGGCGCACCGGCCGCGTTGTAGCCCGCGAAGTTCGAGATTGTCGTTTCGGTGATCATCAGGCCGGCCGCCGTGACCCAGAAATCGGTCAGGCTCGAGATGCAGCCCGGCAGGCCCTGCATCAGGATGCGGTTGCCGCGGTCGGGCACGATGTCGAACACGACGTTGAACGCGTCGCCGGCCGCGTAGCGGTCCCACGAGTTGTGCGCCATCACGATACGGCCGTCGCGCGTCGCGTTGCCGGTCGCGATGAACGCGCTGCAGTGGTGACCGCGCCGGCCGCGCCACAGTTTCGCGCCCAGATGCGGCTGCGCCTGCGCGGCGTGCGTCGGCCACCAGCTTTGCAGCAGATCCATGTAGCCGTTCCACGCGAGCACTTCGGCGAACGGCAGCTTCGCGCCGTCGGCGATGCCATGGATTTCATCGGCGAATTCGGTGTCGAGCTTGCTCGCGAACTGGCTCGTCGCGGCATTGACGAAGGTGTCGAACTCCTCGCCGGTGTCCCATTTGGCGAGATAGCGCGCGGTGCGGATCGCGTTTCTGATTTCGTCGGCGAGCAACTGGCCGTGCTGCTCGCCGCGATCGTACGGCTCACCTTCGATATGCACGAAAATCCAGCCGGCCTGATCGCGGCGTACGGCCTCGGGGGACGGTTCGCTCATCTTCGCTCCGACGATACGGCGGGCGCTGTCGCTGCGCCCAAGCTGGGCTCACGCGTGCCGGCCGCGTGAAGGGCCGGCGGGTCTGTCCATTGTAGAGAATCCGCGGCGCTTTGCATCGCGCCCCGCGAAGCCTGCGAAAGCTCTAGCGCGAAGGACTCATGCGGAAGTACGCATCGAGCAGCGAGGTCTTGTAGACGACGCCGGCGAGCTTCGGATGCGCGGTGCTTTCGATCACCGGCAGCCGCTCGCCCTGAAACGCCATGAAGTGCTGTAACGCGATGGCGAGCGACATGTCCGGCGTCAGCACGTCGAAATGCGGCTGCAGATAATCGGCGGCGGTTTTCATCGACGTTTCGCGCCGCTCGAGCAGATCGGACGTGATGTCCTTCAGCGCGACCACGCCGAGAAACGCGCCCGAGTCGTTCGCGACGTACAGATACTTGACCGGATACTCGAGGAACACGCGCGTCATGTCGTGCACGGTCGCGTTCGGCGGCACGACGGTCTGCGCGGGGCGGATCAGCTCGCGCATCTGCGTCGCGCGCAATCGCGTGCGCTCCTGCTCCTCGCGATTGCGGCGCAGCGTGATCTCGTACATCGAGGTCTTGCCGATTGCGCGAGCGATGAAATACGCGACCACGCACGACAGCATCAGCGGCAGCACGACCTGATAGCTCAACGTCATCTCGAAGATCATCAGGATCGCCATCAGCGGCGCCTGGGTCGCGCCCGCGAGGAATGCGCCCATGCCGACCATCGCATAGGCGTAAGCGGCCGACGTCGCATGCGGCCACAACGCGTGCATGCCCTGGCCGAACAGCGAGCCGACCGCCGCGCCGACGAACAGCGTCGGCGTGAACACGCCGCCCACCGCGCCGGAGCCGGCCGTCGCCGCGGTCGCCGCGAGCTTGCAGACGAGCACCAGCAGGAGCGCGGACCATGTCCACGGCGAATGCAGGATCGAGTTCACGACGCTGTAGCCGTTGCCCCACACCTCGGGCTCCGCGACCGAAATGATGCCGACCACGAGACCGCCGAGCGCGAGCCGCACCGGCAACGCCACCGGCAGCTTGCGAAAGGCCGCCTTCGATGCGTCGAGCAGCCGCAGAAACTGCGGCGCGGCCGCGCCGCACAGCGCGCCGAGCGCGACGAACAGCAGCACCTCGGGACCGGTCACGGTCGGAAACTCCGGCATCTCGTAGGGCGGCTTGTAGCCGGCGAACTCGCGCATCGTGATGTTCGCGACGACCGCTGCGACCAGCACGGGCCCGAAGCTTTCCATCGCGATCGAGCCGAGCACGATCTCGGTCACGAAAAACGCGCCCGCGATCGGCGCGCTGTACGCGGACGTGATACCGGCCGCCGCGCCGCACGCGACGAGCAGGCGCAGCCGTGGCGGATCGAAGTGGACCCAGCGGCCGATCAGCGACGAGGCGAGCGCCGCGAGCTGTACCATCGGACCTTCACGGCCGATCGAACCGCCGCTCGCGATCGTAAACAGCGACGACACGCTGCGCCACAGGCTCAGGCGCACCGGCACGACGCCGTCGCCGATCGCGACCGCTTCCATGTAGTCGGTGTGCTTGTTCGTGTCGGCGTGACGCTGCGCGATCAGCAGGAAAATGCCGGCGACGAGACCACCCGCGGCCGGCAGCCAGATGCGCATGGTCCACGGTAGGCTGCGCGCCATGTCGACGAAGCTGCCGGAGCGGCCGGCAATCGCCAGTTGCAGCAGTTCGATGCCCCTGCGAAACACGATGGTCGCCAACGCGCCGGCAATGCCGACCACAACGGCCCAGACCAGCACCGTATGGGCTTCTGAGAGGCGGAAAACGTTTTGGGCGCGGGTGCGCAGCTTCAGCAGGAATGAAAGCACGTCGTCAGTACGGGGCGTGAAGGAAGGTTGAAAAAACCGCGGCACAACAGCAGCGCGCCCGCCTCGAATGGCGGGCGCGCGGCGGCGAGCGGGCGGGGGCGGGCGGCGCGGTTCAAGCCGCCGCCTTGTCGAGTTCAGGATAGTGCCGGAAGATGCAGCTTTCGTTATGGCCGATGCGCCGGTCCGAGTCCAGATACGCGGCGATGTTCGGTCTTGCGATCACGGCGTCGTGCAGCGCGGCGAGCCGCGGATAGTGCTCGCCGAAGCGCTTCAGCGCGCGCGGAAACGCGTACAGCAGACCGTCGATCAGCTGGAACATCGACAGGTCCACATAGGTCAGCGTGTCGCCGACCATGAAGCTGTCGCCGGCCGGATTCTGCGCGAGCACGCGCTCGAAGTACGACATGAACTTCGGAATCCGATGGTCGATGAAATCGTGCGCGCGCACCTTCGCCGCGTCTTTCTGCTCCTCGTAGTAGAGGCCGCTCGCGAGCGGATGGTGGGTGTCGTGCGCTTCGGTGACGACGTCGGCGATCGTCAGCTGCAGGCCGTTCGCGACATAGCGCAGGCTGTCCACCTCCGGCGCCAGCTTGAGCCGCGGGCCGAGATAGAACAGGATGTTGGCGGTCTGCGCGATCACCAGATCGCCGTCTTTCAGAAACGGTGGCGCGAACGGCGGATACGGCTCGTCGGGGCTTTGCATCACCGCCATCATCGCTTTGGTGCCAAGTCCCTTCGAAGGCTTGCCGCGCGCGACTTCGACATAGTCGACGCCGGCTTCCTCCAGCGCGAGCCGCACGAATTCGCCGCGGCCTTGCAGGCCATCCCAGTAGTACAGTTCCAGTCCCATCGATCGATCCTCATTCCGGTCGCCCGGACGCGTCGCGGGAAGGCGGTTTCACCGCTGCCATCGGACGTCGCGCACGGGCGGGTTGGGGGGCAAAGTTCGCAGCACCGAGTATGCCGTGTGATCGGCCCGGATGGGGCGCCAGAAAGCGCAAAACCCCGCGCGCGGCGGGGTGTCGGGGAAGGCGGGAGAGCCGGCGACGGCTTAGTGGAACAGGTGCTGGACGGTCCATGTGATGCCGAGTCCGCCGGCGATCAGCCAAACATACAGAATCAGGCCGGTGGTCAGCGCGCGCGGACCCGCTTCGCGAATCTGCGAGAAGCGCGTTTCCATGCCGAGTGCGGTCATCGCCATCGTCAGCGCGAAGGTGTCGAACAGGTTCAGCGTCGAGGTGGCGCTTTCCGGCAGCACATGCAGCGAGTTGATCGCCACGCAGGCGAGGAAGCCGAGTGCGAACCAGGGGATCGCCAGCTTGCGCGGGGCGGCGCCGTCCGTGCCGCCATCCTTCGCGCCGCGCGTCGCGCGGTTCACCCACAGGCCGACCACCAGCAATACCGGCACGAGCAGCATCACGCGGGTCATCTTGACGATCGTCGCGATGTGCGTCGCTTCGGGGCTCACGTTGCTCGCCGCGCCGACCACCTGCGCGACCTCGTGGATCGTGCCGCCGAAGAACAGGCCGGCGCCGACCGTGTCGAGATGCAGCCAGCCTGCGTTGAACAGCACCGGGTAGAGGAACATCGACAGCGTGCCGAACAGCACGACGCTGCCGACCGCCATCGCGCTCTTGTGCGGCTTCGATTGCAGCGTCGATTCGAACGCGAGCACCGCGGCCGCGCCGCAGATCGCGCTGCCGGCCGCCGTCAGGAGCGCGGTGTCGCGATCGAGCTTCATGATTTTCATGCCGGCCCAGGTGCCGATCACGAGCGTGCTGACGACGATCAGCACCGAGTCCGCGAGACCCGGCAGGCCCACCTGGGCGATTTCCTGCAGGCTCACGCGCAAGCCGAAGAACGCGACCGCGATGCGCAGCAGCTTGCGCGCCGAGAAATTCACGCCGGCCGCCCAACTGGCCGGCATGCTGTCGCGCAGCGCGTTGCCGTAGATCGCACCCGCGACGATGCCGACGATCAGCGGACTCAGGCCAAGGCCGGCAATCGCCGGAATCGCCGCGATGCGCGTGACCGCGGCGGCGAACAGCGCGACGAACAGTACGCCGTTGAGCTGGCCCCGGGTGGACAGCGCGGGGGAGGCGGCGGCGAGCGGGGCGGTGGGTGTGGACATGATCGGTGGCTTCGTAACGGACTTGCATGGGACTGCATAAGCAGCAATGGGGCTAATCCTAAATTAGATATATCGGTATGAAAAATCGTGATTTAGAATGTGAAGTATCGGCTAAACGGATATTTAATCGAGATGACCCCGGATCAACTTATAACGTTCGCCGCCGTCGCTGAGCATCGCAACATCAGCCGGGCGGCGGTGGCGCTGCATCTGTCGCAGCCGGCGGTGTCCGGTCAGCTGAGGCAATTGCAGGACGAGTTCGGCGAGCCGCTGTATCAGCGCGATGGCCGCGGGGTGCGGCTGACGCCAGCCGGCGAGCAGCTCGCCGCCTATGCGGCGCGGCTGCGCGACACCTGGCGGCAGGCGCATGCCTATCGCGACGCGCTGCGCGGTCTCGAACAGGGCACCTTGCGGATCGGCGCGAGCACGACGCCGGCGAGCTACCTGCTGCCGTACCTGATCGCCGAATTCCATCGCCGCTATCCGCACGTGAGCGTGCATACCGCCAACGGCAACACGGCCGAGATCGTCGGCGCGCTCGGCTCGGTCGACATCGCGATGATCGAGGGTCCCGCCGGCGCAGATCTGCCGCCGGACACGGTCGTCCATGCGTGGCGCGAGGACGAGATCGTCGCGATCATGCCGCGCTCGCATCCGCTCGCGCAGGCGGACAACGGCGGGCGCATCGAGCTGGCCGCGTTCGGCGCGTATCCGCTGGTGCTGCGCGAGGAAGGCTCGGGCGTGCGGCAGACGGTCGAGCGCGAGTTCGCGCGCGCGGGCGTGCCGATGCGCGTGGCGCTCGAAATCGCGGGGGTCGAAGGGGTGAAGGAGGCGGTGCGGGCGGGGATGGGTGTCGGTTTCGTGTCGGCGATGTCGATGCGGCATGAGGATGGCGCGCTGCGGCTCATGTCGCTGAGCCCGCAGCCGCTGACGCGGCGGCTGTCGATTCTGGTGCCGCATGCGAGCGCGCCGTCGCGGGTGGTCGAGCAGTTTCTGGCGATGTGCGTCGCGGACGAGGGCGGCTGACTTCCGCGCTGGCAGCCTATGGGGTCGCGAATCCGAACCCGGGCGGGGCGCTGCCGTGGCCGGCGCGCTTCGCTTTACGCTCGCCGTACGCCGGCCGCGCCTGGGGATTTCCTCTATGGTGCGCGATGGCTGTCCCGAGCACCATTCGCACATCGCAGCGCCTCGGCGCTTTTTTTCGAAGTTTAATTGGAACCGGTTCCAAAAGCGGTTTCGCTTCAGGATTGCGTGAGTTGGACATGACTGATGCAGTGGAGATCGTGGTCGTCGCCAGCGCGTTCGGTGTGAACGCCGTGCGCGCCGACGGCCATCTGAAATGGGCGCAGGCGGCAAAGCGCGCCGGCGCGGCGGGTTTCGAAGTGCGCCGGGAGCTGTTCGCGAGCGACGCGGACGCGGACCCGCAACGGCTGCGCGCGCTCGGCGCGGCATTGGCCGATCTCGGGCTGTGGTCGGTGTTCTCGACGCCGGCATCGTTGTACGCGGTGGACGGCCAGCTCGATTCCGACGCACTGCGTGTCGCGCTCGATCAGGGGGCCGCGCTCGGCGCGCGCTTCGTCAAGCTGCAACTCGGCGGCTTCGCGGGCGAGGCTCACGGCGCGGCCATCGTCGCGCACGTCGCGAGCGGCTCGGGCACCACGGGCGGTGTGCAGCCACGGCTCGTCGTCGAAAACGGGCAACTGGCGCAGGGCGGCTCGCCCGCGCAGTTCGTCGGGCTGTTCGATGCGCTCGCGCGTGAAGGCCACGCGGGCGTGCTCGGCATGACCTTCGATACCGGCAACTGGGCGTGGCTCGACGTCGCGCCGCTACCCATCGCGCCGCAGCTCGCGCCGTACGTCGAGTACATCCATTGCAAGACCACCACGGGCGAGGGCGCGCGGCGCTTTGCGAGCGCGCCGGCCGAGGATGACGCGCCATTGCGCGCGCTCCTCGACCGGCTGCCGCGCGATGTGCCGCGCGGCATCGAGTTTCCGTTCGATCCGAGCCGGATCGACGCGGATGCCGCGCGTTATGTGAGCTGGCTTGCGCGCGTGTAGACGCGCGGCGCGGCATCACGAAGCGCCTCGGTCGAAGCCGTATAGCAGACGAGGCGGCAACTCAGGCAGCAACCCCGGCAGCAACCCAGGCAGCAAAGAACGCATTCCACGCAACACGAATCACCGCATCAGCAGCACCACCAGGAGCCCAGCATGACCCACCCTTACCCCGCCCTCGACGTGATCACCTACGGCGAAGCGATGGCGATGTTCGTCGCCGCCGAAGCCGGCCCGCTCGCGGGCGTCGGGCACTTCACGAAGCGCATCGCCGGCGCGGATCTGAACGTCGCGATCGGCTTGTCCCGACTCGGCTTCAGGGTGGGCTGGATGAGCCGCGTCGGCGACGATTCGTTCGGCCGGTACGTGCGCGACACGCTGACGAAAGAGGGCATCGACCAGCAATGCGTGAGCACCGACGCGCGCCATCCGACCGGCTTCCAGCTGAAGTCGAAGAGCGACGACGGCAGCGACCCGGCGGTCGAATACTTCCGCAAGGGCTCGGCGGCGAGCCATCTGTCGCTCGACGACTACCTCGCCGGTTACGTGCTGCCCGCGCGTCATCTGCATCTGACCGGCGTCGCCCCGGCGATCTCGGCAAGCTCGCGCGAACTCGCATTCCACCTGGCCCGCGAAATGCGCGCTGCAGGCAGGACGATCTCGTTCGACCCGAACCTGCGTCCGACGCTGTGGCCCTCGCGCGCGGCGATGGTCGAAGGCTTGAACGCGCTCGCCGCGCTCGCCGACTGGGTGCTGCCCGGCATCGGCGAGGGTGAGATTCTGACCGGCCACACGCAGCCGGAGGACATCGCGAAGTTCTATCTCGAGCGCGGCGCGCGCGGCGTGATCGTCAAGCTCGGCGCGCAGGGCGCGTATTACCGCACCGCGACCGATGCCGCGACGATCGCCGGCCGGCCGGTCGCGAACGTCGTCGATACGGTCGGCGCGGGCGATGGTTTCGCGGTCGGCGTGATCAGCGCGCTGCTCGAAGGCCGCACGCTCGCGCAGGCGGTCGCGCGTGGCAACCGGATCGGCGCGCTCGCGATCCAGGTGATCGGCGATTCGGAAGGTTTGCCGAGCCGCGCCGAACTCGACGTGCTGGAGCTGGCCGAGGTACCGGACATCGCAAGCGCGGCCTGACGCGGATCGGACCGCATCGATAGCGCTGCATCCACAACCAGCATCGACGACAACAAGAGCGCCCACTGCGCGCCCAGATTTTTTCATCATTGATTCGGGACGACGCCGTCCAAGGAGACTTCCATGACCTCATCGCTTGCGATTCGCCGCTGGTGGACGATCATGCCGATCGTGTTCATCACCTACAGCCTCGCGTATCTGGATCGCGCGAATTTCGGCTTCGCGTCGGCGGCCGGCATCAACCAGGATCTCGGCATCAGCAAGGGGCTCGCGTCGCTGATCGGCGCGCTGTTCTTCCTCGGCTATTTCTTCTTCCAGATTCCGGGTGCGATCTATGCCGAGCGCCGCAGCGTGAAGAAACTGGTGTTCTGGAGCCTCGTTCTGTGGGGCGGCTGCGCGGCGTTGACCGGCATGGTCAGCAACATTCCGTCGCTGATGGCGATCCGCTTCCTGCTCGGCGTCGTCGAAGCCGCGGTAATGCCGGCGATGCTGATCTTCATCAGCAACTGGTTCACGAAGAGCGAGCGCTCGCGCGCGAACACGTTCCTGATCCTCGGCAATCCCGTCACGGTGCTGTGGATGTCGGTCGTGTCGGGCTATCTCGTGCATTCGTTCGGCTGGCGGCAGATGTTCATCGCCGAGGGCGCGCCCGCGATCATCTGGGCGATCTGCTGGTGGTTCCTCGTCAAGGACAAGCCCGAGCAGGTGTCGTGGCTCACGCAAGAGGAAAAGGACGCGCTCGCGCAGACGCTGCGCGCGGAGCAGGCCGCGATCAAGCCGGTGCGCAACTACAGCGAGGCGTTTCGCACGCCCGCGGTCATCAAGCTGTGCGCGCAGTATTTCTGCTGGAGCATCGGCGTGTACGGCTTCGTGCTGTGGTTGCCGTCGATCCTGAAGAACGGCTCGTCGTTCGGTATGGTGGAAACCGGCTGGCTGTCGGCGCTGCCGTATCTGGCCGCGACGATCGCGATGCTTGCAGCTTCGTGGGCATCGGATAAACTCAACCGCCGCAAGGTGTTCGTGTGGCCGTTCCTGCTGATCGGTGCGATTGCGTTCGCGGCGTCGTACGGGCTCGGCTCCGCGCATTTCTGGGTCTCGTATGCGCTGCTCGTGATCGCGGGCGCCGCGATGTACGCGCCGTATGGACCGTTCTTCGCGATCGTGCCGGAGCTGCTGCCGAAGAACGTCGCGGGCGGCGCGATGGCGCTGATCAACAGCATGGGCGCGCTCGGTTCGTTCGTCGGCTCGTACGTGGTCGGCTATCTGAACGGCGCGACCGGTTCGCCCGCGGCATCATATGCATTCATGAGCGTGGCGCTCGTCGCCGCGGTGATCCTGACGCTCGCCGTCAAGCCGGCCGCGGCCGAACAACGTGGCCCCGCTCGTCCCACCGTCGCAAGGAAAATTAGCTGATGAACAAGATCGTCGCCTGGAAGTCGCTGCCCGAGGATGTGCTCGCCTATCTGCAACAGCATGCGCAGGTCGTGCAGGTCGATTCGTCACAGCATGATGCGTTCGTTGCCGCGCTGCGCGATGCCGACGGCGGCATCGGCGCGAGCGTGCAGATCACGCCGGCGATGCTCGAAGGCGCGAGCCGGCTGAAGGCGCTGTCGACGATCTCGGTCGGCTACGACCAGTTCGACGTCGCCGACCTCACGCGCCGCGGCATCGTGCTCGCGCACACGCCGGACGTGCTGACCGAATCGACCGCCGATACCGTGTTCTCGCTGATCCTCGCGTCCGCGCGGCGCGTCGTCGAGCTGGCCGACTGGGTCAAGGCGGGGCAGTGGCGCACGAGCATCGGGCCCGCGCAGTTCGGGCTCGACGTGCAGGGCAAGACGATCGGCATCGTCGGGCTTGGACGCATCGGCGGCGCGGTCGCGCGACGCGCGGCGCTCGGCTTCAACATGAAGGTGCTGTATACGAACCGCAGCGCGAACCATCAAGCGGAGCAGGCGTATGGCGCGCGGCGCGTCGAGCTCGCTGAATTGCTCGCGCAGTCCGATTTCGTCTGTCTGCAGGTGCCGCTCACGCGAGAGACGCGGCATCTGATCGGCGCCGCCGAACTGCGTGCGATGAAGAAGAGCGCGATCCTGATCAACGCTTCACGCGGCGCGACCGTCGACGAACCGGCGCTGATCGAGGCGCTGCGCAACGGCACGATTCACGGCGCGGGCCTCGACGTGTTCGACACCGAACCGTTGCCTGCCGACTCGCCGTTGCTCGCTATGCCGAACGTGGTCGCATTGCCGCATATCGGCTCGGCGACGCACGAGACCCGTCATGCGATGGCGCTCAACGCGGCGGAGAACCTGGTCGCCGCGCTCGACGGCACATTGACGACCAACATCGTCAACCGTGAAGTCCTGGCGAAGTGATTCGCAGGGCGGCGCGCAAGCTCCCGCCCTCGGACCGGCACGAGCGATGAGCGAATGAGCACGACCCCGCCCCCGGCCAGCATGCCGCCGGGTCCCCCGAGCGCGCCGACGCGACGCGCGACGATCACCGATGTCGCGCGTGAAGCCGGCACCGGCAAGACCAGCATCTCGCGCTATCTGAACGGCGAGTTCAGCGCGCTGTCGCCCGAGCTGCGCGCGCGCATCGAAGCCGCGATCGCGCGGCTCGACTATCAGCCGAACCAGATGGCGCGCGGCCTGAAGCGCGGCCGCAACCGGCTGATCGGCATGCTGGTCGCCGACCTGACCAATCCGTACTCCGTCGAAGTGCTGCAAGGCGTCGAGGCCGCGTGCCACGCGCTCGGCTTGATGCCGTTGATCTGCCACGCGGCGAACGAAGTCGAGATGGAGCGGCGTTATCTGCAACTGCTGACCACGTATCGCGTGGAAGGTGTGATCGTCAACGCGCTAGGCGTGCGCGAGGAGACGTTGCGGCCGGTCGGCGACGGCGGGATTCCGGCGGTACTGGTCGATCGGTGCGTGGAGGGGCTGGTCGCCGACATGGTCGGTCTCGACAATGGCGCGGCCGCCGCGCTCGGTACGCGGCATCTGCTCGAACGGGGCTTCGAGCACATCTGGTTCGTCGTGCAGCCGTTCGAGCAGGTCAGCTCGCGGCAGTTGCGCGTCGAAGCATTCGATCGGGCGATGCGCGACGATGGCCGCGCGCGCGGTCGTACGCTGGTGCTCGATCTCGCCGATGCAACTGCGCTCGAGCGCGGTCTCGCGGAGCTGGATCGTGCGATCGACTCGCCAGGCGGGGCCGGTGCCGAGCCCGCCGGCGCCTCCCCACGGGTCGCGCTGTTCGCGGCCAACGCACCGGTCGCGTTGCGGCTCGCGCTGCATCTGAACGCGCGTTACGGCGCGCACTGGCAGAGCCGCGTCGCGCTGCTTTCCATCGACGATCCGGATTGGGCCGAGCTCGCCGGCATCACGACGATCCGCCAGCCGACCTACGACATCGGTTATCGCGCGGTCGAATTCCTGCACGAGCGCATCGAAGGCGCGCAGACGGGCGCGCGCGACTGCCTGCTGCCCGGCGAGCTGATCGTGCGTGCGTCGACCGCACGCTGATTTCCGGCCGATCTGCGATGATGCGGGCTGCGGCGCGCAGCGGTTGCGCGCCGGGGATTGCAAGGAACCCCGCAAGGATACTCATGGTCGTGCCACCGCTTACCCTCGCGAGCCTCGCGCTCGCCACGCTCGTCATCGCCGCTTTACCGTTTCTGATTTACCGACAATTGCGCCGTCCGCTCGCGCTTCGGCCGCGCGACGCGATCGCCGGCGTCGCGGTGTTCGCGCTGTTCGCGATGGTCATCGAGCGTGCGCTGCACGACTATCTGTTGCGCGGCAACGAGACGACCGCGGCTTTCCTTTCGCAGCCGCTCGCGTTCGTTGTCTATGGTGCGCTGGCCGCGGGCGTTTGCGAGGAAGTGGGGCGGTTCTTCGGCATGCGGCTGCTCATGAAGCGCGCGGCGGCGCGGCCGGCGGTGCGCAAGAAGGCGAACGTCGACGCGCCCGCCGGCGTCGCTGCAAGCGCGGGCGCGAGCCCCGCCGCCAGCACGACCGCCGACACGCGCACCGCCGCATTGCGCGCCGACGATGGCGCCGCGCTCAGCTACGGCCTCGGCCACGGCGGCGCGGAAGCATGGATGGTCGGCGTGTTCGTGCAGTTCCAGTGGCTCGTGTTAGCGGTCCTCGAAAACCGTGGCCGGCTCGGCGATTACCTCGGCAATCTGCCGGCCGAAGCGGTGATGCGCGTGCATCTGATTCTCGCGAGCCTGACGCCGCAACTGGCCGGCATTTTCGCGCTCGAACGCGTCGCGGCGCTGGTGTTCCAGATCGGCCTGTCGGTGCTGATGTGGCGCGGCGTGCGGGCCGGCTCGCGCGGCATCCTGCCGCTCGCGATCGGGGTGCACGCGCTGATCGACGTGCCTGCGGCAATGACGCAGGCGCGGCTGTTGCCGCTCGCGGCGGCCGATACGATCTATGTAGTGGCGGCGGTGTTCGTCGCGGGACTGCTGATACGGATTTACCGGCGGCCGGCGGCGGCGTGAGCGGATGAGCCGCTGGACGGCAGGCGCCTCGCTATCCCTTCAGTGTTTCTCTAAAATGCGCCTACGTTTCAGGATCTTCTTTTCCCGGCAGCCTTCATGGAAGCTTACCAATACGACTGCGCGCATCCGGAGTTCGACGAGCTCGCGCGCGTCATCAGCGATCTGTTTCCCGAGCAGACGCAGTTCATCGAGCGTGTCGCCGACGATGGCACGCCCACACTGACGGTTCACTGGGTAGCAATGCGCTTCGGTTCCACCGCGCGCCGTATCGTGATGACGGTCGCGATCGCGCCGGCGGCGCTCGCGCGTTATCGCGCGATGCCGGCGCGGTTGCGTGGCCGCAGCTTTGCGGTATCGCGCGCGTACGTCGAAGCGAGCCTGGGCTCGCTCGAAGAGATGTACGCGAACGGCCAGCCGGTCCCGCGCGAAGTCACGGTCGATCTCGGCGAAGAGTTCGCGTGAAGCGCGGGTGAAGCGGATTCAATCCGCGAGCCGATAGACCTTCGCGAAACGCGCGGCCTGCACGACGCCGTAGTCGCCGGGCGCGTACTGCATGACCCAGTCGCCGGCCGCGCCGTGCAGCACGTCGCCACCGCTCGCGGAGCGCGCGAGCGAGAAGGACTCGTCCATCCGGCGGGCGAGTACGACCGCCGGGCGATTGCGGTAGGCGCCGGCTTCGCCGTGCGCGAGCGCGGCATCGGCGGGCAGGTACTTCGCGTCGAAGCGCTCGCGCGACACGACCCAGCGCTCGCCGGTCGAGCCGGTGATCAGCGCATCGCCGCGCACATAGCGGTTCGGGCCTTCGAGGCTCATCAACTGGCCTTCGGCGGCGGCGAATTCGACGCTTACCGTTTCGTCCTTGACGACGCGTTGGGCGTGCGGATCGTCACGCAAATCGAGATTCCTGAGTTCGGTCATGAAGCGGGTGGAAGATTAGGGGGAGCGTTGCGGCGAGACTTGCCGCTTTGCGGCGATCGTGCGTCGAATCGCTGGGACGGGTAGCCGGCCCAGACAGCGCGACTCCGAATAATGCCAGATGCATGAGTCGGGCGGGGGGAGGCGAAAGGCTGAGACGTGGTGAGAAAGCCGCTGTTCGGGCGCCGGCGGAATTGCTGAAATCAACCGCGCCCGCAACGGGGCAACCCCCGCCGCGGGCGCTCTTTCATTACGGCTTGACAGTCGCGTCGCTCGCGGCTTCTGCCGCGGGCTTGCCGCCCTTGCCCTTGCCATGGTGGCCGCGATGATGACCCTCGGGGCCGCCCTGGTGGAACGTCGCGTCGGCGAGCTTCTTCTGCTCCGGCGACAGGCTGCTATACAGCGGATCGAACGCATCGACGAGCTTCTTCATGCCGTCCGCATGCGCCTGCGCGATCGTTGCGTACTGTTTCATGTCGTCGAGCGCGCTCACGTTGGTGGCCGCCTTGCGCTGCTCGAACAACTGGCCCATCGTTTCGCCGTTGCTGCGCATGACGTCGGCGAACGCCTTCCATTGCGTTTCCTGCGCGGGCGTGATCTTCAGTTGCGAGTGCAGATAAGCGATGCGGTCTTCGACGTTGCGTTCGTGGCCGGCCTTGGCCGCGGAGGCCGAGGCCGTGGTGTCCGGTGCTGCGGCCGGCGCGGCGGTTTGAGCGAACGCGCCGCCCATCGAAACGGCCGTAGCCAGCATAACCAGTGCTTTTTTCATCGAAACTCCTGATGTCTGTTCGTTATTGAGACACGGCGCGCGGCGAGCGTCTTGCCCCGCGCCAGCGGCGAATGGCGCCGCACCGCAAGCGGCTGCCGCATTCGCCCGGCGCCGCTATTAGTAACACGTTAACCCTACAATACGGTGCGTGTGCGACAAACGCTTACAACCGAAACGAACGCGAAACGGCTCGCGCCTGAGCGGCAATCGCGCCGACATACTGCGCCGGGGCCGCCCCACAGTGTGCCGTGCATCTGTGACCGTACCGCGTGACATGGCGCCGCTGCGTGCAGACGCGCGATAATCCGCGACATTCCACACCAACTTCCTTCCCCTTCGATGAGACCTCCGCGCCTCGACCAGCTCGACGACCTCGACCGCAACCTCGTTGCACTGCTGCAAGCCAACGCGCGCGAGAGCGTCGCGAATCTCGCGCGGCAGCTCGGCGTCGCGCGCACGACCGTGATCGCGCGCATTGCGCGGCTCGAGCGCAGCAACGTGATCGCCGGCTACAGCGTGAGGCTTGGCCAGGATGTGCTCGATTCGAGCATCGTCGCGTATGTCGGCATCATCATCGCGCCGAAGCACGGACCGGCCGTGCAGAAACGCCTCGGCAAAATGCCCGAAGTGCAGATGCTGTGCGCGGTCAGCGGCGAGTTCGACTACGTGGCATGGCTGCGCGCCGATTCGCCCGAGCGGCTCAACGATCTGCTCGATCAGATCGGCGGGCTAGAGGGCGTCGAGCGGACCACGACGTCGATCATTCTCGCGCGCAAGACCGACCGCGGCACGGTGTGAGTCGGCGCGCGGCGTAACTTCTTCGCGAGTGCTGCGAGAGTCCATCGTTGACGCCTTTTTTAGGCTGTTTCGACAAATCGTTTGACCGGTTCGTCAGAACGTCGAACCGGATAGTCATACCGCAGCATTTTGCGCGTATGAACTGTTTTTGCTTCTTCCTACACTGTCATTCAAGGGTTCGGCCCACAGGCGCCGCGCGCAACACGCGGCGCACTTCCCAAGCTCAGAGACAGCACATGGATAACAAGGAGAAGCAGATGAAAGTAGCTATCGTTGGCGCAGGTCTGATCGGTCACACCATTGCCCATATGCTGCGCGAGACGGGCGACTACGAAGTCGTCGCGTTCGACCGCGATCAGCACGCGCTCGACAAGCTCGCCGCCCAGGGCATTCCCACCCGCCGCATCGATTCCGCCGACGCCGCCGTGCTGCGCGCCGCCATCGAGGGCTTCGACGTGCTGATCAACGCGCTGCCGTACTACCTCGCGGTCAACGTCGCATCGGCCGCGAAGGGCGCGGGTGTCCATTATTTCGACCTGACCGAGGACGTACGCGCGACGCACGCGATCCGCGCGATCGCCGAAGATGCCGATCACGCATTCATGCCGCAGTGCGGTCTCGCGCCGGGTTTCATCGGCATTGCCGCGCACGAGCTCGCGAATCGCTTCACGGAAATCCGCGACGTGAAGATGCGCGTGGGCGCGCTGCCCGAGTTTCCGACCAATGCGCTGAAGTACAACCTGACGTGGAGCGTCGACGGCCTGATCAACGAGTACTGCCAGCCGTGCGAGGCCATCCGCGATGGCCGCACGCAATGGGTGCAGCCGCTCGAAGGCCTCGAGCATTTCTCGCTCGACGGCACCGAGTACGAAGCGTTCAACACGTCGGGCGGGCTGGGCACGCTGTGCGAAACGCTGGCGGGCCGCGTCGAATCGCTCGACTACAAGTCGGTGCGCTATCCGGGTCATCGCAACCTGATGCAGTTCCTGCTCGAAGACCTGCGTTTGTCGAGCGACCGCGATACGCTGAAGACCATCATGCGCCGCTCGGTGCCGTCGACCGCGCAAGATGTCGTGCTGGTGTTCATCACCGTGAGCGGCATGCGCGACGGTCAGCTGGTGCAGGAGGTGTTCACGCGCAAGATCTTCGCGAAGACCGTCTGCGGGGTGCCGATGAGCGCGATTCAGATCACGACCGCCGGCGCGATGTGCGCGGTGCTCGATCTGTTCCGCGAGCGCAAGCTGCCGCAAAAGGGCTTCGTGCGGCAGGAGCAGGTGTCGCTCGGCGATTTTCTGGCGAACCGCTTCGGCAAGTTGTACGAAGGGCAGTCGCTGGAGGCGATGGCGACCGTTTGAGGCCGGCATGGCTCGCGTCGAATGAAAATCCCCGTACGTCGCCGACGTACGGGGATTTTCCGTTTTTCAGCCCTCATCGGGCCGGCGCGGCACTCGCCAGACACAAGGGAGGGCCGTCATCCAGCCACGATTTGCGCGACGAGCGCTTCATGGTCCGCCGAACTGGGCGCGGTATTGTCGAACATCAGCAGACCCTCGCGGCTCGCGCCGCTCGGCTCGAAACGCCGCCGCCGGTAGACGTCCCAGTGCGCGAGCTTGTACGCATCGTTGGGATTCGCGCGCGCGACGATCCGCTGCCGCGCCACGTCCTCCGAGGTCCGCACCCACACGACACGCAACCTCACGTCCGGCGCGACGCCGAGCCACGCATGATCGAACAGCCGCCGCTCGCGCACCTCGCGAGACAGCGGGCCGACGACCAACGCGCTGATGCCGAGTTCGAGATTGTCGCGCGCCGTATCGATGAGGCCGCGATACTCGGGGTCGCGCAGATGCTGCAGGAAAAGAGGGCTGTCGCGATCGTTCGGATTGCCGGTCAGCATCGCCATCGCGGCCGCGCTATAGACGCCGTACAGCGTGTCCTTGTCGAGCAGGCAGAAGGGGGTGCCGCTCACTTTCATCAGCGGGCCGAGCAGTTTTTTCGCCAGCGTCGTCTTGCCCGTGCCCGCATGACCGCAAAAGAAAACCAGAGAAGTCACGCAGGCTTGTCCTCACGCGGCGCGGCGGCGTCATCGGGGCGCGGGTCGCGCGCGAACGTGCCGTTGGTCTCGAGCCACATCACGTTGATGATGCCGAAGCCGAGCGCCACACCCACGCCGAGAATCCAGGTGAAATACCACATCGCAGTCTCCTTGATCATGCGTCCGGCGTCGCGGATCGACAGGCATGCCGGCAACCGACGATGGCCAGCCGCGAGCGCGGCCGCCTGCACCGATCATGAAGAAGAACGCCGCGCCATGCAAGAGGCGCGGCGCCCGAGCTCCGTGCACCGTGGCTGGCGGAATGTCCGCGCGTTGCTATGATGCGCAACGATCATGCGTACGAGCGTACCGTGTCCGCCGAACCGGCGGACGCGGAGCGACGACCCACACCGCGTAGTCGGAAACTCGGGCCGCAATCGAGAGCACAGGGGAGAACCAGCATGCCGATGCGCCTGTCTTGCCGCTGCCGAGTCGCACGGATGGCCGGGTCCGCACGCTGCGCCGCGTTGGCCGTATGCGTCGCGCTCAGCGTGCTCACGCTGGCCGGCTGCGCGTCGACGCCGGCCGAGCCGGTACCGTTCAAACCGGTGCCTGCCGAGCGCATCGTCAGACAGGGCTATACCGCGCCGGGCCCCGGCCTCGTCGCGGTGGACGTGCGGCGCGAGCGTTCGCGCGACGTGATCGTGCGGTTCCGCGATGCGCTCGTCTATATCGACGGCGAGCGCGTGACCGACCTGATGAACGGCGAGCACGTGGTGTTCTATCTGCCGCCCGGCCCGCATCGGATCGGCGTATCGACGCAGTTCGATCCGGTCATCGAGCTGAACTTCGTCGTGACGGCCGACCCGCGCTACACGAACCGCGCCTCGGTCACGTTCAACGACGATCACCGCATCGGCCTGCAGCGGGTCGCGCAGTAGCCTGTCGTCGAGCATTAACAATTGGAAACGCGCGGCTCACGCGGCGCGTCTTAACATGGCGGCTGATTCAAGCCGGCTGGAAGCGTGCTTGTCCGTTCATGCAGACCCGTCGCCCGTCTTACGCAATGCTTACGTGAGAGGGTGGCGAGGTCTGCTTTTGTGTGCAAGGTAATCCGAACATGCTGATCAATTGCGCCGCCTATCAGGACGGCCGGAAACTCGCCGACATCGATATCGACAGCATCAGCGACTACGTCGCGCGGCCCGAGTGCTTCGTCTGGGTCGCGCTGAAAGATCCGGAGCCCGAGGAACTCGCGGCCATGAAAGACGAGTTCAATCTGCACGAACTCGCGATCGAAGACGCGCAACACGGTCATCAGCGCCCGAAAATCGAGGAGTACGGCGATTCGCTGTTCACCGTGATGCACACGGTCGAGTTGGACG
This sequence comes from Paraburkholderia sp. Cpub6, assembly GCF_014201065.1. Taxonomy (NCBI): domain Bacteria; kingdom Pseudomonadati; phylum Pseudomonadota; class Betaproteobacteria; order Burkholderiales; family Burkholderiaceae; genus Paraburkholderia; species Paraburkholderia sp. Cpub6. The sequence goes on from NZ_JACHDM010000001.1 coordinate 949,970, forward strand.
AGCAGGGCGAATTCGTGATCGGCGAAGTCGACGTGTTCGTCGGCGGTAACTATGTGCTGTCGGTGCGGCGCGGCACGCGCACCGGCTTCAAGAGCGTGCGCGCGCGCTGCGAGCACGAGCCGCATCTGTTGAAGGAGGGCTCGGCGTTCGTGCTGTACGCGCTGATCGACGATGTGGTCGACCGTTATTTCCCGGTCGTGGAGGCGATCAGCACCGAGCTCGAAATGCTCGAGGACCGCATCTTCGAGAAGAACGATTCGGCCGCCTCGCGCGCGATCGTGCAGGACCTGTACACGATGAAGCGCCGGCTCGTGATCCTCCAGCACCATATCGTGCCGCTGCAGGAAGCGGTCGGCAAACTGACGGGCGGCCGCATTCCGAGTGTTTGCGCAGGCATGCAGGCGTACTTCCGCGACGTCTACGACCACCTCGACCGGATCGTCAGAACCATCGAGGGGCGCCGCGAAGTCGTCGTCACGGCGGTGCAGGTGAACCTCGGCATGATCTCGCTCGCCGAGAGCGAAATCACCAAGCGGCTCGGCTCGTTCGCCGCGCTGTTCGCGGTGCCGACCATGATCGCCGGCATCTACGGGATGAACTTCGAGCGCATTCCCGAGCTGCATTTCAAGTTCGGCTATCCGGTCGTGCTGGCGGTGATGCTGGCGATCGACTTCGTGCTGTACCGGCGTTTTCGCAAGGCCGGCTGGCTGTAGCCGGTGCACCGTTCAATTTGCTCGGGGTTTCACTTGCGGCGCGCGCGATACCAGGCCAGCATAAGCGGCCTGTGCGTCGCGCCGCACGCGACGCACAGGCGTCATCGACTGCACGAACTGAGCGAGGGAACCTTGCCACACGCTGCCCGGATCGATCGAGCGCATTGCGGCGCCGCAGATGTTGCGCGCCGGTGCGTTGCAACACCGCGAATCGTTGACATTCCGAAGAGCTTGCGCTGAGAATGGGCCTCGCAAACGTTTGCGCATCACAAAAAATACGGCTCGCCCGCGAGCCTGACAACCTTGGAGATACGCATGAGCCATCGAACCCGTCGTCGCATTCTTGCCGCCGCAGTTCTCGCCACCGCCTCCGCCGTCCTGCCTTTTTCCGCCGCCCACGCGCAGAACGCCCCGGCTCACAAGCCGAAGGTCGCGCTCGTGATGAAGTCGCTCGCCAACGAGTTCTTCCTGACCATGGAGACCGGGGCGAAAGACTATCAGAAGCAGAACCCCGGCAAGTTCGACCTGATCACCAACGGCATCAAGGACGAAACCGACACCGCCAACCAGATCCGCATCGTCGAGCAGATGATCGTGTCGAAGGTCGACGCGATCGTGCTCGCGCCGGCCGATTCGAAGGCGCTGGTGCCGGTCGTCAAGAAGGCGGTCGACGCGGGCATCATCGTCGTCAACATCGACAACCGGCTCGATCCGGACGTGCTGAAGTCGAAAGACCTGAACGTGCCGTTCGTCGGCCCCGACAATCGCAAGGGCGCGCGGCTCGTCGGTGACTACCTCGCGAAGCGCCTGAAGGCCGGCGACGAGGTCGGCATCCTCGAAGGCGTGTCGACCACCACCAACGCGCAGCAGCGTACCGCGGGCTTCAAGGACGCGATGCAGGCAGTCGGCGCGAAAGTCGTGTCGGTGCAGTCGGGCGAGTGGGAAATCGACAAGGGCAACGCGGTCGCATCGGCCATGCTCAACGAGTATCCGAACCTGAAGGCGCTGCTCGCCGGCAACGACAACATGGCGATCGGCGCGGTGTCGGCCGTGCGCGCGGCCGGCAAGCAGGGCAAGGTGCTCGTGGTCGGCTACGACAACATCAACGCGATCCATCCGATGCTGAAGGACGGCCGCGTGCTCGCCACCGCCGACCAGTTCGCGGCGAAGCAGGCCGTGTTCGGCATCGATACCGCGTTGAAGGCGTTGAGCGAAAACAAGAAGCAGTCGCAGCTGTCGGGCGTCGTCGAAACGCCGGTCGTTCTGGTGACGAAGGACACCCTGAAGTAAGCGCGCCGCGCCCGGCGTGAAGCGCGAGCCGGGCGCAGCCGGAAAAGCGCACGCGAAGCCGCAAAAATCACCACGAATTATGCGGATAGCGTGTTTTAGAGGCAAACCACCACCCAGCGATCCGCTTTTATTCAACGAACGCTCAAGAATCCCGCCGCACCGCCGTTAATCCCAGAGATAAGCGTCATGACGGCGGCTCGCGTGGTGAGAGGGAGCGCGGCCATGAGCAGCTGTGCATTCCGCGTAGTGGGGCGCCACGAAGGCGCCAGAAGCGCCATGTAACCAGGAGCGCGATGGATTCGACCGACCACGACGCCTTGCCTGTCGTACTGAGCGTCAGCGGCATCGGCAAGACCTATGCCGAACCGGTGCTCGCCGACGTATCGCTGTCGCTGCGAGCGGGCGAGGTATTGGCGTTGACCGGCGAGAACGGCGCGGGCAAGAGCACGCTGTCGAAGATCATCGGCGGGCTGGTCGAAGCGAGCGCGGGCACGATGCGGCTTGCCGACGCGCCGTACGCGCCCGCGAGCCGCACCGAGGCCGAGGCGCTCGGCGTGCGCATGGTCATGCAGGAGTTGAATCTGCTGCCTACGCTGTCGGTCGCCGAGAACCTGTTCCTGAACCGGCTGCCGCGGGCGGGCGCGTTCAGCTTCGGCTGGATCGATCGCGGCAAGCTGCGCGAGAACGCGCGCGAGGCGATGGAGCGTGTCGGGCTCGACGCGATCGATCCCGACACGCTGGTCGGCGAACTGGGCATCGGTCATCAGCAGATGGTCGAGATCGCCCGCAACCTGATCGACGACTGCCGCGTGCTGATCCTCGACGAGCCGACCGCGATGCTGACCGCGCGCGAGGTCGATCTGCTGTTCGAGCAGATCGGGCGGCTCAAGGCTCGCGGCGTCGCGCTCGTCTATATCTCGCACCGGCTCGAAGAGCTGGCGCGGGTCGCCGAACGGGTCGCGGTGCTGCGCGACGGCCGCCTCGTGCATGTCGACGCGATGGCGAACCTGACGAGCGAGCAGATCGTCACGTGGATGGTCGGCCGCGAGCTCGGCGAGCATATCGATCTCGGTGAGCGCAACATCGGCGCGCCGCTCCTGAAAGTGGAGCGGCTCGCGCGCGGCAAGGTCGTGCGCGACGTGTCGTTCGAGGTGCGCGCGGGCGAGATTTTCGGTGTGAGCGGACTGATCGGCGCGGGCCGCACCGAGCTGATGCGGCTCATCTACGGCGCCGACCGCAAGGACGGCGGCAGCGTGTCGCTCGCCGCGACACCGGGCGCGCCGCCTACGCCGGTGCAAATCGACTCGCCGGCGGACGCGGTACGCGCGGGTATCGCGCTGATCACCGAAGACCGCAAGGGCGAAGGCCTGCTGCTGCCGCAATCGATCGCGGCCAACCTGTCGCTCGGCAATCTCGGCAGCGTCGCGCGGCACGGCCTCGTCGACGCGAAGCGCGAGAACGCGCTGGCGCACAAGCAGATCGCCGCGATGCGGATTCGCAGCTCGGGGCCCGCGCAGGTTGTCGGCGAGCTGTCGGGCGGCAACCAGCAGAAGGTCGTGATCGGCCGCTGGCTCGCGCGCGACTGCCGCGTGCTGTTGTTCGACGAACCGACGCGCGGCATCGATGTCGGCGCGAAGTTCGATATTTACGGCCTGATGGGCGCGCTCGCTCGCGACGGCCGCGCGCTCGTCGTGGTGTCGAGCGATCTGCGCGAACTGATGCTGATCTGCGACCGGATCGGCGTGATGTCGGCGGGCAGCATGACAGGCGTGTTCGAGCGCGCGAGCTGGAGCCAGGATGCGCTGCTCGCGGCTGCGTTCGCCGGCTACCGCGGCCGTGACGCGCTGCTGCACACGCACGGCGTCAACGAAGCAGGGAGTCTGTGATGACCGATCAATCGTGGCGCGAGGCGGCGGGTGCCAAACAGGACGGCCAGTTGGGCGGCCAGCAGGACGGCAAGCAAGGCGGTGCGCCGGACGCGCCCGCCGTGACGCCGCCCGCCGATCCGTCGGCGCCGCTCGCGAGCGGCAAGCCGGCCGGCACGCGGCTCGGCTTTTCGAACTACCTGGGCCTCGCCGGCGCGCTGCTCGCGATGATCGTGCTGTTCTCGCTGCTGAGTTCGCACTTTCTGACCTACGACACGTTCAGCACGATCGCGAACCAGATTCCGGATCTCGTCGTGATGTCGGTCGGCATGACGTTCGTGCTGATCATCGCGGGGATCGATCTGTCGGTGGGCTCGGTGCTCGCGCTCGGGGCGTCGGTGGTCAGCGTGGTGACGCTGAAGTGGGGCTGGGGACCAGCTGCCGGCGCGCTGCTCGGGGTCGCGGTCGCGGCGCTGACCGGCACCGTGACCGGCGCGGTGACGGTGGGCTGGCGAATTCCGTCGTTCATCGTGTCGCTCGGCGTGCTCGAGGCGGCGCGCGGCATGGCGTATCAGATGACCAATTCGCGCACCGCGTATATCGGCGATGCGTTCGATTTTCTGTCGAACCCGATCGCGCTTGGCATCTCGCCGGCCTTTCTGATCGCGGTCGCGGTGATGGTGATCGCGCAGCTGGTGCTGACGCGCACGGTGTTCGGGCGCTATCTGGTCGGGATCGGCACCAACGAGGAAGCGGTGCGGCTCGCGGGCGTCAATCCGCGGCCGTACAAGGTGATCGTGTTCGCGCTGATGGGCGCGCTGTCCGGACTCGCGGCGCTGTTCCAGATCTCGCGGCTCGAGGCGGCCGATCCGAATGCGGGTGTCGGCCTGGAGCTGCAGGTGATCGCGGCGGTCGTGATTGGCGGCACGAGTCTGATGGGCGGGCGTGGTTCGGTTATCAGCACGTTCTTTGGCGTGCTGATCATTTCGGTGCTGGCGGCGGGCCTCGCGCAGATCGGCGCGAACGAGCCGACCAAGCGCATGATCACCGGCGCGGTGATCGTGATCGCGGTGGTGCTCGATACGTACCGCAGTCGCCGCAAACGCGCCTGAGGTGTGCGCCGCGGCGCAACGATGAATGACTGCATGGGACCGGAGTAAGCGCTGAAGCGCTAACTCCGTTCGACCGCGATGAAACTGCATGGGGCCGGAGTAAGCGCTAAAGCGCTAACTCCGTTCGACCGCGATGAAACTGCATGGGACCGGAGTAAGCGCTAAAGCGCTAACTCCGTTCGACAGGAGAGCAACAGGTTATGACGACGATCAAGGATGTGGCGGCGGTGGCGGGCGTGTCGTTCACGACGGTATCGCACGTCGTGAACAACTCGCGGCCGGTGTCGGCCGATGTGCGCGCGAAAGTCGAGCACGCGATCCGTCAACTGCACTATGTGCCGTCGGCGGTCGCGCGCTCGCTGAAGGCGCGCGCGACCGCGACCATCGGACTGGTGGTGCCGAACAGCACGAACCCGTATTTCGCGGAGCTCGCGCGCGGCATCGAGGACGGCTGCGCGCGCAATGGCTACTGCGTGTTCTTCTGCAACTCCGACGATGACCCCGCGAAGCAGCGCAACTATCTGCGCGTGCTGCAGGAAAAACGCATCGACGGGTTGATCGTCGCGTCGGCCGGCGACGACGCCGTGCTCGCGCAGGCGCTCGCCGACGCGCGCGAGCCGCTCGTGGTGGTGGACCGCAACATCGAGGGAGTCAGCGCGGACCTCGTGCAGATCGATCACGAGAAGGGCGCGTATCTGGCCACCCGTCATCTGCTCGAGCTCGGGCATGTGCGGATCGGTTGCATCACAGGGCCGGTGCAGACCGCGGTCAGCGCAATGCGGGTGCACGGCTTCATTCGCGCGATGGCCGAGCGTGGCATCGAGATTCCGGCCGATGCGATCGTCGAAAGCGATTTTTCGGGGACGGGCGGACATCGCGCGGCCGCGCAGCTGTTCGATACGGTCAGGCCGTCGGCGATTTTCGCGGGCAACGACATGATGGGCATCGGCGCGTTGCGCGCGGCGGCGGAGCGCAATATCAGCGTGCCGCGCGATTGCTCGATCATCGGTTTCGACGATATCGAGCTGGGCCGCTTCACGTTCCCGTCGCTGTCGACGGTCGGACAGTCGGTGCGCGCGCTTGGCGACACGGCCGCGCAGACGCTGATCGCCCGGATCGCCGAGGCGTCGTCGAACAGCACCGCGCGGGCGCCCGCGCGCCGCCGCGTGGTGTCGCCGCGGCTGATCGTGCGCGAGTCCACCGCGACATGGGCGGGCGAGGAACGGCGGGATCTGGCGGCCTGACGCGCCGGATCAAGGACGCATGAGGGGCGCTCGAAGGACGCGCGCGCAATGGCGACGCGACCCGTCGCGCAACGGAGGACACCCGAGTGGCAAGCAACCCAACGCGCGCACGCGTCACGGTGGTCGGTAGTCTGAACATGGACCTCGTGGTGCGTTCGCCACGCCTGCCCCAACCGGGCGAGACGCTGGCCGGCCGCGGCTTCGCGCAGGTCGCGGGCGGCAAGGGCGGCAACCAGGCGGTCGCGGCCGCGCGGCTCGGCGCGCAGGTGTCGATGCTCGGCTGCGTCGGTGCCGATGCGAATGGCGCGCAGCTGCGCGCGGGCCTCGAAGCGGAGCGCATCGACTGCGCCGCGCTCGAAACCGGCAGGGAGCCGAGCGGTGTGGCGCTGATCGTCGTCGACGATGCGAGCCAGAACACGATCGTGATCGTCGCGGGCAGCAACGGCGAGGTCACGCCGGCCACCATCGCGCGACACGAAGCGACGCTCGCCGCCGCCGCCGTCGTGATCTGTCAGCTCGAAACCCCGCCCGAATCGGTGCGCGCGGCGCTGGCGGCGGCGCGGCGGCTCGGTAAGACCGTGATCCTGAATCCGGCGCCCGCCACCGGCCCGTTGCCGGCCGACTGGCTGCCGCTGATCGACTACCTGATTCCGAATGAACTCGAAGCCGCCGCGCTGAGCGGTCTCCCCGTCGACTCGCCCGAGGACGCCGCACGGGCCGCCGCCGCATTGCGTGCGGCCGGCGCGCGCAACGTGCTGGTCACGCTCGGTGCGCGCGGCGTGCATGCGTCGCTCGAAGGCGCGGCCGCGACGCTGTACGACGCGCCGCGCGTCGAGGCGGTCGACACGACCGCCGCCGGCGACACCTTCATCGGCGGCTTCGCGGCGCAGCTCGCGCAGGGCGCGAGCGTCGATGCGGCGATCCGCTTCGCGCAGCGCGCCGCCGCACTATCGGTGACGCGCGCGGGCGCACAGCCATCGATTCCAACGCGCTCCGAGGTCGACGCATTGGACTGATGTCGCGGCGGCCTTGGCACCGCGCACGCTGCCTGATCGAACTGTCCTGCCACCGCTTAGGGCGACTCCGAACGGCTCGCATCTCCACCCATTCCCGCCGCCAAACCGTCAAAAATCGTGCTTTGACGAATATCGCCGCGTTTCCCTGCGCGCCGCGAACACACTCATTTCCAGTCAAGTTGCTTTCAACGTCTTACAACGTCTTTGTTCATACCTTTTAAATGCTTCAAGTCTATGAGTGCGCTGCCGTAAACGAAATTAGAGCGCTCTTTCAAAAAAGCGCCGGACCCAACACACGCCGCCCCCACGCTGCGTAGGCAGCAGCCTCTCATTGAGTACAGCACACAGGACCAAGCATGTTGAATAAAGGCATCACGATCAAGGCGCGAATTGGCCTCACGATGGCGTTCCTCGCCGCGTTGCTGGTTGCGATCGGCGTTTTCGGTCTGTTCGGCATGAGCCGTTCGAACGACGCCTTTGAGGACACGTTCACCAACGCGATGCCGAGCGCGGTGAACATCGGCAACGCGGAAATCTACGCGGCGCGCGAACGACTCGCGCTCGACCGCGCCGCGTTCCTGGTCGGCACACCGGAAGCGGCCACCACCATCGAGCGCGGGCGCATGCTCGGGGGCACGTCCGACATGTGGTGGAAAAAATATCTCGATCTGCCACGCAACGCGGACGAAGACCGGCTTGCGCAGGACGTCGCCGCGAAGCGCAACGCGCTGCATCAGCAACTCGAAACGTTCGCGGCGACGATCACGGCGAACGATCAGGGCAAGCTGGTCGAGGACGCGAAGAATCTGCAGGTCGTCTTCAACGACCTCGTCGGCGCCGACGACGCGGTGCGCAAATACCAGTTCGATTCGGCCAGGCAGGGCTACGACTCCGCGCAGAGCAGTTTCCAGACGTTCCGCGTGGTCAGCATCGGCGCGCTGGTGGTCGGCGTGCTGGCGGCGGCGCTGTCGTATCTGACGCTGAGCCGCGCGATCGCGCGTCCGCTCGACGAAGCGCTCGGCCACTTCGATGCGATTGCGGCCGGCGATCTGCGTCGTCCGGTGATCGCGACATCGCGCGACGAAATGGGGCAACTGCTCGAAGGAATCGCCAGAATGCAGCGCAGCCTCACCGAAACGGTGCGCAGCGTGCGCGGCGGAAGCGAGTCGATCGCGACCGCGACGCGCCAGATCGCGGCGGGCAACATCGACCTGTCGTCGCGAACGGAGGAGCAGGCGTCGGCGTTGCAGGAAACCGCCTCGAGCATGGAGCAACTGACCGGCACGGTGCGGCAGAATGCCGACAACGCGCGCCAGGCGAGCGCGCTCGCGGCCAACGCGTCCGAGATCGCCAACAAGGGTAGCGCGGTGGTCGGCCAGGTGGTCGGCACGATGGGCGACATCAACCAGAGCTCGGCGAAGATCGCCGACATCATCTCGATCATCGAAGGCATTGCCTTCCAGACCAACATCCTCGCGTTGAACGCAGCCGTCGAGGCGGCGCGCGCCGGCGAGGAGGGGCGCGGCTTCGCGGTCGTCGCGGGCGAAGTGCGCAGCCTCGCGCAGCGTTCGTCGGCGGCGGCCAAGGAGATCAAGGAGCTGATCGATACGTCGGTCGAGCGCGTGCAGTCGGGCTCGGCGCTCGTCGACGAGGCCGGCCGCACGATGAGCGAAATCATCGGCGCGGTGCAGCGCGTGACCGACATCATGGGCGAGATCGCGGCGGCGTCGGAGGAGCAGAGCGGCGGCATCGACCAGGTCGCGCGCGCGGTCACGCAGATGGACGAGGTCACGCAGCAGAATGCGGCGCTCGTCGAGGAAGCGGCCGCCGCCGCGTCGTCGCTCGAGGAGCAGGCGGCGCGGCTGCGCAGCGCGGTCGCGGTGTTCCAGGTCGACGACAGCGGCCGTGGCGGTCACGAAGCGGCGTCGGCGCTTGCTGCGCCGAAGCGCCCGGTGTCCACGAGCCCGGTCGCTACACGCGCACGCAAGCTCACGCCGGCTACCGCGCAGGCGGCGTTGCCGGCGAAGTCATCGATCCCGGCCGCGGCCGCTGTCGCGCCGCCGGTAGCGGCCGCGCCCACGCCCACGCGCGCACCGGCCAGGTCCGCGGCGACGGCCGGCAGCGATCAGGATTGGGAGACCTTCTGAGCTGGCTCGGATTCAGGTGTACATGGGCGGCGGCGCTGTCGTGCCTCAGGTGAGTCGAGACGCGCCGTGCGGCGCAACAGCCGTTCCCGTTCCCGTTCCCGTTCGCTAGCTTTCCGGCATCCGCGTCGCACCCGCGACGATCGCTTCGCGAAAAGCCGCGCCTGGACACCCCATGCGCGGTTTTTTTCAGCTCCGGCAAGAATTAACGTTTGCGCACCGCCGCCTTTCACCGGCGCGTGTCGCGATCCGGTACATTGACGGGCACGGCCCCGATCCGTTTGCGCGGCGCGGCTGCCCGCACCTCCAACAGGTGGTTCCCACATATTGCTACGTCCTGTGAACCCTGCCATGCGCCAGCCACAAAGAACCGACATGACGCGATACGATCTTGCGCAACGCCTCGTCGAGGCACGCCGGCAGCGCCGGCCGATCGACGCGCCCGCACCCGACAGCCTGCCGCCCGACGCGGCGACCGCCTACGCGATCCAGCAGGCGGTGATCGTGGGCCTCGGCGAGTCGACCGGCGGGTGGAAGATCGGCGCGAAGTCGCCGGGCGGCGCCGCGTCGGGCGCACCGATTCCGGCCTCGCTGGTGATGCCGTCGCCAGCGAGGCTCGCGCATGACGGCTTCTTTCGCGTGCTGGTGGAGCTCGAGATCGCGTTCCGCTTCGACGTGACGATCGAGCCGCGCGCTCAGGCGTATGCCCGCGACGAGGTACTGTCGAAGGTCGGCGCCGTGCTGCCGGCCATCGAGATCGTCGACAGCCGCTTCGCCGAATGGCCGAATGTCGCGCCGCTCGCGCAGTTGGCCGACGCGCAGAACAACGGCGCGCTGATCACCGGCCATCCGGCCGTCTATGCGAGCCTCGCGCGCGGCTTCGACTTCGTGTCGCCGGAACTGGAGCTGAGTTTCAACGGCCGCTCGCTGATACCGGAAGTGACCGGCAATCCGGCAGGCGATCCGCGCGAGCTGCTCGTGTGGTTCGTCAACCATTGCGCGGCGATGGGCATCACGATCGAGCGCAACTGGACCTTGACCACCGGTTCATACGTCGGCGCGCACAAGATCGACGAACCCGGCATCGTGCGTGGTCATATCGACGGATTGGGTGAAGTGGAAATTGAACTGACCTGATCGATGCTGCGGCGCTTGTAACCGCAAATTACAACGCTTGATTCCAAACGGCTGCCCGCGTGCAGCCGTTTTTATTTTGGCGAATTTGAAACGGTGGCAGTCTTTGAATCGTCAACCTGTTCGAATGCATTTGTTGCAACTTTGCCGCGTCCTTCCGTATACACCTATGAGAGCGCCGCGAGTTCGTCACGTGCATGCTTTTTGTGACGAAGTGTGCGTGCGCAGACAGCCGCATTTTGGTGGCGGGTCGACGGTGCGGGTACGGGATGTGCAATAGCAACGCGGTGACCTGACGCGATGCAGCGGTCCGGCGAAGTCCTGCAGGAGCACTGAATAGCGATGCGGTGCTGAAGAAAGTAGCGATACAGCGGTGCAGCAGATGATGTGACTGGTTGCTGTGTGAGTAAAAAAATTGTAGGTGGTCGAATCTCTGTTTCCAGGTGAGGATCGTAGGGTGGCGGTTACGGCGCGATTTTCGCAACGTAGTCCGTGAAAAAAAATTTAAAAGGGTTTAGGATGAATTCGAGCGATGTCGTTTCCGAATAGCGCGCCGCGCACGACATCGCCCCAGACTTCGGCGAGGAGGTAGCATGGATATCTACAGCAGTTTCGCGACCCGCTTCGAGAAAACACGGGAGGACGAACTCTCGCTCGAGGAGTATCTCGCGCTCTGCAAAGACAATCCCGCCGCGTACGCCACTGCGGGCGAACGCATGTTGACGGCAATCGGAGAACCGGAACAGATCGACACTCGCAACGATCCGCGTTTATCGCGTATCTTCGCGAACAAGGTCATCAAGGTATACCCCGCATTCCGTGAATTCTACGGAATGGAAGAGGTGATCGAGCAGGTGGTCGCCTACTTCCGGCATTCGGCCCAGGGGCTCGAAGAAAAGAAGCAGATCCTGTATCTGTTAGGACCGGTCGGCGGCGGCAAGTCGTCGATCGCGGAACGTCTGAAGCAATTGATGGAACGCGTGCCGTTCTATGCGATCAAGGGCTCGCCCGTCAACGAATCGCCGCTCGGTCTGTTCGACTACGAGGAAGACGGTCCGATCCTCGAAGAGCAATATGGCATTCCTCGTCGCTACCTGCGAGGCATTCTGAGTCCGTGGGCGGTCAAGCGCCTGCACGAGTACAACGGCGACATCCGCAAGTTCCGCGTGGTGCGCCGCTATCCGTCGATCCTTCGCCAGATCGCTATCTCGAAGACCGAACCGGGCGACGAGAACAATCAGGACATTTCGTCGCTGGTCGGCAAGGTCGACATCCGCAAGCTCGAACAGTACGCGCAGGACGATGCCGACGCGTACAGCTACTCGGGCGGCCTGTGCCTCGCGAATCAGGGCCTGCTCGAGTTCGTCGAAATGTTCAAGGCGCCGATCAAGGTGTTGCACCCGCTGCTCACGGCGACCCAGGAAGGCAACTTCAAGGGCACGGAAGGCTTCGGCGCGATTCCGTTCGACGGCATCATCCTCGCTCACTCGAACGAATCGGAATGGAAGGCATTCCGCAACAACCGTAACAACGAGGCACTGCTCGACCGGATCTTCGTCGTCAAGGTGCCGTACTGCCTGCGCTATAGTGAAGAGGTCAAAATCTACGAGAAGCTGCTGCGCAACTCGTCGCTGGCCAACGCGGTCTGCGCGCCGGGCACGCTGAAGATGATGGGGCAGTTGTCCGTGCTCACGCGTTTGCACGAGCCGGAGAATTCCAGCCTGTTCTCAAAGATGCAGGTCTACGACGGCGAGAATCTGAAGGACACGGACCCGAAGGCGAAGTCGTATCAGGAGTATCGCGACTTCGCGGGCGTCGACGAAGGCATGACCGGCGTGTCGACCCGCTTCGCGTTCAAGATTCTGTCGCGCGTGTTCAACTTCGACTCGACCGAGGTCGCGGCCAATCCGGTGCATCTGATGTACGTGCTCGAACAGCAGATCGAACGCGAGCAGTTCCCGCCGGAAACCGAGCAGAAGTATCTGTCCTTCATCAAGGACGTGCTCGCGTCGCGCTATGCGGAGTTCATCGGCAAGGAGATTCAGACCGCGTACCTGGAGTCGTACTCCGAGTACGGTCAGAACATCTTCGACCGCTATGTCACGTATGCGGACTTCTGGATCCAGGATCAGGAGTTCCGCGACCACGACACCGGCGAGAGCTTCGACCGTGCCGCGTTGAACGCCGAGCTGGAGAAGATCGAGAAGCCCGCGGGCATCAGCAATCCGAAGGACTTCCGCAACGAGATCGTGAACTTCGTGCTGCGTGCGCGGGCTGCGAATGCGGGCAAGAACCCCGCGTGGATCAGCTACGAGAAGCTGCGCGTCGTGATCGAAAAGAAGATGTTCTCGAACACGGAAGAGCTGTTGCCGGTGATCTCGTTCAACGCGAAAGGCTCGGCCGAAGAGCAGCGCAAGCATGAAGACTTCGTCAATCGCATGGTGGCGAAGGGCTATACGCCGAAGCAGGTGCGCTTGCTGTGCGACTGGTATCTGCGCGTGCGCAAGTCGTCATGATGCGCGCATGATACTCATGGTGTGCCGCCCGTACGGTTCGACCGTACGGGCAACCGGCGAGGCGCAAGCCGCATAGCATTGCACTGCGCGGCGGGCGTCTCGCGCACCCGAAATATTAGTGCGGCCGCAGGGAATCGCGGTTGCATGGATGGGAGACCGGGCGTGCTTCATCAAATCATCGACCGCAGGTTGGCAGGCAAGAACAAGAGTATTGCGAACCGTGAGCGCTTTTTGCGCCGCGTCAAAAACTATATTCGTCGTGCCGTTTCGGAGGCGGTGCGCGATCGCAGCATCAAGGACATCCAGAACACCCAGAGCATCACTATTCCGCGCAAGGACATCGCGGAGCCGTCGTTCCGTCATGGACCGGGCGGCCGGCGCGAGATGGTGCATCCCGGCAACTCGGATTACATCCGCGGCGACAAGATCCAGCGCCCGCAAGGCGGCGGTGGCGGCGGCGGAGGCAGTCAGGCCAGCAACGAGGGCGAGGGTCAGGACGACTTCGTGTTCGAACTGAGCCGCGAAGAGTTCATGCAGTATTTCTTCGACGACCTCGAACTGCCGCGTCTCGTCAAGACCCATCTGATGGCCGTGCCGACGTGGAAAAGCGTCCGCGCGGGCTGGGCCGCGGAGGGCACGCCAAACAATATCGACGTGGTGCGCTCGTTGCGCAGCGCGCTCGGCCGGCGCATCGCGCTCGGCGCGCCCCTCGTCAACCAACTGCACGAAATGGAGCGGCAGCTGGAAGAGTTGAAGGCCGATCCCGCCGATCGCCGCGACGAGATCAAGCTGCTCGAGGACGACATCCACCATCTGAAAGGACGCATCTGGCGGATCCCGTTCATCGATCCGTTCGATCTGCGCTACGTGAATCGCGTGAAGCAGCCTACGCCGTCGAGCCAGGCGGTGATGTTCTGTCTGATGGACGTGTCCGGTTCGATGGACGAGCAGCGCAAGGATCTCGCGAAGCGCTTCTTCATCCTGCTGTACCTGTTCCTGAAGCGTAACTACGAGCGCATCGAAGTCGTGTTCATCCGCCACCACACGCGCGCCGAGGAAGTCGACGAAGACACGTTTTTCCACTCGACCGAAAGCGGCGGTACCGTGGTGTCGAGCGCGCTCGAACTGATGCGCAAGGTGATGGACGAGCGCTATTCGCCGACTGAATGGAACATTTACGGCGCCCAGGCGTCCGACGGCGACAACTGGACCGACGACTCGCCGAAGTGCCGCAAAATACTCTCGGATGACATCCTGGAGAAGGTGCGGTATTTCGCGTATATTCAGGTGACGCCCGAAGAGCAGAATCTGTGGCTCGAATACGCGCAACTGGCGCTGTCGCAACCGCACATGGCGATGAAGAAGGTCGAAACCGCGGCCGATATTTATCCGGTGTTTCGCGAGCTGTTCGAGAAGCAGGCGGCGACTTCTTGATGGGATGCTGGTGGCGCACGAAGCGCCTGAACGACGAAGCGCGCGGCGATTCGTACGACAAGGGGTGACCCGCCGTATGACCGCGCCGCAGCGCAACAAAGGCGTGCCGCAGCGACAGTCGGGGCATGCCGAGGCAGGAGCGGCCAGCACGGGAGCCGCTCGCGCCGGAGCAGTCCGCGATGCTGCAGCACGGGACACACCGGAACGCCCAACTAGGGGCAAAGGGAAGTCCGTATGAACGTAGCCGATAGACGGCCTCTGCCGTGCCCGTCCGACTGGACCTTCGAATTGATCGAAGAGTACGACTCGCATATTGCCCGTGTTGCGGAGCAATACGAGCTCGACGTGTATCCGATCCAGCTCGAACTCATCAGCGCCGAACAGATGATGGATGCCTACGCGTCCGTCGGCATGCCGGTGAACTACCGTCACTGGTCGTTCGGCAAACATTTTCTTGCTACTGAAAAAAGCTATCGCCGCGGCCAGATGGGGCTCGCGTACGAAATCGTCATCAATTCGAACCCCTGCATCGCGTATCTGATGGAAGAGAACACGATGACGATGCAGGCGCTCGTCATCGCGCATGCGGCCTACGGTCACAACTCGTTCTTCAAGGGCAACTATCTGTTCCGCTTATGGACGGACGCGCACGCGATCATCGACTACCTCGTCTACGCGAAAAACTACATCGCGGAATGCGAGGAGCGCTATGGGCTCGATCGCGTCGAGGAATTGCTCGACTCGTGCCACGCGCTGATGAATTACGGCGTGGACCGCTACAAGCGGCCGCAGAAGCTGTCGCTCCAGAAGGAGTTCGCCGCGCGTCGCGAACGTGAGGCGTATCTGCAGTCGCAGGTCAACGAGTTGTGGCGCACGTTGCCCACGCGCCATACGCCGCTGCCCGAAGAGGTCGAGGGGCGCTATCCGCCCGAGCCGCAGGAAAACCTGCTGTATTTCGCGGAGAAAAACGCGCCGCTGCTCGAAGCGTGGGAGCGCGAGGTGATCCGCATCGTGCGCAAGATCGGCCAGTACTTCTATCCGCAGCGGCAGACCCAGGTGATGAACGAAGGCTGGGCGACGTTCTGGCACTACACGCTGCTCAATACGATGTACAACCAGGGCAAGCTCGAAGACGGCTTCATGATGGAGTTTCTCCATTCACACAGCAACGTCGTCTATCAGCCGCCGGTCACGAAGCCGTATTACAGCGGCATCAATCCGTATGCGCTGGGCTTTTCGATGATGAGCGATATCCGGCGCATCTGCGAGGCGCCGACCGACGAAGACCGCAAGTGGTTTCCGAATCTGGCCGGCAGTCCGTGGCTGCCCGCGATGCACTACGCGATGCGCAACTTCAAGGACGAGAGCTTCATCGCGCAGTATCTGTCGCCGCATCTGATCCGCGAAATGCGCCTGTTCTCGGTGCTCGACGACGACATGCGCGACGCGCTCGAAGTGTCGGCGATTCACGACGATAGCGGCTACCAGTACGTGCGCCAGGCGTTGTCGCGGCAGTACGACATGCATCACCGCGAGCCGAACATTCAGGTGTGGGCCGTCAATACACGCGGCGATCGCAGCCTGACGTTGCGGCATTTCATGAGCGACAACCGGCACCTGTCGTCGGATAGCGACGAGGTGCTCAAGCACATGGCGCGCTTGTGGCAGTTCGACGTGTACCTCGAGAGCGTCGACGAAAACGGTACCGTCAGAAAACGGCACGACTGCCGGTATATGCCGCCGTCCGTGAGAATATGAGCGCCGCCTGACTCCCGCCTGAGCGGTCCGTGTCGCCCGTCAAGCCCCTGCCAGTCCCGAACTGGCAGGGGCTTCGTTCTGTTGGTGCGCAGATCCGGCCGACCCAGGGCTTTCATCAGGCCACGCTGACAAAAAGCCTTCCTTTGCTTTCATTTATGTAAAATTCGCGCACCCGCGACGGCCGCTCAGGCTGGGCGCGCGACATCAAGGCGGCGCCACGACCGTCCTCTTCGTTTAAATAAGGAAAGACACCAGCATGAACGACCAAACCGAACAATACGTCGTGGCCTCGGCGCACGACACACGGCGGCGCATTTTTGCAATCGTCGGCGCTTCATCGGGCAATCTCGTCGAGTGGTTCGACTTCTATGTGTATTCGTTCACGGCGCTTTACTTCGCGCCGTCGTTCTTCCCGAGCGGCAACACGACCACGCAGTTGCTGAACACGGCCGGCGTGTTCGCCGCGGGCTTCCTGATGCGGCCGATTGGCGGCTGGTTCTTCGGGCGGCTCGCCGACAAACGTGGTCGCCGCACCGCGATGATGGTGTCGGTATTCATGATGTGCGGCGGCTCGCTGGTGATCGCGATGCTGCCCACCTACGCGCAGATCGGCGCGCTCGCGCCGGCGTTGCTGCTGCTCGCGCGGCTGTTGCAGGGGCTGTCGGTGGGCGGCGAATACGGCACCAGCGCGACCTATATGAGCGAAGTCGCGTTGAAGGGCCGGCGTGGCTTTTTCGCGTCGTTCCAGTATGTCACGCTGATCGGCGGCCAACTGTGCGCGCTGCTCGTGCTCGTGGCCCTGCAACAGACGCTGACGACCGAAGAGCTGAAGGCGTGGGGCTGGCGTGTGCCGTTCGTGATTGGCGCCATCGCCGCGTTGATCGCGCTCTATCTGCGTAAATCCCTTGATGAAACTACCACCGCGGCGATGCGCCAGCGCAAGGAAGCGGGCACGCTGCGCGGGCTGTGGGAGCACAAGACCGCGTTCATGACGGTGCTCGGCTTCACGGCCGGCGGCTCGCTGATCTTCTATACGTTCACCACCTACATGCAAAAGTACCTGGTCAACACGGCCGGCATGCACGCGAAGACCGCGAGCTCGGTGATGACCGCCGCGTTGTTCGTCTACATGCTGATGCAGCCGGCGTTCGGCGCGTTGTCGGACCGCATCGGGCGGCGCCGCTCGATGCTGTGTTTCGGCCTGTTCGCGACCCTCGGCACGGTGCCGCTGCTGCATGCGCTGAAAGACGTGACGAGCCCCTATGCGGCCTTCGCGTTGGTCGTGGTGGCGCTCGCGATCGTCAGCTTCTATACGTCGATCAGCGGCCTGATCAAGGCGGAAATGTTTCCACCGCAAGTGCGAGCGCTTGGCGTAGGGCTGTCGTATGCGGTCGCCAATGCGATCTTTGGCGGCTCGGCGGAATATGTCGCGCTGTGGCTGAAGTCCGCCGGTGTCGAGACGATGTTCTTCTGGTACGTGACGGCGCTGTGTGCACTCGCGGGTATCGTGTCGCTGCGCATGCGCGATCCGTCGTCGGAAGGGTATCTGCGGCACGAGCCGTGAACCGCTAGTCGGACACGGCGAAACGTCGTGCCCGACGTCAGCGTTCAGGCGGCGGTCCAGGGCAACCGGGCCGCCGTTTTTCATGGCATCGACGTTTGCGCGTCAATCCGCAAGCGAGGATCAGCGCGCTTCGCTCAACTGACGACGATCCGTGTCCCTCACGCATGCAGCAGGTCGCGCAGGCTATCGGCCTGTTCCATCCTCGCGCCGCTGCGCAGATGAATCTGCACCGCGCGGCCGGCGATGCCGTCGATCGGTTGCGCGAACCATAACTCGACCGCGAGACCTGGTCCTCGCTCGCGCCGGTCGCGACGCGCCTGTCGCAGCTCATACCGGCTTCGGCCCGTTGTCGCCGAACTCATCGACCCTCGCGGCCTCATTCACCGTGGCCGCGCCAACGGCCGCGACCGTCGCCATCGAAGGCGTCGCCGCTACGCCGGCGACAGCATCGGCCGCGGCGCGCGGCATCGGCAGACGGCCACGCCAGGCCGCGCGCGCCAGCATCAGCAGATGGTAGTAAAGCCGCGCGCTAAAGCCGTAGTTGTAGGCGAACAGATGCGCGCGCGCGATGCGCCAGCCCGCGCGCGCCTCGCCGTTTCTCGCGTGAATCGACACCGCGATCGGTACGAGCCGCCGCAGCGCCTGCCGCCGCGACGGTTCGAGCGGCACCGGCAGACGCAGCGACTTCACGAACGCATAGGCGCTCAACGTTGCGGCCATGCTCGTGCCGCGCGTGCTGTGCGAGACCGACGTCGCGGTCTTCCGATACACCGACACATAGTCGTGCAGATAAAACACCTCGCGCGCGGCCAGGCATAGCTCGGTGCCGAACACGTAGTCGCAGCAGACGCCATACCGCGCGTCGTAGCCGACCCGCTTGACGAGCCGCGCGTCGGCCATCCAGCCGTTGTTCGGAAACATCTGGATCAGGCCGGTGCGGCCCGCGAGCGGCTGGAGACCCTCGCGGGCCTCAGTGCGCCGGAACGCCTCGTTCAGGCGCGCGCTCGCGGCGAGATCGATCGCGCCGTCGTGATCCGCTTCGTATTGCGCACCGAATGCCGCATCGAGCCGCGGATAGCGCTGCCATAACGACACGAGTTTGTCGACGGCGTCGCTCGTCAGCAGATCGTCGTCGTGGATCAGCAGGATCTTGTCGCCGCGCGCCCGCTCGAACAGGCTCGACACATTGCGCGCCTGGCCAAGCGGCGGCTCGTGCTTCTCGTAGCGCACGCGCGGCTCGTCGCGGTAACGCTGCAAGATCAGTTGCCGCGAGCGCGCGTCCGTCGAATCGTCGCCAATCACGATTTCGACATGCGGATAGCTTTGCGCGAGACACGAGTCGACGCATTCGATCAGCAGGTCGGGACGATTGCAGGTGGGCACGCAGATGGACACATGGGCGACCGCCGCACGGGCGAGGGGAGAACTTGACGCGTTGGACATGATGACGCCTTTTATCGATCGCAAGCGGCAAAAACCGGCGGAAAGCGGCAGCCGGTTCGCAGGGCGCACACCTTGCTGCAAGCAGCAAAATAGTCCAAGGCGTCAAAAAAATATTCGGTAAAAATGAGGAAGAAATGTTTGCTTACAGAAAGGCGCTGGAAGGGAAAAGTGATGCGGCCCGGATGCACGACGCAGCCAGGGCCGCTCTGATATAGGGTTCTATTTTTTCAACCGACTGACGGTTCGCCCTCGCCGGACTTTTTGCCCGGACGGTCCGCCGGAGACTGCTTGTGACCTTCGTCGTGGCGCTCGGGCATCTTGCTCTTCGCGTTGTCGCTATGCACGGCGCGGTGCGGATGCGCGAAATCCTCGGTCTGGGCGCTGGCCTCGCTTTTCAATTCGTTGTCGGCCGCGCTTTTTGCTTCGCCTTGGGATTTTTCCGTCGTTTTGCTCATCGCTGCTCTCCTGGAGGGAAGACAAGCCTCCGGCAGCAAGACGCGGACCCGGGCGGGAGCCAAACAGACGTTCCGCGCTCAGGCAACCGCGTGGCGCGGCCTGCCGCCCGTCAGCGACATGATGAAGTCGAGAAACACGCGCACCTTGGCCGGCGGATGGTGCCGCGACGGATACAGCGCATACAGCGGGTACACCTCGTCGCCCCAATCCGGAAAGAGCTCGATCAGCTTGCCGCTCGCAAGCAGCGACTCCGCGCCGAGCGCGAGAATCTGCGCGATGCCCTGGCCCGCGATGCATACGCTATGCAGCGTGCCGACGTCGTTGACGGTCAGCCGCCCCTGCGGCGTCAGCGCGAGCTGCTTGCGGCCGCGATGGAATTCCCAGCTGAACGGATAACCGGTGAGCGGATCGCGAAACTTGATGCAGATATGCCGGCCGTCTTCGAGCTCGCCCGGATTCACCGGCTTGCCATGCTTTTTCAGATACGACGGCGCCGCGACGGTCAGGATGCGCGTATCGAGCAGCTTGCGGGCGACGAGCGTCGAAACCGGCGGGTCGCCGAAGCGGATCGCGACATCGAAGCCGTCCCCGACCATGTCGCCCAACTGGTCGCGCGTGACGAGTTCGAGCTGCAGGTCCGGATGTTTGTCGATGAAGCCGCCGAGGCGCGGCCCGAGCACGAGCCGCGAAAAGAACGGGTCCATGTTGACGCGCAGACGCCCCCGCACCGCGGTCGCGCCCTGCGCGGCGGAGGCGGCCGCTTCCTCGAGTCCGCCGAGCAGCGGCACGATCTGCTCGTAGAAACGCCGGCCTTCGTCGGTCAGCGTGACCGAGCGCGTGGTGCGGTCGAACAGACGAATGCCGAGGCGTGCTTCGAGCCGGGCGACCGAGCGGCTTACGCCCGATTGCGACATGTCGAGCGCTTCACCGGCGGCCGCGAAACTGCCGCAATCGACGATCGCAGTCAGGACGCCCATGCCGTTCAGCACGCGCTCATCGAATGGCATCGGGGCTCCCTGCCTGGTAGCCATGGATGCCCGACATGCTAACGCGAAGACCATTCGAATGCATGCGCCGGCACACGATGAAACGCGTCGCGTCTCAACGCCCCGCGCTCGGCGCAGCCTGGCCGCGAATCACGCGCGTGCCCGAGGGGTCGTCGAGGTGGCGGAAGATCCACGCGGACACGAGCGTGATCGCGCCGACGCACACGAATGCGAGCCGGAAGCCGAGCGCCGCCGACCATTGCGCCGCGAACAGATTGACGAGCCCGCCGCCGATCGACACGCCAAGCCCGATCGCAAGCATCTGCACCATCGAGAACAGGCTATTGCCCATGCCGGCGTCTTCGTGCGACAGGTCCTTCAGCGTGACACTGTTCATCGCCGCGAACTGCATCGAGTTGGCCGCGCCGAACACCGCGAGGATCGCGATTTCGATCACGAGCGGTGTGCCGAGCGAAATCAGCGAGAACGCGACGATCGCCAAGCCGACGATGATCGTGTTGACGAGCAGGAACGTGTCGTAGCCGTAGCGGCGCACGAGCGGCGCGATCCAGCGTTTCGCGAGCGTGCCGGCGAGTGCCGCGGGCAGCATCATCAGACCCGAGTGCAGCGGCGAGTAGCCGAGCTGCAATTGCAGCAGCAGCGGCACGAGGAACGGCACCGCGCTCGAACCGACCCGGCATACGAGGTTGCCGATCAGGCCGACGCTGAAGTTCGGCTCGCCGAACAGCGACAGCTTGAACAGCGGATCGCGGCGGTTTCTGGCGTACGGAATGTAGGCGAGCGCGCTGGCGACGGCCAACGCGAACAGCCCCGCCGACCACGCCGCGCGATGCGAGGGGACCGGCGCGTCGATCGCGAGCGAAAACGCGATCATGCACGACGACAGCAGGGCGCAGCCGATCACATCGAACGGCGGCGCCTGCGCC
The DNA here is from genome assembly GCF_014201065.1 of Paraburkholderia sp. Cpub6. Lineage (NCBI taxonomy): Bacteria > Pseudomonadati > Pseudomonadota > Betaproteobacteria > Burkholderiales > Burkholderiaceae > Paraburkholderia > Paraburkholderia sp. Cpub6. The sequence continues at coordinate 971,592 of NZ_JACHDM010000001.1, forward strand.
TCGTCATGCGACGGCAGAAAGCGGTGCACCGCGTACAGACCGAGCGCGCCGATCGGCACGTTGATCAGAAAGATCCAGTGCCACGTGATCGCCTGCACGAACCAGCCGCCGAGCGTTGGCCCGGCGATCGGGCCGAGCTGCCCCGCGATCGATATGAACGCGAGCGCCGACACGTATTGCTCGCCCGACACGCTGCGCAGCACCGCGAGGCGTCCGATCGGCAGCAGCATCGAGCCGCCGAGGCCTTGCAGCACGCGCGCCATCACGAGCTGGCCGAGCGTGTGCGCGCTCGAGCAGCAGATCGAGCCGAGCACGAACACGAGAATGGCGGCGAAATAGACGCGGCGGGTGCCGAAGCGGTCGGCAAGCCAGCCGGAGGCGGGCGTCAGCATCGCCATCGTCAGCGTGTAGGCGACGACGACCGGTTGCATCGCGAGCGGCGCGACGCGCAGGCTGTTCGCGATCGACGGCAGCGCGGTGTTGACGATCGTCGTGTCGAGCGACTGCATGAAGAAGCCGGCGGCGACGATCCATAGTAGGGCGGTTTGAGAGGAATCCTTGGTCATGTTTTCGACAGCGGGCGCGGCGGCGGCAAAGCGCCGCCAGAGCGGGGCCAGGCGGAATTCCGTCATCTTATTGACATCCTCGTCAATCGGGAACCCCACTAAGCCCGCTGACTGTTATCGACAATGCCGATAAGCAGCGCGACAATCACGCATGCTCAATCCAATCTGGCTCAAGACCTTCTCGACCGTCGCGGCTTGCCATAGCTTCACCGAAGCGGGGCGGCGGCTCGACCTGACGCAGTCGAGCGTCAGCGAACATATCCGGCGCCTCGAACAGAGCGTGGGCCGGCGCCTGTTCGTGCGCGACACCCATTCGCTCGCGATGACACCCGACGGCGAAGCGATGCTCGCGCATGCGAGCGTGATCCTGCAGGCGCTGTCGCGCGCGGAATCGCAGTTTCGCGCGCCGCGTCTGAAGGGGCGCGTGCGGCTCGGCTCGTCGGACGACATCGCGCTCGGCCCGCTCCCCACCGTGCTCGCGGCGTTTCGCAACGCGCATCCCGACGTCGAACTGGAAATCACGATCGGCATGACGGGCAGGCTCTACGAGTTGCTCGACGCGGGCGCGATCGATCTGCTGGTCGGCAAGCGCCGGCTCGGTGACCGGCGCGGCGTGCCGCTTTTCACCGGGCGCCTCGAATGGCTCGCGCGGACCGGCACGCTCGTCGATCTGAGTCAGCCGCTGCCGCTGATTCTGGTCGCCGAGCCGAGCGTGACGCGCGCGGTCGTGCTCGATGCGCTCGCCGAAGCCGGCGCGAGCTGGCAGATCGTCTGCACGAGCAGCAGTCATTCCGGCTGTATCGCGGCCGCGCGCGGCGGACTCGGCATCACCGTGCGGCCGCAGTATCTGGCCGCGCGCGGCCTCGCGCCGCCGTTGAATGCGGCCGGACTGCCGACGCTGCCGTCGGTGGAATTCATCGCGCTGGCGGCGAAGCGCTTGAGTCGCCCGGCGGGCACGCTGTTGCAGTTGCTGCATGACAGCGACCTGCGCGGGTCGTGGATCGGGGAGTGAGGCGGGCAGTGCGTCGCCTCATGCTGCCGTCATGCCGCCGCTCAGGCCGGCATCTTCCGGAACGAGATCGCGAAGCGGTTCCATGCATTGATCGCCGAGACGAGCAGCGTCAGGTCGACCAGTTCCTCGTCGCTGAAATGCGGCCGCACCGCCTGCCATACCGCGTCGGGCACATGATCGTGCGACACCAGCGTGAGCGCTTCGGTCCACTCGAGCGCCGCGCGTTCGCGGTCCGTGAAGAACGGCGTTTCGCGCCACACGACGACGGTCGCGAGACGCCGCTCGGTTTCGCCGCCCTTGCGCGCGTCCGCCGTATGCATATCGACGCAATACGCGCAGCCGTTGATCTGCGACGCGCGCAGCCGCACCAGTTCGGTCAGCGATTTTTCGAGCGACGATTTGCCGATGCGCTCTTCGACGCCGAGCAGCGATTTGATCGCGGCGGGATTGGCTTTGTAGAAGTCGAGACGTTGTTCCATGATGGGCTCCTGGGCGGGTTTGACGATGCGATGCATCGGACAGGTGTTAGCTTAGTCCGTCGTTTGGATCATAAGAATGGCCGATTCCAGGTATTTTCAGGTAGCCACTTTCGGGCGTTGAGCGGGCACGCCTAGCACCCTTACCGTCGACGATGGCATCGTTGCCGCGTGCGGGCCGATTCGGTATGGTGGGTCATCGACGCTTCCATTGCGCCTTTCACCGTGATCCGGAGACCTGCCCCATGACCGTTGCCACCGATCCGTCCGCTGTGCCCGCCTCGCCGATCCGCACCGATGTCCTGATCGTCGGCGCCGGTCCCGTGGCTCTGTTCGCGGCATTCGAGGCCGGCGTGATCGGCCTCACCTGTCAGATCGTCGACATACTCGGACGGGTCGGCGGCCAATGCATCGAGCTGTATCCCGACAAGCCGATCTACGATATCCCCGCGATTCCGTCGTGCACCGCGCGCGAACTGGTCGAGCGACTGGTCGCGCAGTGCAAGCCGTTCGATGTGCCGATTCATCTGGAACAGCGCGTCGACACGCTCGAGCAGCGCGACGACGGACGCTGGACCGTGCGCACGCAGCGCGGCCTCGTGTTCGACGTCGCGGCGATCCTGCTCGCCGCCGGCAACGGCGCGTTCGTCCCGCAAAAGCTCACGCTCCCCGAGGCCGTGCCGCTGGAAAGGCGCTACGTGCACTACAGCGTGCCGCGCCTCGCCGATTTCGCCGACAAAAACGTGGTCGTCGCGGGCGGTGGCGATTCGGCGCTCGACTGGGCGCTGGCACTACGCAAGGTCGCGCGGCGCGTGACCCTCGTGCATCGGCGCGCCGGCTTCAGCGCGGCCGATTCGAGCGTTGAGCTGATGCGGCGCGCGGTCGACGCTGGCGAGATGGACTTCGTCGTCGGCGGGATCGCGGCGCTCGATGTGGAAGACGGCGCGCTGCGTTCGCTCACGCTGCGGCAGGTCAACGGCGAGACACAGCTCGAAGCCGAACATCTGATCGCGCTGTATGGACTCGTCGCCGATCTCGGACCGATCGCGCAATGGGGACTGACGATTCATGGCGGGCGCGTCGACGTTGATACTTCGAACTACGAAAGCTCGCGGCCGGGCATTTTCGCCGTCGGCGACATCGCAAACTATCCGAACAAGCAGAAGCTGATCCTGTCGGGCTTTCACGAGGCGTCGCTCGCGCTGCGCAAGGCGTACGCGTACGCGTATCCCGACAGGAAACGCGTGCATGTCCATTCGAGTTACGACGCGAAGCTCGCGGAAAAGATCGGCGCGGCGGCTTGACGGGCGCGCCAGCGCAGCAGCAGTTTCGACTCGCGACGCGTGCCGATTTGCAGCGATGTCGCGCCGGGCCGGCCGTTGGTATCACGCGACGGTCGGCCCGCTGTTATCTGCTCGGGTTCCTCGCGGCAGGCAGTATTTTCCAGCGGGTCGACTCGCGGCGGCCGCGGCCCTAGCCTCATGGTGGCCGATCGCGCAGCCCGCCGCGTCGTGAATACCTTTTTCAATTGACACGCCTGTTTTTGCCAACGAAGGGCAAAACGGAAAGCCGAAACCGCAGCGCGGCGACGTTTTCCGTCATGACCCGCTAGCTGTCGCGGGGCTCGCCGTTATAAGCCTGGCGCCTTATCAGCCGGCGCGCGAGCGCCCTTGGCGACGCATCCCGGCCCCTCCGTGGACCGCGCAACCGCTTGCGCGACGGCTTCGCCGCCGGCCAGGCGCGAGGTTTGCTCAAGACGAAAATTCCAATGACGTGTCCGCCATGACCCAGCTCGATGCTTCTTCTTCCCGCGACTACGGCGGGCCCGCTCCCGTGCAGGCCGAGGCCGCGCCGTCAGCGCCCGTCGGCGTCGATTATTTGTCGCTCGTGCAGGCGATTTCGGACTACGCGATCTTTCTGCTCGATGCGAAAGGCAACATCGTCAGCTGGAATGTCGGCGCGCAGAAGCTGAAGGGCTATGCGCAGAGCGAGATCGTCGGCCAGCATTTCTCGCGCTTCTATACCGAGGAAGCCGTTGCGCGCGGCTGGCCGACCTACGAGCTGGAACAGGCGGCGCTGACCGGCCGTTTCGAAGATGAAGGCTGGCGCGTGCGCAAGGACGGCACGACGTTCTGGGCGAACGTCGTGATCACCGCGATACGCAACGAGAAGGGCGAGGTCACGGGCTTCGCGAAGATCACGCGCGACCTGACCGCGCAGCGCGAATACCTCGAAGCGCTGCGCCAGAGCGAGGAGCGCTTCCGTCTGCTCGTCGATAGCGTGAAGGACTACGCGATTTTCATGCTCGATCCGCAAGGCTTCGTCGTCAGCTGGAATTCGGGCGCCGCGCGCATCAAGGGCTATACGCACGACGAAATCGTCGGCCGGCACTTCTCGCAGTTCTATGTGCCCGAGGAGGCCGCGGCCGGCAAGCCCGCGCGCGAGCTCGCGATCGCGCGCCAGATCGGCACCGTCGAAGACGAAGGCTGGCGCATGCGCAAGGACGGTTCGACGTTCTGGGCCAACGTGATCATCACGGCCGTCTATGACGAATCGCGACGCTTGCGCGGCTTTGCAAAGGTCACGCGCGATTTGACCGAGCGGCGCCGGCGCGAGGAGCTGGAGCGCTCCGGGGAGCGCATGCGCGAATTTCTGGCGACGCTCGCGCACGAACTGCGCAATCCGCTCGCACCGGTGCGCAACGCGATCGGCACGATGCAGATGGAAACCGATCTGAGCCCGGTGGTCGCGCGGGCGCGCGATCTGATCGATCGCCAGGTCACGCACCTGACGCGACTCGTCGACGATCTGCTCGATATCGGCCGCATCATGTCCGACAAGGTCGAACTGCGTATTGCGCGCGTCGATCTCGCCGAGCTCGTCACGCGCGCGATCGAAGCGGCGCGGCCGTTCACCGACTCGCGCGAGCAGCGCGTGGTCGCGCATGTACCCGACGCTCCCGTGATGATTCGCGGCGACATGACGAGGCTCGTGCAGGTCCTGCAAAACCTGCTGCACAACGCGTCGAAGTTTTCGCCGAACGGCAGCGCGATCGAGCTGCAGGGACGTGTCGACTTTCGCATGGCGGTGCTCGAAGTGCGCGACCCCGGCTGCGGCATTCCGGTGCGCTCGCTCGACAAGATCTTCGAACTGTTCGCGCAGGAGAAGGAAGGGCAAAGTTTCGGCGAGGGCGGCCTTGGGATCGGCCTGACGCTGTGCAAGTCGCTCGTCGAAATGCATGGTGGCAGCATCGTCGCGAGCAGCGAAGGACTGGGACTCGGCAGCACGTTCACGCTGAGTCTGCCGCTCGCCTCCGCGCAGTCTGACACCGCGGAGAGCGGCACGATCAATGCCTCGCCCCACGTGCAGCCGCTGCGCATTCTCCTCGTCGACGACAATCGCGATTCGGCCGACAGCCTCGCGATGCTGCTCGAACTGAAGGGCCACGAGGTGCGTATCGCCTACGAGGGCGAGCAGGCGCTGCAGATCTCGCCACGCTTCTCGCCGCATCTCGCGCTGATCGACCTCGCGATGCCGAAGATGGATGGCTATGCGACGCTCGCGGCAATGCGCGCGCTGCCCGAGATGTCGCGCACGATGTACGCGGCGATGACGGGTTTCGGCCATGCGAGCGATCTCGATCGAACTCGCAACGCGGGTTTCCATGCACACCTCGTGAAGCCGGTCGAGATGGTGGTCCTCGACGCGTTGCTCGCGAAGGCGGATGGACGTCTGAGCGGAAGCGGCGGGACGTAGCCGCTTTTTCGCTGCGCGGCTGCCTCGCCGGCCGGGGCACGGTGTTTGCTGCGACTCTGCATACGTTCCGGTCCGCCGCTCGGCGGGCCGCGGATCTAACCGGTGCAGGGAGGCACGATGCTCGACACGCGCGACCACGCGGCCAGCTTCAAGGCCCAGTCACGGCAGGTCTCAAATCAGCACGGTGGCCGCGCACTACGCGCGAGCGCCCGCGCGCCGCAGCCCGGCAAGCCTGCCATCTCGCTCGACGATTTTCTGCGCGACGCGCGTTTCGATGCGAACGATCCCGCTGCCCTCGGAGCACTGCTCGCTGATCTGATCGAGCGCGGCTACGATCGCGCGCCAACCTTGCCATGGCCGGGGCATGGGGAGACGCTGGTGCGCTGGCGCGCGCTGGCCGCCGTCGCCGCATGCGACCTCGGCCTCGTCAAACTGTTTGAAGGCCATACCGATGCGCTCGCGATTCTCGCCGAGCTCAATGGTCCGCTGCCGCCCGCGGCAAGCCGCTGGGGCGTGTGGGCCGCCGAAGCGCCGCACGCGCGGGTGCGCGCCATCGACGAAGGAATCCAGACCGTTGCCGGCGAGGGAGCGCAGGTGCGCCTGTCCGGCACCAAAGCCTGGTGCTCCGGCGCGCAGGTGCTCACCCATGCGCTCGTGACCGTATGGCGCGACGACGAGCCCGTGCTTGCGGCGCTCGCGCTGGACCAGAGTTCGATCTCGATCGATACATCGAAATGGCAGGCCGTCGGCATGCAGGCGACCGCGAGCGCGGATGTCACGTTCAAAGACACCGTGGCGACGCTCGTCGGCGCGCCGCATGCGTATCTGCGCCGCGCGGGCTTCTGGCATGGCGGCGCCGGTATCGCCGCGTGCTGGTACGGCGCGGCCGCGCAAATCGCGCGCACGCTGCGCGACGCGTGCGCCCGGCACGCGGACGCGCATCGGCTCGCTCATCTCGGTGCGACCGATGTCGCCTTGCAGTCGGCCGCCGCGCTGCTGCGCGAAACCGCCGCGTGGATCGATGCGCAGCCGTCGGCCGATGCAGCGACGCGCGTGTTGCGCGCGCGTCTGGCCGTCGAGCAGGCCGCGAGCGCCGTGATCGAGCACGCGACACGCGCGCTCGGCGCGGGCCCGTTGTGCCGCGACGCGCGCTTCGCGCGGGCGCTTGCCGACCTGCCGGTGTTTCTGCGGCAGAGCCACGCGGAACGCGACCTCGCAGCGCTCGGCGAACGGCTCGTCGAGGCCGCTGACACGACTGCCGTGCCGGCATCGCATCAGGCGTCTTCGCAAACACTCGCGCCGTGGACGCTATGACTTTTTTTCCCCCTGCCTTCAGAGGATCGCTGAGATGAGCTCGACGGCGCCGTACTTCGATGAACTCTACCGACGCAGCGACGATCCGTGGCGTTTGCGCGAAAGCTGGTACGAACGCCGCAAGCGTTCGCTGACGCTCGCGCTGCTGCCGCGGGCGCGCTATCGCAACGCGTTCGAGCCGGGCTGCGCGAACGGCGAGTTGACGGCCGGGCTCGCGACGCGCTGCGACGCGCTGCTCGCCGCCGATCTGCACGCGCGCGCCGTCGAGCTTGCGTGTGAACGCGTGGCGGGCGCATCGAACGTGCGGGTCGAGCAGCGCAGGGTGCCGCGCGACTGGCCGACGGAGCACGGGCCGTTCGATCTGATCGTGATCAGCGAGTTCGCGTACTACCTCGACGCGGCCGAGCTCGAAACGCTGGCCGCGCGCATCGGCGGGTCGCTGACGGCGGACGGCACGCTGCTCGCCTGTCATTGGCGCCGGCCGTTCGCCGAAGCGCGCGAATCTGCCGACCATGCGCACGCGCTATTCGATGCGCGCTGCGGTCTCGCGCGTCTCGCGCATCACGACGAAGCCGACTTGCTGATCGACGTGTGGTCGCGCGACGCACGTTCGGTCGCGCAGCGCGAGGGGCTTCTATGATCGGCGTGATCGTTCCGGCGCATAACGAAGAGGCGTTGCTCGCACGGTGCCTCGCGGCCTTGCTCGAAGCGTCGCGACACGAAGCGCTCGCTGGCGAGGCGGTGCGGATCGTCGTCGCGCTCGACGCGTGCAGCGATTTCAGCGGGGCGATCGCGCGCGCTTACGGCGTGCAGACGCTGACGCTGAAGGCACGCAACGTCGGCGTCGCGCGGGCGCTCGGCGCGTCGCTGCTGCTCGCGCACGGTGCGCGCTGGCTGGCGTTTACCGATGCCGACAGCCGCGTGTCGCCCGGTTGGCTGGCCGCGCAACTGGCGCTGGGCGCCGATGCGGTGTGCGGCTCGATCGCCGTCGACGACTGGAGCGCGCATCCGCACAGCGTGCGCGAATATTTTCGCAAGACGTATGTCGACGCCGACGGACATCGTCATGTGCACGGCGCGAATCTCGGCGTTTCCGCGGACGCCTATCGGCGCGCAGGCGGCTTTCCGCCGCTCAAGTGCAGCGAGGACGCCGCGCTCGTCGATCGCCTGATCGCGACTGGCGCGCGCATCGCGTGGAGCGCCGCGCCGCGCGTGACCACGAGCGCGCGCACCGTGGCCCGCGTGCGCGGCGGTTTCGGCGATACGCTCATCTCATGGGCGACGGACGGCGCGCTGGCCTGAGCGACGGCGACGCGTCGCGGGCTCGTCTCGCTTGCAACTATCCGGACACCAGAACATTCGCACGGCAATCCGCCGCGGGGAGGACGAACATGATGGACGCGTTTTTCGTTCTATTCGGCCAAGGCAGCGAGCTCGATCCGTTGCAGATGGGTATGCGCTCGATCGCCGTGTTCGTGATCGCGCTCGCGCTGATCCGTGTATCGGGGCGCCGTTCATTCGGGCAGCGCTCGCCGTTCGATTCGGTCGTCGTGATTCTGCTCGGCGCGACGCTGAGCCGCGCGATCGTCGGTGCGTCGCCGTTTATCGCGACCGTGGTCGCGTCGTTCGCGATCGTCGTGTGTCACCGGGTGCTCGCGTGGGCGTTCATACGCTCGCGCCGCTTCGAGCTGCTGGTGGGCGGCGCCGAGCGCGAGGTGTTCAGCGACGGCAAGTTCCACGCGAACGAAATGCACGCGGCGCTCGTCACGCGCACCGACATCGAGGAAAGCGTGCGGCAGAAAACCGGCTCGCGCTCGATGGACGACGTGGCCGCCGCGATTCTGGAACGCAATGGCGACGTGAGCGTGATTCGCAAGCGCGCGTGAGCGCCCGAACCCGTGAAGAGCGGGGCGCTCGCGCGGGGACACGGCAGCCGGCTCAGCCGCGCCCGCCTCGCGAAATCTCCGCGCCCGCGCCGCGCGGCAGGCGCAGCGTGACCGGAATCGACGCGAACGAGCATAGCCCGACCACGAGAAACGCGGGCCAGAAATCCGACCAGGTGATGCTCGGATGCCCATGCAGCGCGCGCGAAATCTGCAGCACGATGCCGCCGACCGTCACGCCGAGGCCGAGCGACATCTGCTGCACGACGCTGCCGAGGCTCGTCGCGCGGCCGACGTCGCGGCTCGCGATCTCCGCGTAGGTCAGCGAGTTGAGGCTCGTGAACTGCAACGCGGGGAAGAAGCCGCCGAGCAACACGACGACCCAGATGATCCACGTCGGCGTGTGCGGGAAAAACAGCCCGCACGCGGCGATCGAAATGCCCGATAGCGCGGCGTTGAACACGAGCACCTGGCGAAAGCCGAAGCGGCGCAGCACCGTGGAGGCGATCGTGCGCATGAACATGCCGCCGAACGCGGACGCGCAGGTGATCAGCCCCGATTGGAACGCGCTCATGCCGTGACCTTCCTGCAGCAGCAGCGGCAGCAGGAACGGCAACGCGCCGAGACCGATGCGAAATAGCGAGCCGCCGAGCACGCTCGCCTGGAAAGTCGGCACCTTGAAAAAACGCAAATCCAGAAGCGGCAGTGCGACGCGTTGCGCATACGCGACGTAGATCGCGAGCAGCATCGCGCCGAGCGCGCACATGCCGAACGCGTCCGTATTCGAAATCAGTTCGCCGCCGACCAGCGACAAGCCGAGCAACAACAGAACCGCGCCCGCCGCCGACAGCAGGAAGCCGATCCAGTCGAGCGGGCCGGGGTCGGGCTCGCGCGTATTGGCGATATAGCGATTGGTCAGATAGATGCCGAGAATGCCGATCGGCACGTTGATGAAGAAGATCAGCCGCCAGTGCAGATACGTGGTGATGAAGCCGCCGAGCAGCGGACCGGCGGCGGGGCCGAGCATGGCGGGCACGCTCAGGTAATTCATCGCGCGGATGAAGTCGGCTTTCTCCACCACGCGAAAGATGATGATGCGCCCGACGGGCACCATCATCGCGCCGCCGACGCCCTGGATGAAACGCGCAACCGTGAAAGTGGCAAGCGAGTTCGACGCGGCGCACAACAGCGAACCCGTCACGAAGACGCCGATCGCGGTGCGGAATACCGTGCGCGCGCCGAACTTGTCGGCGAGCCAGCCGCATACCGGGATGAACACGCCGAGCCCGAGCACGTAGCTTGTCACCGCGATCTTCAGCGTGACCGGATCGCGCCCGAAATCGCGCGCCATGGCCGGCAGCGCGGTGACGATCACGTTGGCGTCGACGCTTTCCATGAACATCGCGCACGCGACGATAAGAGGCGCAATCAGAGCTTTCTGAGTCTGGGCGACGGTCATATCGGCGAGCCTGCGGCGAAGCGTCGCAGGCAAAGGGGTCATTATTGCACCTGTACGGTGCGGATTGTTAATACCTGCATGACCGATGCGGCCCCTTTACGAATTTTCCGTATCCGGTACGCGACGTTGGCATTCGCGACGTCGCCAAAAAATATTGTTTTGTTGCGCTGCGGCACGAGATCGCTATAATCGGGTTATTCCGTAGGTACAAACCCTGATCAGGAGCCGCCATGAATACCGCATCGAATGTCGTCCGTTCCACCCCCGCTGCCAACACGTTCTTCGGCAAGCTGCGCGCGCTGGCGCTGCATGCGCTGAACCTGCATCTGCAGAACTGCGCAGTGATCGCCGAAGCGTACCGTCGTCCGAACTAAGCGCGAGTTTCCCGCGCGGGCCCCGCAAGCCCCAGCTGTCGTGTCAATGCCCGCTCGAGTAGCGGGCATTGTGCATTCTGGCCCCGTCAAGCGGAGCACGTTCAGCGAGTCGTCTCCCCAGTCCCACCAGATAGACGCCCGCCGTCAGCCAATTCCGGGCTGCCATCGCCGTTTCCCTTCCTGATATCGTGCTTCCGCTCCTGATTACGGCACGCCCAGCCGTGATCTTGATGCCGCGGTTGCGCCGGCCCGATGCCTCGCATCAGAGGAAGCATTACAATCGCGCGCTTTTGACGCGCGACGCGCAAGTGAAATGACAGCAAAATTGCTAATGCTGTCAACCTTTTGCACGTTTTGCCGTTATCACTTTGTAATCGCCGCCACAGGCGATACCGCGCGTGACGACCCGTCGCCGCGACCGCTCCTCGCAAGGCCCGCATTGACCATGTTCCACCGACTTCAACACAGCTTCGAGCGCCTCCCCGCGCTGCTCGGCCGTGCATCGAAAGCGCTTGGCAGCCGGGGCCTTCTGTCGCCCGTGCTCGCGCTCGTCATTTGCGGGTTGCTGCTGGTCGTGCTGCAGCATCTGTCCGAGGCAGTGAATTACCGTTCGGTGATCCGCGAACTGCGCCAGTTGTCGGCGCGCGAGTGGATCGGTGCGCTCGGCGCGACCGCGCTCAGCTACGTCGCGTTGGTCGGGCGCGACGCGGTCGGCCTGCGCTATCTCGGCGCGAGCGTGCCGCGCGCGGCGCTGTGGGTCGGCGCGACGGCCGGTTCGGCGCTCGGCAATGCGACCGGTTTCGGCGCGCTGACGGGCGGAGCGGTGCGCGCGCGCGTGTACGGCGTCGCGAACATCACGCCCGCGCAGATCGGCCGCATGACGGTGTTTACGAGCGTGTCGCTCGCGCTCGCCCTCGTCTTGATGACCGCGCTGGGCATGGTCTGCATGGCGGGCCAGCTCGCGCCGATGCTGCATCTGTCGCCAGTCGCGCTGCGCTGGAGCGGCGCTGCGTTGCTGCTCGCGCTGGCGCTCGTTGCGGCCGCGTGTCGTCGGCAAACCCGGCCGATCCGCACGCGCTGGCAGTGGCTCTCGTTCGATATTCCCGCGCGCCGCGATCTGCTCGCGCAGGTTGCGCTGGCGGTGCTCGACGTGGTCGCCGCGGGCCTAGCGTTGTGGGCATTGCTGCCGCATGCGAACGTGAGCTTCGTCGGCTTCATCACCGTCTACGCGGCCGCGATGCTGCTCGGCCTGATTGGCCATACGCCAGGCGGCGTCGGCGTGTTCGAAGCGGCGATGGTGTTCACGCTGAGCGGCAGCGTGCCGATGCATCAGATGGTCGCCGCGCTGCTCGCGTATCGCGCGATCTATTTCGGCGTGCCGCTGATCGCCTCCGCGGCGCTGCTCGCGGGCTTCGAGGGGCGCGCGCTGAAGAATCGTCTGTCGATGTTGCAGGCGCAGCGCGTGTCGGAACTCGCGCCGCTGTTTCTGAGCCTCGTCACGTTCGTGGTCGGCGGCATGCTGGTCATTTCGAGCGCGACGCCGGCGTTCTGGCAGCGCATTCATATGCTGCGCGACCTGGTGCCGCTGTGGGTGCTCGAAAGCTCGCAGATGCTATGCAGCGTGCTCGGCGTGCTGCTGCTGTTCGTCGCGCGCGGCCTGCTGCGGCGGCTCGATGCGGCATGGTGGATGACGCTCGCGCTCGCGTTGCTGAGCCTCGCGCTGTCGCTGACCAAGGGTCTCGCGTTCGTCGAAGCCGGTGTGCTCGGCATGCTGATCGTGCTGTTGCTCGCGACGCGCAAGCGCTTCAACCGTCATTCGTCGCTGTTCGCGGAGCGTTTCACGGCCGGCTGGCTCGTGTCGGTCGCGATGGTGCTGATGCTCGCGACGTGGGTCATGCTGTTCGCTTTCCGTGACGTGCCGTACACGGGCGATCTGTGGTGGCAATTCGCGTTCGACGAGCGCGCGCCGCGCGCGCTGCGCGCGACGCTCGCCGCGAGCGTATTCGCCGCGACCTTCTCGTTCTGGCAATTGCTGCGTCCGGCGCCGGGCCGCTTCGTGAAGCCGGCGCCCGGAGATCTGCACGACGCCGCGCGCATCGTGCGCGCGCAGGAACGCAGCGACGCCGGTCTCGCGTTGATGGGCGACAAGAGCTTCCTGTTTTCGGAGTCGCGCGAAGCGTTCCTGATGTACGCGAAATACGGCCGCACGTGGGCCGCGTTGCACGATCCGGTGGGGCCGCGCGAAGAGTGGGCGGGTCTCATCAGCAAGTTCGTCGCGCTCGCGCATGCACATGGCGGCCGCGCCGCGTTCTACCAGGTGCGCGCGAATGCGCTGCCGCTGTATCTCGACGCTGGCCTCACGCTGATGAAGCTCGGCGAGGAAGCGCACGTCGTGCTCGACGACTTCGATCTGAAGGGCTCGCATCGCGCGCATCTGCGCTATGCGCTCAAGCGCGGCGAGCGCGACGGCTTTAGCGTCGAAGTGATCGATCAGGCCCATGTGCCGGCCTCGCTCGAAACGCTGCGCGGCATTTCCGACGGTTGGCTCGACAGCCGCGACGCGCGCGAGAAGAGCTTCTCGGTCGCGGCTTTCCATGACGAATACCTGGCCGCGCAGTCGGTGATGCTGGTGCGCCAGACCGGCGAGCCGGTCGCATTCGTGACCTTCATGACGACCGATATGAATACCGAGGCGACCGTCGGCGTGATGCGTCACGTCGAAAGCGCGTCGCCGTATGCGATGGAATATCTGTTCACGCAGCTCGCGCTGCATCTGAAACAGGCGGGCTTCCGCTCGCTCAGTCTCGGCATTGCGCCGCTCTCCGGCGTGCAGCCGACGCCGCTCGCGTCGCGCTGGCATCGGCTGGCCGGCATCGTGTGGCGCTTCGGCGGCCGCTTCTACAACTTCCGCGGACTGCGTGCTTTCAAGAGCAAGTTCCAGCCGCGCTGGGAGCCGCGTTATCTCGCGGCATCCGGTTCGGGCGTGTTCTTCACGCTCGCGGACCTGTCGCTGCTGGCAGGAGGCCGGCGTTCATGACATTGCATCCGTTGTTCCGGCTCGCCGTTGCGGCGAGCGTTCTGAGTTGCGGCGCGCTCGCGCACGCGGCCACCACCACCGTGCCCGGCGGCCGCTATGGCGACGTGCGCGTGACGCAGGCCGAGGGGCCGCTGCGCGGCTTCGTCGTGCTGTATTCGCAGGCAAGCGGCTGGAGCGCAGCCGATCAGCAGAGCGCCGATGCGCTCGCGAAAGCGGGCGCGATGACGGTCGGCGTCGATACCGCGCACTACGCGGCCAACCTTGCCGCGAAAAAGGAAACCTGTCATCAGTTGGTGGGCGATGCCGAGGCGCTCAGCCATCAGCTCGAACGGCAGTCGCAGTCGAGCCGCTACTTCGCGCCGATCGTCGCGGGTACGGGGCAGGGCGCGACGCTCGCGATGCACGTGCTCGAGCAGGCGCCGTCCAATACGATCGCGGGCGCGGTGTCGGTCGACGCCGATCACACGCTCGACGCGCGCTTCGAACCGTGTCCGCCCGACCCGACCGTGATTCGCGACAAGGTGCCGGGCTTCGTCGAAAAGGCGAGCACGGGCAATGCCGATCGCGCGCGTCTCGTTGCATTGCTGACGCCGCATCTGCAGCCGGTCTCGATCAGCGCCGACGACGTGTCCGACCTGCCGCTGATCGAATTGCCGGCCGCGCATCCGAACGGCTTGATGGCGATCGTGATTTCCGGCGACGGCGGCTGGCGCGATCTCGACAAGACGATCGCGCAGGCACTGCAGAAAGATGGCGTGTCGGTGGTCGGCTGGGACAGCCTGCGTTATTTCTGGAGCGAGAAGCCGCCCGCGCAAACGAGCCGCGATCTCGCGCGGGTGATGCAAACCTATGGCGAGCGCTGGCACGCGCAGCATATCGCGCTGATCGGCTATTCGTTCGGCGCCGACGTGATGCCGTTCGCGTATAACCGTCTGCCGCAGGCGCAGCGCGATAAGGTGTCGCTGATTTCGCTGCTCGGCTTCGCGCCCGACGCCGATTTCCAGGTCCGCGTCGGCGGCTGGCTCGGCATGCCCGCGAGCGACAAGGCGCTGAACGTGCGCCCCGAGTTGACGCATGTGCCGCCGTCGATCGTTCAATGCTTCTATGGCGAGAGCGAGGCCGACACGCTGTGTCCGGCGCTCGACAAGACCGGCGTCGAAGTCATCCGTACGACCGGCGATCATCACTTTGGCCGCGATTACAACGCGCTCGAGCAACGCATTCTCGCGGCGTTCAAAAAGCAGAGCGGCGTGCGCGATTGATGTCGGTGTTGGTCGTCTCAGCGGGGCGCGCTTGCCGGTGCGCCCCGTTTTTCTTGTGTGGCACTGCCGCACTGCGCGGAGATTGACAAAGCTTGCCGAGTCGACGAAGATCGCCGACATGAACTGCCTCGACATCCGTATTGCGCTGATTATTAGCATCATTCATCGAATGGTGGGTTAGCGCGCGTCGACTTGCAGTCACACATAACCCGCCAAACGAGGCGGGTTTTTTTATGTCCGCTTTCAGGTTCATTCTCTGCCTGCCTCCTGGCGAACATGCCGCGATTGCTATCGTTCGATGTCGATCGCCGTTGATGCGTGGTTGCATCGAATGTTGCCACCCAGGAGCTTGCCGTGCTGTTAAACGAACTCGAACAGGCCGCCGCAGCGGCCGGGCGCGTCGCGCCGTCTCACGACTACCTGAAAAAGACCCTGACCGCGCGCGTCTACGACGTGGCGCGCGAGACCGAACTCGAACGCGCGCCGAACCTGTCGGCGCGGCTGCGCAACCCGGTCTATCTGAAGCGCGAGGACAACCAGCCGGTGTTCTCGTTCAAGCTGCGCGGCGCATACAACAAGATGGCGCATATTCCGGCCGAGGCGCTCAGTCGCGGCGTGATCACCGCGTCGGCGGGCAATCATGCGCAGGGCGTGGCGTTATCGGCGGCACGCATGGGCGTGAAGGCGATCATCGTCGTGCCGGTGACGACGCCGCAGCTCAAGGTCGACGCGATCCGCACGCACGGCGGGCCGACTGTCGAGATCGTGCAGTTCGGTGAGTCGTATAGCGACGCCTATGGTCACGCGGTCAAGCTGCAGGAAGAGCACGGCCTGACCTTCGTGCATCCGTTCGACGATCCGTACGTGATCGCCGGTCAGGGCACCGTCGCGATGGAAATCCTCAGCCAGCACCAGGGCCCGATTCACGCGATCTTCGTGCCGATCGGCGGCGGCGGTCTTGCGGCCGGTGTCGCCGCATACGTGAAATCGGTGCGCCCCGAGATCAAGGTGATCGGCGTGCAGACCGACGATTCGTGCGCGATGGCCGCGTCGTTGCAGGCGGGCGAGCGCGTGACGCTGAACGAAGTGGGGCTGTTCTCCGACGGCACCGCGGTGAAGCTCGTCGGCGAAGAGACCTTCCGTCTGTGCCGCGAATATCTCGACGAAGTGCTGCTCGTGAACACCGATGCGCTGTGCGCCGCGATCAAGGACGTGTTCCAGGACACGCGCAGCGTGCTCGAACCGGCGGGCTCGCTCGCGGTGGCCGGCGCCAAGCAGTATGCCGAGCGGGAAGGCATCGAGAACCAGACGCTGATCGCGATCACGTCGGGCGCGAACATGAACTTCGACCGCATGCGCTTCGTCGCCGAACGCGCGGAAGTGGGCGAAGCGCGCGAAGCGGTCTTCGCGGTGACGATCCCCGAAGAGCGCGGCAGCTTCAGGCGTTTCTGCGAGCTGCTCGGCACGCGCAGTGTCACTGAGTTCAACTACCGGATCGCCGACGCGAACTCGGCGCATATTTTCGTCGGCGTGCAGATCCGCAATCGCAGCGAATCGGCGCAGATCGCCGGCGCCTTCGAAGCGCACGGCTTCGCCACCGTCGATCTGACCTTCGACGAACTGTCGAAGCAGCACATCCGCTACATGGTCGGCGGCCGCTCGCCGCTCGCGCGCGACGAACGACTGTTTCGCTTCGAGTTCCCGGAACGTCCGGGCGCGCTGATGAAATTCCTGTCGTCGATGGCGCCGAACTGGAACATCAGCCTGTTCCACTACCGCAACCAGGGCGCGGACTACAGCTCGATTCTGGTCGGCATTCAGGTGCCCGGGAGCGACCACGCGGCGTTCGAGCGCTTCATCGAAACGCTCGGCTATCCGTGCTGGGAAGAGACGAAAAATCCCGTCTACCGACTATTTCTTGGCGAGTTGAAGCTCGTTTAGCGGATCGGGGTTTACCTGAGGGCACGCCATGCCGCAGCACGAGCCGCGGGTCAATCCAAATCGCCGGAAAACCCCACCAGACTTGCGTTTTCGGCCGAAACAGCCGCGCGGCGCTGGCTCCCGCCTTACACCTTCTATCGCGCAACGCGATACGGCCTATCCGCCATATCGCATTGCGGGATAGGCGTCGCGATCGTCACACTGAGCGCAAATTTCATCACCGCATTCAGGAGACATACATGCGCACCCAAGTTGGCATCATCGGTGCAGGGCCCGCTGGCCTGCTTCTTTCCCATCTGCTTCATTTGCGCGGTATCGACTCGGTCGTGCTCGAAACGCGCACGCGCGATCAGATCGAATCGACGATTCGCGCCGGCGTCCTCGAGCAGGGCACGATGGACCTGCTGACGCAAACCGGTCTCGGCGAACGCATGAAAGCCGAAGGCGCGCTGCATCACGGTTTCGAACTCGCGTTCGAAGGCAAGCGTCGCCGCATCGATCTGACCGGCCTCACCGGTCATGCGATCACGGTTTATGCCCAGCACGAAGTAATCAAGGATCTAGTCGCGGCGCGCGTCGCCGCGGGCGCCGAACTGCGTTTCGGCGTATCGGAGACGTCGGTGCATGGCATCGATACCGATAAGCCGTCGATCCGCTATCGCCACGAAGGCGCGGAGCACGAACTGCAATGCGACTTCGTGATCGGCTGCGACGGCTCGCAAGGCGTGTCGCGCCAGGCGATCCCGCAGACGCTGCGCAAGGATTTCGAGCGCGTCTATCCGTTTGGCTGGTTCGGCATTTTGTGCGAAGGCCCGCCGTCGTCGGACGAGCTGATCTATGCGCGCCACGAGCGCGGCTTCGCATTGATCAGCACGCGCTCGCCGAACGTGCAGCGCATGTATTTCCAGTGCGATCCGAAGGACTCGGTCGACAACTGGTCTGACGATCGCATCTGGGCCGAGCTGCATGCGCGCGCCGATTCGGACGAAGGCCACAAGATCATCGACGGCAAGATCTTTCAGAAGAACATCGTCGGCATGCGCAGCTTCGTGTCGACGACGATGCAGTACGGGCGCCTCTTCCTCGCTGGCGACGCCGCGCATATCGTGCCGCCGACTGGCGCGAAGGGCATGAACCTCGCGGTCGCCGACGTGAACGTGCTCAGCAAGGCGCTCGACGCGTTCTACAAGGAAAACCGCGCCGATCTGCTCGACCGTTACAGCGAAACCGCGCTCAAACGCATCTGGCGCGCCGAGCACTTCTCGTACTGGATGACCAGCATGCTGCATCGTATCGAAGGCACTTCGGCGTTCGAGCAGCAACTGCAGGTCGCCGAGCTCGAGTACGTGACGACGTCGCGCACGGCCGCGACAGTCCTGGCGGAGAACTACGTCGGCGTCGCCGGCGCGCAGATGCAGGCGCAGCTGTAAGCGCTACTGCAAGCACCGCGCGATCATCGGGATCGCTAATTGATCGACAGATCCCGATGCGCGGCCGCCTGAAACTCCTTGGGCGTGACGCCGGTCTGCTTGCGGAAATAGCGGCTGAAATAGGCCGCATCTTCGAAACCGAGCGCATGCGCGATCTGTTTGATGCTCGAACCCGAGTAGACCAGATCGCGCTGCGCCTCGCGTATCAACTGATCGTTGACGAGCGACAGCGGCGAATGGCCAAGCTCCTCACGACAGATGCGCCCCAGTTGCGCCGCGGTCACCCCCAATTTTTCCGCATAAAAATCGATTGGCAGATGCTCGCGCACATGCGTAGCGATCAGTTCGCGTAGCCGTTTGATCTGCGCGGCGCGCCGGTCATTGACGGTCGCGCCCGCGCTCGAGGCGGCATCGGTCAGCCGGGCGACCTGCACAAAAAGTGCAATCATCAGCGACATGCCCGCGGCGATATGGCCGCGCGCGCTGCCGCGAAATTCCTGCTCCAGCAAACCGAACAAGGGCATCAACGTGCGCTCGCCGACCGAGGGCCGCACGGGAATCAGCGCGGGCCGTTGCAGCACCGGCACGAGGCCCGGCGACACCGCTTTCGAAATCGACTCAAGCGCGCGCTGCGCGGCCGTAATCACAAGCCCGTCGATCTCCGGGGAAAACACGAAACCGTGCACCGTTTGCGCTGGAATCAGGATCAGGCATGGCGCGTCGATCGTGAGCTTTTCGCTTTCGATCAGCACGTGGCCCGAACCGCTGCGGATATAGAGAATCTGCAGCAATGCATCGTGCCGGTGCGCGGCGATATGCCAGTCGTTCGGACGACTGCGCTCGACGATCCATTCGAAATTGAACGCGTCGTACCACGGCGGCCGCGCGGACTCTCCGTACAGATCGTAGTTAGGGATATTCCTCATGCGGTTTTGTCTCCAATGTTCGAATTGTCCTGCGATGCGCTGCCTTTGTCCAATTTCGTCCGGAACCGCGTGGCTATACTTTTTTCCATCGAAGACGCGGTCGAATGACGCAGTTTGGTGAAGCCGGCCAACCTAAGCTCGCCGCGATCGTGAACGTGGAGATCGGGAGGACTAAGCAAATGAATCAACGGAAAGATAAGCGCGACATACCCGCCAACGCGCGACACTGGCTCGGGCTCGAAGGCAGAGTCTGCGTCGTGAGCGGCGCGGCGGGCGGCATCGGCAGCGCGATTGCTCAGGTGTTGGGCGACGCTGGCGCACGCGTGGCGCTGCTCGATCGCGATGAGCAGAAGTGCCGTGACGTCGCGCAAGCGCTGAACGCGAGCGGTGTCGAAGCGCTGGCGCTCGCCTGCGATATCGGCGACATCGATAGCGTGCGCGGCGCGGTGTCGGAGCTCGAAGCGCGCCTCGGCGTCGCCGATGTGCTCGTGAACAACGCGGGCCTGTTGCGGCCGGGGGGCATCGAAGAGATTGGACTCGATGCATGGAATGCGATGCTGCGCGTGAATCTGACCGGCTACATGCTGTGCTCGCAGCAATTCGGTCAACGCATGCTGAAGCGCGGCGCTGGCGCAATCGTGCATGTCGCGTCGGTGGCCGCGCATCATCCGCAGACCTATAGCGGCGCTTACAGCGCGGGCAAGGCCGGTGTCACGATGCTGTCGAAGCAGATCGCGGCGGAGTGGGGACCACGCGGTATTCGCAGCAATACCGTGTGCCCGGGCATGATCCGCACGCCGCTGTCGGCGGCGTTCTACGAGCACGGCGATATCGAACGCCGGCGCAGCGCGATGACGGCGAGCCGCCGGATCGGCGAGCCGAACGATATCGCCGATGTCGTCGCGTTTCTCGCGAGCGAACGCGCGGCCTATGTGAACGGCGCCGAAGTCGTCGTCGATGGCGGCTTCGAAAGCATGCTGATGGACCTCGTGCCGCGTCCCGGCTTCGAAGCCAACCAGGCCGCGCAAGCCACCCAGGCCGACCGCCAGGTCCGCGCGTAAGGAGACCATCATGACCAACGCAACACGCGGCGCGACACTCACGTGCGACGTGCTCGTGATCGGTTCGGGTGCGGGAGGGCTGTCGACCGCGATCACCGCGCGCAAACACGGTCTCGATGTCGTCGTGATCGAGAAAGAGCCGTTCTTCGGCGGCACGACCGCGTTTTCAGGCGGTGTGCTGTGGATTCCGGGCAACCGTCACGCAAAGAGCAACGGCGTCAGCGATACGCGCGAAGCGGCGCTGACCTATATGCGCAGCGAAACCGGCGCGTGCTTCGATGCCGCCGCCGTCGACGCGTTTCTCGACACGGGCCCTGAGATGCTCGACTTCTTCGAGCGCGAAACCACCGTCAAATTCGTGCCGACGCTGTATCCCGACTATCACCCGAACGTGGGCGGTGGTGTCGACATTGGCCGCTCGATCGTCGCCGCGCCGTTCGATGCGCGCGCGCTGGGCCAGGACATCTCGCGATTGCGCCCGCCGCTGAAGACGATCACGTTCATCGGCATGATGTTCAACTCGTCGAATGCGGACCTGAAGCACTTCTTCAATGCGACGCGTTCGCTCACCTCCGCGCTTTACGTCGCGAAGCGCCTCGCGAGCCATCTGAAGGATCTTGCGCTGTACCGGCGCGGCGTGCAGATCACGAGCGGTAACGCGCTCGCCGCGCGGCTCGCGAAGTCCACGCTCGATCTCGGCATTCCAATCCATACGAACACGGCCGCTCGCGAGCTGAACGTGACGAACGGCAGCGTGACCGGCGCGCTCGTCGCCGGACCGCAAGGCGAGATGCGCATCGTCGCGCGACGCGGCGTGGTGCTCGCGTGCGGCGGCTTCTCGCATGACGTCGCGCGGATCGCCCGCGCGTATCCGCATCTGCGGCGCGGCGGCGAACACCTGTCGCCGGTGCCGCGCGGCAATACGGGCGACGGCGTCGGCATGGCCGAACGTCTCGGTGCGCGGGTGGCGATCCGTTTTCCGCAGCCCGCCGCATGGATGCCGGTGTCGCGCGTGCCGATGAGCGACGGCAGCGTCGGCGTGTTTCCGCATCTGGTGGATCGCTACAAGCCTGGCGTGATCGGCGTGACGCGCGCGGGCAAGCGCTTCACCAACGAAGCGAATTCGTATCACGACGTGGGTGCCGCGATGATCGAGGCCTGCGCGAACGAACGCGAAACCGCGATGTGGCTGATCTGCGATCACGCGACGATCCGCAAATATGGGCTCGGTTACGCGAAGCCGGCGCCCGTGCCGCTCGGCTCGCTGCTGCGCAACGGCTATCTGAGCAAGGGCCGCACGCTCGCGGAACTCGCGCGCAACGCGGGTCTCGACGGCACGGCGCTCGAGGCGACCGTGAAGCGCTACAACGCCGACGCGGTGCGTGGCGAAGATCGCGAATTCGGCCGCGGTACGACAGCCGGTCTCGCGATCGGCGGTCTCGCATCCGCATGGCTGATTCCGCATTTAGGCTGGCCGAGCGTGCTGGTCGCCGGCGGCGCCGGTCCGCTCGTGCTGAGCGTGATGCTGATACTGTTTCTGCCGGAATCGGCGCAATTTCTCGCGGTGCGTAAGCGCGCCGATCAACGGATCGCGCGAATCCTGCAACGCATCGCGCCCCACGACCGCTTCGACGGATGCCGTTTTTTCGCGGTCGACGTGCGCCGCAATACCGGCGACGCACGTTCGCAATGGGCGCTCGCGATCATCCTGTCGGCGCGCTACCGCTTCGGCACGCTGATGCTGTGGCTCGCCTATTTCATGGGGCTACTGATTTACTATCTGCTGACCAACTGGCTGCCGACGCTGTTCAAGGACACCGGCTTCTCCGGTGAAAAGGCCGCGTTGATGACGTCGCTGTTTCCGCTCGGGGGCATCCTCGGCAATCTGTGCGTCGGCTGGGTGATGGATCGCTTCGCCGGGCATCGCGTGATCGCGTTCACCTATGTCCTCGTCGGCGCGCTCGTGTTGCTGGTCGGGCGGGGCGTCGACCATCAGGTCTGGCTCGGGACGCTGATCTTCCTGACCGGCACGGTCGCGACCAGCGCGGTCACGTCGATGTCGGCGCTCGCGGCGAGCTTCTACCCGACCCGGGCGCGCGCGACGGGCGTGGCGTGGATGCTGGGAATCGGCCGCGTCGGCGGCGTGGCGGGCGCGCTCATCGGCGCGGCGTTGATGGGGCTCGGCTGGCACTTCGGCGCCGTGTTCAGCCTGCTCGCGGTGCCGGCCGTGATCGCGGCGGGCGGGGTGGTATTGATGATGCGGCGCGAGCCGCTCGATCACGCATCGGTCGATGAAAACGTCGGCGCCATAGCGATCGAATGAGCGCGGCGTCGGGCGTGCCGCTACGCTCGAACAACGCGCGACCGCTCAGGACGCGCGCAGCAACGCCATTTCGTTGTGCAGCAGCGCGAGCAATTCGTCGTCGGTTGGCCGCGTGCCCCAGTGGCGCGCGCCGGCCACCGACGCGATCGCCATCCACGAATGCGGCGGAAACCATTCGCGCACCAGCGTGCCGTCCTGGCGCAGGCACAGCTGGCCGGTCAGCTCGCTGTATTCGGCGCAAATGTGCGCGCCGTCGACCTGCGCGGTTACTCGTCTCGGATCATTGCGTAGCACGTCGTCGCTCCTGTCAAGGGGGTGGCGCGAATGCAAGCGCGACACGGTGGCGCGATGGACGCCACCTGCCGTCTATCAATGGTCATGCCCGCGATCGTCATGACCATGACCGTGCCAGCCGTTGTCGTGCCAGTCGCCGTGCGGGCCGCGAGCATCGCGCCATTCCTCGTGATGACGCTCCCACTGGCGACGCTCCCAATAGCGATGACCATCGTAGTAGCGTTCACCGTACCAGCCCGGAGCGACTATGACCGCGGGAGGCGGCGCAGGCGCATAGACGGGCGCGGGCTGCACATAGACGGGCGGCGGAGCCTCGACCACGGCGGGCGCGACCGCGATGCCCGGTACGCCGATGTTCACGCCGACATCGACGTGCGCGACAGCGGCCGATGATGCGCCGATCGCGAGACCCGCGACGACGGTCAACGATACCCAGCGGTTGCGTGAAAGACTCATGATTGTTCTCTGTTGTGTGGATGTCTGTGATGGATTGGCGAGCCGGACGCCCACCTACTGCGCGTGATGGCCCGATCAATAACGTTCGTAGTAGTGGTCATGATGCGGATGATCGCCAGGGACGACGATGCAGCCGCTCAACGCGCCACCGAGCGTGGCGGCAAGAATGACCAATGCGAGGATTTTTTTCATGATGTTGCTCCCTGAAATCTGTGATGCGAGTGCCTGTCGTGCGAAGCGTTTCATCTGATGCGCTTTCGTTTGAACCGAACTCTACTGAGCGGCGCGATTACCGGTGTGTTTGTGTGTAACAGGACGTGTCGATCCGAGCTCGCGCCGAAACGTCGATGCGAGTGCGATGAACGAGGAGGGAAGGCGCCGCGGGTTACGGGTCGACATGCCGGGCGACTGTCAAGCGCGCGGGCAAACCCTTGAAGGGTCTATGAAAAAAAACGCATTCAAAGGCAGACGAAGCATGGATTCGAAGCGAAGGTTCGGCGCCTCGATTGCTGAAAAAAGAAGCGCATCGATTTTCGGCATATGTATGCGGCGCAGATACATTCGGTTGCAGACTGGGTAAGAAGTTCGATAGTGCGCTCGGGCGAGCGTGATGGAAAGACGCTACACCTGTAGCGTCATCAGCTTGTCTTAAGCTTCGGTGGGATAGGTAAAAACGCATCGCACGCGCACAACCTACTGCGCGGCCGCGGGTTCCGGGGCGGTCGCTTCGCGATAGCCGAGCCGCGTCGAAATCGCGAGCCCGGCCTCTTTGAGCAACGCGACGTAATGCTGCTTCGTGTCGGCACCGCAGCGCATCGTCGGAAACGAAATCGACAGACCGGCGATCACACGGCCGAAGCGGTCGAACACGGGCACCGCGATGCATTGCAAGCCATCTTCCTGCTCCTCGTTGTCCTCGCCGTAGCCCTGGTCGCGTACGCGCGGCAGGATGCTCAACACCGCTTCGGCGCAGGTCAAGGTCTTTTGCGTCGACTTGCGAAATTCGATGTGCGAGAGCACGTCACGCGCGTCGGCCGGCTCCATCCATGCTAGCAGCACCTTGCCGATCGCCGTGCTATGCAGCGGATTGCGTCGGCCGATCCGCGACTGCATGCGCAGCCCGTAGTCGGCGTCGATCTTGTGGATGTAGATGATCGCGTCGTCGTCGAACGCGCCCAGGTGTACCGCTTCGCGTGTCATCTGGCCGATGCGGCGCATCTCGATGTCGGCCTCGCGCACCAGATCGACGCTTTCGAGCGCTTTCGCGCCGAGCTCGAACAGACGGATCGTCAGCCGATAGCGTTCGGTTTCGACTTCCTGGATCACGTAGCCGAGCGCCTTCAGTGTTTGAATCACACGATGCACGGTCGTCTTCGACATGCCGAGCCGCTGCGACAGTTCGCTGATGCCGATCTGTCCGGTGTCGCCGATCGCGCCGAGAATCGCGAACACGCGCCCGATCGACGACGCCGATTCGCCGCGCTCACCGCTGTCCGCATCGAGCGACGCTGCGCCGGCGGGTTCCTTGCGGACTTTGCCGCGGGTCTTATCGAGCGCCTTATCGAGCGCCTTGTCGAGCGTCTTGTCGCGCGCAGTGTTCCTCGCAGTATTCCTGTGTGTTCCCGTTGCCGCCATGTCCGTCATTCCCTGTCTGTGCCAACTCGCCGCTGCCGCATCGAGCCGATGCTCAGCGGCGCGAGAGCATAGCGTATCGCGCGCACTCGTGGCGAGCTTGTGCCGTCCCTAGCGCGCGAGCCAGCCGCCATCCACCGCCAGTGTATGCCCATGCACGTAGTCCGACGCCGACGAGGCGAGAAAAACCACCGGCCCCGCGAGATCGTCGGGCACGCCCCAGCGGCCGGCCGGAATGCGGCCGAGTATCTCCTCGTTGCGCTGCGCGTCGTCGCGCAACGCCGCGGTGTTCGCGGTCGCCATGTAGCCGGGCGCGATCGCGTTCACGTTGATGCGTCGCGCGGCCCATTCGTTCGCGAGCAGTCGCGTCAGACCGAGCACGCCGCTTTTCGACGCGGTGTACGACGCGACGCGGATGCCGCCCTGGAACGACAGCATCGACGCGACGTTGATGATCTTGCCGCCGCTTTGCTGGCGCACGAACTGACGCGCCGCGGCCTGCGACAGGAAGAACAGGCTCTTGAGATTCACGTCCATGACCGCGTCCCAGTCGTCTTCGCCAAACTCGAGCGCGTCTTCGCGACGGATGATGCCCGCGTTGTTGACGAGCACGTCGATGCGGCCGAACGCTTCGAGCGCGGCGCGCACGATGTCGTCGACCGAAACGGTCGACGCGAGATCGGCGCGCACGTCGGCGAAGCGGCGTCCGAGCGCCTCGACGCACGCGGCGGTCGCGCCCGCGTCCGCGCGACTCACGCCGACGATGTCGCAGCCGGCCGCGGCGAGAGCGACGGCCATGCCGGCGCCGAGGCCGGTGTTGCTGCCGGTCACGATGGCGACCTTGCCGGTCAGATCGAAAGTGTTCACTGTGTTCGGACTCATGTTCGCTCAGCGCAGCTCGCGGACCGCGAGATGGTCCATGTCACCGAACACCTGGTTCTCGCCGACCATGCCCCAGATGAATGTGTACGCGCGCGTGCCGACGCCCGAATGGATCGACCAGCTCGGCGAGATCACCGCCTGCTCGTTGCGCACGACGATATGCCGGGTTTCGTGCGGTTCGCCCATCATGTGGAAGACGGCGGCGTCGTCGGCGACGTCGAAGTAGAAATACACTTCCATGCGGCGCTCATGCGTGTGGCAGGGCATCGTGTTCCACAGGCTGCCCGGTTCGAGCTTCGTCATGCCCATCGACAGCTGGCAGGTCGGCAGCACGTCGGGCACGATGAACTTGTAGATGGTGCGGCGGTTGCTCGTGGCCGGATCGCCGAGGGTTTCGGGCGAGGCCTGGTCGAGCGAGATCGTGCGGGTCGGATAGCTGGTGTGCGCGGGCGCGCAGTTCAGATAGAACTTCGCCGGCCGGGTGGCGTCGGCGCTGCCGAACGCGACCGCTTGCGCGCCCTTGCCGATATAGATCGCCTCTTCGCGGCGCACCGTGTGGCGCGTGCCGTCGACGTCGACCCAGCCGTCGCCGCCGATGTTGATCGCGCCGAGTTCACGCCGCTCGAGCAGATAGTCGACGCCGATCGCCTTGCCGAGCGAGCCCGGCACTTCGACCGCGCGCTCGACCGGCCGTACGCCACCGACGATGATCCGGTCGATATGGCTATACGTGAGCTTCAACGCATCGCGCTCGAAGATCTGCTCCACCAGAAACTCGCGACGCAGCCCGGTGGTGTCGAGCGTCTTCGCGTATTCGCTGTTGATGGCCTGTCTCACGTCCATTGATCGTTCTCCTGTCGGTATGCGGGGCGCGGCGCCGCCATGTGCCCGAGACTGTAACGTAGAATCATGATTTCGGAACACTGGTCCGAAAATATTGTAACGGGTGATCGCGGCTGGCAACGCATAGCGCAAACAACCGGGTAAACGATAGTCAGGTTTAAGAAATAAAACGGAACGGCGTTCCTTTCATGATGCTATATTGCGCCGGACAGGGAGAGCCCGGCGTAGAACGGGACACCAACGCGGGTCATTAGCCCGTCAACGGGACGTCACCGTCCATGGAGGAGGCATGAAGATCAAGAAGGCCATCGACCGCATTCCTGGCGGTCTGATGCTGGTGCCGCTGCTGCTCGGCGCCTGTGTGCATACGTTCGCGCCGGGCGCGGGCAAATACTTCGGCTCGTTCACCCACGGCCTGATTTCCGGCACCGTGCCGATCCTCGCGGTATGGTTCTTCTGCATGGGCGCGACGATCGACCTGCGCGCGACCGGCACCGTGCTGCGCAAGTCGGGCACGCTGCTCGCTACCAAGATGCTGGTCGCGTGGATCGTCACGCTGATCGCGGCGCGCTTCATTCCGATCGATGGCATCAAGACCGGGCTGTTCGCGGGACTGTCGATGCTCGCGATCACCACGTCGATGGACATGACCAACGGCGGGCTGTACGCGGCCGTGATGCAACAGTACGGCACGAAGGAAGAGGCGGGCGCGTTCGTGCTGATGTCGGTCGAATCGGGGCCGCTGATCAGCATGATCATTCTGGGTGCGACGGGGGTCGCGTTCTTCGAGCCGCGCCTGTTCGTCGGCGCGGTGCTGCCGTTTCTGATCGGGTTTGCGCTCGGCAACTTCGATAGCGAGCTGCGCGAGCTGTTCGGCCGCTGCGTGCATCCGCTGATTCCGTTTTTCGGCTTTGCGCTCGGCAACGGCATCGATCTGAACGTGATCGTCACGAGCGGCCTGCCGGGCGTCGTGCTGGGGCTTGGCGTGATCGTCGTGACTGGCGTGCCGCTGATTCTCGCCGATCGCTGGATTGCCGGCGGCAATGGCGCGGCGGGGCTGGCGGCGTCGTCGACGGCAGGGGCCGCGGTCGCGAATCCGGCGATCATCGCCGACATGATTCCGAGCTTCAAACCGCTGGTGCCGGCCGCGACAGCGATGGTCGCCACCGCTTGCCTCGTGACCGCGATTCTGGTGCCGATCCTCACGGCGCTGTGGGTGCGCCGGCATCATGCGCGCGACGCGCTGCGCGAGGAGTTCGCCACCGCGACGCAGGCGGCGCCGCTCAATGAGCAGCGCGATGCGCCCGTTTGAATGAGTCGGTAGCAGGAAGCCGGCGCGCCGCTCAGCGCGCCAGCTTCGCTTCGAGCATCGCTTTCACTGCTGGCCATTCGTCGTCGATGATGCTAAAGCGCACCGAGTTGCGCTTGCGCCCATCGGGCATGATCCGCTCGTGCCGCACGATGCCTTCCTGTTGCGCGCCGATGCGCAGGATCGCCGCGCGCGATTTGTCGTTGAGCTCGTCGGTCGTGAACTGCACGCGCACGCAGCGCATCACGTCGAACGCGTGGCACAGCAGCAGATATTTCGCCTCGGTGTTCACGACCGAGCGCTGCGCCGAGGCGGCGAGCCACGTATGGCCGATTTCGAGCTTGCGGTTCGCGCGATCGATCTTCCAGAACCGCGTACTGCCGACGATCCGGCCAGCGCCCCCATTCTTTTCGTCCTTGTCGCGCCGCACGATCGTGAACGGCATCACCTTGCCGGCCGCACGGCCGGCGAGCGCGGTGGCGATATAGGCGTCGATCGTCGCCGGGCCCGGCACGACGGTCAGCTTCATGTCCCACAGTTGCCCGTCGGCGGCGGCGTCGACGAGGGCCTGCGCGTGCTCCTCGCGCAGCGGCCGCAGCTCGACGAACGAGCCGCTCAGCGTGGGCTGCATCGATTCGGCGGAAATATCGTTCATGGCAATAAAAAAGGTCCGCGAGCGGAAGACTCGTGGACCTGGCAGATCGGTTGAGCCGCGCTCGGGAACGATGCGAGCGGCAAAACCGCGGCGCCGTTCCCGAAGCGCGTGATTGGCGTGATTAAACCCGTGATTAAACCGACATCACCGTGACCGCCTTGGTCACGAGGTAGGCTTCCATCGCCTCCGGGCCGCCTTCCGAGCCGTAGCCGGAATCCTTGACGCCGCCGAACGGCATTTCCGGCGTCGGCGTGGCAGGCTGGTTGATCCACAGCATGCCGACTTCCATGCGCTGCGACAGCAGGTGCACGTTGGCGAACGACTTCGTATACGCGTAGCCGGCGAGGCCGAACGGCAGACGGTTCGCTTCGGCGATCGCTTCTTCGAGCTTGTCGAAGCCGCGGATCGCGGCGACCGGGCCGAACGGCTCGTTGTTGAACACGTCGGCTTCGAGCGGCACGTCGGTCAGCACGGTGGCCGCGAAGAAGTTGCCTTCGGTACCGACGCGCTCGCCGCCCGTCGCGACCTTCGCGCCGGTCTTGCGGGCGTCGTCGACGACCTTGGCCATCGCCGTCAGACGGCGCGCGTTGGCGAGCGGCCCGAGCGTCGTGCCTTCGGCGAGACCGTCGCCGAGCTTGAGGCTTTCAGCGTGCTTGACGAGCGCCGCGGCGAACTCTTCGCGGAGGCTGTTGTGCACGAGAAAACGCGTCGGCGAGATGCAGACCTGGCCCGCGTTGCGGAACTTCGCGGCGCCGGCTGCCTTGACGGCGAGCGCGACGTCGGCGTCTTCCGCGACGATCACCGGCGCGTGGCCGCCGAGCTCCATCGTCGCGCGCTTCATGTGCGAGCCGGCCAGCGCCGCGAGCTGCTTGCCGACCGGCGTCGAGCCCGTGAACGTGACCTTGCGGATCACCGGATGCGGGATCAGGTAGCTCGAGATTTCAGCCGGATCGCCGAACACGAGGCCGACCGTGCCGGCCGGCACGCCGGCCTCGACGAAGGCTTGCAGCAGCGCCGCCGGCGACGCCGGGGTTTCTTCCGGCGCCTTGACGAGGAACGAGCAGCCGCAGGCGAGCGCCGCCGACAGCTTGCGCACGACCTGGTTGACCGGGAAGTTCCACGGCGTGAACGCCGCGACCGGGCCGATCGGCTCCTTCAGCACCTGCGACTGCGCGGCAAGGTTGCGCGACGGCACGATGCGGCCATACACGCGGCGGCCTTCGTCCGCGAACCATTCGATGATGTCCGCGGCCGCCAGCACTTCGCCGCGCGCCTCGGCGAACGGCTTGCCCTGTTCCTGCGTCATCAGGCGGCCGATGTCCGCGGCGCGCTCACGCACGAGGGCGGCGGCACGGCGCATGACGGTTGCGCGCTCGTTGGCCGGCACCTTGCGCCAGGCTTCGAAGCCGCGCTGCGCGGCTTCGAGCGCGCGGTCCAGATCGGCGATGCCGGCATGCGCGACCTTGCCGATGGCCTGGCCGGTCGCGGGGTTGATCACGTCGAGGGTCTTGCCGCTGGCGGCGTCGCACCATTCGCCGTTGATCAGAAGACGGGTATCGGTATAGCTCGAGATGGCCATGCTGGGTTCCTGTGAGTGGGAAAACAACTGGCCGCGCGGACGTGCGGCACGAGGCGACATTCCTGCGCGGCCATGAATGAATTGCGGATACCATTTATCTTATCTGATTGCGGGCAATCGCACCGGGCGCGGCCCGCAGGCGCCCGGTCGCGGCATGCGGCTTGCTCAGCCTTGGCACCGGAGCGATTTTGCGGGTCGTGCCGGGGCGCCGCGTCAGCGCTGCACGAAACGCTTGCAGGACGCAGCGCTTCATCCATTCAACCGCTACTACAGCGCATCACGAGGACATCGCCATGCCAACCGGAACAGTGAAATGGTTCAACGACGCGAAGGGCTTCGGCTTCATCACTCCCGATGACGGCGGCGAAGATCTGTTCGCCCATTTTTCGGAGATTCGATCCGAAGGTTTCAAGTCGTTGCAGGAAAACCAGAAAGTCAGCTTCGAAATCAAGCAGGGGCCGAAAGGCAAACAGGCCGCCGACATCAAGCCCGTGTGACGCCGGCCGGGCGGCTCATCCGCATGCGAGGCAACCATGGATAAGGACGCCGCCTACGCGGAGATCGAGCGCAATGGCGGCGCCGCCTATGCGAAAACCTTCGCCGCGCGCTATCCCGACGAACCGCTGACGCCGTTCTGTCATCGCTATCTGTTCGAGCAGACACAGCGCGACGACGCGGCGCGTGAGGCGGCCGCCGCCACGCACGACGACGAGCGCGGTTTCGCGCTGAGGTCGCTCGCGCGCATGGAGGCGTCGTCGCATATCGCGCAGGCGGCGGCGAGCGCGTCGCGCGACGCTGCGGCCGCCGCCCACACGTCGGCGCGCGCGGCGCGGCGCTCGGCCTTCTGGACCATGATCGCCGCGCTCGCGTCGGCGCTCGGCGTAGTGGTAAACGCGGCCCTCAATCTCGGCTGGCTCGAATGGGCGAGGCATCTCGCGCGATGAGCGCGCGATGAGCGACGCGTCGGGCCGAGCGTTCGCGCCCGTGAAGGTGGTGTGAATCGGCGGCGCCGGCGGCGCTCGCCCGCACGCCACGCGACAACCTATCCATTTACCACACCGATACGACATCGATGCGACACGATTGCACTAGCGCGTCGATTGAACAAATCGCCCATCGGAGCATGCCGCGTGCGGTCTGAACGCAGTATTATTCTTCAGGTTTCCTTCAGCTTTGCTCCGTACTATTTGCGCCACTGCCCGTGGCCTTTCCGGACCGCGGCCACCGCTACGTGCAGGTCGAGCACAGGCTTTTCCGACCTGCATTCGGGCAATGGAACAGAATAGATTCCCGACTGAAAACCGAAAGCGCCTATAAAGGCTTGCTGGAGCATCCATGAAAACTCTGTTCTTGCAGGCGCCGTCGTACGACGGCTTCGATGGTGGTGCGGGTTCGCGCTATCAGGCCAAGCGTGAAGTTCGCTCGTTCTGGTATCCGACGTGGCTCGCCCAACCCGCGGCACTGGTTCCCGACAGCCGCGTGCTCGACGCCACGGCAGACGGCCTGTCCGTCGACGCCGCCCTCGACATCGCCTCGCAATACGAGCTGGTGGTGATTCACACCAGCACGCCATCCTTCCCGACCGACGCGTTGTTCGCCCAGGACCTCAGGAAGCGCAAGCCGTCGCTGCTGATCGGCATGGTCGGCGCGAAGGTCGCGGTCGATCCGCACAATTCGCTGACCGCGACCGAGGCCATCGACTTCGTGTGTCGCGAGGAATTCGATTTCACCTGCAAGGAAATCGCCGAAGGCAAGCCGTTCGCGCAGATCCTGGGCTTGAGCTATCGCACCCCCGACGGCTCGATCGAGCACAACGAAGCGCGCCCGATCCTCGAGAACATGGACGAGCTGCCGTTCGTCGCGCCGATCTACAAGCGCGATCTGACCATCAAGAATTACTTCAACGGCTACCTGAAGCATCCGTACGTGTCGCTCTACACTGGCCGCGGCTGCCGCTCGAAGTGCACGTTCTGCCTGTGGCCGCAAACGGTCGGCGGCCATCGCTATCGGGTGCGTTCGGTCGAGAACGTGCTCGAGGAAGTCAAGTGGATTCGCGACAACATGCCCGAAGTCAAGGAGATCATGTTCGACGACGACACGTTCACCGACTTCAAACCGCGCGCCGAAGAAATCGCGCGAGGCATCGGCAAGCTGGGCGTCACATGGTCGTGCAACGCGAAGGCGAACGTGCCTTACTCGACGCTGAAGATCATGAGGGAAAACGGCTTGCGCCTGCTGCTGGTCGGCTACGAATCCGGCGACGACCAGATCCTGCTGAACGTCAAGAAGGGCTTGCGTACCGACATCGCGCGGCGCTTCGCCCAGGACTGCCGCACGCTGGGCATCAAGGTGCACGGCACCTTCATTCTCGGCTTGCCGGGCGAGACGCCGGAAACGATCCAGAAGACCATCGAGTACGCGAAAGAGATCAATCCGCTGACAATCCAGGTGTCGCTCGCCGCGCCGTACCCGGGCACTACGCTCTATAACCAGGCGGTCGAGAACGGCTGGCTCGCGGAGAACAAGGTGATCAATCTGGTCAGCAAGGAAGGCGTGCAGCTGGCGGCGATCGGCTACCCGCATCTGTCGCGCGACGAGATGTACCATCAGCTCGAAAACTTCTATAAACGCTTTTATTTCCGGCCGTCGAAGATCTGGGAGATCCTTCGCGAAATGCTGACGAGCTGGGACATGATGAAACGGCGCCTGCGCGAAGGCGTCGAATTTTTCCGCTTCCTGCGCGCG
This sequence comes from Paraburkholderia sp. Cpub6, assembly GCF_014201065.1. NCBI lineage: Bacteria > Pseudomonadati > Pseudomonadota > Betaproteobacteria > Burkholderiales > Burkholderiaceae > Paraburkholderia > Paraburkholderia sp. Cpub6. The sequence goes on from NZ_JACHDM010000001.1 coordinate 1,004,807, forward strand.
CACGAGGCGTGAGCGCCGCACACCTCGCCGCCGTCACGCTCGCGTACGCGTGCGCGGCGGCGACCGTTGTCGGGATCGGCTACACCGTGCTCGCGAGCGCGCTGATCGGGCGCTTCTTCGCGAGGGATGTAGCCGAACCCTCCAGCTTTCCACCCATTACGGTTATCAAACCGTTGCATGGCAACGAGTGGGCGTTGCTCGACAATCTGTCGAGCTTCTGCGCGCAAAATTATCCTGGGCCCGTGCAATTCCTGTTCGGCGTGCATGACTGCGCCGACTCTGCGCTGCAAACCGTCAACGAACTGCGGCGTCTCCATCCTCAGGCGGACATCACCGTCGTCGCCGATGCGCGTCTGTACGGCCCGAACCGCAAGATCAGCAATATCCTCAACATGGTGCCGCAGGCGCGCCACGACGTGCTCGTGTTCGCCGACAGCGACGTGTGCGTCGGCCCGGACTATCTGCGCAACGTGATCGGCGAATTGCAGCAGCCGGGCGTCGGGCTCGTCACCTGCGCATATCGCGGCCAGCCCGATCCGGGTTTCTGGCCGCGGCTGTCGGCGATCGCAACCAACTACCAGTTCCTGCCGGGCGTCGTCACCGGACTCGCGCTCGGGCTCGCGCGGCCGTGCTTCGGCCAGACCATCGCGATGCGGCGCGACACCTACGAGCGGATCGGCGGCTTCAAGCCGTTCGTGCAGCATCTGGCCGAGGACTACGAGATCGGCGCGGCGGTGCGCGCGGCGGGCGAGCAGGTCACGATTCCGCCGTTCGCAATCGCGCATGCGTGTGTCGAAACGAGCGCCGCACAACTCGTGACGCACGAACTGCGCTGGAGCCGCACGATTCGCCGCATCGATCCGCTCGGACACTTCGGCACGGCGCTCGTGCATCCGTTGCCGTTCGCGCTGCTCGCGCTCGCGTGCTCGGGCGGCGCGCCGTGGGCGTGGCTGCTCGCGGCAGTGACGGTGGTCGCGCGTCTCGCGTTGAAGTGGCGCGCGGATCGGGCGTTGCGTCAGCGCTGCCGCGATCTGTGGCTTCTGCCGTTATGGGATATCGTATCGTTTGCGATTTTCGTCGCGAGCTTCCGCTCGTCGCGGGTGATCTGGCGGGGCTTCAGCTTCAAGGTCGACGGCGACGGGCTGCTGTCGGCGGCGCAGGACGAATGACGAACGAACGGCAGATTGGGCTGGCAATGAACGAAGAGGTTTCGAGCGGGCGAAACGGGAGCGCCCTGGAGACGCATGGCAGCGCCCCGGCGACACGCGGCGTGCGGCGCATCACGTATACCGAGGTCGTGTGCGAGGTGCCCGCATGATGAAGCATCTGGGCCGCGCGGCTGCGCTCGCGGGTTTGCTGATCTCTTTGTGGCTCGTCTGGCGCGAAGATCCGCGCGCGGTGTTCAGCGCGTTGCGCGCGGCTGGCGCGGGCCTCGTGGTGGCCGCGCTCGCGCATGTGCTGCCAATGATCGCCAACGCGTGCGACTGGCGCTCGCTGATTCGCGGCGCGAACCGCCCCAGCTTCGGCAGGATGCTGCATCTGGTGTGGGTGCGCGAATCGGTCAACTGCATGCTGCCGGTCGCGCGGATCGGCGGCGAACTCGTGTCGTTCCGTATGTTCAAGCGCTGGGGCGTCAGGCCGTCGACAGCGGTGGCCAGCACCATCGTCGACATGCAGCTGACCGTGATCAGCCAGCTGATGTTCACGATGGTCGGGATTGGTTTTCTGTTCGCCAATGCGCAATCGGGCGCGCTGCGGCTCGCCGGGCAGCTCGCGTGGGGCGTGGTCGCGTTGACGCCGGTGCTGTTGCTTTTCGGGCTCGTCCAGCATGCCAATCCGTTCGAGCGCATCACGCGCGTGGCGAACCGCGTGACGAGCGGCAAGCTAACCGCGCTGGTCGGCCAGTCCGCGCAGATCGATCAGTCGATCAAGGTGATCTGGCGCCGCCGCGCGGTCGTGCTGCGCTATCTGTTCTTCTGGCAGCCGCTGCAATGCGTGCTGACCTCGCTCGAAATCTGGCTCGCGCTGTATTTCCTCGGCGCGCGCGTGACGCTCGTCGAGGCGATCGTGATCGAATCGCTGATTCAGGCGGTCAGCAGCGCCGCGTTTTTCGTGCCGGGCGGTCTCGGCGTGCAGGAGGGTGCTTTCGTACTGATTGGCGGCGCACTGGGGCTCGACCCCGCCACCTGTCTCGCGCTCGCGGCCGCGCGGCGAATTCGCGATCTGCTGATATTCGTGCCGGGCCTGATCGCGTGGCAGCTGTTCGAGGCGTCCGGCAGCGCGCGGCCGCATGCCGCACCGCGCGGCGTGCGCGCAGAACTGGCCAAGCAGCGCTCGGGCGTCGCTGACGCGAACCGGGGCGGCGAGCGGCGCTGAGCGATTGGTGCGGCTTCAGCGCGTCGCGCGATAGGCCGGAAACGACACCCGCACCGCAAGCCCCTGGTCCCCGATCCCGGCGCCTAGCTGCAGACTCGCGCCGAAATGCTCGGCGATCCGCGCAACGATCGACAAACCGAGCCCGCTGCCGGTCGCCTGATTGCCGGTCGCGCGGAAAAAGCGGTTCGTGAGCCGCGCGAGATCGTCCGGCGCGACGCCGGGGCCGTCGTCGCGCACGATCAGCTGCACCTGCTCGTCGGCATGGCGCACCGCCACTTCGACAGTGCCGCCCGAGCGTCCGTACTTGATCGCGTTATCGAGGAGATTGTCAAGCAGGATGCCGATCAGCACGGGCTCCGCGTCGATCTCGGCGAGCATGTCGCCGACCAGCATCACATTGATGTGCTTCTGTTGCGCATTGCGCCTGTTCGCGAGCAGCGTATCTTTCGCGATCGCCGCCGGCCTCAGCGGCTCGGTGGGCAGCTTCTCCTGCACGTCGAGCCGCGCGAGCAGCAGCAGTTGCTCGGCGAGCCGCGCGCTGCGATCGACGCCTTGCACGACGCGCTCCATCGCGAGCCGCTGCAGCGCGATGTCGGGCTCGGCGAGCGCGACCTGCGCCTGTACCTTGATCGCGGCGAGCGGCGTCTTCAGTTCGTGCGCGGCATCGGCGGTGAAGGCGCGCTCGAGCTCGCGCGCATGGTGCAGACGCGCCAGCATCTGGTTGATCGCGTCGACGAGCGGGCGCACCTCGAGCGGCGTGCGGCCGATGCCGACCGGTTCCATGCGGTTGATGTCGCGCGAACGGATCGCGGCCGACAACACCTTCAGCGGCGCGAGACTCCAGCCGATGCTGAGCCACACGAGCACCGCGAGCACTGGCAGCGCGATCAGCGTGGGCCGCGCGATGCGGCTCGCGACACCGCTCACCAGGTCGCTGCGGGTGTTGGCCGGTTCGAACACGCGCACGCTGTGACCGAGCGCCGTTTCGCGCAACGTGAACGAGTGATAGAGCTGACCGCCCAGCGTCACGTCCTGCGCGCCGCTCGCGAGCGGCAACGGCAAGTCCCACGCGGCGAGCGCATGCAGTTGCGGGCTGCCCGCCAGAATGGCGCCGTCGGCCGCGCGCACCTGGAAGAGGGCGTCGCGCGGCAGCGTGTCGTCGTCGTCGAGATCGCTCGCGCCGGGCTCACCGCCTCTCTCTTCTTCGCGCACGTCGATGCGCGCATTGGCGAGCGTCATCAGATTCGTCGAATCGAGCAGCGCGAGCATCTGCGCGAGTTCGGCGAGACGCGCTCGTTCCCACGCGGCGACTTCGTGGATGGCTTGCCGGTAGCTCGACACGAGCGCGCCGCCCCATACGATCGCGATGCTCGCGAGCACGAGCAGCACGAGGCGCCGCCGAATCGACGGACCGATCATTCTTTCTCCATCACATAGCCGATGTTGCGCACGGTCTTGATCAGGCTTGCGCCGAGCTTCTTGCGCAGGTTCGACACGTGCACCTCGATCGCATTGCTTTCGATTTCTTCCTGCCAGCCGTACAGGCTTTCTTCGAGCCGCGAGCGCGACTGAGGAATGCCGAGATTGGTCAGCAGTTGCAGCAGAATCGCCCATTCGCGCGACGTGAGCGGCACGCGCGTCTCGTCGATCTGCACCGTTTGCGCGGCCGGATTCACTGTCAGATTCTGGTAACGAATCAGATCGATACTGCGACCTTGTGCGCGGCGCAACAGCGCGCGGCACCGCGCCACCAGTTCGGTGAGATCGAACGGCTTGCCGAGATAGTCGTCGGCGCCCGCTTCGAGTCCGCCGACGCGATCGACGACCGTGCCTTTTGCGGTCAGCACCAGCACCGGCACGTCATTGCCGGCGTCGCGCACGCGTTTGAGCAGCTCCGTGCCGCTCAGGCGCGGCAGGCCGAGGTCGAGTACCACCAAGGCATATTGAGTCGTGTCGAGCGCGAGGCCGGCCTTGTGGCCGTCGCGTGCCCAGTCGACTGTGAAGCCGGCCTGACGAAGGCCCGCCTCGACACCGCAGCCGATGAGTTCGTCGTCTTCTACGAGGAGTAAGCGCATGAGGCAAATATTCCAGTGTGGGGCTTTATTGCATAACGTCGAGCATTTTGACGCAAGCGGCATTGATGCACATAGACGAACCATCTGCCGCGTTCCGAAGTGTAACCACGCCGTTCGTTAGCCGCTTCATGCCATGCGCGTGCTTAAGGTTTCCTTCAGCTTGAATCGATACCATCGACGCGCTATAAAATGGTCGTCGCAGATCGTAATGCATGTGCGTGACCACGTTGTCGTCAGACCATCGCAACCTGATCGTAAGGACTTCGATGGAGCGACGCGCAAGGCATTCTTTATGCGGGTCGATGGCGTCAACGGACGGTCTCGACGAGTCCCGCCATTGCCAGCATCCGGTCAGGCCGCAAGGCCGCGCACGAGGCACGTTATGAAGCGAGTCACCATCGACATGCTACGAGCCCATCTGCTAGTGGCGTCTCTGACGGCCGCGGGCACCGAAGCGCTGCTGTGCATGGCGTTGCCGGTACTGCCGGTCTCTGACGCTTTTTTCGCTTCGGTATCGTTCAGGCTGTTCGCGCTCGCGCTGATCATCGGCGGCGTGGTGATCGCGCGCGAATTTGCCGAGGTTGCCTTCGAGGTCGCGGTGCGGCGCGACTGCGCGACTCGCGCTGCTCGCGGCGCATGGCCCGCCGTGATCGCAGCGAATTGTCCGCGCCGGTGGCTCGTCGTGCTTCATCTGCGGCTAACGGGGCAACCTTTCGTGCTGGCCGAGCACTGACGGACACGGACGGCACACAATGGCGGCGCACGCGTTGATGGCATGTCAATGGCTTCTGTTAGCCGGCTGCGTTAGCGCTTCGATCTACACGGTAGCCGCCGCGCTCGCCATGCCGTTTTTCACCGCCCGACATAAATCGACCCATCATGGGGGCAGGGCCGTCAATCGCGCGCTCAGCCGTTCGCTGATGGATTCGCTCGATTGTCCAACCGGGCCGTTCGCGCAGGTCGGTGTCAGCGTGCTGAAGCCGCTGTGCGGCGCCGAGCCGCGTCTCTACGAAAATCTGCGAACCTTCTGCGAACAGCGACATCAGCATTTTCAGCTGGTGTTGGGCGTGTCGTCGCCGCACGATCCCGCCATCGCGGTGGTGCGCCGTTTGCAGGCCGCCTATCCGAAGCGCGACATCGAGCTTGCAATCGACACACGCATACACGGCAGCAATCTGAAAGTCAGCAACCTGATCAACATGGCGGCACGCGCGCGCCACGACATGATCGTGATCGCCGACAGCGACATCGCGGTCGACCCGGACTATCTCGACAGCGTCGCCGCGCCGCTCGCGGACCCGCACGTCGGCGTGGTCACGTGCCTGTACGTCGCGCGCGGCGTCGGCGGTTTCTGGCCGCGTGTCGGTGCGCTGTTCATCAACGAGTGGTTCGCGCCCTCGGTGCGGGTCGCCCATGCGATGGGCTCGCGCCGCTTCGGCTTCGGCGCGACGCTCGCGTTGCGGCGCGCGACGCTGGAGCGCATCGGCGGCTTCGAAGCGCTGAAAAACTGCCTCGCCGACGACTACTGGCTCGCCGAGCACGTGCGCGCGCTCGGTCTGCAAACGGTGCTGTCGCGCGTGATGGTCGCGACCGACGTGATCGAGCCGACCTTCGCGGCGCTGTGGCAGCGCGAAACGCGCTGGCTGCGCACGATCCGCTCGGTCAATCCGCCGGGCTTCGTGTCGCTGCTGATCACCTTCCCCACGCCGTGGCTGTTGACGAGCGCGGGGCTGACCGTGTCGCTCGCGACGTGTGCTCACGCGCCTTTCGCGGCGGTGGTCGCGAGCGCGTCGGCCACCGCGGTCTGCGTTGGCGCGCGCCTGCTGCTGCACCTGCGCGCGGCACGCCGCGCGCGCACGTTCTGGCGCGATCTGCCGCTGGTGCCGTTGCGCGATACGCTGCTCGCGCTCCAGTGGCTCGTCAGCGCGTTCGGTTCGCACGTCGTGTGGCGCGGCGAGCGCATGCAGCTCGGCACGCCGTCCGCCGAGCGCAGCGGCCGGCTGGACAGCCTCACGTGATGGACAGCGCAAAACCCACCCAGCCGCGCGGACTGATCATCACCGCCGACGATTTCGGTCTGCATCAGCGCGTCAATATCGCGGTCGAGCGCGCGCATCGCAACGGTGTGCTGCGCGCCGCGAGTCTGATGGTCGGCGCGCCGGCCGCCAAAGACGCGGTCGCGCGCGCGCGTATGCTGCCGGAACTGCGTGTGGGCCTGCATCTGGTGCTGGCCGACGGCGCCGCGCTGGCGCCGCGCGAGCAGGTCGCCGCGCTGCTCGACGAGAATGGCCGCTTCGGCAGCAACATGGTGCGTGACGGCGTGCGCTTCTTTTTTCTGCCGCACGTGCGCCGGCAGCTCGCGCACGAAATTCGCGCGCAATTCGAAGCCTTCGCCGCGACCGGCCTTACGCTCGACCACGTGAACACGCACAAGCATTTTCATCTGCATCCGACCGTGCTCGGCCTGATCCTCGACATCGGCCGCGACTACGGCATGAAGGCGATGCGTCTGCCGTTCGAAGCGAACGCGCCGCTGTGGCTGCGGCCGTGGATCGCGCACGTGAAGACGCGGCTCGAGCGCGCGGGGATCGCGCACAACGACTATGTGGTCGGCATCGCGGCGAGTGGGCGCATGGATGAGGCGACCTGGCTCGCCGCGCTCGCGAATCTGCCGCATGGTGTCGGCGAAATCTACTGTCATCCGGCGCTGGCCGGCGACGCGCTGAGCGACGGCATGCACGACTACCGGCATGCCGACGAGTTGCAGGCGCTGCTGTCACCACGGGTGGCCGCCGCGATCCGCGCGCTTGGGGGGCGGCTCGGCGGGTTCGCGGATGTGCTTGCGTAGCGCCATGCTTCGCGAAATGCGGAAAACTTTGGCCACGCTCACACCGGCTGCTGTTTCATCAACAGCTTCAGCAACGCCGGCAGCAGCAACAGCACGAGCGGCAACTGCACGATCAACCCCGAAATGATCGCGATCGCGAGCGGTTGCTGCATCGCCGAGCCTTGCCCCAGCGCGAACGCGAGCGGCAACAGCGCGAGGATCGCGGCGATCGTCGTCATCGCGATCGGCCGCAGACGGTTGCGGCCGGCGGCCTGCAACGCGTCGTCGAAGGGCATCTCGTCGTCGCGCACCAGCGCCTGCAATTCCGACACATAGAAGATCGCGACTTCCGTGACGATGCCGATGATCATCGTCATGCCCATCATCGCGGAGATGTTCAACTCGATGCCGGTGATCCACAGGCCGATGAACACCGCGCCGGCCGCGAGCAGCGGCATCGCCAGCACCGCGAGCGCGACGCGAAGGCGCTCGTACAGGAACAGCAGGAGGCCGAACACGAGTGCGATCGCGGCGCCGAACACGGTCAACAGACCCTTGAAGGCGATCTGCTGTTGCTGGTACAGACCGCCGAGCTCGTAATAGACGCCCGAGGGCAGCAGGTTCGCATCGCCGAGCGCCTTCTGCACGTCGGCGATCGTCGAGCCGAGATCGCGCCCGTCGATGCGCGCGGTGACCGCGACCATCCGCTTCAGATTCGAGCGGCTGATCTCGGGCTGACCGGTGACGCTCACGCGATCGGCGACGCGCTTCAGCGCGAACAGATGTCCGTCCGGTGCGCGTATCTGTAGCTGACCCAGTTGCGTATCAGTCATCTGGCGCGCGCCGTTCACGCGCACGCGCACACCGACCGTTTTCGGGCCGCTCTGGAACTGCGTTGCGACATTGCCTTCGAGCATGTCGGTGACGGCCTGCGCGATCGCTTGCGGGTCCATGCCTTCGGCCGCGGCAGCGGCGGGCAGGACGTGCAGCTCGATCGCGTCGCCGGCGGGATTGATGCCGTCGTTCACGTCGACGATGCCCTGAATCCGGCCGATGCGCGCGGCCACCTTGCGCGCGGTGGTGTCGAGCGTGCGCGGGTCGTCGGAGAAGATCTTGATCTGCACCGGCTGCGGCACCGCGGTCAGATCGCCGATCAGGTCTTCCATCAGCTGCGCGAGCTCGATGCTGACGCCCGGCACCTGCGTGTCGATCTGCGAGCGGATTTCCGCCATCACGGCGTCGATCGGCTCACGTTTGCCGGACTTCAGCCGCACGAAGAAGTCGCCCTTGTTCGGCTCGTTCAGATCGCCGCCGAGACCCGCGCCGGTGCGGCGCGAATAGGTCGCGACGTTCGGGTTCGCGCGCACGATCTGCTCGATCTGCTTCATCAGCCGGTCCGTTTCGGTGATCGAGGTGCCCGGCTGCGTGTGATAGTCGAGCACGAAGCCGCCTTCGTCCATGCTCGGCATGAAGCCGCTGCCGACGCGCGTGAACGCGAACGCCGCGACGACGATCAACGGCACGACGCCGAGCAGCACGAGTGGCGGCCTCGCGATCACACGCCCGACCGTCACCGCATAGCGCCGGTTCAGCCACGCGGCGAAACGTGTTTCCTGGTGCTCCTCGGCGTCTTTGGGCTTCAGCCAGTGGTCGCACAGGATCGGCACCGCGAGCCATGTGACGAGGAACGAAATGAACAGCGCGCTCGCCATCGTCAGCGACAGCGACTTGAAAAAGGCCCCCGTCACGCCCGACAGAAACGCGAGCGGCACGAAGATGATCAGTGTCGCCGCCGACGAACCCGCGAGCGGCCGCGTGAATTCGAGCGCCGCGGCCATCACGCGGCCGTGGAACGCGCGCGCGCCGGCTTCGCGCATGCGCCGCACGATGTGCTCGATCATCACGATCGCGTCGTCGATGACGAGGCCGACCGCGGCCGCCATACCGCCCAGCGTCATGATGTTGAAGCCCATGCCGAACACGTCGAGCAGCAGGATCGTCGCGGCCATCACGACCGGCACCAGCGCGACCGCGATCGCGGTGATCTTCCAGTTGCGCAGGAAGAAGAACAGCGTCAACGCCGCGAGCACGATGCCGATCATGATCGCGTCGCGCACGCTGGTGGCAGACGCGATCACGAGTTCGCTCTGGTCGTACCAGTTCGACAGATGCACGCCCGCGGGCATCTGCGGCTCGAATGCCGCGATCTTCGCGCGGATCGCGCGCGCCATCGCGACACTGTTGGCGCCGGGCTGCTGATACACGTTCAGTAGCACCGCATCCTGACCATCGGCGGTGACGCGCATCCATTGCGGCACCACGCCCCGGCTCACCGCCGCGACGTCGCCCAGACGGATCTGCGCGCCGTTCGCATTGCCGTTGGCGGACACGACGACGTTGCGCAATTCGTCGAGCTGCGTGATCGTCGAGTTCGTGACGACGAGGTACAGCTTGTCGTGATCCTCGATGCGGCCGTTCGCCATCAGCACGTTGCTCGCGCCGATCGCCTTCGATACGTCGACGAGCGACAGCTTGTACGCGGCGAGGCGGGCGGGATCGACCGCGACTTCGAACTCGTCCTGCGCGCCGCCGGTCACCTCGACGCGCGCGACGCCTTCCACCGACGACAGCAGCGGCCGCATCTGGAACTGCGCGAGATCATGCAGCGCCGCGAGCGACTGCCGCGTCGACGTCAGGCTGTACGCGAGCACCGGAAACACGGTCGGGTCCATGCGCCGCACCTGCATCGTCGTGCCGGGCGGCAGCGTCGCGAGAATCTCGCTGATCGCCGATTGTGCTTGCAAGGTCGCCTGCGCCATGTCGGTGCCCCAGTCGAAGTTCAGCGAGATCTCCGCGGCGCCGCGGCTCGTCGTCGATTCGACGTCGCGCACGTTCGGCACGCGGCGCAGCGCTTCCTCGACCGGCATCGTGACGAGCGTCGTCATCTGCTCGGCGGGGCGGTCGCCCGCGTTGAGCGACACGACCGCGCGCGGAAACGCGACGTTCGGAAACAGCGAGATCGGCAGACGGAATGCGCTCAGCGCGCCGGCTATCGCGAGCAAGGCGATGACGAACAGCAGCGAGCGGCGATGCGTCTGCATCCATTGACCGAAGTTCATCGCGCGCCATCCCCGCCGGCGCGTACCGCCATGCCGTCTTTCAGCTCGTAGTTGCCGCTGCTCGCGACGGCGAGCATCGGGTCGAGCGGACCGTCGACGCCGTAGCGCTCGCCGTTTTCGACCGCGATGCTCACCGCGACGCGGCGCGCCTTGTTTTGCGGCGTGACCTGGAACAGGTACGCGTGTTGGCCATCCTGCAGCACGGCCGCGCGCGGCACGATCCAGTGCGTGCCGGTGCGCGTCGCGATGTCGCCAGAAACGCGCGTGCCGGGGATGAACGGCGTCTGCGCGAGCGGTACCGTCGCGCCGATGTTGACCAGTTGCGATTGCGGATCGATCGCGGCTCCGACGAGCACCACGCGGCCTTCGATCGACGTCTGTGCGAGTGCCGTGGACAGGCCGTGCAGCGTGACGATGTCGCCGGGATGGATCGTTGCGGCGTCGGTGGGCTCGACGCCGAGCGTCACGTTTGCGCGCGCGTCGCGGCTCGCGCCACTCGCGAGTTGCAGAATCGCCGCGCCGGCCTGCACCTGGTCGCCTTGTGCCGCCGATAGCTGCAGCACCACGCCGTCGAACGGCGCGGTCACGACCTTGTTGCCACTCGTGATGCCGGTCTGATTCTGCGCGGCGAGCGCTTCGCGCGCATCGTCGACGGCCTTGCTCGCGCTGGCGAGCTGCGATTGCGTCGCGAGCCCCTTGTCGTACAGCGACCGGGTACGCACGAGTTCGCCTTGCGCGAGCGTCAGCGCGCTTCTCGCCTGGGTTGCGGCAAGCACCGCGGCAGGATCGGCCTGCACGACGAAGAGTGGTGTGCCGCGTTTGACGGTCTCGCCCGCCTGCACGCGCATCTGCACGATACGCGACAGGTAGGGCAGGTTGATCGTCGTCAGGTTCGACGCGGTGGCCGCGACGATCCCGAAGCCGCGCACCGGCTGCGCGATTGCGGCGCGCTGCACGCGCACGGTCTGTACCGCGACCGACGGTTGAGCTTCGCTGGCGGCGTTGTCGTCCGCACGAACCGGATGGACCGATGCATACAGCAGGATCGCGCAGACGAGCGGCGCGGCGACGGCCGCAACGCGCGGCCACAGATGCCGCGATGAGAATAGGCTATTTCGCATGAGTGTCGATGAAAGTCTGAGCGGAAGAGAAAGCATCGGGAATCGCGCTGCCGAGCAGCGCCTGCAAGCCGATGCGTTGTTCGGCGAGCGCTTCGCGCAGCGTCGCGACGTCGATGCGTTTCGCGAGCGCGGCGCTTTGCGCGTCGGTGTATGCGCCGAGCACGAGGTTGTGTTCGGCGTAGGCCGACGCGGCTTCGCGCGCGGCGCGCTCGACGCCGGGCAGCGCGGCTTCGGTCTGCTGCAATTGGCGCGCGAGAATCGCGCTGTCTTCGCGTAGCCGGGCGACGTCCGCATACGCCTGGTTCAGGCGGGTCTGGTACTCGTCGCGAAGCCGCTGGCGGGTCGCTTTTTCGATCGCGACGTTGCCCTGGTTGCGGTTGAAGATCGGCAGACTCAGGTTGACCTGAAAGCCGCTCGTGTAGATGTTCGACGTGTCGCGCGCCCGCACGAAGCCGACCGACAGACTCGGGAACTGGCTCAGAATCGCCGCGCGATATTTCTGCTCCTGCGCTTCGTAGCCTGCCTGCAGCGCGATCAGGTCGGGGCGGCGGCGGGCGAGCCCGGCGAGCGCTGAGTCGAGTGTGGCGTCGGGGAGCGGCGCGACGACATCGTCGCTGCCCGATTGCAATTGCAATTGCACGTCGGGCGCGAGGCCCAGCAACACATTCAGATCGTGATGGGTTTGCGCGGCCGCGCGCTCGGCATCGGTGTATTGCTTGCGTGCGTCGCCGTAGGCGAGCAGCGCGGCGGTGAGCGTATCGTCGGTCAGATTGCCTGCGGCGCGCGCCGCGGCCATGCGCTCGTAGCGCGTGCGCGCGAGCTCGCGCTGCTGTTGCAACAGCGGCAGCGTGCGCTGCTGGAAGCAGCGCTTCACGAACAGCTGCCGCGCTTGCGCGACGACCTGCCATTCCTGCCACAGCAGGCCGAGATCGGTCTTCGCGAGCGTTGCGTCGGCGGACTGTTTATTCGCGCTGCGCAGCACGATCGCCATCACGTCGATGCTGAGGCCATAATTGAACGCGCGCGTGGTGCCGGCCGCGCCCGGATAATCGCTCGACACGCTCAGTTGCGGGTCGGGCAGCAGACCCGCCGAATAGGCCTGCGCGCCGGCAATGCCGAGATCGTCGCGGGCCAGCTTCAGATCGGGGTTGTTGGCGACCGCGAGCATCGCGACTTCATCGATGTCGAGCCCGTCGGCGGGATCGAAACGATGCGCGGCCAGTCCGGGCAGCGGCATGCTAGCGGGATCGATGCGGATCCGTTCGAGCGATCGCGCTGACGTCGAGGTGTCCTGCGGCGCGAGCGGCTCGCGGTGATAGGTCGCGCAGCCGCTCATCAGCAGCACGCACAACGGCATCAGTGCGCGCCGACGCAGCGCCGCCACGGGATGGAAATCGGGCAAAATCCGGCTCCTGCGAATCATCGGAAGGGGCGAGCGACTCGCGAACGAGGCCTCGCAAAGGGAGTCGATTTTCCGCAGCGCGCGCTTAAGACAGGCTTAACGTCGAAGCGCGCGAGCCGGGCCGTGCGAAATCGACGCGTCGTCCGTACCCCGTAAGGGTTCGTTAAGCTGCGACGGCCGATAATGCGGCGGCCAAAACCGCACCAAGGAGAGGAGAGGCCATGCGCCTGCTACTGGTCGAAGACGACGACATGATCGCGGAATCGGTGCTGGGCGCGATGCGCCGCGCCGGCTACGCGATCGACTGGGCCGAGGACGGCCGCGCGGCGGAACTGTCGCTCGATAACGGCGTGTACGACCTCGTGCTGCTCGACCTCGGCCTGCCGAAAAAAGACGGCATCGACGTGCTGAACGCGTATCGCCGCAACGGCGGCGCGGCGCCCGTGATCATCCTGACCGCGCGCGACGCGGTCGACGAACGCATCCGCGGTCTCGACGCCGGCGCCGACGACTACCTGATCAAGCCGTTCGATCTCGACGAACTGGCCGCGCGCATTCGCGCGCTGCTGCGCCGACGCACCGGCCAGAAGCAGCCGGTCTACAGTCACGGCGAACTGACGCTCGACCCCGCCGCGCATGAAGTCACCAAGGACGGCGTGCCGCTGCCGCTGGTGCCGCGCGAATTCGCGTTGCTGCAGGCGCTGATCGAGGAGCCGACCCGCGTGTTCACGAAGGCCGAGCTCGAAGAAAAGCTGTACGGCTGGGGCGAGGAAGTCGGCAGCAATACGATCGAAGTGCATGTGCACAGTCTGCGGCGCAAGATCGGCGCGGATCAGGTGGTGACCGTGCGCGGGGTCGGCTACCGCCTGAAGAGGTGCGGATGACGTCGATTCGCCGCTGGCTGCTCGGCTGGCTGATCTTCGGCATGGCGGCGGCGTCGATGGTCGCGGCTTTCGCGATCTTCCATACCGCGCGGCGCGAGGCGAGCGAGCTGTTCGACTACGAACTGCGCACCGTCGCGCTGTCGCTGCCGTCGGCGCTGAGCGGCGCGGGCAGCCGCGAGCGTCGCAACCCCGACCTCGGCGATCTCGCCGACGACCGCATTGTCATCGAAATCTGGGACCGCGGCGGTACGCTCGTCTATCGCTCCGCGCAGGCGCCGGTGTTCGAGCGTCTGCCGCCGGGCTTTCACACAGTGCCGCGCGGCGAATACCACTGGCGCATCTTCGGCGTCGCGCAGACAGACCGCTATGTGCAGGTCGCGCAACCGGTCTCGGTGCGCGAAGAACTCGCGTTGCAGCTCGCGCTGCACACGCTGTGGCCGCTCGGCGTGCTGCTGCCGGTGACGATCGCGCTGGTGCTGCTGGTGGTCGCGCGCGGGCTCGCGCCGATCGGCGGGCTGTCGCGCGCGCTCGCGACGCGTTCGATCGATTCGCTCGAACCGCTGCGGCTCGACGGCAACCTGCCGGTCGAAATCCGGCCGCTCGTCGAAGCGCTGAACGATCTGCTGCAACGGTTGCATACGGCGTCGCAGGCGCAGCGCACGTTCATCGCCGATGCCGCGCACGAGCTGCGCTCGCCGCTCGCGGCGCTGAAGCTGCAACTGCAGGCGGCGTCGCGCGATGGATCGCTGAGAGGCGAGGGGCAGACGCTCGAGCGCGTCGAAAATCGGGTGAACCGGATCATCCACCTCGTGCAGCAACTGCTGACGCTCGCGCGCGAAGACGCGCAGCCGGTCACGTCGACGGTGCCGGTCAGCCTGCGCCGCATCGGCGAGCAGGCGGTCAGCGATTGTTCCGTGCTCGCGGAGTTGCGCGAGATCGATCTCGGCCTCGAATGCGAACACGCGCGCACACCGAACGACGCCTATACGGTGCTCGCGGAGCCGCACAGTATCAGCGTGTTGTTAGGGAACCTGATCAATAACGCGATCCGTCATACGCCGCCGGGCGGCCGTGTCGACGTGGTGCTGCGACGCATGGGCGAGCGCGTGGGCTTCGAGGTCGTCGACAGCGGCTCGGGAATTCCGGAGGCGGAACTCGAACGCGTGTTCGACCCTTTCTATCGCGGCGAGGAGTCGAAGGGCGAGGGCAGCGGGCTCGGTCTCGCGATCGTCGCGCGGATCGCCGAGCGGCATCAGCTCGGCCTGTCGCTGAGCAACAATGTCGGGGCGCCCGGTTTGCGGGTGTCGGTCACAGGGCTGCGCGCGCCCGCCGCCCACGCGCCCGTCACGGCCGCGAATTGACGATCGTCATTGCGGCTCGGGTTGTCACAAGCACGTGGGCGCACGCTGCTACAATCTCATTTTTACAGATCGACAGATTGGTTGTGCACTATGGGTTTCGAACAACTCGCTGAACTGAAGAAGCAACTGGCCGCGGCGCGTGCCGCCGCAGAGTCCGCCGGCAAGCCCGATCGCAAATCGGCCACGCGCCCCGCTTCGAAGTCCGCTGGCAAGCCTGCTTCAAATTCAGGGGCACATCCTGGTTCACATGCCGAGCGTGGCGCCAATCCGGGTACGAAGCCCGGTGGCCGGCCCGGCGCGAAGCCGGCCGCAAAGGCCGGCGCTCGCCCGGACGGCAAGCCGGGTACGCGAGCCGGCGGCCCGCAGCCGGCGCGCCACACCGCGCCCGCCAAGCCGGCGGTGGACGCCAAGCCGGTGGACCCGGTGGTGCGCTCGATCGGTCGTCTGCAAAAACGTTTCCCGGTCGCTTTCCCGAAGAATCCGGCCCCGAAGCTGCCGCTGAAGATCGGCATTTTCGAAGACCTTGTCGTGCATGCGAAGGAACTGTCGCTGAGCGAAGCCGAACTGCGCGACGCGATCAAGACGTGGTGCCGTGGCGGGCGCTACTGGAAGAGCCTCGTCGAAGGCGCGGCGCGCGTCGACCTGGCGGGCGTCGAAGCCGGCAAGGTCACGGCGCAGGAAGCGGCGGGTGCTCAGCGCCTGCTCGCGCATCGTGCGGCGAAGGGCGCGCAGAAGGCCGCCACCGCGACGGCAAGCGCGAATGCGCCGACCGATGCAGGTACACCGGCCGAGGGCGCGGCCGCTGAAGCGTCGCAGGCCGAAGCAGCGGTAGCGGCAGTCGCGGAACAAGCGGCCCGCCAGGCGGATGCCGCTGCTGCGTCGCCGGAAGCCGTAGCGGCGGATGCCGCCGGGAGCGCGGACACCCAGGCGCAGACCAGCGCGCAACACGAACCGCAAGCCACCGCTCCCGCCTCGCCCCCCTCCCAAGCCTAACCTTGGCACAGCCCGTCATGGCCTCGATCACGAGGCCATGACGGGCGGCGCAGCCGTCAACCGGCTGCGCACGAATCCCACATGCTCGCGCAGCACGTAAAACGCATCCGCATACGCGAGCGGCATGCGCAGGTGGCTCAGCGCCGCCTCGATCTCGTCCAGTTGCCCCAGTAGCTGCGTGCGCTCCTCGTCGGTTGCGCCGGCGAGCGCGTGCCGCTCGATCGCGATCAGCGAACCGTAATAACGATAGATGCGCGAGCGCACCCGCCACCGGTACAGCGCCGGAATCACGCGCATGGCGGGCAACAGCAGCACGGCGACCGGCAATAGCAGGACGAGCGTACGATCGCCGATGCTCGCGAGCCAGAAAGGCAGCGTCCGATACAAAAAGCCCTTGCCGGTCCGGTAATAGCGCTGCGCGTCTTCGCTGATCGGATATTCGTGCTCGACCGGGTTCGGGAACTGGCCGGCGTGCTGCAACAGGCCCGCGGCGCCGTGCACTTCCTGCGCCGCCTCGATCAATAGGTCCGAAATCGCCGGATGCAGCGTGCTGCGCGCGACGAGTTCGACCGTCGGACTGATCAGGTGGACGGTCTCGGGCGGAATGCGCCGCTTCAGATCGAGCACGCCGGGCGGCAAGTCGATCTGGTCGAGAAACGGAAAGACGCGTGTATAGGCGCTCGCTTCGTCGAAATTCATCACCGAGATGCCGGGTACGCGCAACAGCCGCAGCATCAGGCCGCGCGTTGCCGAATCGCCGCTCAGAATCGCCGCGTCGACCTCGCCGGCAACCAGCTGCGTGGCGGCCTGCAGGCCGTCGCTCGGCACTAGCGTCGTGGCGCCGCCGGGCTCGATGCCGTTCGCCGCGAGCAGTTGCAGCGCGAGCAGCCGCGTGCCGCTGCCTTCGCGGCCGACCGCGATCCGCTTGCCTTCGAGCTGCGCCAGTTGCGTGAGCGCCGCGCCGCGATAGAACACGACGATCGGCACATAGAACACGCTGCCGAGCGACACCAGCGACGAAGTATCGAGCCCTTCGGCCACCCCGCCCTGCACGAGAGCGATATCGACGTGCTGCTTCGGATCCAGCAGCCGCTGCAGGTTCTGCACGGAACCTTCGGATTCGAGCACGTTCAGGCGGATGCCGTTGCGCGCGAGGATCTTGCGGTACTGGTTCGCGGTGACGACGAACGAGCTGTCGCGCGGGCCGGCGCTGATCGTGATCGTGCGCGGCGGCGCCGGATTGGCGATCCAGACGATCAGCACGATCGCGAACGCGATCAGCAGCGCCGTGATGAAGTAGGGCAGCAGGTGCTCGCGCCATTCGGCGCGCGTTGGTTCGGCGGGAAAGTGCGGAGGCCGTGGACGCTGCGCTTTCATGAAGACTCCGTGCGGGAAGCCAGGTGAAGGCATTGTCGCCTGTGCGGGGCGGCTTTGCCGTCGACGGTTCGCTCTATTGACCGGGCGCGCGGCGCCGCGTCGCCGTGCTCACGCACGCGGCGCTCAAACGCGCTTGAACAACTGCCGCGCGAGCGAGCACATCAGCAGCGTCGCCGGCGATTCGTCCTGCAGGCGCCGGCTCATGATGATCGGTGACGCGGCGCTTGCCGACGGAATCGGCCGGTACGCGACGCCATGCGCGCGCAAGCCCTCGACGCTCTCCGGCACGAGACACACGCCGACCTGCGCGGCGACCAGCCCTAGCGCGGTCTGCAACTCCCGCACTTCATGGATCGCTTTCGGCTCCAGCGCCTGATCGTGCATTGCCGAGATCTGCTGGTCCGCATAGCTCGGCCGCGGCGTGCTCGGATAGACGATCAGCGTTTCCTCGGCGAGCGCGGCAAGCGTCAGCGGCTTCTTTTGCCGCGCGAGTGGATGGTCCTGCGGCAACGCGGCGATCATCCGTTCCTCGACCAGCACTTCGCGCGCGAGTTGCGCATCGTCGAAGCGCAGCCGGCCGAAGCCGACGTCGATGCGGCCACCTTTGAGCGCGGCCAACTGCTCGATCGTGAACATCTCGATCAGCGACAGCTCGATGTGCGGCGCGGCCTCGCGAAACGAGCGGATCACCGCGGGCAGCGCGCCATACAGCGTCGACGGTACGAAACCGATCACGATGCGTTCCGCGAGTTGCGCGAGCCGGCGCGTGAGCGGCGCGAGCTCGTCGGCTTCATCGATCAGACGTTTCGCCTGCGTGTAGAAAATGCGGCCGGCTTCGGTGAGCCGCAACGGCCGCGAGCCGCGCTCGAACAGCGGCAGGCCGACACTTTCCTCGATCTGCTGGATCTGCCGCGACAGCGGCGGCTGTGTCATATGCAGACGATTGGCCGCCCGCGTGATGTTCATTTCCTCGGCGACCGCGATGAAGTAGCGAAGTTGGCGAAATTCCATGCATGCCTCTGAGGTGTGATGCGTCGGCAATGGGTGTTGCGTTGGTTTGCTGCGCCTTGGGTGCTGCCGGTTGCGGTACGGTGCTGCCGCCGCGGCGCTGCGCGAGGGCAACGAATGATAGCAACAGCGCCGCTAAATACCGGCCAGATGACGCACGAGCGCCTTTTCCGCGCGCGGCAGCGCATTCAGCTCGCGCATGCTGTTGCCGTCGTTCGTCACCAACGGGTGGCAGCTGTTTGCGGGATCGGGCGTGCGCACGCTCGTCGAACGCTTATGGCCGATGCTGGCGGGCATCGTACTCGGCACGCTCGTTGCGGCAGCTCGGTCAGCGCGTGCGCGGGCGGAGCAGTGCGGCGAGTTTTCGTGGCTGGTTCTTTATCTGTCTGCTCGGCCCCGACGTTCAATCGATGGCGCGCGCATTCGTTTAAAAGACGTTGGGAGCAGCGGATCGCGGAGGAGGGAGATCGTGTGGCCCATTATTCTCGATACGCTCGGCGCGCTCGCGGTGCTCGCGAGCGTGGCCGCGCACATCGCGCTGCTGCTCAGCAGCGAACAAAAGTGCGATGAATAAAAGCGCCTTGAGTGTGTAGCGCCTGATCGTGGCGTCTGCAGGTAGGAGTCTTGTGCGGTTGCACGTCTCTGCTGCCGCGTGCCGCTCTTGCGGTCGGTCAGCGCGCGCTTGCGCGACGCCGACGCCGCGGCGCAAGCCAAACAGCATCAATCGTCGTAAGCCACGCGTAAACGGGGCCATCGAGGTCTGATGCGAATCGATTGTTCGTCGGAAGCGGCGTATCAATTCGTCTCGAGCCGCTTTATCCGGCCTCGCGCCATGCCTAAATTAACGACCAGTGACAGCGCCACTGCATTTCCGGCTTTTATTGGCGTGGACCCCGCGGCTCCTCGCGAGGCATGCCGGCGCGAACCATTGAAAGGACACGATGATGAGCAAGCTCACAGGCAAGGTAGCGGTTGTAACGGGTGCATCGAAAGGCATCGGAGCGGCGATTGCGAAGGCATTGGCGGCGCAAGGCGCGTCGGTCGTGGTGAACTATGCGTCGAGCCGCGCGGGCGCCGACAAGGTGGTCGCCGATATCACCGCGGCGGGCGGCAAGGCGGTCGCGGTTGGTGGTGACGTGTCGAAGGCCGCGGACGCGAACGGCATTATCGATACGGCGATCGAAACGTACGGGCGGCTCGACGTTCTGGTCAACAACTCGGGTGTCTATGAATTCGCGGCGCTCGAAGAGATCACCGAAGCGCACTTCCATAAGCACTTCGATGTCAACGTGCTCGGGCTGCTGCTCGTGACGCAGGCGGCGGCCAGGCATCTGGGCGAAGGCGGCAGCATCGTCAACGTGAGCTCGGTCGTGACCCGCATCACGCCGGCGACCACCGCGGTCTACACGGCGACCAAGGGCGCGGTCGATGCGATCACCGGCGTGCTCGCGAAGGAACTCGGACCGCGCAAGATCCGCGTGAATTCGGTGAATCCGGGCATGGTCGAGACCGAGGGCACCCACACCGCCGGCGTGATCGGCTCGGACTTCGAAACTTGGGCGGTCAGCACGACGCCGCTCGGCCGTATCGGCCAACCCGACGATATCGCGGATGTCGTCGCGTTCCTCGCGTCGGATGACGCGCGCTGGTTGACGGGCGAGAGCCTGATCGCGAGCGGCGGGTCGCGATAAGTCTGAAGGGGTTGCCAACGCTGGTGGCAACCCGCGGAACGATTCGAGCGCGCTCGCGGGCGGCGGGGCCGGCAGCATGAAGGCCACGCCGCTCCTTGCAGCGACGGCGCGCGAGCTACGCGGGTTGAACATCGCCCCCCAAGACCTCTGTTTCGGCTCCCGGCAACTCCACCGCAAAAAACGCGTCGAGCAGATTCGAACCCGGCCGCTCGGCGAGCCGCGTCAGCGATTCGATCATCTGCACGCGGCAATCGAGCAGCGGCACCATCCGGATCCGCCGCGACTCGTTGAACTCTGCGCGCGCAATGACGCCGACGCCGATTCCCTGCGCGACCGCTTCCTCTAGCGCCTCGCGGCCATCCACGTACATGACCGGCTCGACTTGCAACGACTCGCGCACGAGCTCGATTTCGAGCAGTTGTTGGGTGACCGATTGCGGCTCGCGGAAGATCATCGGCTGTTCGACGAGCTCCGCGTAACTCAGCCGGCGCTTCTTCGCGGCCGGGTAGCTCGCCGGCACCATCGCGACCAGCGGATCGCGCCGCAACACGCGCGACTGCAAGCGGCTATGCACCTGCGGCGCGGCCGTGATCGCCGCGTCGACCGCGCTCGACAGCACGCGCTGCATGCACTCTGCCGCATTGGCGATCGACAGCGTGACGACGATGCCCGGGTGCCGCTGGCGAAACGCGCCGATCAGCGCGACGGCGAGATCGGGCGCATCGGCCGCGAGCGATAGCGAACCCGACTCCAGCCCGCCCGCTGATTCGAGCAGTTGGCGCGCCTCCCGCTCGCAACTGAGCATATGCCGTGTCACGCTGAACAGGCGCAGCCCGAGTTCAGTCGTCTCCACGCCGCGCGGCCCGCGCTCGAACAGCTTGACGCCGTAATCCTGTTCGAGCCGCCGCACGTGATCCGACACCGCCGGCTGCGTCAGCGACAACGCCTGCGCCGCTTTCGAAAAGCCGCCATGTTCCGCGACCGCATGGAACGCCCGCAATTGCGCGTATTGCACGTGTGCCTCGTCAGCAAATAAGTTTTTGCGATACCGTCATCGATTATATCGATTTTACCGATGGACAACGCTTCTGTATCGTGTGAGCTATCGACATAGCGATATCGGAGTTGCGGACATGGAAAGCGCGATCGGCGGTTCGGCGGCGACATTGGCCGTGGCAGCCGCGGCAACATCGACCCGTTGCACCACACCCTGCGCCGCGCCGGCTGGCGGCGAGCCTTATCTGCTGACGCCGGGCCCGCTGACCACGGCACTATCGACGAAACAGGCGATGCTGCGCGACTGGGGCTCGTGGGACGGCGACTTCCGCGCGATGACCGCCGAGTTGCGCGCGAGCCTGCTGGCGATCGCCGGCGACGCCGCGGGCGACTACGACTGCGTGCCGCTGCAGGGCAGCGGCAGCTACTGCGTCGAAGCGATGCTCGGCAGCCTGATTCCGCGCGACGGCCACGCGCTCGTGCTCGCGAACGGCGCGTACGGCAAGCGCGCGGCGATCACGCTTGGCTATCTCGGCCGCGCCTGCACACTGCTCGACAAGGGCGACTACCTGCCGCCGCGCGGCCTCGAAGTCGAGCGCATGCTTGCCGCCGATCCATCGATCACGCACGTGGTCGCGATCCATTGCGAAACGAGCTCGGGCATCCTCAATCCGCTCGATGAGATTGCCGCCGCGGTCGCGAGGCACGGCCGCAAACTGCTGATCGATTCGATGAGCGCCTTCGGCGCGGTGCCGCTCGACGTGCGGCAGATCGCGTGCGAGGCGTTCGTGTCGTCGGCGAACAAGTGCATCGAGGGCGTGCCGGGTTTCGGCTTCGTGATCGCGCGCAAGAGCGCCCTGCGCGAGGCGAAAGGCCGCAGCCATTCGCTCGCGCTCGATCTCTACGATCAATGGGACGTGATGAATCGCACGGGCCAGTGGCGCTTCACGCCGCCCACGCATACGGTGGCCGCGTTCCTCGAGGCGCTGCGTCTCTACCAGCTCGAAGGCGGGCAGCCCGCGCGGCTCGCGCGCTACGCCAACAATCGCGACGTGCTGGTGGCCGGCATGCACGAGCTTGGCTTCGAGCCGCTGCTCAACGGGCGCTGGCGCTCGCCGATCATCGTGACGTTTTTTTCGCCGGCGCATCCCTCGTTCGAGTTCGCGCGCTTCTATGAACTGATGAAGGAGCAGGGCTTCATCATCTATCCGGGCAAGCTGACGGTGGTCGACAGTTTCCGCATCGGCTGCATCGGTCAGGTCGACGAGCAGGTGATGCGACGCGTGGTCGATGCCTGCGCGCAAGCGCTGCGCACGATGGGCGTCACGCACGCGGGGCCGCCGCCCGCCGCGCTCGACGAACGCAAGGCGCTCGCGCAGGCGGCCTGAGCCGCGACAGCAAACCCGATACATTCGGATTCCTGGGGAGTCAAGCAGATGAAATACGTGAAGGCAGTGATTTTCGATTGGGCCGGCACGGTGGTCGACTACGGTTCACGCGCGCCGATGGGGGCCTTCGTCGAGACCTTCGAGCAGTTCGGCGTGCCGATCACGATCGACGAAGCGCGCGGCCCGATGGGCATGGCCAAGCGGCCGCACATCGCGGCGCTGATGGCGCTGCCGCGCGTCGCGCAGGCTTGGGCCGAGCGCCACGGCCATACGCCGACCGACGCCGATATCGACGCCGTGTACGAGGTGTTCGTGCCGAAGAACATCGCGGTCGCGGCGAGCTACAGCGCGGTGATCCCGGGCGTCGCCGAAGTCGCGAGCGCCTTGCGTCAGAACGATATCCGCATCGGCACGACGACCGGCTATACCCGCGAGATCATCGACGAAATCGTACCGGGCGCGGCCGCGCAGGGCTTTGCGCCGGACAGCATCGTGTGCACCGGCGATACGCCGGAAGGGCGGCCGTCACCGTACATGATCTACCGGACGCTGCCGCAGCTCGGCGTGTGGCGCGCGAAAGAGGCGATCAAGGTCGACGACACCGAGGTCGGTATCGAAGAAGGCATCAACGCCGGCACGTGGGCGGTCGGTGTCGCGGTGAGCGGCAACGCGTTCGGCATGAGCGAGGCGGAGGTGAAGGCGTTGCCGGCCGACGAATTCGCCGCGCGCCGCAACGCCGCGATGGCCAGGCTGAAGGCGGCGGGCGCGCATTACGTGATCGATAGCGTCGCGGATCTGATGCCGGTCGTGTACGACATCGACGCACGGCTCGCGCGCGGCGAACGGCCTTGAAGCGTCACTTGAAGAAACCGACCGCGAGATCGATGAACTCGCGCACCTTGCGCGGCACGAACTCGCGGCTCGGATACACCAGCGACACGGCCACGTCGCCATTGAGCACCGCATAGCCGTCGAGCACGCGCACCAGCGTGCCGGCGCCCAACTCGTCCTCGACCATTTCGAGCGGCAGCAGCGCGATGCCCATCGCGCCCAGCGCGGCCTGCTTCTGCATGATCATGCTGTTGACCGTGAACGATGCATCGATCGCGATGCTCTCGCCGCTGTCGTCGCCGTCCTCGCTCGCGCTTTCGGCATCGCCGTCACCCTTGCGGAAGATCCACATCGGGCCGGTCGTGTCGAACGGCGCGGCAATCAGCCGATGCCCGTCCAGTTCGGCCGGCGTTTGCGGATGACCGGCCTGCGCGAGATACGCGCCCGCTGCAACCGGCACCGCGTGCGAGTTGATCAGACGCCGCGCCACCAGCGACTCCGAGCGGATCATATGCTCGGTCACGATGCCGACATCGAAGCCGCCTTCAAGCAGATCGACCCGTTTTTCCGTCAGCGTGACGCGCAGGTTGACTTGCGGAAAACGCGCCTGATATTCGGCGAACAGCGGCGTTAGCCGAAACAGCGAAAAACTGCCGAGCGCGACGATGCGCAGGTCGCCGGCCACGTCGCGCGAGGCCGTGGTCGCGCGCGACTCCACTTCCTCCAGTTCGGCGAGCAGCACGCGGCAACCGTCCGCGTATTGCGCGCCGGCCTCGGTCAGCACGACCTTGCGCGTGGTGCGCTGAAACAGGCGAATGCCGAGATGCTGTTCGAGGCTCGACACATGACGCGTGACGACCGACGTCGACACGTTCAGTTGCCCGGCGGCCTGCGCGAAGCTGCCGACATCGGCCACCTTGACGAAGGCCTGCATGGCCTGAAAAAGATTGATCATTCGAGTCCAAAAAACGTCTTTGTTGTAGCGGACGGCGTGGCGCATGCGCGCGCGTCGTGGCCGCTTTCGGCGCGCCAGCGGCGCTCGTTTTCGATGCGATCGATCAGCTTCGGCCCGACTTCGTTGCGATACCAGCGCAAGCCCCAGTTGGTCTTGTCCAGATGCGTATGCCCTTCGACGAAACCGGGCAGCAGCAGCGCGTCGCCGCCGTCCTCGACCGGCACACCGGGCTCGCGCGGCAGCGCGGCGCCGAGCGCGGCGATCCGGCCATCGACGATCGACACCTCGGCGCGCTTGCCGTCGGCGAGCCGCACGTGGGTGACAAGCGAGGCGTTCGTCGCGGGGCGCGGGGTGGTCGTGATCATGGGCGGCGGGCAAGGGGAATGAACGGGATGAAAGGGGTGAACGGCCGGTGCGTCGACGCAACCCGCGATGCTACCCTTAGACGATAATAAATCCGCCCCCGTTACGGCAAATACAGCGTGAATTAATCCGGAAATTCGGCGCGGCGGGATTGCGGCGCGAGGCCGCGACGACCGGCAAAATCCAAGGCCGGACGGCGGTTCACGGTATACTCCCGCGTAACTTGCCTGATCGCCAGGCTTGCCCGATACTCAGCTGTTACCCCCAAAATCTCCCCGTACGTCGAGTTTAACGCTACTGCTTATGAGTACAATCCTTGAAAGTCTTCCGATCGGCCAGAAGGTCGGTATCGCGTTTTCCGGCGGCCTCGACACTAGCGCCGCGCTGCACTGGATGCGCAAGAAGGGCGCCGTGCCGTACGCCTACACGGCCAACCTCGGTCAGCCCGACGAAGACGATTACGATTCGATCCCGCGTCGCGCCACGCAATATGGCGCCGAAGGCGCGCGCCTGATCGACTGCCGCGCGCAGCTGGTCGCGGAAGGCATCGCGGCGCTGCAGTGCGGCGCGTTTCATATCTCGACGGCGGGCGTCACCTACTTCAACACGACGCCGATCGGCCGCGCCGTGACCGGCACGATGCTGGTGGCCGCGATGAAGGAAGACGGCGTCAACATCTGGGGCGACGGCAGCACGTACAAGGGTAACGACATCGAGCGTTTCTACCGCTACGGTCTGCTCGTGAACCCGGACCTGAAGATCTACAAGCCGTGGCTCGACCAGCTGTTCATCGACGAACTCGGCGGCCGCTCGGAAATGTCCGAGTTCATGCGCCAGTCGGGCTTCGACTACAAGATGTCGGCCGAAAAGGCGTATTCGACCGACTCGAACCTGCTCGGCGCGACGCACGAAGCGAAGGATCTCGAAAGCCTCGAATCCGGCATCAAGATCGTCAACCCGATCATGGGCGTCGCGTTCTGGCGCGACGACGTGCAGATCGCGAAGGAAGAAGTGACGGTCCGCTTCGAGGAAGGCCAGCCGGTCGCGCTGAACGGCCAGACGTTCCCGAACGCGGTCGAGCTGCTGCTCGAAGCGAACCGAATCGGCGGCCGTCACGGTCTCGGCATGAGCGACCAGATCGAAAACCGCATCATCGAGGCGAAGAGCCGCGGCATCTATGAAGCCCCGGGCCTCGCGTTGCTCAACATCGCATACGAGCGTCTCGTCACCGGCATCCACAACGAAGACACGATCGAGCAGTTCCGCGAGAACGGCCGCCGCCTCGGCCGTCTGCTGTATCAGGGCCGCTGGTTCGATCCGCAGGCGATCATGCTGCGCGAAACCGCGCAGCGCTGGGTCGCGCGCGCGATCACCGGCGAAGTGAGCGTCGAGCTGCGCCGCGGCAACGACTACTCGATCCTCAGCACGAAGTCGCCGAACCTCACGTATCAGCCCGAGCGTCTGTCGATGGAAAAGGTCGCATCGACGTTCTCGCCGCGCGACCGCATCGGCCAGCTGACGATGCGCAACCTCGACATCACCGACACGCGCGACAAGCTGCGCATCTACTCGCAGGTGGGCCTGCTGTCGTCGAACGAGACGTCGGCGCTGCCGCAGGTGAAGGGCGACAAGGAGTAAAGCGGCGCGTCTGTTTACCTGAACCTCGCATCGATCGATGGGCCGGCTCGCAAGAGCCGGCCCATTTTCTTTGGGGCTCCCGGATGCGCTCCGGCGCTTGGGCGCGATCCCACATTCTGTGCTCAAGTTTCGCGTGCCTATGCCGTTGACATAAGCTAAGTCCATTCTGGAACCCTTCCGTGCAACTCGCTTACAATAACGACCGCCTCGCCAGCCGGATGCCAGTCGACTCGACCGCCGCCGGCGAACCCGAGGTCGAGTCTTCGGTCATCGAGTGGCTGTTGCACGACGACCAGGTGATGCGCGAGTGCTTCACGCATGCGGCGGAGATTCTGAAGAGCGTGACCGGCGCGGCAATTACCGCGATCGTGCTGCTCGACGAGGAGTATCAGCACTATCGCGCCGAGGTCGGCATGGCGATGCCGCTCGTCACGCGTGCGCGCTCGCTCGCCGACTACGCGGTGCGCGATGCCGACCTGTTCGTGATCGAGGATGCGCACAACGACAGCCGCTTCGGCGAATGCATGCTCGTCAAGCGTCATCCGTTCGTGCGCTTTTACGCGGCGATCGCATTGCGCGCGCCGAACGGCGAGATCGTTGGCGCGCTGTGCGCGATGGACCCGGCGCCGGGCCGTCTCGACGCGGGCCGGCGCGGCGTGTTTTACCACCTGCGCGCGATGATCGAAAACGATCTGAAGATGCGCACGGCCACCGCGATCGATCCGCTCACCCAGTTGTACAACCGGCGCTTCCTGCTCGAAACCATCGCGCGCCGCTGGAAGGAGGCGCGCGACGGCGACGTGATGGGCTCGGTGGTCGTCGACGTCGACTGGTTCAAGCAGTACAACGACACCTACGGCCATCAGGCCGGCGATCACTGTCTGAGTCTGGTTGCCTCCGTGATGCAGGCCGCCGCCGACAGCGAGCGCATCGTGGTCGGGCGCATGGGCGGCGAGGAGTTCGGAATGCTGGTGCTCGAAGCGCAACCATCGATGCTCGAAGACACGCTCGAAACGCTGCGCCAGCGCGTGGCGGACCTCGCGATCGAGCATCGCGCGTCGCCGCTTGGGGTGGTGACGCTCAGCATTGGCGCGTCGCTCACGCGTATCAGCGACCTGTCGCGCCCCGCGCATCGCGACGGTTTCGCGAGCGCTGACCGTGCGTTGTATCGCTCGAAGCACAAAGGACGAAATCGCGTGACGATGGCGTAGCGGGCGTTGGCGATTGCGTCGGTACGGCTCTATCTTCAGTCATGGCGCATTGCTTATAGGACCATCGTCCCATTTTCACCCGTTGCCATCGTGGCAATATGGATGCGCGTAGTGAACGTCGACGCAGTCGCCGGGTGCGACAGCAGGGTGTTTTACGATGCGCATCATTCAAACGTTGCTGTACATCGCGGCGTTCTGCTCAGGCATGATCGTCGGCCCCGCGGCGTGCGTCGCCGCCCAAAGTGTCGCCGCGCAGCCGGCCGCCTCGTCGGCCCTCCCGGCATCCCCAACCGCCGCGGCGTCGGCTCCCGCAGCGCGCCGGATCGATCTCGGCAATCAACCGTTCACGGGCGATTTCGACGCCATGCTCGACCGGCGTCTGATCCGCGTGCTGGTTCCTTACAGTCGAACGCTCTATCTGAATGAGCAAGGTCACGAACGTGGGCTGACCGCCGGTCTCATGCGGGACTTCGAGCGTTATGTGAACAAGAAGTATCAGGCGACGCTCGGCAAGCGTCCGCTCACCCTGGTCATCATTCCGACGACTCGCGACCAGTTGCTCCCGGGGCTGATAGCGGGTCGGGGCGACATCGCCGCGGGCAATCTGACGGTCACGGAGGTCCGCCTGAAGCAGGTCGACTTCGTGGCGCCGCGTGACCGGACAGCAGTACGCGAAGTGGTCGTGACCGGGCCGAAGTCGCCGGCCCTCGCGAAGCTCGACGATCTCAGCGGTAAGACGGTCCATGTGCGGCCCAGCAGCAGCTATTACGAGAGCCTGAACGCGTTGAACGCGCGTTTTGGCAAGGAAGGCAAAGCTCCGGTGAAACTCGTGCCGCTGCCCGACGCGCTCGAGGACGAGGACGCAATGGAGATGCTCAATGTTGGGCTGCTCCAGATCCTCGTCGTGGACGACTGGAAGGCAAAGGTATGGGCGCCGGTACTGGCTGGAATCGTCGTGCATAACGATATTTCGGTGCGCGACGCAGGCTACATCGGCTGGGCGGTGCGCTTCAAGAGCCCCAAACTGCGGGACGCGATCAACGACTTCTACCTGAATTACGTGAAGAAGCAGAGTGTCGCGGAAGTCCGTCTGCAGCAGGAAATGAAGCGCATCAAGCAGATCTCCAACAATACGGAGTCAGCGGAGCTGAAGCGGTTCGGGCAGACGGTCGGTCTTTTCGAAAAATACGGTGCGCAGTACCGCTTCGATCCGCTTTTGCTTGCGGCTCAGGGCTATCAGGAATCCCAGCTGAACCAGAGCGCCCGCAGTCACGTTGGCGCAATCGGGATCATGCAGTTGATGCCAGCCACGGGGAAGGAACTTGCGGTTGGCGACATCAGGGTGGCGGAGTCCAACATACATGCGGGAGCGAAATATCTCGATGTGCTGATGGCCCGTTACTTTCCCGATGCTCACTTCTCGGAAAGGGATCGCTCGCTGTTCGCATTCGCAAGCTACAACGCAGGACCCGCAAAGATCGCCAGAATGCGCAAGGAAGCGGCGGCGCGCGGTCTCGATCCCAACAAGTGGTTCAACAATGTCGAAATCGTAGTCGCCGAGAAAATCGGCATCGAACCAACGACGTACGTGCGCAATGTCTTCAAATATTACGTTGCGTACCGGCTCGTCCGGGAGGCCGAGGCTGCACGCGCTCGCGCTATCGGGCAGATGCGCAAGCAGGGCGGAGCGTGAGGGAAGCGGGCATCTGAAAGCGCTGTCACCGCAGCGACGTGCCGCAGCCACGCCGCTGCGCGATTGTCGAGGCGCGCGCGAATAAACGTAGTTGGGCCTTCACGTGGAGTCTGAATATGTCGACCGTTGAAGATCGCTTGCACGCACTTGGCTACGTCTTGCCGGAACCGTTACGACTTCCTCCCGGCCAGACGCTTCCGTTCCCATGGGTGCGGATAGTCGGCCACAGGGCTTGCATCTCGGGCCATGGACCGACCAACGCGGACGGCTCGCTGGCCGAGCCACTTGGCAAGGTGGGCAGTCAGGTCTCGCAGGAGCAGGCCTTCGTGGCGGCTCGTCTCACCGCGCTCGCTATTCTGGGCAGCCTCAAGCGCGAGCTCGGAAGTCTGGAGCGCATCGCCTGTTGGACGAGGGTGTTCGGCATGGTCAACTCGGCACCCGGGTTCAACCGACAGCCCGCGGTGATCAACGGCTTTTCGGAACTGATACTCGCTGTCTTTGGCGAGGAGCGCGGCGTTCACGCTCGCAGCGCGGTGGGACTGGCCGAGCTTCCCTTCAACATTCCCGTGGAGATCGAGGCTGAAGTCGAACTTTTTCCACGAGACGCCCGAGCGCTTGCATCGAGCGAGGGGTGAGCTCGTGCCGCCACCGCTGTCGCGAGCGATCGTCTGAGAAATGGAAACGATCACGTTTCAGCGTGGAGGAGCGCCATGGTGAAGCGCCGTGATCTGATCAGGTGGCTTGCGGCTGTCCCGCTGTTCGCCTCCATCTGGCCGCTGCTTCGGCTCGATGACGCTCGCGCTGCGCAGACCCCGCGACGCGTACGACCGGGCGAACCGGGATGGCCAACGCCTTCGGACTGGGATGTGACGGGGTCATTCCACCCGGACCCGCGGTAAGCGTCGGGGCAGGCGCGATCTGGATGCATACCTATGAAGCCGTTACCGGAGGCGTGGGTCGGTATGTACAGGGCGGCGGTTGTGGAACAGTGGGAGTCGCGGGACTGATTCAAGGCGGAGGTTTTGGAACGCACTCCAAACAATTCGGCATTGCATCTGCTTCACTGCTCGAAGCGGAGGTCGTTACGGCGGACGGTGCGGTCAGGGTTGTCAACGCCCGAAGAGAACCCGATCTCTTCTGGGCCTTGAAAGGTGGGGGTGGCGGTACCTTCGGCGTCGTCAGCCGTCTGACTTTGCGCACGCACGAACTGCCGGCCGTGTTTGGCCTCGTATCCTGCGCAGTCGTGGCCCGCTCGGATGTCGCCTACAAACGGTTGCTGGGCCGCTTCGTCGCTTTTTACGCTGACAGGCTATGCAATCGCCACTGGGGTGAACTCACCCGCGCGGAGTTTTCTTCGTTCGCCACGGTGTCGGCTCCGAAGACTGGAGCGACGACGGGTTCACTCGCATGGCCGATTCCGACTAGCCGGCCGGCTGTTTCGCCCGAATCCTGATGCTCGTTGTGTAAGGGTATGACCGTGGATTGACTCCACAGAGAGGTCAATGCACGCTAGCGATGCCTCGGTATCCGAAGCATCTCGTTCTAGCGAACCAGATGGAGCGGGGTCGGCAACAAGTTGGGTACCGCTGCCAATACAACGTCGTATAAATGACGGAGACAGAACAGATGACAACAGCGAAAAAAATCCCGGCGGCCATGCGCAACCCTTGGAGGCTCGGTACCGCGGCGACCGTGATGGCGTCCGCAATCGTGCTGGCGGGCTGTGGCAGCGGCAACGACGGGCTGCAACCGCCGCCGCCGAGCAACGTGCTGCCTGGCTTCATCAAAAGCGCGGTGACGACGAAATCTTATGACGGCAACAGCGACGATCTGCTGAGCGCGGGCCTCGGCAAGACCGGCCTCGCATCGGCGACGGCGCCGGCCATCGCGAATGCGGCGCAACCTACGGCCGCCGAATTGCGGCGTCTCGCGATCTGGTCGAACTATCGGGCGCTCGTCGACATGACGGCGAACGGCGGCTATGGACGCTTCTGGGGCCCCAACGTCGACCTGAACGGCAACGACACGCTCGGCGAAGGCAAGATCGCGGGCAAGGAATACCTCGCCTATGCCGATGACGGCAGCGGCGCGCAGAACGTTAGCCTGCTCGTGCAGATTCCCGCGAGCTTCAATCCGGACCAACCGTGCATCGTCACCGCGACGTCGTCCGGTTCGCGCGGCGTGTACGGCGCGATTTCGGCGGCCGGCGAGTGGGGCCTGAAGCGCGGCTGCGCGGTGGCCTACACCGACAAGGGCGGCGGCAACGGCGCGCACGAGCTGTCGACGAATCGCGTGACGCTGATCGACGGCACGTTGCAGGATGCGACCGCCGCGGGCACGGCGAGCCTCTTCACAGCGAAGCTCGGCAGCAGCACGCTGGCGGCGTTCAACGCGCAGTTCCCGAACCGCTATGCGTTCAAGCATGCGCACTCGCAACAGAACCCCGAGCAGGACTGGGGCAAGAACACGTTGGAGGCGATCCAGTTTGCGTATTGGGCGCTCAACGATTCGTACGGCGCGTTGAATGGCTCGACGCGCACGGTGCGCTATGCGAGCGGCAGCATCACGACGATCGCCGCGTCGGTCAGCAACGGCGGCGGCGCGTCGCTCGCGGCGGCCGAAGAGGACACGTCGGGTCTCATCACGGCAGTGGTGGTCGGCGAGCCGCAGATCAATCTGCGGCTTGCGCCGCAGGTATCGGTCGCGCAGGGCGGCGTGCCGGTCGGCGCGTTCGGCAAACCGCTCGCCGATTACATGACGCTCGCGAACCTGCTGCAGCCGTGCGCCGCGCTCGCGCCCGCCGCGACCGGCGCGCCGTATCTGAGCGCGCTGCCGAGCGCGACCACCACCGCGCTGCGCACCGCGCGTTGCGCGTCGCTCGCGGCGGCCGGCGTGATCGCGGGAACGGATACGGTGACGCAGGCCACCAATGCGCTCGCGCTGCTGCATCAGAACGGCTATCAGACCGACTCGGACCTGCTGCAAGCGCCGATGTGGGACTCGCAGGCGGTGCCGGCCGTCGCCGTGACCTATGCGAATGCGTATGCGCGCGCAAGTGTCGCCGACAACCTGTGCGACTTCAGCTTCGGCACCACCAGCGCGACTGGCGCAGCCGGCGTGACGCCGGCGGTGTCGCCGATGCTGACGGTGTTCGGCAACGGCAACGGCGTGCCGCCGACCAATGGCATCAACCTCGTCTACAACGCGGGCGCCTCCGGCGCGCTCGATCATCGGCTCGCGACCGCCGATGCGAGCTACGCGGGCGCCGCATGCCTGCGCGCGCGGTGGACGAGCGGTTCGTTGAATGCCAGCGTCGATGCAATTCGCGTGAATGCGAATCTGCATGGCAAGCCGACCATCATCGTGCAAGGACGCGCGGATGCGCTGGTGCCGATCAATCACGCGTCGCGGCCGTATCTCGGATTGAACCAGGTGGTCGAGGGCGGCGCAAGCAAGCTGGCGCTGTACGAAGTCACGAACGGTCAGCACTTTGACGCGTTCCTCGGCGTCGCCGGTTTCGATACGCGTTTCGTGCCGTTGCATTACTACAATCTTCAGGCGCTCAATCTGATGTGGGCTCATCTGAAGAACGGCACGCCGTTGCCGCCGTCGCAGGTGATCCACACGATACCGCGCGGCGGCGTGCCCGGAGCCGCACCGGCGCTGACCACGGCCAACCTGCCGGCGATCGCGGCGACCCCGGGTGTCAATGCGATTTCCGCAACGAATGGCGCCGTGAACGTGCCGAATTGAGCGGCGCGTGCTGAAGCAATGCGCGCACACAGGTATCCGCCTGTGTGCGCGTTGCTGTGCATCTGGACGCCGCACGAGCGGTGCTGAGCTTCGCGCCGCGCAAAACGCTTTAGCCGCCGATCAACTTCAACCCGACCGGCAGCGATTCGCCGAACACGCGACCTTCGTCGGCGTTATCGAGCGCGACGACTTCGCTGACCATCGTGACCCAGGCGCGCGGCGCGCTCGCCGCTTCGAGGCGTCGCACGACGCTCGCGCGCAGCGCGTCGGGCAGATCGCGCGAGCGGTCGCCGGTCATGCGGGCGATCTGGACGGCCGCGAAGGCGGCGGGGTCGACCTTCTTCCAGTCGAGCGCGAGGATCGCATCGAGCCATTGCTCGGCGACCTCGGGCGACACGACGCTATGCGCGCTGCCGTAAAACGGGTGGCGTGCGCCGATCCGTCCGACCGCCCACCAGCTTTGATGGTTTTCCGCTGGCTTTTTCAGGCGAGCGAGCACCGCCTCGCCGAGTTCGATCTTGCGTTCGGCCGGAATCCGTTCGAGCGATGCGCACAGGCGCACCATATCGGCGAAGCCGGTCTTCGCGACATCGAACGGCAGCTTGTGACGCGATTGCGCGGCCTTCTGCAGATAGTCCATCGCGTCGAGCACGCGCAGCTGAGCATCTTCGCCGAGGCCGCCGGCCGCGCGGCGCCACAGCGTCCACCATTCCGACCATACCTGGCTGTCGGTCACGTACTGGATGCCATCGTCGAACAGCGTCCACAGTTGCTCGACGCGCCATTCGTCGAGCGGATAACCGAAGCCGGGCCGCACGCAATAGCCGGCCAGATTCAGCCACAGCCGTTCGTGATCGGCCGAGCGGCGGCGGCGGCGCGCGCGCTCCCACAGCGCGCCGAACAGTTCGCGCAGCAACGCGCTGTTCCAGCTGTCGCGCGGGCCGAGCAGATGTTCGAGCTGCGCGCGCAGTCGTTTGATCTCCTTCGGGTCGACGTTTTGCGCGCGGGCGCCGAAGCAACGGTCGATCAGTTCGATCGCGCGATCGAGCGCCGGGTGGCGTTGCGGTGCGCCCTCGGCGGATGGATCCACTTGCGCGTCGGCGTGGCGCAGCTGGAATTCGAGCAGCCAGCGTTGCGATGGCTCGTCGAGCTCGATGCAATGGACGTCGAGCGTGCCGACCTCGGTCAGCGACGTCGCGATGCGCACGGCGGTTTCGCGAGCGCGATGGCCGTCGCGTGGCTGGACGATCGTCGCGATCGGCGGCAGACGCACGAAGTCCCCGCCCGCGAGGTCGACCAGTTCGCCGGGCTGATACGCGGTGTCCGCGCTCGACGACACCAGGTGAAAGCGCACCGGATGCCCGAGCCGCAGCGCGAACGTGCGCTCCGCGATCAGAATCTCGTGACCTTCCTCGGTGCCGCGCGGCAGCAGGCAGATGCCGCGTTGCGCCGGCGCCGCGTCCGGCTCGGCGTCGTCTTTGCCGGCCGGCGTTTCGTCGAGCACCAGAAAATAGCTGCGCGGCGAACCGCCGCCGATTTTCGGCGCGAAGCCCGCGCGCGCGAGCGTATAGGCGACCGCGCCGCGCGCGACCGCGACGTCGGGGTTGTCGTTGTGCAGCACGTTGAGCGCCGCGCCGCGCCAACCGCCGAGCGTGTCGGCCAGACGCCGCGACAGCGCGTCGGCGCGGAACACGCCGCCGTTGAGCAGCAGCGTGTCGGGAACGGGCAGGGCGGCTGTGCCGGATGCGTCCGGCGTGCTGGAATCCGTGCCCAGGGCCTTGCGCGACTGCGCGGCGAAACGTTCGAGAAATGCCGCGATATGCCGCGTGACCGCCGCATCGGTTGCGTACGGCAGGCCGAATTCGACGATCGCGCCGCGCGGCCGGCCCGGACGCTCATCGGCGGCCACCCGCGGCAAGAAACCATCGACGATGATCTTCTCGACCTCGTCGCGCGTGACCTGCGTCGTGCGCGCGCCGCCGATCAGCTTCGAGCCCGCGCCGAGCAAGGTGACCGGCGCCGACTCGGGCGCCTGCGCGCCGAGCAATTGCTCCTTCGCGACGCGGCATCGCTCGACCAGCTGAGACAGGCTCGCCGCCGATAGCCGTTGCGGCGCCTGCGCACCTCCGCCGGCACCACCCAACAGCCGCGCCTCGACCAGATGCGCGAGCGCGAGGTCCATGTTGTCGCCGCCGAGCATCAGATGATTGCCGACACCGACGCGCGTCAGGCGCGGCTCGCCGTCGTCGGACAGGCCGACTTCGATCAGCGTCAGATCGGTGGTGCCGCCGCCGACGTCGCAGATCAGCACGAGCCGGGTGTCCGCCAACTCGCCGGCAAGCGTGTCGCGATGCCGGAACAGCCAGTCGTAGAACGCGGCCTGCGGCTCTTCGAGCAGCCGCAGCGACGGCAGTCCCGCGAGCCGCGCCGCTTCGACGGTCAACGCGCGCGCGCCTTCGTCGAACGATGCGGGCACCGTCAGCACGACGTCCTGCTGTTCGAGCGGCGCCTTCGGAAAGTGCTGGTTCCATGCGGCGCGCACGTGCGCGAGGTAGCTCGCGCTCGCGTCGAGCGGCGAAATCTTGCGGACGTCGTCGGGCGCGCCCCACGGCAGGATCGGCGCGACGCGATCGACCGACGCGTGCGACAGCCAGCTTTTCGCGCTGGCGACGAGCCGCCCCGGCACCTGCGCGCCGAGCAGCCGCGCGAGCCGGCCGACCACGACCGGCTGCGTCGCGTCCTTGCCGTGGCCCGACGCCGCACGCGCACCGGACCACGGCAACTGCAGATCGGCCGCGCTCAGTTCGCCGTCGGCCGCCTGATAGCGCACCGACGGCAACAGCGGCCGCGCGGCGACTTCGCCGGGGCTCACGAGTTGCTCGATCTCGAACACACGAATCTGCTGCGATCCGGCTTGCGCGTACGCGAGCACCGTGTTGCTGGTGCCGAGATCGATGCCGACGCTGTACCGCTTCATGTCAATCACGCATTCGCGTTGCCGCGCACGTCGAATTCGACTTTCCAGCGCTCGTCGGAGCCGCGCGGGATCGCTTCGAGTTCGAGCGTGCCCGCTTCGGTCACGCGCGCGTGCAGCTTCACCGGCACGACTTCGCCGGCGGTGCGGCCGGCCGCCGGCAGCGTCGCCTGGATTTCCTCGAGTTCCTGCAACTCCTCGGGGCCCCAGTAATCGAGCAGCGTGCCGACCTGATCCTGACGACGCACCGACGAGCCGAAGAAGCGGAAATGCACGGGCTCGCCGACGACCAGCCCGAACTCCTGCGTGGGCAGCTCGGCGTCGGTGCCTTCTTCCATGCCGAACGGCGCGACGCACAGCGCCTGCACCGGCGGCTCGAGCCCGGGCACGGCCGGCATCGCCGATTCGATCGCGATGTAGTACGCGCGCGCGGTGCCGCCGCGAATCCGCACGCCGCGGCCGCGCCGCACGTAGCCGTAGTAGGCCGCGCCGCGCGCGACCGCCAGATCGAGGTCCGCGCCTTCGAGCAGACGGGCTGGCGCCGCGCCTTCGGTCGCGAGCCAGCCGTTCAGCGTGCCCATGATCCGGTCGACCAGCAGCGTCGACTTGAACACGCCGCCGTTGAACAGCACCGCGGTCGGATGCAGGAAGCTCGCGTTGGGCGCGACATGCTCGCGCAGCCCTTCGAGTTCCGCCAGCGCGCCGACCTGACGCCCGAGGAACGCCGCCAGATGCCGCGTGATGCCCGCGTCCTGCGCATACGGCAGGCCGAGCTGCGTCAGACCGACCCGCGCGCGGCTCACCGGACGCGCGGCGCTGTCGATCTGCGGGAAGAAGCCGTCGAGGATCGTCTGTGTCAGTTCGGCGCGCGTCAGCTCGGTGCGGATCGAGCCGCCGATCAGCTTCGAGCCGCGGCTCGGCACGACGAGCGGCACGGTGTCGGTGGCGGGGTCGCTGAGCAGCGTTTCCTTCGCCGCGCGGCACGCGTAGGCGAGCGCGCGCAGTTGCCACGCGTCGGCCTGGGTACCCTGCGCGGCAAGCTTGCGCGCGACCACGTGCGCGAGCGCGAGGTCCATGTTGTCGCCGCCGAGCAGGATGTGATCGCCGACCGCGACGCGATGCAGTTCGAGATTGCCGTCGCGCTCGATCACCGCGATCAGCGACAGGTCGGTCGTGCCGCCGCCGACGTCGACGACGAGAATGATGTCGCCGATCTTGACCTGCTTGCGCCACTGCCCGCCGCTCTTCTGAATCCAGCTATAGAGCGCCGCCTGCGGCTCTTCGAGCAGCGTCATGCGCGTGAAGCCGGCGGCCTCGGCGGCCTCCGCCGTCAGCTCGCGCGCCGCGGGGTCGAACGACGCGGGGATCGTCACGGTGACGTCCTGCTCGCCGAACGGCGCGTCCGGAAGCGCGTGGTCCCACGCCTCGCGCAGGTGCGTCAGGTAGCGCACCGAGCTTTCCAGCGGCGACACGCGCGCGACTTCGGGCGGCGCATCGTTCGGCAGAATGCCCGCGCGCCGGTCGACGCCCGGATGGCACAGCCAGCTTTTCGCGCTCGACACGAGCCGGATCGGGGTGCCGGCGCCGCGGCTGCGCGCGAATTCGCCGACCGCGAATTCGCGCTGGCCGGTCCACGGCAGGTAGAGGTCGCCGGAGGCCAGTTCGTCGGGATGCGGCAGGTACAGGAACGAGGGCAGCAGCGGCAGATTATCGATTGCGCCGGGGCCCGTGAGCTGGGCGATCGACAGCACGTCCTGGGTGGTTTTCTCGCCGTCGCTCGCGTGCGTGTCCACGTAGGACAACGCGCAGTGCGTGGTGCCGAGATCGATGCCGATCGAATAGCGTGCGTCGCTCATAGCTCCACCTCCGCCGGTGCGATGACTTTTGCGTTATGACCGTCCGCCAGCTTCGGCAGACGCACATCCTCGACGCGCCAGCCGCGATGGCTGATGCTGCCGTTGAACGGCGCACTGCCGACCACGTTGCCGGTCAAACGGACCGAGCTCGCGTCGAAGCCTGCGGGCAGCGTCACGCGGCTGCCTTCGGCTTCGTCGCGCACCGGGCGGATCGTGAAGTGCTCGCGCAGCGTCGCGCGGCAGCCTTCGTGCACGAGGCGCGCGGCCGCGCCGATGTCGGCGTCGCTATAGGCCTTGATGTCTTCCTCGACGAAATCGATGAAGCGCGCGTCGCGCTGCAGCAGGCCGAGCAGTTGCAGCGCGGCGTCGGGGGAGGCCTCCTTCAGCACCGGCGCGGGTTGCGGCTTCGGTTGCGGGGCGGCGGCGGGGGCCGGGGTTGGCGTGGCGGCGGGGGCGGCTGCCGGGGCCGCGCCGATCTTTTCGCCGTTGCGCAGGCGCAGGACGTCGGCGGCGAAGTCGCCGTTGCCGAGAATGCTGAAAAACGTGCCGACGGCCAGCGAAATGCGGCCGAGGAAGGATGGATTCGAATCGCTCATAAAGGCTCCTGATCTGCTCGGTTGGGGACGAGCGGTCCTCGCCGCGCCGCGTGCGCCGGGCAGCGAAGCTGACGGGCCGGGCGGGGCTGTGATGTTGCGGGTCGGCGCGCGGCCCGGGGCGACGATGCAACCGCCGGGCCCGAAAACGGCTTGGGGACGCTTCGCGACCGGGTCGGCCGCGCGTGCGGCGCGCGCAAAACCCGTATTTTGCCTTGCGGCGCGCCCGACGCGGGCAAAGCCGGCAATTCTAGCGGGCAATGGGGTGGGATTGGCGGGGAGTTGCGGGAAGCGGGCGATCCAGGAAGGCGCTTTGGCAGCGCGCCTATCAGCGACGTTACGACTTCTTCGGATCCTTCGACGCCCGCTTTGCCGATGGTGCGGGCGCGGACCTGACCGGCCCGGCGACGTGCATGACGGCGCGGCGCGGTTGTCCGTGCGCGGCCGTCGCGGGTGCAGACCTGACCGGTCTGGCGGCGTGCCTGTCGGCTCGCGGCGGCTGTCCGTGCGCGGCCATCGCCGGCGCGGGGCCGCCCGGGTGCCCGAGCGGCGGATGCGCGCCGCCCGGATGCTCCGGCAGATGACCGTCATGGCTCGCCATCACACGATGCAGCTCCTCACGGCGATGGAAAACCTCGGCGCGATGATCGCCATGAGAATAGAACTGGCGATGCCGGACGCCGTCCCGGCCGACGACCCAGATATACGTATCGCCGCCGACGATCACCACATCGCGATCGACCACATTGGCGACGTACACATCGGTCGGCAACGGCTGATACGCGGTCACGGTCACTTCGTTGACCCGGTTCGGGGCGCTGACGAGCCGGCCTTGCCCACTGCTCACGCAGCCCGCGAGAAAGGTAGCGCACGCAGCCGACGCCAACAGCGCGTTGGTGATGGTTTTCAAGTTCATTCCCCGGTTTGTATTGGTTATTTGTCGAGCGATGCCCGTTTAACGGTCGGCGTTTTGCATTCTTGAGATATGAATCGACGACCAGGGAAACGAGCGGGTAAACGCGCAGGCGCAAACGCATGCCCGGCGCGCATCGCCTGATGAATCGATCCAACTGGGAAATAGAAAGAAGAAAGAAATAACGCACAATTCCGGCGGCGCGTTTCACCCGCCCGATCCGCGCTTAATTGCCGCCCGCATTGCCGTCTTCAGACTTCGCGTCGTCCCAGTTCATCCGGTGTCGATTAACGGTCTCGGTATGCCGTGCGTCGTCCTCGGTGTGGAGGTAAAGACTGGTCGTATTCAGCGAAACGTGGCCGAGGTTGTCGCGGATCGTGCGCAGATCGACGCCGCCGTCCGCCTGGTGCGAACCGGCCGTATGCCGCAGCCAGTGCGCCGACGCGCGCTCGAGCTCGTCGGCGCGATCGGCGAATTCGGGACCGCGCGCACGCAGCCACATGGCCGCGCCCGCGAAGATGCCCTTGATCGCGTCGTGAATCGCCGAGCGCGACAGGCAGCGGTTTCGGCCCTTGAACGGCAGCACGAGCGGCGTTTCCTCGGCGCGGGTCGGCAGGGCGGCGAGGCCATTGAGCGTGCGGTAGCTGCGCAGCTCCTGAACCAGTTCGGCCGACACCGGCACGATCCGCTCCTTGTCGCCCTTGCCGAGCGTCTCGAGCCACCACTGGTCCTGACCATCGCCGCCGAGCCTTCTGAAGAACTGACCCATCTGCCCGCCGGCCACCTCGGAAATGCGCATGCCCTGCAAATAGAACAGCGTGGTCAGCCAGCGGCAACGCGCGTAGTACGCGCGTTGCGCATCGGTATCTTGCGGCAGCTGCTCGACGAACAGCTTCACTTCGTCCCACAGCGACGTCGACAGATAGCGCGTCACGCGCGGCGCCGAGCGCTTCGCGCGTTGTCGCAGGAGCGCCATCGGATTGCCGCGCAGATAGCCGGCGTTGACGAGCCACGTGAACATCGCGTTCAGGATGATCAGCGCCTGGCGCTGGCTGGCCGGCGACAGCGGCCCGTTGAACGGCCGCCAGCGTGCGTCGCCGCGCGCGTACTTGCCGCCGTTCGCCGACACCCAGCGCGTGGCCGGCTGCGGATCGGCGATGAACGCCTTGAACAGCAGCAGATCTTCGTGAGTCAGCGACGACAGCGGCTTGCCGAGCTGCACGACGGCCCACAGCAGCAGCCGCTCCGCTTCCTTGCGGTAGTTGTCGAAGGTGGTCTTGGTGTCCGCGTAATTGGACAGCCAGGCGCGCACGGCGTCGAGATCGTTGCGCGCCGATAGCTGCGAGTTTTCCGCCGCGCCGCGATTGGTGCCGTCGCGGCCATCGAGCAGTTCCGGCACGACGAGCGATTCGACGGGCTGGACGGTGGCGAGCTCAGCGTTCGGGGCAGCTTTCGGCACGGCTTTGGACACGGTTCGGGGTACTCCTCGGGCGCACGCCGGTTGGCGTCATTCTGCTCCGCTCAGGTGCTGTCAGAAGCGTTTGCCTGAAGAGAAAGCAGTGCCCATTCTGTTACGGACGAAACGCGAAACCCTATCACACAGTCGGCTGCGCCTGGCGCAAAACAGCGGGTGCGCTCAAGCTTCGACGCGGTGACGATCGATCGGCATATAGTGATGCAGGGCGGCGCTCGTTTTCCGCCCGCTATAGTCGCCGCCTATTAGTGGCATTGCCGTATTCGAATTCTATTGAACTTTGTCCTCGCCTATATTCGAATAGGAGTGGAGCGCCGACCGGAGTCAGCCGTTACGGACATCGGCTGCGTTGCCCTCGACCCTGGATTTCATGAGTGCACTGCCGAGCCATTCGGCTGACTGTCGGGTTTTCGGGTCGTCAAATTGCCACGCAAGCCTGACACGATGACAAACGCATAACAAGTACCTTGCATGGGATTGGAGAAAGTACCCAGGCACCGACTCCGATCGACAACGGAGACATCCTCCAAAGGAGAGAACGCATGTCAAACGAAGCAAAGTGCCCGTTCATCCATACCGCCGGCGGCGGGACGACCAATCGGGACTGGTGGCCGAAGCAATTGCGCCTCGACCTGCTCAACCAGCATTCGAACCGCTCCAATCCGCTAGACAAAGACTTCAACTATGCCGAGGCATTCAAGAGCCTCGACTACGCCGCGGTCAAGAAAGACCTCGCCGCGCTGATGACCGATTCGCAGCCCTGGTGGCCCGCGGACTTCGGCCACTACGGCCCGCTGTTTATCCGTATGGCATGGCATGCCGCCGGCACGTACCGCATCGGCGACGGCCGCGGCGGCGCAGGGCGCGGCCAGCAGCGTTTCGCGCCGCTCAATAGCTGGCCAGACAACGTGAGCCTCGACAAGGCTCGCCGGCTGCTATGGCCGATCAAGCAGAAATACGGCCAGAAAATTTCGTGGGGCGACCTGCTGATCCTGACCGGCAACGTCGCGCTCGAAACGATGGGCTTCAAGACTTTTGGTTTCGGCGGCGGCCGCGAGGACACGTGGGAACCGGACCAGGACGTCTACTGGGGCAATGAAAAAACCTGGCTCGGCGGCGACGTGCGCTACGGCAAGGGAGCGGCCGGCAGGGAAGACGACGAAGGCGTGCTGGTCGCCGACGAGGAGCTGCACGGCACGGAAAAGAGCCGTACCGATCCGCCCGGCCGCAACCTCGAAAACCCGCTAGGCGCGGTGCAGATGGGCCTGATCTACGTGAATCCGGAAGGCCCGGACGGCAATCCCGATCCGCTCGCCGCGGCAGTCGACATCCGCGAAACGTTCGGCCGCATGGCGATGAACGACGAGGAAACGGTCGCGCTGATCGCCGGCGGCCACACGTTCGGCAAGACGCACGGCGCGGGGCCGGCCGATAACGTCGGTCCGGAACCGGAAAGTGCCGGTCTCGAGGCCCAGGGGCTCGGCTGGCGCAACAGCTTCGGCACTGGCAAGGGCGGCGACACGATCACGAGCGGTATCGAAGTCACCTGGACCTCGACGCCGACGCAATGGGACATGAGCTACTTCCAGAGCCTCTTTGGCCACGAGTGGGAGCTGACGAAGAGCCCGGCGGGTGCGAACCAGTGGGTCGCGAAGGACGCGCAGGCCACGTATCCGCACGCGCACGACCCGTCGAAAAAACTGCTGCCGACGATGCTGACGACCGACCTGTCGCTGCGCCTCGACCCGATCTACGAAAAGATCTCGCGGCGCTTCATGGCCAACCCCGACGAGTTCGCCGACGCGTTCGCGCGCGCGTGGTTCAAGCTGACGCACCGCGACATGGGTCCGCGCGCCCGCTATCTTGGCCCGGAAGTGCCGTCGGAGCAACTGCTGTGGCAGGACCCGATTCCGGCCGTCGATCACCCGCTCGTCGACGACAAGGACGTCGCGGCGCTGAAGCAGAAGATCCTCGCGTCGGGGCTGTCGGTGTCGCAGCTGGTCACGACCGCGTGGGCCTCGGCCTCGACGTTCCGCGGCTCGGACAAGCGCGGCGGCGCCAACGGCGCGCGCATCCGGCTCGCACCGCAGAAGGACTGGGCCGTCAACCAGCCCGCTG
This sequence comes from Paraburkholderia sp. Cpub6, assembly GCF_014201065.1. Lineage (NCBI taxonomy): Bacteria > Pseudomonadati > Pseudomonadota > Betaproteobacteria > Burkholderiales > Burkholderiaceae > Paraburkholderia > Paraburkholderia sp. Cpub6. Next base: position 1,047,797 of record NZ_JACHDM010000001.1, read on the forward strand.
AGCTCGCGAAGGTGCTGAAGGTGCTCGAAGGCATCCAGAGCGAGTTCAACGGTGCGCAGTCCGGCGGCAAGAAGATTTCGCTTGCCGACCTGATCGTGCTGGCGGGTGGCGCCGGTATCGAGCAGGCCGCGAAGAACGCCGGGCAGCAGGTAACGGTGCCGTTCTCGCCGGGTCGCATGGATGCGTCGCCGGAGCAGACCGACGTCGAAGCGATCGCGGTGCTGGAGCCGGTCCACGACGGCTTCCGCAACTATCTGGGCGGCAAGTTCCCGGTGGTGGCGGAGAAGCTGCTGATCGACAAGGCGCAACTGCTGACGTTGACGGCGCCCGAGATGACGGTGCTGATCGGCGGCCTGCGCGTGCTGAAGGTGGGGGCTGGCAAAGAAGGTGTGCTGACGAACAAGCCGGAAACGCTGTCCAACGACTTCTTCCGCAATCTGCTCGACATGGGCACGGAATGGACGCCGGTGTCGGAGGCCGCGGAAACGTTCGAAGGTGCCGACACGAAGAGCGGCGAGATCAAGTGGACCGGTACGCGCGTCGATCTGGTGTTCGGCTCGAACTCGGTGCTGCGCGCCTTGAGCGAGGTCTACGCGAGCGAGGACGGCAAGGAGAAATTCGTGCGCGACTTCGTTGCCGCGTGGGTCAAGGTGATGAATCTGGATCGTTTCGATCTGGCTTGATCCGGCCAGTGCTGGCGAGTGGTTCTTTGCCACGTCGCCGCAGTTTTTGAAGGCGGATTTGCGAAGTCATCGAGCGCGCTTGCCGGGATGCCGGCAAGCGCGCTTTTTCTTCGCCTCGTCACTGCTTCTGCGCCGCCGCCTTTCAGATGTTCGGGCACCGGGTGCCGATGACACCCGTGCTGCCCGTAACCAGAATGGTCATGCAATTTCCATCGCCCCACCGGAGGCTGCCAGTCAGACCATCTTCAACACCACTCTGAAACGCGCGTGACCGCTCATCATCCGGTCGAAGGCCTGCGCTGCCTCGGCGAGCGGATACTCTTCGATCATCGGCTTGACACCGGTGAGCGCGCTGAACGCGAGCGTGTCCTGCGAATCGGCCGAGGTGCCGGAGGGCCAGCCTTGCACCGAGTTGCGTCCCATGATGAACTGCACGATCGGCACTTCGACCGGCTCTTCGGAAACGCCGACCATCACGAGCTTGCCGTTCAGGCCGAGACCGCCGAGCGTCGCGGTCATCGCCTTGCCGCTCGTCACCGTGGCGAGTATCAGCTTCGCGCCGCCCAGTGCCTGCAGCTTCTCGGCGACGTTTTCCGTTTTGCTGTCGATGTAGTGATGCGCACCCAGTTGCTGCGCGAGCGGGGCCTTGTCCTGACCGCGCGCGATCGCCACCGTGCGAAAGCCCATCTTGCGCGCGAACTGCACGCCGAGATGACCGAGGCCGCCGATCCCGAGAATCGCGACCACGTCACCAGCGCGCGCGCCGCTATTGCGTATCGCGTTGAACGTCGTGATGCCCGCGCAGAGCAGCGGCGCGGCATCGACGTCGGACAGATCGTCGGGAATGCGCGCCAGGGCTTCGACCGGGGCCACCATGTATTCGGCGTAGCCGCCGTCGTAGCTGATGCCGGGGATGAGGGCGAACTTGCACAGCACGAAGTCGCCCTGGCGGCAGTGTTCGCATTTGCCGCAATGCCCGCCGTGCCAGCCGACCCCGACACGCTGCCCGACCTGCCAGCCCTCGACACCCGCACCGACCGAATCGATCACGCCCGCGATCTCGTGACCGGGCACACGCGGATAGGCCAGGCCCGGCCACAGGCCTTCCTTGGTCATCGCATCGCTATGGCAGATGCCGCAAGCCTGAATCCTGATACGCACGTGACCCGCGCCCGCCTCGGGCACTTCGCGTTCGACCAGTTCGAGCGGGCCGCCGGCCTGCTTCACTTCGACTGCTTTCATCGTGGGCATGATGTTCTTCCTTTCCAGTGACGAACGGGACAAGAGGGGAACAAACTCCAACATGATAGGCCGCGTCCAGGCGGCTCGCCAGAAAGAAGCCGCCGCCGCATGGTTGATGGCGATGACATCCGATGTAATTGGCGAGCCACGCGGCTGCCTCTACTCTTCGACTACCGCGCCGCCGCTCCGATGGCGCACACGTCAAGGAGATACCATGTCCAGCTATCCCGTTCACACGATCGAGTCCGCTCCCGAACAATCGAAACCCGTGCTGCGGAAACTGCAGCAGGCGTTCGGCCTGATTCCGAACATCGCGGCCAAGATGGCGGCTTCACCGGTGCTGATCAACGGCTTCATCGGCCTGTTCGAGCGCGTGCATGCGAGCAGTCTGACCGAACCGGAGATCCAGACGCTGCTGCTCACCAACGCCGTGACGAACGCGAGCGAATGGGCGGTTGCGTTTCATACCGCGCTCGGCTTGAACGCGGGCCTGCGCCGCGCCGATGTCGAGGCGATCCGCCACGGCGGCGTGCCCGACGACACGAGGCTCGCGGCGCTGTCGACGCTCGCGCGCACGCTGATCGAAAAACGCGGCCGCCTCGCCGATGAGGACCGGCAACGCTTTCTCGCGGCAGGTTTCAGCGCGGAGCAGATTCTCGAGGTGGTTGCGGTGGTCGCCGCGTCGACGATCACGAACTACACCGGCAGCGTGACCGAGCCGCCGCTCGAAACGCAGTTCGCCGAATTCGCGTGGCACGCGCCCGCGCGCTGAAGCGATCCCGTTCAGGCATCAACCGGAGGGCAACACCATGAACGTCACGAGTCACGATCCGAAAGTGCAGCCGGGCGATCTCGGCGGTCTGTTGCGCTATTGGCGTGACGTGCGTGGCGTGAGTCAGCTCGATCTGTCGCTCGAGGCCGGCATCTCGCAGCGGCAGATCAGCTTCATCGAAAGCGGGCGCAGCGTGCCGGGCCGCGACACGCTGCTGACGCTTGCGCAGACCCTCGACGTGCCGCTGCGCGAGCGCAATGCGCTGCTGCTTGCCGCGGGTTATGCACCGATCTATTCGGAAGCACCGTGGAATGCGCAGGAAATGCACGGCGTGGTTCGCGCGCTCGAACGGGTCGTGCGTCAGCATGAGCCGTTTCCGGCGCTCGTGATGGACCGCGACTGGAACGTGCTGATGACCAACGACGCGGCCCCGCGCTTCTTCAACTGCTTCATCGACATGACCGCGCGCGAAGGCCCGCGCAACATGCTGCATCTGATCTTCGATCCACATGGCATGCGTCCGTTCGTCGCCGAGTGGGAGGAGGTCGCGCGAAGTCTGTTGCAACGCGTGTATCGCGAGTCGGTCGGTCATGTAATCGGCGCCAGCACGAAGCGTCTACTCGATGAACTGCTTGCGTATCCCGACGTGCCGCGCGACTGGAAGACGCATCATGGCTCTTCCGCGACACCCGCGACGCTGCCGATGGTTCCGCTCGGCTTCATCAGCGAAGGCGTGGTGCTGCGCTATTTCTCGATGGTCACGACCGTGGGCACACCGCAAAACGTGGCCGCGCAGGAGTTGCGCATCGAATGCATGTTCCCCGCCGACGACGCCACCGAAGCAAGGCACCAGCAGCTGTTCGCCGCGCATGCGTCCCCGCAACCTCCAATATCGGCAAACCGTATGCCGTGATATAGCGATGTCTTCGATTTTTTTGGGCGATCATCCGAGCCGATCAGGTCGAGCAATCCGACGCGCCGCTCACTCTCCATGGACAACGGCTCGCGCGTGCAGCTTCTTCGCGGCCGATGTGCAGGCAGGCGCGGGCTCCTTTCCCGGCCTCTATCTGCAAGAACTCGAGAAAATGGCCGACATCGACGCGTCGGCGTTGTTTTCGTAGTGCTTGACCCAGATCAAGCCGCCCGCCACGCCGGGGCTCATGATGTAAGCGCGTGACGCATTACGTTCCCGCCGGCGCTAGCCGACGCGTGACACGACCAGGTTCAGACGCGAACACGTTTGCCGCCACGCATCGTGTTTCATTCCGGCCATAGGAGAAGTCCGTCATGAAAGCACTCGTTTATCACGGTCCCGGCAAAAAGTCGCTCGACGAACGGCCGATACCCGAACTCACGGCGCCCACCGATGCAATCGTCAAAGTCGCCCGCACGACGATCTGCGGCACCGATCTGCACATTCTCAAAGGCGACGTGCCGACCTGCGAACCGGGCCGCATTCTCGGCCACGAAGGCGTCGGTGTCGTGCATCAGGTCGGCGAGGCGGTGAGCGGGCTCGCGGCCGGCGATCACGTGCTGATCTCGTGCATCACCTCGTGCGGCCGCTGCGACTACTGCCGGCGCGGCATGTATTCGCATTGCACGACGGGCGGCTGGATTCTCGGTAACCGGATCGACGGCACGCAGGCCGAATATGTGCGCATTCCGCATGCGCAGAGCAGTCTGTACCGCATTCCGGCTGGCCTCGACGAAGAGGCGCTCGTGATGCTGTCCGACATTCTGCCGACCGGCTTCGAGTGCGGCGTGCTCAATGGCAAGGTTCAGCCGGGCTGCACCGTGGCGATCGTCGGCGCGGGGCCGATCGGTCTCGCTGCGCTGTTGACCGCGCAGTTCTACTCGCCGGCGCAGATCATCATGATCGATCCCGACGCGAACCGGCTCGAGGTCGCGCAACGCTTCGGCGCGACCGCTTGCATCGACAACGCGCGTGCGGATGCGGTCGCGCAAGTGCTGAAGCTGACCGAATCGGTAGGCGCCGACTGCGTGATCGAGGCGGTCGGCATTCCGCCGACGTTCGAGCTTTGCCAGCAGCTGGTCGCGCCGGGTGGAACGATCGCGAACATCGGCGTGCACGGCGTCAAGTGCGATCTGCATCTGGAAAAGCTGTGGGATCGCAACATCGCGATCACGACGCGTCTCGTCGATACCGTCAGTACACCGATGCTGATGAAGACGGTCAAGGCGGGGCGGATCGATCCCACGCGTCTGATCACGCATCGCTTCCGGCTCGACGATATTCTTTCGGCTTACGAGACGTTCTCCCGCGCGTCGAGCACGCGCGCGCTCAAGGTGTTGATCGAAGCGTCATAGACGGTCCCGATTTGATGCTGGACGTTTCGTCAGCGTGAAGGGGTTTGCAACTGATCGTTGGAGCGCCACGTGCCAATTGCAGAGAGCGCAGCCCGTCAAAACACCGCGCCGCCTACGACTACGGTCGCCGCAAGCGGGCGCGTGAGCACCGTGCGCGGCGCGGTCGTCGATGTCGAGTTCGACACGCACGAACTGCCGCCGGTCGATACCGCGCTGTGGATCACGCGGCCGGACGGGACCTCGATCCTCGCGGAAGCGCAGGCGCATACCAGCGAGCGCACGGTTCGTGCGCTGGCGTTGCAGGCCACCGCGGGCCTCGCGCGCGGCGCCGCCGTGCGGGTCGGCGCGGGCCCCATCGAGGTGCCGGTCGGCGACGCGGTGCTCGGCAGACTGCTCGACGTCGCCGGTGTGATGCGCGACGGCGGCGCGCCCGCGCCCGAGACCGTGGAACGCAGGCCGATCCATCGCGCCGCGCCGCCGCTCGCGGCGCAGCGCGGCGCCACGCGGCTGTTTGAGACCGGCATCAAGATCGTCGACCTGCTGACGCCGCTCGCGCATGGCGGCAAGGCGGCGATGTTCGGCGGCGCGGGCGTCGGCAAGACGGTGCTCGTGATGGAGCTGATTCACGCGATGGCCACGCGCTACGGCGGCATGTCGGTGTTCGCCGGCGTCGGCGAGCGATCCCGCGAGGGACACGAAATGCTGTCGGACATGCGCGGCTCGGGTGTGCTGCCGCGCGCCGTGCTCGTCTACGGACAGATGAACGAACCGCCTGGCGCGCGCTGGCGGGTGCCGCTCACCGCGCTGACGATCGCCGAGTACTTTCGCGACGAGCGCGGCCAGAACGTGCTGCTGCTGATGGACAACGTGTTTCGCTTCGTGCAGGCGGGGGCGGAAGTATCGGGGCTGCTCGGGCGCATGCCGTCGCGGGTCGGCTATCAGCCGACGCTCGCGAGCGAGGTGGCGGCGTTGCAGGAGCGGATCGTGTCGGTGGGCAACGCGGCGGTCACGGCGATCGAGGCCGTCTACGTCCCCGCCGACGACTTCACCGACCCCGCCGTGACGACGATCGCCTCGCACGTCGACAGCATGATCGTGCTGTCGCGCGCACTCGCCGCCGAGGGCATGTATCCGGCGATCGATCCGCTCGCCTCGTCGTCGATCCTGCTCGATCCGCTCGTGGTCGGCGCGGAGCACGCGGCGGTCGCCAACGAGGTGCGACGCCTACTCGAACATCAGCGTGAGCTGCAGGACGTGATCGCGTTGCTCGGTATCGAGGAACTCGGCATCGACGACCGGCGCGCCGTGCAGCGCGCGCGCCGTCTGCAGCGCTTTCTGACGCAACCCTTCGCAGTTACCGAGGCGTTCTCCGGACAGCCCGGCAGAACGGTCGCGCTCGCCGAGACGATCGTCGGCTGCAAGGCGATTCTCGCCGGGGAGTGCGACGACTGGCAGGAGCGATCGCTGTACATGGTCGGCGCGCTGGACGAGGCGCGCGACAACGAAGCCCGCGGCAGGTCGACGGCCGCGAGCGCCGTCGCGGCGTGACGAGGAGTGTGCGATGCCCCAGCATGGCCTGTCTCTGACGATCGCGACACCGGCGCGCGTCATGGTCGACGGCTTGCCGGTCGTGTCGTTGCGCGCCGAGGATGAAAGCGGTGCTTTTGGCGTGCGCGTGGGGCATGCGGACATGGTCACGCTATTGAGCGCATCGGTGGTGCGCTGGCGCACGGCGGATGGCGGCGAGCATTACTGCGCGGTCGATGGCGGCGTGCTGATCGTGTCGCGCGGCACGGCCGTCTCGCTTGCGTGCCGTGAAGCGGTGCAGGGCGACTCGCTCGAAGCGCTTGAAGCCGACGTGCGCCGCGCGCGTGCCGCGCAGCTCGACGCGATGCGGCGCGCGCGCGTGGAGCAGACGCGTCTGCACGCGCAGGCCGTGCGCCAGATGCTGCGCTATCTGCGCCCGCAAGCCACACGTGGAGAACCGGGATGACGATGCGGCCTGCTGCCGGCAAGGCAAACGGGAAAACGGATGGCAAACGCGACGAACCAGGCAAACCCGCTGATCGCGTCGCGCAAGCCGCGCAGCGCGCGGCGAGCCGCGAGCGGACCGGGCGCGCGAATCCGGAGCCGTCGCTGGGCGCGCGACTCGGCCAGATCGGCATTCTCGGCTGGACGATCGTGCTGCCGATCCTGCTTTGCCTCGCGCTCGGGCGCTGGCTCGACCGCATCGCCGGTACGCGGGTGTTTTTTGCGGCGCCGCTTCTGATGATCGGCGCGGGCATCGGCCTATGGTCCGCATGGCGCTGGATGCATCGACAGCAAAGGAGAGATCGTGATTGACGCCACCACGTTTCATTTCACCGACACGCTCGCGCTTGCCGCCACGGGAATGGCGGTCGGCTTGCTGAGCGGTGCGCTGCACTTCGCGACGCTGCGCTGGAACGTCGCGTACTTCGCGCGAGGACGCGTGCTGCGCGCCTTCGCGCTGCAACTGGCGCGGCTCGCGCTGACGGCCGCTTTATTCGTCCTGCTGGCGAAAGCGGGCGCGTTCGCGTTGCTCGGCGGCATCGGCGGTTTCCTGTGGGCGCGCGGTGTTGCGCTCGGCATGCGGCGAGCGACGTCGTGATTCATTCGCCGCTCGTCACCGAGCCGCTCGTACGCCTCGGTCCGCTCGTGATCACCACGCCCGTGGTCGTCACGTGGGTGATCATGGCGGTCATGACGGTCGTCTCGCTGTGGCTCACGCGCAAGCTGTCCATCATGCCGTCGCGCGCGCAGACCGTGCTCGAACTGCTGGTCGGCACGCTCGATACGCAAATCCGCGACACGATGCAGACCGAGCCCGCGCCGTATCGCGCGCTGATCGGCACGTTGTTCCTGTTCGTGCTGATCGCGAACTGGTCGTCGCTGATTCCGGGCGTCGAGCCGCCCACCGCGCACCTGGAAACGGATGCCGCGCTCGCGCTCGTCGTGCTCGCCGCGACGCTCGTGTGCGGCGTGCGCTCGCGCGGCTGGCGCGGCTATCTCGCGACGTTCGCCGAACCGGCCTGGGTGATGATTCCGCTGAACGTCGTCGAGCAGATCACGCGCACGTTTTCGCTGGTGGTGCGCCTGTTCGGCAACGTGATGAGCGGCGTCTTCGTGGTCGGCATCGTGCTGTCGCTGGCCGGGCTGCTCGTGCCGATTCCGTTGATGGCGCTCGATCTGCTGACCGGCGCGGTGCAGGCCTACATTTTCGCGGTGCTCGCGATGGTATTCATCGGCGCCGCCGTCGGCGAGTCGCGCGCCGCCGTTCACGACAATCAGAAAGGACCTGCATGAACCTCATCGAAATCGTCAGCATCGCCGCCGCCGCGCTCGCCGTGGCGTTCGGCGCGATCGGGCCCGCGCTCGCCGAGGGCCGCGCGGTCGCCGCCGCGATGGATGCGATCGCGCGTCAGCCCGATGCGGCGGGCACGCTGTCGCGCACGCTGTTCGTCGGGCTCGCGATGATCGAGACGATGGCGATCTATTGCCTCGTGGTCGCGCTGCTGTTGCTGTTCGCCAACCCGTTCGTCAAGTAGGGCGCGCGATGAAAATCGACTGGTCGACGCTCGCGCTGCAGACGCTCAACGCGCTGATTCTGGTCTGGCTGCTCGCGCGCTTTCTGTTCCGTCCGGTCGCGAAGATCATCGCGGAGCGACAGGCGAGCGCGAATGCGCTGACCGGCGACGCGAACGCCGCGAAGCTCGCGGCGCAGGCCGAACGCGAGGCGCTGCGGGCCGAACGGGAGCAACTCGCCGCGCAGCGCGCGCAGGCGTTCGCGACGATCGAGGCCGACGCGCGCACACAGCACGCGGCGCTGCTCGACGCCGCGCGCGACGAGGCCGAGAGGTTGCGCGCCCAGGCGGCCGCGGACCGGCAGCGCGAGCGTGCGGCCCAGGCCGAAGCCGCGTCGGCGGCGGCCGCGCGGCTCGCCGTCGACATCGCGGGCAAGCTGCTCGACCAGTTGCTCGACCGGTCGCCCGAGGACCTGCGCGTCGCCGGGTTCATCGACGGACTCGCGGACGGCGTGCGCCGGTTGTCGCCCGGCGCGCGCGCCGCGCTTGCCGGGGACGTGCCGCTGCGTGTTAGCGCGCCGCGCGCGTTGACGCCGGACGAGCGCGCCGCGTGCGAAACGGCGCTCGCGGCCGCCTTCGCACAGCGCCTCGAATTCGATACCGACATCGACCGCACGCTGCTTGCGGGGCTCGAACTGTCGGGGGCGCACGCCGTGGTGCGCAATAGCTGGCGCGATCAGCTCGACCAGATTCACGGTGAACTGCTTCGCGACGATGGCCACGCGCGCTGACAACGCCGACGCGTGGCTCGCGCGCAAACGCGCCGCGCTCGCGCGCGTCGCGCTCGAACCGCGGGCGGCGAGCATCGGCCGCATCGAACAGATCGCCGATGGCATCGCGTTCGTGTCGGGTCTGCCCGACGCCGCGCTCGACGAGGTCGTCGAACTCGAATGCGGCGTGCGCGGCTTCATTCATTCGCTCGACGCGGCGAGCGCGAGCGTCGTGCTGCTCGATAGCGGCGACGCGGTGCGGGCCGGCATGCGCGTCGCGGGGACCGGCAGCGTGCTCGACGTGCCGGTCGGTGACGCGCTGCTCGGCCGCGTCGTCGATCCGCTCGGCCGGCCGCTCGATGGTGGCGAGGCGGTGGGGACCACCACGCGTTTGCCTGTAGAGCGCGCGGCGCCCGCGATCATCGAGCGCGACTTCGTCAGTGAACCGCTGCAGACGGGCGTGCTCGTCGTCGATGCGCTGTTCGCGATCGGGCGAGGGCAGCGCGAACTGATCATCGGCGATCGCGCGACGGGCAAGACCTCGCTCGCCGTCGAGGCGATCGTCAATCAGAAGCACAGCGAGGTGATCTGCGTGTATGTCGCCGTCGGGCAGCGCGCGACGGCGGTACAGCGCGTGATCGATGCCGTGCGCGAACATGGTGCGTTCGAGCGCTGCATCTTCGTCGTCGCGTCGGCGGCCGCGCCGCCCGGACTGCAATGGATCGCGCCGTTCGCGGGTGTGTCGATCGCCGAGTTCTTTCGCGATCGCGGCCAGCACGCGTTGATCGTGATCGACGACCTGACCAAGCACGCGGCGACGCATCGCGAACTCGCGCTGCTCACGCGCGAGCCGCCCGGACGCGAGGCGTATCCCGGTGATATTTTCTATCTGCACGCGAGACTGTTGGAACGCGCGGCGAAACTGTCGCCCGCGCTCGGCGGCGGTTCGCTGACCGCGCTGCCGATCGCCGAGACCGACGCCGGCAATCTGTCGGCCTACATTCCGACCAACCTGATCTCGATCACGGACGGACAGATCGTGCTCGACGCCGCGCTGTTCGCCGCGAACCAGCGGCCCGCCGTGGATGTCGGCCTGAGCGTGAGCCGCGTCGGCGGCAAGGCGCAGCATGCGGCGCTGCGCGACGTCGCGGGCCGCTTGCGGCTCGACTACGCGCAGTTTCTCGAACTGGAGATGTTCAGCCGCTTCGGCGGTCTCGCGGACGCACGCGTTAACGCGCAGATCGAGCGGGGCAAGCGGATTCGCGCGCTGATCACGCAGCCGCGTTTCAACGCGTTGCGCGTCGCCGATCAGATCGCGTTGCTTGCGGCGCTCGCCGCTGGCGTGTTCGACGGCGTCGCGCCGGAGGTGGCGACGTGGGTGCGCGACAAGCTCAGCACGGCGGACGACGTGCACACTGACGCGGCCCCCGCGGCGTGGCTGCGCAACGCGCTCGACGACACGCTGCGGGACAGTCTGAGCGGGCGCATTCGCGCGCTCGTCGAGCGCGCAACGCACGAACCCGCGGGCGCGACGCAAGCGGCAGGAAACCCCGATGACCAGCAAGCTCGGTGAGATCGAAAGCCGTACCGCTTCGGCGAGGCAGATCGAAACGGTGATCGGCATCGTGCTGGGACGTGCACGCGCCACAAGTGGTATCCGTCCCGGGGACGTGGCAAAGCCAGGGGGCATGGGATGGCGCCCCGTTGCACGATCGAGGGCGAACTGCGCGCCTGAATGAGCACGGCCAGACGACAAAACCCGCCGCGCATGTCGGATTCGCGACGGGCTTGGTGAAGCGCCGAATGCGCGCAATCAGTCACTCCGCAAAACGCGTCACCACCGCGGCGCCGACCGTTTCCAGTTTGACGAGCCCGGGTTTCGCGCCGATCGGCAGCACGGTGCGGCCCAACGACTCGTTGATGATCTCCGCCGCCGACAGATAGAACGCCAGCAGCGCGGTCAGCAGTCCGCCATAGCCTCCCGCGTGCCGCAGTGTCGCCGAACCGGACCATTCGCCGGCCGCGAGCAGAAAGAACGTTACCCACAGCGCGACGAACACGCCCTGCAGCGCGCGCGACGAGCGGAACGTCGCGATCCACATGTAGAACGTGAAGACGCCCCACAACAGCAGATACCAGCCGACGAACGCGGCCGGTACTTGCTCGTGCAGGAACAACGCAAACAGCGCGAACGACCACCAGAACGCGCCATAGCTCAGAAACGCGGTGGCGCCGAACGTGTTGCCGCGCGGAATCTCCATCAGTCCGGCAACGATCTGCATGCTGCCGCCGAACGCGAACGCGACGGCGAGCACGAGACCGAGCGAGCCGCCGCTGAACCAGCCGGCGTTGATCATGCTGAGCAGCCACGTGGTCAGCGCGAAAGCCGCAAGGCCGAGCGATGCGGGGTTGGGTGCGGTGGGTTTCATCGTGAAGTCTCCTGAATCGATCCGGGGGGGCTTACTCGTGGTGGCCGAACTGCTGCAGCACGGCGGGGTTTTCGACGGTGGACATGTCCTGCGCGAGCGTTTCTCCCTTCGCGACCGAACGCAGCAGGCGCCGTACGACCTTGCCGGAGCGCGTCTTCGGCATGCTGTCGCCGAAGCGGATTTCCTTCGGCTTGGCGATCGGCCCGATTTCCTTGCCGATCCATGCACGCAGCTGATCGGCGATCTTCTTCGCTTCGGCGCCTTCCGGGCGCGAGCCCTTGAGCACGACGAACGCGACGATGGCTTCGCCGATGGTCTCGTCGGGCCGGCCGACGACCGCGGCTTCCGCTACCAGCGGATGCGCGGCGAGCGCCGATTCGATTTCCATCGTGCCCATGCGGTGGCCCGAAACGTTCAGCACGTCATCGATGCGGCCGGTGATCGTGAAGTAGCCGGTCTGCGGATCGCGGATCGCGCCGTCGCCCGCCAGATAAAGTTGGCCGCCCAGGTCCGCGGGGTAGTAGCCGCTGCGGAACCGCTGCGGATTGCCCCAGATCGTGCGCAGCATCGACGGCCACGGCTGCTTGATGACCAGCAGACCTGCCTGGCCGTGCGGCAACTCGCAACCGGTTTCGTCGACGATCGCCGCCTCGATGCCAGGCAGCGGCAACGTGCACGATCCCGCGACGAGCGGTGTTGCGCCCGGCAGCGGCGTGATCATGTGGCCGCCCGTTTCGGTTTGCCAGAAGGTGTCGAGCACCGGACAGCGCCCGCCACCGACTTCGCGCGCAAACCACTCCCACGCGCTCGGATTGATCGGCTCGCCGACGGTGCCGAGCAAACGCAACGAGTCGAGGTCGAAGCGGCGCGGATGCACGCCGCTGTTCGTCTCGGCGGCCTTGATTAGCGAGCGGATCGCGGTGGGCGCCGTATAGAAGATGCTGACCTTGTGCCGCGCGATCATCTCCCAGAACCGTCCCGCGTCCGGCCACGTCGGCACGCCCTCGAAAATCACCTGGGTCGCGCCGACCGCGGTCGGGCCGTAGCAGATGTAGCTGTGTCCCGTGATCCAGCCGATGTCGGCCGTGCACCAGTACACGTCGTCCGCGCGGAGGTCGAAGGTCCACTTCATCGTGACGGCGGCCCACAGCAGATAGCCCGCCGTGCTGTGCTGCACGCCCTTCGGCGTGCCGGTCGAACCGGACGTGTACAGCACGAACAGCGGATGCTCGGCACCGACCCATTCGGGCTCGCAGGTGTCGGGTTGGGCCGCTTCGAGTTCGTGCAGCCAGCAGTCGCGCGGTTCGTCCCACAGGATCGAGCCGCCCGTGCGCCGATAGACGATCACGGTATGGATGCCGCCGGTGCCTGCCATTTTCAGCGCTTCGTCGACGACGGATTTCAACGGCAGGTTCTTGCCGCCGCGCATCTGCTCGTCGGCGGTAATGACGGCGACGGCGCCGACATCGACCATCCGTTCATGCAGCGACTTCGCCGAGAAGCCGCCGAACACGACCGAATGCAGCGCGCCGATGCGCGCGCAGGCCTGCATCGCGACGACGCCTTCGATCGACATCGGCAGATAGATCATCACGCGGTCCCCACACGCGATGCCGCGCGCGCGCAGCGCGTTCGCGAGGCGGCACACGCGCGCATGCAGTTGCCGGTAGGTGATGGTCGTCACGCTGCCGTCGTCGGCCTCGAAAATGATGGCGGACTTGTTGGCATTGCCGTCGTGCAGATGACGATCGAGGCAGTTGTACGACGCGTTCAACAGACCGTCGTCGAACCATTTGAAGAACGGTGCGTTCGATTCGTCGAGTACCTTGGTGAAGGGCCGGTGCCAGCTCAGATGCTCGCGCGCGAGCCGCGCCCAGAAGCCGTTCCGGTCGTTGCGCGCTTCGTTGACGAGCGCTTCGTAGGCGGCCATGCCGTCGATGGCCGTGTCCGTCAGAAGCGGCGGGGTGGCCGTTTCCGGCGCTTGATGGTTGATGGCGACAGTGGACATAGTCTCCTCGGTGGCTTGAATGAGTGAAATGGGACGGGCACACCGCGACTGCCGATATCCAACGATCGGCGGCGCGGCTGCGCGCATGACTCGAACAGTGCTCTGGATGTCGCGACCAGTGTGTTGCGGGAAGCAAGGGGCACGATTGACCCAGATCAAGCGCGGGTGCGGCGCGTGGTCGCGCCGTAGGCCTCTATACTGTGCGTCGTCAAACACGAAGCCCGTCGACGGCGCCTTGCCCGCCGGCTCTCGAAATCGGCAGCGCTCGAACCCGCACATCCATGGATACTGATTTGTCGTCGCCGCGCCGCTCACGGCTCACGCGCGTGATCGAGGTTTTCATCGTCTTTCTGAAACTCGGGCTGACCAGTTTCGGCGGTCCGATCGCTCACATCGGCTACTTCCGGCGCGAGTTTGTCGAGCGGCGCCGCTGGCTCGACGATGAAGCCTTCACCGACCTGATCGGCCTGTGCCAATTTCTGCCGGGACCCGCGAGCAGCCAGGCGGGGTTTTCGATCGGGCTGCTGCGGGCCGGGTGGGGTGGGGGGCTAGCAGCCTGGTGCGGCTTCACGCTGCCGTCGGTACTCGTGATGCTGGCCTTTGCCGCGATCGCGCCGGACCTGGGCGGCGCGCTCGGCATGGGCGTGATTCACGGCCTGAAGCTCGTCGCGGTGGCCGTCGTCGCGCAGGCTGTCTGGGACATGGCGCGGCGTCTGTGTCCGGATCGCCGCCGCGCGGCGATCGCGCTCGCATCGCTCGGATTGCTCAGTATGCCTGGCACCGTCTACGCCCAACTGATCGTGATCGGCGCCGGCGCCGTGCTCGGTGTCGCGCTGTGCCGGACCACGGCGGTGCAAGCGCCACGCGCCATTCCTCCGCGGGCCGGCGATTTTCAGGTGTCGCGCACGGCAGGCATCGTCGCGCTAGTGGTCTTTTGCGCATTGCTGTTCGCGTTGCCGCTATGGGCGGCAAGCGGGACCTCGCAAGGCATCCGCGTATTCGATGCGTTCTATCGCTCCGGCGCGCTCGTGTTCGGAGGCGGCCACGTGGTGCTGCCGTTGTTGCAGCGGGCAACCGTCGCGACCGGATGGGTCGCGCCCAACGACTTCCTGGCCGGCTATGGCGCGGCCCAGGCCGTACCCGGACCGCTGTTCACGTTCGCGGCGTTTCTCGGCTGGATGATGGCGCTGCCACCCAGACACTGGAGCGGCGCACTGCTGGCGACAGTGGGCATCTTTCTGCCGGGTCTGCTGCTCGTTCTCGCCGCATTGCCGTGGTGGCAGGCGCTGCGCGCGCGTGCGGCGATGGCGGCGGCGCTTGCCGGCGTCAATGCCGCAGTGGTCGGCCTGCTGGCCGCCGCGCTTTATTCGCCGGTGTGGACGAGCGCGGTCCTGTCGGCGACGGATTTCGCCGTGGCGTGCATCGGCTTTTTGCTGTTGCTGCGCTGGAAGGTGCCCCCGTTTGCGGTCGTCGTGCTGTGTGTGGCGGCCGGCGTCGCGCAAACGGTGCTGCACCCGTTCTGACAGGCTGATCGCGCGCGCATTGCACCAGCACTGATCTGCATCAAGGCTGACAGCCGCGGGTCGGTTAGCCTGCAACGATGATCGCGCGGCCTCGGTGCGTTTGCGGCACCACGACGGTATCGCGCGAAACCCGACAGGCCGGAAGCCATTCGCGCGATGACGGACCACATGATCGACCACGGCCTCGGCGGCTACGGATTGGGCGGTGCCAGCGCGCACGACGGTCCGCGCGCCGTGCGGGCATGGCGCCACCTGCGCTGGGGGCTGTGCGCGCTGAGCTTTTGCGCGATCCCCGCGTTCTACGTCGAACTGACGGTGCCCACCCCGCTGGCGCTGAGCCTGTCGCGGACACTATACGTCGGCATGTTCGCCGGCTTCGCGTTGTCGTTCACCTGGCTGGCCCATCTGAGCAGACGGCCGAAGACGCTGCTCGCGAACAACTGGCTCGACCTGCTCATCGCGTTGGGCGCGGCGCTCAGCACCGGTTTCGGAACGCCGCCGTGGCAGCCCGTCGAATGGCTGCTGCGGCTGTCGTTCATGGGTGTCGTCGCGTTGCGCATCGTGCTGTCGCTGCGCGAATTCGCCACGCCGAACCGGTTGATGTGGCTGCTGCTCGCCGGCGCGCTCGTGCTCGCGATGGCCGGCGCCGGATTTTACTGGCTCGATCCACACGTGCACTCGTACTCCGAAGGGCTGTGGCTTGCGTTCGAAAGCAGCGCGACCGTGGGCTATGGCGACATCGCGCCGACGACGCCCGCCTCGCGTGTGTTCGCGGCATTTGTCGTGCTGCTCGGCTACGGCATGTTGTCGCTGGTCTTCGCGAGCATCGCCGCGGCATTCATCGGCAAGGAAGAGAGGGCGTTGCGACGCGAGATGCATCGGGATATCAAGCATCTGAACGATGAAATCGTGCGCCTGCACGCTGAACTGAAGGCGTTGCGGCAAACGCTCGACGCCGCCGCGCGACGCGGCGACGCCGCTGCGGGTTCCATGACGCGCACGGACGAATGACCATTTGCGCTGACAGGGCCGCGGCAAAGGGGGCCAGCGCGGACCGTGCGGACTCCGCCTTGACGCACGTCAAATCCGCCGTGGATTGCGTGATTAAGCTGGAGACGTCGCGGCGAGTCCGCTACCTCGCATCCGCCGATGCGGCACTTCATGCCCGTGGGGGCGTCACCATGCACATTTCCTTTCCATCCTGCATGCCCGAATACTGCGCCCGCGATCTGGTGCTGGCGTTTCCGGCGCTCGTCGACGATCGGCCCGTGCAGTGCGCGATCACGGCCGAGGCGCTCGAAGACCATTTCGGCGCGCGCTCGCTGCGGGAAGACGATCTGCTCCAGGCGTTCCTCGCGCACCGTTCCCAGATCGAACAGGCCGCCCGGCGTCTGCTCGACGAGCTCGGCGCCAGGCCCGTGCTGCTGCATAGCGGGTTTTTCAGGTTTTGCGCGTGACTGGTCGGGCCGACACGCTTGACGTGGATCAACGACGCGTCGTCGCGCCCGGTTACGCTGAGGACAGGGCGAGCCTGGCTCGGCCCGGTCGATCGGGCCCGCTCGCGGCCTGCTTATCAAGGAGAGTGCAATGAGCAATCTGACGCGTTTTGATCCCCTTTCGCTGGACCCTGTGTCGGAGCTGTTTCAAGGTTTCTTCCGGCCGATGCGCTCGATGCTGACGACCCAGGATACCGAACTCGCGTCGATGAAGATCGACGTGACGGAAAGCGAAGGGGCTTATTCGGTCAAAGCCGAACTGCCCGGCGTGGACAAGAAAGACATCGACGTGCAGATCGACGGGAGCGTCGTTTCGATCAACGCGAAGGTCGAGCGCAACCAGGAGGAAAAGGAAGGCGAGCGGGTGATCCGCCGCGAGCGCTACGCCGGCACCTTCAGCCGCTCGTTCGCGCTCGGCGGCGAGGTCGACGAGGCGAACGCGAAAGCCGAGTACAGGGATGGCGTGCTGTCGCTCAGCTTGCCGAAAAAGGCGTCGGGCGATCGCAAGCGGCTGACCATCGACTGACACGCGAGGATGGCGCGCTGTCACGGGCGCGCCGCGAGGAGACATCTGATGAAAACCGACAGGCAACTGAAGCTGGAAGTCGAGGCAGAGCTCGAGTGGGACCCCGCGGTCACCGCGACGGATATCGGCGTGGAGGTGACCAACGGCGTCGTCACGCTGTCGGGCCATCCGCCGAGCTTTGCCGAGAAACTTGCCGCCGAAAAGGCCGCGCAGCGCGTGGCGGGTGTGAAGGCGGTCGCGGTGGACATGCAGGTCCGCCTGCCGAAGCCGGACCAACACAGCGACGAGGACGTGGCGGGCGCGGTCCACGCGATTCTGTACTGGAGCGTCGCCGTGCCCAACGATGCGGTCAAGATCCAGGTGGAAAAAGGCTGGGTCACGCTGACGGGCACGGTCGACTGGGCCTACCAGCGCCACGTCGTCGCGCGCGCGGTCGGCCAGATGCGCGGCGTCCGCGGCCTGACCAACGCAATCGAGGTGCGCCGCAAGGTTGCGTCGCAAGAGATCAGCAGGAACATTGAAGAGGCGATGCGGCGGCGCGCCGAGCGCGAAGTGAGGCACATTGGCGTCGACGTGAAGGACGGCACCGTCACGCTGACGGGCAAGGTGGGCTCCTACGCGGAACGCAAGGTCGCGCGTGGCGTCGCGTGGAGCGCGCCTGGCGTCTGCGCGGTGGTCGACGATCTCGTTGTCGATGCGAGCGTCCCACGCGAACCCAACGGTGTCCCAGTCGAACGATAGCGGGCACGCTCCCTCTCGCGACCGACGATCCCGTCCGGCCGTTGCACGCGCTTACGTCACGGGATGACCGGCTCAAAGCTGCCCGAGTTCGACGCTTTGCCCGTAGACGGGCACCTCGCAGGACCAGCCGAGCGTCTCGACGATGTGCCGCCGCATCGCAGCGGCCGCGGCGGGCTCGCCATGCGTGACGAACGTGTGGACGGGCGCATCGGTCAGACTCGATAGCCAGGTCAGCAACTCGTGGTAATCGGCATGCGCCGACGGCGACGAGATCGATTCGACGTTCGCGCGCACCCGCACATATTCACCGAACAGTTTGATCGACGGCTCGTGGGCCGCCAGCGCCGCGCCGCGCGAGCGCGCGGGTTGGGCGCTCGGCATACTTTCGACGGGCGCGCTCGCGGGCAGTCTGGTCGGGCCGCTCGTCGGCGGCGTGCTGCCAGACTGGATCGGCATTCGCGGCACGTTCTTCGCGGGCGGCGCGATGATCGCGGCGGCGGCGCTGCTCACCATCTTCGTGGTGAAGGAAGAGTTTCACCCGGACAGCGACGCGAAAGCTCACGCGCGCGGCACCCCCGGCGCGCCCGCTCGACGCGCCAATTACGCGGTGGTGGCCGCGCTGCTCGTGACCGCGATGATGGTGCTGCTCGCCAACATGTCGATCGAGCAGATCATCACCGTGTATATCGGCGGCCTTGGCGTGGATGCCGCGCATCTTGCGCGCGTGGCCGGCGTGGTTATGGCATGCTCGGCGCTCGGGAGCATGCTGACGGCCGCGCGCCTCGGCGCGCTGGCCGACCGGTTCGGGAGCTGGCACGTGATCGTTGCCTGCCTCGTGCTCACGGGGCTGGCGATGGTGCCGCAAGCCTTCGTCACGCACTGGTGGCAGCTCGCGGCTTTGCGCGTGCTGATGGGTATGACGCTCGCGGGCCTGTTGCCCTCGATCGGCAATCGGTGGATGAAAGCAGGACCGGCCGCATGCTCGGTTATCTGCAATCGGCGCAATTCAGCGGCCACGTGGCGGGACCCGTGATCGGCGGTGTGATCGGCGTTCATCTTGGGCTGCACGCGGTGTTCTTCGTGACCGGCGCGCTGCTGATCGCTTGCGGCGGCCTCGCGCGCTGGGCGCACCGCCGCGCTGGGGCCTGACAGGCAGGCAAGCCGGCAGGCACATCGAATCTTTTAACGCATCCGGTGGGAAGGGAACATGAGCATTCAAGCGGACAATCGCGCGTTACTGCGCACGCTCGGCATCCACAAGCCGATCATTCAGGCGCCCATGGCCGGCGTCACCACGCCGGCGCTGGCCGCCGCGGTGTCGAACGCGGGCGGTCTCGGCTCGCTCGGCGTTGCCGCGATGAACGCTGAGAACGCGCGCCGCGCGATCCAACAGACTCGCGAGCTAACGACGAAGCCTTTCAACGTCAACGTGTTCTGCCATCGCCCGGCGACACCCGATGCGGCCGTCGAGCGTGCATGGCTCGACTGGCTCGAACCGGTGTTCCGGCAATACGGCGCGACGCCGCCGCAAGCGCTCTGCGAGATATACACGAGCTTCGTCGCCGACACCGCGATGCAGGCGATGCTGCTCGCGGAGAAGCCGGCCGTCGTGAGCTTCCATTTCGGCTTGCCGCCCGATGCGGTGATCGCGCAACTGAAGCACGCGGGCATCCGTTTGCTGGCGAGCGCGACCAATCTCGACGAAGCGGCGGCGGCCGTCGAGGCGGGTGTCGATGCGATCGTCGCGCAGGGCATCGAAGCGGGCGGTCATCGCGGCGTGTTCGACACGACCGGGCGCGACGAACGCCTCGGCACGTTCGCGCTGACGCGCCTGCTCGCGAGCGAGTTCGACCTGCCCGTGATCGCGGCGGGCGGCATCATGGACGGCGCCGGCATCGCGGCCGCGCTCGCGCTGGGCGCGCAGGCTGCGCAATTGGGCACGGCGTTCGTCGCGTGCCCGGAAACCTCGATCGACGACGGCTATCGCCGCGCGCTGCTCAGCGATGCGGCGCGCTCGACGACGTTCACGTCGGCCATTTCGGGGCGGCTCGCGCGCAGCATCGTCAATCGCTTCACCGCGCTCGGCGAGGACCCGCAAGCCCCGCGCACGCCGTCCTATCCAATCACCTATGACGCGGGCAAGGCGCTCAATGCAGCCGCCAAGGCCAAGGGTGAATTCGGCTACGGCGCGCAATGGGCGGGCCAGGCCGCGCCGCTTGCGCGTTCGTTGCCGGCCGGCGAACTGATGGCGCAACTGGAACGCGAAACGCGAGAAAGTATCGAGCGGCTGCAATCGGTGTGGAACTAGCAGTCCAGCTTCAATACCATCGGACAGATGGAACACATCGGCACGCGTGGGGCATGCGCGGGCCGATGGCGGATTATCCAGCCTCAGTTCCGCACCCATGCATTCGGTCCAGCGCGACCGCGATCGACGGGTTCTCAAGCCAACAAAACAAAGGCGGACAGGCATGCAACGCAAATTCGACGATCTCCTGCTGGGCAGCATCGAACTCTTCTGCCTCGCGGCGAAGCTGGGTAGCTTCACGCTGGCGGCCAACGCCGCGAGTGTCACACCGGCGGCGGTGAGCCGCTCGGTGGCGCGGCTCGAGGAACGGCTCGGCGTGCACCTGTTCGTGCGCACTACGCGCCAGATCCGTCTGACCGACGCGGGGCGGCGCTACTTCGAGCAGTGCCGGCAAGCCCTGTCGCAACTGATGGACGCCGAGCGCGAAGTGACGGGCGAGCAGACCACGCCGGCCGGCGTGCTGCGCATCAGCATGCCGACGCCGTATGGGCACTATCGCGTGTTGCCGCTGCTGCCGGCGTTTCGCGAGCGCTATCCGCAAGTCCAGGTCGAGATGCACCTGAGCAATCGCAACATCGACTTTGCGGAACAAGGTTTCGATCTCGCGATACGTGGACGCGCGCCGGCCGATTCAAACCTCGTCGCGCGCAAGCTCGAAGACGCGGAAATGGTCGTAGTGGCGGCGCCCGCCTATCTGAAGCGCGCGGGCGTACCGAAAACCGTCGAGGACCTGCGGGCGCACGAGTGCATCCAGTTCGAACTGCCGAGCAGCGGGCGCCATCTCGCCTGGACCTTCGAGGGTTCGCCTGAAGATGGCGACGTGCTGACGCAGGGCAGCTATGGGACGTCGGGCGACGCGCTCGCCGGCGTGACGCTCGCGCGTGCCGGCGCGGGCCTGTTTCAGACGTATCGCTTCGTCGTGGAGGACGACCTGCGCGAAGGTCGGCTCTTGGAAGTGTTGCGCGAAGCGGGCGGACGCACGCGGCCATTCATCCTGCTTTATCCGTTCGTCAGACGGCTTGATGCCGCGCGATGTCGCGACCACGTTATGGCCGAGCTTGCGAAATGCCTTGACGGTTTCGGCGCCGATGCCTTGCGATGCGCCGGTGACCACGATGACTTTGGGAGACTGACTCATAGTGAACCTCGAAGTAAGTTGGATCAGCAATCTGTGATCGGACTGTTGGCTCCGATGGCTACTAATTTATGCGGTCGTGCTCCGCTTTTGCACACAAGGCGCGGACAAACAGTTGTGAGCCGCAGGAACAAGCGGTGAGTGACGGCGCGTAGCGGCAGTGGTCCTGTTGGTGTCGGCCGGTCTGTCGCGCGCATTCGCGTTCACGATGCCTGCGTTCGTGGGTCGTGATCGAACTCGAGTCTGATGCCGCCCGGCTCGTACACCATCGTGTGGCGTTTGGGCCCGCCACCGAGGTCTTCGGGCGCGAATTCGACTTTGACGCCCGGCCAGGCGGACACGCGTGCGAAGATGTCCTGCAGTGCTTCCTCGCTGCCCACGCGCAGCGCAAGATGATGCAGTCCGACATGGACCTTGCGATCGAATTCGACGAGGCGGCTTGAATCGGTGACCTGCCAGAGCGTCACTACGACGTGTCCGTCCGACACGAACGCAGCCGGATAGGCAGGCCTTTCTCCCACCTGCTGCCAGCCCAGACACTTCACGAAGAAGTCGCGTGTGAGGTTCAGATCGCGGACGGTGAGTCCGACGTGATCGATACCCAGCGTAAGCGGTTTGTCAGTCATCGTTCCGTCCTCCTGAAGGGAGAGCGAGCAGCGCCCGAATCCGTGCCGGAAAGAATTTAGCTCCAAGGAATCGCGGCGATATTCGCCGGTGGTTCAATTCAGTTTTTACACCATGTAGTGCATACGGCGAGGAAATCCGCTTGCATAAATCTGCATAGTCAAATATATTGAAGTCAGATATCGAGGAGGCGATCGATGGATGACTCGATCAACGAAGACTTTGAGCGCACGCAGAAGCTGGCGTCCGTGCTGGGTCAGGCGCGTCAGCTGATTGCAAGCGAACTCAGGGCGGGGCTCGCGGATGCAGGACTGAATCTGCAGGAGCGCGGCGTTCTGCTCACGCTGGCGCGCGGCAGCGTGAAAACACCGGCCGCACTGTCGAAATTGGCGGGTGTCCATCCGGCCCGGATGACCCGCTTGCTGGACAAGCTCGAAAACAGCGGATTGATCGAGCGCGCCCGCAACGGCAGGGATCGTCGCCTCGTGGATGTGTCGTTGACGCGGGAAGGGCAGGCCGTCGCCGCCCGCAATACACGGGTTGTCCAGGGAGCATGGAGCGAGCGGCTTTCGCATTTCTCGAAGTCCGATTTCGACGCGTTGTGCCTGCTTCTTTCAAGACTGCTCGACCGCTGAGGCGGCTTTTTTTAATCATTTATCTGACATTGCAGATAATCGCCCGCCGCTGACGGGCGCTTCGAACCGAGACGAGGGCGTGACATGAATCCATCGACCAACCCGGGCGCGCCGGCCCAGCTGACTGGCGCAAAATTTGCACTCGGCACGTTTGCGGTGGCGCTCGCCACTTTCATGAATGTGCTGGATTCGTCGATCGCCAACGTCGCGATTCCTACGCTCTCCGGCAACCTCGGTGTGTCGATCGACGAAGGCACATGGGTCATCACGCTGTTTGCCGCGGCCAACGCGGTGTCGATTCCGTTGACAGGGTGGCTCACGCAGCGCATCGGCCAGGTCAGGCTGTTCGTCTGGGCGATCC
This sequence comes from Paraburkholderia sp. Cpub6, assembly GCF_014201065.1. Taxonomy (NCBI): domain Bacteria; kingdom Pseudomonadati; phylum Pseudomonadota; class Betaproteobacteria; order Burkholderiales; family Burkholderiaceae; genus Paraburkholderia; species Paraburkholderia sp. Cpub6. The sequence continues at coordinate 1,070,920 of NZ_JACHDM010000001.1, forward strand.
TGCTGTTCGTGCTGTCATCGGCGGCGTGCGGCCTCGCTCCGAACCTGATGGTGCTGCTCGCCGCCCGCGTCGTGCAGGGCGCGGTGGCGGGGCCGCTGGTGCCGTTGTCGCAGGCCATGCTGCTCGCGTCGTTTCCGAAGGAAAAAAGTTCGAACGCGCTGGCGCTGTGGGCCATGACGGCGACGGTCGGACCGATCGCGGGCCCGGCGCTGGGCGGCTGGATCACCGACAGCTACAGCTGGTCGTGGATTTTCTACATCAACGTGCCGGTCGGCCTGTTTGCCGCCGGCGCGATCTGGGCGATCTACCGCGACCGCGAGACCCCGGCCCGCAAACTTCCGATCGACAAGGTCGGACTGATCTCGCTGATCGCATGGGTCGCGCCGCTGCAGATCATGCTCGACAAGGGCCGCGACCTCGACTGGTTCAGCTCGCCGGTGATCTGGGTGCTGACGATCGTCGCCGTGGTCAGCTTCCTGTTCTTCCTGATCTGGGAATTGACCGAGGAAAAACCGATCGTCAACCTGCGACTTTTCGCCAGACGTAACTTTCTCGGCGGCACGATTGCGATTTCGGTCGCCTATGCCATCTTCTTCGCCAATCTCGTGATCCTGCCGCAGTGGATTCAGGGCTTTCTCGGCTACCGGGCGGTGGACGCGGGGCTCGTGACCGCGCCGCTCGGCATTTTTGCCGTGATCCTCGCCCCGGTGATGGGCAAGATCATGCCGCGTTCGGACATGCGGGTGCTTGCCACGCTTGCGTTCGTCGGATTCGCCGGTGTGTTCTTCATGCGCTCGAACTACACGACCGGCGTCGACGCCTGGACACTGGTGTTGCCAACGCTGCTGCAAGGCATTCCAACCGCGCTGTTCTTCACGCCGCTCACCGCGATCATCCTGTCGGGTCTGAAGCCGGAGGAGATTCCGGCGGCGGCGGGTCTGTCCAACTTCGTGCGCATTTTCGCGGGAGCGGTGGGCACGTCGCTGATGAGCACCGCATGGAACGACCGTACGATCCTGCACCATGCGCGCCTTGCCGAGCAAACGAGTGTGGACGATCCTGGCTTTACCGGCGCGATCGCGCACTTGCAGGCGGCGCTGGACGCGGGCGTTCCCAAGGCCACGGCGTTTTACGAAGCCTCGCTGAACGCGCAGGCGACGATGCTCGGCCTGAACGACATCTTCTGGATCTCGGCGGTGATCTTTGTCGTCATCATCCCGCTGATCTGGGTGACGAAGCCGGCCAAGGGTGGTGCAGCGGGCGCGGTAGCCGCCGGCGGACATTGAATCCAATTTGGCAACCCGGTTCGGACGGGAAATGAAACAGACCATCCTCTTCTTGACATTATCTGATAATGCAGATATTGTTCAAATCAACGAGGAGGACACCGCCATGGACCATTACACGACGAAGAACTTCATGCTTACCGAGAGTATCGGCTTCAGGCTCGTCAAGGCCCGCAACGTTGTCGTCGCGGAGATGGACGCGGCACTCAAGGACCTCGACATCAACGGCCAGCAAATGGGCATCCTGCTTTCGCTGAAGCAGGGTGTGGCAAGTACGCCTTTCGAGCTGTCGAAGCTGCTCGGAATCGATACCGGCCTGATGACACGAATGCTGGACAAGCTGGAATCCAAGGGGCTGCTGAAACGATCCCGCGACCCGCAAGATCGCCGCGTGGTCAATCTGACGTTGACTGCCGAGGGGCAGAAAACCTCCGCGCGGATTCCGGAAGTCGCACCGCATGTGTTGAACGCCCGCTTGCGCAAATTCACGAAAGCCGAGTTTGCCGAGCTGGACCGCCTGCTTCGCAAGTTCACAGGCGATTGAGCGGCGCGGCCGTGTGCCGCGCTTTTTTTCACCCATTAATCTGATTTGTCAGAAAATGAAAACGCAGACTTCCAGGGCAAACACCGTCGCCCGTTCGCTGAAGCTCGGTGTTTCGGTGATCTCCTTCGCAGTGCTGGCGGCATGTGCAAACTATGCGGGCATCCACAGCGACAAGCAGATCGATCAACCACGACAGTTGGAAACGTCCCGGAGCCTCCCGCAAGAGCAGGGGCACTGGCCGTCCGCCGACTGGGTCGACCAGTTCGGCGACGCGCAACTGAAAGCATTGATCGCCGAGGCACTGCAAGGTAGCCCGACGCTCGACCAGGCGCGCGCGCGAGTCGAGCAGGCGCAAGCCTATAGCGAAACGGCGAAGGCGAACACGCTGCCGCGCGTCGATGCGTCGTACACGCTGACGCGCCAGCAGTACAGCAGCACCGCGTTGATTCCGCCGCCGTACGCCGGCTCATGGCAGACGGAGAACAAGGGGCTGCTGAGCGCTTCCTACGATCTCGACCTGTGGGGCAAGAACCGCGAGGCGCTGCGCGCGGCTGTCTCGGAGGCGTCCGCGAGCGAGGCCGACGTGGAAGTCGTCAGGCTCACGCTCGACACCTCGATCGCCCGCACTTACAACGAGCTGGCGCGGCTCTACGCATTGCGCGACATCGCGCAGCAGGAAGTCGCGCGGCGCGAGCAGATCGACCGCATCACCGCGAGCCGCATCGCAAACGGCCTCGATACCGAAGTGGAGCGCAAGACGGCCGAGGCGAATCTGTCCACGAGCCGTGCCCGCGTCAGCGCGCTCGACGGCAGCATCCTGACCACCCGGTATCAACTGGCGGCGCTGCTTGGCAAGGGTCCCGACCGGGGACTCGCGATCACGCGGCCGACGCTCGGCGTCGGCGACGACGTACGTCTGCCGGACAACCTGCCGGCCGATCTGCTGGGCCGCCGGCCCGACATCGTCGCGGCGCGCTGGCGCGTCGACGCGATCACGCACGAGGTGAAGGAAGCGAAGGCCGAGTTCTATCCCGACATCAACCTGAGCGCCGCGATCGGTTTCGACGCGTTCGGCTTCGGCCGCCTTTTGAGCGCCGCGAGTCGCACGGCCTCGGTGGGCTCGGCGATCCATCTGCCGATCTTCGATGGGGGTGAGTTGCGCGCGCAGTTGAAGGGCCGCTACGCCGAGTTCGACTATGCGGTGGCGACCTACAACCAGACGCTGATCGGCGCGCTGAGCGGCGTGGCCACGCAGATCGCGCAGATCCGCTCGAGCGACGCGCAGCTCGGCGATGCGCAGGCCGCGCAGCAGGCCGCGAGCGATGCCGATCGACTGGCGACCACGCAATACAAGGCCGGCCTCACCAACCAGCTGACCGTACTCAACGCCGACGTCACCGCGCTGAACGCCGACGAGGCGATCGCCAATCTGAAGATGAACCGCCGCGACCAGCAGATCGAGCTCGCGTCGGCGTTAGGCGGCGGCTACGTCGATACGTCGGCCAGCACCGACCATCACGCGGACGTCGCCGCCGTCCCGACCCGTCAAGCCAATGCCGCGGTTGCCGCACGTTGAACGGCAGGTCGGAAAACCTATCAGGAGAACTGCAATGAGCGATTCGATCACGACCGACCGCGAACTGGCGGATCGGGAAGACGAACAGAAGACCGGCGGGCAAGCGCCTGCCGCGCCCCAAGACGACAACAAGGCCACGCCGCCGGCACGCCGCAAACGCCTGATCGCGCTGCTCGGCGCTGCGGTCGTGCTCGCGGGCGCGGCCTACGGCGGGTACTACCTGACCGAGGGCCGATATCACGAAGTGACCGACGACGCGTACGTCAGCGGCAATCTCGTGCAACTGACGCCGCAGGTCACCGGCACGGTGATCGCCGTCAACACCGACGACACGCAGATCGTGAAGCAGGGCGACCCTGTCGTCACGCTCGATCCGGCCGATGCAAAACTGGCGCTTGCCGATGCCGAAGCGCAACTCGGCCAGACCGTGCGACGCGTGAGCGGCCTGTATGTCAACAACGACTTCTACGCGGCGAACGTCGCTCAGCGCGAAGCCGATCTGGGCCGCGCCCGCGACGACCTGCACCGCCGCGAGGCCGTCGCGGACACGGGCGCCGTGTCCGCCGAGGACATCGCACACGCCCGCGACGCGGTCAGCGTCGCACAGGCCGCGCTCGAAGCCGCGCGCCAGCAGGGTGAAGCCAACCATGCGCTGACCGATCGCACCACGGTCGAGCAGCATCCGGACGTGCAGGCCGCCGCCGCGAAAGTGCGGACCGCGTGGCTCGCCTATGCGCGCGATACCTTGCCGGCGCCGGTGACCGGCTACGTCGCGCAGCGCCGGGTTCAGGTTGGCCAGCGGGTCGCGCCCGGCACGCCGCTGATGGCGATCGTGCCGCTCGACGGCGTATGGGTCGACGCGAACTTCAAGGAAGTGCAGCTCAAGCACATGCGGATTGGCCAGCCGGTCACGCTGACATCGGACGTGTACGGTAGAGGCGCGCGATATCACGGGCGTATCGAGGGCTTTTCGGCCGGCACCGGCAGCGCGTTCGCGACGCTGCCGGCGCAGAACGCCACCGGCAACTGGATCAAGATCGTGCAGCGGCTGCCGGTTCGCATCGCGCTCGACCCGGCCGAGCTGGCCGCGCATCCGCTGCGTATCGGCCTGTCGATGGCGGTCGACGCCGACACGCGCGACGAATCCGGTTCGCAGTTGGGCGCGGCGCAGAACACGCGCTATCGCACCGATGTTTTCGCGCACTACGATGCGCAGGCCGACGCCGCGATCGACAAGATCATCAAGCAAAACGAAATGGTTTCGCGCGCGATGGCCGCGCAACCCCAATCGCAATCGCAATCGCAATCGCAACGCGTGGCGTCGCACGAGCACAAGGCAAATGCGGGTTGAAGCGCGTCAAGCGCGGCCTGTCGCGACACAGCGTGAAGCGGCAGGTTACCGAGGCGGGGCTCAACGACCGAGCGCCGCCTCGTCCTCGGCCAAGGCCGCCGGTACCGTTTCGAGGCCCGCGCCGCGAAGCCGGAAGGGCATGCGTCACGCGTGGCGCGCGTCGATCAGGCGGGCAGGATTTCGGCGATGACGACGATCACGTGGGCAAAGAGTCTTGCGCCACGAGAACAGATCTCGTGGAACCGTGCGGCTAGAGCCAGCGCCAGATGCCCGCTGGCCAACCGGAGAGCGGGATATGCGCCCAGGTCGCGACGAGCCAGAAAACGACGCCGCCCACCAGCGCGTGCATGCCGAACCCGCCCAGCCGCGCGCGGCCGGCGGCGATCGCCGCGAACGGCAGATAGCTCGTCTTCGATTCCCATGCGGGCCACAGATCGGGTTGCAGCCGCCGTTTCTTGCGGTCCTGTAGCGCGGCACCGACCAGCGCGAGGATGATGATCGCCCCGGCAAGCACGATGTTCCGGGTGACCGGGAACACGGCGATATGGCACAGTCCCCAAAGCGCGAACGACCACATCATCGGGTGACGGGTCACTGCGTACACGCCGCGCGCCGCGTCGGGAAACGCGATCGGACGGCCGCCGGTGGGCAACGCCGGGTTGCGGATCAGGGAGCCCATCAGAAGGATCGACGCGATCAGCATGAGCACGGTCACAACTGCCCACAGCGCGTTGCCTGCCGGCCATAGCGGATCGGAGACGGGCGTCCTGTCGTAAGCCATGACCATCCAGCCGAACGTCAGTATCGCAATCAGCGAATAGACGCCCATGGCACCCCGTTCGCCGATTGCCCGGACCATACCCGCCCGCAGCGGATGGGACAGGAGAAAGTGGCTGGCGACAAAAGCGAATGCCGCCACGACGAGTGTGTCGATGCTTTCCATTGGCCCGGCTCCTCAAGTCAGATGATCGGTCGACCGCGTGCATTGCGAGAATACTACTTCGCGCGCCACAACGAATGCAGCGATCGCTTCGCGAGTTTCGATTGCCGCGCGCCGCAAAACCTTGATTGGCAGTGTCGTCGTCGCAATGGCCGGGACACTCGCCATCGCATCGACTGCGCAAGCGGGGCAATGGGCCGCCAACCATCCCCGGCGCGTCGAAGTGAACAACCGTCTTGCCAACCAGAACAATCGCATCCGTCGAGGGGTTCAGGATCGGCAAATGTCGAGAGGCGAGGCTCGTAGTCTGCATAGCGTCAACGCCCCCACATTCTTGTGGCCGACGATCAGATCGCAAATCGGGAGTTGATCGCCGCGCAACTTGCTACGCTGGGATACGAGGCCGATATCGCCGATAGTGGCGGGGCGGCAGTGCGGCGCTTCAATGAGCGCCACTATGATCTTGTGATGACCGACATCAATATGCCAGGGATGGACGGGTACGCGCTCGCGCGGTGTCTGCGCGACCAAAGCGCGACGGTGCCGATCATCGCCATTACTGCGCAAGTGGGTGCGGAAGAGCGTTCGCGATGCAAGAAGGTCGGAATCGACGAGGTCCTGCTGAAACCCGTCCTGCTTGGCACCATGGATGCGACGGTGAGGCGGCTGATCAAGGAGGCCGGCAAACGCCCCGCAAGTGACACCGCAGGCAGGCTCGACATTTCGCATGCGCGAACGTCAGGGACTGATGCTGTCGAAGGAATGGAGGGTGTAAAAAGTTTTGTGTAAACGGTCATTTGGCAGGAGACTGCCAGCAACAGGAGCATCAATGACCGTAGCGAAACGCAATAAAAGAGAGAAACCCGATCCTGAACTCGTCAAGCTGGCAGACAGCCTGCTGGCGAATTACCAGAAGCCGGAAGACCTGATAGGCGAGAACGGCCTGCTCAAGCAGCTTACCAAGATGCTGGTGGAGCGTGCGTTAGAGACGGAGATGTCCGAGCACCTGGGCCATGGCAAGAGCGAAACGGTGACCAA